>CAWJSN010000002.1:0-685521 GCA_963845575.1 uncultured Solirubrobacterales bacterium | reverse complement strand
CGCCTACCTGGCGGGAAACATCCAATCACCCGGCTCGCCTCGAGGCAGTACGGGCTGATTACTCGCGCCCAGCTCCTCGGGCTGGGGGTGGCGGTGAAGGCAATCGACAGCCAACTGAGGCGTGGGGCGCTGGTTGCGGCCCATCGCGGCGTCTACTGGGTCACTTACCCGCGCACCGACCGGATCGCCGTCTCGGCCGCCGCCGTGCTCGCCGGTGGACCCCATGCCGCCCTCTCCCACTCCTCGGCGGCCGCTCTGTGGGGGCTGGCCAAAGGCTGGCCCGAAGTACCGGAGATCTCCTGACCCAGGGCGACCGCCGGCCCAGCAATGTCCAGATCCACACCAGCAGATCCCTGACCGAGCAAGATATCCGCCGCCACCAGGGCATCCGCACCACTACGCCGGCGCGCACCGTCCTCGATATTGCCAAGCGCCTCACGGCCAGGGCCCGAAGCCGCGCCGTCAACGAAGCCCGGGCCCGCGGCTATCTCCACATCGATGCCCTCAAAGACCTCCTCGAGCGCAATCCAGGCCACCCCGGCACTCCCCTCCTCACGCCATTCATCCTAGACCCCAAGAACCCCACGCTCTGGCTTCGAGGACGAGTTCCTCATCTGGGCCCGCGAGCACGGCCTCCCCACCCCGCAGTTCAACGTCCACGTGGCCGGGTTTGAGGTCGACATCCTGTTCGCCGCCGAACGGGTCATCGTCGAGCTCGATAGCTGGGGCTACCACCGGAGCCGTGAGGCCTTTGAGCGCGACCGGGAGCGCGACGCCGCCACCAGCGCGGCCGGACATCTGACCTACCGCCTGACCTGGGAGCGCTTCCACGGTCAGCCAGATCAGGAGGCCGCGCGCCTTCATGCCGTCCTTCAGTCGCGTCGCCCGCGGGGCCCGACGACAACGCCCGCCGAGGCACAGGTGGCCAGCGCCAACGGCAGATCCTCCACCGCCACCCCGGCCAGGTCGGGATGATCGAGATCGATCTCGATCCCCTCTCCCCCGTCCGCCGCCAGGCCCAGGCTCTCCCGGCCGGCCCGGGCCACCGCGCTCCACAGGTCCCCTCCAGCGCCAGCCGATAAAGCCTCTCGCGTCTGGCCCTCCCGACGCGCCAGGGTCTCCAGCTCGCGCACCTCCTCGAACGGGTCGATCCGGACCTGCGAATCGGTCCCGACGGCGATCCGCACCCCGGCATCGCGGTAGCGCAGGCCCGGGAAGAGCCCATCGCCGAGATTCCCCTCCGTGGTCGGGCAGGTGACGACGATCGAGCCCGACTCGGCCAGCAGATCCACGTCGCGCTCACTGACGTGGATCGCGTGCACGACGCTGGTCAACGGCCCCAGGTACCCGCACTCGGCCAGGAGCTCGACCGGCGAGCAGCCGTACTCGGCTTGGCATTCCTCCAGCTCGCGCACCTGCTCGCAGGCGTGCACGTGGCGGACCAGGCCGAATCGGGAGGCGTACTCGCCCACCGCGGAGATCCAGCCGGAGGGTGCCGCACGCACGCTGTGCACCGCCACCCCGACCGAAACGCCGGGACGATCGGCCGCCCAGGAGCGCAACGCGTCGACTCGCTCCAGGAACACGTCCACCGAGGGGTCCACGAAGCGCGCCTGGCCTTCCGACAGGGACAGCCCGTACCCGCCCCGCGCGTAGGCGGCGGGGAGCAGCACGATCTCGAGCCCCGCCGACACCGCCGCCTCGGCCAGGGCCATGGCCATGGCGTTGGGCGGGTCATAGGGCGTCCCGTCGGGTTGGTGAACGACGTAGTGGAACTCGCCCACGGCTCCGTATCCCGCCGCCGCCATGGCCCCATAGGCACGTCGGCCCACAGCGGCCATGGAATCCACGTCGTGGGACATGGCCAGCCGGTACATCGCGGACCGCCAGCTCCAAAAGTCCTCGCCCGCGACCGGCCGCTCTCCCTTGCCCCGCAGGTCCAGCTGAAAGGCATGGCTGTGGGCGTTGGCCATCGCGGGCACGCGCGCGGTTCTCGGAACCATGTCTCCCGGGGCGGTCATGTCTCGCGGGGCCGTCATGTCTCCCGGGCCATCCGCGCCGCCGTCTCTGCGTCCCGCACGTAGACCGGCTCACCGCCCACGAACGCGGCCGCCACCGGGTTGTGCCCGAGCCGATAGGCGATGTGCTCCACGGGTCCGTCCAACAGAAGCAGGTCAGCCCGCTTTCCGACCTCGATGGAGCCCAACGTCCGCTCCATGCCCAGCACCCAGGCGCCGTTCAGGGTGACCGCGGCCAGCGTCTCCCGGGCACTCATCCCGTACACGCGCGCCCCCAGGCCCATGACCAGGGGCAGCGAGCAGACCGGCGCCGTCCCGGGGTTCAAATCCGTCGCCAGCACGACAAGCGCCCCGGCGTCCAGCAGCGCGCGCCCCGGAGCCCGATGCTCGGCGCCGAGAAACTCCGCCGCGGGCAGCAGCACCGCGGCGCAGTCAGCCCCGGCCAGCGGCGCCACGTCCTCAGGCGCCAGGGTCGAGAGATGGTCCACCGAGCGGGCCCCCGCAGCCAGGGCCACAGGCACTGAGCGCAGGCCGCCGAACTGCTCGACGTGGGCGCGCAGAAACAGGCTGGAGGCGGCGGCCAGTGCCCCCATCGTGTCGAGATCGTCGTTGGAGAAGGCGATTGACTCGACGAAGATGTCCAGCGCGCTCACGCTGCCCAGCTCGATGACCTCGGGCATCATCTCCTCGACCTCGAGCATCCAGCTCGCGGTGTCGTAGCCGTCCGGCACGGCGTGCGCCAAGAGGGCGGTTGAGAGTGTGGTCTGGGCGACCGTGTCCTCGAGCCGGCGAGCCAGCCGCAGCGTCCGCAATTCCCCTTCGCGGGAGAGGCCGTAGCCGGACTTGGTCTCAAAGCACGTCGTTCCGAAGCTGAGCATCTCGTCAGCCAGCTCTCGGGACTGAGCCAGCACCGCGTCGTCGGAGGTCTCCCGCAAGGCACGCGCCGAGGCCGCGATTCCCCCACCCGCGCGAGCAATCTCCGAGTAGTCAACGCCGCGCAGCTTCTGCTCGTACTCCGCCTCACGCCAGCCGGCGAAGGGCAGGTGGGTGTGGCAGTCGACGAACCCGGGCACCACGGCGCAACCCGAGGCGTCGACCTGCACGTCGGCCCTGGGGTCGGCCTCCAAGCCGCTGATCGACCCGTCGTCGGCCACGCTCAGACCGCCGCCGAACAGCGTCTGCGCCGCCACATCGTCGCCCCGCAACCAGGCCAGACCGGGCCGAGGCGGGAGCAGAACCTGCGCCGCCCCGCGGAAGGAGACCGTCACCGGCTGTCAGGCTCGGGGTCCAGCATCGGCATCCGAATGCCGTGCTCCTGGGCGGCCTCCCGGGCCTGCTCGTAGCCGGCGTCCGCGTGCCGCACGACCCCCAGCCCGGGGTCGGCGGTCAGCGTCCGCCGGACGCGCTCGCCCGCGGCGGGCGTGCCGTCGGCGACCACCACCTGGCCGGCGTGGATGGATTTGCCCATGCCCACGCCGCCACCGTGATGAATCGACACCCAGCTCGCCCCGCACGCGGTCATGAGCATGGCGTTCAGCAGCGGCCAGTCGGCGACCGCGTCGGATCCGTCGAGCATGGCCTCGGTCTCCCGTTCGGGGGAGGCCACCGAGCCCGCGTCCAGATGGTCGCGGCCGATCACGATCGGTCCCTTCAGTTCGCCTGTGGCCACCATCTCGTTGAAGCGGACACCGGCCTTGTCCCGCTCTCCGTAGCCCAGCCAGCAGATCCGGGCCGGCAGGCCCTGGAACTGGACACGCTCGGAAGCCAGCGAGATCCAGCGCGCGATGTGCTCCTGCTCGCCGAACAGGTCAAGGATGGCTCGGTCGGTAGCGTGAATGTCGGCCGGATCGCCGGACAGGGCGACCCAACGAAAAGGTCCCTTGCCCTCGCAGAACAGCGGCCGGATGTAAGCCGGGACGAAGCCCGGATAGGCGAACGCCTCGGAGTCACCGTGCTCGAAGGCCAAGCCGCGCAGCGCGTTGCCGTAGTCGAAGGCGTCGGCGCCCGCCGCCGCCAGCGCGCGGATCGCCCCGACGTGCGCTACCGCACTCTCCCCCACCCGCCGCAGGTACTCGTCGGGGTCTCGCCCGCGCAGCACCTCGGCCTGCTCCAGAGTCATCTCCGCCGGGATGTAGCCGTTGAGCGGATCGTGAGCGCTGGTCTGATCGGTGACCACATCAACCTGGACCCCGCGCCGGACCAGTTCGGGCAGCACCTCGGCGGCGTTACCAGCCAGGCCAATGGACAGGCCGCGCCGGTCTGAACGGGCCGCGTCCAGCCGGGTCAGGGCGTCGTCCAGATCGGCGGCGCGCTCGTCCAGGTATCCGGTCTCGATCCGTCGCTCAATCCGACTGCGGTCGACCTCGATGCAGAGCGCGGCACCGTCGAGCATGGTGATAGCCAGCGGCTGGGCGCCCCCCATCCCGCCCAGCCCAGCGGTGACCACCAGACGGCCGGCCAGCGTGCCGCCAAAGTGCTTGCGGGCCGCGGCCGCGAAGGTCTCGTAGGTGCCCTGAAGGATCCCCTGGCTGCCGATGTAGATCCACGATCCGGCGGTCATCTGGCCGTACATCATCAGTCCGGCGGCGTCGAGCTCCCGGAACTTCGACCACGTGGCCCATTGGGGAACCAGATTCGAGTTGGCGATCAGGACCCGAGGCGCGTCGGGATGGGTCTCGAACACGGCCACGGGCTTGCCGGACTGCACGAGCAGCGTCTCCCCGTCGCCCAGGCGCCGGAGCTCGCGCTCGATCGTGTGAAAGCTCGACCAGTTGCGCGCCGCCTTGCCGATTCCCCCGTAGACGACCAGATCCTCAGGGCGCTCGGCCACATCGGGATGCAGATTGTTGTGCAGCATGCGCAGCGCCGCCTCCTGGGGCCAGCCTTGGCACTGCATGTCCTCCCCTTGACCCGATCGCATGGCGCGCACGCTACCGCAGGCGCTGAGAACCGAGTGGCGGCCGGATGCTGCCCGACCGGGTAGACCGATCAGCTCATTGGCAGGCCGCCTGGACGCGGCCCAGCAGCTCACCCCCAGCGAGGCCCGCGTCGGCCAGGCGCTCCACCTCCACGCCGAGCGCGCGGTCCTCGTCCATGGCCGGGACCAACTCCCGGACACAGAGATATGCCGCCTCGGTGCCCGCGCCCAACGCGACGGGCGAGCGGAGCTCCAGCGCCTGAGCGGCGATCAGCAGCTCGATGGCGACCAGCTGTCGCAGCCGCCCGAGCTGATCGCGGAGGCGCAGCGCCGACTGCGTCGCGCCCGTCGAGTCATCCTCGATCCCGTCCGCGCCGACGGCTGAGAAGATCGCCAGCGGACCCGCGACATGGCGTATCTCCAGGACCAGTGCCTGGGCGGTCTTGCCCAGCGGGCCGACGCCAGAACGGGTGGGATCAGCCGAGACCAGAGTGGCCGGTAGGCCGCTGATCCGCTCAGAACGCAGACGGGCCGGGCGCTGAGCCAGGAGCGCGGCCACCTGGGCGACCCCGACCGCCGCCGCATCGAGGGCCAGGGCCAGAGCGGGAACGTGGAAGTTCCCGGTCGACAGGATGTCCCCGTCACTCAGGACCAGCGGGTTGTCGGCCGCTCCGTTCAGCTCGGGGGCGAGCGCGACGCTCAGCTGGTCCAGGGCGAACTGGAGCGCTCCGTGCACCTGGCTGGCACAGCGGAAGCTGAGCGGATCCTGCACCCGGCGGGCGGCACCCGGCTCGGTCAGCGCGCCTCCGGCCAAGAGCTTGTTCAGCCCCTCGGCGGCCCACGCCTGCCCGGGTGCCGGGCGGGCCGCGACCACCCGCGGGTCGATCGGGCTCAGGTTGGCCCGGAGGGCCTCCATGGACAGAGCGGCGGAGATCTGCGCCTCGGCCAGCACGGCCTGCGCATCGAGCAGGGCGAGCGCGGCGGCGCCGGCGGTGACCGCCGAGCTCGAGCAGATGGCCAGGCCGTCCTTTCCGTCGAGCACCACGGGGGCCAGACCGGCTCGCGCGAGAGCCAGAGTGGCCGGCATCCGTTCGCCACCGAGCTCCGCCAGTCCCTCACCGATGAGAGCCAAACCCAAGTGAGCGAGAAGACAGAGATCGGACGCGCCCACCGAGCCACTGCCGGGAATGATCGGATGAACGGCCATGTTGAGCATCGAGGCCAGGCCCTCGGCCACCCCCACTCCAGCTCCGGCGCCGCCGGCGCAGAGGCCGTTCAGGCGTACCGCCATCGCCGCCCGCACCACCTCCACCGGCAGGGGCTCACCCACCGCAGTGGCGCGGCCGCGCAGCGTGCGCAACGAGAACTCGCCCCCCGACCCGCCGTCGACGGGGTCCACCACGCGGGACCCCAGGCCGGTGGTCACGCCGTAGACCGGGGCTCCGGACCCCGCGGCCGCCGAGACTCGCTCCCGAGCAGCCTGCATTCGGCCTATCGCGTCTCCGGAGATCTCCACCCGGGCTCGGTTGCGCGCGATATCAAGCACCCCCGCCGCGTCCAGATCACTCCCGGTCATGGGCACCGATCCCGCCATGGCGCCGACAATACCGGCGGGATTAGAGTCATCTCGGCCATGGCCCCACCGATCCCCCCAGCACCGGCCCCACCGCTGGCACCCGTGATTCTGGACGGGGCCACGCTGACCCCGAAGGACGTCGCCCTGATCGCCCGATACGGGGCCCAGGCCCGTCTTACCGGTGAAGCCCTGGCTCGTAACAATGGCGCCCGGCGTGCCCTGCGCGTCCTGCTCGACCGCGGCGAGGACCTCTACGGCGTGACCACGGGAGTCGGCGCCATGCGCGCCTACCGGGTGCCCGAGGACCAGCGCGAGAGCTACTCGCTCGGCCTGTTGCGCAGCCACGCCTGTGGGGCCGGCAACCCGCTGCCGGCCGAGGTCCTGCGTGCCGCGATGGCCACCCGCGCCAACCAGATCGGCGCCGGCGGCGCCGGAGTGGCCGCCGAGCTCCTCGACGGCTTGGTGGCGATGCTCAACGCCGGACTTTCCCCTTTCTCACGGGAGCTCGGATCCCTCGGCACCGGGGATCTCAGCAACCTGGCCGACATCGCTCTGGCGCTCTTGGGCGAGGGCCAGGTGTGGCGCGGCGAGGAACTGGTCGACGCTGGTGCCGCGCTGGCCGACGCCGGTCTCCGGACCGCGCGCCTCGGCCCGCGGGACGGGCTGGCCTTCATGAGCTCAAACGCGGTCAGCATCGGCCGCGCGGCGCTCCTCATCGTGGACGCCCGACGCCTGCTCGACGCCTGGCTCTCGGTGGCCGCTCTGTCGTTCGAGGCGGCGGCCGCTGACCCGGTCGCGCTTGACGCTCGGATCCACTCGTCGCGTCATCGCCCCGGTCAGGCCGCCGTGGCCGCACGGATGCGGGAACTGCTCAGCGGCGTCGGGGAACGCCGCCGTGACCCCGGGCCGCTGGGCATCCAGGATCCGTATCCGTTCCGCGCGCAGCCACAGGTCGACGGCGCTGTCCACGACGCGCTGCTCGCCCTGGAGGAGGTGGTCGGGCACGAACTCAACTTCGCCGGCGAGAACGCGCTGATCGTGGCCGAGGACGAGGTCGCCCTGCCCAACGGCAATCCGCATGCCGCCCCCCTGGCCAACGCCATCGATGGGCTGCGCACCGCGCTGGCCCAATCGGCAGCCCTGATCGCGGCCCGGGTGAGCACGCTGCTCGACTCCAGTCTCACCGGATTGCCCCCGTTCCTGGCCCGGGATCCCGGACCGGAGTCCGGCGCGCTGGTTCTCGAGTACACGGCCCATGCCGCCGTCGCCGAGGTGCGGTCCCTGGTCACCCCGGTGGCAGCCCAGACCGTCTCGGTCTCACGCGGGGTCGAGTCGCACTCCAGCCTCGCCCCGACGGCAGCGCGCCGTGCCCGCGAGGCCGTGGGCGCTCTGCGAGTCGCGGTCGCCACTGAACTCGTGGTCGCCGTACGCGCCCTGCGACTGGCCGGTCAGGAGCCCGTGGGAGCCGGAACTCGGCGCTTGTGGAGCGTCGCCACCGAGCGCCTGGATCCCGACCTCCATGACCGTCCCCTGGGTCCCGACGTGGAAGCGGCCCGGCAGCTGATCGCGGCCTGGGAAGTCGAGCTCGGCTAGAGCGGCTCCTACTAGCATCGACGGGCACGTGAGCGTCTCCGCCGCACACCAGGGACCGGTCGTACCGGACCGGCGACGCCGCCTGCTCATCCTGGGCATCTGCTCGATGAGCCTGCTGATCGTGGGCCTGGACAACACGATCGTCAACGTCGCGCTGCCGTCGATCCACCGGTCGTTCCACGCTTCGCTGTCGGGCCTTCAGTGGACGATCGACGCCTACACGCTCGTGCTGGCCAGCCTGCTCATGCTGTCCGGTTCCACCGCGGACCGACTCGGACGCCGGCGCGTCTTTCAGATCGGGCTGTCGCTGTTCTCAATCGGCTCGCTGCTGTGCGCGCTGGCCCCGAGTCTGGGCCTGCTCATCGCCGCGCGGGTGATTCAGGCCATCGGCGGCTCGATGCTCAACCCGGTGGCCATGTCGATCATCCGCAACGTGTTCGAGGATCCACGGGAGCGGGCCCAGGCCATCGGGGTCTGGGGCGGCGTGATCGGAATCAGCCTGGCGCTCGGGCCGGTGGTCGGAGGAGCCCTGACCGACTCGGTGGGCTGGCCGGCGGTGTTCTTGGTCAACGTCCCGATCGGGGTCGTGGCCATCGCCCTGACGGCGCTCTATGTACCGGAGTCACGGGCCGAGCACCCTCGCCGGATTGACCCTCTGGGTCAGGTGCTGGTCATCGTCGGCCTGGCCACGCTCACCTACGCAATCATCGAGGGCCCCACCGATGGCTGGCTGTCCCCTCAGACGCTGATCGAGTTCGCCGTCGCCATCATCGCCCTGGCCGCGCTGGTCAGCCACGAACTGAGGCGGGCGCAGCCGCTGATCGAGGTCCGCTTCTTTCGCAGCGCACCGTTCTCCGGCGCCAGCGCGATCGCCGTGTGCGCGTTTGCCTCGCTGGGCGGGTTCCTGTTCTTGAACACGCTCTATCTCCAGAACGTGCGTGGTCTCTCTCCATTCGACGCCGGCCTGTTCACCCTGCCCATGGCTGGGATCACCCTGATCGTCGCCCCGCTGTCGGGGCGCCTGATCGGCAGCCGGGGGAGCCGTCTGCCCCTCGTGGCCGGAAGCCTCGGCCTGCTGGTCAGCGCAGCCATCCTGACCCAACTCAGCGCCCGCACTCCCTACCCCGTTCTCGTGGTGGCCTACCTGATGTTCGGGCTTGGATTCGGCTTCATCAACCCCCCGATCACCGATACCGCGGTTTCGGGCATGCCGCCCTCCCAGGCCGGTGTGGCCGCAGCCGTCGCCTCGACCTCGCGCCAGGTTGGTCAGACCCTGGGCGTGGCGGTGTTGGGGGCCTTGGCCGGCGCTTCGGCGACGAGCGGCCTGGGCCCGTCGTTCGCCCAGGCAACCCACGTCAGCTGGTGGATCATCTTCGCCCTCGGGCTGATCATCCTGGCCCTGGCCATCCTCACCACCACGCCGTGGGCGCGCGGCACCGCACTGCGCACCGCCGAGCGGTTTCGCGAGGATCGACCTACCCAGAAGCCGGCTCCGGCCAGCGAGGCTCCACCCGAGCTGGTCACCGGTTGACAATGAAGCTCGTCCCCGCGCGGCCCAACGTCGAGCTGCGGACCAGCCGGGACGGCGAGCGCGTCGTGGTCCTGGCTTTCCCGTACGAGCGGGCCCTGGTCGACCTGGTGCGCACCCTCCCTCATCGCCGGTTCGACTGGGACCGTCGCGAGTGGTTCGCCCCCGCCGAGGATCGGGCCGCCCTGAAGGTCAAGGACATCCTCGAGCTCTATCCGGACCTGGAGGCCGACAGCGCGGTCCTCGAGTGGTTGGACGGCGTCAAAGCGCGCTGGATCGGATCGGTGAGTACCTGCCGCTACGACAACCGGGGGTGGCTGGTGTTGAACACGCTGGCCGGTCCGGTGCCCGAAACCCTCGCCGAAGGGGCGGTGGAGCGGGCAGGTCGGTTACTGGTGCCCTTCTCCAGGCACGCCGCCGAGACGGTGCGCGACCAGCGCTCGGCCTACCTGGATGCACCCGCCGAGCGGTGTCTGCAGATCCTCGAACGTGATGGGTCACCCCCACCGGCCCGGCTCATCTGGGCGCGGGGGGTCGAGGGTGAGGAGCTGCGGCTCGAGGTGCTGTGGGATCAGGACACCGGGGCGGCGTTCGAGACGCTCCCCGGCGCCGAGGGCGCCCGCGCGGTACCCCTCGATCCCTGGCTGGCCGTTGAGCTGGATGGATTTCTGGCTCTCCACGGTGTCGAGGTGACGGGCACCGCAGCCCAGGCCCTGGAACGGCTGCTCGACGAGCATCGGCAGGCGGCCGACGCGGTGCGGCGCTCGCGAGCCACCGAAGGCGACCCGATCGACGGCCTGGCTCTGGGCGGCACACTGGCACCGTTTCAGTGGGCTGGCGTGCGCTACGCACTCGAGGCCCGCCGGACCTTCCTGGCCGACGAGCAGGGCCTGGGTAAGACGGTCGAGGCGCTGGCCACGCTGGAAGCCGACGGTGCGTATCCGGCCGTGGTGATCTGCCCGGCGTCGATGAAGCTCACCTGGCAGCGCGAGGCACAGCGGTGGCTACCCCATCGTTCCATCGCGGTGATCAGCGGCCGCGCCGCCGTCCCGCCTCGCGGCGAGCTCACGATCCTCAACTACGAGATCGTGGCCGCCCATCGCGAGTCGCTGTCCCGCGACCGACCTCGAGCGATCGTGGTTGACGAGTCCCACTACGTAAAGAACCCGCGGGCCAAACGCACCCGTGCCGTTCGTGCCCTGGCCGAGGCTGTGGCCCCCGACGGACTGCGGCTGGCCCTGACCGGGACTCCGGTGGTCAATCACGCCGAAGAGCTGATCGCCCAACTGCGCGTCCTCGCGCGCCTTGACGAGTTCGGCTCCGGCGCTCGTTTTGCCCACCAGTTTCGCGGCCAGGTGAGCGAGGAGCGTCTGCATTGGCACCTTCGCCGGCGCTGTTTCGTGCGGCGGCTGAAGTCCGAGGTTCTCCCGCAGCTCCCGGCCAAACGGCAGGTGGTGGTGCCGGTGACCCTGACCAACGAAGCCGAGTACCGGCTGGCTGAGCGCGACGTCATCGAGTGGCTGCGCACCCAGCCGCTGGACCTCGCGGAGCTCAACGCTCGCATCGCGGCGACGCTGCGCGCCCAGCGCCTGGCCCAGCTCGGCGCCCTGCAACGGCTGGCCGGGGCCGGGAAGCTGGCCGCGGCTCTGGCCTGGATCGAGGACTTCCTGGCTTCCGGGGAGCCGCTGGTCGTGTTCGCCCGCCATCAGGAGGTCCAGAATGCCGTCGTCAGGCGCTTTCCCGATGCGCTCCATCTGCTCGGCCGGGACTCGCTCGCCGCCCGCGAGGCCGCGATCGCCGACTTCCAGCGACCGGATGGACCAACGCTGATGGTCGGAGCCACTCGGGTGGCCGGCCAGGGGATCACCCTGACTCGAGCCTCCAACGTCGCCTTTCTGGAGCTCGAGTGGACCCCGGCCATGCACGATCAGGCCGAGGACCGCTGCCACCGCATCGGCCAGCGCGATGCGGTCACCGCCTGGTACCTGCTCGCCGCCGGCACGATCGACGAGTCCATGGCTCGGCTGATCCAGAGCAAGCGGGCTCACGTCGGCGCCGTCACCGACGGGCGCCGCCAGGAGTCCGATGGCATGGTCGAGGCGGTGGTCCGCGAGCTCCGCGACGGACGGCCCTTCTCGCACCTCCGCGCGGTGGGCTGAGCGGTATTCTCGAGCCCATGGCGAGCGCACCGCCAACGCCGGTCCGGACTCCCAATGTGCACCCCGCCTGCTGGAACGTTCCCGGTCGCAGCGACGACGGGTTCGACGAGCTTTGCCACCTGGTGCCCGAGGACGATCCCGACACGGCACTGTGCGGGCAGGACGTCACCGGGTTCCCGTGGAATCCGCCCTGGCCCCGGTGCGAGGCCTGCTTGGCCGTGGCCCGGGGAAGGTTGAATTAGCCACTTTTCACCGCGGGTAGACTCCCGGCGGGGTCGGGCCTACGACGACAGGGGACGGAAATGCGCTTCTCGGAGGTAAGGGTGGGTGCCCCGCACGGCCTCATTCGTGTCGCAGTTGGCCTCGCGGCTCTGCTGACGCCGGCGGGCGTCGCCGCCCAGGCTTCGGCGGCCACCCTGAGCGTGAACCAGCCCTGCTTCGTCAATACGGTCACGAAGCGGGCCATCCGGCCGGCGGCGATGGTGGTTACCGGCTCGGGCTACGTGCCCGGCGACTCGGTCACGATCACCAGCAGTGATGGCAGCGTGAACACGGTGACTCAGGCCAGTCCGTCGGGCACCATCGGCATCCAGATCGGCGCACCCACCCCCTTCCTGAGGCTGCCCGGTTCCCAGGCCGTGGCTCTCACCGCCTCTGACTTCAACGCCAACGGCACCATCACGGGTGGCACGTTCCTGAAGACGACATACCTGAACGTGGCCACCGTGCCAAGCGTGGCCCGGCCCTCTCGTAAGGTCACCTGGTATTTCTCGGGGTTCCGCCCCGGTCGCCCCATCTACGTCCATTACCTGCACAATGGCCGCCAGGTAGCCAGGGTGCGGTTCGGTCGAGCCAAGGGCGTCTGCGGACTGCTCAGGACCCGGGCCCGGTTCTTCCCGGGACGGCAGCGCTACCAGCGCTACGGCCTCCAATTTGATGATGCAAAGCGCTACAGCAAGCGCTCCAGGCCCCGCCTGCTCAATTCTTTGGTTCGCTTCTAGTGGGTCTAGCGTCCGTTTACCCCCCAGTGGAGGTCACCCCGATCATCATGGCCCGCGACCAGCCACCGTTCCGCGCCGATCACGTCGGAAGTCTGCTCCGCCCCGCGAACCTGGCCCGGGCCCGGGCTCGCTTCAAAGCGGGCGAGATCGACCTCGACGACCTCCGCGAAGTTGAGAACGAGGCCATTCTGAATGTGATCGAGCTGCAACGCGAAGCCGGGCTGCGCACGGTCACCGACGGGGAGTTCCGCCGCACGTCCTGGCACATGGACTTCATCTACTCGCTGGGCGGCGTCGAGCAGGTTCAGGGCCAGACCATCAACGTGCACTTTCAAAGCCGCGAGGGCGAGTTGGACTTCAATGCTCCGGCCATGCGGGTCGCCGACCGGGTCAGTCTGCCCGAGACGATCTTCGCCGACGCGTTCACGTTTCTCGGCGAGCACGCTCACCCCGACCAGACACCGAAGCTGACCATCCCCTCCCCCAGCATGGTCCATTACCGGGGGGGCAACTCCTCGATCGACCGGTCTGCCTACCCGGACATGGAGCGGTTCTGGACCGACTTGACCGACGCCTACCGGGCTCAGGTGAACGGTGTCTACGAGCTCGGCTGCCGCTATCTCCAGCTCGATGACACCAGTCTGGCCTACATCAATGATCCGGCCCAGCGTGCCCATATCGAGGAGATCGGCGGGGACCCGGACCATCTCCACGAGCAGTACATCGCCAACATCAACCGGGCCTTGGCCGACAAGCCACAGGACATGGTCATCACCACCCACCTCTGCCGAGGCAACAACCAGTCGATGTGGGCGGCGGAGGGCGGCTACGAGTTCGTGGCCGAGGCGCTGTTCGGGGACCTCAACGTCAACGGTTACTTCCTGGAGTTCGACGACGAGCGCTCAGGCACATTCGAGCCCCTGCGCTTTGTTCCCAAGGGCAAGCAGGTGGTCCTCGGACTGGTCACGACCAAGTCACCCCGGCTCGAGGACGCCGATCTGCTCAAGCGGCGCATCGAGGAGGCCTCGGCCTTCGTCGACATCGATCAGCTCTGTCTCTCCGGTCAGTGCGGCTTCTCGTCCACCGAGGAGGGCAACAAATTGACGATCGACGAGGAGCGGGCCAAGCTCGAGCTGATCGTCAATGTGGCGCAGGACGTTTGGGGGAGCTGAGCATGTCTTGGCTGCGCTCCTCCGCCTGGGCAAACTGCAACGCGGCGTGCGCCCGCTCAGATTCGCGCTCGAGTTCTCGCAGACGCGCGGGACTGGTCAGCCGAGGGCCGTAACTCTTGGCCTTGTATAGGTCATAGCGCTGACGAGCAAACCGAGCCTGGGTACGGAGCTCGTCCACCCGAGCCGATCGGTTGCTGTCCCTCAAAACCCCTCGAGGGGGGGCACCGGGAGCGAGGCGGCGATCGCCTCGGGCAGCGTATACGGGACATCGGTCGGGTCCACAAGCCGGAAGCCGACCAGGATCCGCGGATCGTCAACCGGCGTCGGCACCTCCCCGCACTCAGGGCAGGCGATCAAATAGGAAGCGGCCGCAGGCGTAAATCGCAGGCTGCAATTGGGGCAGCACAGGCGGGTCACGAGACGGCGCTCCCCGCACGACCCAGGCTGATTCCCGGCTTTGCGCCGTCCGTAGACGCGAACTGCCGTGTTGCGGTGGCCATGGCCGACCGCCTCCCTGCCCCTCTGAATAAGAAGTCGCTCGGTAAGCGAGAAGGGCTAGAGGGCTCGCTGAGCGCTACTTGACCGTAGCACTGCGGTCAGGCCGGGCCTCAGGGCAGCACGCCCGCGTCCAGGACGTAGCGCAGCGGGGTCGTTCCCCGAGCGGAGCTGCGGCTGCTGACCCGCGAGCCATGGAGTCCCCCACCGATCGGGGCCGAGGTGGCGGATTCGGGATGGCCGTCGTGGTCAGTGATCCAGGCCAGCACCTGCGGGAAGTCCGGCCCGGCGGCGAGCAAAGCAGCTCGCTCGATCGCGTGACCACCGGAGGGGTGAGAACGCGCGAGCCTCAACACCAGCGCGCGAATTTGGTCATCGTCCATGCCACATCTCTCCCAACGAGCTTCTCAGGAGACATGGCGGCCGCGGGGCAGAGAGCTCAAAGAGGACCGGACGCGCACGCACGCCCGAATGGACGAACGCTGTTTTCACCGTACCACCGCTGGCGAGCATCGAGTCGGGCGCACAGGCCTCGGTGCTGTAGCCGCGGCTCGCTCAGCGCCCGCGTGCACTGTCACCCACCGCCCGGCGGGCCCGTTTGGTGGCGAGCAGGTCGGCATCAGCTCGGGCGATCACGTCCTCCGGAGAGTCCTCTGCGGTCAGCTGGGCAAAACCGACCGAGATCGAAGCATGTTCGCTGGCCTGCGCCAGTCCAGCGCTGATCTCCGCGAAGCGCGCGCGCACCCGGCGCAGCGGAGCGTCGGACAGCGCACACAGGAATTCGTCCCCACCCAGGCGGATGATCGGCTCGTAGGAGCGCAGGTGTGCCCGCATCGCGCCCACGACGCTGGCCAGCAGAGCGTCACCGGCCTGGTGACCCAGGTTGTCGTTGGTCACCTTGAGCCCGTCAACGTCCACATAGGCGACGACGAGCTCACTCGTCCCGCGTCGGGCGCGGTCGATCAAACGCTGCAGCTCGGCCAGGCCCGGTCCCCGCTGCCAGGCTCCGGTCAGTACGTCGAGGGCTGCCGCCTCACGCGCGGCCGCAGCCTGGGCTCGATCCTCGGCGGCTTGCCGGCGGTCGCGGGCCGCCAGCTCGCGGTCACGCGCAGCCTCGGCGCGCTGAGTCGCCGCACGGGCGCGATCCTGGGCCGCGCGCCTCCGGTCGCGGGCCCCGTGCAGCAGGAGCTCCGTGCCGGTTGTCGGGCGGTCGGATCCCCAGTCCAGCTCGACACGGGCCGCGGCCCGATCTCGCTCGTCTGCCTCACGGTCGCGCTCGTCCGCAGCTCGGTCGCGGGCTTCCGCGGCCAGATCCCGCTGCTCCGCCGTGATCTCGCGCGACCGGGCTGTCTCCAAGCGCTGGCGTGAGCTCTCCTGACGTGCCCGAGTGGACTCCTCGCGCGCGTGGCGGCGGATGAGGTACCCGTCTTGCCCGTGCCCACGAGCCAGCTCGAGGTCGCTGTCGGCCTGATCCGCGTCGGCGGTGCGCTGGTCACGATCGGAGGCATCCTGATCGCGGTCCGCGCCGGTCTGATCGCTGGCCGCGCCGATCTGATCGCGGTCGGCCCCAGCTTGGTCGTCATCGGCGCGCCTGCGGTCCCGGTCCGCGCGCGCTCGGTCGTCGTCGGCATCGGGCTCCCCGAGCCCGACTCGGGCCTGCCGGTCGCCGTTCGTGAAGCCCCTATTACTAGGGATCATCTAAGCCCCCTCCCGGTCGCGCACTCAGCCGGTCCGGCCAGCGCACTCCCAATTAGCTGGCGTCAGCGTACTCCGGTTCGGGAACGGCCTCAAACTGGTAAGGATTCGCTTAATGTCCTTCACCAGCTAAGGCAGCGACCGGTTCACCGTCGGGTCGAGTCTCGTCCCCGTCCCCATCCGCGCTGGCTGGCAGCAGGGGCTCGAGGATGAAGACCTCAACCGCGAGGTCAGGCTCGATGTGGTTGCTGCTCATGAAGGCCACGACCCGACGGCCGGAGAGGTCCTGGATCGCAGTGATGGCCTCGGCCTCCATCGTCTCCTGGTAGGCGCGGCGCCCAGCCAGCACCACGTCCTGCTTGCCGTTTCGGACCAGGCTCTGCTCACCGCGGGTCAGCGTCGCGGCCAGAACGCAGACGATGAGGTCCTCACCGATAGTCGTCCGGGCGCGGGTCGGGCCACGGCCGGTGTGCGCGTGCAGCACCCCGACCATGGCGTTGGAGATGGCCGCCCCGAGGACGCCGTGTCGGTCAAGCTGTTGGGGGGTGCTGGACATGGCCAGCCTCTCTGCCTCTCTCACCACAGGACGCCGTGCGCAAGGAAGAGTCGGCAGAGAACCGAACGTACGACGGCTTATCCGAGCATAGTCACGGCACGCCATGTGTCTCCACCTGCTGCTCAGGTTTCGCCGGACATTGGCGTTCCCCGCGAGACGGAGTACTGTCGAGTCACCCCATCAGGAGCGTGGCGGTCGCAACGGCCGAACATCACGCGACCAGGAAGGGGATCTCTTGATTCCCCGTGCGGTGCCGGTCGCTTCCGCGACTCAGCAGTGCGAGGTGAGCAGGACCGCCATCGTCCCGCGCCTGCGCGGCGCCTCCCACGCCATCGCGGCCGTAGTCGCCGTGGGCGGCGCGATCCTCGTCGTGACCATCGCTCCCACCGTGCGGGCCGGGGTCGGCGTAGCCGTTTACGGCGTTGGCCTGGTGTCGCTGTTTGCCGCCAGCGCGCTCTATCACCGCTGGCCCGGACCGGTGCGGTTCAAACCCGTGTTGCAGCGGATCGATCACGGCACGATCTACGTCTTCATCGCCGCCAGCTACACGCCGATCGCCCTGGTTCTGCACGGCGCCATGGCCTGGGTCGTGCTGGCCCTGGCCTGGGGCGGCGCGGCGGCCGGGGTCGGGCTGCGGCTCGGCAGGCCGGACGCACCGCGCAAAGCGATGGCCTGGAGCTACCTGGCCATGGGCTGGCTGACGGTGATCGTGATCCCCCAACTGCTCGACGTACTCGCTCTTACCGCCGTGATCTTGTTGGCGGCCGGCGGACTCATCTATTCCGCCGGGGCTGTCGTGTACGCGACCCAGCGTCCAGACCCGTGGCCGCAAACCTTCGGCTTTCACGAGATCTTCCACGCCCTGGTCATCGCCGCCGCAACCGCGCAGTACATCGCCATTGTCGGCTGGGTCCTGCCCGCCGCCTGACTCGGAGCGACCGTACTCCTGTATGTCAAAGTCACCAGTGCTGCGGCCGCGATCTAGAATTAACCCATCGAGCCGCCGCAGGACAGAATCGAGCACCTCCGGGTTCTGATCGCCAATGAGCGCAGGGATCGCCTTGAGCTCGTGGTCCCGGTGGTCGTGGCACTGGGCCACGAGGTGATCGCTCGCGAGGTCAACGTCCAGGACGTTGGGAACGTAACCGCCCATGAGCGACCCGACGTCGCTCTGGTTGGCCTTGGAGACAGCTCGCAGCACGCGCTCGAGCTGATCGACAAGATCGTGCGCGAAGCCGCCTGCCCGGTGATCGTGCTCCTGCACGCGCCGGACCCGGACTTCGTCATCGAGGCTTCCAAGCGGGGAGTCTTCGCGCACATCACCGACGCCGACGTCGAGGATTGGCCGAGTTCAATCGACATCGTCCTCCGCCGCTTCGCCGAGTATCACGATCTCCAGGGCGCGTTCGGGCGCCGCGCCGTGATCGAGCGAGCCAAGGGAATCTTGATGGAGCGCCATGCGATCGACGAGGCCAACGCGTTTACGATGTTGCGCGGAGAGTCGCGGGCCGCCAACCGCCGGCTCATTGACCTCGCCAACGCCGTCGTCGACGGGCACCGTCTCCTGCCCCGCCAGCCAGACCGTGCAACCGAGGCGCAAGCTCCCCAGCCGGGCTGACTTGCGACCGGCCTGCGTGGCCGCGCGTCACCGGTCGGCCGTCCTGGTCGGACCGTCGGCTTCACCGGTCGGCAGTCTGGTCGGGTGGCCCGAGCTCGCTACTCCGGCTGGATTATTTCAACGGCGCCGAAGCCGGGCAGCGGACCATCCACAAAGAACATCTCGACCGTGATGTCCGGCTCCACGTGCGCCTGGGAGATGAAGGCCACGACGTTGCGCCCGGTGAGCTCTCGGATCGTGTCCCGGTATCGCTGAGCCATGACACGCTGAAAGTCCTCCCGCATGGCGACGACGCGGTTCGGATCACCGCTGTCCATGATCGTCTGCTCAAGAGGCGTAAAGCCGCTGCCCCGCATCACGACGACGATGATGTCGTCGAGCGCGTAGGTCTTCGCCTTCATCGGGCCCCGGCCGTAGTGCTCACGGAGGATGGCCACGATCCGGGTCGAGATCGCGGCAAGCAGGTTCCCCCCTGCGAGGGGTCGAGCCGTCTGTTCTGTCGCCGGGGGGTCCACGTCTCCTTGTCCGGCGAGACCAGCTAGGCCTCAGCCGTCCGTTGGGTTCAGATTTTGACCTGACGAGGTGGAAGCTTGTCCCTCCTCGGTCCTGTCCAGACTCCAGAGTAGCGTGTGTCCAGTCCTGCGGGGTAGTAATCAGGCGAGCTCTGGCTCGAGCACGAACGCCTCTACCGAGGACGCCCCACTCTCGTCAGATCCACTCATGAAGGTCCGGACTGAGCGCTTTGTCAAGCGCTCCACCGCGGCGATGAGCTGAGGGCCCATCAGGCGTTGGATCGCGTCGCGCTGGAGGCGCACAAGCTCGGCGCGGCCGCCCGCGGCGAGGTTCCGCTCGGCGTTCGTGGCGCTGTCCTCCAGGATGCAGCACACCATGTCCTGCTGTACGAACGCCCTCGACCTCTGGGCTCCACGGCCGGTGTAATCGGCGATCAGCTTGCCGAGTTCATTGGCCAATGCGGCGTTCAGTGCCCCCCCAGACAGGCGCTCTTCAGGTTCAGACACGACCGACCCCTGTTTCTGCCTCATCTGCCGAAGAGTCCACGCGGGCAGAGAGACGAGAGAACCCGAGCGAAAGTTGCACCGACAGCGTACTCCCTCCGGATTCCGCTGCAGCGCGGCGTTTTCTGGGCTTTCGCAAATCGGCGAGTCATGGCCTTTGGAATCGCCGGGTCAAACGCGTATACTTTTCGCTAACGGCTCCACGGCGTGGCCATAGATTGCGCCCAAGGGTTGTACGCGAGATGCGGAACGCTCGCGGTAGCCGCACGCTTCGGCTCCGCCTCCGGTCCGTTTTGGGACACAAGACACACGGGTTTGTCCTTTGACCCGGGAGCGTTTCATGTGTGAACCACGTCTACGGACACGACGCGTACAGAGCCCTGATGGCTACCGCATGCACCACGGGGACGAATGCATGCTGAAGCTCGCCCTGACGCCGACGTCGCATCACTGGGCTTACGCGCTGTGAGGTGCGCCAGCTCCGTGACCCACGACGCCCGGACGCCAACCGCACATGCGAGACCGAGTCAATGGGGGCGGCTGGGTATTCAACCCGCCCGCCGTCCCGGGTTTGTCGGCCGTGCGCCCAGGCCATGGGCGCACGGCTGGCAGGCTAAATACCTCGATTGCCCGGGGGGCGCAGTTCGGGGACCGACAGGGGGAGGACCTGCCGGCCGAGCCACACAAATGCGGCTCTGGGATCTAGGCCGGCCGGCCCTTGGTGGTCATTTCAGGACGCGGGAGGCCAGCTCGCTACGGCGTGTCCCGGTGGCCTCCCGCGTCCCGGCCACGAGGCTCCTTAGCCGTGGACGGGCCCGCGGCACTCTCGGACCCGCGAGTCCAGGCTGTCGCGTCGATTCCTCTCGCTGGCGGTGACGGCGCTCCGAGAAGAGCCCGCCGCCTGGCGCTCCAAGAGCTCGATCCCCACCTCGACGATCAGGCCGCCTCCGACGTCGTTCTCATTATCAGCGAGCTGGTCACGAACAGCGTGCGCCACGCCGGTGTGGATGCCGATGCCGAGCTGAGCGTTCACCTGGTGCTGTTTGCCGACCGCGTGCGTGTAACCGTCTCAGACCCCGGCTCGGACCTCGAGCCCCGTCTGATTTCGATCGGTCCGGACGCGACCGGCGGGTTCGGGCTGCGCCTGGTAGACCACCTGTCCGCGGCGTGGGGCGTTTTGCACGAGCCGGCAAGTACCACGCAGGTGTGGTGCGACCTCGCGCTGAGTTCGCCCACGACCGCATAACACCCGGGCCCGGCCGGCCTCTCACGGCCATTGGCCCCGGGGCTGGCGTCATACATACGTCGACAGAAAAGCGCGCGGATATCGGCAAATGCCGCCAGCACCGATCTGTCGGAGCATGAAACCTCACTTTACGCAGCCCATAAGCGACATACGGCGCAGGATCCAGAACGAGGCTGGGCAGACGATGGCCGAGTACGGCATTCTGATCGCCGTCATCGCTTTGGTCGTCGTCCTCGCCGCAGTCACTCTGGGCAGCAGCATCTCGAGCCTGTTCGGCTCGGTCTCGGGAACCCTGTAGGTCTTCGTAGCGCGGCCCGGTGGCGGCCTCATGCGCCGCCAACGAGTCGCAGCAATTTTTCGGTCTTTGCAAACGCTAATCGGGCGGAAAAAGTCCCCAAATTGCGGGGTACGCCTTCGACTCTTTCCCGGCGGACCGTCAGTCCCGGTTAGGTTCATTCCGCCGCAAGCAGACCGGGCAAGCAGGCGCTCTCGTGCCATGCCTCGGTCGCCAGGGACAGGGTCGGGGGCTCGCCTGCGCCCCCTTGAGCGGGTCCTCGACCTCCCTGCGCCGCCCGCCTGCGCCCCCTTGAGCGGGTCCTCGACCTCCCTGCGCCGCCCAGCGTAGGTTCTGCTCTGCGCGCGAGCGTTGGCTGTCCGGGCGCGCCCAGCGACCGGGTCTGCAAGCGTCCGACCGGCAAAGGAGTATGGGGACTCTTCGCGTAAAGCGTGACGTTGGGAGTGGCAAGACAGAGGTAGGAGGTAGAGCCGTGAGTGCAGCCTGGTTCCAAGCACCTTCAACCGTGACCGCGCGCCCGTCCGCGAGGACGCTCCGGCCCAACCTCGTGGTGCTCGTGGCGTGGACGATCTGTCTGCTGACGTCTCTCGCCTGCTGGTCAGCGGCCATAGCCCTGCTCTTCGGGTGAGTTCGCCGGCGTCGCCACCCAGAGACTCACAGCGCCGATCCATGCCGGTGGCGGAGTGGGACTGAGATTGATCAGGATCGAAGAAGCGCCCAAGAGCCGGCGCTCTTAGGCTGCGGATACCCGCACCAAGGTCTCGAGGAAGGACGCACATGAAGGTGATGACATGTCAACAACTGGGTGGACCGTGTGAGTTCGAACTCCGGGGGTCGACGGCTGATGAGGTGATCAAGGCCCAAGATCAGCATTTGAAGGACAAGGTCGCCGAGGGTGATGCCACCCATGAGACTGCGTTGAAGGAAATGAAGGGCCGGTGGAAGAGACCGATCTCCGGCATGGGCTGGTACCGCAAAGTCAAGCGTGACTTTGCTGCTCTTCCCGAAGGTTGACTGAGACCAGCGACCGGCCGTCCGGTCGCGGTTTGACGATGCCGTGGGTGTAGGGTCGCGACATGACGGGGCCGCGCTTGCAGGAGATCCGTTCAAAGCCAACGATGTGGCAGAGGATGGCGGTGAGGAGGCTGCGACGGGCAGCGGGGCGCCGGGCCGATGAGCCACTGGCACCGGAAGACTGGGAGGTTGCGTGGCGGCTCCACGAACAGGGGCTCGGGGGCGCGGTTGCCGGGCTGTTCCGGGCGCTTCCGAGCAGCCCGCGATGTGGAATCTGCGGTGCCCCATTCGCCGGCGTCGGTCGCTGGATTGTCGGCCCGCTCGGCTACCGGCCGTCGCGCAAGAATCCGACCGTGTGCGGGACATGTGTGGAGTTCTCGCCACCCGGAGGAATGACGCAGCACATCGGCGTGCTGTTCGCCGACCTGCGCGGCTTCACCGCGCGCTTCGACGGCGGTGATCCTCAGCAAGCATCGGTGCTCCTGCGTCGGTTCTATCGCTGCGCCGAGGACGTCCTGTTCCCCGATGCCGTGATCGACAAGCTCATTGGCGATGAAGTGATGGCGCTTTATCTGCCCGATCTCAAGCCGGACATGAGCCGCGACGATGTTCCGACACGGATGCTGGACCATGCCCTTGAGCTGTTGCGCAGCGTTGGATATGGGCCTGGCCGTGAGCCCTTCGTCGAGATGGGGATTGGGATCGATGTCGGCGATGCGTTCGTCGGCAACATCGGTCAGCGCGCGTTGTACGACTTCACTGCCGTCGGAGACGTTGTGAATACTGCCTCCCGCCTTCAGGGCCAGGCCGGCCCGGGCGAGGTCGTCCTCTCAGAGCGCGTCGCGGCAGGTCTTGCTTCCCCCGTGGGGACCCGAGTCACGCTCGAGCTCAAGGGCAAGCGCGAGCCGCAAACCGCGTACCGGCTCGGGGTCTAGCTCAAGGCGGCGCGGTCTCGAGCACCTGCTTGAGCGTGTCGCAATAGCCGGCGAACTGTTGCATTGAGTGTCAGGCGCAGGAACGGCTCCGCCAGGCGCAACGGGCCGCTGGCCTCAAAGCGGCTTTAGGTCCACTGAGCGCTTGAATGCACCGGGTCTACTGGTGCTGGGAGCCTTTCTGAGACGGCGATGTCTGGATGCAGGTTGCCGGCTGGCCGCTCGACAGCGCACGCCCTTTTGCACGCACCCTGGACCACCCGTGAGCGTGCGTGCAAAACGCCACGGAGGACGGAGCGTCATGCACGCACTTCGCCGAGGGACTTGGCCTGCGTGCAGAACTGCGCGCCACGGGAACTAAACCATCCCGGACCGATACTGACTGTGGCGCACGCCCCCCAACAACGACGAGACCCCCGAACCACAGGGGTCTGAAGTACCGCTACCGGGATTCGAAGCCTCCCTCGGGGAGTGAGTCAGGTCCTGATCTGCCTGCAAATCCGCGCTTTCCGAGTTCGTGGTGAACCGCTCTCAGGGGACCGATAACCGCCCTGGATCGGGGTCGACTGTGGCGCAACTGTGGCGCGACAAGCTTCCCGCGATCGTGGCTAAGCACTCGCCCGTGGACGCCAACCCGCGTCATCGCCTCGTCGCCGATGCAATTGTGAGCTCTGACCACCGCCGGATGTCGGAAGCAGTCGCCGACCTTGGCGACGGCTGGCGCGTGCTCCACGCCTACAGCGGCCGCGGAGGCGCGGTGACCGCTTCCTTTGGTGCTCGAAGCGAGCCTGACGAGCGGCGAGACGCCTCAACATACGTCCGTCGCTGCCACGATCCTGCCGATGAGCCCGCCCGAGCAAGGAGGAACCCATGAGGTTTCTGATGTTGATCTGCCGCGATGAGTCGATTGCGTTCAGTTCTGAGGACCGCGGAAAAATTGGTCCGCAGGTCCAGGCCTGGGTGACGGAGATGCAGCAGCGTGGCGTGCGCTTGCAGGGCGATGTCCTCGCGAACGTCGATGAAACGACGAACGTCCGCGTGCGCGGGGGCGAGACGGAGGTCGACCGCGGTCCGCGTGCACCAATGTCTGCTCCCGCCTCAGGATTCAATCTCATCGAGTGCGCTGACATCGACGAAGCCATCGAGGTGTCTGCCAAGCATCCCATCGCCCGGTACGGAGTCATCGAGCTACGACTGATCGCCGAAGGCTGAGCTATCGACACTGAGAATCTCGCACCGCCACAATCCAGCGGCGAGGCCGAGGGTGCTGCTTCAGCAATCTCGACAGCGCCCGATGCAAGCTGCCGGACTTCTGCTCCGAGCGCTGAGCGGCCACGAGCTCAGGCTTGTCGTGGCTCGCAACCGCGACTGCTACCGGACAGCACCAGAGACGAGATAGCCGTCGGCGTCGTGGGTGCTCCCGCCATCGATGGGTTGCTTGACGGAACCGCCCCGTCGGCGGCATCGTGTCGCAGAATCCTAAGCTGCCCACGCATATAGCCGGACAAAATCCCCCGGGCCACGGCAGCCGTTAGTCAGTCCGGCGCGATTCCCTCGTCACCCGCCGGGTACGGGTACTGGTCTGCAGGGTCGTGGTCGCTAGTGAACGTGGTCGGCTCAAGCATCACGTGCAGCGTTCGGAAGACCTGCCGGAGCGCATGTAGGGAGTGCCGGACGGGCCGACCCTGCATCTGCTCCCGATAGAACCTTGCGCCGTCCGGGTGCTGCTTCTGGCCGGGCGCCGGGAGATCGTCTGCCGGGCGCCACACCCACTCGAAGAACACGACTGGGAACGTCATAGGAAACGACCGCCCACGCTCGTCCATCTGAACCGCGTCGGACCAGTCGTGGTGGACGCTATTCCGGACGAAGCGGACGCCGCCCATGACCTCGGCGTCGTGAACGCGGGTTCGCCACTCGTACTTATGCCGCTTCTTCCACAGGGCGAGATCCTGCTCGGCTCGATCGTCTACGGCAGTGGCCCAGTTGAGCGCCTCGAACAGGGCCGTATACGTTGCGACTGGGTCGCGGTTCTTCGAAGCCGTCTCGAACCGATCGAGGGCTCCGGTATAGCCCACGGACATCGCCGCAAAAGTCACCCGAGCCTTATCGCCGGGGCCGAGACGGCTGAAGGTGGGTTCGTCGCTTGGCACCATCGCTCTGAAGGTAGGCGTGCGGACGGACGGAGTCTGGCGGCCGGGCACCCTCCGCCTGGCAACTCCTCCGAGGAGCGACACTTCGTTCGCCCAACAGCCCGCCCATCGAACCCACCGGACGATTGCATCGCGCTTGCCCTCGGCTGATAGCCGGCGATCCCTTCGGCGACGAAGGGACGACGCGGGTCCGCGTCCACGGGCGAGTGCTTTGCCACTGCGTCGCCGACGCCGAACTCGCGCCGAGGCAGCTGCTCTTTCCGCGCACGGCGAGGCAGAGTCGAACAAGAATTAGAGGGCTCGCGCTGCGATGAAAGCGGGGCCGCTCTCGCTGCTTTGATCGGAGGCTGCTGGCTTGCGCGTGGGTCAGGCGGCTGGAAGACCGGGCGGTCCAAGGATCTCGATCCCGTATTCGGCAGCCGCCGCGATTAGAGGTTCCATGTCGGGTGGACCCTCGGGGGGAGGCGGGGGAGCGAGCTGCTGGGCAGGGGTTGCGAGTGCGCGAACGAACCCCTCGAAGCCAGCTGGCTCAGTGACGAGCAAAAAGCGTGCCGGCGCCGATGAGGTGACCAAGAAGGTGTGCTGGACCCCACGTGGGCCGAAGACGAAGGACCCCGCTGGCGCGGGGATCACCTCATCTCCCACAGCAAACGTCAGCTCGCCCTCTATCACGTAAAACCACTCGTCCTCGCGGGTATGGCGGTGCAGTGGCGATCCGTTTCCTGGTGGGGAGACGTGCTCGATGACAGCAACCCGGCCCCCCGTGCTCTGCGCGTCGGACTTCACAAGCGCCAGGCTGCCGAAGAACCACAGCGCTTGCCCTCCGTTGGGTGCCAAGGCGATCGGCGCTGTCGGTTCGCGGTCTGTCATAGACAATCGGACCTCTCCTTCGTCGAGCCGGACCCGCAGCCCGCATCTTACGAAGTTATTGAGCCGCGCAAGGCGTCGCGAGCCGGCCTGCTGGCCGCGCGAGGCACGGACGTGTTTGTTTCTCGCTGGACGGTCGCCCCGACGCGACGGCAGGGCCGCACCTGGTCCAATGGCCGTGCCAGCCAGGGTGACAGCCTGCATGACCTCCTCCAGGCCGGATCACCGGACCACCGCTTTTACCTCCTCCTCGGTACCCGAGGGCTATGAGCATCACTTGGCGCCGGTGCTGTTCGCGCCGTGGGCGGAGATCCTGATCGACGCCGTCGGGGTGCAGCGCGGCGACGAGGTGCTCGATGTAACCAGTGGCACGGGCGTGGTAGCGCGCCTCGCCGCCGTAAGCATGGGCGCGTCAGGGCGGGTGGTCGCGAGCGATGTGAGCGTCGCGATGCTGGCGCACGCGGCGAGCGTTCCAGTGACTCCGGGAAGCGCCCCTGTCGAGTACCTGGAGGCGTCGGTCACCGAGCTGCCATTCGACAACGGCAGCTTCGATGTCGTGTTCTGCAGCAGGGCATGCCGTTCTTTACAGACCGCGTGGGCGCTGCCGCGGAGATGCTGCGGGTGCTGCGCCCTGGCGGCACGGTTGGCTTGTCGGTGTGGCTCGAAGCCGACCTCGCGCGCCGCTTCGCGCCATCGGAGTCGGGCGAGCCCGTGCGGCGCACGACAGTCACGGTGTTGGCGCGAGCAACTGCTCCGTAGCACGCGCGCGCTGCGCTCCCGGGGGAGCTAGGACCGACCGCTCCGGTCCGCGGTGCGCATTCAGGAGCTGGTTCGTGCTGGTCGCGGATCGGCGTTGCGTGGTTGTGTCGATACGTGGGTTGGGGTAGGTTCGTGCGATGTGGCGCGCGGCGCTCAGAGGGCTTCGAGTGAGGTGGAGGGTGATACCGCTTGCAGCGGCGGCCATTGTGCTGACGGGGTCCAGCGCGGCTTGGGCGAGCAGCTCGTCGTTTCAGGCTGGCTACCGGGTGACGCGCGATGCCTTCCGGTCCGTTCATGCCAGCTGGGTCATGCCCGCGATCACGTGCCCCGGCCAGTCGTCCCTGGGCTATAACGGGGAAGCTTGGTTCGGGGCGGCGATGGGACCGTCCTACTCTCGATCGGAGCAGGTGGTCGCCCGGGCGTTGTGCACAGGAACCATCGCCAGCTATATCGCTTACTTCGAAGTCGGCGGCGTGCAGGCAATCGGAACCGCCGGAGGCGTGCTGACGCCCTATCCGGGGGATCACCTGTCGGCCACCGTTTCCTACCTCGGCGTTTTTCCTTACGTTGCCGGCCCATATAGGTACCGGGTGGCCCGGTATCGGTTTTCGCTCACGGACTTGACCCACCATAAATCAGTCACGATCGTGGACTCGTCTGACTGCCTGAGACAGAGCTGTGACCATTCGACGGCCGAGGTGATGGCGGGGATACCGTTCGCCCGATACTCGGCGCTCGCTAACTACGGCAAGGTCACCTTCTCGCGCGTCGGGATCACAGATATCAGAGGACGCCGCGGATCTTTCGCCCGGAACAAGCGCTGGAAGGTGGCGAGGCAGGTCGAGTTCGACCCAACTACCCACCGCCGGGCGGCGTCGCCATCAGCCCTGACTCATCACGGCACGCAGTTTTCCGATCGCTGGCACGCGTATTAACCGTGGTCGTGCCGGCCACTGGCGTTGCCGGACGATGGCGTCCACATGGGAGCAGTGACGCCGCGGGCGCCCTACGTCGCGCCCGCTGGACTGTGTCGTTACCCGCGTAGCACAAGCTCGGCGGCATCGACCTTAGGGGCCGGTGGCTCCCTCCGGGACGCATGTACGTCGACCGCGCCCTCGAGGACGGCCTCATGGCCCCGGCAACTCGGCGGTCAGGACGGCCTTCTGACCCGAATGCAGGTCCCGACGATCGGCGTGCTCAGAGGTGTGGATCTCGCCAGATGCGCGTCTGCCGCGACTGCTAGGCCCCCTCCCCCTGAGTCGGAATCACGGATACGTCGTCTGACGACCCCTCGCGTGTGGAGACGCTGCGGAGGCGCTGCCGCTGGCCCACGATCTTCGTCGCGCGTGAGGTCAAAGGCGTCGCTGGTCGCAGCGCGATGCGTCACGGCGTGGCGTGACCCCGAGGCGTGAAGCCTGCTTCTATCGCGCGGCGATGAGAACTTCGGCTTCGCTGGTGCGAACCGAGCCGACGAGGTTGTTGGCCTGCGCGCGCTTCGTGACGTTGTGGACCGTAGTCCCGGCCGGGCGGACGTCGATCGTGAACTCGATGCCCAACTGTGCCGAGACGCGCATGAGCGTCTCCATGCTCGGATTGACCTCACCGAGCTCCAGGCGAGCCACCTGGGGCTGCTTCATGCCGAGGCGCTCAGCCAGATTGCGCTGAGAGAGCCCGTGATCTCCGCGGTACCGGACGACAGCGAGCGCGACCGCCCGGGCGAGCGCCGTCCGCTCCCACTCGGCTCGAAACTCAGGGTCCTGCAGCTCCTCCTGGAGGATCTCGTCGTTGGTCTTCAGCTCGCTCAGCTTCATCTCGTTCTCACTCGGATCGGGTCTCAGCTAGACGATATCACTCGTGTTATCAACAGGCTGAGCCCGATGCTCAATCCGGTTCGAGCTGCCCTAGCCGCGCGACCGCCCGCTGAACGGCTGCACCGAAGGCGCGAGAGTCGATTTGGGCCTCCGGCGCGACCGCCAGGATCACGAACGTTGATGGGCTCATGCGACGATAGAGCGGTCGCCACCGGCTGCGGCCAGCCCGCGGACGCAGCTCGCGCCGGCCCTGCTCGGCTTCGCCCTGCACCGCGCTCGAATGCGGATGACCGAATCGCGGCCCATCCACCTCAAGCTTCTGAACGGCATTGATCATCGCGACTCGCTCGTCCGCCGGCCACGCGGCGTCGCGCTCGCGATCAGCCTCGGGATGCCAGGCGACGACATAGGGCGGGCCACGGTCCGTCGCCGGCGCTCGCCCGGTCGGCGCGGCGGGGGCCGCCCTCATGGCCTTCTTCGGCTTCCGCTTGTCAGCCGCCATGGCCACCAATCATCGGCGCGCGGCGAAGACCAAGCCAGAGAGCGCTTGGACGCCTACCTAAACCCTCCTAAGCCGACCCCGACTGTGGCGCACGACCCGAGAACGACGGAAAACCCCCGTCAACACGGGGGTTCTGAAGTACCGCTACCGGGATTCGAACCCGGGTTTCCGCCGTGAGAGGGCGGCGTCCTAGTCCCCTAGACGATAGCGGCGAGGTGGCGATTAGCAGGCATGTTAGGAGGCGCTGGAGGCCTACCCGTAACCGCCGAAACGTGACACGAACGGGGATTCGAGCCGCGCTACGGCCTCAAGGGTAGCCGAGCCTTGAACCTACCGTCCGTGCTTGGGGAACGTCTTAGGTCAAGGGCGGAGCTCATCGTGCATCGGTTCGGCTCACTGCGCACCAGTTGCTAAGTTCTCCCGTCTCCGCGGCTGTGGTGAAATTGGCAAACACGCGGCGTTCAGGTCGCCGTGCCCTTACGGGCTTGGAGGTTCGAGTCCTCTCAGCCGCATCGGAGCTCTAGCTGGTCCCGGATGCCCTCGCGGGCACCGGTGTCCGAGGCGCTGAGCTCGCTCGGTCAGATCCAGCCGTTCTCCTCGGCCCGCTTGACCGCCTCGCCGCGATTGCGCGCATCGAGCTTCTGCATGACGGAAGACAGGTGGTTGCGCACGGTCCCGGGGGACAGATAGAGGGCGGCGGCCAGCTCGGCCACGGTGGCGTGCTGCCGGGAGGCAGAGAGCACCTCGTGCTCGCGCGGGGTGAGTGGACACTCGCCCTGGGAGAGGGCGGCGGCGGCCAGGCCTGGGTCGACAATCCGCTCGCCGGCCATCGCCCGCCGGATGGCCGACGCCAGCTCGCTCGCCGGAGCGTCCTTGAGCAGGAAGCCGGAGGCGCCGCCCTCCATGGCTCGGCGCAGGTACCCCGGGCGTCCGAAGGTGGTCAGGATAAGCACCCGCGTGCCGGGCCGTTCGGCTCGCAGACGCTCGGCGGCCTGAAGGCCGGTCTCGCCGGGCATCTCGATGTCCAGCAGGGCCACGTCGGGGTCGGTCTTCCGGACCGCGGCCAGCACCTCGTCCCCCCGGGGCACCTGAGCCACGACCTCGATGTCCGGCTCCAACGAGAGCAGACTGGCCAGCGCGCCTCTGACCATCCCCTGGTCCTCGGCGATCAGTACCCGGATCACCGCCACCGCCTCCGGATCCCGGGGGGGTATGTACCTAACGTGCGGAAATCGACGCTTAGATACAGACCGTCCCGGCCAACACGGACCTTGCGCCAAATCGCGCGGTCGGTCATCGTCGCTCCTCCCCGTCCCCGCCCGCCCCGCCCGAGACCCGCACGCTGCCCGGCGCACTGACCGGCACGCTGACCGCCAACCGAAAACCACCCTCCGCGCGGACCCCGGCCTCCACCCGCCCGCCCAGCGCCTCGGCCCGTTCGCCCAGACCGGAAAGGCCATTGCCGACCCCGAGGCTCTCCCGCCCGGGCCCAGCACCGTTCTGGTTCGCCGAGCCCGGCCCGCCCCCGTCATCGACCACCTCGACCGACGCCTCGGCCAGCCCGGCGGTGACCCGGACCGTGCACTTCTGGGCGCCGCTGTGGCGAATCACGTTGGTCGCGCCCTCGCGCACAGCCCAGGCCAGGACTGCCTCGACATCGGCATCGAGGGCGACCTCAGGCCGGACCACGTCGGCCTCGATGCCGGCGGCGGACAGCGCCATGCGGGCCCCGGCCAGCTCCCCGTCCAGGGTCGGCAGGCGGTAGCCGCTGACGGCCAGGCGTACCTCGCCGAGCGCCTGGCGGGCCACCGCCTCCACCTCCCCCACCTCGGTGAGCGCCCGCTGCGGTGAGTCGGGAATGAGCTTGCCAGCCAGCTCGGCCTTGAGGGCGATCACCGACAGTGTGTGACCGAGGAGGTCATGCAGATCGCGGGCGAAGCGCTCCCGCTCCTGGGCCACGGCGGAGCGGGCCAGCTCGGCGCGTGCCTCGAGCAGCTCGGCGTTGCGGATTCGCAGGTCACCCATCAGCACCATCAGCAGGCCAATCCCGATCGTGCTGGCCCCGTAGCCAAAGGCGCCCCCGGCGCCGCCTCCACCGATCGCACAGCACGCCGCGGCTACGGCGGCCAGAGTGGCCACCGCCGGAAAGCTGTAGCGCGGCGCGGCGATCACCGCCGTGCAGGCCGCGCAATAGGTGAACAGGAAACCCCAGCCCGGACGATCGAGCACGGTGAGCAGGATCGCGATCAGGATCAAGCCGACGCACACCGCCCGGGTAATCAGCGTCTGTCTGGCCCAGAAGGCATGTAGCACCAGCCACACGTAGCCGGCCACAAACAGCGCCGCCCCGGCGATCGCCAGCACGTGGCCGACCACCGGTCCCCTGTTGGTGACCGCGTCGATCAACGGGAAGACGATGAAGGCCAGCCAGATCAGCGCTGCGGCGAGACCGAAGCGCCCCTGGGGCCGCCCCTGCCCCCACCCCGAGGTCAACCCACGAACCGGACCGGCCGAGCTCACGTCACCTCGCCCTGCGGCTGTCGCAGGAAGCGGAACATGAGCCACACGCCCACGGCGGTCCAGATGAGCAGGGTGCGCAGGTCACTACCGTTGATGGCCGTACCGCTCACGCGGGGATCGAACGCGTACTGCAGCCCGCTGGCCAGCGCCTTGATCGGGAACGCGCTGGCGATGTCCTTCAGCGCGCTGGGCAGCGAGTCGGTGGGGAACCAGATGTTGGAGATGAAGGTCAGGGGGAGAACGGCCAGGTTGACGACCACCGGACCGGACTCGGCGTTGGGGATGAACCGGGTGATCCCGATCCCGATCGTGGTGAAGGCGGCGGTGCCCAACAGCAGGGTCACGATCAGCCCCGGCAGCGCGCCGACGCGGAAGCTGAGACCCCAGATCCCCGCTCCCAGACCCAGGACGACCACCGTCATGGCCAGCATGATCAGGAACGCGGACAGGATCCGGGCGGCCATATAGGCCCAGCGGGGCAGCGGCGTGCCCTGCATGCGCTTGAGCACGCCTTCGTCGCGAAGGATCGCCGTGGAGATCGACAGGTTCACGAACGTGGTGGCGATCACGCCGTAGGCCAGGATCCCGGGTACGAAGAAATCGTCGTAGGGGATGCCCCCACGGGTCTGGATGCTCTGACCTTTGTCCAGGCTGGCGAAGATGACCAGGAACATGATCGGGAACACGAAGGTGAAGATGCCCCTCCCCCGGTTGCGCCAGTACGCACGCTGCTCGTAGCGCACCTGCCAGCCGACCAGGCCCAGATCCCGCTGCCAGGTGGAATGCGGAACGCCGCCGGTCGCGGGCCCTCCCGGGGCCGGGGCGCCGGCCTGCGGATTGATGTTCATGCCAAGGCCTCCTCTGGGTTCGCGGCTTCGTCTGAGTCGGACCTCGTCAACTCGAGATAAATGTCCTCCAGTGTCGGCTGGGCCACGGAGAAGTGCGCGAGGTCGACACCGCGCTCGAGCGCCCAGCTGGTCAGGACGTTGGCCGCGCGCACCGGGTCGCGTGTGCGGATGAGGACGCGGTCGTTCTCGATCGAACGGCTGTCTGACGGCAGCTGTGGCAAATCGCCGATCGACAAACTGGCGGGCAGGATGAAGCGGATCTCGGCCGGACGCAGATCGCGGCCGCCAAGCTCATCCGGCCGGCCCGTGGCGATGATTTCGCCTTCGCGCATCACGGCCACGCGGTCGGCCAGGAACTGGGCCTCGTCCATGAAGTGAGTGGTCAGGAAGATCGTCTTGCCCAGCTCGCGCAGCGAACGGATTGTCGACCAGGCCTGACGCCGCGCGGCCGGATCAAAGCCGGTGGTCGGCTCATCCAGGAAGATCAGCTCGGGTTCGCCGACGAGGGCCAGGGCAAGATCGAGCCGGCGTCGCTGGCCGCCGGAGAGGTGGTTGGCCCTGATGTCGCGCTTCTCGGTCAGTTCCACAAGCTCCAGCACCTCGTCCACCCCACGGTGGCGCACGTAGTAGCGCCCGTACATCTCCACCAGTTCGGCGACGGTCAGCTCAGGCTGAACCCCGCACTGTTGGAGCACGATGCCAACCTGCTCACGCAGCTCGCGAGCATTGGAGGCGGGGTCGAGTCCGAGCACACGGGCGTCCCCGCCGGTCCGCGTCCGGTAACCCTCGAGGATCTCCACGATGGTCGTCTTGCCTGCCCCGTTGGGGCCGAGCAGACAGAAAACCTCGCCGCGCCCAACCTCGAAGCTCACCCCTCGCACCGCCTCCACCTCGGCGTAGGCCTTGCGCAGATCGCGAGCCTCGACAGCGAGGCCTTCGTTACGTGTCTGGGCTGTAGTCATACCGCGCAGCGTACGTCGGCCAGCCGCCCGGCATAAGTGGTGCGCGGCGCAAATCAGCCGTGACGTTTGTCACCCTCCGGCCCCGCGAAACGGTTAGACGCTCCAGCTCTCGAGGACTCTGGTCGCCCGCTCGTGCCCGAGGCCTCCGACCCCGGCGGCAGCCAGCTTGAACCGCGCTCCGGCGCTCAGCGGCATCTCGAGCCAGCGCGCGGTGAGGACCCGAAGCACATGCCCGTGGGCGAAGCACAGGACGCCCCCCTCGACCGCCACCACGCGGCTCAGCACCCGGTCGACCCGGGCCTGCATGTCCTCCGGGGACTCGCCGTCGGGACAGCCGTCCCGCCACAGGTTCCAGTCTGGGTCCTGCTCGTGGATCTGCGGCGTGGTCAGCCCCTCATAACGACCGTAATCCCATTCCACCAGGTCAGGGCAGGTTTCGGCGACCTCGGAGAAGCCGGCCAGCTCGCAGGTCTCGCGCGCCCGCCGCAGTGGACTGCAGAGCACCAGCGCGAAATCCTCACCGGCCAGTCGCGATCGGAGCGCCGATGCGGCCTTGCGCCCCGCCCTGGTCAAGGGCAGGTCGGTGTGCGAGGTGTGCCGGCCGCTGGCGCTCCACTCCGTCTCGCCATGGCGGACGATGAGGACTCGCTCAGCCAATGTGTATCGGAGGCTCCAGGTCGCCCCCGGTGCGTTCGATCTCCTGCACCTCCGCCCGGCGGCGGACATGGCGTTCCTCGCCTGACAATTGAGCGCGCAGGAACACGGTCACGATCTCTGCCGCCATCTCCACTCCGACCACCCGGCCACCTAGGCAGAGCACGTTGACATCATCGTGCTCGACGGCCTGGTGGGCGGTGTAGGTGTCGTGGATGGTGGCCGCCCGGACGCCGCGGATCTTGCAGGCGGCGACCGATACGCCGGCCCCGGAACCGCAGACGATGATCCCCCGCTCGGCCTGCCCCGAGACCACAGCCTGCCCGACCTCCAGCGCCTTGTCGGGGTAGTCGATCGGCTCGGGTGAATTGGTGCCCAGATCCAGCACCTGATGGCCGTCGGCGACGATCAGGGGCAGGAGCCGAGCCCGCAATACGTAGCCGGCGTGGTCAAATCCGCAGGCAACGATCATGGGCGAACCTCAGTGGATGGGGTCAGGTCGTCCGTCGGTGCCCGCTCACGCAAATCAGACAGCTCGTGCCGAGCCAGTAGCGCCGCCCCGAGGACTCCGGCGCGTACGCCGTGCCGGGCCACACGGATCCGGGTGCGCGAGCCAAGACCTGGAAGCACGTAGCCGGCGGCGATGCGCCGGGCGGGCTCGAGCAAAAACTCACCGGCCCGAGCGGCCCCGCCGCCGATCACCACCTCCTCGGGATCGAAGGTGTTGATCACGTTGGCGATCCCGAGGCCCAGCCGCTCGCCCCACATTTCCACCGTGGCGGCGGCTACCTCATCCCCCTTACCGGCCGCCGCGACGGCGAGCTCGCCGGTCACCTTCGCTCCGGAGGCCAGGGCCTGGCCCAGCGCCGAGTCCGGATATTCGCCGCCGCACTCCACGGCCAGCCGGTCAAGCGCATGTCCGGCCGCCGCATGCTCCAGCGAACCCGGCTGCGGGAACTTCGACGGTGCCGGGATGTGGCCGTCCAGGCGCATCCCGATCAGCGTGTGACCGAGCTCACCGGCTCCACCGGTGGCGCCCCGGTAGATGCGACCGCCCAGGACCAGGCCGCCGCCCACGCCGGTGCCCACTGTGATCATGACCAGGTCCCGGGCGACCATGCGCAGTTCCTCGTCATGAGCCTCGGCCAGCGCGGCCACCGTGGCGTCATTGTCCACGAACACCGGGACGCCGATCCGCTCGCCGAGCACATCACGGAGAGGGACATCAGCCAGCGGGATGTTGGCGGAGGAGATCACCCGTCCGGTGGCGAACTCGACCACTGAGGGCACGCCGATACCCACACCCTGCAAGTCGTCCCCGCGGGCCCTCTCGATCATCTCGGCCAGCTGCTCGACCACGGCGGCGGAGTCCGCACCGGCCGTCGGCTCGAGAACCGATTCGCCCAGTTCGCTCCCGGCCAGCTTGGCCAGCGCCACCTTCGTGCCGCCGAGATCTACTCCGATGACCTCACTCATCTACAAGCAGCCCTCGGGCAGCGGCCGCATCGGCCAGCAGGGTCAGCCGATCAGCCTCCGCGGCCAGGATGGAGCACGGCACGTGCGGGTCGGGGCGCGCGTCTGGGCCGAAGGAGCGGGCCACCGCCTCGGCCTTTGACTCTCCGGTGGCCAGCACCACAATCCGCCCCGAGGCGGTCAGCGCGGGAAAACTCAAGCTGACCCGGGGCACGAAGGGCTCGAGACCGGCCTCGGGTACGCCGACGACCAGCCGGTCCCTCACCGAGAGCGAGTCCTGGTCGGGGAACAGCGAAGCGGTGTGTCCGTCGGGACCAATGCCCAGCAGAACGAGGTCGAATTCGGGCGGCCCTGCCGTACGCAGCTGGCGCTCGTAGTCCGCGGCGCCGGCGTCGGGGCCGAGCTCGCCTCTGATCCTCATCATGGTCGGTGAACCCAGCGGGTCGAGCAGGGACTGCTTGATCATGTGGTAGTTGGCCCGCTCGTCGTCGGGCTCCACGCAGCGCTCATCCCCGAGCCAGAACGTGGTCCGAGAGATATCCAGGCCGACCGCGCGCACTGCGTCGACGAAGTCCTCGTAGGCCGCCTTGGGCGTCGACCCACCGGCCAAGACGATGTGGCCACCCCCCAGGGCCGCGCCCACCATCAGCGCTGCGCAGGCTCGTGCTGGGTCCTCCAGTACCTCCACGTCAACACTCACGCCGGACAGAGCTCCCGCGCAGCTGACAGCGCCGCCGGGTAGGTGGGGTCGCGGAGCAGCGCCTGGCGGACGCCCTCGCCCAGGATTCCGCCCTCCCCGCGTGAGGCACCGAGGATCTTCCACGCCCGCTTGGCTCCGTCGGGAGTGACCTCCTCGGCGTCCAGGCCTCCCTGTCCGCGGGAAAGCGACAATGACAGTCCGGGCTCGCAGGTTACGGTCACCCCGCCCAGCCCGGGCGCCTCCTGCGAAATGGTGCGCAGGCGTAGATCGACCCCCCCGTAGGGTCGCTGCAGCCATCCACCGAGCCCGTTCCCCGCGGTAGCGGTGAGGGGCTCGTACTGCCAGTGCAGGCGGGATGCCAACCATCCGGTGAGCAGAAGGCCGCTGGCGGTCGAGTTCTGCTGGTGTCGCACCTCAAGCTCAGACACCTGGCGCAGGGCGGGCAGCCGCTCGCGCAGGTCGAAGCTGGCGGCCAGTCGCTCGCGCCACGGTGTGGTCCGCAACCAGGCCAGGTCTACGACGTACGCGCTGTCGCAGCACGCGCTGGCACGCTCGAACGCGGCAGGGGGGTCGGACAGATCGTCGGAATCGAGCAGCACCACGTCGATCACCGGCAGCAGGCTCTCCACCGCCTCCGGATAACCGTGGGGCGACCACACGATCGTCGGCATCTCGGCAACGAGGATGGGATCGACCACGGTCCGCAGCCCCTCCAGATGCGCCCGGCCGAGGTCGATCTCGATCTGTTCGCGCACCACCCCGACGCTACCGGCTCCCGGTTCCTCATAGCTGACCGTGGCCACGGCGTCGAGGGTCGTGCGTTCCTCGTCAACCGCGCACAGCACCGTGCGCGAGGCCTGATAGCGACCCACCCGCTCCAGGCGGTTGGCCACCTCACCCTTCCAGTCACGATCGACGATCACCACGAGGTTCAGGACTCGGGCCGGAACCAGCCCCTCGTTCTCCGCGTGGCGGCGGTGCAGCAGGTCGCGCAGGGCTGCCTCGATAGCATCCGGATCGGTGTCCTGCTCAGACCAGACGTCGACGCTCACAGGCGTCGCCACCTCCGATCATCGGTGAGCAGCGCGTCGGCCTCCGACGGTCCGGCACTTCCGGCCGGGTACTCGGGGATCGGTGACTCCGTGTCCTGCTCCCAGGCGGTGAGAATTGGGTCGACGATCCCCCACAGAGCCTCGATCTCGTCGTTGCGGGTAAACAGTGTCGCGTCACCGCGCATCGCGTCGAGGATCAGCCGCTCGTAGGCCTCCGGGGACTCGGAGAGGAATGAGGTTCCGTAGCGGAACTCCATGTTCACCGGCCGGATGCGCATCCGGGAGCCGGGGATCTTGGCCCCGATGGACACCGAGACGCCTTCGTCGGGCTGCAGCGTGAAGACGATCTGGTTGGCCTGGATGCCCACCGAGCCGGAGCTCTGGAAGGCGATGTGGGGCACGGGCTTGAGGATCACGGCGATCTCGGTCAGCTTGCGGGACAGGCGCTTGCCCGTCCGCAGGTAGAAGGGGACGCCGGCCCAGCGCCAGTTGGAGACGTGGAGGCGCAACGCCGCGTAGGTCGGGGTCCGCGAGTCGGGGGCCACGCCGGACTCCTCGAGGTAGCCGGGAACTTTCTCCCCGCCGACGACCCCCGGTCCATATCGGGCTCGAACCGTCATTTCCGCCACCTGGTCAATCGGTGGGGGACAATCGCCTCAAGCACCTTCAGCTTCTCGTCGCGCAAGCGATCGGCGTCGAAGGCGGTGGGTGGCTCCATGGCCAGCAGAGCCAGGAGCTGGAGCATGTGATTCTGAACCAGGTCGCGAAGCGCCCCGGCCCCCTCGTAGTAACCGGCCCGACCGCCGATGCCGATGTCCTCGGCCGCTGTGATCTGCACGTGATCGATGTAGTTGCGGTTCCAGACCGGCTCGAACAGGGCGTTGGCGAACCGCAGAGCCAGGAGGTTCTGCACCGTCTCCTTGCCCAGATAGTGATCGATGCGGAAGATCTGCGGCTCGTCGAAGACCTCGAGTAGCTCGGCGTTCAACTTCCGCGCCGAGGCGAGGTCGTAGCCGAAGGGCTTCTCGATCACGATCCGCACCTCGGCCTCGTCGTCATGGGCGAGGTCAAATTCGCCCAGCTTTTGAGCGATCAGAGGAAAGAACTCGGGCGCCGTGGACAGATAGAAGACACGGTTCAGACGGCGGCCCGCCCGCTCGTCGAAATCCTTGAGCGTCTGGGCCAGCTCGGCATAGACCTCATCGTCATCGAAGGAGCCCTGGACATAGCGCATGTTGTCGAGCAGCCCCTCGAGCACCTTGGAATCTGGCTTGCGGCGCGAGTAGCGCAGGATCGAGTCCAGCGCCGCATCCCGGAAGTCCTCGTGCTCCTGGTCGCGCCGGCCCACTCCGACCATGTCGAAGCGCTCCGGCAGCTGTCCCTCGTGGGCCAGGTTGTACAGCGCTGGGAGAAGCTTGCGGTGGGCCAGGTCCCCCGTGGCTCCAAAGATGACCAGCGAGGTGGGATGGACCGGGAGGCGCTCCAGCCCCTCGACGAGCGGGTTCTCCTGGTCGGTCTGGACTGCGCCCGCCGGCGTCCCCATCTCAGACCTTCGGAGCGGTCTTGACCGCGTGGCCACCGAACTGGTTGCGCAGAGCCGCAACCACGCGGGCCGAGTAGTTCCCGGCACCGCGGGAACTGAAGCGGGCGAACAGTGCGGCGGCCAGCGTGGGCATCGGGACGTCGTGGGCGATCGCCGCATCCAGCGTCCAGCGGCCCTCGCCCGAGTCATCCACCCAGCCCTCCAGCCCAGCCAGGTCGTTGCCGTCGGCCTCGAAGGCACGGGCGGTCAGTTCCAAGAGCCAGGAGCGGATCACCGAGCCCTGGCTCCACAACTTGGCGATCTGTTCGGAGTTCAGGCCGTAGTCAGAGGCGTGGATGAGGTCAAAGCCCTCGGCATAGGCCTGCATCAGCCCGTACTCGATCCCGTTGTGGATCATCTTGACGAAGTGGCCGGCACCCGGCCCCCCCATGTGCCCCCAGCCGTACTTCGGCTTGCCGTCATCAGCATCATCGTGGGGTGAGAGGACATTGAGGATTGGAGCCAGGAGCTTGACCGCCTCCTCCTCCCCGCCGACCATCATGCAGTAGCCAATCGACAGCCCCCAGACCCCGCCGCTGGTGCCCACGTCAAGGAAGTGGACCCCGCGGTCACGGCACGTGGCATGGTGATCGATGGAGTCGGTCCACTTGGAATTGCCGCCGTCGACGATCACATCGCCGTCGGACAGGAGATCGAGCAGCTTGTCGATGGTCTCCTCGGTCGCTTTGCCCGCCGGGACCATGATCCACACGATGCGCGGTCCGGAGAGCTTGCCGACCAGGTCCTCAAGCGAGTCAGCCCCGCGGGCGCCGTGCTCCTCGGCCAACTTGACCGCATCGGCATCGAAGTCAAAGGCCACCACCTCGGCATCGGAGTCGCGCCGGATCCGCGCGACCATGTTCCCGCCCATCTTGCCGAGCCCGACGAAGCCGATCTGCATGTGTCGCACCTCCACGCGGTTGGGGCCAGAGAGGGAAGCCGACGCTGGTGCATGCGGCCTGAAACGCAGCATAGTCCGATAGGGACTTCCTTAAAGACAGTCCGCACAAACCACCGGGCGCCCAAATCCCGCTCAGCCGAACAGGATGTCGTAGCGCTCGTACTCCTCGACCGGCACCCGGCGTACCTCAGCCACCGCCGTGGCCAGGGGGACCAACTCGATCGCCGTAGCATGCAGGGCGGTCATCTGCCCCCACTGTCCGGCGTGGGCGGCGTCGATTGCCGCCAGGCCGAGTCGAGTGGCCAGGACCCGGTCAAAGGCGGTTGGCGTCCCTCCCCGCTGCACGTGTCCGAGAACCGTCGCTCGGGTCTCGAATCCGGTCCTCGTCTCGATCTCCCGCTCGAGGCGCTGTCCGATACCGCCCAGCCGCGGGTGGCCGAACTCGTCCAGCTCGCCCGTGGTCACGCTCATCGTGCCTTCCTTGGGCTGTGCGCCCTCGGCCACCACGACGATCGAGAAGTAGCGTCCCCGGGCGTGCCGCCGCCGGATCAGCCGGCAGACCACGTCGATATCAAAGGGGATCTCGGGAATCAGGATCACGTCGGCGCCGCCGGCCAGGCCCGAGTGCAGGGCGATCCAGCCGGCGCTGCGGCCCATCACCTCGACCACCAGGATCCGGTGATGGCTCTCTGCCGTGGTGTGCAGCCGGTCGATGGCCTCAGTGGCGATCTGCAGGGCCGTGTCAAATCCGAACGTCACGTCGGTGGCGCCGAGGTCGTTGTCGATCGTCTTGGGCACGCCAATCACGCTGATGCCGGCCTGGCTGAGCCGGTGGGCCGCACCCAGGGTGTCCTCCCCCCCGATGGCGATCAACCCGTCGAGGCGGTGGCGAGCCAGGGTCTCGCGCACCAGTTCGGTGCCACCCTCGCGCTTGTCGGGGTTGGTACGGGAGCTGCCCAGGATGGTTCCGCCCCGGGGGAGGATCCCGCGCGTGGACTCGATGTTCAGCTCCTCGGCCACGTCCTCGAGCACTCCTCGCCAGCCATCGCGGAAGCCGACCAGCTCATCTTCGTAGGCGTCCACACCCTTGCGCACGACGGCGCGGATGACCGCGTTCAGGCCGGGGCAATCTCCGCCGCCGGTAAGCAGGCCGATCCTCACAGGGGGAATCCTACGCACCGCTTCCAGGGCAAAGCATGCCGATCACGCCCTATTGCCGCTCAAAGAGGGCCGACCGGTCCGCCCGCGAGCCGATACCCGCGCTAGGGTGCGATTCGATGGCAGGTGTCTCGCCCAACACCCGGACGCTGGCCGTCGCGCTGACCGTGGGGGGCGCCGCCGCCGGCGTCGCCATCCAGCGTCGGCACCTGCGGGCCATCTCCCGCGACCCGGCTTACGTCGAGCTGACCCGATCGCGCGGGGGTCGGCCCACGGAGGTGCGCTCGGCGGACGGGACCCGGCTGCACGTGGAGTCCTTCGGGGCGCCGAGCGGTGCTCCGATTGTCGTTTTGGCCCACGGCTGGACTGAGCAGATCTCGATCTGGGGCCCGGTCATCGACCACCTGGTCGACGCCGGCGCGCGGCCGGTGGCCTTCGATCTGCGGGGCCACGGGGCCAGCGGGCCGGCCGTCGACGATGACTACGCGCTGGCCCGCTTCGGCGAGGACGTGGAGGCGGTCCTGGCCGCCATGGTGCCGACCGACGAGCAGGCGGTGATCGTGGGCCACTCGCTGGGGGCGATGTCCGTGGCGGCGTGGGCCGAGCATCACGCGGTGAGCGCCCGCGTGCGGGCAGCAGTCCTAGTGAACACCGGCCTGGTCGACCTGGTGACGGGACATCTGCTCTTCGGGGAGGTGGCCTCGCGGTTCAACAGCAAGCTGGCCGGGCGAGTCTTCCTGGGCGTTTCGGCGCCGCTGCCCGCCTTCTCCTCTCCGGTGGCCCACACCCTGATCCGCCACGCCGCCTTCGGCCCCAGCGCCGATCTCGCGCAGATCGCCTTCTACGAGCGGATGCTGCTCAGCACGCCCCCCCACGTTCGAGGAGCCTGCGGGCGGGCGATGGCTGACATGGACCTCCGGGATGCCACCGCGCGGCTCGACGTGCCCACCCTCGTCGTCGTCGGCGATCGCGATCGCCTCACCCCCCCGGCTCAGGGCCAGCGCATCGCCGCGTCACTGCCCGAACCGGCCGGTCTGATCGAGCTCGAGGACACCGGGCATATGTCGCCGCTGGAGCGCCCTCGCGAGTTGGCCGGGGCGATACTCGAGCTGATCAAGTCCCTGCCGTCCGGGCAAGCGGCTTTGACAAGGTGACGGCAATGAGTACCGCGCGGCGTCCGGCCCCGAATTACTGCCGTGTCCTCGAGGAGGACACCGAGCTGGGCGAGGCAATCGAGCCCAAACTTCGCCCGCATGCGCTGGAGACAGTGCTGGCCCGTGAGATCCACGTCAACGTCGGGGTCTGGCGCCCGCCGCCAACGGGGTACGAGAAAGGCCTGGGCATGCTGGTCCTGGACGGCGTCCTGATTCATCGCATCGGCGTCGACCGTCGCTTTGGCATCGAGCTGATCGGCGAGGGTGACCTGCTGCGGCCACCGCCGTGGAACGGGGAGTCGACGCTGCAATTGACCAATGACTGGCTGGTGCTAGAGCCGGCGCGCCTGGCCATCCTCGACGAGCGCTTCGTGCGCCATCTGGCCCAGTTCCCCGAACTCGGTGGACGGCTTGTCTCTCGCGCGGTGCAGCGCTCACGCCAGCTGGCGGTCAACATGGCCATCGTGCACCAGGCTCGCGTCGACGTCCGCTTGCACATGCTCTTCTGGCATCTGGCGGCACGCTGGGGGCGGGTCCGACGCGACGGGGTAATCATCCCGCTGCGGCTGACTCACGCCGTCCTCTCCGACCTGGTTGCGGCGCGCCGACCCACGGTGACCAGTGCGCTGTCGGACCTGAGCCGTCGCGGCGTGGTCCGTGCCGTGCGCGAGGGCTGGCTGCTCTCCGGGGAGCCACCGGCTCCCCGGGACGGGCCCGCCGACAGCAGCACTCCTCACTGACCAGTCCGCACCGGCTTGCACATCGATCCTTACATCGTTCTCGGCAGCGCGATCATCGGCCTCCTGGTCGGGATGACGGGCGCGGGCGGCGGGGCCCTGATGACCCCGATGCTGATCCTGCTGTTCAGCGTCAAGCCCTCAACGGCAATCTCCAGTGACCTGGTCGCGGCCGTGGTCATGCGCCCGATCGGTGCTGCTGTCCACATGCGGGCGGGGACGGTCAATCTGAAGCTGGTGCGCTGGATGGTGCTCGGCTCGGTGCCGGCTGCCTTCCTGGGCGCATATCTGCTCTCGCTGATGGGCCACGCCAAGTCGGCCGAGAACAACATCGAGACCTTTCTCGGCGCGGCGCTGCTGATCGGAGCCGGGGCGATGGCCCTGCGGTTCGTACTCGATCGCGTCGGCGGTCAGGGACGGACGGCATTCGTGTCCGAGGTGCGACCACGGCCCCTGCTCACGTTGGCCATCGGCGTGGTGGGGGGAGTCATCGTCGGGATCACCTCGGTCGGATCCGGCTCGCTAATGATCATCGGCCTGCTGTTCATCTATCCCATGCTGGGCGCCAACCAACTGGTGGGAACAGATCTGACTCAGGCCGTCCCCCTGACGCTGGCCGCCGCCCTCGGCGCGCTGATCTTCGGTCATATCGAGGTCTCCGTCACCGGCTCGCTGATTCTCGGCTCCGTCCCGGCGGTGCTCATCGGCTCGATGCTTTCCTCGACCGTGCCCGACCGCTATATCCGCCCGGTCATCGCCTTCGTCATCTTCGCCTCGGGTCTGAAGTACATCGGTGTGGCCACCACCACGCTGGGCTGGATTCTGTGCGCGACCCTGTTGGCCGCGGGCCTAGCGTGGCTGGTCCTGACCCGGCCGTGGGCGAGCTGGTCCACGGCCGCCGGCCGCCCGGATCCCGTCGAGCCCGCCCCACTGGCCTCCGACCCTCCCCCAGTCGATGAGCCCACACCCCTGGCTCGTGACTGAGCGTACCGACGTCCCCGTCAGCGGAGGCGTGCTGGCCACCTACCGCCTCGGAGGGTCCGGCCCGGCGCCCGTAGTTCTAGCCATACACGGGATCACCTCGAGCAATCAGAGCTGGGTCGCGGTCGCGGATGCGCTCGGTGACCGTGCCGCCCTGGCCGCGGTGGACCTGCGCGGCCGCGGGCGCAGCAGCACCCTGCCCCCGCCGTTCGGCATTCCCGCCCACGTGCAGGACATGGTCGCCGTGCTCGATCACCTGGGCCTGGATCAGGCCGTGGTTGTCGGCCACTCACTGGGCGCGTACATTGCCGCCGCCCTGGCCGAAGCCCATCCTGACCGGGTGGCCAGCCTGGTGCTCGTCGACGGCGGCCTGTCGATTCCCTCAGCTCGGGCGGCGGACCCGGAGCCGTTCATGAAGACCTTCCTCGGCCCCGCACTGGCCCGGCTGGAGATGACCTTTGCTGATCCGGCGGCCTACCGGGCGTGGTGGGCGGAGCACCCAGCCCTGGCTGGGTCCGACGTCAAACCCGCCGATCTGGCCGCCTACGCCGACCACGACCTCATCGGTCCGGCAGGGGAGATGCATTCCTCGGTCAACCCAGCCTGCGTGGGGCCCGACGGGCGCGATGTGCTTCAAGCGGTAGCCGCCGAGGCTCTCACCGGCCCGGCGGTCCTGCTCTGTGCGCCGCGGGGCCTGATGAACGAACCCAACCCGATGCAGCCGCTCGAACTTGTGCAGGCGTGGGCGGCCGGGGATCCGGCCCGGCGGCGAGCTCTCCAGATTCCCGACGTCAACCACTACACGATCGTCCTCGGCCAGCGCGGAGCGGCAGCGGTGGCCGCCGAGATCGGGAACTCCGTCCGGGACGACTAGAGCGCGCGCAGCGCGGGCAGGAGCTCGTTCTCGGCCCAGGTCATGAACTCCGCCTGCTGGTCGGCGCCGATCTGCACGAGGGCGATCTCGGTGAAGCCGGCGTCGATGAACGGCTTGATCTTCTCCACGTGCTCATCGACGTCCGGTCCGCAGCCCAGTGCATCGGCCACCTGATCTGAGGTCACGAATTGGGTGGCGGCCTCAAACCCCTCCGGGTTGGGGAGATCGGCGTTCACTTTCCAGCCCAGGCCGAACCAGCGAAACTGGGCGTGGGCGCGCTCGATGGCCCGTTCACGGTCGGCGTCGTAGGCGAGTGCCACCTGGCCCACCCGGGGCTTGCCCGACCCGCCGGCGGCGTCGAACATCTCCCCCAGCTCAGCTTTGGGCTCGACGGCGATCATCAGGTCCGCCTTCTCACCGGCCAGGGCGCACGAGCTCTCCCCGGAGACGGCGATCCCGATCGGCACGCGCTCGGAGGGCCGGTCCCAGAGCTGGGCCTGCTCGATGTCGAAATGCCGGCCGCGGTAGTTGACCCGGTCCTCAGCGTCGAACAGGGCGGCGATGATGTCCACCGCCTCGCTGAGCATCTCGTGGCGGACGCCGACGGCCGGCCAGCGTTTACCGACAACGTGCTCGTTGAGGTTCTCTCCCGCCCCCAGGCCCAGGCGGAAACGGTTACCAGACAGGATCCCCATCGTCGCCGCTTTCTGGGCCACGATCGCCGGGTGGTAGCGCAGCGTCGGACAGGTGACGTAGGTCATCAAACCAATCCGCTCGGTGGCCTGGGCGGCGGCACCCAGGACAGACCAGGCGTAACCGGCGTGGCCCTGCTCCTTGAGCCAAGGCTGGAAGTGATCGCTGGTGACCGAGAAGTCAAAGCCCGCTTTCTCGGCCATCTGGACGTCGCGCACGAGCTGGTCCGGGGGCGACTGCTCGGTCATCATTGTGTATCCAAAATCGGTCATCGTTCCGCTGTACCCGCTGGGCAGAGGTGGCACGCAGTGGCGCCGGCTTGGACGCCTGGACAACCGGGTACGTGGCTGCTGACCGCGCGAAAGGAGCGCCAGTGCCTGAAGACAGCACCTACAAGATCACCGAGATCGCCGGCACCTCAACCGAGAGCGTGGCGGAAGCGATGCGCTCCGGGGTGCGCCGGGCCAGCCGGACCCTGCGCAACGTGGACTGGATCGAGGTGGTCGGCATACGGGGCCACGTCGAGGACGGGGAAATCGCCCACTTCCAGGTCGAGATGAAGGTCGGCTTCCGGCTCGAGGACACTTGATGAGATGAGCCCTGCCGACGACGACCACACCTACGTCTGCGTGGTCGAGATTCCCAAGGGTAACCGCAACAAGTACGAGTTCGACCCAGAACTGGGCGGGATCAAATTCGACCGCCTGCTGATGAGCGCGGCCACCTATCCCACCGACTACGGCTACCTGCGCAACACACTCGCCCAGGACGGTGACCCACTCGACGTGCTGGTCTGTCTGACCGAGCCGACGTTTCCGGGCTGCCTGATCCCGGTCAAGCCGATCGGCATGTTCACCATGCGCGATGAGATGAGTCCCGACGACAAGGTCGTCTGCGTACCCCTGCACGATCCCTACTGGAACGGCTACGAGCAGGTTGAGGACCTACCCGAGCTCCTTCGCCAGGAGATAGAGCAGTTCTTCTCGATCTACAAGGTGCTCGAGCACAAAACCGTCGAGGTTGGGGACTGGCGCTCGCGGGATGAGGCGGTGGCCGAGATCAGAGCTGCGCAGGAGCGCTTCCGGCAAGGGGCGGACTGAGTCGCGGGCAAAGGACGAGCGGCCCGAAGCGCGAATAGCGGGTCATGTACTTGGCCAAAGTCGTGCGCGGCCTCGCCGGTACGGTCCGGCATATCCTGGGAGCGCAGACGCCCACCCATGGCGCCCTGCGTGACCGGCTGGTGGGGATCGCGCTCATCTCCGTGGTGTTCGACCTGATCTGCGCCGGGCTGGCCCTGCACTTCGAACAGCACGTCAAGCAGACCGACATCCAGAGCTACGGAAGCGCGCTGTTCTGGTGCACAACCCAGCTCCTGACCGTTTCCTCCCAGATCCAGAACCCGTTCACGGTCGGTGGGCGAATCCTCGACGTCTTCATGGAGGCCTACGCGATGGTCGTGGTCGCGACCATGGCCGGCTCCATGGGCGCGTTCCTGATCCGCCGCGCGCACGAGGCGGAGATGGCCAGGCGGGCGGGCCGGGAAGACCCCGGCGCCCGACCGCCCGGCGCAGGCGCCGGAGCCGAGGCTTAGTTCTGGGTGGCGCCGGCGGACGCCACCTCGTGCTTGCCCTCGGCGAACTCCTCGATGATCTTGGCGTTGAAGGCGGGAAGATCCTCCGGGCTGCGCGAGGTGACCAGCCCCTGGTCGACCACGACCTCGCGATCCACCCACTCGCCGCCCGCGTTCCGGATGTCGGTCTTCACGCTCGGGTATGAGGTCAGGGTGCGGCCGCTGACCAGGTCGGCCTCGACAAGCGTCCACGGCGCATGGCAGATGGCCCCGACCGGCTTACCGGTCTTGAAGAACTCCTTCACGAAGCTGACCACGTCATCGTCGATTCGCAGCTTGTCGGCGTTCACCGTCCCGCCGGGCAAAACCAGCGCGTCGTAATCGGACTGCGCGACATCGCCGACCAGCTTGTCGACGCGGAACGTGTCCGCGGGCTCGAGATCGTGGTTCATGGCCTGGATTTCGCCCTCCTTGATGGAGAGCAGTTCGGTCTGGGCCCCGGCCTCCTCTACGGCCTTGCGCGGCTCGACCAGCTCAACCTGCTCGACCCCGTCGGTGGCGATGATGGCGATCTTCTTCCCGCTCAATGAGTCAGCCATTTGGGCTCCCTTCTCGCTCGGCAAAGTTCGTGATTCCGGCCCGTCTCTGTCCGGCTACCCGCTGTGGAGCGACCTACACGGCCGTCAGGAACGATGCCTGCGTTTGACAGCGCCACAAACCGGGGCGCCCGTGCGCCGATCGGCCTTAGATCGCCGGTCCGGGCTCTGGTGGCAGCGGCGAAGGAGGCCCCGGCGTGGGAGGTGCGGGGTCCGGTCCAGGCCCGGGCGGCGACGGATCCGGGAGTGGAGGCGGCGGCGCGGGATCCGGTCCGGGCGCGGGCGGCACCGGAGGAGGACCCGGCGCTGGCGGAGCGGGCATGCCCATGATCACGCTCATGGAGTAGTCACTACCCGCTAGCGCCCCGATTCACAAATTCGCGCGGCTCAGCGCTCGTCGGGTCGGTCCCCTGGCCGCCGGCGGCCTCCGGTGAGCCGAAGCGGAACGAGCCCACGGAGCAGCTGGACGAACCCGGGTGGCGGGGCCAGCCGTCCCGCGGCTGCGCTGCGCAGTGCACCCACCAACTGCTCGCCGAGCCCACCGGGCCCCAGAGCGATCTCGTACTCGGCCGCCGGACCGCTGGGCGCCGTGAGGCGCACTGGGACGCCGAGACGGCCGAGCAGCTGGAGCATGGCCCCGTTGTCAGCCGAGACCAGGGCGGTGTAGCGGCGGACACCCTCGGCCCGAGCCCGCTCCCCCAGCCGGTCGAGCAGGAGCGTTGCCACGCCCCGGTGCTGCCACTGATCCGCCACGGTCACCGCCACCTCGGCCCGGGTCCGATCCTCCCGGTCACGGACGAAGCGAGCGATGCCCACGCCCTCACCGGTCTCGGGATCGACCGCAGCCAGCGCCTCGTGGTCATGACCATCGACGTCGGTGAAGTAGCGCAGCTCGCCGGCGGTAAGCCTTGGCTTGGAGGTCAGGAAGCGCAGCCGCCGCGATTCCTCACTGAGGGTGGCGAACCCCTCGGCCAGCGCCGGAGCATCAGCCGGCGTGATCCGACGAATGACCAGCGCCGTCCCATCGGGGAGGAGCGCTGGCCGAGCCGGATCCACCTGGCCAACATAGCGACCGGCCTCGTCTCGCCGCACGGGCCCTCATCTCAGCGGAGTGTCGTCCAGCCCCCGCTCGAGCTCGGCCACGGATTCATAAACCGCGAGCGCCCCGGCATCGCGAAGCTCCTGCTCGCTGAAGCCACCGGTGACCACGGCCAGGGTGGGCACACTGGTCTTTCCCGCCGCCTCGATGTCCCACGGCGTGTCCCCCACCATCACCGCCTCGTCCTCGCGCCCGCCAACGCGGGCCAAGCCGGCCCGGACCAGGTCGGGAGCCGGTTTGGTGGCCTCGACATCGGCCGAGGTCGTCCAGCCGTCGACGATCTCGGCCGCGTCGAGCAGACCAACGTAGTGCTCGACCTCGTCCGACTTGGCCGAGGAGGCCAGGACGACGGCGTGCCCGCGGTCCTTGAGGGCCAGGATCAGCTCGCGGGCCCGGGACACCACCTGGACCTCGCCGATCAGAGCGCTGTACTCCTCCCCCTCGGCGTCCCGGATCCCGTCACCGTGCTGATTCTCGGTCTCCTCCCCGCACACCGCGCTCACCAACTGGTCGCCCCCCATCCCGATGTGGCGGTGGATCCGCCAGATGGGCAGCACGATGTCGAACCTCCGAAAGGCTCTGAACCAGGCCAGACAGTGGTGATAGTTCGTGTCGACGAGGGTGCCGTCGATGTCGAGGATGGCGAGCGACATGCTTCACCCCTACCCGGGATCGGCGCGGCACACCCGTTATCGGCGAGGATGGACCCGAGCCAGCCTCTCAGCGGCGCGCGGCCCGCGGTAGGAAGGCCGCCCAGCGGGTAGTCCCCAGCGGTGTCTTCCCTTGCTCTGACCTTCGATGACGGCCCTGATGCTCGCTGGACCCCGGAGCTGCTTGACCGGCTGCGTGAGGCCGGGGCGCGCGCCACGTTCTTCCCGATCGCCCCCCGGGCAGAGTCCGAGCCGGAGCTGATCGCTCGCATGATCGCTGAGGGGCACACCGTGGGGCTGCACTGCGATGAGCATGTGCGGCACAGCGAGCGCGATGCCGAGTGGGCTGGTCGGGACGCTGACCGCGCGCTGGGGCGGCTGCGCCGGCTCGGTGCCGACCCGCGCCTGTGGCGAACGCCGTGGGGCGATGTTGCGCCTTGGACCGCCGAAGTGGCCCGGAGCCGCGATCTGGCTCTGGTGGGCTGGACCGTCGACACGCACGACTGGCGAGGCGATGATCCGGCGGACATGTTGGCCGCCACCAGCGCAGCGCTCGACGACGGAGCGGTGGTCCTCGCGCATGACGGCATCGGCCCCGGAGCCCGCCGCCAGGACAGCGCCGCCACAATCACCTACGTGAGCCTGGTCATCGAATATGCACGTAGACGCGGGCTGGCCCTCGAGGCGCTGGCATGAGCAGCGGATTGGAGACGGTCGTGGATCAGGTCAGCCGGCTGGAGGCGGCTCTGGCCGCAGTAACCGCTTCAGCGGCGCTTCGGGACGCCGAGCCCGATCCGCACTTTCCCGAGAGCGCCATCGCCGAGCTGGAGGCGGCCGGCGCCCTGGCCCACAACGCCATCGACGACGGTCATCGGCCCCCGGCCGCTGAAGAGCTCGCCCTGGTCCGGCGGGTGGCGCAGGCCGACGGATCGGTGGGTCGAATCTTTGACGGGCACCTCAATGCCGTCGAGCGTCTCATCGTGCAGGGCCCCCCGAAGTTGGCCGAGGCCGAGCTGGCGGCCGTGCGAGCCGGCGAGCTGCGTGCCGGGGTGTGGGGTGGCGACCCGGCTACCGGGGAGGGCGACCCCGCCATGGTCGCCAGCCGAGGCCGCGAAACGGTGCTGCGGGGAGTCAAGACGTTCTGTTCCGGCGCCGGGGGCCTTGACCGCGCCCTCGTGCTGGCCCGTCAGCAGAGCGGCGGACCGCCCGTCTCCGCCTGGGTCGACCTGACCGATGACCGGGTCGAGGTGGACCCCACCTGGTACCGCTCGCACGGGCTGCGCGCGTCGGTATCTCACCGGGTGGTGTTCCACGACGCGCCCGTCCTGGCCCAGCTGGGAGAGCCCGGAGCCATTGCCGCTCAGCCGTGGTTTGCCCGTGACGCGTTGCGCACCGCCGCGTCTTGGGCGGGGATGGCTGATTGCGCCGTGGGAGGTGCGCTCGGCGAACTGGCCGGCCGGCCCGCCCGAGGCCCACTGGAAAGCCTGGCTGCCGGGCGGATCCTCACCGCCCACCGGACGATCTCGGTGTGGATTGGAGCCGCCGCGCAGGCCATGGACGCCCGCGCGGCCGACCTGCCCGCCGTGGCCCTGCACGGCCGCGCCGCCATCGCCGAGGCCTGCCGGATCCTGCTCGACGAGGCCGCCCGGGCCTGTGGTTCGCGACCGTTCGCCCGCGGCGGCACCCTGGATCGCGCGCGCCGCGACCTTGAGGTGTTCCTGCTCCAACATCGCCTCGATCCGCTGCTCGCCCGCGCCGGCGAGGAAGCCCTCGGCTCGCGGAGGATCTGAGCGCGCCATGAGCCACATGAGTCCGGCCCAGTTCGAGGCCCTGTACAGAGCGGACCCGGACCCTTGGGGTTATCAGAGCTCGACCTACGAGCGCGAGAAGTACGAGGCCACGCTGGCCGCTTGCGGCCCGGGCCCGTTCGCCGATGCGCTGGAGCTGGGCGGGTCGATCGGCGTGTTCAGCGCCGCGCTGGCTCCGCGCTGCCGGCATCTGATCACCGTCGACAGCGCGCCCACGGCGGTGGGAAGCGCCCGGGACCGCCTGGCCGCCAATCCCGGCGTGGAGGTGCGTCTGGGCACGATCCCCGCCGCCATACCGGAACGCGCCTATGACCTGGTCGTGGCCTCGGAGATCCTCTACTACCTCGAGCCAAGCGACCTCGAGGCCACACTTGGCCGGCTGGCGGACCTGATGCGATCTCAAGGACGGCTCGTCGCGGTTCATTGGCGTCCGCCCGGCTCCGAGCGGCCCTTCACCGCCGAGGAGGTGCACGCGCGCCTGCGGCGTGAGCCCTGGCTGACTTCCCTGTCTTCCGGGAGCACGCCGGACTATCTGCTGGACGTCCTGGAGCGACGATGAGCGAGCCCTACGCGCTGCTCGTTGTCGGCGGTGGCCCGGCGGGATTCTCCGCGGTCCGCGCCTTCCGGAGCGCCGGCGCCGGCGGTCCGGTAGCCATCGTCACCGACGAGGGCCGGATGCCCTACGACCGGCCGCCCCTAAGCAAGGAGCTGCTCCGGGAGGAGATGAGTGAGGACGATCTCCTGCTCGAGGAAGAACGCTGGCTCGATGAGCATCAAGTCGATCTGATCGGCGGCCGAGCGGTCGCCCTGGACCCGGTCGGGCACCGGGTCTGCCTGTCCGGCGGCCGCCAGCTCGAGTACCGCGCGCTTCTGCTGGCCACTGGTGCCGAGCCGACGCGCCTGCCCATTCCCGGAGCTGACCATCCCGGTGTGCGTACGCTGCGCTCACTTGATGACCTGCGGGAGCTGAAGCGCCGCCTGCAGCCAGGGGCACCGGTCACCGTGATCGGCTCGGGCTTCATCGGCTGCGAGATTGCCGCCTCGCTGCGCGCTCTGGACCATCCGGTGCACCTGATCTCCGATGAACCGGCGCCGAACATTGCCCGGCTGGGTGATCAGGTGGCCGAGCAGATACGCGGCTGGCTGATCGAGCTCGGGGTGCAGCTGGCGATGGACACCCCGGTAGAGGCGATCGAGCGCCGCGGCGAGCGGCTGTGTGTGCTCGGCGGCGAAACGGTGTCTGAGTCCGAGGTGGTGATCATGGCCACGGGCGTTTCACCCCGCTCAGAGCTGGCCGCGTTGGCCGGGGCGGAGCGGGAGTCCGGGGCGATCGCCGTAGATGCCGCTCTGCGCACCTCGCTGGATGGGGTCATGGCCGCCGGCGACGTCTGTGCCGCCGTCAACCGAACCGCGGGTCGTCGGCTTCGGGTCGAGCACTGGGGGGATGCTTTGGGTCAGGGCGAGGTGGCGGGCGCCGGCGCCGCGGGACTCGACGCTCGCTGGTCGGACGTGCCGGGGTTCTGGTCGGCGATCGGCGAGCACACGCTGAAGTACGCCGCCTGGGGTGATGGCTTCGCCGAGGTCCGCTTCGAACCGGGGGACGACGGTGCCTTCGCGGTCTGGTATGGACGGGGCGGCCGCCTGGTCGGTGTTCTCTCACATCAGGACGACGACGCCTATGAGCGGGGACGCGAACTGATTGCCGAGGGGGCCTCGTGGAGCTGAACAGCATTGTCGTGATTCCCGCTCGCGACGAGGAGGCGGTCATCGACGGATGCCTCACGGCGCTCTCGGCTCAGACCGTCGGACGCCAGAGTTTCGAGATCGTTCTGGTCCTCGACGCCTGCGCTGACGCCACCGAGCAATTGGCCCGAGCGACTGCGGAACGCTGCGGACTCCAGCTTCATACTCTCCTCGGACCGGGCGCAGGGGCGGGTGCAGCTCGGCGGCTGGGGATGGAGGCCGCGGCCACGCGGCTGATCTCGGCCGGCCTGCCCGACGGTCTCATTGCCTGCACGGACGCCGACTCGCGGCCCGCGGCGGACTGGCTTGAGCGACAGCTTGCCCACCTGCGCGGCGGAGCCCGAGCCATCGCTGGATTGATCGAGCTCGACCCAACCGAGCTCCGCGCTCTCCCCCATGGTGTGCGCCGTCGGCGGGACCGCGACGCCGCCGACCGGCTGGCACGGGTGCGCCGGGCTGACCCCGCAGCCGCTCACCATCATTTTGCCGGAGCGTCGATCGGAATCACCGCCACCACCTACCTCGAGGTCGGAGGTCTCGAGCCGTTGTCCGCGCTGGAGGATCAGGCTTTCGCCGGCCGCCTTGATGCCCGCGGTATCCCCATCCTCCGCGCCTCCGACGTACGCGTCCACACCTCGGCCCGCTCCCGAGGGCGGGTCTCTCGCGGGCTGTCGGTGGATCTCGAGGTCTCCAAGTGGTGCGAGCGCCGGCGCTACCGCGCGGCCGACTTCCCGCCCGACCGGCTGGCGGCGGCCAAGGGCCAGACGACGGTCAGCGTGATCATCCCCGCCAAGGAGTGCGCCGCGACGATCGCCGGGGTGATCGGGGTGACCGTGGCGCCGCTGGTGGCGCGGGGTGTGATTGACGAGGTGCTGGTCATCGACGCCGGCTCGGCCGACGCGACGGCGCAACGTGCGCAGGCTGCCGGGGCCCGGGTTCTCCAGCAGGATGCGATTCTGCCCGAGCGGGGTCCGGCGCTGGGCAAGGGCGACGCCATGTGGCGGGCGCTCTCGGTTTCCCGGGGCGGGATTGTCTGCTTCCTGGACGGCGACACCGGCGATCCGGATCCCGGCCATTTGCAGGGCTTGCTCGGGCCGTTGCTCGAGCACGAGGAGCTCCGCCTGGTCAAGGGCGCGTTCGAGCGGCCTCTGGCCGCCGGCGATCAGCTTCTCCCCCATGAGGGCGGCCGCGTGACCGAACTGATGGCGCGACCGCTGCTCAACCTGCATGAGCCCCGGCTGGCCGGCTTTGCGCAGCCGCTGGCGGGGGAATTTGCCGCCCGTCGCGAGCTGCTGGAATCGATCCCCTTCCCGGTCGGCTACGGGGTCGAGATTGCCGTGCTGGTCGACGCGCTGCGCCGCGAGGGGCTGGACGCTCTGGCGGAGTGCGATCTCGGTCAGCGTCAGAACCGCCATCAGCCCCTGCGCGCGCTGGGAGAGATGGCCTACGCCGTACTGGCCGCCATGGAGCGCCGGCTGCCGGCGGGACGCGGCGTCATCGCCGGCGCCTACCTGCGGCCCTGGGATGACGGTCGCGTGGTCTCGGTCCCGGTTCTCGAGCGTCCTCCGCTGAACTCACTGGTGAGTCCCCTTGACGTTCCCGCCGGTGTGTCCTAGGACACGGAAAAGCCACAATTACCTGCTAGATCTAGGGACATGCCGCAGCCCAGAACCCTCCGGAGTGCCGATCGGCCGGGTGCCCGCAACCGTGTACGTGGGGCGGGTCAGTCCGTTCTCCGCAGCCTGGAGCATCCCGCTGACCGCACCGAAGCGCAGCGGGGAGCGTTTGATCGCTTCTCTGAGCGGGCTTCCTTTTTGGCCAGCTCGTGGCTCTTCTTCGTCGTCTGTGTCCTGCTGATCGCCGCCTGGGTCGCCGGCCTGGCCCTGGGCGCCAGTGACCGCTTCGAGGCGGCCGCCGCGGGCGGAATGTCCGCTCTCACCCTGGTCCTGGTCGCCGTGCTCAAGAACTCCGAGCTACGCGCTGAGCGCGCCCTGCAGACCAAGCTCGACGCCATTGCCGCCGCCCTGCTCGAGGATCGCCGTGGCCACCAAGGCAACGCCGAGGACGCGCTCGAGCACTCGATCGGCGTCCACGAGCAGATCTAAGGCCCAGGCGGCCTCGGGTTCGTCTCAGGCGGCGTCGGGTTTGGGGTCGGGCGCCGGATCCGGTTCGGGTCCGGGGTAGTCGGGATCGATCGGGGTGGCCGGCTCGTCGGGCGGCGGCACAAAGCCCGGCTTTTGCGGGCTGGCCGGCGTTCCCGGATCGGGATCGATCGGGGTCACCGGAGCGTCGGGAACCGCGGGGGTGGGTGCTTCCCCCGGCTGGGGAACCTCCAGCCGAGTCGCTGCCAGGCGGGTTTTTTGTCTGGTGATCATGGTCTGTCTCTACCCGGCGGCCCCGTCGCGTACCCTCCCGGCCTGCGTGTCCGCGATCCGGAAAAAGGTCGGGACCGAGCTCTCGGTCCGCCTGGCCATCGCACTGGCCTTCGCCGATGCCTCGGTGGCCGTGCTCGCCCTGCCCCAGATCGTGGTGCGGCTGCACACCACCATCTCCCATGTCACCTGGGTGATCACCGCCTACAACTTGGCCCTGATCCTCAGCACGCTCGCTGTGCTCCCGCTGGCTGCTCGGCTGGCCAACCGACGCGCGCTGGTGGCCGGGCTGGCCCTATTCGGGATCGCCTCGCTGGGTTCCGGAGCGGCGGGCAGCCTGACCGCGCTGGTCATCTTCCGCTGCCTGCAGGGCGCCGGTGGGGCGATCCTGCTCTGCTCCTCGCTACCCCAGTTCGCGCGGGGGACGCGTCAGGGCAGCTCGGTGTTGCATGCCTGGGCGGCCACGGCCGCCTTCGGGGCCGGGGCGGGCCCGGCCATCGGCGGACTGCTCACCCAGGTGTTCGACTGGCGGGCGATCTTCTTTGCCCAGGCGCCGGTGGCGGCGCTCGCCGCGCTGGCTGCCCTGCGCAGCCCGAAGGCCGAGCCGGCGGACGCCGCAGCCGTCGCGGCCGTCGCGGCGGACGCGCCCGACGCCGCCGGGGCGGTCGGGGCGGCCGACGGGCCGGGGGGATCGGTCCGGGGCCTGCGGGCGGCGCTGGCCAACGTTGCCCTCCTGCTCATCTCGGCCGGCCTGATCGGGGCCCTGTTTCTTTCCACCGTGCTGCTCATCAACGTCTGGCAGCTCACTCCGCTGGGCGCGGCGGCCGTCCTGTCGGTGATTCCGATCGCCACCGTGATTACCGGTGAGCTCATGCGCTCACGCTCGCCTGAGTTGGGCGGGGCGACCGGGGCCGTGGTCCTGGCCGCCGGCCTGTTCGGGCTCTCGCTTCTCTCCCACCGCGAGCTCGTGGTGGCGCTGGTCATGCTGGCCCTCTGCGGTGTCGGGCTCGGGCTGGCCTTCCCGTCCCTGACCCGCCGCGCACTAAGCACGCATGGCTCGCCGGTGGCCCGGGCGGCCCGGACCGTCGCCGCGCGCGAGGGCGGCCTGGTCCTGGGTCTCGTCCTCCTCACCCCGGTGCTGGTCAGCCACCTCAACACGGCCCCGCAAAAGGCGATTCCGACGATCACCAAGATCATCATCACCGGCCCGGGATCGCTGGCCCAGAAGTTCCAGCTCGGAGCGGGGCTGCTGGCCGCCGACAAGCAGGCTCCCCAGAGCCAGCTGCCCAATCTCGGCCCCGCCTTTGCCCGCGTCGAAACCGGCGCCGATACCAGCACCCGGACCGCATTCGTCGCGCTTCAGGCCAGGGTTCAGGACCTGGTCGAGCGGGCGGTGACCGCCGCCTTCCAGACGCCGCTCAGGCTCTGCGCGCTGCTCAGCCTCCTGGCCCTCCTGCCCCTGGCGCTGGGGGCCGTCTCAGGCGGCTACCGACCAGGGTCCGGGCCGCCCCGGCCGCGGGAGTAACTCTCGGCCGCGTCCGGGGCGTGGGCCAGGGTCTAGACGGGGCTGGTCCCGTTCGACTCGTCCTTGCGCTCGTCCTTGGCTCGCGCGGCGGCCGCGGCGAGGCGATCGGCCTCCTGACGCCGCACCGCGGCTTGATCGCGCTCCTCGAGGGCTTCGGCCTGGGCCTCCACGGCGGGGAGAGCCTCCCGCGCGGCCTCGACCTTGATCCGCTGCTCAGCCGCCTGCTCCTGCTCACGGTTGGCCTGGGTGCGTCGCTTCTCGGTCTCTGCCGCCCGTCGAGTGCGGGTCTGCTGCTTCTCATTGGCGCTTCGCCGCTTGGCTCCCGCTCTGCTCTGCGCGCGTTCGCGGCGCTGAGCGGCCTGCCCATGGCTGGCCTGGACCCGCGTTTCGGCGCTGGCCTCGCGCTGCTGGGCCTCACGGCGGAGGTTCAGAGCCCGCTCCCGCTCCCCGGCTGCCGCCTGGCGCTCTCGGGAATCCACGGTCAGGGTCTCAGAGCCGATCGTTGAGGCCAGCCCGGCCCGGGCCGCTGCGTCGACGCGGTCGGCCACCACCCGGGCCGTGGCCCCGGGACCGGTCTTCTGGCCCGGGAGGATCCGGATGACCAGGTCAACAGGTCGGCGGATGATCTTCAGGTAGGTGTCAATCGCTCCTGCGGTCAGAGTGCGTGCGTTCATCGTTCCTCCTCGCTGGGATCGAGATCGTTGGCCCGGCGCTCGGCGGCACTGGCCTGCCGCTCCAGGCGGTTGGCCTCCTCGGCCGCGCTCACTCGTGCGCGCTCGGCCCCCTCCACAGCCTGCTCGGCCCGAGCGCGTTCGTCGGCTTCGGTCCTGTCGGCAGCCTGACGTTCCTGGGCCGCCTGCGCGGCGGCCCCGGCCTCGGCCTGGCGGCGGTCGCGATCGATCTGCTCCTCGCGTTGATCAGCGGCCACCTCGTTGCGCAGCCGGTCGCGCTCGGCCTCGGTTTCGGCCTGACGCCGGCGGGCCGCGGCCTCCTCTTCGTGGGCCTGGGCCTGGGCGGCCTCGCGGGTGGCCTGCACCTCGGTGTCAGCCTGGGCCTGTTGAAGCCGGCCCTCGCGGGTCAGATCGTCATTGGCGGTGGCGCCGCCCAGTGCCTCTTTGGCCTTCCCCACCACTTTGCCGACTAGGCCTCCAGCCGTGCGTTCGTTCTCGGTCATACGCTCACTTTCGTTGGGCAAAAGAAGAGGCCGGCGGCTTCGTCAGCGCGTCGGCCCCTCCCCACTGTGTACCCAGGACGAGGGTGCGTACACACCAAGTGAAGCTCAGGCCCGGGCGGCCAGGCGCTCGCGCTGCGGCTGGACCACGTAGCGCGGGTCGGCGGCTGAGTTGCGGCCCGCCTCGAACACCGTCCACCGGGTGGCCAGGGCCCCGGCACAGAGCAGGGTGCCACCGGCCACGGCGGCCGCCCGGCTCCGGGCGCCTCTGCGCGCCAGCAGCCCCGCCCCCGCCGATACACAGGCGCGGCTGATCCAGCCCAGCGGCCGCGCTCGGCCCTCACGGTAGGCCTCGCGGTGCAGGCCCAGCCGCCGCTGCATGACCTCGGTGGCCACCAGCTCGGCCGCGGCTGCGCCCAGCGCCAGTCGCCGCGCCGGGGCGGCCTGACCCACTGGCGAGGTCGCGACCGCGGCCCCGGCCGCACTGAGGGCGGCGCCGGCCCCGAACACGAACGGAAGGGTCTGATGAGCCTCATGCCAGGCGGGCACGGCGGTGTCGGCGAACAGCGCTGCCGTGTATGTGGAGAGCATCAGTCCAGACACAGCGCCCACCGGCCGGGCCAGCGCGGCGGCGGGAGCCAGACGGCCGGTCAGTGCGTTGACTCCGGCCACCGAGGTCGCTGCGCCACTCACCGAGAGGATCCAGCTACCCATGCTCATCGGCGAGGTCACCTTGAACATGCGCAGCATGTTCAAGAAGCGCTCTGGGCGCCCCAGATCGGCGATGAGCAGCGGTGGGCAGGCCATGATCCCGGCCGTTGCGGTCAACCAGGCCCGGCGGCCGAGCTCGTGCGCGCCGCGCACCTCCGAGGCGTAGGCCAATGTGGCCGAAGCGCCGGCCAGACCGCCCAAGAAGAGGTAATCGGCGATCTCCCAGCTCCAGACCGGCGCCTTGAGGACCGGCTGGCCGTGGTAGGAGACGGTCGCGCCGCGCCCCGCCTCGGTCGCCGAACCCCTGACGCCGCCCCCAGCCGGGGATGCGCCATTGGTGGCTGCGCCGGTGCTCACCGTCGACCGCCGAACACGGCCGCGACGATTCCGAGGCCGAGGGCCAGGGCTCCGGCTGCCGTCGCGCCCCAGATAGAGCCGAGGTCGCGGGTGGTGTCCACTGGATCGGGCGGGAGGCCGTAGACCTCCGGCTCGTCCAGCAGCAGGAAGAAGGCACCGGCGCCGCCCACCCCGTCATCCTCGCTCTCGAGATACAGGCGCGCCTTGTCCTGGCCGGCATCTCGGAGCTCCTGGACCCGCCCATGCGCGTGCTCGCGCAGCTCGTCCAGATCGCCGAATTGAATCGACTGGGTGGGACAGGCCTGAGCGCAGGCCGGCGTGCCGTCGTCCTTGAGGCGGTCATAGCAGAGGGTGCACTTCCAGGCCCGACCATCATCCTCACGTCGGTCGATGACTCCGAACGGACACGCGGATACGCAGTAGCCGCAGCCGTTGCAGATGTCCTGTTGAACGACCACGGTCCCGAACTCGGTGCGGAACAGGCTGCCGGTCGGGCAAACCTCCAGGCAGGCGGCGTCGGTGCAGTGCTTACACACGTCGGAGGCCATCAGCCACCGGACGCCGTCGCCCTCCTGATAGGTCTCCACGCCGCCGACGATGGCCTCGGAGCGCGCCGCGGCCTGAACCAGGTTTGCCCCCTCCGTGACATCCGCGGCCACGCGCTGCTCGATGAACGCCACATGGCGCCAGCGGTCCGCACCCAGCGCCAGTGAGTTGTCGTAGGACTTGCCCGAGAAGCCGTGCGACTGGGCCGGGACGTGGTTCCACTCCTTACACGCCACCTCACAGGCCTTGCAGCCGATGCACAGCGACGTGTCGGTGAAGAAGCCCTTGCGGGGCTTGGCCTCCGGCCCGTAGCTGGCCGGCCACTGATGCGTCTCGAGCTTCACGGCTTTATACCCGCGCGCTCGCGGTAGTCGGCCAGCAGGCCCAAGCGAGCCGGACCGCGGGGGCGACGCCCGGGCCGGATATCGCAGGTGGCCACCTTGTACTCGCTGATCTGCACGTTGTCGTCCAGGACGATGGGCACCAGCTCATTGGCCGAGTCGCCCGTGGCCACACCGGTGCCTCCCCAGTGGTACGGGGCACCGACCAGGTGCAGCTCGCGGCCCTGGACGCGCAGCGGCTTGATCCGGGCCGTGACCATCACCCGTGCCTCAACCGCGGCGCGGGCGGTGACCACGGTCGCCCAGCCGCCGTGCTCGAGTCCGCGCTCGTCGGCCAGCGCCGGTGAGACCTCAACGAAGAACTCGGGTTGCAACTCGGCCAGGTACGGCAGCGTGCGGGACATGGCTCCGGCGGTGTGGTGCTCGGTCAGCCGGTAGGTGCAGAGCGCGAAGGGAAACACCTCCTGGTCGGGGCCGGCGGGGTCGTAGAGGTTCTCGGGCCGGGGGAACTGCTTTCGGGTGGGGTTGCTCTGTTGCGCGTAAAGCGGGTTGCGGACGTGGCTCTCATGGGGCTCGAAATGAACCGGCAGCGGACCGTCGATGAGTCCGGTCGGGGCAAACAGCCAGCTGCGCCCGTCCGGAGTGATGATGAACGGCTTATCGCCGCGAATCGCGTCCAGCGCTCTGGCGTCCTCCTCCTGCGGGCGGTAGGACGGCGCCTTGGTGGCCGGGAAGTCCGGCACGTCCCCCAGGCCGGTCCACTTCCCCGCCTCCTCATCCCACCACACGTAGCGCTTGCGCTCTGACCAGGGCTTGCCCTCCGGGTCCGCCGAGGCGCGGTTGTAGAGCATGCGGACATTCTTCGGCCACGCCCAGCCCCACTCGGGCGCGATCCAGTTCTGGTCGGCGCCGGGCTTGCGTCGGGCGGCCTGGTTGATCCCGCCGGCGTAGATCCCGGCGTGAATCCACGAGCCGCACCGGGTCGAGCCATCAGGCTTCAGATCGTCATAGCTCGGCAGCGCGTTGCCGTCAGCCCCGTGACCCCCGATCTCGCGCAGGACCGCCTCGGCACTGGGCTCGTTCAGCGGTCCCTCGAGCGGGTAGTCCCAGGTCAAGTCGAGGATGGGCCGATTCTTCGGATCATCCGAGCCCGCGAGCTTCTCCCGCACCTTCCGGCCCAGGTAGTAGATCCAGTGCAGATCCGAGCGGGCGTCACCGGGCGGCTCACACGCCTTTTCGCGCCACTGCAGCAGCCGCTGCGTGTTGGTGAAGCAGCCCTCCTTCTCGGTGTGGGCGGCAGCGGGCAGGAAGAAGACCTCGGTCGGGATGTCCTCAGCGCGGGCCTCCCCGGTCTCGTGCTCGGGCGAGTCCTGCCAGAAGCTGGCCGTCTCGACCATGCGCATGTCCCGAACCACCAGCCAGTCCAGCTTGGCCAGGGCCAGGCGCATGAGCTTCGAGTTGGCCGAGCCCACGGTCGGGTTCTGGCCCACACAGAACATGCCCTGCACTCCGCCGTCGAGCATCTTGAGCATCATCGTGTAGTGCGAGTGATCGCCGTCGATGCGCGGTAGGTGGTTGAAGCAGAAGTCGTTCTCCTCCGTCGCCGCGTCGCCCCACCAGGCCTTCAACAGAGACACGGCGTAGTTGCGCAGATTCCCCCAGGCGCCAGTGGCGGGCGCATTCACATCGACGAACTTCTCCAGGCTCGTCCCGGCCGACGGCTCGGGCATCGGGATGTAGCCGGGCAGGATGTTGTACAGGGTCGGAATGTCGGTCGAACCCTGGATGTTGGCGTGACCCCGCAGGGCCATGATTCCCCCGCCGGGCCGGCCCATGTTGCCCAGCAGCATCTGGATGATCGAGGCGGCACGGACGTTCTGGACTCCGACGGTGTGCTGCGTCCAGCCGACGGCGTAAACGATGGCGGCGGTCCGCTCGCGGCCCGAGTTCTCGCACAGGGCCCGAGCCACGGCCAGGAAGTCCTCTTCGGAGCACCCGCAGAGGTCGGCCACGACTGCCGGGGTGTAGCGCGCAAAGTGCCGCTTGGTGATCTGGAGCACGCAGCGCTCGTGCTCCATGGTGTCGTCCACGTTGGGTGGCTCGCCCTTGATCAGCTTCATCCCGTGGGCGCCATGGGACTGCTCGCCATGCTGACCGGACGGCTGCTCGGTCTCGTCGTAGCCCCACGTCTCGATGTCGTACGCGCGGCGCTCGGGATCCCAGCCGGAGAAGAAACCGTCGTTGTCCTCGGCATCGACGAAGTCCTCGCGGATCAGGACCGCGGCGTTGGTGTAGCTGCGCACGTAGTCCTTGAACCAGGCGTCGTGCTCGAAGATGTAATTGACGATTCCGCCCAGGAAGGCGATATCCGAGCCCGCGCGGATGGCCACATGCCGGTCGGCCATGGCACTGGTGCGGGTGAAGCGCGGATCGACGTGGATCAGCTTGGCCCCCCGCTCTTTGGCCTCCATCACCCATTGGAAGCCCACCGGGTGCTGCTCGGCCATGTTCGAGCCCATGATCAGGATGCAGTCAGAGTTCTGCAGGTCCTGCTGAAAACCGGTGGCGCCGCCGCGCCCGAACGAGGTCCCCAGACCGGGGACCGTGGAGCTATGTCATATCCGGGCTTGATTCTCGACCGACACGGCGCCCGCGGCAGTGAAGAACTTCTTGATCAGGTAGTTCTCCTCGCTGTCCAGAGTCGCCCCCCCGAGGAAGTGCATGCCCAGGGTCCGCTGCAGCGGCTGCCCGTCATCGGTCTCGGATTCCCAGGTCTCCTCCCGCGTCTTGAGCAAACGCTCGGCGATCATGTCGGTGGCCTGCTCCAGCGACAGGTCTTCCCACTCCGTCGCGCCCGGCGGTCGGTAACGGACAGTCGTAATGCGTCCCGGACCATTGACCAGCTGCTCGGAGGCCGAACCCTTGGGGCACAGCCGGCCCCGCGACACCGGGGAATCGGGATCTCCCTCGATGTGCACCACCCGCTCGTCCTTGACGTAGACCCGTTGGCCGCAGCCCACCGCGCAGTATGGACAGACGGACCTGGCCACCCGGTCCGCGGTGGCCGTCCGGGGCTGCAGCTCCTCGGTTCGTGATGATCGCGCGGCGCGACTCAGGCCCAGCCGGTCATCCCTGAGCTGGCGTACCAGCGGCGGAGTCAGGCGCGCACGCAATGACACGAAGGCACCCTACCCCACGGGTCTCGCTTCTACCGCGATCAGCGGCCCGATTGGTCCGATGGCGAACACAGCCGCCCCAACCCGCCTCAGGCGGCGACGAACTGGTCGCGCTTCTTCTCCACTCCGGCGAACAGCTCCTTGAACGAGTCGGCGAACTTCTTCACGCCTTCCTCCTCAAGCACCCTGACCACATCGTCGTAGTCGACGCCGGCCTGCGCGAAGCGTTCGAGGATCTCCCGGGCCTGGTCAACGTCACGGTCGAGCGTGCGCTCGATCTTGGCGTGGTCCATCGTCGCCTCGATGGTCTCGCGCGGCATCGTGTTGACGGTTTCGGGCCCGATGAGCTCCTCCACGTAGACGACGTCACGGTAGGCCGGATTCTTGGTTGAGGTGGAGGCCCACAGGCAGCGCTGGGGCGAGGCCCCGAGTGTTTCGAGCTCCTCCCACTCAGCTCCCCGGAACAGCTCCAGATACGTCTGGTAGGCCAGCTTGGCGTTGGCGATGGCCAGGGTTCCCTTCAAATCGTCGTGGCCGCCGATCTGGTCCAGCCGTTTGTCAGCCTCCGTGTCGACACGGGACACGAAGAAGGACGCCACTGAGGCCACGGTGCTGAGGTCGCCGCCGCCGTCGCGCAGGCGCCGCAGTCCACGCAGATAGGCCTCTGCGGCCTCGCGATGACGCTGTAGCGAGAACAGCAGGGTGACGTTGACCGGGATCCCGGCCGCGATCGTGTCCTCGATCGCCTGCAGACCCTCCTGCGTGCCGGGAATCTTGATGAACAGGTTGCGCCGGTCGACCATCGCGTGCAGGCGCTTGGCCTCAGTGACAGTGCCCGCGGTGTCGTGGGCCAGGTTCGGATCGACCTCGAGCGAGACCCAGCCGTCCCGGGTCTTCTCGTTCTGCTCGAACACCGGCATGAACAGATCGCAGGCGCCGCGAATGTCCTCGCGGGCCAGAGCCAGGAAGACCTCCTTGGGATCCCGCTCGGTCTCGAGCACTTCCCGCAGCTGCTCGTCGTAAGCGTCGCCCTCAGCAATCGCCCCCTGGAAGATGGTCGGGTTGGAGGTCGCGCCCGAGATCCCCTTCTCGATCAGGTCGGCCAGGTCGCCCTCGCGAACGAAAGGCCGGGACAGGTAGTCGATCCACGGGCTCTGTCCCTGGTCGCGCAGTGTGTGCAGTGCGGTAGTCATCGGTAGGGCTCCAATCTCGTGTCTGTAGCCAACGGATACCCGGCGCAGACGGGCTCAAGCCACGCTACTGAGAGTAGTGGGTCTCGCCGGGACGTTTCGCCGGGAAGGGCGAGCTCCGGGGGTCGTCAGGCAAGGAAGCAGGAGCCGTGGCGCAGCAGCGCTGCGCCACGGCTCCGATGACGCCGCATGGCGGCCATCCGGAGCCGCCATAGCCGGTGGAATGCTCCGGTGGGAGCCACTACTCCTCCCGTTTGAGGAGCGGAAGGCCAAACCAGAGCCCGGTGATAACCGCCGCCGACAGCAGACCCATGATCACCGGAGCGGGACCACCGAGGACGACATCGGCGAGCAGGACGAGGATCCCGGTGAAGCCGACGGTCAAAAAAACCATCGCTGCGATGGCCAGGCGGTTGGCCATCCAGACCAGGAACTCCTTCTCGCCCTGGCGAAACAGGATCCGGTGATGGATCGATGGCGCCATCAGCAGCACGGCGGCCAGAGCCACGCAGATCAGGGTGATGAAGTAATCGATGCGCCCGAACTGCGAGACATGCTTGAAGCCGGTGTTGAACGGCGCCACGAGCAGGAAGGCGAACATGATCTGGATCCCCGTCCCGGCCACTCGGAGCTCGTTCAGGAGCTCCATGGTGTTGCGATCCAGGCGCTCGATCGGAGTCTCATTGCGGTCTTGCTCCGGGGACACGCGGTTACCGTACCCCCGCCCCCGCGGCGGTCAATCGCCGATTACCGGGATCGCAGATTGGGCATCACCAGGCCAGATGAGCGAGGAGCGGCCGATCTAGATGCGCCGAGCCTTCGCCGTGACTCTGGGTGCCGCCGTGACCGCGGGGTTCTACCTGGTCCTGATCGACACGACGAGGCTGCCCGAGCTCTACGCCATGGCGGGAATCGTCCTGCTGGCGGCGATCGCCTTCGCCGCGTCCCTGGACCAGGGCCTCACCGAGGCCGCCATTCGCGGACGCTGGCTGCTACGGGCCTACCGGCCGGTCCTCCAGGTGCCGGCCCACGTCGTCCTGCTCACCCTTGAGGTAGCGGACCAGTTGCTCCGCCGGCGCCCGAGCCGCGGTGGCTTTCGCGCGGTGGCCTTTGCCGCCGGCCAGGAACCGACAGACATCGGCCGGCGGGCGCTGAGTGAAATCCTCGGCTCGCTGGCCCCGAACACGATCGTTATCGGCGTCGATGCCGAGCGCCAGCTGCTCCTCGTGCACCAGCTGCGCCGCACCGGCAAGGCCGAGGACCTGGATGTGCTCCGCCTGGGGTCCGAACGGTGACCGAGTGGCAGCTGGCGGCGATGGTGCTGACCGCGGCCTTCGTTCCCTGCCTCGGACTTTGCCTGCTGGCCGGCGCCACACACGCCTTGGCCGCCCTCGAGGTGGCCGGGACGCTCGGCACAACCGTGCTGATGGTCCTCTCCGAGGGGTATCACCGCCAACCCTTCATCGATCTGGCCGTCGTCCTGGCCTTTCTCTCCCTGCTCGGCGGGTTCGCCTACGCGCGAATGATGGAGCAGAACCTTTGAGCCCTCTCCACCAGGTCATCGTCACCGTCCTGCTCGTCGGCGGCGTGGTGCTCGAATTGCTGGCTGTGCTCGGACTGGTGGTCATGGCCGACGTCTATGACCGGCTGCATTACGTGGGGCTGGCCGGCTTCGGCGCCTTCCTGGTCGGCGTTTCCATTCTGGTCCGCGAGGGCTTCTCTCTGATCGGCGACAAGGCGCTCCTGACCGGTGCCATCGTGGTCCTCCTCAGTCCGGTCCTCGTCCATGTCACCGCCCGGAGCTTCAGGGCGCGCGAGGGCGGCGAATGGAACCAAGACATCGGAAACTACGTTGAGGAGCAGTCTCCATGAGCACTTTGCAGACCACGGCCTTGATCGTCGTCGCCCTGGCCGGGACCGCTGTGGTGATCACCCCGGAGGCTCTGCGCCAGACCATGGTCCTCGGCATCTACGGACTCGCCCTGACCATCCTCTTCTTCACCTTTCAGGCTCCCGACGTCGCCCTCTCGGAGATCGTCGTCTCCGGAGTCGGCCTCCCGGTGATCGTGCTCGCCGCGCTGCGCAAGATTCGCGCCCAGGAGCGTGAGCGCCAACAGGAGAAGGAGGGTTGAGCCGCCGCACACGTCTGCTCCTATTCGCCCTGGGCGGCCCCGGGTTCGCCGCCGTGCTGGTCATCGGGCTTCACGGGCTGCCTCGGTTTGGGGACTACCACGGGATCTACGGGCTTCTGCTCGATCGGATCGAGCCTCATCTCCGTCACGCCACAGACATCGTCACCGCGCTGAACTTCGATATCCGTGCCTTCGACACGCTCGGCGAGGAGTTCATCCTCTTCGCCTCAGTGGCCGGAGTGGCCGTGCTGCTTCGGCGGCTGCGCCTGGACACCGGCGGAACAGAGCCCGCGCGCGGCATCGATGATCACCGCTTCGCCCGGGCGAGCTCGGCCCTGCGGCTGGTCTCGCTCATGCTCATCCCGCTGCTGGTGGCGCTGGGCGGCTACGTGGTCATCCACGGCGCGCTCACTCCCGGCGGCGGTTTTCAGGGTGGGATCGTCCTCGCTGCCGGTCCGCTGGCCGTCCTGCTCGGCGGGCGCTACCTGATCGCCAAACGGTTGGCTCCCCACTGGCTTCTCGAGGCGGCTGAATCGGCCGGGGCAGCCGCCTACACGCTGATCGGTTTGGGAGGCCTGGTCCTCAGCGGTGTCTTCTTAGAGAACTTCCTGCCCCTCGGCACTCCGGGCGAGCTGCTCTCGGCCGGGACCATGCCGCTGAACAGCATCGCCGTCGGCCTCGAGGTGACCGGAGCCTTCCTGCTCGTCTGGACCGAGTTCCTCGATCAGGCCCTGATCGTGCACCCCGAGGACACACGATGAGCTTTCTGCCCTACGCCGTCGCCGCCTGGTTGTTCCTCATCGGGCTATGGGGCGTGGTCTCCAGCACCAACCTGGTTCGCACCGTGCTCAGCCTGACCGTGGTTCAGTCCTCGACCTATCTCGTGCTGCTGGGCATCGGCTTTCGCACCGGAGGTAAGGCGCCGATCGTGGCCGACATTCCGAGCAACTCCCGATTGGTCGATCCCGTCGTGCAGGTCCTGGTGCTGACCGACGTGGTCATCGAGGCCACGGTCACGGCTCTCCTGCTGGCACTCGTCGTGCAGGCCCACCGGCGCTTCGGCAGCCTCAACCCGGCCGACCTTCGCATCCTGCGCGACTAGTGCAGGCCCTGTCTGCGCTGCCGGTCGTCGTACCCTTCCTGGCCGGCCCCTTGCTGGTGGCCACGGGCAGCTTTGCCCCCCGCTGGCTGGAGGATGGCACCGCAGCCATGGCAGCGATCGCCGTCTGTGCGTTGTGTGTGCTGCTGGCTGTCCACGCCGCCACCCAGCCGTTCGCCTACTGGATGGGCGGTTTCCGGCCCCATCACGGCATCGCCATTGGGATCTCCCTGGCGATCGACCCGCTGGGTGCGGGCCTGGCCGCGTTCGCCGCTCTGCTGGTCACCGCCGCCCTGATCTATTCGATCCGCTACTTCGACGCCGTCAAGGGTCTCTTCCACGGCCTCATGCTGCTGTTCATGGCCGGCATGGTCGGCTTTTGCCTGACCGGTGACCTGTTCAACCTGATCGTGTTCTTCGAGCTGATGAGCGCGGCCGCCTTCGCCCTCACCGCGTACCGCATCGAGGAGCGTGCCCCACTTCAGGGCGCGATCAACTTCGCCATCACCAACAGCATCGGCGGCTACGCGATGTTCATCGGGGTGGGGCTCCTCTACGCCCGTACCGGGGCCCTGAACATGGCCCAGATGGGTGCCGCGCTGGACGGGCACCACGCCGACGCACTGGTCATCGTCGCGCTGGTGCTGCTGATGCTCGGCTTCTTGACCAAGGCCGCGGCGGTGCCGCTGCACTTCTGGTTGGCCGACGCGCACGCCGTGGCTCCGGTCCCGGTCTGCGTCCTCTTCTCTGGCGTGATGGTGGAGCTGGGCATCTATGCCGTGGCCCGGATCTACTGGGTCATTTTCGCCGGGCCTCTGTCGGGCCATGCCGCCGCGCTGCGGGCGATCCTCGTCGCGCTGGGGGTGGTCACCGCGCTCATGGGCGCCTTCATGTGCTTCGTGCAGCGGCACATCAAACGTCTGTTGGCCTTCTCCACCATCAGCCACGTGGGCATGTTCGTCTGCGGACTGGGATTGCTGAGCGCCAAGGCCCTGGCCGGGATCACCGTCTACATGGCCGGGCACGGACTGGCCAAGGCCGCGCTGTTCATGTGCACTGGGGTGCTCCTGCACCGCTTCGCCACGGTGGATGAATTCGATCTTCACGGCCGCGGACGTGAGATCCCGGTGGTGGGCGTGCTGATGGCCGCGGGCGCTCTCATGCTGGCCGCGGCGCCCGGGCTGACCACCTACTTCGGGAAATCATTGCTCGACTCCGCTGCCGCCACGGCTGGCTATGGCTGGTTGGTCGCCATCTTCATCGTCGTTTCCGCGGTCACGGCCGGAGCCGTCCTCCGGGTGAGCGGACGCGTGTTCTTCGGCTGGGGACCGGCCGAGGGTCCCGATCCGGCCCAGGCCCGCGCCGCCACGGAGCGCGTGGATGAGACCCGAGGCGCCCGCGAGAGCACACCGAAGCTGATGATCATCGTGCCTGCCGTGCTCCTGGTCACGGCGGCGGCGCTCGGCCTCGTCCCATCTGCGGTACCCGGCGTTGAGCAGGCCGCGGCCCGCTTCGTCGACCATGCTGCCTACCTGCGCTGGGTGCTGCACGGCCTGCCGGTGCGCTGGGCGGCGGTGAGCCCCAGCCACGAGGATGGAACCGACGTTCTCTATTCGGCGCTGGCCGTAGCCGGTGCTCTCAGCGCCGCCGCCCTCGGGCTGTTTGGGCGCCCGCTGCGGGAGCGGTTGCCGTCCGGTGTCCGCCGGCCCTCACGGTCGGCCCTGAGGGCACTGCGGCATCTTCACTCGGGCCACATCGGCGACTACATAGCCTGGTGGAGCACCGGGGCCGCCGCGCTGGGGCTCGCCTGTCTGCTCAGCCTGCGCTGAGCCACCGGCGGGTCAGTGCTCGGCAGACTTCTCGACGCGGTGGTAGGCGAACTGGAGCATCTCGGAGCCGAAGAACATGGTCAGCACGGTGGCGAACCAGCGAGTGAACCGCGGAAAGACCAACAGCATCGCGGTCAGCGCGGCGCTGGTCCACATACCCAGGCAGTACGGACAGACCAGCAGCTCTCCGATCGCCCGCTGGAGTCCTCGGCCCCGGGCCGACTCGCTGACCTCTCCTGGCCCCGCGTCGTGCTCAAAGCGGGTGAACGGCGCCCGTACCGCGCTGGTCACGCGGTCCTTGGTGACCATTCGGGCTGCCTTGTGGCTGGCCACCGTGAGCAGGGCCAGGTCGCGGGGGTCGATACGTTCGGGCAGCTCGCGTCCAGAGCGGTGAAACCAGGTGGCAAAGGCAGCGGCCAGGGAGCTGAACGTCCCCATGAGGAGGCCATAACTGGCCAGTGGTCGCTCGCGCTCGGGCGAGTGCTCGCTGGCGATGGATGGACGGTCCGTCGGGATCTCGAGGCTGGTCACCGTCCAGACGTTACCCCGCCCGAGTGCGCCAAACCTTCCGCCTGGAGGCCTGGCTGCTGCATCAACCATCACAGGAACCAGACGTTCTGTATCTAACGATCGATTTTCGACGCTTTCCTCAATACCCCCTTGGCCCCCGACGCCATAGCGAGGTTTTCGACAAAGCAGTCCGGGTATCCGCCTGACATGTCAGACAAACGCCATGATGAACAAGAGCGACGCGAATCACCCGAGGATGAGCCGCAGGAGCCGGGCGCTGAAGGCGGTTCCGGCAGCGACGCGGCCGATAAGCTGCCGGCAGCCCCGTCGGATGATGATTCCGATCTCGGGGATACAGATCAGCACTCATCGGCCTGACCGGCGCTTCCCAAGGCGTTCCCGCTGAGCTCTGAGGAAGAGGTCGATACTAAGTTCGGCTCCGGGCGCCCCTTCACCCTCGGCGTCGAGGAGGAGCTGTTCCTGGTCGATCCGTTGACCGGGACTCAGGCCAACTCCTCGGCAGCGGTTCTCGAGCGGATCGAGGATCAGCGCGACGGGTTCGCCGGGCGGGTCGAGCCCGAGTTGCACGCCTGCCAGGTCGAGCTGATCACGGACCCGGTTGACGCGGCCCCCGCGGCTGTGGCCCAGTTACGCGGGCTACGGGCGGCCGTGAGCCGGACCGGGGCGGCTGTGCTGGGCTCCGGAACCCATCCCGCAGCCGGCGAGGGTGACGCCGAGATCACCGACAAGGCGCGCTACGAGCGGATCCATGACCTCCTCGGAGATGCCGTGGCCACACCTGTGGCCGGTCTCCACGTCCACGTAGGCATGCCCGACGCCGCGATGGCGATCCGGGTCTTCAATGGCTTGCGCCGGCACCTACCCCTGCTCCAGGCGCTGGCCGCCAACTCGCCCTTCCGCCACGGGCGCAAGACCGGGCTGGCTTCTGCTCGCGAGGTGACGCTGCGCTCATGGCCCCGCTCCGGCGTACCGCGGGCGATGCACGACTACGAAGACTTCTGCACCACCGCCGCGCGGCTCTCGCGTGCGGCCGACGTTCCCGACTACACGTGGTTCTGGTGGAAGCTCCGCCCCCATCCTCGACTCGGCACAGTTGAGATCCGGGCGCTCGACGTACAAAGCGTCCACGCGGACACGGAGGCCCTGGTGGCGCTCATCCACTGTCTCTGCCGGGCGGCGGCGGACGAGGCCGTGGGCTCTCCCGATCCGCCCCCGGAGATCGTCGAGGAGGGGCTCTTCCGGGCCGGCCGCTTTGGCGTCCTCGCGCACCTCCCCGACGCCGAAGGGAATCTCCGTCCTACACACGAGCTTTTGGTCGACGCGCTCTCCCTCGCCCGGCCCTATGCCGAGGAGCTGGGAGCCACCGAGTCACTGGAGCTGCTGCCCGAGCTCATCCGTAGCCAGGGCGGAGCGGGCCGGCAGCGCGATTTCTTCGCCGTGGGAGGGATGGACACCCTCCTGCGGGAGCTGGCCCGGGCCAGCTCGTCCTGACCCGGGTCTGGCTGCGCCAAGGCTGCTCACGGGCCAGGAGGTAACTGGGTCAGCTCGCGCACCGTCGCCGCCGCCCGTCTGAGCAGCCGCGAAACCTGCATCTGCGAGCAACCCAGTTGAGCGGCGATCTCGGTCTGCTTGAGATCGGCGACGATGCGCAGGGTCAACGCCTCGCGCTCCAGATGTGGCAGACGCTTCATGGCCGCAGCCACCGACAGGCGGGCCTCGACCAACCCCAGCCTTTCGTCGGCGTCACCGATCGCGCTGGCCAGCGGCTCGGGCTCGGAGTCCTGACCGTGCGATGCCGCCGGGGCGTCGAGAGACACCGAATAGTGGGCACTTCCGGCCTCCAACCCGGTCAGCACATCCTCCGTCGACATGCCGAGATGGTCCTCGAGTTCAGCTCACGCTCGGCGTGCGTCCCGTGCGGGCCTGAATGCTGGCGCGACCCACGGTCGACCCGCATGGCCAGCTCCTGGGCCCCACGGGGGACGTGGGCCGACCACCCGGTGCTACGGAAGTAGCGCTTCAGCTCCCCGAGGATCGTGGGAATGGCGAACGAGGGGAAGCCGACCCCGCGCTCGGCGTCGAAGCGATCGATCGCCCCGATCAGGCCAAGGCTGGCCACCTGAAGCAGGTCATCGAACGGTTCGTAAGGATTCATGTAGCGTGAGGCCAGCTTGCGGGCCAGCGGCATGTAACGACGGACCAGCTCCTCGCGGGCCCGCGGATCGGACCCCGTGCGCAGCCGGGCAAACAGGCGCCCGGTCTCCTCGGCGCCATAGTCGACGGCCAACTGCTCTGAGGGACGATGGGCTAGGACGGTCATGGCGTCTCCTTCGAAGTCGGTTGGCATGACTTCTCAGAGAGACCGCGTGGCGATCGTCTGCAACGAGTCCGGTACTACGCGGCCCAGGCACCGGGTTCCAACGCCTTGACTGGGATGAAAGTAGCGCAACGAAGGCAGCCACACGAACCCACTTGAAGAGAGCGTCCTGCTCCCTGCCGGACCGACGCAGCGGTACGCGCGTGTTTCGCGAGCTGTCACAACGGGCAGCTCACGGGCATGCCAAAAGACAAAGAGCTGAATCAAAGAGACACCAAGCTGGTGACGTGGCTGAGCGAGGCGCACGCCAAGGAGGCCGAGCTCGAGGCCGACCTCACCGCTCACATCGCGCTCACCGAGAAGGCCAGCTACAAGAAGCGTCTGCAGCAGCACCTCAAGCAGACGCGCGAGCACAAGCGCGCCACGGCCAAGCGGATCCGCGAGCTCGGTGGCAACCCCCCGCAAGGCGGCGCGGCCATGCCCGGCGTGCCCGGCGCCATCGGTGAGCTGGCCGGCAAGACCGTGGCCGCCGTCAAGGGCCAGGTCGGAACGGCCCGCGCCGCTGGTTACCTCCCAGCCCGAGACCCACCTGCGCAACGCGCAGGAGGAGCTTCGCGAGGAGCATGTGGAGATCGCCATCTACACGCGGATCGAGACGCTGGCCACCGAGGTCGGCGACCGTGATACCGCACAGCTGGCCCGGCGCATCCGCCGCGAAGAGGAGCGCATGGCCAAGTACCTGGACGGCGAGCTCCAGCGTCTGGTCAAAGAGATCGTGCGAGCCGAAATCCCGCGCGAGCAGCGGGCCCCTTCCACTCGCCGGCGCCGCTCAGCGACCACGTCGCGCTCCCGGGCGCGAGCCTCAGACCGCACGCGTTCAACCGCTCGCCGATCGGGCTCGACCCGCGCTCGATCGCAGAGCGGATCCGCGTCGCGCAGCAGCTAGCGTCAGTTTGACGGATCGCCGCGGACTCCTCTTGGCGGGGTGTTCGCGGCAGTTCCGTCAGCGTGGCCGCATCACGGCTCGTCCCGGAGGGGCAGGTAAGGCTCCCGGTCGGGTGGATGCCCGGCCTCGATCTGTCGCCCGCGTTCCAGCTCGGCGTTCAGCTCAGCACCGAACAGGATCACCACGTTGGTGATCCACAGCCAGACCAGGAACACGACCACCGAGGCCAGCGCGCCGTAGGTCTTGTTGTAGGAGGAGAAGCTGGCCACGTAGAACGCGAACAGCGCCGAGGCCACGATCCACAGCACGACGGCCAGGGTGCCGCCCGGGGTGACCCAGCGGAAGCCCGGCTGGCGGACGTTGGGGCCGGTGTAATAGAGGATGGCCAGGATCACCGCCACGATCACGGCCATGAACGGCCACTTGGCGATGTCCCAGGCCTGAACGGCGGTTGACCCGACCCCGATCAGGTTGCCGAGCTGGCTGGCCAGGGGACCAGTGAACACGACCGCGGCCGCACTGATGGTGAGCAGGATCACGGTGACCAGCGTCACCACCAGGCGAATCGGAATGGTCTTGTAGATCGGCCGCCCCTCCTCGACGTCCCAGACCACGTTCGACGCCCGCATGAAGGCGGCGATGTAACCGGAGGCCGACCAGAGCGCCGCGGCCAGCCCGGCGATGAACCCCACCGTCGCCGCGCCGCGGCCGGACTGAATGTTGTGGATCGCGCTGATGAAGATCGTCTTTGCCGGCCCCGGGGCCACGGTGTTCAGGTTCTGGATCAGCGGTTGCGTGACCGAGTTGCCGATCAGGCCGAGCACGGACACGATCACGATGAGCATCGGGAACATGGCCAGGACCCCGTAGTAGGTCAGCGCCGCGGCCAGATCGGTGAGGTGGTCGGAGCTGAACTCCTTGAGCGTGCGCTTGATCACCCGACCCCAGGCTGGGCGGGGCAGATCAGTGGGCTGCTCTGGAGCCGCTTCTCCGGTGGCCTGAGGACGTGAATCCACCTCGTCCTCGGTGTGGCGCGGCGCATTCATGATCGGCAAGCTGCCCGGTTTCCACCGCGTCTATCACCGGACTCGGGCCACGCGGCCTCGCTGCTCGCAGGCCAGCCGGTCTACCACCCCGGGACTTATGCGCAGCCGGGCACCGGTAAAGCTGTGCATTTCCGCGAAGCCCACGGCCAATTATCGAAATTGCGGGTTTTTCCTGAACAATCGGCTCATGCGCGAGCACGGACGGGGGGTGCCACACGACCGTCGGCACTCCGAGCACTGGAGAGCGAGGATGCTCTGCGCACCGATCGGCAGCTGAGCTCCGGCCAGCCAAGCCTCAACGAAAATCTGGTGGCGGCAATCCAGCGGCTTTCGCTGGCCCGAACGCCGGCCGAGGTCCATGAGGTCGTGCGTAGCGCCGCCCGGCGCCTGACCGGCGCTGACGGGGCCACGGTCGTGCTGCGCATCGGCGAGCAGTGCCACTACGCCGACGAGGACACCATCTCCCCGCTGTGGAAGGGCCAGCGCTTCGCCATGGACGCGTGCATCAGCGGCTGGGTAATGCGCCACCACCGTCCGGCAGCGATCGAGGATGTCTATTCCGACCCCCGCATCGCGCACGCGGCTTACCGCCCGACGTTTGTCAAGAGCATGGCCATGGTCCCGATCCGAGAGACCGATCCGCTCGGGGCCATCGGCAACTACTGGGCCCACCGCCACCAGCCCACCGCCCAGGAGATCGCCCTGCTCCAGGCGCTGGCCAACTCGACCGCCGTGGCCATGGAGACCGTCCGAATACGCGAGGATCTGGGCCCCACCGGGCTCGAAGTCATCGAGCGTCTGGCGCTGGCCGCTGAATACCGTGACGACGGGACCCACGAGCACACCGCCCGGGTCGCGCGGACGTCCCTGCTCCTAGCGCAGGCCATGGGACTGCCGGCGGACGAGGCCTCACTCATCGCTCATGCGGCACCTCTGCACGACGTCGGGAAGCTAGCCATCCCGCATTCCCTGCTGCTCAAGCCCGGGCGGCTGAGCCAGGCCGAATTCGGACGGGTCAAAGAGCACACCACAGCCGGCGCGGCCATCCTCACCGGAGGTAGCTCCCAGGTCCTGCGACTGGCCGAGGAGATCGCCCTGAGCCATCACGAACGATGGGACGGCAGCGGCTACCCGTTCGGGCTCAAGGCTCAAATGATCCCGGTGAGCGGCCGAATCGTGGCGCTGGCTGACGTCTTCGACGCTCTGACCCACGCCCGGCCCTATAAGTCAGAGTGGAGCCTAAGGGCAGCCACAGCCGAGATCCGTCGACTCCGCGGCCGCCAGTTCGACCCCGTGGTCGTCGACGCTTTCCTCACGCTCCAGCCGCACCGGCTCGCCGATCGCTCCGAGCCCATCTACGCTGGCGTGGCCTGAGCCTCAGCCGGCGATCAGCCGGTGTTGCGCAACCCGCTGGCAATCCCGTTGATGGTCAACAGACTCAGCCGCCCGAGCTGCTCGGGCGTCTCCTCATCGGCTTGGCGCAGCCGACGGAGCAGTTCGATTTGCACGAAGGAGAGCGGATCCACAAAGGGGTTACGCCGGTCAATCGAACCCTGAAGCACGGGCTCGCGATCGAGCAGACGCTCGCCGTCGCGGACCAGGACGAGCTCGCTGATCGTACGCTCGAGCTCCTCCACCAGTGGCGTGAACAGGCGTTCCCGGCTGACGCTGTCCGGCCACAGCTCGGCGTAACGGCGGGCGATCGCCACGTCGGCCTTGGCACACCCCATCTCAGCATTGGAGAGCAGCGTGTCGAAGAACGGCCACTGGGCGGCCATCTCCTGCAGGAAGGCGAGTCCGTGACGCTCCCGCGCGCCGGCCAACGCGGTTCCCAGGCCGAGCCAGGCGGGCAGCACGATCCGCGCCTGGGTCCAGGAGAACACCCACGGGATCGCCCGCAGGTCCTCGACTCCCGCAGCTCCGCTGCGCTTGGCCGGGCGCGAACCCAGCCGCAGACGCGAGATCTCCTGCACCGGCGTGACCGCCTCGAAGAAGGCCACGAACTCCGGATCCTCGGAGACCACCGCGCGGTAGAGCCGCGCCGACTCCCGCGCCATCTCGCCCACCACGCGCTCGAACTCGTGGTGACGGTCGGACTCGAGCTGGAATCCGCTGGTCAGGGTGGCGCTGGTGGAGAGTTCGAGTTCGCGATGGGCAATCGGGGCGACCGCGTACTTGGCCGCCAGCACCTCGCCCTGCTCGGTCATCTTCAGGCGACTGCGCACCGTTCCGGGTGGCAGCGCGAGGATGGCCGTGTTGGTGGGGCCGCCACCGCGCCCTACGGCGCCGCCGCGGCCGTGGAAGAAAATCCACCGCAAGCCCTTCTCCCGCAGCACCTCGGCGAGCCGCATCTGAGCCCGGTAGGCGGCCCAGGCGGAGGCCATATAGCCCACATCCTTGTTGGAGTCCGAGTAGCCGATCATGATCTCCTGCTCGTCGCCCACCGCCCTCAGCGCTTCGCGGTACTCGGAGGCGTCAAGGAGAGCGCGCATCGTCTCCGGAGCCGCCTCGAGGGTCGCCCCAGCCTCGAACAGGGGAACGATGCGGAGCAGCGCCTCACCCCCTCCGGCCCGTGCCAGGCTTGACTCCTTCATCAGCAGAAGCACCTCGAGCAGATCAGCCGCACCCTCGGTGCCCGACACGATGTAGGTCTGGATCGCGCCGCGGTGGGCATCGGTGAGCGTGTCACGGAGCATCCGGAAGGTCTCCACGGTCTCGCGGGTACCGTCGGAAAAGCCGGCGATGTCCGCCGGGATGAGTGGGCGCCGGTCGGCGATGTGGCGCCGCAGAAGTTCGATCCGCTCGGCATCGTCGAGCGACTCGTAGTCCTGACACACGTCCAGGGAACTGAAGATCTCGGCCAGCGAACGCCGATGTACCTTCGCGTGCTCGCGGATGTCCAGGCGGGCGTAATGAAAGCCGAAAACCTCGACCTGCCGAATCATGTCGTGGAGGTCACCGTCGGCGGTCAGAGCCCCGGAGCCCGTCTTGAGGGAGTCCCGCACCACGTTCAGGTCCGACAGCAGTTCAGCCGGCTCGTGATAAGCGCCGGGGGTGCGCGTCTGGGTCGCCCGGACGCGTTCACGGACGAAGGTGAGCGCACGCCGGTAGGGCTCTTCCGGGTTGAGGGCAGCGAGTTGCTCGGCCAGAGCGGGAAAGTCGGCTTCTCCGGCACGGAGAATCGGGTCCAGGCCGGTGGCGGCCCCGATCAGCCGCTGAGACAGGGAGAGGCGGCCTGCCAAGCGCTCGACTCCCGACTCGATCAGTCGCAGGCACTGATCGCGCATCAGGTCGAGAGCCTGGACGGTCGTCGCGGGGGTGACGAACGGATTTCCGTCTCGGTCTCCGCCGATCCAGGATCCGAAGCTGAGCATCGGCGGCAGCGCGAACGTCCGATCGCCGTAGAACTCGGCCAGCGCCTCCTCGAGGTCTCGGTAGATGCGCGGCACGGTGTCGGCCAGCGTGGAGGCGAAATGGACGAGTCCGCCGCGGACCTCGTCGACCACGGTCAGCGAGATCGCCCGCAGATCGTCGGAGGCCCACAGCTCCTGGATGGTGGCCGCCAACCGCCGGCGAGCATCCGCCGGGATGGCCGTGGTCACCTCATCCAGCTCACGCAGGACTCCGAACACACGGGCCAGCTTGTCCAGCGTGGTGCGCCGGCGGGCCTCGGTGGGATGGGCTGTCATGACCAGTCGAAGCTCGGCGTGATCGAGCACCTCCTGGAGCTCATCACCACTCGCCCCGCCGTCGGCCAGCGCCGCCACGGCCGCGCGGATCGACCCGTCGCGAGGCTCAACCCGCCCGTCGGGCTCATCCGCGTCGGTGGCGGACTCGCGGTCGCGGGCTCGAAGCCGCCGCACCCGTTCGTTGTCCTCGGCCAGGTTGACCAGTTGAAACCAGCGTGTGAGGGCTCGCACCAACACCTCGGCCTGATCCAGGCTGAGCTCGGCCACGCGCGCGGCCAGTTCGTCTGCCGCCCCCTCGTCACCGCTACGAGCTCGCTGCCCCAGTTCCACGGTGAGGTCGAGAAGCTCCACGGCCCCGGGACCCTCGGCGCCGGTTATCACCTCCCGCAGAATCTCCCCCAAAAGTCGCTCGTCCTCGGAAAAGCCCCGCCCGGCGGTCGTGTTGGGTGGGGACGCGGTGATGGCCCCATATTCACAGCTTTACGCGCGGCGGGCAGGCACAATGCGTCGGGCATGACGGAGATCGAATTCCTGTCCGGTCGCGTGGCTCTGGTCACCGGCGCCAGCGGCGGGATCGGCCGCGCCATCGCCGAGCGTCTGGCCGCGGCCGGAGTCGGGGTGGCCCTCGGCTACAGCGGCGGTGAAGCCCACGCGCGCGCCTTAGCCGAGAGAATCGAGGGCGCCGGGGGTCGCGCGGTGGCGCTCGGGGCGGATCTCCGCCGGCCCGAGGCCGCCGGTGAGCTTGTTGACGCCGCGGTAGCCGAGCTGGGCCCAATGGACATCCTGGTGGCGAACGCCGGACTGGGGCGGGTTCAGAGCCTGGCAGACGTGTCGATCCACGATTTCGACGAGACCCTGGCCGTGAACCTGCGCGCGCCCTTCCTGCTCGCCCAGCGCGCCGCCCCGGAGATGGCCCGGCGAAAATTCGGGCGGATCCTGTTCATGTCCTCCGTCGCCGCTTTCACCGGGGGCATCGTCGGCCCCCACTATGCAGCATCGAAGGCCGGGCTCCACGGTTTGACCCACTTTCTCGCTGCCCGCCTGGCCACGTCCGGCGTCACTGTGAACGCGCTGGCGCCCGCGCTTATCACCGGAACTGGGATGCTGCCGGGCGAGCCTGAGGAGCTGCGCGAGCGGATACCGGTGGGCCGGCTGGGACGGCCGTCCGAAGTCGCCGACCTCGCCCTCGCGGTGCTGGCCAATGGATACGTGACCAGCCAGATCATCCCGGTCGACGGCGGCCTGTACCCGCGGTGAGCGCTCAGGAACTGTTCGCGGGCTTTGCACGCCGGGAGCTGGAAACACCGCGGGGGCGGATATCGGCTCAGGTGGGTGGCCAGGGGCCGCCGCTGCTCCTCCTGCACGGCTATCCGCAGACCAGCCTCATGTGGCGCGATGCCGGGAGGACCCTGGCCGAGCGCTTCACGGTGGTGGCGGCCGACCTGCCCGGCTACGGCGACTCCTTCCGCCCGGCGCCCGCCGCGGACCACGCGCCACACAGCAAGCGAGCGCTGGCCGAGGATCTCGTCGCGGCGATGATGGCACTTGGTTACCAGCGCTTCGGCGTCGCCGGCCACGACCGGGGTGGCCGCGTGGGTTACCGCATGGCCCTCGATCATCCCGATTGCGTCAGCCGCCTCGCGGTCCTGGACATCGTGCCCACCGCCGAGGTGTGGGCCCGGCTTGACCGCGTCTCGGCCATCGTCTACTGGCACTGGTCCTTCCTGGCCCAGCCGGCTCCCCTGCCCGAGCGGATGATCAGCGCCGACCCGGCCGGTTTCCTCGACGAGCATGTGCGGCGGATCGGCCTCGGCACGGCACCCGGCCGCTACCCGGAGGAGGTCATGGACGTCTACCGCCGCCAGCTCACCGATCCGGGCAGCATCGAGGCCATCTGCGAGGACTATCGGGCCGGGGCCAGTATCGACCTCGAGCACGACGCCGAGGGCGGGACGATCGGCTGTCCGGTGCTCGTCCTGTGGGGCTCGCGGGGAGCGCTCGAGCTCTTCTACGGTGATGTGCTCGACGTGTGGCGGCCGTGGGCGACCGACCTGCGCGGAGGCCCGGTCGACGCCACCCATTTCCTCATCGAGGATGAGCCTGAGCGAGTCGCAGACGAGCTGGGGCGCTTCTTCGCCGAGCAGTGATCAGCGGCCGAACCTGGTCTCGCAATAATCTTGGTTCCGGATCAGGAAAGGAGCTTTTCATGCTGCATCACCAGCTGCCGTGGTATGTGGCCGGACCTGCGTTGGGACTCTGCGTTGTCGCCGGCCGGCTGCTCATCAACGGCCGCCTCGGAGTTACCGGCGGGTTCTCAGACATCGTCAGCCGTGGCCTGCGCCGGTCGCTTCGCTTCGACTGGCGAGGCTGGTTCCTGATCGGCATCCTCCTGGGTGGGACGATCTTCGCCCTGCTGTCCGGAGGCCCCGACTTCAGGGGCTACGGCTGGCTCACCGCCGGCCTCCACGGCTCAGATCAGGTCCTGGTCGCACCGGTCCTGGTCCTCGCCGGGGTGCTCATCGGCTTCGGCGCCAAGTTGGCCGGTGGCTGCACGTCGGGCAACGGCCTGAGTGGCACCGCGATGCTCTCCCCGGCCGCGCTGTCGGCCACCGCCACCTTCTTCGGCACGGCGATCGTGGTCACGTTTCTCACCCAGGCCATGACATGAGATCGAGACTGGCTGGCCTGGGAATCGGCCTCGTCTTCGGAGTGGTGCTGTCGTGGAGCGGCATGAGCAGCCCGGTGGTCATTCGCCAGGCCCTGCTGTTCCGGAATGCCTACCTGTTTCTGTTCTTTGCCAGTGCGGTGTTGGTCGCCGGCGTCGGGCTGTTCCTACTGCGCCGACGTCAGACGCCTGCCCTCCTGACCGGGGAGCCGATCAGCTGGCCGCGGGAGCCCGTTGGGCGGGGCCACATCGTCGGCAGCATCATCTTCGGCATCGGCTGGGGTGTCTCTGACGCATGCCCGGGTCCGATCGCCACCCAGATCGGACAAGGCATCGGATGGGGCGTCTGGACACTGATCGGCGTGCTGATCGGCGTGTACGTGTTTCTCCGTCGCGGTCAGCCCGACACCGAGCCGGCCGTCGAGCGGGCGGTGCCCTCTACGTAGATTGAGTCCGCACGTCGACGTAGATTGAGTCCGCACGTCGACGTAGATTGAGTCGAACACCTCACGGAATGGGCGCGCCCGCCGTTTCATGGCCATGAACCACATCGCCCCCACCCAAAGCCGCGAGCCTGCTGACGTGTCCGGTCCGGCCGCCGCGCACGCTTACTGGTCGGTTTGCCAGACCCCGGTCGGACCGCTGACCCTGCTCGGTGGAACCTCCGGCCTGCGCGCCGTCCATTTTCCCGGCCGCGCGGGAGTTCTTCAGGAGACCTCACGCGATGACGACGCCCTGGCTGACGCCGTGGTTCAGCTCGAGGAGTACTTCGCTGGAACGCGCCAGCGCTTCGAGCTCGAATTGGACCTCCAGGGGACCGACTTTCAGCGATCGGTGTGGTCCGAGCTGCTGGCCATCCCCTTCGGCGCCACCACCACCTACGGAACGATCGCCGACCGTCTCGGCCGCCGGGACCGCGTGCGCGCCGTGGGCGCCGCCGTAGGTCGGACCCCGATACCGATCATCGTGCCCTGTCACCGCGTCCTCGGCGCGAGCGGCGAGCTGACCGGCTACGGCGGGGGCCTGCAGCGCAAGCAGGCCCTGCTTGACCTCGAGTCCGCGGTCAGCGGCGGGGAACCCGCCCCGGGCCTCTGGGCCGGGCGTCAGCTGCCGCTGCTCTGACCCCCGCAGGCCACGCCGGCGGCGGCATGGCTTTCGTTGGCGTGGCTGGCTCGACGTAGGCCAGGCAGCCGAGCGCGGCGGCGGCCAACCCGGCTCCGACCGCGGCTATGACCACCAGCCGGACGGCCGGACCCGGCACGATCGCGAGCACGATCGGGTGAAGGAAGACCGCGCCCTTGCTCAAGCCGACCGCCAGGGCCAGCAGCCCCGATCCGATCGCACCGCCCAGCTTGAACTCCTCGGGACCTCTGAGCAACGCCCACAGACCGACGGCGAGAAAGGCCATCTCGTCCAGACCCTCAATCCATGTTCCCGCTGACGCATACGCGTCGAGGGCAAAGACGAGCGCGATCACCACCGAGGCGGCAATCGCCACCAGGGCGCAACCAACCGCGACTGTGCGCAGTAGGTCGCGCCGGCGCAGCCACAACGGCGAGACACCCGTACCGAGCAGGCCGACAAGCAACCCCAGCCACAGCCACAACGATGGAGTGGGAAAGCGACTGAGATAGCCGCGAAGGCGCGCGGCCCGCCCGTCGACGATCAGCGGCACGCTCCACGCCCCATGATTCACCCCGGAAGGAAGGCCCTGCACGCGTGCGTCGTGCCAGACCACAGAATCCCGACCCGGTTGCAGACGCCAGCGAGGCGTCGACGCGTCAATCCGTCGAGCTTTGGTCAGCAGGCCGGCAACCACTGCTGTGGGCGATGCGGCGTTCACCCACAGCCCGCGAGCATCAAGGCGGAATACCGGCTCCCCCAGGTAGCCGCGCATGACCACGGCATGCCCCCGTTTAAGGGCCAGGTTCAGGCCCCGGTCGCTCTGATAGATCCCAGCGACATAGGCGCGCGTATCCGGGGTCCGGACAGTGGCGCGATAGTCGACCGCGACCGTGCCCGAACGCAGATGCGCACCGGCGGCGGGGGCGACGGTAAGGAAAGCGATCGCCACCCCAGCCCCGAGCACGGCTCTACTGCCAGCGGACACCCCCAACCTGTTCAGCTGAGCGCTCGCAGCGTGCGCTCAACATCTTGGGGATAGAACGGCCACAGAAACAAGGCGCGCTCGTGACCGGTCGCGTCGATGATGTACGCAGCCTCAGTGTGCGTGATGTAGTTGATCGTGGTTCCGGCGATCTTCCTGGTCGTGACCGAAACGCCGATCTTGTAGCCCTTCCATACGGCGGCCAGACGGGCGCGTTGACCTACCGCCCAGTGCCACTGGGGCACCAGCGACCACTTGTGGACATCACGAAGAAGGTTCGCGCGCGCGTTGGCGTGCGCGTAAACGTCCACGCTGACGGCCACGATCTCGGGCCGCTGTGACACCGGCATCTGATCCACAGCGGCGTTGAGCACATGCGCCTCAAGCGGACAAAGATTGCGGCACAGCGGGTCGACGAACGTCACGATCACGGGACGTCCGCGGTAGCTCGCCGGGGAGACCGGATGGCCCGCTTGGTCGCGGAGCACGAAATCTGGCGCTGGCTGTCTACCCGCCGGCCATCTGAACGGAGGCGGAGTCACGACCTGACCCACCGGAACGCCCGAAGCCGCGCTGGCGGGCCGGAAGATCCGGAGCGCCGCAATCGGTGTGCCCACTGCGACAACGATCAGCACGGCAAAGCCCGAAATCAGCCAGCGGAGCCGGGTCGGCAACCAACTCTGTATCGCGGCTGACGGTTGGCTCGCGACCTCGGGCTGAGCGCGCTGTCGTCGGCGTAATACGCGCCGGACCCCGAGCGCGCCAACCAGCAGTAGAGCCAAACCCGCCGCGATGATCGCAACCCAACGGCTACCGGCGGCGGGGGCGGACGCTGGCTGCGTCGCTCGCTGGTTGGTGGGCGCGCGGACTGTCACACCAGCAGCGGCGGCAAGCCGGCGAACTCCCGTCTGGGCCGCGTCCAGCGACCCGGTGCGGCCGGGCTGGACCGGCAACTTCGCCAGCAGGCTGTACGCCGATCGCGTGGAGTGTCCGGGCCAGTTAAAGCCGAAACCGTTCGGCATCACCACCAGGAGCCGCTGCTTGTAGCCCAGGGACAGCTCAAGTCCGAGAAAGCGGGCGTAAAGGCGCGGTTTTCGCCAGAGCGCGGTGATCGAGCCGAGGTCGTAATCGCTGGAGATGATCGCCACGCGGATTGCAAACCCGGCCCGGTTCGCCGCTTGCACCACGCTGAGCAGCTCTCGCTGCTGGGCGGACACCGAGGTCGACCCGTAGGGCAGGAACACCTGCTTAGCCACCAGATAATCACTGGCCGGATCCCCATCGGCTCGCGCAAGCGACGTTAAGGCGACAGCGCTCAGTGCGGCTGCGAGCAACGCCAGCGTACATCCACGACGAATCCATGCCAATGAGGCCGACCAGCGGCCTGATTGCGGGGCTGGTGCCAGCTGACGGACCTCACCCAACTCGGGCTTCACCGCCAACCGACGTCGGACGAAGTCATGGCGAGCATCGGGGAACCTTACGCCTGACAAGCGAGGCCCCGACCGCGCGCTGCTCGGAGAACGTTCCTGTGCCCGGCGGAAATGGGTGGGACGGCTCAGACGCCAGACTCCCAGGTGCCGAGATCCTCGAAGTTGTCCTCGTCGCTGAAGTCCTGAGCGTCCGCCGGTTCAAGCTCGCGCTGGTTCGCCAAGCGGAACATAAACCCAAGCAGTCCGGCGCCGGCCCCGAGGCAGACGACGGTCGCCGATCGGGCCAGGAAAGCGGGCACAGCCAGCAGTACGAAGCCGTGCAAGAGCGTCGGGACCAACTGAATCCCTTCCCAGATCGCGACGACCGAGATCATGAATATCGAGAAGTATCCGAAGCGCCGGAACAGCACCTGACGCATCCCCCAGGCCACGAAGGCAAGGACTACGGCGAGCGTGATCAGTTGGAGAACCGAGACCGTCGGCCGGCCGTGAAGCTCGCGGGCAACGCCGGCCACGGCGATCGCGACCAGAGCCGCGGCCGCCAGAACGCGAATCACGCGCGCATCGAGCGCTGAACGGCGCACCCGCCACGCCGCCAGCGTGCAGACGAGCAGCACCATGATCGGCCAGAACCAGACGATCGACGGGTCCGGGGCATACAACAAGCTGCCCCCGATCGAGCTCAGCCGCCCGTCGATCGTGACCGGGATGCGCCAATGGCCGACGTACCGGGTCCCGGGCGACAGGGCGACGCTGGCCAGCGCCTGCAGCCTGCCGTCATGCCAGCTGTATTCGTGACCGCTGCTTACCTGCTGCCATCTGGGAGGGATCGTCGGGCTTACTCGCGAGGGGGGCGCCTCGACGGGAGTGAGGTTCAGGTAGTACATGGCCGAGTTGACGTTCGCGTACACCCCCGAGCGCGAGAAGCGAAGATAGGGGGCTCCGCGATAGTCGAGAACGGCCGCGGTCTCGCTGGTAGCCACCCGCAGCCACAGGCGCAGATCACCGTCAATGACCTTGGCCTCCAACCCGTTGGGAACCCCGCTCACTTTGGCCAGGAAGCTCGTCGCGACCGGGTCGACGGCTCCGTGCGCCCCGGCCACGCCGGGGAACGCTCCCGCCGCGATCAGCGTTCCAACCACCGCCAGCCACCAGCTACGCCGAAGGGAACGGACCTTAGACTTTGCCTCGGCCGGTGTGGCCTTCGCCGCATGCCCTTTGTCCACCCGGCTCATCGCAGTTGGCTAACTGTACGCACACCTCCAGCTCTCACCCGTGGACACAGCTGCCCGGGCGCGCGCTCCTGTGTCTCGCCGTCTTCGTCCTGGTGCTCGGGTTGTCCCCGAGGTCCGCGCATGCGGACGGTGACCCCGCCAGCGATGTCCTCGCTGTGCAGACGCTGTTCCTGGCCCAGGACGCAGGAGTCCCCGCCGCCCAGCAGGCGCAGCTCGCCGCCGAACTGCGCACAGCCCAGCGCAGCGGCTATCCGATTCGCGTCGCGATAATCGCCTCCTCCACGGACCTGGGCTCGGTCACCGAGCTCTGGCGCCAACCCCAGAGCTATGCCAAGTTCCTTGGGCAGGAGCTCTCTCTCGTCTACCGAGGGCCGCTCCTGGTGGTGATGCCCAACGGATTTGGCGCGTACGGCCTCGGCCCGGCAGCCGCTGGCCTGTCGGTGCTGACGGGTGTTCAGGTCCGCGGTCTAGGGCCGGCCGCCCTCGCCGCGATCCGGCGCCTCGCCTCTACCGCCGGCCATGCCTTGCCAATCCCAAGCGCGACCGCGCCGCCAAAGCCCGGCCAGAACGACACGGTGTCCTGGCTCGTGTTCGCAATCGGGGGCGCATTCATCGCCGGAGCCTGGCTGGCCAGCCTCCGGGCCCGACCGCTGCACCTGCCCCGCCGAGGGCCAGCGTCGGTCTGACCCGGCCGCTCCCGAGGATGGGGGCTAGGCGCCTTGACGTGCTCAGGGGAGGCGCCAGAAGTCGCCGGTCAGGCCGAGCTCATCGAGGATCGCCTCGTTCTGCTCGCGGGTGTGAGGCTGCCAGTCGGCTGCCAGTCGATCGCTCCACCATGCGTGGGCAAGTTCGCTGAGTTTCGAGACCGTGATCGTGGCTCCTGGCTCGCGGTGGCCGAGCCAGCGGTTGATGTGCTCTTCCGACCGGAAGAGGTTCATCGTGCTTCAGGTGAAGATGATGTCGTCCCACCAGTGCGCAGCGGGAACCAGGCAATGGAACAGGAGGCGCTCGACGTCGGGCCGTTGAGCGCGTACGTCGAACGCCATCGGCTCACCACAATCCGGGCAGGAGGTCTCGATGCGGCCATCGGTGTGCAAGGACGCGCAGATCCCGAGCGCGTCCCACGCGCAGTTGCCATACCACCACCGTCCCGCGGCCCGAACGCGGTAAGCCGTCGGGACCGCTGAGAACGGGTTGGCCATCCGAATCTCGTTGCTGGCTGGGTTGAGCACGAGCGCATGCGCGCGATCTAGCTCGCGCCATGCCGCCGCGACCTCGGCGCCGGACAGGGCCGCCGCACGCGCCACCTCCTCGGCCGAGGGAGCACGACCCAGCTCGACAAACTTTCGATAGGTCACGTTGCGAACTTCGAGCAGCCCCGCATCCATTGCTCCTGCCATCGCGTTCTCCTGTCGTCGCGTGGGTCTGGGCTCAGCCCACCAGGGTTGTGATCCCATCACCGAGCAGGTCGCGAACTCGCTCTCGGGTTCGAGGGTCGTCGCTGCTGTGGAAGGCAGTGACTTCGACGCCGACGATCGGTGCGTGGATGCGCACGTCGCGCAGCAGGTCGAGCAGCTGTGCGGCGCGCATGCCACCCTGGCGCGCGTACGGCGTCGGGTTGATCTGCGGATCGAGCACGTCGGGGTCGAGATGCACGTAAACGGGCCCGTCTCCGAGCGCTGTGAGGACCTCGCGACTCGTCGCCTCGGCTACCAGCATCGCGCCCAGCTCGCGGCGCCCCTGCTCCTGCCCGGCGTAGTCGAAGTCACCCGGATTGGAGCGCGCTCCCACGTGGACGACGTGACTTGAAGGGAGCTGCCCGTGGTCCGTGTCCCACGCGCCGCAGGCTCCCGCGAGGCTCATGCAGCCCAGGAAATCTGTCGTCTGGGTGGCGGGGGTGTCGTAGTCGGCGTGGGCGTCGAGCCACAACACCCGCACCCCGTCCACCGCGTCGGCGATGGCGGGCAGAGTGGCGATCGCCAGCGCGCAGTCGGACGCCAGCGTGACGGGCGTCGTGCAGTTCCGCGTGGCGGCTACGACATGGCGAGCGGCCCGTTCTAGCACCGCGCGCGACGCCTGAAGGTCCTCGCGTGACGGCGTCGCCTCAAACGGTCCCCAACGGCCGGCCACGGTCTGATGCTCGCCGGCCAGACGGTCGTCGAGATACGTGGCCAGTAGCTCGACACCGCGGAGGTCTCGGGCAGTGGTCTCCGATATCCGGGCGCGGATTGCCAGCACGACAGGCGGCCTGATTTGGGCTGGCGCATCAGCCATGTGGCGGGCTTTGAGATCTGGCGCCGGGCTCGCATGTGCTGCTCGGCTCGCCGCCATGCGGGCTCGGCCGATCATGGACGGTCGGCCCACGCCCGCGCCTGCTCATCGTCCCGCATTTTCGCCGCGTGGCGCGCCGGGGCCGGGACGGAGGTCGATCTCACCGGGTCCTGCTTGTTTGCCGCAGCGGTCGCAGCGGAGATCCGAGCCGATGTTGCCGCCGCAGCCGACGTGGAGGGTGAGTCGGGGTGGCCCGCCGGGAGTCGGGTAATGGCGGTCGCCCCATTTCATCAGCACGATCAGGGCAGGAGCGAGCTCGCGTCCCTTGTCGGTGAGCACGTACTTGGGCCGGCCTGGACGGTCCGGGTCGGGAACGCGCTCGAGCACGCCTTCGTCGCACAACAGCTTGAGCCGGTTGGTGAGGACGTTGGAGGCGATCCCGAGCTTCTCCTGGAACTCCTCGAACCGGCTCAGGCCGAGAACGGCGTCACGCAGGATCAGCAGCGTCCAGCGCTCGCCAACTATTTCAAGCGATCGGGCGATCGAGCACACCTGGTCTGGATAGTCGCGTTGGAGCACGACTCAATCGTAGACGACTTGCTTGACAAAAGCCAGCCTCCTGAGTAGGTTGCCTTGCGTGACGCAAGTTAGGTTCGGCCCGCAGGAGGAGTCATGCACCGCAACAAGCCCCTGACCCTGATGTCGCTGCTCTTGGCGGCGTTTGTGATCAATCTCGACACCACGATCGTGAACGTCGCGCTGCCGTCGCTCGTGCGCCAGCTGCACGCCTCGAACTCGCAGCTGCAGTGGGTTGTGGACGCTTTCAACCTGCTGTTCGCCGGATCGGTTCTGGGTGTGGGCAGCCTGTCGGACCGGTTCGGGCGCAAGGGGATGCTCCTCGCCGGCCTGTCGGTCTTCGGTCTGGCCAGCCTGGCCGGCGGCCTGATGGACAGTGCCGGCGCGCTGATCGCAGCGCGCGCGGTCATGGGGGTCGGCGCGGCGATGGTGTTCCCCTCGACGCTGTCGCTGCTCACCAACGTGTTCACCGAGCGGGGCGAGCGCGCGCGGGCGATCGGCCTGTGGGGCGCGATCACGGGCGTGGCGATCGCGCTCGGACCGATCGTTGGCGGCTGGCTGCTCCAGGCGTTCGACTGGCGCAGCATCTTCTTCGCGATGGTGCCCATCGCCGCGATCGCCGGTGTCCTGACTGCCCGTTACGTCCCGACCTCGCGTGACCCGCACGCGCCGCGGACCGACCGTGGCGGGTTCGCGCTGTCGACCGCGACCATCGGGCTGCTCATCTACACGATCATCGAGGCGCCGACCCACAGCTGGGGAAGCGCGCGGACGCTCGGCAGCTTCACACTGAGCGCACTGCTGGCGGTGGCGTTCGTCGCCTGGGAGCGGCGCACCGAGCATCCGATGCTCGACCTGAGCCTGTTCGGCAATCCGCGGTTCACCGCGGCCAGCGCCTCAGTCGCAATTTCGTTCTTTGCGCTGTCCGGGTTCATCTTCCTGGTCACCCAGTACTTCCAGTTCCTCAAGGGCTACGGGCCGCTTTCGACCGGCGTGCGCCTGCTCCCGGTGGCCTCATTCGTCGCGATCTCCTCGATCCTCGGCGCCAGGCTCGCCGTGCGAATCGGCACGAAGCTGGTCGTCGCATCCGGGCTGTTCCTGATGGCCGCGTTCTACCTGTGGGTCACGACCGCAGCAGCCACTACGAGCTACGGGACGATCGCCGCTCAGATGGTCGTCCTCGGGACAGGGATGGGCCTCACGAGCGCCCCCGCGACCGAGGCGATCATGGGCGTGGTGCCGAAGGCGAAGGCCGGAGTCGGGTCGGCGGTCAACGACGCCACGCGACTGCTCGGCGGAACCCTCGGCGTCGCAGTCATCGGCAGCGTGTTCGCGTCGCTGTACGCCAGCCGGCTCACCAGCGCGCTCCCGGGCGCGCTGCCGGCCACCTTCGTGCGGACCGCTCATGCATCGGTCGGCGCCGCGCTCACCACCGCGGCCAAGCTGGCCCACGCCGGCCATCCAGCGCTCGCGGCGGCCATTCACAACGCCGCCAGCTCCGCCTTCTTCCAAGGTTTCCATGCTGCGAACTACGTGTCCGCCGGCGTCGCCGCCGCGGGCGCCGTGATCGCGCTGGCGCTGCTGCCCGCCCAGCCGACCGTTATCGACGGTGACACCGCCGAGGTGAGAGCACTCGGCTCGCCCGCGACCGCCGAAGCACCGAGCTGATCCCCACCCTCAAGCCCACAGGAGACCGAACACCATGAGCAACCAGCAACTCACAAGCCAAGTGGCCGCCGCCGGCCGGGTGACCGGGTTCGAGCTCGCCGGCCGCGACCAGCCGAACACAGCCAACATCGACTTGGCGCTCGAGCGCAACCGCGCCTTCGCCGCCGCCGGAGGCCACGAAGGCGCGGTGGTATTCCCCAAGCTTCGGCTGTTCGTCGTCACCTGCCTCGACCCTCGCGTCGACCCGGCGCACTTCCTCGGCCTCGCCCTCAGCGACGCGATGGTTGTTCGCAACGTCGGCGGCCGGGTCACGCCCGAGGTGATCAACGACGTCGCGTTCATCGCTCAGATCGCCGAGAACGTCATGCCCGACGGCCCGCTGTTCGAGGTAGCTGTGATGCACCACACCCAATGCGGAGCCGGCGCGCTCGCCGACGACACCTTCCGCCGCCGGTACGCGGGGCGGATCGGCGCCGACGAGGCGGACCTGCGCGACCACGCCGTTCTCGACCCCGTGGCCACGGTTACACGCGATGTCGAACGCCTGCGCTCCGCAGGCGCGATCCCCGGGCGGGTCACCGTCTCCGGGCACGTCTACGACGTCGTCACCGGACTGGTTCAGACGATCCTCCCCCCGGATGGCACCCCAGACCAAAGCGCGACACAACCCGAATCACCGAAGGGTGACTAATCCCATGACCACCACCGCCCGCAAGCTCGAACCCAACCACCACGAACCCGCAGAGCGTCCCACCCTCGTCCCAGATCCGCCTGATAGCTCACGCCAAGCGCGGCAGACCTACCCCGTCGACCCGACCCAGGGACGCAAGATCGGCTCACACCCCTACGACGACCCGACCCAGGGACGCAAGATCGGCTCACACCCCTACGACGACCCGACCCAGGGACGCAAGATCGGCTCACACCCCTACGACGACCCGACCCAGGGACGCAAGATCGGCTCACACCCCTACGACGACCCGACCCAGGGACGCAAGATCGGCGCACACCCCTACGACGACCCGACCCAGGGACGCAAGATCGGCTAGCGGCGAGTCGCTCTTTACCAAGCGGCCAATCGCCGCGACTTTCCAATCGGGGAGACAGGATTTGAACCTGCGACCGCCCGGCCCCCAGCCGGGTGCGCTACCAGACTGCGCCACTCCCCGTGGTCGATCGATCATAACCGGCCTCCACCGGGGGCGGTGGGCGGCCTGCGGCCTTTGAGACGACGCGGTGATGAGGAGCGGGCGACGGGAATCGAACCCGCCCTAGAAGCTTGGAAGGCTTCTGTGCAACCACAACACTTCGCCCGCAGGTCGTGGCCATGCTATCGCGACGCGTTTCTGGATCAGGCGGGCGCGGGTCGCTCCTCGGTGGGCACCTGACCATCGCGCGTCAACTCATCGGGTGGCCAGCGACCCGGCCAGTTGTCAAGCCCTCCGTCCAGGGTCACCACGGAGCCCGAGAGCGCGCGGCCGAGCGGCGTGGCCAGGAGCGCCACCAGCCAGCCGTACTCCTCCATCTCCCCCAGGCGCTGGAGCGGGACTCCGCTGGCCGCCTTGCGCCACAGCTCGGCCGGGTACTTCCGCAGTGACTCGGTGGCCAGGCGACCGAGGGCGACAGCGATCACCGCCACCCCATCGGCGGCCCAGTGCTCAGCATGCTCCCGGGTCATGGCCTCGACCGCGGCCCGCGCCGTGCCCGAGTGGGCCATGGCCGGGAAACCCTGATGCGGAGACACGGTGATGTTGATGACCACTCCCCGCCCCGCGGGCCGCATGGCCAGCTCGTGAGCCACCTCGGACATGGTCAGGGTCCCGCCGATGTTCAGACGCTGCACCGCCTTCCAGCCCTTGGTGGTGATGCCCTCGGCGGGGACGAAGTACTGACCGCCGGCGTTGTTGAGCAGCACATCCAGTCGGCCGTGGCGCTCGAGCGCCGCGCGGACGATGGTCTGTGCTCCGTCACGTTCGCGGATGTCGCCGGATACCCAGCTGCAGCCCGTACCCAGCTCCGCCGCCGTCGCCTCGAGGATCTCGTCGCGCCGGCCGGCAATGACCACGGAGGCGCCGCAGCGCAGCAGCTCGGTGGCCGCCGCCTTGCCCAGGTTGGTGCCCCCACCGGTGACCAGGGCCACCTGCCCGGCCAGCGTGCCGGGGGCGAAGACGGTGGATGGTGGCAGGGCTACTCCCCCAGCACCTTGATGATGAGTCGCTTGGACCGGCCACCATCGAACTCGCAGTAGAAGACCTGCTGCCAGGGGCCCAGGTCCAGCCGGCCGTCGGTGACCGGCACGATCACCTGATGATGGACCAGCAGGTTCTTGAGGTGGGCGTCGCCGTTGTCCTCGCCGCCGCGATGGTGGCGGTAGTCGCCGGGGTCGGGCAGAAGCTCGCGGGCCACCTCGTTGGCCGGCTCGGTCCAGCTCGGCGGTGCCACCTTGTCCAGCCATTCCAGGGTGTCGGCCTGAAGGCCCGGTTCGTCGTCGTTGATCCATACCCCCGCGGTGATGTGCATGGCACAGACGAGCGCCATACCCTCGGCGATCCCCGCCTCCCGCACCGCCTCGGCCACGTCCTCGGTGATGCGGATGAACTCGCGGCGGCGCTCGGTATGAAAGGTCCGGTAGACGGTGTGCGAGATCACTGAGCAGGGGAGCCGGGATTCGAACCCGGATTCACGGTTTTGGAGACCGCGCGCATAGCCATTAACTCACTCCCCTATGCGCTGAGCGATGGTACCCATCGCCGCCCGCTCTTCGCTTCCCACCAGCCCAGGGCGGGAACCGCGACTCGGAGTGAAATAACGACCGTGGCGGGCACAAATCCTCTCCGAGTGGGCTGGATACTCGGCCGCGAGGGGCCTCGAGGTCGCGATTATGCGTATATGACATAAACGCGACCTCGACCCCCGTGTCCGGAGCGGGCTGAGCGGCCCGCGCGGACAAAGACAGAGTGCGGGCGGAGGGACTCGAACCCCCAAGGGCTTGCGCCCACCGGCACCTAAAGCCGGCGCGTAGACCAGTTCCGCCACGCCCGCGGGCGGCGCCAAGACGGCGCGGGCCGATTGTAGGCCGCGTCGAGGTCCGCCCAACCAGCCGGAAACTGCTGCATGACGCCCCAGCAAAGAGGTATCGTCCGCGCTCGTGGCGCAAGTACGGAATGTCAGGCCCGGCTACGTGGTCGTACATCCCAATCGGGATAAGGCGATCTGCAAGCTGACCCGCCTCATTGTCGTCGTCCTGCTGCTCGCCTCGGTGGTGCTCATGCTCATGCTGACCATCGGCGGCTGGAGCAAGCTCCAGGGTCTGAAGCCGATCAACTTCTTCTGGTGCCTGGCCTACCTGCTGCTGGCCGGCTTCATTCTCTTGCGCTGGGCACGCGGTCTTCTACCCCTGGCCGCGCTGCTGGGGATCCTGCTGTTGATCATCGCCGTCGTCACCACAACCGGCCTGGCCGGAACCAGCTGGTTCGATCGCAATAACACCGGTTTCGCGGCGGCCCAATCGCTGTTCGGTGGTGGCGGACTGAGCAGCGACTCCCTGGGCACGATCACCCTCCTGCTCATCCCCGTCGAACTGGCCCTGATCATCTTCTCAATGGTCGGCTTCGCCCAAGGCTGGAACGTCGAGCAGGAAGTGCCCGAGGAAGAGGCCCGACGGCGGGGCAGCAAGACCGTCGCCGGCGGCCCCCAAGCGGCCACCGCCTGAGACGGCAGTTCTCGCCAGCGAGGCCATAACCGGATCATCCGGCGTGGGCTCAACCTACGTCCGAGTCGGGCGCCAACATCGAGCCATGCCCACGATGATCTTCTTTTCAGGTGAAATGCGACTCTCCGTTGATGAGGAGCCGTCCCAAGTGCAAGACGGCTTTGCCAACACGCACCGAGGAGCCCCGCTTGCGTTGACCTCTGACGGCAATCGCGTCTGGGTCAATCCCGACAAGATCGCCTATTGGATTGAGTTCAGCAATCCGAAGGCGAACCGCGCCGTCCACTGACCACGGACCGCCCAGATTGGTAGACGACTGGTAGACCGAGCGCCGTAAAGCCCGATTTACAGGGAGAAAGGCAGTACGGCGGGTGGGATTCGAACCCACACGTCCCGAAGGACAATGGCTTTTGAGGCCATCGTGTCTACCGTTCCACCACCGCCGCGGGGCGGCCCAAGTCTATGGGCCGTCCCCGACAGGCGCCAGCGGGCACGCGGCCGCGCGGATCAGCCGCCCCCCACGTCCACACGGGTTAGCCGCCCAGCGGTCAACCCGGATCAAGCCGCCCAGCACGTCCACACGGGTTAGCCGCCCAGCCGCCAACCCGGATCAGCCGCCCAGCACCAACCCGAGCAGCTCGTCGGCCAGGCCGTCGGGGCGACCAGCAGCCCGGCGGGATCCTCACCGCGCTCGGGCAGCGTGTGGACGCTGAGCCCGGCCCGAGCGGCGATCAGCTGCCCGGCGGCCCGTCCCAGTGCTTGAGCCCCGCTCCCAGTAGGCGTCGTAGCGCCCGCAGGCGCACCAGCACAGGTCGAGCGCGGCCGCACCGGCACGGCGGATGTCCCGCACCCGGGGCAGCACGCGGGTCAGCACCTCGGCCTGGCGGGCCCGGACCTCGGCGCTGTACCCAAACCCGGTTGCGACCAGGGCCACAGCCAGATCGCTCTGCCGGATGAGGCGAATCTCCTCCCGGTTGAGCTCCGGCGGGCCGCTGCGGGTGGCGGTGAAGCACTCGTCGCGGATCGGGTCCAGCACGACGCCGGCCAGCCCGCCGTCGGCGTCCTCGCAGGCCACGCTGACCGCGAACTGCGGGACCCCGAACAGGAAGTTGGTCGTCCCGTCGAGCGGATCGATCACCCAGCGAAGCTCCCCGTGCCCGGTCGCCCCGCCCTCCTCACCGAGGATCGCGTCGTCTGGGCGACGCCGGCCGAGCACGTCGCGGATCGCCGACTCGGCGGCGACGTCGGTCTCGGAGACGAGATCGGTGGGGCTGCTCTTGGCCTGCACCTCGTGCGCGATCGGCCGAAGCGCGAGCGCAGCTTGGCCGCCGCCGCCCAGGCGCCGCTTCCTGAGCGATCTCGAGCAGCTCGCTTCCTCGGCCGAGTCCGCTCATCGGTCTCGTTATAGCGGCTCGTGGCTCGCCCCCTGTGGCCCGCCTGGAATCATGGCGCGGCACATGGCCGCCGCGGACACGGTCGCCGCGCTGACCCGGTTTCGCCGGCCGGGGCGCGGGACCAACGCCGAGCGCCGGGCCGCCCGTCTGGCTGGCCGGTGAGACTCCGCACCGGCGCGCCGCGAGGCAATCTCGAGACCTTCTGGTCCCGCCCGAACTGGGCGCTGGCCCACGCCTGGCACGCCGCGCTGGCCGCTGCTCGGCAGCCTGGTCACGATCGGCGTCGCCCAAGGTCGGTGGCGCGATCATCCTCGCCGCGCTCGCTGTCCGTTCTCTGCGACGCGCTCACCGGGATCTCGCTCGGGTCGGCGCCTCACCGCCGAGCGGGCCAGCCAGAACGTGGTCAGCCCCCCGCCCCCGGACGCACCTGCCGGTACGGCTGATCGTCACCGCCAACTACGACGCCGGACGGCATGGGCCTTGTCTACCGCCCGCCGTCCGCCGCCCGGCGGCGGCCAGCGCGCCGGCTCGGCCCGCTGGCGCCCGGCTGGCTCGGCTGGCTGGCGCTGGCCTGCGCGTGGCTGCTGGTCATCGCCGTGCTGCGCGACGGCGGCAGCACAGCGGTCCGCCCGGTCGCGGTCCCCCAGCTGATCCTCACCGCCGCGCTGATCCTGGCCCTCGCCCTGCTGCTCGAGCTGGGCAGCTCAGGCTTCGGACCGGCGGCCGATGACAACGCCAGCGGGACCGGCGTCGCGCTCGCGCTGGTTCGCGCGCTCGACGTCTCACCGCCGCAGCAGCTGGCCGTCGAGCTCGTCCTCACGGGCGCCGGGGATGGCGCGAGCTGGGACTGAGCCACCACCTGGGCGCGCCGCCGTGAGCTGCTGCCGGCCGGACCATGGTCCTCGGGCTGGGCCGCCGGCGGCCGGGACACCTCGCTGGTGGACCAGCTGACGGGTCGCTGATCCCCGCTGCGCTTCCTCCCTCGCCTGGTCGCAGCTCGCCGCCGAGGCCGCGGGCGGCCAACCGGGCAGGGCCGGCCCGGCGCGCGCCCGCACCGCGGCCGCGGCCTCTCCCCCGCCTGCCCGCCCGCCGGCGCGGCCTGCCCGCGATCACGCTCGGGGCGCTGGACGACGGGCGGCCTGGCCCCGCGCTCGCACCTTCCCGAGGACACCGCGCCGAACGCTCGACCCCGCCGCCGCGGACCGGGTTCTCGGGCTCGGCCCTCGCCCTGGTCGACGCCCTCGACGCCGAGCTGCCCGGCAACCAGCCGGCATCGCCGAACGCCGGCTCCGAGCGCCCCATCGGCGAGCAGCACCACAACCGGGTCCGTCCAATGCGCCGCGGCCGGTGGTCGTCCTCGCCGGCGGGACCGGCGGGGCCAAGCTGGCCCGCGGCATGCTCGACGTCACCGGCCGGCGAAGAGCTGGTGGTGATCGCCAACACCGGCGACGACATCGAGATCCACGGCGCCTACGTCTCGCCCGGACCCGGACCTGATCACCTTCTGGCTCGCTGACCGGATCGACGCCGCGGCTGGGGTTTCGACGGACGACACCTTTCAGGTCATGGACGGGCTGCGCGAGCTTGGCGTCGACGTGTGGTTCAACCTCGGAGACCGTGACCTCGCCTATCGGCCTGGAGCGGGCCCGGCGGCTGAACGCCGGCGATCGGCTGACCGAGGCCCAGGCCGGCGATCACCGCCGCCCTGGGGGTCCGCGCCGCGGTCCTGCCGATGAGCGACCAGCCGGTGCGCACCCGGGTGCTGGCCGACGATCGCTGGTGGGGTCTGCAGGAATTCCTGATCCGCCAACGCGGCGCAGGGGAGAGTCGCGCGACGTCGACTTCCGCGGCGCCGCGGCGCCGCGCGACCCACCCCGGAGGTGCATCGAGGCGATCGCCGACGCACGGGCGATCGTCATCGGCCCGTCGAACCCGGTCATCTCGATCGGTCCGATCCTTGCCGTGCCCGGCATGCCGCGAGCCCTGGCCAGCCCGGCGCCCCGTCGTGGCGGTCAGCCCGATCGTCGGCGGCGAGGTGCTCAAGGGGCCGACCGCGGCCTTCCTGCGCGGCGCGGGCCAGCCGCTGGATGCCGCCGGCGTGGTCGCCATGTACGGCTCCTGATCGACGGTCCTGGTCGCCGACGAGCGCATCGAGCGGTCTGCCGCTGCTGCAGACCGACATGCTGATGGACACGCCCGAGGCCGGCGCCGGCGGCTGGCCGAGCAGGCGCTGCAGCTTCGCGCTCGTGGCCTAGGCCCGCTCCGGAATCTGGACCGTTGTCACCCGTGTCCAGCCGCTCGCCATCCTGCCCATCAAGGGCTTTGACCAGGCCAAGCAGCGGCTGCGTGACGCTCTCGGTCCGCTCACCGCGGCGGGCACTGGTCGAGGCGATGTTCGCCGACGTCCTGGTCGCTCTGCGCCGGACCAAGGCGCTCGCCGGCATGATCGTCGTCGTCCGCCGACACCGTCGCGCAGCAGATCGCCGAGGGCTACGGCGCCGAGGTGATCGGCGATGAGCAGCGCGGCCACAACCATGCCGCCGCGGTCGGGATCGCGCCATGCGCGGTGGAGCTGGGCGCCGAGCGAGTGCTGCTCGTGCCCGGCGACTGCCCGCTGCTCGACCCGGTCGAGCTCGACGCGCTGATCGACCGCCCCGCCCCGGCGCGCTCGGTGCTGATCGTGCCCGACCGCCACGGCAGCGGCACCAACGCCCTGCTCATCTCCCCGCCCGTGCGTTTTCTGCCCGCCTTCGGCCCCGGCAGCCGCGCTCGCCACGAGCAGAACGCCGCAGGACGCCGGGCTCGAGGTTCGACACCGTGACGGTTCCCTCGCTCGCCCTCGACTCGACACGCCCGAGGACCTGGCCGAGATCGAGACGCACGCTCGGCCACGCCCGCGGCGGTGCCGCCCACACGCGCGGGATGCTCGCTGCAGATCGCACGGATGCGCGACCGAGCGCTGATGCTGCGCGGCAGGCTCTCGAGGGCCTGCCCGAGGTCGCAGCCGGAGACGACCTGGCCGCGCCTGCTGGCCGGCGCGCTGCCCGCCGCAGCGGCCGGCCGCAGCGACGTGCTCGTCCTCGCTCACAAGGTCGTCTCCAAGGCCGAGGGTCGCACCCGCCGCCTGAGCGAGGTCACTGCCGACCGCCCGCGCCCGGGACCTGGCCACGCGGCTGGAGAAGGACCCGCGCCATGTGCAGGTGGTGCTCGACGAGTCCGCCGAGATCCGGCGAGCCGAGCACGGCGTGCTGATCGCGGTCACCCACCACGGCTTCGTCTGCGCCAACGCCGGCGTCGACGCCTCCAACGCGCCCGACGACGACACGCTGATCATGCTGCCCGTGGACCCCGACCGCTCGGCACGGCACGATCCGGGCCGGCCTGCGGGCGCGACCGGCGTACGCCCCGGCGGTGCTGATCACCGATTCGTTCGGACGCGCCTGGCGCCACGGCCAGGTCGACGTGGCCATCGGCGCCGCCGGGCTGGCGCGCTGGAGGACTGGCGCGGGCGCGCGCGACACCCGGGGGCGCGAGCTGCGGGCGACCTGGATCGCCGTGGCCGATCAGCTGGCCGCCGCCGCCGACCTGGCCCGCGCCAAGAACGCGATGCAGCCGGCGGTGCTGATCACCGGCGCCGGACGGCACGTGACCGAAGAGGATGGCCCGGGGGCGGTCGCGCTGCTCCGGCGACGCCCGAGCGAGCTCGACGCTCGTGTCGAGGCGACGGGCCGTCCCACCGGCGGCGCCCCGACGGCGTGAAAGCCGCCGTCGACGTGGACGATCTCGCCGCTGATGGCCCGGGCGTAGTCAGACAGCAGCCAGCAGATCGCGCGGCCACCGGGGCGGGATCGTCCATGTCCCAGCCCAGCGGAGCCTGAGCGCGCCACAGCTCGGCCAGCGCCTCAAAGCCGGGGATCCCCCGGGCGGCGACCGTGCCCAGCGGGCCGGCGGAGACGAGGTTGACGCGGATGCCCGGGGGCCGAGATCGCGGGCCAGATAGCGCGAGACCGACTCGAGCGCCGCCTTGGCCACGCCCATCCAGTCGTAGATCGGCCACGCCACGCTGGCGTCGAAGTCCAGCCCGACGATCCCCGCCCCGGCTGTCCATCAGCGGCGCCACGGCGGCGGCCAGCGCCTTGAGCGAGAAGGCGCTGGTCTGAAAGGCAGCCATGGCGCTCTCGGCCGGGCGCGGTCATGAAGCCTCCGCCCAGCGCGTCCTGCGGCGCGAAGGCGATCGCATGCAGCACACCGTCCACGCGGCCCCAGCGCTCACGCAGCGAAACGGTGAGGGCCTCGAGATCCTCGGGGCGGTTGACGTCGAGCTCGAGCACGTCCACCGGCTCGGGCAACCGCTGCGCCGCCCGCTCGGTCATCCGGCTCACCCGCCCGAAGCTGGTCAGCAGCACCGTCGGCGCCCTCCTCCTGTGCCTGCTCGGCGGCGTGGAAGGCGATCGAGTCCTTGGTGATGACGCCGGTGATGAGCAGGCGCTTGCCGGCCAGGATCACCTGGCGGCACCACCGGCGGCGAACGCGTCCAGCGCCACGCCAGCCGATCCCGAGTCTCGGCCGGAGCGACGATCTCGTCCACGAAGCCCTCGGCGGCGGCGCTCTGCGCCAGCAGGTGCTCGCCGAGCGTAGGCGTCGGCCAGGCGGTCGCGCTCGGCCTCGGGGTCCGCGGCGACGCGCAGCTCGCGCCGGTTGACGATCCCCACGGCGGCCTTGGCGCTCATGATCCCGAGCTCGGCGTCGGGCCAGGCCAGAACCAGGTCGGCGCCCAGGTCGCGCGAGTTCATGGTGATGTAGGCGCCGCCGTAGGACTTGCGCAGCACGACGGTGAGCTTGGGCACCGTGGCGGCGGCGAAGGCGCGCACCAGCTGCGCGCCGCAGCGGATCACGCCGGCCTGCTCCTGGCGAGACCCGGGCATGAAGCCGGGCGTGTCGACGATGGCCACCAGCGGCACCCCGAAGCTGTTGCAGAAGTCGACGAAGCGGGCCGCCTTCTCCGAGCCCTCGGCGTCGAGCACGCCGCCCAGGTAGCGGGGCTGGTTGGCGACGATGCCGACCGCGCCGTCCGTCGATCCGCGCCAGGGCGGTGACCACGTTGCGCGCCCAGCGCGGGACAGCTCCTGCAGGCGCCGGCGTCGATGATCGCGGCCAGCGCGTCGCGCACGTCGTAGGCGCTGCGCGCGCCGGCGGGGACGAAGGCGCCCGGGTCGGCGATGCGCCGGGTCCCGCGTCGCCACGCGCGGCGGCGCTGCGCCGGCCGAGGCGGGCAGGTAGGCGAGCAGCTCGCGCACCCGCGCCGCGGCGCTGGCCTCATCGCGCTCGACCAGGTGGCAGACGCCGTTGCGGTCGTGGACGTGCGGTCCGCCCAGCCCAGCGGCGTCGATCTCCTCGCCCAGCGCCTCGCGCACGACCACCGGGGCCCGGTCAGAAACATCGCCGCGTCCTCGGTCATCACGATCAGGTCGGTCAGCGCCGGGGAGTACGCACCGCCGCCGGCCGAGGCACCGGAGACGATCGAGATCTGCGGGACGCGGCCGGTCAGGGCCACGGTCTGGCGGAAGATCCGTCCGTATCCGGCCAGCGCCGCCGTGCCCTCCTGCATCCGCGCACCACCGGACTCGACGAACGAGACCACCGGCATCCCGGCCCGCTCGGCCATGCCCAGCAGCCGGACGATCGTGTCGGCGTGGCGCTCGCCCAGCGATCCCGCCCAGGAAGGCCCCGTCCTGCGCGTAGCAGGCGATCGGGCGCCCGTCGACCAGACCGGTCCCGGCCGACCACGCCGTCGCCGGGGATGGCTCGTTCACCCAGCCGCGTCGAGCGCACGCTGGAGCGCATGACGCGCAGGCTGCCGGGATCGCACAGCGCCTCCAGTCGCTCGAACGGGGCTCAGCCGCTCGGCGCTGGCCGGCTGCGAGGCGAGCGCTCATCGACGGCGCTCCGCGGAAGGCGAGGGACACGTTGTGGCCGCCGAAGGCGAACGAGTTGGAGAGCGCCAGCGGCGGATGTCCGTTGCCGGTGATCAGCGGGCGGGACTCGCCCGGGCACGTAATCGAGGTCGAGCTCGGGATCGGGCTGCTCGTAGCCCGAGCGTCGGGGCGATCACGCCGGTGATCAGCGTGCGGAGCGTGGCCACCGCCTCGACCGCTCCGGCCGCGCCGAGAAGATGGCCGATGGAGGACTTGGTCGAGGAGATCGGGACCCGGTAGGCATGCTCGCCGAGCGCGCGCTTCAGAGCGGCCGTCTCGGCGGCATCGTTGAGCTGGGTCGAGGTTCCGTGTGCGTTGACGTAGTCCACCTCGGCCGCGGTCGCGCCGGCATCGGCGAGCGCCAGCTCGATCGCCCGGGAGGCGGGGCCCCCGGTCGGCTCCGGCGCGGTCAGGTGGAAGGCGTCGGAGGTCGAGCCGTAACCGACCAGCTCGGCCAGGATCGTGGCCCCGCGGGCCTGGGCCGCCTCGGCTTCCTCGAGCACGAGCATTCCCGCCCCCTCCCCCATCACGAAGCCGTCGCGACGGGCGTCGAAAGGCCGTGAGATCCCGGTCGGCGACAGGGCCTGAATGGCGTTGAAGCAGGCAAAGCCAAATTCGGTCAGCGTCGCCTCGGCACCCCCGCAGACCACCGCGTCGGCGTCGCCGTACTGGATCATGCGCAGGGCCGAGCCCAGCGCGTGCCCACCGCTGGCGCAGGCCGAGACGACGCCATAGCTCTGGCCGTGCAGCCCGTGCTTCATCGACACCGCGGCGGCGGCAGCGTTGGGCATGTACATGGGGATCCCCAGCGGGGAGACCATCTTCGCCCCGCGGTCGCGCATCACGTCGTGCTGGGTCTCGACGGTGTCGATGCCGCCGATCCCGGTGGCCATCACGCAGCCGATCCGCAGCGGGTCGTACGGCGACTCGCCGCTCCCAGCCCGCCTGGTGCACCGCCTCCTCCGAGGCAACGACCGCGAACTGCGAGAAGCGGTCCAGCCGGCGCACCTCCTTGATCGACAGGAACTCCTTGGCCTCGAAGTCGCCGGCAGGCTCCCGGCGCCGTCGGCGATGCCGACGACCCCTTCGGCCCAGCGCTCGTGCAGCGGGTTGGCGCCCACCCCGAGCGGGCTGACCGCGCCCATCCCGGTGACGACGACCTTCCGTCTGTCCGGCCTCGGGCTCACTCCTCCGCCCGCTCAACGATCAGGTTGATGGCGTCTCCGACCGTCTTGAGCTCCTTCATGTCCTCGCCCTTCAGGACCACGCCGTACTCATCCTCGACGACCTGGGCCAGCTCGACCAGATCCAGCGAGTCGATGTCCAGCTCTTCGAAGGTCGCACTGCGGGTGATCTGGCTCTGGTCGGGACCGAAGCTGGCCAGCGTCTCCACCACGCGACCCTCGACCTGCTCGGTTGTCACTGACATTCCGTGCTCCTTTCCAAACACGCATGTTCATGCCGCTAGGCCGCCGTCTACGGATAGCACCGCACCGGTGACATAGCTCGCATGCATCAGAGACGAGGAAGCGTACGCAGGCCGCTACCTCCTCCGGAGTTCCCGCTCGGCGCGCCGGGCACCTGCGCGAGCAGGTCCTGGTTGCACGCCGGCGGTCATCTCGGTCTCGATCCAGCCCGGCGCCACGGCGTTGATCGGTGATCCCGCGGCGGGCGACCTCGACCGCGGCCGTCTTGGTCAAAGCGATCAGCCCCGCCTTGGCCGCGGCGTAGTTGGCCTGCCCGGGATTGGCCCGCAGCCCGACCGACCGAGGACGATGTTGACGATCCGTCCCGCGCGCGCCCGCAGCATCGGCTCGCAGCGCCCGGCGAGTAAGACGAAAGGCCGCGGTCAGGTCGGTCTCGATCACCGGTCCCACTCCTCGTCGCCCAGCGACGGAGCGAGGTCGTCGGCGCTGATGCCCGCGTTGTTGACCAGTCCGAGCACCGGACCGTCGAAATGGGATTCCAGCGCGCTGAACAGCGTCTCGGCCGCGGACCGGTCGGTCGACGTCGGCCTGAAGGGCGACGGCCTGACCGCCGGCCTCTCCGATGTCTGCAACCACCGCTTCGGCAGCGGCCCGATCGGCAGCGGTAGTTGACCCCCACCGCGCCAGCCGTCGGCAGCCAGAGCTCGGGCGATCGCCGCGCCGATCCCGCGCGAGCCACCGGTGACCAGCACGCAGCCGTCCTGGCGCAAGTCAGCCACCCGAGCCCCACTCCACGACCGCCGCCCCCCCAGGTGAAGCCGGCGCCGAAGGCGCTGAGCAGCACGCGGGCGCCCGGGCGCAGGCGGCCGTCGTCCTGTTCGGCGGCCAACAGGGCCACCGGCAGCGTCGCCGCCGAGGCGTTGCCGCAGCAGCTCGATGCAGTCCACGACTCGTTCGGGGGCCAGACCCGAGCCGCTCGCCGAGGGCACGGGTGATGCGGGCGTTGGCCTGGTGGTAGACGAACAGGTCGATGTCGGCCAGCGCCGAGCCCGGACTGAGCCACCGCGTCCAGCGTCACCGCGCTCATGCGGGCGATGGCGTTGCGGAACACCTCGGGCCCGTCCATGCGCAGGACGCGCTCGCTCAGCGTGGCGATGATCGTCTCGGCGTGCGAACCGTCGGCGCCGAGGACGATCGGCCCGATCACCCCTCGGCCCGGGCCGCCGGCTCCCAGCACGACAGCCCCGGCGGCATCGGCGAACAGCGGAGCGGTGCGGCGGTCCTCGTAGTCCGTGACCCGGGTGATGAAGTCAGCACCGACGACGCAGAACGTGCTCAGCCCGGCCGCATTCGATTTGCGCTGTCCCCTGGGCCAGACCGACCAAGAATCCGCTGCAGGCCGCCCCGACGTCAAAGGCCCCGGCTCGGTGCGCGCCCAGCTTGTGGGCGACGATCGGTGCCGTGTTGGGCGTGATCTCATCCGCAGTCATGGTGGCCACGATGACCAGATCGAACTCGGCCGCGGCCAGCCCGGCGCGCTCCAGCGCACCCGCCCCGGCGAGCGCGGCGTAATCGCTCAGTCGCTCCTCGGGTGCCGCCCGTCGCCGTTCCCGGATGCCGGTGCGCGAGAAGATCCATTCCTCGCTGACTCCGAGCGCTGACGGCCAGCTCGGCGGTGGTCAGACGGCCTTCGGGCAGGGCGGTGGCGACTGCCAGGATCGCCGCGGGCGCACAGTCAGTGGCGGGCGCAGCTCCGCTCCGGAGGCAACCGGCGTTCCGTGCGTCTCAAGCACTGACGAGCTCCACGTCCTGCAGCGTCCGCTTGGCCAGCCCGGTCAGCACCCGGCCGGGGCCGACCTCGATGAAGCGGGTCACGCCCAGTTCGTGCAGGGTCAGCATCGTCTCGCGCCAGCGCACCGGGCATAGTGAGCGCCTCGGCCAGTTCCCGCCGCGGATCCGTGAAGGGCGCCGCGGTGACCGCGGAAAGGACTGGAACGACGGGCTCGCTGAACTTGGTCGCGGCTAGCGCAGACTCGAACTGGGGCACTGCCGAGGCCATCATCGGGGAATGAAACGCGCCGGTGACGTCCAGCTCCATGGCCCTCAGGCCAAGGTCCTTGGCGTGAGTCACCGCGTCGGGTAGGGCGGCACGCGAACCGGACAGCACCACCTGCTGTGGGGAGTTGTCGTTGGCCAGCACCAGTCCGTGCGCCAGAGCAACCTCCGGCGCACGCTCGGACGCGCCTCTTCCCATGACCACGACCATCCCGCCCTGTCCCTCCGTGCGCCCGGCCTCGTGCATGAGCGCTCCGCGCAGGGTGACCAGGGCCAACCCGTCCGCTTCGGCCAGCGCGCCGGCCGCCACCAGGGCGGCCAGCTCGCCCAGTGAATGCCCGGCCATGAAGTCACCCAGGGGCGAGCCAAGACGTGGACCACCCAGCCAGACTGGCGGTGAAGATGGCCGGCTGGGCGAAGTTGGTTCCCTCGCCAGCACGCGGGAATGGATCCTCCCCGACCGCCGCGGTGACCATCTCGAGCAGCTCCGGACGGGCGCGCTGCACCGCCTCACGCATAGTCGGAGGTTTGGCTTCCCTGTCCGGGAAACAGGATCGCGCTACTCGGGGACATTCGGATCAACCTACGCCGTCTTGGCTCCTGCGATACACCCCGCGCGCCTAGTTCCCCCCGTTCGGGGGGAGCACGATAGGCTGGCGCCCGTGAGCCTGCCCGAGCCAAGACCGTCCAGCGCGGCCCTCATAACCGGCGCCTCGGCAGGCATCGGAGCGGCGGTGGCCCGCGAACTGGCCGCCCGGGGTCACAACCTTGTCCTGGTCGCCCGCCGCAAGGACAAGCTCGACGAACTCGGCGACGAACTTGCAGCGAAGCACGGCATCCGGACCGAGAGCCTGGGCTGTGACCTGACCAAGAGCGCCTCGCGCGATCGCCTGGCCGGCCGGGTGGCCGCCCTCGACCTCGAAGTCGACATCCTGGTCAACAACGCCGGTTTCGCCACCGGCGGTCCGTTCCACGAAGCTGATCCCGAGCGAGAGATCGACCAGGTGAAGATCCTCGTCGAGGCGCCGGTGGCGCTCTGCTCCGCGTTTCTGCCTGACATGATCAGCCGCGGTCATGGCGCCGATCCTGAACGTCGCCTCCACCGCAGGTATGCAGCCGCTGCCCTACTCGGCCGGCTACTCGGCGGCCAAGGCCTACATGCTCACCTTCTCCGAGGCGCTACATCAGGAGGTGCGGGGCCTCGGCGTGACGGTGACCGCGCTGGCCCCCGGACCTGTCTCGACCGAGTTCTGGGATGTGGCCGGCTGGCAGGCCGGTGGTCAGGCGTTCGAGAAGGCGGTCCCCGAACCGGCATGGGTGACAGCGGAGCAGACGGCCCGTGCCGGGGTCAAGGGCCTGGAGGACGGCCAGCGGGTCGTCGTGCCCGGCCTGACCATTCGCACGGCGATGCTGGCCGCGCGCTACGTCCCCCACGCGCTCAAGCTGCCCGCCATCGAGCGGGTCCTCCGCCGCCGCTAACCCAGCTGACGCCGGCCAGCGCCCGGTCCGGACCTAACCGATCAACCCGATGCGCTGCGCCCGCTGCACGGCCTCGGCACGGTTGCGGGCCTGAAGCTTGCGGTACAGGGCGCTGGTGTGCTCCTTGACCGTGTGCGGCGAGAGAAACAGCTGCTTCGGCGATCTCCCGGTTGGTGGACCCGGCAGCGATCAGATCGAGTACCTCGCGCTCGCGCTCGCTGAGCAGCGGCGCGGGCTGTTCGGAGGTGGGTGCGAACATGGTCATGCCCAGCCCCACCGCCCGCACGGCCCGGGCCACGTCGCGGGCCTCCCAGTCCTTGGAGACGAAACCCGACGCCCCGGCGGCCCGGGCAGCGGCGGGTGACATGCGCCCGGCGCCGGAGATGAGGAGCACCCGCGTCGCCGGCGAGGCGCGGCGGATCGAGTCGCAGACGTCCGCACCCGATTCCTCGGCCAGGAACAAGTCGACCAGGGCCACGTCGGCGCGGAAGTTGCGCAGTATCTCGAGGGCCTCGGCTCCGCTGCGCGCCGCCAGGCACCGCTGCACCCAGGGCTGCTCGCCGAGCATGACCCGGAAGCCCCAGTGCACGACGTCGTGATCATCGACGACCAGCACCCGCAGCCGCCGCTGCCGTGGTCGCCGAGCTCACCGCTCCGCCTCGCCGACGGGCACGACCAACCGCACCCGCCAAAGACCGGGCGCCGGGGCTCCGAAGTCGATCATCCCCCCGTGTTGAAGCGCCTCGAACGCAGCCAGGCGCAGACCCATTCCAGCGCCCCGCGCACCGGGACCGACGCCGTCATTGCGGACCTCCATGGTGAACGTGTCATCGTCGGCGCAGACCCCAACGGTGATCTTGGAAGCGGCGGCGTGCTTGCTCACGTTGCGCAGAGCTTCGGCCAGGACGGACTGAGCCAGGGGTTCGACGTCGGAGGGCACCTTGACACCCAGCGCCCATTCGATCTCGATCAGCTCGCCGGCCGTCGATCCTTCGCGCCAGCTCGGCCTCGAGGGTTGTCCCGGTCTGTAGGGGCACCGCGGCCAGCGGACGCTCCAGAGCGCGGCGCAGATCGTTGAGCGCCTCCTGCATCTCGACGCGGCAGCGCTCGCGCTCCTGGTCATCGAACGAGCGCTCGGCGCTCAGCGCCAGCGAGACGCCGAACAGCCGCTGCATGACCCGCTCGTGGATCTCCCGGGCCAGTTCGATCCGTTCCCCCAGTCGGCGGTTGCGCTCCTCCTGACGGGTGGCGTTGCGCGCCGTGGCCACCAGCGCCGCCGTCTTGCCCAGGGTCCAGAGCAGATGACGTTCTCCGTCGCTGAGCTCGAAGCGGCCGCCGCCGCGGTCGGCGCAGATCACGCCGTAGGCCCGCCCGGCGGCGCTCAGCGGCGTGCAGACCAGCGTCGTGATGCCGAGCAGCTCGGCGTATTCCTTGGGTACCTGCTCCTCGATCCGCTCGGAGACGACCACCACCTCGTCCTGGGCCAGGGCGCGCTGGGCGATCGGGGTGGCCACCAGTGTGGGGCTCGGCTCAAGGGTGGCCAGCTGCGCGAGCGAGGTCCCGTAGCTGCCCACCGCCCGCACCGTCCGCCGACCCGCCTCGGCCATGAAGATCGCCGCCCGGCGCATCGTGGTCAGCCGGCAGATGGCCTCGCAGATGCGGTCATAGAACTCGGTCGAGGTGATATCGGTGTCGAGCTCGGCCAGCAGCTCGACGAACACCTCGAGCGGCTCGACGCCGGCGAATAACGAGGGCGGCGCGCTCGACGCTCACGCGGCCACCGGCGTATTGCGTACCGGCGGCGGATGTCGTACAGGGTGGTGCGTTCCGCCGCCGGGCGCCCGGCACGATGGGCCGCGGCGATCAGCTCCTCGGGCTCCAGCCGGACGCCGTGGTAGCTGCCGGCCATGCGCGAGATCGACTCCTCCATCAGCGTGCCGCCCAGGTCGTTGACCCCCCAGCGCAGCGCCTCGGTGGCGGCGTCGAGACCCATCTTGACCCAGCTGGCCTGGAGGTTGGTCACCGTGTCGCCCAGGGCGAGACGGAACACCGCGGTGTGCTTGAGGTTCTCCTCGCGGGAGATCTCCTGCACGCCGTGTGTGCGGCCGAGCAGGGTGTGGAAGGGAATGAAGGACAGCGGCACGAACTCGGTGAAGCCCACCGGTGCGCTCCTGCAGCTCCCGGACGACGCGCATGTGCTCGGCCAGCTCCCAGGGCTCCTCGATGTGGCCGAACATGACCGTCGCCGTGGAGCGGATCGCCCTCCGCGTGGGAGGCCTCGATGATCTCGACCCAGCGGGCGACCGGCAGCTTGTTGGGGGAGATGCGCTCGCGTACCCCGTCGTGCAGGACCTCGGCCGCGGTACCCGGCGTCGAGCCCAGTCCGGCCTCACGCAGCTGCGCGAACACCGCGCGCGGAGCCAAGCCGCTGACCTCGCACATGTGCGAGATCTCCATCGGCGAGTAGGCGTGGAGGTGAAGCTGGGGAGCCAGCCGCTTGGCGAAGCGCAGCCAGCCCAGGTAGTCCTCGAGCGTCCCAGTCGGGATGGATGCCCGACTGGATGCAGAGCTCGGTGGCCCCGGCCTCGACGGCCTCCTCGACCCGGCGGGCGAACTCGGCTCTCGGAGTGCTCATAGGCGTCGGGCGAGCGCTTGGACTGGCCGAAGCCGCAGAATGCGCAGCCGACCACGCATACGTTGGACACGTTGATGTTGCGGTTGACCACGAAGGTGACCGTGTCGCCGGCCAGGCGCCGGCGGAGCTCGTCGGCCGCCCCGCCGCAGATCCTCGATCACGGGCGGCGCGCTGCTCGGCGAACAGCGCGGTCAGCTCCTCCGGGCTCAGCGCGTGACCACTTCGCGGCCCGCTCGATCGCTCGCGGGGCGACGTCGTCGGCGACCCGCAGCTCGGCCCGCCGGCCACTGCCCCGGCGGGGGATGAACGACCAGTAGCGGCTGCGTGATCACGTCGAGCACCGGCTCAGCGATCCACTCCGGGTCGATGTACTCCGGATAGACGCACAGTCGCTCGGAGACGGCCACGCCGTCCGGAGCCAGACGCTTGCGGACCTGAGTCGGCGACGGGAAGGGATGCTCGGGGGAGATGTGGTCGCCGTTGGCGCTGAGGCCGCCCAGGTCGGTGGCTCCGGCTCGCACCAGCTCCGGCCACCAGTCGGACAGGTTGGGCGGCACCTGGATCCCGATCTCGGGCATCAGCCGGCGAGTCTCGGCCACCAGTCGCTTCATGTCCTCGACGCTTACCGGCGAGGCCCACGCTGGAGCGTCGAGCTGCGGGCCCGTCCCCCACGCCGGTGCGCCAGTACTCCTCGGCGGCGGCGCCGGCGATCTCGGCCGGTTCGCGGCCGTAGTAGCTCTGGTGGGGAACGAAGTTCTGCAGGATGAGCTCCTGGAGATGGCCGTGGCGCTCCTGGACCTCGGCCAGCGCGGCCAGCGACGGCCATCCGCTCCGTCCTCGGTCTCACCGATCCCGACCAGGATCCCGCTGGTGAACGGGATCCGCAGCTCGCCGGCCGCGGCGATCGTCTCCAGGCGCCGGGCCGGGTGCTTGGTCGGCGAACCGGCGTGGACGGTCTCCATGAGCCGCTCGGAGACCGACTCGAGCATCAGCCCCTGCGAGGCGGTGACCTCGCGCAGGCGCGGCCAGATCCTCGCGGGCGAGCACCCCCAGGTTGGTGTGCGGGAGCATCCCGCGCTCGAGCGCCTGTTGGCAGACCCAGACCACGTAGGCGGTGAAGTCCTCATGGCCGTACTCGGCCAGAGCGCTGCGCGCCACCGCCGGGTTGTGGTCAGGAGCCTCGCCGGTCAGCACCAGGAGCTCCTTGGCCCGGTGGCGACCCGCGGCCCGGTCCAGGATCTCGTGGACCTCCGTCGGGGCGTAGCAGGTGCGGCTGGTGCGTCGCGAACGCGCAGTACTTGCAGTAGCAGCGGCATGTACGCGACAGCGAAAGCGCGAAGTTGCGGCTGAACGTGACGCGGCGGCGCATGCTCGAGGTCGATTGTACGGAGCGGCGTCCCGGCGGGCCTATCCTGGCCCGCCGAATGCGCCTGCACGCCATCTGCGCCGCGCTGCTGCTCGCGCTGGCTCTGTCGGCCTGTGGCGCGGTCTCGAGCTCGACCAACCCGCAGCCTCCGAGCGCCACCCTGGTTCTCGACTTCACTCCCAACGCCGTTCACGCCGGGATCTACGAGGCGATCGCTCGCGCATGACGACCTCCGCGCCGGGGTCCGGCTGCACGTCGTGGCCCCTTCGGCCTCGACCGACTCGATCCGCCTGCTCGAAACCGGCCGGGCCGACTTCGCCATGCTCGACATCCACGACCTGGCCATCGCCCGCGAGCGCGGCCAGGCCATCGTGGGGATCATGGCCCTCGTCCAGCGGCCCCTGGCCGCCGTCATCGCCGCCCCGGGCGTGAGCCAGTCCCCGCGACGCTGGCCGGCCGCACGGTGGGAATCACCGGCGTCCCCAGCGACACGGCCGTGCTGCATTCGGTCGTGGCTGGCGCCGGCGGCTCCCCGGCCCGGGTCCACACGATCACCATCGGCTTCAACGCCGTGGCCGATCTGCTCGCTGGGCGCGTGGCCGCGGCGACGGCGTTCTGGAATGACGAGGGCGTCACCCTGCGCAAGCGCGTGCCGGGCTTTCACGTGTTCCGGGTCGATCAGTTCGGCGCCCCCGCCTACCCGGAGCTCATCCTGTGTGCCACCGCCTCCAGCCTGCGCGCGCGATCCGAGCCGCGCGCGCTCGGTGGTCCGGGCACTGACCGAGGGCTACGGCCAGGTCCTGGCCCATCCCGCCGCCGGGCTCCACGCGCTGATCACTCAGGTTCCAGGGCTCGACGCCGGCCTCCAGGCGGCTGAGCTGCAGGCACTGCTGCCCGCCTTTCACGACCCCGGCGGCCGAGTCGGCGCGCTCAACCCCTCTCGCCTGAGGGCGTGGGCGGACTGGGAGCGGCGCTTCGGGATCGTCGCCCATCGCCCTGATGTCCGGACGATGTTCGATCCGGCCTTTCTCTCGCCCGGGAGCTGACCGGAGCGCCCCGGGGTCAGCCAGCGGGACTGGACGCGCGCCCCCAGCTACGCCCCGGCCAGCTGGTCCACGAGCTCCGATGCCGCCCGGGCCATCCGCGAGCGGGGAACGACCAGATCAAAGCCGGCCTGCTCGGCGTCAGCGCGCACATCCCGCTCCACGTGGGCGAAGAAGGCCAGCGTGCGTGGTCCCTCGGAGCCCAGGAACGGCCGCGCCGCCTCGATCCGGGCGCCGGGGTCGGCCGTCAGGTCGACGATAAGCACGTCGGCCCCAGCCAGAGCGCCGGCGAGGTCGTCCGGATCGGCGACCAGGACCACCTCGTGCGAGCCCGCCTGCAGAGCGCCAACAAGATTTGAGCCGAACAGCAGATCGGGGACGAAGGCGACGGTGCGCGCCATCGGCTACTGCACCCGTCGCCGCCGAAACTCCTCGCGCACCGACTCCGTGCGACCCCACATCTGGGTCGTCTCCACGCGCCCGGTGCGCACCTCGCGCACCGCCAGCTCGCCGTCGATGCCGGCCTCGTCCAGCAGCTTCAGGCCGAGGCGGATGTTGGGCACCGGGGTGCCGTGGCCGAAATGATGCGCGACCACCAGCCGCCAGTGCCAGTCGTGCTTTGAGTATGGCTGAGGATTAGCACTGACCAGCATCACCGCGGCGTCGACATAGCGGCGCTCATCGAAGATGCGCAGATCGAATTCGAGGTCGGTCCAGTCCTCAGCGAGGTCGGCGACCACCTGGTCGAACTGAGGCGTGAGCGCGGCCATGGCCAGCAGCGTACTCAGCCGGCGAACTGCTGGTAGATCAGGTAGGCGTTCATCGCCGTGATGACGGCAGTGACCAGATAGGCCGCCGCGCTCAGCGCCCGGCCGTTGACCTGGGCGCCCATGATCTTCCGGCGGCTGGTCATCACCACCAGGGGCACCAGGGCCACCGGGATCCCGAACGACAGCACGACCTGGCTGAAGACCAGCGCGTTGGTCGGATTCACGCCCACGGCCAGCACGACCATGGCCGGAATCATGGTCAGGGCCCGCCGGAGCATGATCGGTATGCGCAGGTTGACGAACCCCGACATGACCACCTGGCCGGCGTAGGTGCCGACGCTCGAGGAGGAGGCTCCGGACGCCAGCAGCGCCACTCCGAAGGCCAGCGCCGCGCCCCCGCCGACCAGCCGTCCGAACTCGGCGTGGGCCTGGGTAATGCTGGTCAGCCCAGAGAGCGCCGGCGTATGGAAGAGCTTCGCCGCGACCGCCAGCATGGCCAGATTGACGAGGCCGGCCAGAGCCAGGGCGAGGATGACATCGGTGCGCTCGAAGCGCAGAACGCGCCGGCGCTCAGCATCGTTGCGAGCCGGCATGCGCGTCTTGGTCAGCGCCGAGTGCAGGTAGATGACGTGTGGCATCACCGTCGCTCCGACGATGCCCACGGCCAGGTAGACCGAGCTCGAGCCGGAAAGATGGGGAATCAGCCCGCGCAGAGACTGACGCGCCGAAGGCCCGATGTGGACGGTCTCGTACAGGAAGCCGAGGAAGATGATCCCCAGCAGCGCGGTGATGGCCAGCTCAAACCGGCGAAACCCATGCGACTGAAGCTCGAGGATGGCGAAGGCGATGATCCCGGTGAGCACGCCGGCGGGCAGCATGGGAACCCCGAAGAGGAGGTTGAGGCCGAGGGCCGCCCCCAGGAATTCGGCGATGTCGGTCGACATGGCCATCACCTCGGCCTGAATCCACATCGCCCACCGCACCCACGGCCGGGAGTGCAGGCGCACCAGCTCGGGCAGGTTGCGGTCGGTGGCGATGCCCAGCTTGGCCGACAGGTACTGGACCAACATGGCCATCAGGTTGGCCACCAGCACCACCCACAACAGCAGGTAGCCAAACCGGGCACCCCCCTGCAGATTGGTGGCGAAGTTGCCGGGATCGACATAGGCGATCGCGGCCACGAACGCCGGCCCGGTCATGCTCAGCGTGGCCCTGAGGCGTCCCTTGGCCAGCAACCGCTCAAGCGGCGAGGGGCCCACCTCGAGCGTGGTCACCCGCGGCGCCGGCGCCGGTTCGACGAGCGCCCCTGAGCGAGCCTCCGCGGCCGCTTCAAAAGCGGCTTGGCGCACGGTTCTCACGACCGGACGGCCACCCTCATCGCCCGGGCCAGCTCACCGCCCAGGGGATGGACCTGGTCGCGGAAGCGAACGAATACGGGCCCACCAAAGGGCTGGCACTCCACGACTTCCAGCTCCTCCCCGGGAGCGATCCCCCGCTCGGCCAGGTAGCGCAGCATCTCGGGATCGGAGTCGGACACCCGAGCAAAGACACCCCGGGTTCCCGCTGCCAGCGTCTCCAGGCTCTGGGTCTCCATCTCGTGGATGGTCAGGTCGCGAGTGGGAATGGGATCGCCGTGGGGATCGTGAGTCGGGTCGCCGAGCTTGGCGGCGATCAGCTCCTCGAGCTCCTCGGAGAGGACGTGCTCAAGCACCTCGGCCTCTTGGTGCACGCGGTCCCAGGGCACGCCGAGGCTCTCGACCAGATAGAGCTCCAGCAGCCGGTGGTGACGGATGACCTCCAGGGCCAGTCGGCGGCCGGCGTCGGTCAGCGACACCCCGCGGTAGGGCTGATGGCTGACCAGTCCGAGCTCGTGCAGACGCTTGACCATCCCCGACGCCGACGCGGGCTTTACCCCGAGCCGGTTGGCCAGCCCGGTGGTGGTCACCGGCTTCGCCCCGCGATGCTCGAGCGCGTAGATGGCCTTGGCGTAGTCCTCGACCGCAGAGCTGCGGAGTGTGTATGTCTCAGATGTGGTCGACACTTAAAGTTATGGTAGCCCTAAACCCTAAGTTCGGCAGCCAGAGGAAAAACCTTTACCGGGACCGTCCAGGTCCTATCCTTGGCTGTCGTGACTTCCGTCGCCCCGCTAGCCAACGAGTACGAAGCGGTCAACCGACGGCTGCGGGCTGCTTGATCGCTCCGAACGGGGAAAGCTCGCCCTGAGCGGGACCGAAGCCGCCGGTTTCCTTCAGGGCCAGATTTCCAACGATGTCGAGGCGCTGCGCGACGGGACTGGCTGCTATGCCGCCTTTCTCACCCCGAAGGGCAAGATGCTCGGCGACCTGAGGGTCCTGGCCGCCGGTGAGGAGCTGCTGCTCGACACCGAACGGGTCGCGCTGCAGGAGCTGTTCAACATGATCCGTCGGTTCAGCGTCGGCTACGACACCCAACTGCACAAGCGCACCCTGCAGCGCGGGTTGCTCTCGCTGCTCGGCCCCGCGTCGGTGGAGGTAGCCGGAGCCCAGTCAATCCCCGACACCGAGCACGCCCACGCGATGATCGACGTCGCCGGCATCCCCGCCCGGGCCATTCGTACCGACCTCGGCATTGACCTCCTGTGCGACGCCGAGGTCACCGAAGAACTCAGCCAGGCGCTGCAGGCGGCTGGAGCCCATCCGGTGTCCGAGTCGGTAGCCGAGTGCCGGCGGGTGGAGAGCGGCCGCCCTCGCTACGGGGTGGATCTCGACGACAGCGTCATCCCGCAGGAGGCGGACCTGAACCACCGGGCCGTCTCGTTCACCAAGGGCTGCTACGTCGGCCAGGAGACCGTGGCCCGACTGTTCTACCGCGGCAAGCCCAACCGGCAGTTGCGCGGTCTGCGTGTGTCGGCTCCGGTGAGCACCGGGGCCGAGATCAGCTTCGCCGATCGGGTGGTCGGACGGGTGGGCAGCGTGGCCGAGTCGCCGGCTCTCGGGAGGCTGGCTCTGGCGCTGATCCGCCGCGAGGCGCCGCCCAGCTCACAGGTCAGCGTCGGCCCCGACCAGGTCCGTGCGGTCGTGGTCGAGCTCCCGTTCGCCGCCGACTGACGCTGCCTCGATAAACGCCTCCAGGTCCTCTGGACTCAGCGCCGGGTGCAGCATCAGCTGCGGGGTCTCGCGGTGAGAGGCCAGCCAGGTGCCCAGAATGCGGACCTCGTCAATCTCGCCCGGCGGTACGTGGGCGCCAAGCTCCCCGAGCCGTCCGCCCCTGGCCAGGGCGGCGACCGTCCGGGCGTGCAGCTCGCCGGTCTCGGCGGCCAGGACGGGGCCCCAGTCGACCAACCTGCCCCCCGAGACCCAGAAGGCATCGAACTCCGGCCGCGCGGGATGGGCGCCGAGGACCAGGCGCGGCCGCGTGTGGGTGGCCTCGAGCAGGCCGCCCAGGCGGGTGAGGAGTACCCCCAGGCGCCGCCGCCGCCGCCTCAGAGCGGCGGCCCGCTCGTAGCGCTGCTCGTCCGCCGCGCACCGCATCTGGGCATCGATGTGGTCCAGGAGCGACTGGCCGGCCTCGCCCTCCGGGCTGACCCCGGTGAACAGCCGCAGAGCCTCATCGAGCCGGCGACGGTAGAGGTTCGGATCCAGATCGCCCAGGCACGGCGACAGGCAGCGCCCCATCTGGCCGTAGGCCGACGGATATTGGCGCCGCGGCAAGCGCCGGCCGCAATGGCGCAGCCCGAACAGGCTGTCCAGCTGCTCGACCAGCTCCAGGGCCAGCCTTCGCCCGCGCAGCGGACCGATCGTGACCGCGTGCCCAGACGCCGGATCGGGGCTGACCTCGAGGATCGGGAACGGGATGTCGAGCCGGCAGCGGATGTAGACCAGCCGATCGTCGCGACGGTTGAGCGACTTGTTGCCGGGCGGCGCGAGCTCCTTGATGAGCCGGTTCTCGAGCACCAGCGCCCCGAGCTCGGAGCGGGTGGTGCGGTAATCGACCACCGCGGCGTGGCTCCTCCACGCCGCCGGCATCGCCGACGGGGCGAAGTGGGCTCGCGCCCGGCTGCGAATCGAGACCGACTTGCCGACGTAGAGAACCCGGCCCGCGCCGTCTCGGAACAGGTAGACCCCCGGGTCGCGCGGAAGCTCTCCGAACTCCGGCTGAGCGCTGGCCGGTACACCGGGGAACTGCCCGGCTGAGGCCCGCGGTGAGTTACGCCGGCGGGACGGGCGCCTGGGGGCCAGGGCCTTGAGCGCGTCGCCCACCGTCAGCGCGTTGGCGCATAACCGAGGAAAGAGGGCGCACAGGACCCGCGCGCAGGTCTCGGCATCGGCCAGAGCCCGGTGTGCTTGATGCACCTCGATGCCCAGCGCGTCGGCCAGCACGGTCAGGCGCCGCTCACGCTGGAGCGGGAGCATCGTCCGGGCCAGGGCCGCCGTGCAGATGACCGGCGGACCGGGCCAGTCAAGCCCGACCCGCGCGAACGCCTGACGCAGCACGCGGCGGTCAAACGGCGCGTTGTGGGCCACCATGACGCGGCCCTCGAGCAGCTCGGCCAGGCGGGGCAGCACCGCCTCGGGCCACGGAGCCGAGTCGACCATCATCTGTGTGATCCCCGTGAAGCGCTGGATGCCCCGCCGCAACGGCGCACTCGGACGGACCAGCGAGCTCCAGCGATCGTGCAGCTCACCGCCGCCGACCAGCACGGCGCCGACCTCGGTCATCTCGCACGCGTCTCCTCCGAGACCGTTGGTTTCGGTGTCGAGGACGATGAACTCCGCGCTCGCGATCGGGGTCGCCAAAAGCTCCATAGTCCGGGTAATACGCCCGGCGGCGGACGTCGTGCAGGGCGCCGTGCAGCTCCCGGATGACAAAAGTGCATTCTTGACCGTCTGTAGGGGTAGCATCGGCTTGCTTGGTTCTAGGGAAGGAGTCTCGAGATGACGCCTGTGTTGCCGGAAGCCGAACTACTGCAGGAGCTCGACGCCGAAACTCGCCTGGCCTGGAGCACTTACATCGAGCGCGTCCGGGAACTGAGCGGCGAGGAATACGAGCGGGTCGAGCCGGAATCGTGGGATGAATTGCAAGCTGAGCTCCGTCGCCTGGACGGCGAGCGCGAGTCGCTCGCCGGCGGGATCCGGAACCCGCACTAGTCGCGCCGACGTCGGTTGGATAGGGTTCGCGCCGGATCGACCAGAAAGATGACCGGCGCTAGGGATCTGGATGGTCTGGAGAGGAGAGCCGGGTCGCGTATGCGTTTCAGGATGATCGGCGTGGTCGGGCTCAGCGGACTGGCCCTGGCCAGCTGCGGCAGCATAGGTGGCAAGGCGGCTACCCAGGCCCGCTCACCCACCCCGGTCAACCTGACCGTGTACGTCAGTGACTCCCGAGTGTCGGTTTCTCCGACCTCGCTGGGGGCCGGTCCGGTGGTCTTCGTCGTCACCAATCAAGCCTCCAAGGCCGAGGCGCTGTCCATCTCCCGCTCGGGCGCCAGCCAGCCCCTGGCCAGCACCGCGCCGATCAACCCGCAGGGCACCACCCAGGTGGCGGTGAACTTCCGTCCCGGCGATTACACGATCGGCCCCACCTCCAACGGCGGCACCGACGCCGCCCTCTCGGTGACTCCCCCGATCCGCTCGGCCTCGATCCACATCGGGAGCGAGCGGCCGAGCTCCAGCGGCCAGCTGCTCCAGCCCTAGCGGGCGCCAGGCCCCAGGCGAAGGGCCAGACTCCGCCGGGTCCACGACCCTCCTAGCTCGCCCGCTCCCGGGGGTATTGAGCAAACGTGCGGAAATCGATCGTTAGATACAGACCGTCCTGCGCGGTGTGCGCGTCGCCTTGACGGCGAGCGCTCCGAGACACCGCTCATCAAACCCCTTTCCCGCGCACAAATACAACTTGTGTGTGCAATACTTGCGTGCATGCAAGCAACTACCGAGAGCCGGTCGGAGAACGCTGGCGGCACCTCCCCCACGTCCAGCGCCACGAGCAGCTCCGTGCCCAGCGGCGCCGAGCTGGCTCCGGACCTCTACGCCCTGATCGTGTTCCTGCACAAGACCTGCAACGCCGACCTGTTCGCGGCCATGGGCGTGCTGGAGCTGACCGTCACGCAGATCAAGCTCCTGCATCAGCTCGAGGAGGCCACGCACGAGCTGACGCTCAAGGAGGCCGCCGAGCGGTTGCCGCTCTCACTGGCCGCGGCCAGCCGGACGGTTGATGACCTGGTCCGGCGGGGCATGGTCCAACGCCACGAGGACGCCGAGGACCGCCGCATGAAGCGGGTGAGCCTCACCGATGCAGGCCGTTCCGCGATCCGCCGGCTCAACGCCGCGCGGCTCAACGGCCTCGAGCAGTTCGCCACCACTTTGACCGAGGACGAGCGCCAGGCGCTCGCCGGAGCGCTCGTCCCGCTGCTCCGGCGGCCCGACATCGCCGTCTGCCGACCCGAGGGGAATTGAAACCTTGACCGCAAGGCTCCTGGCCCACCGCCACCGCCTCGTCACTGAGGAGAACAGCCGCTGGTGGACGCTCGGCGCGATGTGCTTCGCGCTGTTCATGGTGATGCTGGACAACACCGTCGTGAACGTGTCGCTGCCGTCCATTCAGCGCGACCTGCACGCGTCGCTCTCCGCCCTCGAGTGGACCGTGAACGCCTACACGCTGACCTTTGCCGTCCTGATGGTGACCGGCGGGCGCCTGGGCGACATTTTCGGCCGCCGCAAGATGTTCATGTTCGGCGTGGTCGCCTTCGGGATCTCGAGCGCGGCGATTGGCTTTGCCCCCAACGACACGACCCTGGTCGCCTTCCGGGCCGTCCAGGGCATCGGCGCGGCCTTCATGATGCCGGCCACCCTGTCCATCATCACCCAGGCCTTCCCGCCCCACCAGCGCGGGATGGCGATCGGCACGTGGGCCGGCGTGAGCGCGATGGCGCTGGCCATCGGGCCGGTCCTCGGTGGCTTCCTGACCCAGTCGGTGAGCTGGCGGGCGATCTTCTTCATCAATCCGCCGATCGCCGTCATCGCGCTGGCGGTGACCCTGTTCGCCGCCCAGGAGACCCGCGATGAGACGGTCTCTCGAAGGGTCGACTTCGCCGGGATCGCGGCCATCACCGTCGGTCTCACCAGCCTGGTGCTGGCCCTCGTGGAGGGCAACTCGTGGGGCTGGCACTCGCCCCGGATCATCGCCCTATTCGCCGCAGCCGTCCTGGGGCTGGCCGCCTTCGTGTTCGCCGAGCTCCGGGTCCGAGCGCCGATGGTCGACTTCACCTTCTTCCGCTCCCGCTCGTTCCTGGGCGCCAACACGGTGGGGTTCATCGTCTCCTTCGCGATGTTGGCCCAGTTCTTCTTCCTCGCTCTCTACATGCAGAACATCCTGCATTACACGCCGCTTCAGGCTGGGGTGCGCTTCCTGCCCTCGACGCTGGTCATCATCGTCATGGGTCCCCTGGCCGGACGACTCACCGATCGCATCGGTCCCCGTCCCCTGATGACCGCCGGGCTGCTCACCGTGGCCGCGGCCCTGTTCTGGCAGTCCACCCTCTCGGTTCACACCGGCTACAGCCGTCTGCTCCCGGGGTTCGTGCTCATGGGCGTCGGCATGGGTCTGGTCATGTCGCCGATGAGCACCGCGGCCATGAACGCCGTAGACCGGACCAAGGCCGGGGTTGCCTCCGGCGTGCTGTCCATGAGCCGCATGGTCGGGGGCACGTTCGGGGTGGCGATCATGGGCGCCCTGGTGGCCACGATCGGACGCTCGCAGCTTGACCAGAGCCTCCCCCATGTCCCCGCCGCCACGCGGGCGGCAATCGCCGCCGGCCTGGGCAGCGGTGGGACGGGAATCGGCCATCCGGTCACCCCCCAGATCGTCGCTGCGGCCCGACACGCCTTCGTCTCGGCGCTGGGCACCGGTCTGACCATCGGCGGCGCCGTGACGGTGGTCGGTGCAGTGGCTGCCGTGGCGCTCATCAAGCCGGGCGGAGCCGAGGTCGAGACTCAGCCCGCAGCGGAGCAGAACGTCCCGCCGGAGGCCGCCGAGGCCGAGCTCACGCTGGTTTAGTGACCCGATGAGGCACCGGCACTCATCGCCGAAGTACTCCGGGTAGCATCCCGGCGCGTGGCTGTTGACCTGAGTCAAGTCGCCCATGTGGACACTGAGCCCGGCGAATTGCCGGAGACCATGTCGGCGTGGGTAATCCGGGCCGAGCGCCAGGGCGAGCCGATCGACGCCTTCCAGCTGGAGGAGATCGAGGTCCCGCAGCCGGGTGCCTTCGAGGTCGTCGTGCGCGTCATGGCCGCGGGGGTGAACTTCAACAACGTGTGGGCGGCCCTGGGCGAGCCCATACCGGTGTTCCGCTATCACCCCAACGAGGATCACCACATCGGTGGCTCGGACGCCTCCGGAGTGGTTTGGAAGGTGGGCGAGGGCGTGACCCGCTGGAAACCGGGCGACGAGGTCGTGATCCACTGCAACCAGGCCTCCTACGAGGACCCCGAGGTGCATGGCCTAGACCCCCTGGCCGCCCCCAGCCAGCAGATCTGGGGTTATGAGACTAGCTGGGGTTCGTTCGCTCAGTTCTGCAAGGTGCAGGCCCAGCAGCTGCTGCCCAAGCCCAAGCATCTGGCCTGGGAGGAGGCGGCGTCCTACGGGCTGACCTACTTCACGGCCTACCGCATGCTCATGGACCGCTGCCAGCTTCAGGCCGGGCATCGGGTCCTGATCTGGGGGGCGGCCGGCGGCTTGGGCGTGTTCGCCACCCAGCTGTGTGCCATGACCGGTGCTGACGCCGTCGGGGTCGTTTCCAGTGAGGACAAGGGGCGGCTGATCGAGCAGCTCGGTGCCGTGGGCTACATCAACCGCTCGGACTTCAGCGGCATGATGCGCAAGGGCGGTGAGAGCGCCGACGAAGAGCGCGCACGGTTCAAGGAGTCGCGCCGGTTCGGCAAGGCGGTCGAGGAGATCCTCGGCGGAGCGCCGGACATCGTCTTCGAGCATGTCGGCAAGGCCACCTTCCCGACCTCTGTGCTCGTCGTCAAGCCGTTCGGCAAAGTGGTCATCTGCGGGGCCACGTCCGGCTACCAGCTCGACTTCGACGTGCGCTACCTGTGGATGCGTCAGAAGCAGATCATCGGCTCGCACTTCGCCAACGCCTGGGAGGCCAACAAGGCCAACGAGCTCATCGAGGAGTCGAAGATCCGCCCTGTGCTGTGGCAGACGATGGGCTTCGAAGGAGTCGCCGCGGCGCATCAGCTCCTGCGCGACAACAAGCACCTGGGCAAGATCGCCATCCTGGTCGGCGCCACCGCCGAGGGCCAGGGCAAGACGGCCGAAGGGCCCGGCGCGATTCGCGCCGAGGTGGGAGCCTAGGCCCGTGGCCGACCTGGTCTGGGTTCAGTGGTACGCCACGATCCTCCGCCAGGACGTGTTTGCGGCCGAGGTGGCCCGGGCGGCCCCGCTGGCTTTGCGCTACGGCGCCACGCAGTACCAGGTGCACGTCAGCACCGACGACCGCTACAAGATCACCCAGATGACCTGGGTGGAGAACAAGGTCGACTGGTACCGCTACTGGGACGGCCCGGAGATGATCGAGTTCCGCGCCCGGAACATGGGGCACTTCCAGGTGCCGATCAGTTACTTCTGGGCTGAGGAGATCGCCGCCGGGGCCCTCGGCCCCGAGGTCCCGTCGATCGAGCCGGAACCCGAGCCGACCGCACCGGCCCCCCAGGCCGCCGCCTGAGCCTGGCCGCGAGCGGGCCGCGACCGCAGCGCCAGCTCGAGCCAGAAGCGCCCGTCGGCGTCGTCCAGCTGGCCGCCGAACAGTTCCCGCAGCCGCCTGATCCGGTACCGGGCGGTCTGCGGATGGATGCCCAGCGCCGCGGCCACCTGGCCCAGGCGCCCCTGCTCGGCCAGCCACACCGCGAGCGTCGTCTCGAGCCGCTTGCGCGAGCTCGCGGTCAGGCCCTCGAGCGGAGCCAAGCGGTCGGCGACCAGTTCCGCGGCCAGCGTCGGGTCGCTGCGCAGCATGAGCTCGCCCGTCCGCTCTCGGGCCACAACCAGAGAGGCGCCGTCGGCCGGGACCAGCGCCAACGCTGCGCGGGCCCGGGCGAAGCTGATCCGAGCTTGAGGCCAGGCCACGGTCGTCCCCAGGCCGGCCTGAGCGCCGGCCCGGCTCACCGCTCGCTCGATCAACGCCCGCCGACCCGGGCCGTCGGGGTCCTCGACCACGGCACAGGTGAGCTCGCCGATGGCCTCGCTGATCGTCCGCGCCGGGAGCCGGGAGGCAGCAGCAATGCGGTTTTCACCGCCGATGGCCAGCACGGCCAGACTGCGCGGAAGCGACCACCCGGCATCGACCGCCGCCCCCTGCACCACGCCGGCGTCGAGTGGGGCCTCGCGAACCAACATCCGGACCAACCGGCGACGCTGAAGATCGGCCTCGCTGGCCACCGCTGACTGCTCCAGGGCATGCCCCTCGGCGGACTCCGACGAGAGCACGTCGATGTAGGCGAAGATGGACTCGGCGAGCAGGTAGAGGATGTCCGGGGCCAGGCCTGCCTCCACGCCGGCCGCGGCGAAACGCCGCCAGGCCACCCGCGCCCCCAGGCGGTAGGCGCTCAGCAATGACTCGAGGCTGCGGCCGGCTCGCATTTCCCCCCGCCCCAAGGCCGAGTAGACATCAGGGCGCGTGACCGGGCCCTGGGCCTCGATCTCGGCCAGGAAGTGACGCAGGGCGGCCTGGACCCCGTCGCGGATGCCGGCCCCGAGTGGACCCTCCAGCGGCCGGGCGTAGGCCGGTATCGTGGCTACCGCCTCGATCATCTCGTCACCCACCGCAGCCAGGGCGGGGCGCAGGACCGCGACTATCTCCGCGGGGAGCTCATGCCAGGGCTGATCAGCCATTTTTCATTCGCATGGCACAAGTTCTCGGTGGTCGCTCGTTACTAGTTGTAGGAGAATTTTGCAGATTATCCACGTAAACTGCCAAAGCGCATGACTCGCACGCACAAGATCGCCAACTTGATCGGCGTTCCGATGCCCCTGGTCGGACTCCTGGTCGCGATCGTTCTGCTCTGGAATCGGGCCATCGGCCCGCTCGAGCTGACGCTGCTGATCGTTTTCTACGTGATCACCTGCCTCGGGGTGACCTTGGGCTATCACCGCATGTTCACCCACCGAGCGTTCGAGTCCTCACGGGCGTTCCGAGCCATCATCGCCGTGCTCGGCTCGATGGCGGTCGAGGGCTCGGTCATCACCTGGGTGGCCGACCACCGCAAGCATCACGCCTTCACCGATCAGGAGGGCGATCCGCATTCGCCCCACCTGAGCGGACCGGGGTTCGTCGGCTCGATCAAGGGTCTGTGGCACGCCCACATCGGCTGGCTGTTCGAGAGCGTCGGTACGGCAGAGCGCGAGCGCTTTGCTCCAGACCTGGTCAAGGACGGCGTCCTGCGCGCCGTGGACAAGCTGTTCTGGGTCTGGGTGATTTCGGGCCTGGCCATCCCATTCGCCCTGGGCTGGATCATCGGTGGGAGTCTCGGCACCGCCCTGACCGCTCTGCTCTGGGGCGGCTTCGTGCGGGTCTTCCTGCTCCACCACGTGACCTGGTCGATCAACTCCATCTGCCATTTCTTCGGGCGCAAGCGCTTCGACGTCGCCGATGAGTCACGAAACGTCTTCTGGCTCGCCCCCCTGTCGATGGGCGAGGCCTGGCATCACAATCATCACGCCTTCCCCACCTCCGCCTTCCACGGGCTGCGGTTCTGGGAGCGGATGGCCGATCCCACCGGCCTCGTCATCGCGCTGCTCGAGCGCCTGGGCATCGTCTGGAACGTGGTCCGCGTGAGCGCCGAGCGTCAAGCGGCCAAGACGCTCCCCGCCGCGGGCAAAACCCGCGCCCGCCCCCTCGAGCAGGCCTAGGCCCCCGGGCCGGTCGGGGAGCTAGCCCTCCTCGAGCGGACCCATGGTCAGACCGGCGTCGTCGAGCTGCTCCCAGAGGCTCTGCGCCTCCTCGCGCGGCCCGCTGTAGACGATGGCCAGGCCCCCGTTGTGAATCTGGTCGGCGATCCGATAGCCGTCAGCCAGCGTTACCCCGGGAACGAGACGGGCGAGCGTCTCAGCTACGTGGTCGAAGGTGTTGAAGTTGTCGTTGAGGACCACCACTCTCCAGTGGCCGCCCAATCCACCGCCCGGCTCGCGCACGCGCGGCAGTTCCACTATCGACATCCTGGCCAGCATACCGGCGCCTGACCGGTCGCTCACATCCAGCCAGGGCGGCCCTACCGACCGGCGCTGCGCCTCAGGGCCGCCTGCTCCAGTAACGCTCGTAGCCGGCGTAGAGCTGCTCGACGGGGCAGCCTGCTGATAGGTGGCTGCCTGCTCGGGGCTCCCGTGGCGGCGAATTTGCCGCCTGACCTCGCTGATGAAGGCCTCCTGGCCGGCCTCGCGAGCCAGCTGCGACCATTCATCCAATCGCCCATCGAGCTCGTCTAGCTGAGCGGGTGGATCCTCACCGGCGCCGAAGTGCGTCATGGCCAGGCGTTCCGGACCCCATTCGCGGATCAGATCGATCGACCGGTGCCAGGCCTCGACGTCGATGTCCGGGGGCGGGGTCGGGGGGATCGTCATGCCGTCCTCGGTGACCCGCACTCCTCCGACGTCGCCCACGAATGCGGTTCCGTCGTGGCGGTAGGACACGTGGTGGGAAGCATGGCCCGGGGTGTAGGCAACCTCGTATCGGCTGTCCAGAATCTCCTCGCCCCCGCTGAGAATCCGCAGGTTCGCCTCCGGGACGGGGCGCATCTCGCCCCACAGGCGGTCCATGTCCTCCCCGTACAGGCGGGCGGCGCTCTCCATCAGGCGTGAGGGATCGGCCATGTGGCGGGCGCCGCGCTCGTGCACGAAGACCTCGACGTCGGGCCAGCGGGCGACCAGCGTGCCCGTCGCTCCGGCGTGGTCGAGGTGGATGTGGGTCAGCAGCAGCGCGCGGGGCTCGAAGTCCTCACCGAGTGCATCCAGCAGCACTCCCAAGCACGAGCTCGGGCCGGGGTCGATGAGGACGTCATCGACCTGCCAGCAGCCGATAACGCGCTCGCGACCCAGGTGCATGAGGTCAATCACGCGCACAGCAGACGGTGGCCGGAGGGCTACTCGGTGCTGCGCCGGTTGGCGGCCTGCGAGGCAGGCGGAATTACCGAGCGCCGGCTTTCCCCGGGCGGCGGCAGCTTTGACTTCTGCGTGGTCTCATCCTCTTCGAGCTCGATCGGAGTGAACGCCCGGGTGGCCTCCGACATCGTCCTCGGGGGCCTCGCCGGTGAGGACGTCGTCCTCGGGGGCCTCGCCGGTGAGGACGTCGTCCTCCTCCTCGTTGGACGCCTCGTGCTCTGTCTCCTGCGCCTCTTCATCCGCGTAGAACTCGTCGGACTCCTCGTCATACGGCGCGTCGGAGACGGACGCCGGCTCCGGCTCGACGTCATCGGGGAAGCGCTCGGCCGCGGTCTCGGCCAGGGCCAGCAGCTGAGAGGCCAGATCCCGGGCGTCATCGACGATCCGGTGGCGCTCAATCCAGATGCGGTCGGTATCGGCATCCAGGTCGCGCACCCGCTGTCCGGCTCGAGCAGCAATCTCTGCCGCCTCAACGCGGGCCTGCTTCAAGCCGATCCTCGGCCTCGCGACGGGACTGGGCGGTGATCTGCTCGGCCGTGTCGTGCGCGCGCTGAAGGATGCCTGAGATCTGCTCGCCGACCCGTTCCAGAGCCCGACGCACGGCCGCCTCGGGGGAGCGGGTGGCCTGCAGCTCGGCCACCAGTTGGCTGGTCCGCTGCACGTAGGCATCGACGGCCAGTCGGTCGTAGCCGCGCAGGGCTACGGGGAAATCGGCGTGCACCTTGGAAACCGGATCATCCGGCAGGTTCTCCAGGGGAGCGGTGATCTCCTGGAGGATCGCGTGTTCCGTTGCGGCTGAGCTCTGGTCGGGCATGCGCTCTGGACGCCCCATTGTCGCAGGTACGTCGTCACGGTCCGCGGTCTCACGGCGCTCATACAATGTCGCCCATGTCAAAGTCCTCGCGCCTGACCGAGCGCGATCGGCCGTGGATGATGCGCACCTACGCGGGCCACTCCGACGCCAAGCGCTCCAACGAGCTCTACCGCCGCAACCTGGAGAAGGGACAGACCGGTCTGTCGATCGCCTTCGATCTGCCCACGCAGACCGGTTATGACCCCGATCACGAGCTGGCCCGCGGGGAGGTCGGCAAGGTTGGCGTGTCGATCGCCGACCGCGGCGACATGCGCACGCTGCTGCACGACATCCCGCTGGACCAGATGAACACGTCGATGACCATCAACGCGACCGCGGCGTGGCTGCTGGCCTTGTACATCGTCGCCGCCGAGGACGAGGGCGTGGCTCGCGGAGCAGCTTCAGGGCACGACCCAGAACGACATCCTCAAGGAGTACCTCAGCCGCGGGACCTACGCCTTCCCGCCCGGCCCGAGCATGCGGCTGATCGCCGACACGATCGCCTACACGGTCGAGCACGTGCCCAAGCTGGAACCCGATCAACATCTGCTCCTACCACCTCCAGGAGGCGGGAGCCACGCCCGGTCCAGGAGATCGCCTACTCGATGAGCAACGCGATCGCCGTGCTCGACGCGGTCCGCGAGCGCGGTGCCGCCAGTGAGCTGATGGGCAGCGTCTTCGGCCGGATCTCCTTCTTCGTCAACGCCGGCGTGCGCTTCGTCGAGGAGCACGCCAAGCTGCGGGCCATGTCCCAGCTCTGGGAGGAGCTCGGCCGCGAGCGCTACGGGGTCGAGAACGAGAAGCACCGGCGCTTCCGCTACGGCGTACAGGTCAACTCGCTGGGCCTGACCGAGGCCCAGCCCGAGAACAACGTCTACCGGATCGCGCTCGAGGCGCTGGCCGTGACGCTCGGCCGCGACGCCCGGGCGCGGGCGATCCAGCTCCCGGCCTGGAACGAGGCCCTCGGCCTGCCCCGGCCCTGGGACCAGCAGTGGTCGCTGCGCCTGCAGCAGATCCTGGCCTTCGAGACCGACCTGCTCGAGTACCCGGACATCTTCGAGGGCTCGCACGGTGATGGAGGCGCCTGGTGGCCGAGCTGGTCGACGGGCGCGCGGGCCGAGATGGCCCGCGTGGCCGAGCTGGGCGGCGCCGTCCAGGCCGTGGACTACATGAAATCGGCGCTGGTCGAGTCCCACCGCGAGCGCTGGCGCCGGATCGAGTCCGGCGAGCTGACCGTCGTGGGCATGAACCGCTTCACCTCGACCGAGCCCTCGCCGCTCACCGCCGACGCCGACGGCGGCATCCTCGTCGTCGATCCGGAGGTCGAGGCCGAGCGCCGCGAGGCGCTGGAGCGCTGGCGCGCCGAGCGCGACCAGAGCCGCCGTCGACGCAGCCCTGGCCGAGCTCGCAGCGCGTCGCCCGCGACGACGAGCGAGAACATCATGCCGGCCACGATCGCCGCCGCGCGGGCCGGAGCGACGACCGGCGAGTGGTCCCAGGCGCTGCGCGACGGTGTTCGGCGAGTACCGCGCTCCGACCGGCGTCGGCGAGGCGGCCGCGGTCCCCAGCGAGGACGTCGCCGAGCTCCGCGACGAGGTCGAGCGGCTCAGCGAGGCCCTGGGCCGCCGGCTCAAGTTCCTGGTCGGCAAGCCCGGCCTGGACGGGCACTCCAACGGCGCCGAGCAGATCGCCGTGCGGGCCCGCGACGCCGGCATGGACGTCGTCTACGAGGGCATCCGGCTGACCCCGATCGCAGATCGCCGCCTCCGCCGCCCAGGAGGGCGTGCACGTGATCGGGCTCTCGATCCTGTCGGGCTCGCACGCCGAGCTGATCCCGTCGGTGCTGAGCGCGCTGGCCGAGGCCGGCGTCGGAGACGTCCCCGTCGTGGTCGGCGGGATCATCCCCGACGCCGACGCCGCCGCGCTGCGCGAGGCGGGCGTGGCCGCCGTCTACACCCCCAAGGACTGGGACCTCAACCAGATGATGCGCGACATCATCGCGCTGGTCGCCGAACGCAACGGCGTCGACACCGCCGCCCGGCTTGAGCCGGCCAGCCCGCCTGACGGTCGCGAGCTGGCGCTCGCCTGCGCGCGCGCGATCTGAGCGCCGCGCCGGCGGTGCTGAACCTGGTCGAGAGCCGGACGCCGCTGGCGCGCGAGCAGACCGCGGAGCTGCTGGCCGCCCTCTCCCCCGCCGCGCTGGGCGGCGAGGCGCCCGGGCACATCGTCGGCGTGACCGGCCCGCCCGGGGTGGGCAAGTCCTCGCTGCTCTCGCGGCTGGTGGCTGACTGGCGCTGCGCGAGCCGCTCGGTCGCCGTGCTCGCCGTCGATCCCAGCTCGCGGCGCTCGGGCGGCAGCGCTGCTCGGCGACCGCGCGCGGATCGAGCGCGACCCCGGCGACCGCGCGATGTTCATCCGCTCGACCGCGGCCGGCGAGCGCCTCGGCGGGCTGGCCCCGGCCACCCGCGCGGCCGCCGGCGCCCTGGCCGCCGCGTTTGACGTCGTGGTGATCGAGACGGTCGGCGTCGGGCAGTCGGAGACCGAGGTGGCCGACGTCGCCGACACGGTGGCGGTCGTCGTCCAGCCCGGCTCCGGCGACGTCCTGCAGTTCCTCAAGTCCGGGATCATGGAGATTCCCGACGTGCTGGTGGTGACCAAGGCCGACCTGGGCCGAGGTCGCCGACGCGGGCGCAGTCGGACCTCCACGCCGCTCTGCGCTCGCTGGGCGCGACGACCGCCGTGGTGGCCGTCTCCTCGGTCGCCGCCGGGCACCGGGATCGAGGCCCTGATCGACGCGCTGGATGCAGCACCGCGCCGGCCTCGATCTGCCCGCCCGGCGGTCGCGCAGCCGCCGGATGCCCACGCCCTGGCCGACTTCGTCGCCGAGCACGGCGAGCGCGGGCTGCGGGCGCTGGGCGGCCGGCGAGCGGCCGAACGCTGGCTGGCCGACCAGCCGCCGGGGCCGACGTGGCCAGCCTCGAGCGAGCCCTCGAGGAGCACGCGCGAGTGATGGGTCGCCGCCTGCGTCGCGACCCGGCGCATCAAGCTCCCCGGCGAGCCGCTGATCGAGGGCCAGACCGCGCTGCGGCCGTGGCGCGACAGCGACCTGACCGCGCTGGTCGCGCGCCTGCCAGGACCCGGAGATCGTCCGCTGGACGCGGGTGCCGGCGAACTACAGCGCGGCCGACGCGCAAGGCCTACCTCCTGCAGCGCTACGACATGGCTGTTCGCCGGGCTGGCCGGCCCCGTTCGCGATCGTCCGGCGCCCCCGACGGCGAGCTGCTCGGCTCGATCTCGCTGCTGCGCATCTCCTGGGAGCACCGGCGCGGCCGAGGTCGGCTACTGGCTGGCGCCGGCAGGCCGCGGTGCCGGGCCACGCCACGCGCGCCGTGCGGCTGCATCTGCGCCTGGGGCTTCGCGCACCTCGGCCTCGAGCGGATCGACCTGCTGGCCGGCACCGGGCAACGCCGCCTCCCAAGCAGTGGCCGAGCGCTGCGGCTTCACGCGCGAGGCCGTCCTGCGCTCCTACCCGCATGCACCGCGAGCCGCCAGGACATGGTCTGCTTCGGGCTGCTGGCCTCCGAGCCTGCGCCTGCGGCACGCTGAGCGGGGCGACGGCTCACCGCGGCGAGGCCAGGGAGGCCAGGCGCCAGCCGTCCTTGGGTCTGGATCGAGCTGGATCGACTCCAGCGCCGGCTGTCTGACCGCGTGGCCCCGGCCAGCACGACCGCCGAGGCGCTTCGATCCGTGCACCGTGACCTTGGAGACGGTGATGCGTCGGGTTGCGTGACGCTGGACACGAACATCCTCATCGCCTGCGTCGCAGGTCAGCCCGGCCGCGGTGAGCCGCGCGACCAGCGCCGGAGCCAGCACCTGACGCACAGCGTGTGGACGTTGCCGGCTCGGCCGTAGCGTGGGCGAACTGCTGAACCTTGGCCCGGACCTGATCGCGGCGCTCGCTGGCGCCGCAGCCCGCTGAGTGCGTACGCGCTGCATAGGAGGAGCACACCCCGGTGCCGACGCATGGCGGCGAAGAGTATCCTCTGGACGATGGAGCCAGAACCTCTGCGGGACGGACACGGGCGGCTGATCGGCGATCTGCGCGTCTCGGTCACCGACCGCTGCAACTTCCGCTGCCAGTACTGCATGCCCGCCGAGGGTCTGCCCTGGCTGGAGCGCGCGGAGATCCTCAGCTTCGAGGAGATCGCGCGGCTGGTCGGCGTGTTCGCCTCGATGGGCGTCGTCGACGTCCGCCTGACCGGCGGCGAGCCGCTCGTGCGGCGCGATTTCCCCGTCGCTGGCCGGGATGCTCGACCGCGCTCGAAGGCGTGCAGCGAGGTCTCGGTGACCACCAACGGCTTCCTGCTCGAGCGCGACGCCGAGCGGCTCGTCGCGCGCCGGCATCGATCGCTTCAACGTCTCGGTCGACTCGCTGCAGCGCGACCGCTTCTACGAGCTCACCCGCCGCGACGCGCTGGATCAGGTGCTGCGCGGGCCTGACCGGCTCGCCACCTTCCCCGAGGCGCACCCGATCAAGGTCAACGCCGTGGCCATCCGCGGGTTCACCGAGCACGAGGTGCTCCCGTTCGCCGAGCTGGCCCGCCGCACCCCGTACCAGGTCCGCTTCATCGAGTTCATGCCGCTGGACGCCGACCGCGCCTGGACGCCGGACCAGGTGCTGACCGGGGCCGAGATCCGCGCCGCGATCGAGGCCGTGTATCCCGCTCGAGCCCGAGCCCCGCGAGCCCAGCGCCACGGCGCGCGATCTACCGCTTCGCCGACGGCCAGGGCCGGATCGGCTTCATCAACCCGGTCTCCGAGCCGTTCTGCGGCGACTGCAACCGGATCCGCCTGACCGCCGACGGGCGCCTGCGCACGTGCCTGTTCTCGCTCAACGAGACCGACCTGCGCGGGCCCCTGCGCGACGGCGCCGACGATGCCGAGCTCGAGCGCGATCATCCGCGAGGCCGTGTGGCGCAAGGAGCTCAAGCACCACGTCGGCGAGCGCGGGCTTCATCCAGCCGGCCCGCAGCATGTCGGCCATCGGCGGCTGATCCGCCCCGCGCCGCCGGCGCTGTACCCGACGGTCGGTAGGATCGCTACCGTACGCGCGCATCATCGATAGCGGCCGATGCTGCTGCTTGATGCTGTTCGCGCTGATCGCCGGAGCCGGGACGGCGATCACCCCGTGCGTGCTCCCGGTCGTCCCCGCGCTGCTGTCGGCCAGCGCGCTCGGGCGGCCGCCGCCGGCCGGTGGGGATCGTGCTCGGCCTGGCCCTGACCTTCACGATCGCGATCGTCGCGCTCGCCTAGCTGGTCAAGGGCGTCGGGCTGGCCAGCGGCGCCGCCCGCACGCTGGCCATCGTCGTGCTGATCGCTTCGGCGTCGTTCTGCTGATCCCCGAGCTGGCCGAGCGCATCCAGGCCCCGCTCTCGCGGCTGGGCCGCTTCGGGCCCGCGCAGCCGCGGGCACGCGGCTTCTGGTCCGGGCTCGGCGTCGGCGGCGCGCTCGGCTTCGTCTGCGCCCCCTGCGCCGGCCCGATCCTGGCCGCGGTCACCTCGGTCAGCGCCTCGGGCGGCGCCTCGGCCCGGGTGGTCGCCGTCGCGCTCGCCTACGCCGCTCGGCCTGTCGCGCGGTGATGCTGCTCTACGGCCTCGGGGGCCGGCCGTGCTCGACCGGATCCGCCGCCGCGCCCGCGGCCACATCGTCGAGCGCGCGCTCGGCGTGGTCCTGCTCGCTCACCGGCGTGGTGATGGCCACCAACCTCGACGTCCGCTTCGAGGAGGCCCTGGCCCGGGACACCAGCCTGCCGGCGATCTTCGTCGACCCGACCCGCGGCCTGGAGAACTCCAGCGCCGTGCAGAACCGGCTCGCCTCGCTGCGCCCCGCCGTCGCGCTTCGCCACCCGCCAGCAGCGCGAGGCGGCCGCGGCCCCGACCGCCGCGCCGGCGCCGGGGTGGCGATCCCCGGCGTGCGCACGCCCGCCGCTGCCCCGCCTCGGCCCCGCGCCGGACTTCACCCGACACCGAGCGGTGGTTCAACACCCCCGGCGGCCGCCCGCTGAGCCTGGCCCAGCTGCGGGGCCAGGTGGTGCTGGTCGACTTCTGGACCTACACCTGCATCAACTGCATCCGCACGCTGCCCTTCCTCAAGGGCCTGTACGCCACCTACCACCGCTACGGGCTGGAGATCGTCGGCGTCGAGACGCCCGAGTTCACCTTCGAGCAGGAGGCCGGCAACGTCGCCCAGGCGATCGCCTCCGACGGCCTGCGCTATCCCGTCGTCCAGGACAACGCGCTACGGGACCTGGAACGCCTACCAGAACCAGTACTGGCCGGCCGAGTACCTGATCGACGCCCAGGGCCAGGTCCGCCACACCCAGTTCGGCGAGGGCAACTACCGCGCAGGACGAGGCGGCCGTGCGCCAGCTGCTCTACGCCGCCGGCGCCCACCACCTGCCAGCCGCCGATGACCGCCCACGCGATCCTGCCCTCGAGCCAGCTGGCCACCCCCGAGACCTACCTCGACCCCGAGCGGGCACAGGGCTTCGCCCAGCCGCTGCGGTCGGGCGCGCACTTCTACCCCGGCGTCGCAACCCGCCGCTGAACAAGTTCGGCCTGCACGGCACCTGGCGGGTGACTCGCAGTCGGCCACGCCGATCTCGCCGCGGCGCCTCGATCACCGGCCGCTTCCAGGCCGCCGCACGTCTACCTGGTGCTGACCTCGGCCGGCAACCTGCCGCGCACCGTGCGGGTGCTGCTCGACGGCCGGCCGATCCCGCCCGCTATGCGGGCGCCGACGTCCACGCCGGCGGTCGGTCACCGTCCGGGGCCAGCGCCTGTACACGCTCGTCTCGCCTGCCCACGGCCGGCCAGCACACCCTGACCGTCGAGGTCCCGCCCGGCGTCAGCGCCTACGACTTCACCTTCGGCTAGGCGCGTGATGCGTACTGCCTTCGGTGCGCGTGAGCGCCCGGCTCGACAGCCGAATGCATCACCCCTCGGCCAGCCGCGCCTCGGCGGCCGCCAGATCCGCGGGCGTGTTGACGTTGATCAGCTCCGCGGCGTCGTCCACCGAGCACCGTGCCGGCCCCAGAGCCGCCGACCACGCGCGCATGCGCTAGCGGCGCCTCACTCGGCCGCCGACTCGCAGCAGCGCCAGCGCCGACGGCTCCCAGCGCCCGAGCAGCGGCTGCAGCCTGCCCGTCACGAGCAGGCGACAGCGCCGGCGCGCCATCCGTCGGCCGCTCACGCGAGCGCCCGGCCAGCGTCGGGCGCGCGGTCACGAACGGCAGGTCCGCGGCACAGACCAGCACCGCCGCCCCCGCGCCGCGCGAGAGCGCGTCACGATGCCCGACCAGCGGATGACGGGGCTCGACCGGCTCGCGCCAGACGGTCACGCCCCGGCAGATCGCGGCAGCGCGGTCCCGGGCTTGGCCACCACGCACGACCGTCCGGCACCGCCCCGCGGAGCGCCTCCAGCGGCCGCAGCACCAACGGACGGCCGGCCAGCGCGAGCAGCGCCTTGCGCCGCCGAGCCGGCGGCCTCGGCCTCCGGCCAGGATCACCCCCACCGGCGAGTTGCCCGGAATCCGCCACGCGGGCGAGCATAAGCGTCCCCATCACCGAGCCCCCGGACGGCGTCCTAGAATCATGCCGATGGAGGGCTCCACCGAGGTCCGCAGCTGGCTGCGCTGCTACCGCTGCTGGTCACAGAACCTCGAGGTGCAGGTGCACTACGAGGGGATCCATCGGATCGACCCCGAGACCGGCGAGCGCGGCGAGGTCGTCGACGAGATGCAGGAGGCCGTCGTGCAGTGCCTCGAATGCATGCACGATCAGCCCCATCTCGGGCTTCCACAACGGGCGCGTCGAGCCGATCGAGGACCGCTGGGAGCGGATGATCGCCGGCACCCCGTGGGTGGCCTCGTGCACGGTCACCGTCGACGCCGACGATGTCGAGACCTGCTCGGGCCCCGAGGCCGGCGACGCCCTCTCCTACGCCGCCTTCGGCGACCACGGAACGCGGGAGTTCTTCACCCACGTCCGCTTCCACAAGCACGACGAGGACAAGATCGTCGTGCACCTGCTGGTCGAGCTCTACTCCCGCTCGGCCGAGGAGGCCACCGAGGTCCTCGAGGAGGCCGCCCGCGGGCAGCTGGCCATCACCTCGCTGGCCGAGGAGTCGCGGCCGCCGGCCGCGACCGGCGACGACCAGCACTAGCCCGGTCACCCGGACTCGTGAGCCGCGGCTGCGCCCCAGCGCGACGCGCTCGCCCGACGCCGATCCAGGCCCACTCCGCGATCAGCGCCAGCGCCACCGGCACCGTGGCCGGCAGCTCGTTCAGCGACGAAGAAGAGCAGATCGAACAGGCCGGCCAGGAGCAGCGTCAGCAGCGCCGACCGAGCCCTGACGGCGCCCCTCCCGGGCCAGCACCGCGCCCAGCAGCCCGGCCACGAACAGGTCGCCGTAGCCCATCGAGACCGAGCCGAACAGCTCGGTCTGCAGCTGCGGGCAGCCCGCCGCCCGGCAGCGGCGCGGCGACCAGGGTGGCGTTCGGGGCCTGGAGCAGGTCCGTCAGCGACCAGCCAGATGTCGGCGGCGGCCATGGCCAGGATGCCCGAGCTTCAGCCAGCGCGGCGGCGTGACCGCGGCCAGCAGCACGCCCAGGGTCACGCAGCGAGAGCGCAGAGAGCAGCGTGGCCGCCGCCTCGCCCCACAGCGTCGGTGCGGCTCCGCCCAGGCCAGCACGAACAGCGGCCCGCGCCAGGCATCGCCACCCAGGGCCGCGCACCCCGGCATCGCCCAGCCCAAGCGCCGCCGCGGCCAGGAGCGGCACGGCGACCAGGGCCAGGTAGGTGAGGCCGGTGGCCGTGGCCGACACGTAGCGGATCGCGAAGACCACGCCGATGATCGAGGCGATCGGGATCAGCGCCCAGCCCGGCCCCGACAGCCGCCGCAGCCAGGGCGAACTCGGGCGGCCGGCGCGGCGCGGCGACGACGCCGGCCTGAACGGCCAGCATCGCCGCGTCGGAGGTATGAAGGGCAGCGCCATAGCCCACTCAGGGTAGGCGGCGCTCAGGCGCTGCCGCCAGCTGCTCAGCGCCAGGCGCTGCTCGAGCGCCTCGAGCTGCTCGTGCAGCTCGGCCGGGAGCTTGTCGCCGAACTCGGCGTAGTGCTCCTTCATCTGCGGCAGCTGGGCCGCCCAGCCCGTCGGTGTCGACCTCGAGCAGCTCGGCCATCGTCTCTCGGAGATCGTCCAGACCCGTCGGTGTCGATCCCCCGCGAGCCCGCCGGAGGCACGAACCCGATCGCGGTCTCCTGCGCCTCGGCCTCGCCGGTCACGCGGCCGAAGATCCAGGCCAGCACGCGCGAGTTCTCGCCGAAACCGGGCCACATGAACTTCCCGTCCTCGTCCTTGCGGAACCAGTTGACGTAGAACACCTTGGGCAGCTGGGCGCCCTCGCGGCGGCCGATGTTCAGCCAGTGGGCGAAGTAATCACCCATGTGGTAGCCGCAGAAGGGCAGCATGGCCATCGGGTCGAAGCGCAGCTTGCCGACCTGGCCGGCCTGGGCGGCGGTCGTCTCCGAGGACATGATCGAGCCCAGGAACACGCCGTGCTCCCAGTCGCGCGCCTCGTGCACCAGCGGGCACGATCGAGGCCCGGCGGCCGCCGAACAGGATCGCGGAGATCGGCACGCCGGCCGGGTCCTCCCACTCCGGCGGCGATCGACGGGCACTGGGCCGCAGGCACGGTGAAGCGCGCGTTGGGGTGGGCGGCCGGCGTTTCCGGAATCCGGCGTCCAGTCGTTGCCGTGCCAGTCGATCGCGTGCGCGGGCGGCTCGCCGGTCAGGCCCTCCCACCAGATGTCGCCGTCGTCGGTCTTGGCGCAGTTGGTGAACACGGTGTTGCGCGCTGATCATGTCGATCGCGTTGGGGTTGGTCCGCGCGCCGGTGCCGGGCGCGACGCCGAAGAAGCCGGCCTCGGGGTTGACCGCGTAGAGCTGGCCGTCGGAGCCGAACTTCATCCAGGCGATGTCGTCGCCGATCGTCTCGACCTTCCAGTCGGGCAGGGTCGGGATCATCATCGCCAGGTTTGTCTTGCCGCAGGCGCTGGGGAAGGCGGCGGCGATGTAGCTGACCTCGCCCTGCGGCGAGGTGAGCTTGAGGATCAGCATGTGCTCGGCCATCCAGCCCTCGTCGCGGGCCATGACCGAGGCGATCCGCAGGGCGAAGCACTTCTTGCCCAGCAGCGCGTTGCCGCCGTATCCCGAGCCGAAGGACCAGATCTCCTTGCGTCTCCGGGAAGTGCACGATGTACTTGTTGTCGGCGTTGCAGGGCCAGGGAACGTCGCTCGCAGGCTCGCGCTCAGAGTCCACCAGCGGCATGCCGACCGAGTGCAGGCAGGGGACGAACTCCCCGTCGTCGCCGAGCACGTCGAGCGCCGGCTGGCCCATGCGGGTCATGATCCGCATCGACGCCGCCACGTAGGCAGAATCGGTCAGCTGCACGCCGATGTAGGAGATCGGCGAGCCCAGCGGGCCCATCGAGAACGGGACCACATACATGGTGCGCCCGCGCATGGAGCCCTCGAACAGCTCGTTCAGACCTTGCGCATCTCGGCCGGGTCGCGCCAGTTGTTTGTCGGCCCGGCGTCGCTCCTCTCGCGCGAGCAGATGAACGTCCGGTCCTCCACCCGGGCCACATCGGCCGGGTCGGAGAGCGCCAGGTAGGAGCCCGGGCGCTTGGCGTCTGAGAGCCGCTCGAACGTACCGGCATCGATCAGCACCTGGGCCAGCTGCGTCGTACTCCTCCGCCGATCCGTCGCACCAGTGGATGTCGTCGGGCTGGGTCAGCGCCGCGACTTCGTCCACCCAGGCCCGAAGGCGGGGGTGCTTGGTCGTCGCTTGGTGCTTCGGTGCGGTGTGGGCCATGTTCTCAGGCACTCCTTGACGCGGTCGGTGGCTCAGGAAGCCTACCCGCGAAGCACACAAAGTGCTCACAAAGTGGCTCTTTCTGCTGGAAAACGGTGCCTAGGCGGCCGGTTCCCTACGGGGAACCAGGACCAGACGCTTGAACTCGGCCACCAGAACCCCGTCCTGGTTGAGCACTCGGGTGTGGACGCGGACGGTCCCGCGGTCGGGCTTGGACTTGCGACTCGCGTGACCTCGAGCACCTCGGACTCGCAGAACAGCGTGTCGCCGTGGAACACCGGGGCCGGATGGCGGAGCTCCTCGGTGGCCAGGTTGGCGATCGCCTTCCCGCTCACGTCCGAGACGCTCATGCCCAGGGCCAGCGAGTAGACCAGCGGCCCGACCACGACGTTGCGGCCCTGCTGGGACTGCTTGGCGTAGACGTCGTTGATGTGCAGGGGGTGGTGATTCATGGTGATCAGGCAGAAGAGGTGATCGTCGGCCTCGGTCACGGTCTTGGCCGGCCAGTGCTTGTAGACGGCTCCCACCTCGAACTCCTCGAGGTAGCGGCCATAGGGGTGCGCGCCTGAGGCCTCGCGCGCGGCCTGTTCGGTTTCGATCTCGGGCATTTAGCGGGTGCTCCTGGTTCGTGTTCGGCCCCGGAGCATGCCAGTCGCCTGCGCTCGGGCGCCCCGGTGCATGGCGCAGGACGACCGGGCTGCCCGCTCTCCCGGTAGCGTTGAGGTCCAACCGACCAGGAGAACATCCCCCGTGCGAAACCCCCGCGACTTCGGCAAGCCGCTGGCCATCGGCGCCCCCGATCCCATCCTCGAGATCCCCGTCAAGCCCTCGCGGATGATCCATTTCCTTGACTTCTCCAACGAGAAGATGGTCGCCAAGGTGCCCGACATCGCACCCACGGTGGACATCCTGCTCGGCAACCTGGAGGACGCCGTCCCGGTCGACCGCAAGGAGGCGGCCCGGGCCGGCCTGGTGCGGGTTGGCCAGGAGATGGACCTCGGCGACACCCAGCTGTGGACCCGGGTGAACAGCCTGGAATCGCCCTGGATCCTCGATGACCTGACCACGCTGGTCTCCGAGATCGGCGATCGCCTGTCGGTGATCATGCTGCCCAAGGTGGAGGGCGCCTGGGACATCCACTACATCGATCGGCTGCTGGCCCAGTTGGAGGCCAAGGCCGGACTCGAGCGGCCGATCCTGGTTCACGCCCTGCTCGAAACCGGCCTGGGCATGATCAACGTCGAGGAGATCGCCACGGCCAGTCCGCGGATGCAGGGCATGAGCTTCGGCCCGGCCGATCTGGCCGCCTCCCGCCGGATGAAGACCACTCGCGTCGGAGGCGGTCATCCCGGCTACCGATCGATCGAGGACCCCGATCCCGACAACTCCGAGGCTCCGCGCGCGAGCGTGCAGCAGGACCCGTGGCACTACTCGATCGCCCGCATGGTCGATGCCTGCACCTCGGCCGGCATACTGCCCTTCTACGGCCCGTTCGGCGATATCAAGGACGTGGTCGGCTGCGAAACGCAGTTCCGGGCCGCATTCCTGCTCGGCTGTGTCGGCGCCTGGTCGCTGCATCCGGTCCAGATCGGCATCGCCAAGAAGGTGTTCAGCCCCGACCCCGACGAGGTCCTGTTTGCCAAGAAGGTGCTCGAGGCCATCCCGGACGGCCGCGGGGTGCACATGATCGACGGCAAAATGCAGGACGACGCGACCTGGAAGCAGTGCAAGGTCATGGTCGAGCTGGCCGAGATGCTGGCCGACAAGGATCCTGAGCTGGCCGAAGCGTACGGTTTCAGCCCCGCGAACGCCTAGGGTTCAAAGCTCGAAATGCGAATCTCGGCCAAAGCTGACTACGCTGTGCGCGCCGTGGTGGAGCTCGCCGCGGCTGACGGCGAGCGCCCGGTCAAGGCCGAGCGGATCGCCAACGCACAGGGGATCCCGCTCAACTTCCTGGAGAACATCTTGGGGAACTGCGCCACGCGGGCGTCGTGCGCAGCCACCGCGGGGCCGAAGGCGGTTTTCGCCTGGCCAAGCCCGCCGCCGAGATCACCGTCGCCGATGTCATCCGGGCGGTCGAGGGACCGCTGGCCAGCGTGCGCGGCGGTCCCCCCGAGGAGGCGGACTATGCCGGCGCGGCCAGTAGCCTGCTCCGGGTCTGGATTGCCGTCCGGGTCAACCTACGCCGCGTCGTGGAGCAAGTGACAATCGCCGACATCGCCGAGGACAGCATCCCGGCCTCGGTCGACGAGCTCACCGAGGACCCGGGGGCGTGGGTCACCCGCTGAGCGCTGCCGGCCTCAGGCCTGGGGTGCGCTGACGGCGCCCAACTCGGGCGCTGAGGCCACCCCACCCCGCAGTGAGTCATCGATCGGCACCCCGTCCGGGGGCCGCACGTAGACAACGTCGCCCTCGGTTAGCTCGAGCTCGCCGGCCTGACCGCGGGTCAGCTGGGCTCGGGCCTGGGAGCCGTCGGGAAAGGCGAGCTCAACCCGGACCTCAAAGCCGAGGTGGACGACGCGGAGCACCCGGGCTTCGATGCTCTCCGGCTCCCGGCTGCGAACGACGGTCACATCGTGGGGGCGGACCAGCCGTTCGCCCAGCTTGCTGACCGGGCCCACGAAGCCCATCACGAAGTCGCTGGCCGGGTGCTCGTAGATCTCTCGCGGAGAGCCGACCTGCTCGATCTGACCGGTGCTCATGACGGCGATCCGGTCGGCCACCTCCATCGCCTCCTCTTGGTCGTGGGTGACCAGGACGGTGGTCACCTGCTGCTCGTCGTGCAGGCGGCGCAGCCACGCGCGCAGCTCGGCCCGCACCGTGGCGTCCAGGGCGCCGAAGGGCTCATCCAGCAGCAGCACCCTGGGCGCCACCGCCAGAGCCCGGGCCAGGGCCATGCGCTGGCGCTGGCCGCCGGAGAGCTGGGCCGGGCGCTGCTCTGACCATTGGGTCAGACCAACCAGCCTGAGCAGCTCGTCCACCCGCTCACGGATCTCGGTCTTGGGCCGCTTGCGGATGCGCAGGCCGAAGGCCACGTTCTCGCGCACTGACATGTGCGTGAACGCGGCGTAGTGCTGGAAGACAAAGCCGATGCCGCGCTGCTGGGGCCGGACGTGGCTGACGTCGTCCCCGGCGATCAGAACTGCTCCCGAGTCGGGTGTCTCGAGCCCGGCGACGATCCGCAACAGAGTCGATTTCCCGGAGCCACTGGGACCGAGGAGCGCGGTCAGCGAGCCGTCCGGAACGTCCAGGGAGACGTCCTGAAGGGCGGTGAAATCTCCGAACTGCTTGGAGATTGAGTTGATCTCGATTCTCATTTGGAGGCTCTTCTCCTCGGCGACAGGACGGTCATGACCAGCAGCACGATTAGCGAGATCACCGCCAGCTCGGTGGCCGCGGCATAGGCGCCGGTAACCGAGCCGGCGCCGACCTGCGAATCGCGCTCATAGACGAGCAGGGGCAGCGTGAGGGTCTGGCCGGCGACCAGGCTCGAGACGACCAGTACGGCGCCGATCTCCCCCAGAGCGCGGGCCGTGGAGAGCACCACTCCATAGGCCACTCCCCAGCGGATCGAGGGCAGCGTGACCCGCCAGAAGGTCTGCCACCCCGAGGCCCCCAGCGTGGCCGCGGCCTGCTCCTGCTCGTCGCCCACCTCAATCAGCACGGGCGCCACCTCGCGCACCACAAAGGGCAGGGAGACGAAGATCGTGGCCAGGATCATCCCGGCGGGGGCATAGATGATGCGAATGCCCTGATTGGCAAACCAGGTGCCGAACCAGCCCTGCTGGCCGTAGACCAGGGTGAGGGCCAGACCGACGATCACCGGTGAGACCAGGAACGGCAGATCGATCAACGCGTCGAGCACGGCTGCCGCGCGGCCCCGGCGCCGAACCAGCACGTGCGCGCAGACCACTCCGAAGACCGTGTTCAGCGGCACGGCGATGACCGCGATAAGCAAGGTCAGCCACAGCGCGCTGATCGCCGCCGGGGTGCTCATCCAACCCCACGCGGTGGAGAAGCCGTGCTCGAAGGTCTTGACAAACACCACCCCCACCGGGAGCAGAAGCAGGAGGAACAGATAGAGCAGAGCCACCGCGCGCAGCGACAGCCGGGCTGGTCGGCTAGTGCGCAACTCGGCCTCCCAGACGACGCATGAGCACGAGGACGATCAGCGAGAGCAGGATCAGCACCAGCGACAGGGAGGCTGCCGCGTGGGGTGCGTCTGATTCGATGTCGTTGAAGATCACGAGGCTGGCGATCTGGACCTTGGCCACGATCAGGATCAGGGAGCCGATCTCCCCCACCGAGCGGGCAAAGGCCAGCGCGGCCCCGGACAGAATCGCCGGCCGCAGAGCGGGCAGGATGACGCGCCGGAAGGTCACGCCGCCCGACGCTCCCAGCGACGCAGCGGCCTCCTCGACCTCCTGGTCGAGCTCCATCAGCACCGGCTGGACCGACCGGACCACGAACGGCAGCGTCACGAACAGCAGCGCGACAAAAACCGCAGCCCGGGTGAAAGCCAGATGAATCCCGAGCGGGCTATCCGGCCCGTAGAGAGCCAGCAGGGTCAGCCCGGCCACGATGGTCGGCAGCGCAAAGGGCAGATCGATCAGGGCGTTGAGGATTCGCTGGCCCGGGAACTCGTCGCGGACCAGGACCCAGGCCACCACCGTCCCCATCACCGCCCCGATGGCCGCCACGAGCACGGAAATGGCCAGCGTCACGCCCAGCGCCTGGAGCGCCACAGGGTTCGTGACCGACGTCCAGAACGCGCTCGGGCTCTGACTCACCGCCTTGACGACGACAGCCGTCAACGGGATCAGCACGATCACGCTCAGATAGAGCGTCGAGACGCCAAGCCCCAGCCCCGACCGGCGGGACCCGCGTCGGGCCCTGCGCCGCGTCTGAACGGTCGCGCCGGGCGCCGGTCCGGCCGGAGCCGCATACGCGCTAGCTGGAGGCAGTGGGCACCCCCGCGGCCTGCTCGATCTTGGTGATCGAACCGCTGGCCGGATCGAAGAACTGCTTCTTGGCCTTCGTCCATCCGCCCAGGAACTTGATGTCGAACAGCTGCGGCGGGGTGGGGAACTGGGCCGTGTACTGCTTGGCCACCGAGGCCAGCACCGGCCGATAGCCCTTTTCGGCCCAGAGCTTCTGGCCAGCCGGAGACCACTGGTAGGCCAGGAAGGCCTGGGCGGCGGCGGCGTGGGCACTCTTGGCCGTGACCGCGATCGGCGTCTGGATGAGGATGGTCTGCTTGGGGATCACGTACTGAACCGCGTCACCCGCTTTCTGGGCGGCGATCGCGTCGGACTCGTAATCCAGGAGCACGTCGCCCTTGCCGCTGGTGAACGTCTGCAGGGCGGCGCTAGCCGATGCGTCCTGGACGCTGGTGTTCTTGGTCAGCAGCGTCCGCACAAAGGCCAGGGCCTGCGCCGGGGACTTGCCCTCCTTGAGCTCGGCTCCGTAGCCGGCCAGGATGTTCCAGCGCGCGCTTCCCGAGGTGGACGGGTTGGGCGTGATCACGTCGACGCCCTTCTTGATCAGGTCGTCCCAGCCGGTTATGTGCTTGGGATTGCCCTTGCGCACGACCATGACCACAACCGAGTTCGAGGAGATCCCCTTCTCGGGGTTGGCGTCCCAACTGGGGGCGACGATGCCCGCCTTGACCAGCCGGGTCATGTCCGGCTGGGTGGAAAAGGCCACCACGTCAGCGGGCTGGCCGGCCGCCACTGCACGGCTCTGGGAACCGGAGGCACCGAAGGATTGACCGAAGCCGACTCCCTTCCCGGCCGGGGTCTGAGCGAAGGCGGTGGTCAGCGCGTCGTAGGCCTTCTTGGGCGTGGAGTAGGCGACCAGGCTGAGCTGGGTCTTGGCGGTGGCACCGGCGCCACCGGTGCCGCCCCCGCTGGTGGACGCATCCGAGGACCCGCCGCATCCGGCCAGGGCCAGCGCAGCGGCTGCTGCCACGCCCAATCCAGTTACCGCGCGCAGGCGCGGACGATCACGTCGATGGTTCATCGGTTCCTCTCAGAAGCAAAGTCAAGCTTGTCGATTGCTTTGGCGAGGATACACACCCAGCAACCATCTCGACCAATTTAGTCTAGAAGGCCGGTCTGAAGTCAATACTCAGAAACCTGGTTCGCTGCCGGAGGGCCACCCCGCCCGTCGAGCCGCCCCGCTGTGGCCAGGCTCGGTAGGCTCCGCCGCCGCACATGCGTTTCTTTGAGTACGAGTCGCGGGCGATCGTGGCCAAGGCCGGGATCCCCGTCACCAAGCACGGCTTCGCCGCCAGTGCGGAGCAGGCCCGCGAGATCGCCGCCGAGATCGGCGGTCCGGTGGTCATCAAGTCCCAGGTTCTGACCGGCGGCCGCATGAAGGCCGGCGGCGTCCAGTTCGCCGACACCCCGGACGAGGCGGCCACACACGCCGAGCACGTTCTGGCGCTGGAGATCAATGGCCACATGCCCCGGGGCGTGCTGGTCGACTCCCGCGCCGAGGTCGAGCACGAGTACTACGCGGGTGTCGTCTGGGACGGAATCCGCAAACGCCCGGTGATGCTGTTCTCGGACATGGGCGGAATCGACATCGAGCAGGTGGCCGACGAGCACCCCGATCACGTCGCCCGAGGTCACTTCTCCACCCGCACGCCCTTCTCCGACTGGCAGGCCAAGCAGGTGATCGCCTCGCTGGGCATCAGCGGCTCGGCCCTGAACCGGCTGACGCCGATTCTGGCCCGGCTGGCCCGGCTGTTTCTCACCTACGACATGACCCTGGCCGAGATCAACCCGCTCGGCGCGCTCACTGACGGTTCGTTCGTCGCCCTGGATGCCCATATGGACATGGAGAACGAGGCCCGCCCCCGCCAGAAGGTCCTGCTCAAGGAGCTCGGCGTCGGTGACGAGGAGACCCGCCAGGCCCGTGAGGCGACTCCGTTTGAGCTCGCCGGGGAGCAGGTTGACGCCCAGGATCACCGCGGTGTGGCCGGCAACGTGACCGAGTTCGACGGCAACCTTGGCCTGGTCATCGGGGCCGGTGGCGGTTCTCTGACCCTGTTTGACGCCGTGCGTGCCCACGGCGGTGACCCGGCCAACTACTGCGAAATCGGCGGCAACCCGTCGGTCAGCAAGGCCTGCGGCCTGGCCAAGCTGGTGTTGCAGAAACCGGGTGTGGACAAGATTGCCGTGATGATGTCGATCGTCTCCAACACGCGAGTGGACATCGTCGCCCGCGGCGTTATCAAGGCCTGCCTCGAGCTCGGCCTGGACCCGGCCGAGAAGATCACCATCTTCCGGATCCCAGGGGCATGGGAGGAGGAGGGTTTCAAGATCCTCGAGCACTACGGGGTCCCCTACGCCGACCGGTCCGTGTCGCTGAATGAGGCCGCCCACCGGGCGGTGCAGCGCCTCCAGGAGAGTGCCGCATGAGCATTCTGATCGATGCCGACACCACCTTCATCGTCCAGGGCATCACCGGGCGCGAGGCGGTCAACCTGACCCGGGAGTGCCTGGACTACGGCGCCGGCGCCAAGATCATCGGCGGAGTGACCCCCGGCCGGCTGGGCCGTGACGTGCACGGCGTGCCCGTGTTCGACACCGTCGCGCAGGCCGTTGAGCACAACGGCGGCCCGATCGACGGCTCCGTCGTCACCGTGCCCCCTGCCTTTACAAAAGACGCTGTGCTCGAGGCGCTCGAGAACGAGGTCAAGCTCATCGTCATCGTGACCGAGCGCATCCCCCGCCGCGACGTGGCCGAGATGGTCGAGGTCGCAAACGAGCGCGGGGCGCGGATCATCGGTCCCAACTGCCTGGGCATCATCGTTCCCGACGTGATCAAGATGGGCGGGATCGGCGGCCCGGCCAAGGACGCCGCCAAGTCCTACCAGCGTGGCGTCGTCGGCGTCGTCTCTCGCTCGGGCGGCATGACGACCGAGATGTCCTCCACCCTGAGTGCGGCCGGTCTGGGCGTGTCCACCGCGGTCTCGATCGGCGGTGACGCCATCATCGGATCGAGCTACGCCGAGCTGATGCCGCTCTTCGAGGCCGACGAGGAGACCAAGGCGATCGTCATCTATACCGAGCCTGGGGGCCGCATGGAGGCCGAACTGGCCCGGTGGGTGACCGAGCTTGACTCACGCCTGCCGATCGTGGCCTTTATGGCCGGGCGATTCATGGACGAGATGCCCGGGATGAGCTTCGGCCATGCCGGCACGATCGTCGAGGGCAAGGAGGACACCGCCACCGAGAAGATCGCCCGTCTGGCCCAAGCCGGGATCATCGTCGCCGAGCGGATAGAGGACATTCCTGGCCTGGTCAGGGAGAAGCTCGGAGTCGCGGTCTGATGGCGGGGACGTTCATCGACATCGAACTGGACGCCACCGCGGCCGCCGACGTCGAGCTGGCCAAGTCGCTCACCGACGTCTGCCCGGTGGACATCTTCAAGGTCGGAGAGACCGGGGTCGAGCTGGTCGAGCAGAACCTCGACGAGTGTGTGCTGTGCGAGCTTTGCATCCGGGCCGCGCCGCAGGGTGCGATCCGGATCATCAAGCTCTACTCGGGCGAAACGCTGCCCGTCTAGACGCCCCTAGTGGCGCCCGTGTGGCCTGACCCGCCGCGCCCGCTGCAGGAGGAATTTCTCCCTGCTCCTCGGGCGCATCTGTAAGGATCGCGGGAAACCGGTCAAGACTCATCTTCCGAGGAGGAAACGATGCGCAAACTAGTGGGGCTGCTAGTCGGCCTGGCCGTCGTTGGCGTTGGCGGAACCGCGCTTGCCGGTCCGGCCACCAACGGTAACGGCGATTTTGTGGATCTCAGTCTCGCCGTGACTCCGCCGATCAGCAGCACCGCCCACTCGCCACGCGGCGTGGGCATTGCCTTCAACGAGCTTTCCGGCAACCGGATCAACGCCAGCAACGAAATGGCCAATACCTCGCTCGTGGTGCGCCTCAACCAGAACTTCACCGACAACGGCCTGCTGTTCCCGGCCTGCACGATCAACACCAAGGCGCTCAGCCAGTGTTCGAAGGCCGCCCAGGTCGGGAGCGGAAGCGCTGAGGGAGAGCTGCTCGGTTCCGGCGGGAAACCCCCCACTTACGTTCCGGCCACGGTGAAGATCTACAACGGCAAGCCTTATAAGGGCAAGGCCCCGACGGAGATCTACATCGCCTCGATCGGCGGCAAGCCATCCGTCGAGCTGGACTTCCGGATCACGCGGGTGGCCGGAGGGCTCAACTTCACCGAGATCCAGATCCCCGGCGCCCCCTCGGGACCGCCCGTCTACCTGACCAAATTCGCCTTCAAGATTGGCGATCGTAGTGAGATGCACAAGGTCAAGGGCAAGAAGGTAAGGATCCACCTGTTCACCGCGCCGACCACCTGCCACGGGGCGTGGACCTTCAGTCAGACCCTCACCTACGCCAAGCTCCCACCGCTCACTGCCACAGCCAGCCAGCCCTGTGTGAAGGGCTAAAGCCAGACCTGGAGCACGCGACGGTGGGCGGCCCCTGTGCGGCGTCAGCTCACCGTCGGGTGCGCGGCTGACTGGGCTGTGACCGGGGCTTGAGCGGTCGATATCTCTTGCCGCCGCGCTCGAGCTTCCAGATCTGTCTTCCCGCTCCCGGCGCAGGCATCCCCGCCTCGCGCAGCGGTCCGGTCGTGGGCCGGTACCAGGTGGTTACCGGAATCGAGTCAACGACCTGCACGACCTCGGGACGGGCCTCGGGCACCAGTCCGCCCAGGGCGCCGATGAGATCCTCGGAAGTGAGCTCGTAGCCCCCGCGCAGGGTCACGGCCGCCACAGCCACGTCGTGGCGTCGACGCGACGGGCGGACCCCGTAGGCGACGGCCAGATCGACGGCGGGTAGATCGCTCAGGGCGTCCCGGATCGGCGTCGTGTAGATCGGTCCGCTTTGGGCGCGAACCAGCTCCCGGACGCTGTCCATCCGCCAGTAATCGCCGCCGGCATCGCGGCGAAACAGGTCGCCGGTGGCCAGCCAGGCATCGTCGCGGGCGAAGACGCCGCGCAGGGCCATCGTGGCCGTGGCCTCACGCGCTTGGGTCCGGACCAGCAGCATGCCCACCTCATCGGTCCCGCAGGTCTTCACGAAGCCGTCCTCCCCCAGCTCGAGTTGCTCCGCGTCAACGTCGTAGGCGGCGATGCGAACCTCGGGACTGCCGGGCAACCGCCGCCCGAGAGCGCCGGGCTTGGCGTCGCTGAGGTTGACCAGGATGGCCCCGGTCTCCGTAGAGGCGTAAAACTCGAGCACCCGCGCCGGGGCAAAGCGCCGCTCGACGCGCCGCCACAGCCCCCGCGGCATGCCCGAGCCGATGAACAGACGCACTGGGTGATGTCGCTCACCGGGTTGCGGAGGCGCCTCGACCACGTCGTGCAGCAGCGTCCAGGTGTAGGACGCGACGGTGACTCCGTAGCGGCGGACCTCATCCCAAAAAGTCGAAGGGTCAAATCGGGTGGCCATGGCCAGCCGCGCGCCGCCGGCAATCGCGCCACCGATGCTCATCATCAGCCCCGAGGGGTGGTAAAGCGGCGTGACGCTGTAGACCGTGTCCGCCCCCGACAGCGCGGCCGACGATGCCGTGCCGAAGGCCGAGGTGACCCAGCGACCATTGGTGATCCGGCTCATGCGCGTGTTCTCGCCCTCGCCCGTGAAGAGGACGAAGGCCAGATCGCCGGCCCGGCCCGGATTGGGCCGGTACCACTTGGGCAGTTGCACGCGTCCGGGATCGATCTGCTCCATGTCGGCGCTCAGCGGGACCCCGAGGTCGCGCGGTCCACCCCCTCCGCCGAGCACAAACGTGTGCAGCGTGCCCGGGCCGGTAGCCTGGGCGGCCCGCTCCGGGTCGGCGATGACGCGCTGCACGTGACCCAGCTCGAGCTCGCGAGCCGTGTCCCCATCCGGGCGCAGGAGAACGGCGACGGCACCCAGGCGGTTCAGAGCCACGGTCAGCGCCAGCGCGCTGGGACGCACACCCATGAGCACGCCCACGTGCTCGCCCTGGCGGACGCCGATCGAGATCAGGCCCCGGACGACGTTGTCGATGCGCTCGTTGATCTCCCGGGAGCTGTGCGCACGATCCTCGAACAGGAAGAAGATGTCCTCCGGGTCATGGCGCAGGCGCTCCTGGACGAGTAGCCCCAGGGAGATACGCGTCCCGGGCTGAACCTGGTCGAGCCGGGCCAATCGAGGAAGCTGCCCGGCGGCCTCGCGGCTCAGCTCACGCATGGTCCGGGCAGTGCGTCGGGCCGTCCCGACCATCGACCGGGCCAGGCCGTTCCCCACCGCGCCGGCCAGCTCGAGTCCGTAACCGACCCGGTTGCGAACCGGAGCCGAAGACTCGAGCTCATCGGAGGGGTCGTCGGTGATCTTGGTCACCGCTTCGGGCAGCCCGCCGTCCCCGTCGCGCCAGCGGGCCCACGCCGCCACCGTGGGCCAGCTGACGTTATTGGCCGTCGAGCCGACGACCAGATCCGAAGTGACCGGCCTGCAGACAGAGCTCGTAGACGTCGGCCCGAGGGGCGGCCAGCCGGATCGCCCGCACGCCGGCCGCGGGCGCGATCTCATCGACGCTGCCCACCACAGAGAGGATCGGGCACTGTATGTCGGCCAGGGTGAGCAGCCGATCCTGGATCACGAAGCCGCCTTCGAGCATCCGGTTGTGATCTATGAACTGGTGCAGGAAGTCGGCCATGGCCGGTCCCGGCCAGGCCACCCATCCGTCGGCCTCGAGGAAGCGGCGCTGACCTTCGCGGGGCAGCAGAGCCTCACGATCGTGAAGCTGAAGGATGAACTCGAGCCGGCTGCGGGCCGACTTGATGGGGTCGAGCATGCGAAAGCCGGTCCGGCTGGCCCAGGCTGGAAGGGCCCCGCCGCGCAGAATCTGGTCGGTGATCACCCCTGCCAAGCCGGACGCGAGCTGCTCGGGTAGACCGAAGGGCATGGCCAGCCGCGTATCCACCGGACTGCCGAAGGTAACCAGCGAGCTGAGCCCGTCGTTGCGACGGTAGGCGGCGGCCTGGTAACAGAACATCCCGCCCTGCGAGTATCCGGCCAGGTGAACGTCCCGCCCCGTCGCGGCGCGTACCCGGTCGACCGCGTCGGAGACGGCGACCACGTGGTCGGCCAGAGTGCGCTCCAGGCCACCCTCCTCGCGCTCGGGCGCTCCGAAGTCGACTACCCACGGGTCGGCGCCGTTCTCGTGCAGGATGCTGACCGCGCTGGTCGCCGGCGAGACGTCGTAGATCTCAGCGGCCAGCATCAGCGGCGGCACCAGCAGCACCGGCGGCCCAGCTCCGTTCTCGCCGGCGTAGTAGTGACGTAGGCGATAGACCCGGTGCTCGGAGGCAACCTCGTAAGGCGACGGCTCGTCGTCGGTGGTCAGGCCACCGAAGCGGGCCACCTCAAGCGCGTTCTGCGCTGCGGCGCCGAGGCGGCCGACGGGTCCCGTGATCCTCTTGGGCACCAGGTCCATGCCGCCCACATGTTCGCGCAAACCCAGCCGGTAGCGTCACGCCCGCCGCCAGCCCCGCGCTATTGTCCGCCCGCACGATGAGCGCGTTGAACTTGGAAACGGTGCAGTTGACCCATTCTGATGGCGTTGCCTGGGTGACCATGAACCGACCGGAGGCGCTCAACGCCTGGACGCGGGAGCTCGGTGGTGACCTGATCGCGGCGCTGGACGAGGTCGCCGAGGATCCGGCGCTGCGGGCCATCGTCATCACCGGGGCGGGCCGTGCGTTCTCCTCCGGGGCCGACCTCAAGGGCGGTGAAATGGGCGCCGAGGGCGGGCCGGATGTGCTCAGCCCACTGCGGGAGGTCTACAACCCGCTGATTCTCCGCGTGCGGACCCTCCCCAAGCCGGTCATCGCCGCCGTCAACGGACCCGCGGTGGGCATCGGTTGCTCGCTGGCTCTGGCCTGCGATCTGGTCCTCGCCGCTCGCTCGGCTTACTTCCTGCTCGCCTTTGTGAACATCGGCCTGGCGCTCGACGGCGGCGCCTCGCAGAGCCTGGTGGCCCGGGTGGGCCACGCCCGAGCGTTTGAGATGGCCTACCTCGGACAGCGAATCGGGGCCGAGCAGGCCGAGCGGTGGAATCTGATCAACGAGGTCACCGACGACGACGCGCTGGTTGATCGAGCCGGCGAGCTGGCCACCCAGCTGGCCTCGGGACCGCCCGGCTCCTACGCCACCATCAAGCGCACGATCAACGAGCGGGCCTACGCCGGGTTCGAGGAGCTGCTGGACTTCGAGGCCGTCGAGCAACAGAAACGCGCCGGGTCACAGGACTTCGTGGAGGGCGTGATGGCCTTCATGCAGAAGCGCGCGCCCGAGTTCAGCGGAGAGTGAGCGAAATGAATCTGGCCCAACTGCTGACCGACGCCGCCGAGCGCGATCCCGGCCACGTCGCCATCAAGCTCGACGATGCCGAGCTCTCCTACGCCGCCCTGGGCGAAGCCACCGCCCACATCGCCGGCCTGCTCCGCGACCATGGCTTCGAGGCCGGCGACCGCGTGGGGATCATGCTGCCCAACGTTCCCTACTTTCCCGTTGTCTACTACGGGGTGCTGCGGGCCGGAGGGATCGTCGTGCCCATGAACGTGCTGCTCAAGCAGCGCGAGGTGGCCTTCTACCTTCAGGACTCCGGGGCCAAGTTGGTGTTTGCCTGGCACGGCTTCGCGCAGGACGCCGAGGCCGGCGCCGAGCAGGCGGGTGCGGAATGCCTGCTTGTCGAGCCGGGCAAGTTCGAGGACCAGGTGGGGTCGGCCGGGGCATTGACCGAGGTCGCCGACGTCGCCGGGGACGACACCGCAGTCATCCTCTACACATCGGGAACCACCGGCCAGCCCAAGGGCGCGGAGCTGACCCACGAGAACCTGACCCGCAACGCCCAGGCCTCGCAGGGGCTATTCAGCCTCGGCTCCGATGCGATCGTGCTCGGGGCGCTGCCCCTGTTTCACTCGTTCGGGCAGACCTGCGGCATGAACGCCACCATCAGCGGCGGCGGGACCCTCACCCTGATCCCTCGCTTCGATCCGGCCAAGGCGCTGGAGATCATTCAGCGCGACCAGGTCAACATCTTCCAGGGCGTCCCCACCATGTACGGGGCGATGCTTCATCTCCCAGAGCGAGATCAGTACGACACCTCCTCACTCAAGCTTTGCGCCTCGGGCGGATCCGCGATGCCGGTCGAGCTCCTGCGCGGCTTCGAGGAGGCATTCGGCTGCAAGGTGCTCGAGGGCTACGGGCTTTCCGAGAGCTCGCCGGTGGCGTCCTTCAACCATCCCGACCGGGAACGTAAGCCGGGGTCGATCGGCACGCCGATCGAGGGCGTGGAGATGAAGGTCGTGGACGAGGACGGCAAGGACGTGCCCCAGGGCGAGGTGGGCGAGATCGTCATTCGCGGTCACAACGTGATGAAGGGCTACTGGAACAAAGCGCAGGAAACCGGTGACACGCTCAAGGACGGTTGGCTTCACACCGGCGACATGGCCACGATCGACGAGGACGGCTACTTCTTTATCGTCGACCGCAAGAAGGACATGATCATCCGGGGCGGCTACAACGTCTACCCGCGTGAAATCGAGGAGATCCTCTACGAGCATCCGGCCGTGCGCGAGGCCGCGGTCGTCGGTGTCCCCCACGACGAGTACGGCGAGGAGGTCGGCGCCGCCGTCGCGCTCAAGGATGGGGAGGAGATCTCCGAATCGGAGCTGCGCGACTTCGTCAAAGACCAGGTGGCTGCCTACAAGTATCCGCGCCGGATCTGGTTCGTCGACGATCTGCCCAAGGGTCCGACGGGCAAGATTCTCAAGCGCGAGATCGATCCGCCCGACGGAGATTGAGCACCAAGGTGGCCGAGGGCCCGGTCAGGGTCCGAGCGGCCGAGGCGCGCGACGTCGAGCAGATCCATGCCTTCATCGTCGAGCTGGCCGAATACGAACGGGCACCGGAGCAGGTCACCGGCACTCCCGAGCTCCTGCGTGAGGCCCTGTTCGGCGCCACTCCGTCGGCCGAGGCCCTGATCGCCGAGATCGATGACCATGCAGCCGGCTTCGCGCTTTTTCACGGAACCTTCTCGACCTGGGAGTGCCGGTCCGGGATCTGGCTCGAGGACCTCTACGTGCCGCGCCCGAGCGGCGCCGGTCTGGTGTGGGCGGCATTCTGCTCCGCCGCGTGGCGGCGGTGGCCGTGGCCCGGGGCTGCGCGCGTCTGGAATGGAACGCCCTGGATTGGAACGAGCCCGCGCTGATGTTCTACGCCAAGCTCGGCGCCCAACGGCTGTCGGCGTGGGAGCTGCACCGGCTCGACGGCGACGCGCTCACGCGGGTCGCGGCAGGTACCGGCGACGTGTCGCCCGAGTCCGGGCACGCGTCGGCCTAGTCCGCGGGGGCGTCGTCCGAGCGCCCTGATTGTCACGGAGCTCGCAGGGTCATGGCCCTCAGCGGGTGAGCGTGCTTCAGCGCCGCCGCCGTATAGGGCAGCGTCACCCAGCGCCCGCGCGCGTAGAGGTCGGTCATGTTCCGATACCAACGAGAGCGCGGATTGGTGGACTGGGAATAGGTCAGGATCCCCTGTCCGGACGGACCCGATGGGTTCAGCTGCGTCGTCATGATCAGCGAAGAGCCGGTCTAGACCTGCCCGTAGGGCGCGCTGTTTACCGGACCGCTGCTGGCCGCTGTTCCATCGGCGGCATAGATGGCGTCGAAGCATCCGGAGTCGCAGCCGGGCACGAACAGGTCTGCGCGACTGTGGGGCGTGCTGAACCTGCCCGTAGCTGGCCCCGAGCGGAATACCGTGAGTCTGGAGGCTCTGCACCGCGTCGGCCAGCCACTTCAGCGGCGTGGCCGGAGCGGTCGGTGTTCCCGGGTTGAGCCCCGACGGCGTACCCAATGGATTAGCCGGAGTTGAACCCGGTCGCATAGAACTTGCTATCGGTGTCCAGGCGTGACCAGACCGAGAACAGCCAGCCGCCGCCGGAGCCGGCCAGTCGACCGGTGCCGTTGTAGGCCGACAGTGCGCGCACGCCGGAGCCAGGTTGACCGCGTGACCGTTTGAAGCGACCTGGAGGGGATGAGCCTGGCAATCGCTGACCAGGTCCTTCAGCACCAGTGCTGCCTGCTCGGAGAGGGCCCCCTGCCACATCCGCTGCAGGGTCGGGACGGTGAACTTGGCCGGGCCCAATCCGTCGGTTCCGTGCACCCGGGCGGCGATCATCAGGTTGCCGATCCGGGTCCGGAGGCCCTGGACCGTGCCGCTCAGGCCGATGATCGGCGAGAAGCCGGTCAGCGGGTGAGCGGGGTTGGCCAGCCAGAACGAGTCATTGGAGTTCTCGACGTAGTCCCGGCGGAACACGTGCGGCTCGGAGCGAGCCGCTGAAGATGCCCTTCTGAGGCGTGCCGGCCAAGTTGGCCGGGGCGCAGCTCGCTCCGCGAGCCGTCCAGGGTCACCACCCGCGCGGCGTTGAAGACCAGCGTCGGAATGCCCGCGGGCAGACAGGTCTTGATCTCGGTGGCGCTGACCGCGGGGGTGGTGCCCACGTCGCCGTAGTAGGCCTGGCCATGGTCGTCGGCGGCGACCGTGTTGAACGTCGGGATGGCCAGCCACTTGGCCTCGACGTTGAACAGCCCGCGGACCGAGGTCGCCTGGCCCATGCGCAGATACTGGTCAGCGCTCCGGGGGCCGTCCTGTCCGGTGACGTCGTAGAGCGCGTAGGCGGTGGCGGCATTCCAGATGTAGGCGTTGCCCGGCACGGAGGGGACATCGACGACCGTCCCCAATGGGACCGTGTAGAAGGTGTGCCGGATGGTGCTCGTGCCGAAGCGAACGCTGACCGTGACCCGCCCCATCTTGGTCGGCTTCCCGTCCAGGTAGTAGCTGGTCGGATCGCCCGGTACGAGCTTCAACTGATAGGCGACGAACCGACGTGACGTGGACACCGTGTGCGTCCAGGCGATGTGGCGGTTGAAGCCGATGCCGATCAGCGGGAAGCCCATGAGCGTTCCGCCCTCGACGTTGTAGCGGCCCGGGACCTCGAGTTGGGCCATCCAGAAGCGCTCAGTGCCCCTCCAGGGGAAGTGCGGGTTGGCCAGCACCATCCCATGGCCTGAGCGGGTGTCCTGCGGCCCGACGCCGATCCCGTTCGACCCCTGGGCGCGATCGGCGGCGTCGCCGAACTGGGCCTTCACGTTGTTGAAGCTCGCCACTCCCGGCATCGGACTACTCGCACGGTGTGCGGTCTGGGTCCCGGCCGCTCCGGTCGGAGGCGCGGCCAGGACGATCCCGGACAAGAACTGCTGCGAGGAACCCTCGGTCTCGATCTGTTGACCGCGCAGGAACATGTCAGTCAGGGTGATCGGGCGCACCCACGGCTTTCCCTTGCAAGTCGGGTCGTTGAGCTTTCCCGAGCGCAGATAGCGGTTGTAGCCCGCCACGAAGCCGGTGTAGAGCTGGCGAACCTCGGGCAGCAGGCCATTCGGCGGCTTGGCCGTGCAGCTGATGCTTGATGTTCGCGGTGGCCTGGACGTAGCGCCAGTACAGATCGGACTGAAGGTTCGTGGCCGATGTGCCGGCCGAGTAGTTGACGGCCAGCTGGTTGGGCCCGAAGTACTTGGAGCGTTGGCCGCGGAGGGTGACGATGTCGTTGGCCAGCGTGCACAGGTTGTCGGAGGCGAAGGTGTAGCCCTCCCCGTAGCCAAGGGCGGTGAAGCTTGGGCCACGATGTGCGGTATGCCGGCACGATCACGGGTCACGGTCACCTCGCGTGCGCTGGCCCGACGCGCAGAAGCCGATGACGCGACCAGGGTGGCCCCGGTGGCGAGGGCACCGGACAGGGCGAGCCCGGCCACGGCCAGAATCCGGCGCGCTCGACGCATCTGCACGCGCGGGGAAGAACCAATGCCTCTCAAGACTCACTCCTCTGTGGGACTGCCGGTCTGCGGCCGGGAATCTTCGGCGACCGGACGAGCTGGGCCCGGGATCTTCACAACTGTACGCCTGCCGAATTGGTGCAGAACAGGCGCTTCCGCACTCCCGCCCGGCCACCTGGCTCAACCAAGACGCCGACCGAGACATAGAAAAGCCCCACCGAGGCGGGGCTTTTCCTTAGCAGGCCTGTAAGCCGGATCTTGTCGAGAGCAATCATCCATCTGAGCGGCCTACCCGGACCTAGGCGGGCAACCTACGGTCCTGCTTGGCCTAGCATCGGGTGGGGTTTGCCTGGCCGCCGCGTCACCGCGACGCCGGTGCGCTCTTACCGCACCATTTCACCCTTACCGGCCTGAGGCTCTGCAGCGGCCCCAGGCTTAGGCGGTGTCTTTTCTGTGGCACTTTCCCGCGGGTTTCCCCGGGTTGGCGTTACCAACCACCCTGCCCTGTGATGTCCGGACTTTCCTCGAAGGCGAACCTCCGCGACTGCTCAGCCTGCGGAAGCCCAGGATAGCCCCTCGTCGCCGTGCTGACCGCGGGTCGCTAGCCGGGAGGCGCTGATCGGGCCCGCGAGCCGCTAGCCCGACGCGGACACGCAGGTCAGCTGAGCACCGTCTCGCAGTGCCGGCAGCGCCCGCCCACCGGACGCGCATGGACGCCGTAAACAGGCGCGCAGCTCACCTCCGCACATCGGACAGGCAGCCGGATGATGGGCGGCGAGACCCTCCCATACCCCGGAGATCTGCTCGTCCAGGGTCGGCTCGCCGCCCAGCTCCGGGCACCGCCGTGGGGCCAGGGTCAAAGTGCTCACGAGATGTTCCTCATCAGGCCGACCACCCGGCCGAGGACGCGAACGTCACGGCTGCGGATCGGCTCCATGGCCTCGTTCTCCGGCTGCAGGCGGACATGGTCCGCCTCCTGGAAGAAGCGCTTCACCGTCGCCTCCTCCCCTACCAGCGCGACCACGATCTCCCCATCGGTCGCGGTCTCCTGCGGCCGGACCACGACCAGGTCCCCGTCAAGAATCCCGACATCCTTCATCGACTCGCCACGGACGCGGAGCAGGTACTCCCCGTCCCCCCCACCGGCGAACGTCGGCGTCTGGATGTACTCCTCGATGTTCTCCTCGGCGAGCACCGGCTGACCGGCCGCGACCTGCCCGACCAAAGCAGCCCGGGACCGGGAGTGACCAGGCTCCTCACCCCGGCCGCGGCCTTGTCGAGCATCTCGATCGCCCGCGGCTTGGTCGGATCGCGGCGCAGCATGCCGATGCGCTCCAGGTTGGCCAGGTGGGCATGAACCGTCGATGAGGAGGCCAGCCCGACGGCCTTGCCGATATCGCGCACGGTCGGCGGATAGCCGTACTTCGCCGAGTAGCGCTTGATGAAGTCGAAGATCTCCTGCTGGCGCTTGGTCAGGTCCATACGTGAACTCCTTGATCGGATTGCCGCGGCCCTCATCGAACATGTGTTCGGGTAATGTAGCGCCCTCGACGGACAGACTCAAGACCGGAAGATCCTGCATCCGGGTCTATACTGCCCGCCCCACGCGCCTGTGGCGGAATTGGTAGACGCGCAAGGTTGAGGGCCTTGTGGACCGATTGGTCCGTGGAAGTTCGAGTCTTCTCGGGCGCACTGGGAAAAGCCCCGCTAGTCGGGGTTTTTCTCATTCTCGGGTCCTGAGGGCGGGCTGCCGCCTGTGTTGCTAAAGGTGTGGACGCCGCTGCGCACGCTGGACGGTGGGTGAGTCCGGTCAGTCGGTGCTGGGCGGTATCGCATCCGAGGTTGGCTGGAGCACTGCGCGGACCATTGTCCTGACCGCCCACTCGCCGGCAGCGCGGGCGGCGTCGTGGTCGAGTCCGAGAACGTCGCGGAGGACAACCATCGATTCCACACCGGTCAACATCGAGATGGCCGTCCTCAGCAGTTCGAGCTCGGCGGCTGGCAGCTCGCCGGCCAGGGGCGCGAGGGCTTCGTCGAGCAGGTTCAGGCGTCGCGCGCCTCGGAATGGGTCCCGTCTGTTGTCACGTTCGCTGACCGAGCGAAGGAGCGATTCGCGCATGAACAGGCGAAACTCGGTCTCGTGGTCACGCGCGAGGTCGTAGAGCGCGTTCTGCACGAGGGCGACCCGGTCTTCGGGATCTGACGGGGCGTCATCGCCGAACAGCGTCGCGGCCGTCGGGGCGGCGACGTCGAGCGGGATTTCGACCAGCAGTGCGTCCTGGGTGGGGAAGTACCGGTACACCGTCGCGCGCGAGACCATCGCTGCCTCGGCGACCGCTGCCAGGGTCGGCACCTTTCCCTCCGCCACGAGCTTCCCCGCAGCGGCGAGCAGCGCCGCCCGCGTGCGCAGCTTCTGCTGGAGCCGTTCACGTGAATCGACTTGACTTGACATCCGGGAGTTCATGGTACAAGATCTCATCGTAAAACAAAGTCTCATGAAAGGCCGTCGATGTCGATCAGCGCTCCCCGCCCCCCCACCACGTCCTTGCGATCGATGTGGGTGATCGGTCATCGTGTAACGCCGATCACATGCGCCGGTCGCGTGATGGCCCTCGAGGTGGCCACGCCCGCCGGCGTGCCCGGGCCGCCCCCGCACCGCCACGAGGACTGTCACGAGTACTTCTACGTGACCGCCGGGCGCCTCGGGGTCATGCGGAACGGGGAGTGGCTCTCGCTCGAACCCGGCGAATACGCCGAGGTACCACGCGGAGTCCTACACACATTCCGCAACGACGGCGACGAGGAGGTACGGACGACCACCGGCTTCGAGCCGGCCGGCTTCGAAGCGTTCTTCGAAGAGTACGGCTTCGATGCCACCGAGCCGGGCGCGTTCGAGGCGTCCGTCAGCCCCGAGACGATCCAACGCGTCCTCGACGGCTGCCACCGATTCGGGATGATCATCGACCCCCAGCAGCGGCCGACGCATGACAACGCTCCAGCCGACACCGCTAACCGCCGAAGCGTCGCGCCTCGAGCGCCGGGCGATCAGCCCGTGGAGCTGGCAGGACGCCTTCGGCTTCGCGCAGGCCCATGAGATCACCAGATCAGGACGCACGATCTACTGCGCCGGACAGGCCGCCACCGACAAAGACGGCCGGCCGCTTCACCTAGGCGACATGCGCCGGCAGGTCATATGCGCGCTGGACAACCTCGAGGAAGTTCTCCACGCCGCCGACTCGCAACTCGCCGACGTCGTCCGCCTCACCTACTACACGACCGATGTCCCCGCGCTCTTTGACGCCTGGGACCTCATCACCGAACGACTCGCCGCCAACGATCCCCGTCCCGCGAGCACACTCCTCGGAGTCCAAGCGCTCGCCTTCCCGGAGCTCCTGATCGAGATCGAGGCCACCGCCGTGGTCACATCGACCTCCTAGGAGAGGCAAGCCAACGCTACGTGACTGGCCGCTCGCCGCGGAGGCTTACCAGGGAATGGTGCCGCCGTCCTGATCGGTGAACGTTCCCGTCGGACCGCCCTCCTGCAGCGCGAGGCGAATCGCGTCCTTGCCGCCTTCCTCCACGGGGAGAACGCCTCGATGGTTGTTGAGGTCCGTTGACGGACCCGAGATCTCTGACGAGGAGCACGAGGTCGTGCTGCACGAAGAGGTCCCCGTCGTCGACAAGCAGACCATCCCCAAGGAGCGCGTCAGCCTGTAGAAAGCCACGCTCACCGAGGAGCGAGAGGTCTCTGAGGAAGTCCGCAAGGAGCGGATCGAGACGTATCCCGAGGACCAGACGATGCAAGCCCCAGAAATGGGGATCATCGTTCCGACCCCTTAGGCTTGGGCCGACTGCCGCGAGCGTTGTTGGCTTCCAGCCGCTACTTTTGCCATGTGAATGGGCTACGTCGGATGCCCTCGCTGCCACCCGCGTGGCGAGTCCCGATCGGCGCGCTGGCCATCGTCTGCCTCGGTCTCGCGTGTGCAGCCGTGGAACAGCACATGATCGGCTGGAATGAGCGCAGCCACATCGCTCAGGTGCGAGCCTTTGACCGCGGCACGCCGATCATCGATCGGTACCAGAAGACCACCGGTGACAAGGCGTTTTACCGCGGGCATTTCTACTCCGACAAGGCACCCGGCATGGCCTTCCTGCTCGTGCCGGTGTACCACCTGGTCCGGCTCCTGGGCCTGACGGTTCCCACCGGGATCGGCACGATCCACCTGCTGGTGCTGTTCGGCTGTGTCCTACCCCTCCTCATCACGCTGTTGCTCGCCTACCGCCTCGTCGAGCGGAAGGATCCTGGCCTGGGCGCGGTGGTCGCGCTCATGCTCGGCTTGGGCACGATCCTGCTCCCGTTCGCGACGATCCTCTTCTCGCACGTGCTCTCGGCGTGCTTCGGCTTCGCGGCCTTCTATCTGCTCTGGCGCGAGCGCGAGCGGCAGCGCCAGCGTCGAGGCGGCCTCGGCCTGATCGCGGCCGCGGGAGTCCTGGCCGGATACGCCATCGGGATCGAATACCCGCTCGCGCTCCTGGCCGGCCTGTTGGGCCTGTTTGTGGCCTGGCGCCGAGCGCCGGTCAAGCCCGTGCTCGTTTACGGCACCGGGGTGATCGTTGGTCTGCTCCCCCTCCTGGCCTACGACTGGTGGGCGTTCGGCTCCCCGCTGCACCTCTCCTACTCCTACGTGGCCGCCAACTCAAGTGGGGTCCTGGGACTGGGCGCACCCAGTCTCTTGAATGCCGTGCGGCTCCTGGTCTCGGGTCGCGGCCTGTTCATCGTCACGCCGGTGGCCGCGGCGGCGATCGCCGGCATCGTCGTCCTGTTTCGTGAAGGCCGGCGTATGGAGGCAACGGCCGCGGCGGTGGTGGCCGGCGCCTACTTCATCTACAACGCCTGTTATTACCTCCCGTTCGGCGGCTGGGTCCCCGGCCCCCGGTTCCTGATCACGATGCTTCCGTTCCTGGCCGTGCCGCTCAGCGCCGCCTACCGAAGAGCGCCGGTGGCCACGCTTTCGCTGGCGGCGATCTCGGCGATGACGATGATCACCGCGACGCTCACCCAACCCCTCATCCCGATCACATCTTCCACGAGCATCTGGTGGAACCGGCTCGAGGCCGGAACGCTGGGTACCCACGGCGTGACCATCGTGGTGTTTGCCGCCTTCGCAGTGCTGGCCCTCGCCGCCGGCGTCCGCGCCACCCCTCGCCCGCGCGTAACCCGGCTTGACCTCGAGCTCACCGCTCTCGCAGTGGGAAGCTGGTTCGCGATGGAACGCGGGGCGCCCGATCTACTGGCCCACGCCGCATCCGGGTTGACCTGGGGGCTCATCGTCCTGCTGGTGATCGGCATCGCGCTGACCACTGTCCTGGTCTACGTGGCTCGAGGGCGGCAGCTTGCGTTCCTGGCCGGCGTCCCTCTGATCGTGCTTGCCCCCTGGTGGTTTCACCACCCGACCCTGGTGTTCTGCGTGGCGGCCATCGCCATCGCGTCCGTCGTGGTGCTCGCTCAGGCGCGCCCTGCCTCACGCCTGGGCTGAGGACTCGGTCTGTCCGGGGCGCCACGATGCACCAGCGGTGGCTACGTCCGTGGGGTAGGTGGCACGCGCCCGCAGGAGGAAAAAGCCGGCGGCAGCCAGGGTCACCAACATGATTAAGAAGCTGACCTGCAGTCCCATGCCCGTGGCTGAGGAGACGACCTTGTGAGTGTGGGTGCCGATCGGCTGCTGCGGAGGCGAGAAGCCGGCGATCAGATCAGCCACCGCGCCGAACAGCAATGGCGCTAGGGCCTGGGCCATCGATCGCAGCAGGGTGCGTGTGCTCTCCGCCCGGCCCCAGAGGCCCGAGGGCATGATGTCGAGGCGGGCGGCGTCCAGCGGGGGATTGGCAGCCGAGATCAGCGCGGCGCCCGCGACGTCGAACGGCAGCGCCGAGCCCAGGCTATTGGCCAGCAGTCCCGGGATGAGCAGGGCCGTGGCGGCCAGGTAGCAGACGGCGGGGACCCATATACGGGCCTCGAACTGTCCCCGGCGGGTGAGCCAGTCGCTGACCGGGCCACTGATCAGCGTGCCGATGAGCGAGCCGATGACCAGGGCACCAAGGACCAGCGTCGCTGTCGCCTGGCTGGCGCCGTAGTGGCCTCGCACGAAGACCAGCGCAAAGGTCTGTAGGCCGGCGAAGAAGAAGTAGCCCAACGAAGAGCTGATGATGAGCAGCGTGTTGGTGGGCACCCGCAGGACGTAGCGCACCGCATCCATCAGGCCCATCGCCTCCGGATCCCGGTCGAGGATCAAATCTGGATCGGGAGCAACCCCGCGTTGGCTCACGGCCTCCTGGGCGAGATCGAGATCGGCGGGGGCAGGCTCCTCGGCGAACATCTCCGCCGCCGGATCGGGGTCGGGGTCGGGGGAGATCGTCTCGCCGAGCGCGTCTGCTCCCGGCTCGAGCCGGCTCTGGCCCCCGCGTAGAGGCTCGGGGACGGTTCGCCACAGCGACCGAGCCAGGAAGAACCCGGGCAACGCCAGGACGAAGAAGGCGACCCGCCACGAGAAGGCGCTGGCCAGCGTCCCGCTGATGATGAATCCGGCGGCCGTGCCCGCGATCTCGCCGCTTAGGATGTAGCCGTAGACGCGCCCACGCTCACGCGAGGGGAAGTAGTCGCCGGTCAGCGAGGCGACGGCCGGACCCGCGGTCGCCGCCACTGCGCCGAGTCCCACGCGCGAGAGCAGAAGGGCCGAATACGAGGAGGCGACGGCGCCCAGGATCGTCGTGGCGCTCCACAGGACCATGCTGACGGCCAGCATGGGAATTCGCCGTACCTTGTCCACCAGCAGGCCGACCGGAATCACCGCTACCGCGCCGACCAGCAGGGCCACGGAATTGAGCAACCCGATCTTGGTGTTGCCGATGTGCAGGGCGCGCTCCAGCTGCGGCGCGACCGCCCCCACCGTGGCGATCTGGGCGCTGCTCAGCGCCAGCACGCCTCCGAACAGGCCGATCACCCGGGCCCGGGCCGGTCCGCCCACATAACGGACAACCCGGCCGCGCAGGCGCCGTCCCATCCAGCCCATGGCGCCCATGAGGGCCCGGATCAGACCCAGCAGTCCCGAGCCAAGCCCCGGGCCGCGGCCTCCCCCGGATCCGCCCGGTGCGGGGGTGGGAGGCTCCTCTCCGGAGTCAGAGCTGCTGATGCGCCATCACCGAGACAGAGTCTGCCCGATGAGAGGGGATGTCCGACGGCCCCCCGCGAGCCAGGCGCTCAGGACCGGCCCGTAGGGCCGCCGGCAAAGCCTTATCTCAACACGGGGGGTATAGGCACGGCGTGGTACTGGTGCTGCTGGTTGACGACATTGAGGTCGTTGACGTGGTCATCGGCGGCGGGTTGACCGGCCTGGCGGAGCTGCCCGCTGGGCGCAGGACGTGCCAGGTCCCACCGAATCCGTGAATCCCCTCGCCCATGGCTGAGCGCGGGTGGTGATCGATGGAGAACGTGTACAGCGGATGGCCGTTGAGCGTGACCTGGAAGAACCCGTTGCGGTGCCACGTTCCCAGCTTGCCCTTGATCCCAGCGGCTTTGGTGAGCTTTCTGGGCGAGGAGACCCTCACCGGCGGCCAGATCGAGAAGCAGGAGTTCGCCATCGTGCATTCGGCATGCCCGCGGCGGTCCCCGGTCAGGTAATAGACCGCCCGCCCGTGAGCGTTGGTGACGATCGTCTCGTTGCTGGTGGTCTTGGCCGCCAGATTGGTGACCGGGGCGTGGCGCGCCACATGGAGGGTGGGGTTGCGGGTTGCGGCCATGGCCACGGCGGCCACCATGCCCACGACCAGGACAAGGGCCGACACGGTCAGCGTCGCGTGGCGGTGGAGAGGTTGGTGTGAGCGGGGCATCCGGTTCTCCCTCGGAGTGTTTCGACGGACCTTCCCTCTCCACGACGCCCGGATCGCCGATTTCTTCCCGAGGAAGGCGGGGAAGGTTTGGGCGCCATCGGGGTCAGAGCGGTCATGACGCCGACCTGGCTTCCGGAGCGCCGCTGGAGCGCGCAGTCGGATGACCGGCTGGCCGAAATGGCCCGAAACGGCCACGACGACGCTTTCGCGGCGATCGTCCGCCGCTACCACCAACCGATGCTGGGCTTGGCTCGACGGCTGTGCTCCGACGGCCGGGCCGAGGATGTCGTTCAACAGACCTTCCTCAGTGCGCTGATCGCCTTCCGGACTGGCACCGAGGTCAACCATCTGCGCGCGTGGCTGCACCAGATCCTCCGTCACACGGCGGCCCGGACCGCGCACGCGCCCGAGATTGAGCTGGAGGCCGAATTCGGTAACAGTGCCGAGACTGTCGCGGACGCGGTGCAGCGCCGGGTGGCTACCTACCAGGTCCTTTCGGCGCTGGCCACGCTTCCCACCCGGCAGCGGGAAGCCATGATTGCCACCGCCCTTCACGGGCGATCCCGATCATCGGTCGCGAGCTCGATGGGACTCTCGGAGGGTGCGGTTCGCCAACTCATGCATCGCGCGCGACGCAGCCTGCGGTCTGCGGCCTATGTCCTGATTCCATGGCCGGTGCTGCGCTGGATCTCCCCGGGATCCGCGGCCGCCGGCGATCAGGCACCCGAGATCGCAGCCGCCGCCTGGTCCACCCCCACCCCGGTGCTGGCCACGAAGCTCCTGACCGTTGTCGCCTCGAGCGTCCTGGCCATTGGCACCCTCGGCCCGCATGACCGACCCATGAAGCGCTCTCCCCGTACCGCACCCCCGGCAATCAGCTCGCGTGATTTCGCCGCCCAACCGGTGCCCGACACCGCTCGAAGCACCCGCATCGGTAGAACACCCGGCGATGGCGCCGGCCGCGCCTCGACCGGCTCGAGGGGCTCATCAGGCCCGGCGGCGCAATCAGGCGGCAGACACTCCTCGGGCGACGGCTCGTCCTCCTCGGGCCACGGGTCGTCCTCCTCGGGCCACGGGTCGTCCTCCTCGGGCGACGGGTCGTCCTCCTCGGGATCCGGCGGCGGTTTCTCCTCCTCGGGCGACGGGCGGTCTGGCTCTGATGGCCCGTCGGGTGGCACCCCGACCACCGGGGGCTCATCTCCTCCCGTGGCGACCGTTGCCGCCCCCACCGACGGAGGCTCGGGACAACCCTCGGGTCTGGACGGATCCGGCAGCGTCTCCTCCGACGGCGGCCCCTCGCCGACCACCGACTCATCGGGGGGCCGTAGCCCCTCACCGACCACCGACTCATCAGGGGGCGGCGGCCCCTCACCAACCGGCGACTCGGCTTCAAGTAGCGGATCCAGCGGATCCGGACACGGCGGGCGTGACCTTTTGCCCGGTGGTGACTCTTCTGAGCCGTAACCACCCGAAAGCGCCGTCTGCGACACAGCGGCGCAATGGAGGCTCCCCATGAGACGCATCGTCTACTCCCTGTTGGCCGCCGTCGCCCTGCTGGCATTTGCGGCAACGCCGGCGCTGGCTGGGCACAGCCATCGCCGCAGCCACGAACGCCGGCATCTGAAGCGCGGGCATCGTCATCCCGGCTCCCACGCCCGTGCCCGCGTCCGGCATCGCACCTTCGGGCCGGCGGCCTCGGGATCCACCGGCTCGGGCTCGAGCTCCGGATCTACCGATCAGGCGGGAACGGTCTTCTCGTTCACCAACGGCGTCCTCACCATCACTCTGAACGACGGTTCGATGGTCAGTGGCAGCGTAACCCCGGCCACCGAGATCGAGTGTCAGGCGTCTGAGATCGAGGCGGGCAGCTTCGGGGCCGATGACCGCAGCGGCGGTTCCGGAGACCACTCAAGCGGCGACAGCAGCCGTGGTTACAGCGGCGAGCGCTCAGGCGACGGTAGCGACAGGAGCGGCAGCGACGAGCCCGGCGGCGAGGACAACCAGGCGAATTGCATGTCCGCCCTCCACGCGGGCGCAGCCGTGCGCGAAGCCGAACTCGCGCTGCGCCCCGGCGCTGGCGCCACCTGGGACAAGGTCGAGCTCGTCGGCGCCGCAACCGGCGGAGAGGACTCCTAATCGGGAACGCGACCTGAAGCGGCTCCCGCGTTCCGGAGTCGGTTCACCTCTTGTCGCGAGTCCAGGGCGGCGGCCTTCATCCCCGGGGCCGCCGCCCGAATCCTCTTCTCAACAAGTCTCCGGACATCCGGGGAAGGATCCTCAGTAGCGGGCGTCTCTCATCGTAATGTCCCCCACCCCGATAGCCCGGACGGTGATGGTGAGTGTGTTCCTCGCCGTGCTCGCGACCGGCTGCGGCGGATCGAGCGCCAAGAGTGTGACCATCAGCCGGACACCGGTGGCCGCGACCCCGGTCAGCCATTCCCAGCCGCCGCGCATCCATGTGCTCATCATCACTCCGCGGGCGGGGGCCCACACGGGATCGACGCTCACCGTGCGCGTGCGCGTGCACGGGAAAAGCCCAACCGGCCCTCGCGCCTTCGTCTACGTGCTCGATCACCAGCGGGCCCGGCGCGCGGGCGGCATCCTTCACCTAGCGAACCTCCGCCCCGGACGCCACCGGCTGTTGGTCAGCTTCATCGGCCCGGCTCGAGCCTCGGCCCAGGTGGCGTTCATCGTCCGCGCCCCGACGCCGACGCCGGCTCCCGCCTCCGCTCCCGCGACGGCTTCGGTGCCTACCACCACCGCCGCTCCCCCGCCGACCGCTGCCCCCCCGCCCCCAGCGACGACTACCGCCCCGGCCCCGAGCACCACGACCAGCGCGCCTGCCCCACCGCCCTCGACGGGCATCCCCCAGGGCAACGCCGGAGACCGGGACGGGGACAATAACGGTGGACCCACCGATGGCGACGGCAACATATGACCCCCGCGCTCACCAATGACCACGAGAGGCAGGAAACGTGACCTCAACCCTGATCAATCGCCCGCGGGCTTGGCTGGCCGCATCGCTGGCCGTGGCCGCGCTATTGCTGGCCGCTTGCGGCGGCGGTTCATCCACCTCGTCCAGCTCCGCGAGCTCGACATCCTCCACGCCGGCCGCGGCCAGCAGCACTTCGAGCGCTTCGTCCTCGGCTGCGTCGGGCATCCCCCAGGGACCGAACGCGGGCGATAAGGACGCCGACAACAACGGCGGTCCTACCGACGGGGACGGCAATCTCTAGTGTCGCGAGCCGCGCATTCGCGAGACTGACAGCGAATTTGTGAATCGGGGCTCTAGCAACCGGGGTCTGGCCGCAGCCGCGCTGGCCGTCCTGACCCTCGGACTGGCCGGCTGCGGCTCGGCCTCGAGCTCGCGGTCCAGTAGCGCGGCACACCCGTCGAACGCCGGGCACCCGCAGACGGGGTTCGGCTGGGTGCGGGCGGCTGTGCCGACCAGTTGGGCGGTGGCTCGAATCCCCGATGGCGCGGCCGTGGCCATTCCCCCCGCTGGCGACGTTCGCACAGCGATTTAGGAACTGCCAGCGCGGTCCTGCTCGACGGCCGCAGCCGGCTGTCGGGCTACCTGAACCTGACCCCCCAGCGCCCCAACGAGACGCTCAGAACCTGGCCACGCTTCCGCGTGGACCACAACGCCGAAGAGCGGGACCGCCAGGTCGTGCGCCTGGCCAGCGCCGGGGGTTTGCGCTTTTCCAACGGTTCCGGGTCATGCGTGCAAGACCGCTATACGACCTTCACCGGCGCGCGCTTCGTGGAGATCGCCTGCCTGGTGGTCGGCCACTCAACCGGTGTCGTGATTGTCGGCGCCGCGCCGCCGGCCGCCTGGAGTCGTGTCGCCCCTCAGATCGAGCGGGCCCTAGGCAGCGTCCGGACCTGAGCGTCCGGGCGATCGATTCTTGGAACCCTAGTGCGGCGGCCGGGACGCCAGCCACACCGACATACCCAGCATCAGCAGGGTGGCCAGCGGCAGGATCCACCAGGCGGCCACAGACGTGCCCGCCACCAGCGCCGTCACGCCCAGAGCGATGACCACCCCGGCCGCCACCCGCCAGTCGTCTCCGACCACGAAGTCCCAGACCGCGCGGCCAGCTGACTCAAGGCGGCTCATGTCACCGCCACCCGCTGCTCGGCTGTTTCCGGCCGCCCGGCGCGGGCCTCGCGGCGCAGGACAGCGACCATGGCCAGGCCTACGATCAGGGTGACCGGGATGATGACCAGCAGCGCGGCATCTGAGCCGGGCCAGTGGGCACCCACCCCCTCCGCGCCCCAGAACATCCCGAACGAGGTGAGCATCACGCCGACGCCGAACTTCATCGAATTCTCCGGGACTCGGGCCAGCGGGGCGTGGATGGCGATGCCAGCCAGCACGACGAGCACGACGGCCAGCCCGGCGGCGGCCGCAGCCAGGCCGACCTGATGCTGGTTGGCACCGAACGTGAGAACGATGAATATGACCTCGAGCCCTTCGAGGAGCACGCCCTTGAAGGAGATCGTGAATGTGTAGCCATCGAATCCCGGGGCAGGCTCCCCCGCCGCCCGAGCGGCAGTCATGCCCTCGGCGAAGAGCGCCTCTTCATCATGCAGCGCCTTATGTCCGCTGGCTCTCAGGATCGCCTTGCGCAGCCACTGGAGGCCGAAGACCAGCAGCAGACCGCCGACAATGATCCGCAGGACGCTGATCGGCAGCGCGGTCAGGGCAGGTCCCAGAGCTGCCGTGAGCACGGCCAACACCAGCACCGCAGCGCCCACGCCGGTCAGCGCAGAGCGCCAACTGCGGGTCTGGCCGACGGCCAGGACGATGGTCAGGGCCTCGACAGCCTCCACCGAGCAAGCCAGGAAAACCGATAGCGCGAGCCCGAATTCGGCGCCGCTCATGTGCTCAGGCCGTCCGCACGGAGGCGGCGGAGCTCAGTCCCAGCTCCTCGATGGCCTGCTCGCGCAATTTGAACTTCTGGACTTTGCCGGTGACTGTCATCGGGAACTGGTCAGTTAAGCGCACGTATCTAGGGATTTTGTTATGGGAGATCCGTCCGGCACAAAATTCGGCCACCCCGCCATGGTCCAGAGTCGCGCCCGACCGCGGGATGATCCAGGCGACGAGCTCCTCTCCGTAGCGCTCGTCGGGGACGCCGACGACCTGGACATCGGCGACGTCCGGGTGGGCGTAGAGAAACTCCTCGATCTCCCGCGGGTACAGGTTCTCGCCCCCGCGAATGACCATGTCCTTGCTGCGTCCCACGATGTTGGCGTACCCGTCAGCGTCCATGGTGGCCAAGTCGCCGGTGTGCATCCAACCATCGCTGTCGATCGCCTCCTGGGTGCGTTCGGCATCGTTCCAGTAGCCAACCATCACGCTGTAACCCCGCGTGCAGAACTCCCCACGCTCGCCCCGCGAGACGGTCTGCCCGCTCACCGGATCGACGATCTTGATCTCCAGGTGGGGGCCGACCCGGCCGACGCTGCCCACCCGCTTCTCGAGTGGATCATCGAACGCGGTCTGGGCTGAAACCGGGCTGGTTTCTGTCATCCCGTAGGCGATGGCCACCTCACTCATGTGCATTCCCTCGATGACGCGGCGCATCACCTCAACCGGACAGGGAGAGCCGGCCATGATGCCGGTTCGCAGTGAGCCGAGATCGTGAGATTCGAAGTCCGGGGACTCGAGCATGGCGATGAACATGGTCGGGACGCCGTAGAGCGAGGTGCAGCGCTCCGCCGCCACCGCCCGGAGTGTCGCCTCGGGTTCGAAGGCCGGGGCGGGGATCACCATCGTGGCGCCGTGGGAGGTGCAGGCCAGATTGCCCATGACCATGCCGAAGCAGTGGTAGAAGGGGACCGGGATGCAGACCCGGTCGGCCTCTGTGTAGCGGCAACCCTCGCCCACGAAGAAGCCGTTGTTGAGCAGGTTTCGGTGGGTCAGCGTCGCACCCTTGGGAAAACCGGTTGTCCCGCTGGTGTATTGGATGTTGATCGGGTCCTCAGGGGCCAGTGCCTCCCCTCGCCGGGTCAGCTCATCCTCGGCCACCGTGGCGCCCGAGGCCAGCAGCTCGTCCCAATCGGGACCGTCGAGGAAGACCACCCGCTCCAGCTCGGGCAGTGCCTCCCGGACCTCGGCCACCATGCTTCGGTAGTCGGAGGACTTGAACTCCGGGGCGGCGATCAGCATCCGGCAGCCCGACTGGCGCAGCGCATACTCGAGCTCCGATGTCCGATAGGCGGGATTGATGTTGACCAGGATCACGCCCAGCTTGGCCGTGGCGTACTGAACCAGCGTCCACTCGGCGCGGTTGGGGCTCCAGATGCCGACCCGGTGGCCGGCATCCAGCCCGGCGGCGATCAGCCCGCGGGCCAGCTCGTCCACAGCGGCGCCGAGTTCGGCGTAGGTGTAGCGCCGTTGCTGGTGGCAGGAAACCAGGGCCTCGTGATCGGGCCGGGCGGCGATGGTTCGCTCGAGGTTGGCCCCGATGGTTTCCTCCAGCAGCGGCGGTGAATTGGCGCCGCGAGCGTAGGACTCGGTCTGCGATGGCCCGGCGATGTCCGTCATCTGGTGCCTCCCTCTTTACCGCTCGGGATTCTACGAGTGCAGCGTGATTCCCCAGCGGGCGGCGAATCGCCCCCCGGGCTCCAGCCGGACGATGGCCTCTCCCGAGCGCAGCGCGTCGGGCGGGCAGCTCATCGGCTCCACTGCCAGCCCCTGGCGGCGGCGATCGGCGGGCAGCGTGTCTCCGGTGAAGAGCATCAGGTAGCCAAACGCCTCGTCCACCCACAGCGAAGCGCTCCGGGCCCCGGCCTGCACGTTCACGCGGGCTCGTCCGTCCGGCCCCCGGGACAGCCCCGTGAAGCAGCTGTCAAGCCGTGCCCCGCCGATTTCCCGCGGGCGGCGGTAGTCCAGCGGGGTGCCCTGGACGTCATGGATGCTGACCGGCAGACCACGCTCATCGGCCTCCAGACAGCGCTCTGCCGGGACCGTGAGGGTGATCTGATCGACCGCCGCCACGCCCAGGCTGAGATAGGGATGGAAGCCCACTCCGAAGGGGCATGGGGACCGGCCCGGGTTCACTGCCGTCGTGGTCACGGTGAGCCCGTCATCGCCCAGGCCGTATTCGATACTCAGATCCAGCGTTCCCGGCCAGCCCGGCTGCGGGTAGAGGCGATGGGCCATGACCAACCGGTCCGCTCCACGCTCGGCCACGGTCCAGTTGGCCCACCGGACCAGCCCGTGGATCGCCGTGCGGGTCTCCACCTCGGTCAGCGGGAGCTGCTGCGGCTGGCCATCGAACTCGTAGCGGCCATCCCCCAGGCGGTTCGGCCAGGGCATGAGCGGCTGGCCCCGCCCTCCCCCGCAGCGCTCGTCCTCGGCGTAGCCGTCTAGGACCGGGCCCGCGTCTGTCTCGTAGACCCGCAAACCTCCCCCCACCTCAACCAGAACTGCCCGCTGGTCGCCGTGACGGATCTCGTGCTGGTCACCAGATGGCGGCCGTGGTGCGCTCACGCTCCGGGACGATACCTGCGGCCCGCACGCCCTACTTGACGGTGACGGTCGCCCGCATGAAGGCGTGGAACTGACAGAAGTAGCTGTAGGTGCCCGCCCGCTTGAGGATGACCGTGCGGCTCGCGCCGGGGGCGATCGTGCCCGTGTCGAAGCCTTCACCGGTGGATGTGGCCGTGTGGGCGGTCTGGTCGCGGTTGCTGAAGGTCACGCGGGTCCCGGGGGCCACCGTGACGGCGGCCGGATGGAAGGCATAGCCGCTGATCACGACGACGCCTGAAGTCGCCGTTGCCGCGGCGCCGCTGGAGGCCGATGGCTTCGCCGGGGAGGCCGAGGTCGTCGGCTGAGAGGAGCCACATGCCGCCGTGCTCAGGCTGAGAGCGATCAGCGCCGCCGCTCCGGTTGGTTTCAGTACTCGGCCCACAACATGAAATACGGGAGCGGGCGCCACCTGGATCACCGGTGATCCGATGTGCGGCCCGGGCCGTAAGGAAGGGGAAGTCCCGCTACGCCTCCACCCGATCGGTTTAAGTCATCATCGTGTTTCGAGCCCCCAAGAGCCTCCGCGCCGAGCAGAGACGAATGCAGACCCTGGCTGACGAGGATCTGATGGCGCTCGTGCATGAGGGCGATGCCCAGGCGTTTGAGGTCATCTTTGATCGACATGCCGACGCGGCCTTCTCGCTCGCCTATCGGATGTGCGGTCGCCGGGCGACGGCCGAGGACGTGGTCCAGGACGCCTTCCTGTCACTGTGGCGCAGCGGGGCACGCTATGACCACCGCCGCGGCAGCGTTCGCTCCTGGGTCCTGACGGTGGTCCACAACCGCGCCATCGACGCCTTTCGGCGCGCCTCGTTGCGAACCAGTCGTGACGTCGTTGATGACGGTCTGAGCGAGCGGATGGCCGGACCGGAGGACACGGGGGCCGAGGTCGAGCGCCGTGAGGAGGCGCGTACGGTGCGCAGTGCCTTGGACGAGCTTCCCACCGAGCAGCGTCAGGTCATCGAGCTGGCCTATTTCGGAGGCTTCTCGCACAGTCAGATCGCCGAGAGTCTCAAACTGCCCCCCGGAACCGTGAAGGGACGCATGCGGTTGGGTCTGCACAAGATGCGCAACGCGCTCGGCGATCCCGCCGGGGCGGCGGTATAACCGGAGCGTGGTCATGGACAGGACACCGAACGATCCAGAGCATGTTCGCGGAGGCTGCGGCCTTGAAGTGACCGCCTACGCCCTCGGTGCCCTGGATGCAGCCGAGGCCGAGGCCTTCGTCGCCCATCTCGAGACTTGCGCGATGTGCCGTGAGGAACTGGTCGAGTTCGAGGCCGTGGTGGCCACGCTGCCGACGAGCGTGCCCCAGCACGCCGCCCCCGACACCCTCCGTCGGCGCGTCCTGGACACCGTTCAACAGGAGTCGCGTCCGGCCGGTACAGCGCACGAGCGCCGCGGGCCGCGCCGGAACTGGCTGACGCTTCCCCGGCCCGCCCTGGCGCTGGGGGCCGCCGTCGCCGTGCTGGCCCTCATCGGGCTCGGTGGCCTCCGATTCGGCTCCAGCGCAGGCTCGCGGACCCGTGTCTATTCCGCCCAGGTCACGGGAGCAACGGGCACGGCCCAGGTGAAGGTCATCGGTGGCCGTGCTGAGCTGGTGCTACGGCATTTCAGTCCCCCACCGAGCGGCAAGATCTACGAGGTCTGGGTGGCACGGCCGCACCAGAGCCCGCAGCCGACCAGCGCTTTGTTCAGCGTCACCACCCAGGGCAGCGGCGATGTGGCCGTGCCGGCGAATCTGCACGGGGTGAACGTCATCATGGTCACACCGGAGCCGGCGGGCGGTAGCCGCGTCCCCACCCACTCGCCGGTTGTCGTCGCCCGGCTTGCCTGAGCGCGCGTCGATCAGCACCCAGCGCTGGCACGAGGTGATCCATCTGGCGAAGGTGCGCGTAGTAGACAGGCATGAGGATCGCGATCGTTGGTGCCGGTGTCTCGGGCTTGGTGGCCGCCCACCTGCTCGCCCAGGAGCACGAGGTGACGCTGTTCGAGGCCGCGCGCTACGCGGGCGGCCACACGAACACGATCCGGGTCGAGACGGCCAACGAGACCCACGACGTCGACACCGGCTTCATCGTCTTCAACGACCGCAACTACCCGAACTTCGAGCGCTTGCTGGCCGGCCTCGGCGTGGCCTGGCAGCCGTCGACGATGAGCTTCTCGGTCAGCGATGGCCGCGGGGACTTTGAGTACAACGGCTCCTCGCCCAACGGCCTGTTCGCCAAGCGCGCCCATCTGGTCACACCCTGGTTTCACCGCATGCTGGCTGACCTGGCCCGCTTCAACCAGGCCGCTCGCCAGCTTGTGCACCTCGAAGACCAGGGTCCCTCACTGGGTGACTGGCTGGACCAACAGCGCTTCTCCCGCCCCTTTGTCGACCGCCTGATCATCCCCCAGGCCTCGGCCGTGTGGTCCGCCGACCCGCATCAGATGTGGACTTTCCCGGCCCGTTTCCTGGCCGAGTTCTTCGACAACCACGGCATGCTCGGCCTCCGCGACCGACCGCGCTGGCGGACCGTGCGGGGCGGCTCGGCGCGTTACGTCGAGGCGCTGCTGGGACGCTTTTCAGGCCGACTGCGGCTGGGCACCCCGGTGGCCGGGGTGCAGCGCCGCCCCGATCAGGTCCTGGTCACTGCCCGGGGCAGCGAGGCCGAGAGCTTCGACGAGGTCGTCCTGGCCACCCACTCCGACCAGGCCCTCGCGCTCCTCTCCGACGCCAGTGATCGCGAGCACGAGATTCTCGGCGCGATCCCGTATCAGCGCAACCAGGCGGTCCTGCACACCGACGTACGCATGCTGCCGCGGCGACGCCGGGCCTGGGCGAGCTGGAACTACCACCTGGACCCTCAGCCCGGCCCCGGGACGAACGTCACCTACCACATGAATCGCCTCCAGTCCCTGGATGCCGAGCAGGAGTTCTGCGTCACGCTGAACCGGGCCGGGGAGATAGATCCGAGCAAGGTGATCCGAACCATCGACTACGCCCATCCCGTCTATACGGCTGACGGGGTCCGGGCCCAGGGGCGCGTGAACGAGATCAACGCCCGGAATCGAACACATTTCTGCGGCGCCTACTGGGGCTGGGGTTTCCACGAGGACGGAGTACGGAGCGCGCTGCGGGTGGCCCGCCACTTCGGAGCCGAGCTATGAGCCTCAGCTGCCTCTATGAGGGCACCATCCGGCACCGTCGGCGGGAGCCGGCCAACGAATTCACCCACCGCCTGGTCCTGGCCTACATCGACCTCGACGAGCTGCCCGAGTTGCTCGACGGCCGGCTGGTGCGTCGCGGCCCGGGTCTGCTCCGGTTCCGCCGTGGCGACTACCTCGGCCCGGCGTCCTTGCCGCTGGACGTGGCCGTGCGCGACCGGGTGGCCGGACTGGGCGCGCCGCGCCCCTCTGGCCCCATTCGGGTGCTCACGCAGCTGCGCTCCTGGGGTCTCTGCTTCAACCCGGTCAGCTTCTACTACTGCATGAATCCCTCCGGGCGGCGGGTCCAGTCGGTGCTGGCCGAGGTGACCAACACCCCGTGGGGCGAGCGCCACTCCTACCTGCTCTCGCCTGACTCGAACACGGCCGGGCTCCGCGCTCGCTTCGACAAGGCCCTGCACGTCTCCCCGTTTATGGGTATGGACCATGTCTATGAGGCCTGGGCCAGCGAGCCGGAGCAAACCCTCTCGGTGCACATCAACAGCGAGCATGGCGGCCAGACCGTGTTCGAGGCCACCCTGGCGCTGGAGCGGCACGAGCTCAGTCGGGCCTCGGCGGCGCGCCTCAGCGCCCGCTACCCGGTCAGCAGCGTACGCGTGCTGGCCCTCATCTACGGGCACGCCGTGGGGCTGAAGCTGGCCGGGGCGCCGGTACACCGGCATCCGCGCGCGGGAGCCCCAGCATGAGGCCGGGTGAGCTGCGCCTGTGGCGGCTGGGTGCCGGGGCGCTCCTGGCCCAAATTCGTGTCGGCAGCCTGACCGTAGTCGAGGGCACCTCGCGCCACACCTTCGGTTCCGGAACGCCGGCCGCGCTCATCCATGTCCACCGGCCCGAGTTCTGGCGCATGCTCATGCGCGGTAGCCGGGGCCTGGCCGAGTCCTACGCCGCCGGCGCCTGGGACTCTCCAGACCTGGTGGCGGTGATCCGGCTGGCGGCCCGCAACGCGGTGTTGATCGATCGCGTGCGTAGGAAGACGGCGCCGTTCTGGACTCCGCGCCAGCGTCTGCGCTCGGCGCTGCACCGCAGTACCCGCCAGCGCAGCCGCCGCGACATCGCCTTTCACTACGACATCGGCAACACGCTGTTCTCACGCATGCTCGACCCGAGCATGATGTATTCCTGCGCCCTTTTCGAGCACCAGGCCATGTCCCTGGAAGAGGCCTCGGTGGCCAAGCTCGAACGAGTCTGCGAGCGGCTTGAGCTGGGTCCCGAGGACCACGTGCTGGAGATCGGCACCGGCTGGGGCGGCTTCGCCGTGCATGCGGCCGCGACGCGGGGCTGCCGGGTCACCACCACAACGATCTCCCGAGAGCAGCATGACTACGCGGTGGAGCGCGTGAACCGGGCCGGTCTCAGCGACCGCGTGGAGGTCATCATGCGCGACTACCGCGATCTTGAGGGCCGCTACGACAAATTGGTGTCGATCGAGATGATCGAGGCGGTTGGGTGGCAGAACATCGGCACCTTCTTCGCCAAGTGCGCCGATCTTCTCACTCCCCACGGGGCGATGCTGCTACAGGCCATCACCATCGACGACCGCGCCTACGAAGTCGAGAAGGCGTCCCGGTCGTTCATCAAGGAATACATCTTCCCCGGCGGCGCGCTGCCCTCGATGGAGGTCATCATCCGCAATGTCGCGCGGCGCACCGACCTGCAGACCGTGGGTCTTGAGGACATAACCGACAGCTATGTCGAGACCTTGCGCCGCTGGCGCGGCAACTTCCTCGCTCACGCGGAGGAGTTGACCACACTGGGCTACGACGAGAACTTTCAGCGCATGTGGACGCTGTACCTGGCCTATTGCGAGGGCGGGTTCGCTGAGCGGCGCATCTGTGATGTCCAGCTCCTGCTGGCCAAGCCCCGCTGGGCGGTCAGGGCCCACTCAGGCCGGCACAGCGCCGCCGTGGCCGCCACCGGCTGAGCCCGTCAGGCCTCCCGCTCATCGAGCACGCGCTGGGCGATGGCGAAGGCGGCGTTAGCGGCTGGCACCCCGGCGTAGACCGCCGTATGAAGGAGCACCTCGGCGATCTCAGCCTCGGACAGGCCGCTGCGCAACGCCCCACGCACGTGCATGGCGATCTCGTTCTCGCGACCCAGGGCCGTGAGCACGGCCAGAGTGATCGCGCTCCGCGTGCGGCGATCCAGGCCGTCACGCGACCACACCTCGCCCCAGGCGTAGCGGGTGATGAAGTCCTGAAAGGGAGCGGTGAACTCCGTCGTGGCCGCCTGTGCGCGGTCCACATGGTCATCGCCGAGCACAGCCCGCCGGATGGCTGAGCCGGCCTCTTGGGCGCCGTCGGTCATGGCTCTCCTTGGTCGAGATGGGCAGCGATCAGAGCGTTGACCTCCTGCGGCCGCTCGGCACTGGCCAGATGGGCTGCGGGGTCCAGCAGCACGAACCTCGAGCCGGGTATCGCAGCGGCCAGGTCCCGGCCCATCGAGGGCGGCGCGGCCCGGTCCTGAGCACCGGCGAGGACGAGCGTCGGCGCGGTGATCGTCGGCAACCCGGCGCGCACGTCGTAGCCGGCGATGGCCTCACAGCAGGCGGCGTAGCCCTCGGGTGGTGAGCTGGCGAGCATGGCTCGGATGCGGGCCACTCGATCGGGGTGTCGGGCGGCGAAGGTGGGCGTGAACCAGCCCGCCAGCACCGTGTCGGTCACCGACTCGACGCTGCCGGCGCGGCGAACGGTCGCGGCCCGCTCGTGCCAGCCGGCGGCGGGCGGCAGATGGGGCGCTGTGCAGATGAGGATCAGCCGGTGAATGCGCTGGGGTGCGTTGATGGCCAGCCACTGGCCAACCATGCCGCCGAGTGATAGCCCGCAGTAGGCCGCGCGCTCCAGCCCGAGGCTGTCCATCAGGGCGAGTACGTCACCGCCCAGTTCCGCCACCGTGTACGGCCCGTCGGGGACCGGCGACGCGCCGTGTCCGCGATGGTCGAAGGCGACGATGTCAACGCGCTCACCTAGCCCCTGAAGCTGGGGCTCCCACATGCTGTGCACGGTCCCGAGCGAGCCTCCCAGCAGCAGTGGGATTCCGCCCGTGGCCCCCCGACGGGTGAAGGCCAGGGCGACCGCGGTCACGACGACAGCACCCGCGCGATCAGCTCCTCCGCCGCGCCCAGGTGCGCTTCGGGGTTGGCGGCCTGCGCCGCACCGGCCGCCGCCATCGCGGCCAGATTCGAGCGCATGCGCTCGGGGTCGGCCACCAGATGCTCGAGCATCTCCCGAGCCCAGGCCGCCGCTGAGGCGGTCAGCCCGAGGAGGTCACGCAAGGTCCCCCACTCGCTCTGCCACGCGCCCGCGGCCCGCTGGTGCTCCTGCTCCATGGCCGACAGCATCGCCGCGGCCAGGCCCGGGGTCCGCTTGCTGCAGGCCAGCACCGACACGGCGGCCACCGGATTGCGTTTGTGGGACATCGAGCTGGAGGCGCCCCGCGCGCCCCCACCTCCCTCCTGTACCTCCCCCACCTCCTGAGCGGCGAGCAGGGTGACGTCACGAGCGACCTTGCCCAGCGCACCGGCCAGAACCGCCAGCTGGCCAGCCAACGAGGCCGGCAGCACACGGTTGGTGTGCCAGGACAGCGCCGGGGTGCACAGGCCGAGTTCCGCGGCCACGCCCGCGGCCAGCTCCGGCGAGGCCGACCCGACGGGGCCCCCAAGCTGCACCGGCAGCTCGTTCTCGACCAGGCCTCGCAACCGGGCGGCGGCATCGGAGATCACGCGCGACCAGCCGGCGGCGACCAGCCCGAAGGACACCGGCAGGGCCTGCTGGAGCAAGGTGCGGCCGACCATCGGCGTTCGAGCGTGAGCCCGAGCCAGCCGCGCGGCCGCCGCCGAGGCCGCACCGGCATCCTCGAGGAGAGGCGCGCAGGCCCGTCGGGTGACCAGCATGGCCGCGGTGTCGATGACGTCCTGGCTCGTCGCCCCCTGATGCACGTAGTCGGCGTGGGGCTCGCCCACTGCCGATCGCAGTCTGGCCACCAGCGCGATGACCGGCGTGGCATGCAGCGCCGCCTCGCGGCCGAGCGCGTCGGGGTCATAGCCCTCGGCGCGGCAGGCGGCGGTTATGACCTCCGCGCTCCCGGCCGGAATCAGTCCCTCGGACGCCTCCGCCCTGGCCAGCGCCGCTTCGAAGTCGAGCATGGCCTGGACCCAGGCCGGGTCGGCCAGCGCCGCGGCGGCATCACCGGCGCCGTAGAGCCCACCGAACAGCCCGGCCGCGGCCGGGCTCACCCCTTGACTACCCCGCTGGGCCGCCGCCGCCGGCCCTTGGCCTGCTTGGGGAAGGGCTGCTTGGTGGGCGCCACCGGCGGCGACCCCGAGCACGTCATCGCTCCCGTCCCGGGCAGCGCCGGTTTGGCGTACTTAGGCCGGGCGGCGAAGTTGAACGCGCCGGTTAGATCCCCGGTCGTCCGGCGCCGCCAGCGGCTCAGATTCGGCACCGGCACTCGGAAGCGGGTCTCCAGAAAACGCAGGGTGGAGGTGTGATCGAAGGTGTCTGAGCAGACCAGGCCCCCCCGCGAGAACGGGGAGACGACCAGCATGGGGACCCGGAAGCCCAACCCGATCGGCCCCCGGATACCGCCCGCGGCCTGCGGCAGCTGGCTCACCGTGAGGTACTCGCCCTTCGTTCCCTTGGGAGCCGTCGGCGGCGCTACGTGATCAAAGAAACCGCCGTTCTCGTCCCAGGTGATGAAGAGCGCTGTCTTGCGCCACAGCTTCGGATTTGAGACCAGCGCCTCGACTACCTGGCGGGCGCCGGTCTGCCCGGCCTGCGGGCTCGAGAACCCGGGGTGCTCGGTCTGGCCCAGCCCGAGCAGAAGCCACGACACCTGGGGCAGATGCCCCCTCTGAACGTCAGTCATGAAGTCGGCCGTGCTTGGCGCGATTCCGCGGTCGTACAGCCGGCTGCCCTTCCGGTACTGCTTGAAGTAGGTGAGGACATTGTCGAACGAACCTCCGGCCGGTGTCCGTGTACTGTTTCCAGCTCACTCCGTGGGCGCTGAGGCGCTCGGGCATTGTGGTCCAGCTGAAGCGGCCGGTACGCCCGGTCAGAAGGGTTTCGAGCAACGGGCCGCCATGGGTCCCGGCCGGATCGAGCCAGGCTGACATCGACATCAGCCGGTTTGGATCGGTGGGGCCGATGACTGAGCAGTGATACCCGTCGCAGAGCGTGAACTTGTCGGCCAGGGCGTAGTAGAAGGGCAGATCCGCCCGGTCGTAGTAACCCATGGTCTCCCCACCGGCGGCCCCGTTGACCCTCTGGTGAACCGACAGGAAGTGATTCATCCGCCCGCCGTTCCAGGCCTGGTGCTGGGGCGCCCAGTCGTGGGTGATGTCGGCCATGCAGCCGGTGTCGAAGTGAAACGGATGGACGACTTTGCCGTTCTCGCCCCTCTGGAAGAAATGGCTGCGTCCCCGGTGATCGCCGAACCCTCGGACCCCGTTGTACATCCCGAAGTAGTGATCGAAGGACCGGTTCTCCTGGATGAGGATGACCACGTGCTCGATATCGGAGAGCTTCCCGTGCTTGGGACTGGCCGCCACCGCCCGAGACAGGAGATCATCGATCGAGCCCAGGCCGGCCGCGCCCGCGCCGGCGATGGCCGTGTTGCGTAGCGCTTCGCGCCGAGTCATCCCGCCCTTAGCCATGCCTACCTCCCTCTCGGAGTTCGGGTGCCCTGCAGCGGCGGACACTATCCGGTTAGGCTCAGCGGCTGTGAAGAACGCCGCTAGCGCCGCCGGTCTCCTGGCCGCCGTGATCCTGGTCCCCAGCGGGGGTGGAGCCCCCGCTAAACCCGCCCGGGCGATGTGCTCGGGCTGGGGGCGTCCCGCGGTGGCCGCCGACCCGCATCCGCATGCCCTGCGGGTGTTCGCGATCCAGTTCCGGCAACGCCCAGCCCGGATGCGCACCGCCGCCGACTACGCCCACGCGGTCGATTGCGCGATGGCCAGTGAGGTTCTCCCCCACCTCGCCCCCGGACGCCCCAACCTGGTCGTGTTCGACGAGGACATCGGCCTGGAGACGATCGCCATTGGGCCCCGCGGGGCGGGCGCCCGTGCGGTGCTGCGCAGTGGCAGCCCGTCCTGTCACGGCGTCACGCTCTGCCCGACGCTCAATACGCTGACCGCGCTCGGCCACGGCTATGCCAAGCCACTCAGCTACCTGGAGTCCCGCTTCCCGCACTTCAAGGGCGAGCTCGGCCAGAGCTTTGTCGCAGCCACAGATGAGTTCGTCCGGGTATTCATGACCACGATGGCGCGGACGGCTCGGCGCTATGGCGTCTACGTGATCGCGTCCAACACCCAAGCCCGCTTCCGCCTGGACCGCACACCGGCGGCCATCACCGCGCTTGCCGATCCGGGGGCCCCTCGCCCGAAGGCCGTCTACGTCCCCACGAGCGCCGCCGCCTACGACCAGACCTTCGTCTGGAGCCCCCATGTTCTTCACCCGGGTCGGCGGGCACCGCTGGCCAATCTGCTGGCCGACAATGTCAAGGTTCCGCTGACCAGCTTCGAGCAGCAGTTGGGTTTCGCCCCTGGACCGGCAACCGGGCCAGCAGCTCGGGCCAACCTCCGCCCGATCACGATTCCCGGCACTCGCGCCCGGCTCGGCTTGGCCACCAGCCTGCCTGCCTTCGTCTACGGCCGCGCGGCTCCCGGTCAGGCCTGCCGCAACGTGACCCTGACCTACATGCGCTGCCTGAACCGCTGGGTGCCAACGTGCTGATCCAGGCCGACGCCAACGACGGCCAGTGGACCGGGACGTCGGGCAGCGAGCCGTGGCAACCGCTGGCCTGGATGGGCTCGGCCTACCGCGCCGTCACCGACCCCAGCGTCCGCTTCTCTTACGCTGTCAACCCGTTCATGGTTGGCAACCTGGCCGATATTCCCTTTGACGGCCAGTCCGCGATCCTGGCCCGAGGCCATCGCGGCCGGGGCTGCGCCTACGTCGGCGACCGGCATTTCCTCGCCGGGCAGGATCAGCCTGGTTTCCGAGCCGACGCCGGGCTCAAGCCCCAGTTCCTGGCCCTGGCCCCATGGGTAATACCGGTCGCCGGACGCGCTCATCTGCGCTCCGTCGGTGCGGCGGTGGGCGCCGGTTCCTCGGCCCATCACTACGTTCAGACGGCACTCATCGCCGACTTGCCCTTCCCCGCCGACTCCCCGGCGGCCCGGCTGCCTGGTGGCCGGACGATGAGCGCCGTTTCTCGCCGCGAGGCGCTGGTAGGAGCCGCCGGAGCGACGGCGCGGGCTTCTGGCCCCAGCCGCCGCTGCGCAGGCCCGCTCGCGCCCCGACCACACACCGGGTCGATGTCGTGGTCATCGGCGCGGGGCTGGCCGGGCTGACGGCGGCCAGCGACCTGGCCCACGCCGGGCACTCGGTGGTCGTGCTCGAGGCTCGAGACCGGGTCGGAGGGCGAACGCTCAACCGCTCGCTGGGCGCCGGTCATGTGGTCGAGGTCGGCGGTGAGTGGGTCGGCCCCGGTCAGGACCGCATCCTGGCCCGGGCGCACCAGCATGGCGTGCACACGTTCAAGACCTACACGCGCGGTCAGCCCAGGTGCTCGAGTTCGAGGGTCGGGTCAGCCGCTTCAGCGGCCTCATCCCGCCCCTGCCCGAGCCTGACGCCAGCGACTTCAACCGGCTGCTGGGCAAGATCATCGGCCTCGAGGGCACCGTGCCGCTGACCAAGCCGTGGACGGCCCCGAACGCGGCCACGCTGGATGCTCAGACGCTCGAGACCTTCAAGCTGGCCAACTCGAGTACACGGGGCGCGCGATTTCTGTTGGATCTGACCACCAAGGCAGTGTTCGCCGCCGAGCCTCGCGACCTCTCGCTCCTGCACGCCCTTTTCTACCTGCGCTCCGGGGGCGGGATCATCAACCTGACCAGCACCGCCGGGGGAGCCCAGGATTCGCGTTTTGTCGGCGGCTCCCAGCTCGTTTCGATCCGCATGGCCCGGGCCCTCGGGCGCCGTGTCGTGCTGGGCGCTCCGGTGCGGCGGATCTGCACCCGCGCGGCGGGGTGACGGTGGTCAGCGACTCCGGCACCTGGCGCGCCCGGCGGGCGATCGTCGCCATCGCCCCCACCCTGGCGGCCCGGATCGACTACGAGCCCGGCCTTCCCGCCGCCCGCGACCAGCTGACTCAGCGGATGCCCCAGGGCTCGGTGATCAAATTCGAGGCCGTATACCCGAAGCCGTTCTGGCGGGCTAAGGGCCTGAACGGCTCGAGCTACTGCGAAGCGCCGCCCGTGCACTTCACGTTCGACAACTCCCCGCCCGGCGGGCGCCCCGGCGTCCTCTTGGGCTTCGTGGCCGGGAGCGAGGCCCGCCGGCTCACCAACGCCGCCCGCCGCCGCCCGCCGCCAATCCGTGCTCGGCGCCTTCACGCGCCTGTTCGGCCCCGCCGCCGCCCATCCCCGCCAGCTGATCGAGCACAACTGGTCAGCGGAGATCTGGACACGGGGCTGCTATGCCGGATATCTGGGCCCAGGCGTTTGGAGCGACTACGGGTCCGCGCTTCGGGCTCCGATCGGTCGCCTCCATTGGGCCGGGACCGAGACGGCGGAGGTGTTCACGGGGTATATGGACGGCGCCGTGCGCTCCGGCGAGCGCGCCGCGCGCGAGGTTCGCGCCGCGCTCTAGTGGACCCGGGGCCGGCGAGTGCCACTAACGGCCCGGTAGGTGCCAGATGTAGATCACGCTTGAGCTGGCGCTCGAGTGATAGCTCCCGGTCGGCAGGATGATCCGCCCGCCCGACTACGATCGGGCTGTTCCAGTGTCCCGTCCAGCAACCGGCAGCGAGCGCAGCGTGTGCCCGCTGGCCGGAGCGCGGATCACCAGCCGGCCGTCTGCTCGTCATACACGTAGAGCAGTCCCCCGGCCAGCATGGGGCTCGTTCCCGGGTGTTGCGCTCGACCAGACAGTGCCGCAGCCGCGGACCGGCGCCGCCGCTGAGGCCGTAGGCGGCTGTGCCCCCTCGTCAGCGACGAACACAGGGTCCGGCCGCCATGCGGGTGGCGATGGGCATGGTGAACACCTGCACCCCGCCCGGACTGCCCACCTGGCTGAGCCTCTCCGCCCAGCCGCGGGCCGGCTCGCGCCCGCGTGCCGTCCAGCCGGCCAGCTTGAGCAGGTGCAGCAAGCCGTCCTTGCCGCCCTGTACGGCAAGCTGCAGGCCGTGGTAGCCGGCACCAGGGCAGGGATGGTCTTCCCAGATCGGTGTCGGACTGGTTGAGGTGCGCCTGATTGGTCGGAGTCCAGTTGTGCAGCAGACGCGAGGCGTCGGCGGTCAGCTCCAGTGACGCTGTCGCCCCAGTCGGCGCGGCCGTTGAAGGCGCCGTTGCCGGTCGCGGTCAGAATCCGGGGCTGCCCGGCTCGATCGACTGTGCCGGCCCGACCCCAGATCGCCGAGCGGGTGCTGCTCGTCGTACACGACCCGGCGTGGATCAGGCGATGACGGTTGGAGCACTCGGTGTTCCACACATGGACCAGGCGGCCGGTAGCACGGCTGATCAGGCCACGTGACCGTCGTAGGGCGGGGCGTCGCCGAAGTAGCCGCCGGTGGTCATGACCACGTATGCGCCAGCTCACATTCAGTGCCGAGTCCATCTTCTCGTGACGGGGTCGAAGCTCACGCTGCGCGACCAGACCGTCCTGGCCCGAGGCCAGGGAAAGCTTGTAGACGCACCCCGTTGGGCGCGGCGGCGTAGACAAAGCGTCGGTCCGGATCGGCCACGGGCGTGGTGGTGCGTGACCTGGGGTTGCCCGGCGCGCTGTTGACCCCGCGGGGGACAAACTCCCACAGCTGAGCGCCGGTGCCGGGGTCAAAGGCGATTGTCCGGCCGTAGCTGGTGGTGACCACGATGACGTCACGTCGGCGACCCCGCACGGTGACTGCGTGCAGCTCGATCGGCGCCGAATCGGCGACCCCGTCAACGCGCACCGTGCGAGGGCAAGACGGCCGAGGTTGCCGGAGGTGATTCCCGGACTCGGCGCCACCCCGCTCCGGGCCGCGTCGTAGTCGAAGGTGCTCCAATCCCCGGTCGGATGCCGACCGCCGCACTTGCGCCCGATCCGCCGTCCCAATGCCGGCGGAGGCCGTGGCCGAAGCGGAGGCCGAGGACGAGAGGACTCATCGCGCTTCCACACCCCGCGAGCACCGCAGCACACAAAACCGGTGCAAGTGACGCACACCGCCTGACCGCCGCCTCACCTCGTTCATGCTACTTCCCCGTCCGCGGGCTCAGGACGCGCCGTCGGGCTGCGGCACTCGCGGGTGATGCATCTAGCACAAAGTCGAATCCCGTCAGGTGTGGCCGATGCCTGACGGTGGTGCATCTGGGCACAAGGCCGATCCCGAACCCTCGCCTTCGACCCCGGATCGGCGAACCGCAGTCCGGCCTGGCGACGGGGTACGCGCCCCGACAGCGAATGACGCTCCATGCCACAACCCCACGCCGGCCACCGGAGGGCGCCCAGAAACGGAACTAGAGCTGACACGGACGAGATCGACCGGTTGCGATCCGAGTTGGCCCGCCGCGAACGCGAGGCAGCTGATAATGCGCTCCAGCTCGAGCGCTACGCCGCCGATCTGCGCGAAACGTTCAAGCAGGAGCGCGCCCGCTCCCGGCAGCTGCGCCGGTCCTACATGGCCACGGTGCGCGCGCTGTCCAACGCGGTCGAGGCCCGCGACGCCTACACGGGCAAGCACGCCGAGCGGGTCGCCGCCTATGGGACCGCGATCGCCCGCGCGCTGGGGATCGCCCGCTCGGAGGCGCCGGAGATCGAGTTCGGGTTCCTGCTGCACGACATCGGCAAGGTGGCCATCCCGGACGCCATCCTCTACAAGCCTGGGGCGCTGACCGACGACGAACGCAGGCTGATGTCACGCCACCCGGCCATCGGTGCCGAGATCGTGGGCGGGATCGAGTTCCTCCAGGACGCGGTGCGAGGTGGTCCGCTCCCATCATGAGCGCTGGGACGGGACCGGCTACCCCGACGGTCTGGCCGGCGAGGAGATCCCCCTGGCCGCGCGTGTGTTCGCGGTCGCCGACGTCTTTGACGCCCTGACCACTGACCGCCCCTACCGCCTGGCCCTCCCCTGCCGGAAGCCCGCGAGATCATCCTGCCGCGGGTCTGGCAGCCACTTTGACCCAGCAGTGGTTGAAGCCTTCGCCTCGATTGACCACGGCACCCTGGTCGCCCTGGGGAGCGAGGTCGGTTGAGCCGCGCGGTGCTGGTCGTCGACGATGACCGCTTCATTCGCAAGCTGGTCGCCACCACGCTCGAGGACGTCTGGGTGATCGAGCTGCACGAGGCGAGCAACGGCCTCGAGGCGCTGGACGTCGCCCGTGGCACCCAGCCCGCGATCGTGTTCCTCGACGTGGACATGCCCGGGCTCGACGGCATCGACACCTGCCGGCGGTTGCGCGCTCATCCCGCCACGCGCGAGAGCACGATCGTCATGCTGACCGCCACTCAGGGTGAGCGGACCGAACGTTTGGCCGAAGGAGGCCGGCGCCGATCTCTTCCTGACCAAGCCCTTCAGTCCCCTGGAACTGCTGCAGCTGGTCGACCGGCTGGGCGACGAAGCCGCCTAGCCCTGCCCCGCGGCCCCAGTGGGTCCGGTCGCCTCAGGAGATCCTGATCAACACGATCGTGTTGATCACAAACAGGACCGCGAAGAAGACCGTCCAGCGATTCAGGTTGCGCTCCACCAGCGAGCCGCCACCCATCGGCCCGGACCCGGTGCCCACGCCGAACGCTCCGGACAGGCCTGCGTCCTTACCCGAATGCATGAGGATCAGAAAGACCAGGCCGACGCAGATCATGAACCTGGACGATGTCGAGAATCGTTACCACGGTGGGCGATGCTAGCGCTCGGCTACTCCCCGGCCGCGGATCCCCGCCCCCGCCGGAGCGGCGGCGTCCAGCGCGTGCATAATCTCGACCGCCTCGGCTCGAAGCGCTCGGTCGACAGCCTCGTAGTCCTCGTCCGAAAGCTTGCCCGTGCGCAGGTCGAGCTCGGCGTCACGGATCTCGTGATACTTGGCGTCGCGTGCCGCCTCGAGCTCGGCTATGCGGTTGGCCTGTTCCTCGGACTCGGCCCCGCCGCGTTCGGCGCGTAGGGGCGCGGAGATGATGAACACGGCACCGGCCAGGACGGCCAGCGCGATCACGTAGGACAGGATCATCAGACGAGCTCCCGGGCGCGAACCTCAGGGGCGGCAGCGGCCTCGCCGGACTCGTCGCGTGCGGCCGGGCGGCGTCGCCCCGCCGGCGGCGGGGCGCAGGCAACGGCCATAGCGCCAGCAGGCCACCGAAGGCGGCTATCAGCGCCCCGGCCCACAGCCAGGTGACCATCGGCGAGATGATGAACAGGAAGGTGGGCGCCCAGGGGTGGTTGACGAACCGTTGGGCCAGGCCCCGGATGGCGAGGTCACGCAACGAGTAGAGCTCCGTCAGGGCCCGGGTCCGCTGGGCGGCCGGCATCGCCATCGCGTCAGCCAGGAACTTGGTGAAGCGGGCATCGCCCTGGTTGATGAGCCGCTGCAGCGCGGACACATTGGGGTTGATCGCCGTCCAGATGTCTTGCAGCGGCCCGGACTTCAGTCCCACCCGAGTCTCGTTGGACCCGTTGAAGAAGCGCCCGATCGGCTGAGTCGGGTCCTGCGAGGGATAGAGCCCGTAGCTGGTGCGCAGGGTGGCGATGTGCTGACGCCCGCTGGTCACCGCCAGGATCGCGCCAAAGGAGATCTTCTCGGGCGTGGCCGAGGCGGTCGGACGGACGTAGCGAATCGTGTAGCCATCCAGCCGGACACTCCCCCCTGGCGCGAGCGTGGCGGTCCGCGACTGCTGGAAGGAGGTGGAGGCGGCCACGCCGACCAGGGCCAGGGCCAGGCCGGCGTGGACGATGTAGCCCCCGTAGCGGCGCCGGTTGCGCCGCACGAGTGCGCCCAGGGCGATCAGCGGCGCCTCCGAGGTCATGGCCCGCCGGGCACGCACCCCGCGGATGAACTCCTGAACCACGCTGGAGACCACGAACGTGCCGGCACAGAACATGATCAACGCCAGCCGGTGATCGATCACCCCGGGCACCGCCAGCAGGACGATCAGAGCCACGGTGGTGGCCAGGACTGGAAGAGCGAAGCTCCGCCGCAGCTTGGCCAGCGTGACCCGGCGCCAGGCGATGATCGGGCCGATCACCGGAGAGCACGACGAGTAACAGCGCCAGCGGCACGACGAAGGGACGGAACGCGGGCGGCCCGACGGAGATCGGCGTGCCGGTGATGGCCTCGGAGATGAGCGGGAAGAAGGTGATCCAGAAGATGACCGCGGTCAGGGAGACCAGCAGCAGGTTCTGGAGCAGGAAGACGGCTTCTCGGGAGACCAGCGAGTCGAGTCGCGCCTCGCTACGAAGCTGCTCCCGCCTCCAGGTGACGAGCACGATCGATCCGATGACGATGACCGCGATCAGCGCCACGAAGGAGAAGTTCAGCGTCGGGTCAGAGACGAACGCATGGATCGAGCTGAGGATCCCCGAGCGCACCAGGAAGGTCCCGATGACTGCCAGCGCACCGCTGGCCAGTACCAGCGAGGCGTTCCACACCTTCAGCATCCCTCGCTTCTCCTGGATCATGATCGAGTGAATGAAGGCGGTCGCGCACAGCCACGGCATCAGGGCCGCGTTCTCGACCGGATCCCATGCCCAGTAGCCGCCCCAGCCCAGCTCGGTGTACGACCAGCGTGCGCCCAGCAGAATCCCCGACCCCGAGGCACAGCCAGGCGGCCAGGGCGAAGCGACGGGTGACCTGGATCCACTCAGCGCCCAGCCGGCCGCTGATCAACGCCCCGACCGCGAACGCGAACGGCACCATCATCAACGTGTAGCCCGAATACAGCATGGGCGGGTGGACCATCATCGTCGTGTGGCGCAGCAGCGGATCCAGACCAGCGCCCTCGACGGGCGGCGTCGAGCTGGTGGCGAAGGGGTTGGCGAAAAAGACCAGCAGACCGCCGAAGAAGGCCGTGAGGCCGAACAGCACGGCCTGTGCGTAGGGCACGATCTCGCGGACCCGGCGCCGGGTCAGGAACAGAGCCAGGCTGGACCAACCCGAAAGGAGCAGTAGCCACAGCAGCAGCGAGCCCTGCTGCGTGGACCAGATGGCGGCCACGCGGTACAAGGCCGGGGTGGTCGTGCTCGAGCCGCTGGCCACCACGTTGTAGGAGAAGTTCGAGCTCACGAAGGCGGCGTCGAGGATCACGAAGGCGATCGCCGTCATGCCCCACAGCGCATACATCGCCCGGCGGCCCGAGTCCACCCACGCGCGTCCTCCCGCGCGGGCTCCGTAGAGCGAGGCACCCAACCCGTACAGGGTGGTGATGAGGGCAAAAATCAGCAGCAGCTGTCCAAGCCCGGCCATCAGAGCTCTCCCTCCACCATCAATATGAGCCGGACGCGGCTTGGTACTTGGACGGGCACTTCGTGGTCAGCGAGCCCGGCTGACCGATGAAGCCGGCCGTCCCGCCGTCGCTCACGGTGACCAGCACCGCCCGCCCGGGGGCGAACGGATCGGGCACCGCGCCCGTGTAACGCACCGGAACCGACAGCTTCAGCTTGGGATCGCGGACCCGGAAGAGCAGACTCGAGCCCTGGCGCCGGACCGAGCCGTTCAGCACCGTCCCGGCCAGGATGTAGGAGCTCCCGGGGTGGGCGCGCCTGAGCAGCTGGGAGGCTGTCAGCTCCTCCCGGCCCGCAGCAAAGCTCGTATAGACGAGTGCCGAGGCCAGCAGCAGCGCGACGGTGAGGGCGATCGTGAGGCGGATCGCGCGCTTGCGGCTTGGGTCCATGCTCCGATCGATTCTCCCACAAGCGCTCTGTGCGGGCGCGGGCGGTATGTCGATCCTGTGTCCGATGCCCAACCCAGATTGCCATTGCGTTAATTGCCAGGGTTTGTTGGACCGACCGCGAAACCATTGGGCAGCAAAGCCGTTGATGACCATGACAGTGACTGTTCGATCAAAACTGAAGCCCAGCAGGATGGGGCTCCGCGACGGGCGACTGGGGCGAGTCGCGGCGCGAGCTGAGAGCCGCGCTCATCCCGAGTCGACGACGAGCACCTCAGGCAGCCCCACGGCGGCCTCGCGCCGGCGCCAGGCCGGCGCCCCGCAGGACCAGGCCCTCTACAGCTGCGGCTGTGGATTCGTGTTCGCTGCTCAGGTGTCGACGTCGGTCGACTGCCCGCACTGCGGCGACACCCAGGCCTGGTAGCCCCGCCGGTCGCCGGACCGCCGACGTTAGGGCCTCGCCGCGCGGCGCCGAGGCGGACTTGGCCACGCTGCAAGCGCCCATCCACGGCGTCCGTTAGGTCGGCGTGATTGAATCCCTGTCTCCGGAGGAGGGCAGACAAGGGGTGCCGACGTGAAGCGAATCATGCTGGGAATGCTCGTGGTCCTGATCGCTGCGGCGCTGTTCGCGCCGACGGCCATGGCCTCCACCCCCAGCTACCCCGGCATGCAGACGCTCCACTACGCCGCCGGGCCCTACCTGGTGCGGCCCGGAGCGAACCTCATCCTGGTCGATTACAAGCACGTGCCCAAGCCGCACGTCAACGGCTTCATGGTCCGGATGGTTCCCAATCTGCGCTACGCCCTGCCGGGTGGTAGGTGCTGCGGGAAGATCCCTCGGGTTGACGTCATCCATCTGCACCACGGGGTCTGGCTCAGTAACGGCAGCGCGGGTCAAGGGGAAGGCAACGGCGAGTACGGCGGCTTCTACCCCTTCATGGCGTCGGGGGAGGAAAAGACGATCTACGAGTTCCCCCACGGCTACGGGTATCCGATTGGAGGCAAGGACTTCTGGATCTTCAACTACATGATCCACAACTTGACCGCCAAGGCCGCCCGCGTCTATGTCAACTACACGCTCGACTTCGTCCCCGACAGCGTCCCCGCCGCCGCTGGGATCACGGCGGTGCATCCGATCTGGATGGACGTCATGGATCGCCACATCTACCCGGTCTTCGATGTCCACCGCTATAGCGGACGGCACGGCAAGTACACCTTCCCGGACATGGCCAAGAACCCTTATGGCCCGGGGCCGGCCCTCGACCAGTTCACGGTCGACCATCCGGGCACGCTGATCGGGACCGCAGGGCACCTGCACCCCGGTGGTCTTTACGACGACCTTGATCTGATCCGTCCGGGCGTGAAGCCATTCAGCGGCGCGGTCCACGGCTCAAGCGGCCCGGACTCTGTCCGCCTGTTCCGCTCGTATGCGCACTATTACGATCGCCGAGGTCCGATCTCCTGGGACATGGCCATGACCGCCACGGCCGCCAACTGGCGCCCCCAGATCAAGGCCGGGGATGTGATGCGGATCAGCAGCACCTACGACACACGCCGTGCGTCCTGGTACGAGTCGATGGGCATCATGGTCGCCTGGGAAGCCTGGAACGCCCAGGGCGGCCTCGATCCGTTCACCCACACGCTCAACGAGCGCGGCCACGTCACCCACGGCCACCTGGCCGAGGACAACAATCACGGCGGCGGGTTCTCGCTGGGTCTGAAGCCGACCAAGTTCCGCCAGTGCGTCCGCAGCCACGTGACCATCTCAGCGTTCATGTTCAACCCCGGCGATTTCACCGCCACCGGCGCCAACCGTTGCATCCCCACCGTCCACTCAGGCCACTCCCTGACCTTCACCAACGACGACGCGAGCCCGATTTCGGCGGGCAATCTACTCAATCCCGGACAGGCCTACCTGGACTCGGTCTTCCACACGGTGACGGCATGCCAGAACCCGTGCGGACTGAACACGGGAATCTCCTACCCGCTGGCCAACGGGCGCGGCGGCTATGACTCGGCTCAGCTGGGCTTCGGCACCCCAGCGGCCGACCGTCTGAGCTGGAGCACACCGAAGACGCTGAAACCGGGCACGTACACGTTCTTCTGCCGGATCCATCCGTTCATGCGCGGGATCTTCCGAATCATCGGGTGAACCGGCGGCGATGGCGCGGGCCAACGTCTTCACCGACGCATACGAGTACGACGACGAGGATCCCGACGGCTTCCGCAGCGCGGTGAGCCGCGTCGGCGAACGGGCCGGGGGCAGCGAGAACCTGGTCAAGGCCTACGAGATCCCTCCCGGCCAGCATCTGTGCCCCTACCACTACGAATATGTCGAGGAGTGGCTGCTGGTCCTCGACGGTGAGCTCGAGCTGCGCACCCCAGCCGGTGAGGAAACGCTGATGGCCGGCGCGCTGGTCTGTTTCCCCGCCGGGCCCGAGGGCGCCCACCAGGTGTCCAACCGCAGCAGCGCACTGGCCCACGCGGTCATGTTCTCGTCCGCCCGTGAGCCCAGCGTGGCCGTCTACCCCGACAGCGGCAAGGTCGGTGTCTGGCCGGGGCGCAGCGAGGACGAGCTCATGGTCCGTCGGGCCGACGGACACGTCGACTACTTCGACGGCGAGGTTTGAGGCCCGATCAGGCCGGCGGCGATGCCGTCGCTGATCACGGGCAGCACGGCATTCAGGTCAAGCGCCGGCGGTCGGTCGGCTTCGAGCGTCTGGACCCGCTCGCGCACCACCCGGTGCAGGGCGGCCACCAGTTCACCGGGCTCTCCCGGATCGCAATCCAGCGCCTGGCAGGCGCAGAGCAGCTCGATCGCCACCACTCGCTCGAGGCGGTCAACCGCGTCCAGGGCCATGAGCGCGCCGGTCATGCCCATCGAGACGTGGTCCTCCTGGTTGTCTGAGGTCGGGATGCTGTCCACGCTGACCGGGTGGGCGAGGGCACGCAGCTCGGCCACCAAGGCCGCCGCCGTGTACTGGATCACCATGTAGCCGCTGGAGGTGCCGGCGTCCCGGGTCAGAAACTCCGGCAGGCGCCCGTTCAAGGTCGGCGAGAGTAGCCGGAAGGTCCGCCGCTCGGAGATGGAAGCCATATCGGCCAAGGTCAGGCGCAACGTGTCAAAGGCCAGCGCCAGCCCCTGGCCGTGGAAGTTCCCGGCCGAGATGACCTCGGGCGGGTCGTCGAAGACCAGCGGATTGTCCGTTACCGCATTCAGGTCAGCGTGCACGAGCTCGGTAAAGAAGCGCCAACCCTCCCGGGCAGCGCCATGAACCTGCGCCGCGCAACGCAGCGAGTACGCGTCCTGGAGCCGGGACGAGCCCGGTCCGGCGATGCGGCCGGAGCCCTGTAGCGCGCGAGCGATGTTGGCTGCGCTGGCCGCCTGTCCGCCGAGCGGACGCAGCCGGTGGACGCGGGGGTCAAACGCAGGCAGGGCACCGCGCAGAGCATCGATGGTCGCCGCGGCCACCAGGTCGGCGGCCTGCAACAGGGCGGCCACCCGGACACTCAGCAGCGCTCCAATCGCGCCCATGAAATGGGTGCCGTTGATCAGCGCCAGTCCCTCCTTGCTCTCCAGCTCGAGCGGCTCGAGCTCGGCGGCGGTCAGGGCCTGCGCTCCGGTGAGAAGGCGACCGTCGCGCGCGAACACCTCGCCCTCGCCGAGCAGAGGCAGGAAGGCATGGGCCGACGGGGCGAGGTCACCGCTGGCCCCCAGCGACCCGGTCCGGGGCACGCGGGGCACGAAGCCGGCATTGAGCAGGGCGACCACCCGTTGCAGGACCAGTGGGCGCACCCCGGAGTGACCGAGCAGCAGGCCGTTTACTCGCACCGCCATGGCGGCCCGCACCACTGTTTCAGGAAGATCTCCCCCGGTGCCGGCCGCATGGCTCCGAAGCAGGTTGACCTGGAGATGGCGCTGCAACTCCGGCGCGACCGTGTTTGAGACCAGCGCACCGAAGCCGGTGCTGATGCCGTACACCGGCGTTCCAGTACTGAGGATGGCCTCCAGCACGGCGCGGTTGCCGGCCACCCGCTCGAGTGCCGTGGGATCGAGCTCGATCGGCGCGCCGGCGCCGACCGCCGCGACAGCAGCGGCGTCCAACTGGCCGGTCAGGACGACGGCATCGCAGGCGGGGCTGGGCGGGGAGTCGGGCATGGCGAAGCGGGGCGCGGTGAGGATAGCCTCCCATCCCATGAAACCGGTTTCGCCATCGACCCCATGGGCGGGCCCGGAAACCGGCTCCTTGCTGGCTTGTGTGGCCAGCGTGATCGAGCTGGGACCGGGGGAGCTGCCGGAGGTTCCCGCAGGCGAGGACGGTGCCTCCGGCTTCACCGTGTCCCGCTGGCTGGGGAGCCTCGGATTGGGTTTGGCCCCAATCGCGGAACCGTCTCGCTTCAGCTGGGCCGGGCCCTGGATTGCCCGTGTCCAGCCACCGGACTCCGATGACGCGCGTTACGTGGTCATGTTCGGAGTTCCCTCGGGCGTGATCTGGGATCCGCTCGGTGGCGCCGACGAGGTCGTCAATGACTGGCTCACGCATGGGTATCTGATCGCTGCCGGCGACATTGCCCTGGCCCGCCCGACGCGTCCCGTGGCCCCGACCCGTGCTGGGACGGTGCAGCAAATCTGGGTCGCCGCCGCGGCGGGGGCGACCGCCCAGGGCCTCGAGAGCGTCCGCGCCCTCCCCGGGAAGGGGCTCGACGGTGATCGCCATGTGACCGGCCGCGGGACCTTTCCCTCCGGGCCATCGGGGAGCGCCCTGACCCTGATCGAGGCCGAGGTGTGCGAGTCGTTCGACCCATCCCTGTCCCCAGATGAGCACCGTCGCAATCTCCTCACCCGGGGGATCGACCTCGACCGGCTGGTGGGACACGAGTTCACCGTCGGCGAAGTGCGCTGTCGCGGCGTTCGGCTGTGCGAGCCATGCACGGTGCTTCAGCGTTACGCCGGCCGACCGGTGCTTCGTGACCTGGTTCACCGTGGCGGGCTGCGCGCGGACATCCTTGAGGAGGGTCTGATCCGCGTGGGCGATCGGGTGCAGGCCACAGCTTAAGCGCCACGGCTGCTACCTTCGTCACGTGTCGGTCGACGTCGTCGGCCGCGAGGCAGCTCGCTTGGGTCCCGCAGAGAGCGGTTCGGGTCAGCCATTGCCTCCCGAATTCGTCCGCGGCCCTCATTGCCGCCAAGGAGTCACAACTTCATGTCCACTTTCGCCGAACTCGGCGTATCGCGCGCGGTCGTCGACGCGCTCACCCTCGAGGGTGTCACTAGCCCGTTTGCCGTCCAACGCCTCGTCATCGAGGATGTTCTGGCCGGCCGGGACGTCCTCACCCGCTCCCCCACCGGCTCAGGCAAGACCCTGGCCTTCGGGATTCCCCTGGTCGATCGGATCAAGTCCGACGGCCCCCGGCCCGCGGCGCTGATCCTCGCTCCCACCCGGGAGCTGGCCACTCAGATCGCCTCGGACCTGCGCCCGCTGGCCCACGCCCGCGCTCTGCGGGTCACCGCCGTCTATGGCGGGGTCGGCCTGGTCAAGCAGGGCCGCGACGCTGCCCAGTCGCACATCATCGTGGCCACCCCCGGCCGGCTCGAGGACCAGTTGCAGCGCCGTGCGTTCACCCTCGACCGGATTCGCATCCTCGTCCTCGATGAGGCCGACCGGATGCTCGACATGGGCTTCCGCCCGGCGGTCAACCGCATCGTCGCCGCCTGCCCGAAGCAGCGCCAGACGCTGTTCTTCTCGGCCACGTTGGACGGCGACGCCGGCCGGGCCGCCCAGCAGTACACCTCGGATCCGGTCATGCACGAGCACGGCGGGACCGCTCGCCGGGCCGCGGCCGAGATCGAGCACCGTTTCATTCGGGTCGCCGGTGAGGGCCGGCTCGAGGCCCTGATCGAGGAGCTCGGCCGTGACCGCGATCTGACTCTGGTCTTCGTCCGCACCAAGCGGGGGGCCGACCGCCTGGTCAAGCGCCTCGGCGCGCGTGGCGTCGAAGCCGTGGCCATGCATGGCAACAAGTCCCAACGTCAGCGCGAGTCCGCCCTGGCCCGGTTTCAGTCCGGCGCTGTGGACACCCTGGTGGCCACCGACGTGGCCGCCCGGGGAATCGATGTGACCGGCATCTCGCACGTAATCAACTTCGATCCGCCGGACGGCCACGACAGCTATGTGCACCGTGTGGGCCGGACCGGGCGCGCGGGACACTCGGGCATTGGGATCACCTTCGTCGACGCCGATGAACGGGGCGAGATGAGCCGCGTGGCCGGCCAGCTCGGCATCGAGCACGGACTCGGTGGCGGTGGCGGTGGGGCTTCTCAGCCGTCGGGCCGCCCCGGCCGGAGTGGCCGCCCCCGTCCCCTGCACCAGGCGCCCGGCGGCGGTGGACGTCCGCCTCGCCGCTCAGGCGGCCGGTCGGGACGCCGCAATCCAGCCGGGTCGCGCGGGCGCTGAGACGCGGCCGGCCGCGCGCCGGTGGCTCTCGACCTTCCGCCGAGAGCCACCGGTCACCGACGCTCCGGGAGGATCAGCGCCGACGGATGCCCAGCGTCGTGGACGAGTTCGATCTCCACGGCGCGCAAGGTAACCGCGGTGGCCGGATCCTCCCCGGTGCCGGGATTGCGGGCGTAGCGCGGATGGGCGCCGGAAGAGACCTGCAGGCGAAGGCGATGACCGGCGGCGAAGCGGTGTCCCATCGGCCACATGGCCACGGTGACCAACAGGGCGCCGTCGCCATCGCGCTCCCCGTCGGACGGCGTCACCCGAGCCAATCCGTCGCAGACGTTCCAGGATGCCCCGTCGTCATCGACGTCGCACACCCGGGCAAACACGTCAAATGACACCGCCTCGCTGCGGACCCACACCTCGGCCGATACCGGTCCGATGGCCTCCAAGGTCCGGACCAGTGGCGCCGTTGTAAACGTGAGCACGTCCGAGCGGGATTCGAGCCCCCGGTTGTCGAGCACCGCGTGACGGGCCAGGAGGACCGGGCCACCCACTGACGGCGTGGGGTCGGCGGGGTCATAGCGGTAGCGGCTGACCGCCTCCTGAACGCTCGGGGCCTCGTCGCCCAGGTCGCCCCGGGGCTTCAGCCACAGGCGACGCTCGCCGGTACCCGGCGGGGGCCAGCGCTCAAGATCACGCCAACCGCCCCCTTCGCGCTCACCGGTGACCAGGATCCGCACCGGGCTCTCACGCAACAGGCGATCATCGTCGAGCAGGTGCGCTCGCAGCCATGCGATGCCGTCGCGGTGCCCGCGCGCCGCCAGCCCAGGTGACGTGTGACTCCACGGTCCTATGGTCAGCTGAGGACGGCGCCCGGCATCCTGAAGCACGGCGAAGTCCTCCAGCATCCATGGAAGCAGGATGTCGTACCAGCCCCCCACGAACTGAACCGGGGCGGTCACCTTGGGGACGGCGTCGGAGTAGTCCCGCACGCTCCAGTACTCATCCTCGCGTCTCGGATTGGCGAAGGCGTCTCGGAACCAGTTGATCTGCGCTCCAGTGGTCCGGACGTCGAGCTCCCCCAGCGGCAGTTCCGCGAGCAGAGGCGGGAGCCGGCGCATCGCCCGCTCGATGGCCAGTGGGCCGAACCGGCCCTCCTGGGCGGCGATCACCGACATCCAAGAGGCCGTGTTCTCCAGCGAGATGCTGCCCCCGGAATAGGTCTGGTCGTAGAACTGGGAGGCGCTGACCTGAATCGCCAGCGCGGCCAGGTCGTCGCCGGCCTCGGCGGCCAGCGCCCACTGGACCAGTCCCAGGTAGCTGGGCCCCATCGTTCCGATCCGGCCCCGGTGCCAGCTCTGCTCGCGCAGCCAGCGCAGCGTGGCCAGGCCGTCTGCACGCTCCTCAAACGGGGAGAAGCGCCCCTCAGAGCCGAACGTGCCCCGGACGCTCTGCACCACGACCTGCAGCCCACGTTCGGCCAACAGGCGACCGAACATCAGGCCAACGAACGAGGACCGTCCGTACGGTGAGCGCACGAGGACCGTGGGCTGCGGGTGCTCGGCCGTGGCCCTGGCCACCCAGCGATCTGCGAGCAGCACGGCGCCGTCGTCCATCGTGGCCCGCAGCCCCGCCTCGTGCAGCACGTCAGTGCTCTCCGGAACGACCAGCCTCATGCGCCGACCGAGGATCTCGCTGACCAGCGTCACGGCAGAAATCCTAGGCACCGGCGGTGCGCGGGCCCTCGAGTCGCCTTCTCAAGCCCGGTTCAATACCCGGACTGCGCTTAACCGCTAGAACTAGGCCGCGTGGTCGAGATTGATATCCGGCCCGGGTCGGCGCAAGACGAGGATGTCGTCCTCGCGCTGTTCGACGAGGCGATCGAATGGCTGGTAGAGCGCGGACTGTCCGGCCAGTGGGGAGAGGAGCCGTTCTCAGGGCGGCCGGAGATGCGGCAGCTCGTCCGGCGCACTCTGCGCGACAACGAGCTCCTGATCGCCGAGCACGACGGCCGGCCGGCCGGCGCGCTGGCCGTGGGCGCCTGCCCGGCCTACGTGCCCGGCAACCCGGTGCCAGAGCTCTATGTCGCCCTGCTTCTCAGCTCCCGCCGCCTCAGCGGGGAGGGCATCGGGGCCCGGTTGCTCGCCCTGGCCTGCGAGATGGCTGGCGAGCGGGGTCGGCGCATGGTCAGGGTCGACTGCTGGGCGGATTCCCCTCGGCTGATCAAGTTCTACGAGGGCCAGGGCTTCACCCGTGAGGCTGGCTTCAACCTGCGGGGCTGGCGCGGTCAGATCCTGTCCAAGACCCTGTAGGGCCAGCTGCGGGTCTGGTCAGCCCGTGGCGTCGGGATCAGAGCGTCGCCCGGGCCGGTGGGGTATACCGAGGAGATGGCTCAGATACCCACACGCCCGCTCGGCGCCTCAGGACTCAATGTCTCGGTCGTCGGCTTGGGTTGCAATAACTTCGGCCGTCGGCTCGATCTCGATGGCACCCGTGCAGTGGTCGACGCCGCTCTGGCTGAGGGCGTGACCTTCTTCGACACCGCCGACACCTACGGCGGCGCCGGCGCCAGCGAGGAGCTCCTGGGCGAGGTCCTGGCCGGCCGTCGCGACCAGGTCGTGCTGGCGACCAAGTTCGGCATGGACATGGGCGACGGGCTAGGGCCTCGCGGCTCTCGGGGTTACGTCGTCCAGGCAGTCGAGAACTCGCTGCGCCGCCTGCGGACCGACGTGATCGATTACCTCTGGTACCACCAGCCCGACGGTGTGACCCCGATCCACGAGACGCTCGGCGCGCTCCAGGAACTTCTCACGGCAGGCAAGATCCGCGGTATCGGCGCGTCGAACTTCGGCGCCGACCTGCTGCGGGAAGCGGACGCGGTCGCACGCGAGAACAGCCTCACCCCGTTCACCGCGGTGCAGAACGAGTACAGCCTCCTGGTCCGCGATGCCGAAGACGATGTGCTGCCGGTCTGCGAGGAACTGGGGATCGGCTTTGTCCCCTACTTCCCGCTGGCCTCCGGTCTGCTCACCGGCAAGTACCGCCGGGGCGAGCCCGGGCCGAGCGGCGCCCGGCTGTCGAGCCGGGAGGAGATCGGCAGCGATGAGCAGTTCGCCGTCGTCGAAGCTCTGCAGCGCTATGCCGATGAGCGAGGTATCACCCTGATCGACGTGGCCATCGGCGCGCTACTCACCCGTGACCCGGTCTCCAGCGTGATCGCGGGAGCGACGAAGCCAGAGCAGGTCAGGGCCAACGCCGCCGCCGCCCGCTGGGCCCCGAGCGCCGAGGATCTCGAAGCGCTCAATGCCGCGCTGGAAGCGGCGGCCCGGAGCTAGCCCGGCCGTAACGACCCTCACTCGGAGTCCGGCAGCCGCCAACCCGGCGCATCGGGCAGCTCGAGCGCAGCCTCCGGGCCCCAGGACCCGGGCTTGTACGGCAATGGCTTGGGCGGGTTCTCCAGCACAGGGGTCACCACCTCCCATAGCCGCTCGATCTGGTCGCTGCGGGTGAACAACAGCCGCTCGCGCAGCATCACGTCGAGCAGCAGCCGCTCGTAGGCCTCGAGACCGTCGGCGCCGTCGAAGGCTTGCTGCACATCGAGGGTCAGCGCGGCGCGACCCAGGTCGATTACCGGGCCGGGGATCTTGGCCTGGACCTCGATCCGCACCGTGGGATCGTCGGAGAGCTCGAACACCAGCTCGCTGGGTCGCATCGGGCCGTCCGGGGTGTGGTTGGGGAACAGGCTGAGCGGGGCCTCGGTGAACCCGATGGTCACCGTCCGGCGTCCCTCGGCCATCGATTTGCCGGTGCGCAGATAGAACGGGACACCGCTCCAGCGCCACGTATCGACACGCACCTCCAGGGCGGCAAAGGTTTCCACCTGCGAATCGTCGGCCACATCCTTCTCTTCGCGATAGCCCTCGTACTGGCCGAAGACGACGCGATCGGGCTCGATCGGGCGCAGGGAGTCGAATAACTTGCTCCGTTCCAGATGCAGCGCCTCGGCGTCAATCCGGGACGGAGGTTCAAGCCCCACGATGCCCAGGATCTGCAGCAGGTGGGTGACCACCATGTCGCGGAAGGCACCGGTTTGTTCATAGAACGCGGCCCGTCCCTGGATGTCAATGTCCTCGGGCACGTCGATCTGGACATAGGCGACGTGGTCGCGGTTCCAGATTGGCTCGAGCATGCCGTTGGCGAAGCGGGCGACGAGGATGTTCTGCGCAGCCTCCTTGCCCAGGAAGTGGTCGATCCGGTAGATGTCCTCCTCCGCTAGCACCTCGTGCAGGGCCGCGTTGAGCTCCCGGGCGCTGTCCAGGTCGTATCCGAAGGGCTTCTCGACCACCAGGGCACAGTTCTCGGCGATGCCGGTGGCGCCGAGCATGCCGACCATCGCCTTGGTCGCCGTCGGAGGGACCGAGAGGTAGACCAGGCGCTGTCCCTCGGCATCGATCTCCGCCTCGGCGGCCTGGACGGCGGCGGCTAGATCCTGGCCATCGTCGGCGGTGGAAGTGACGAAGCTCAGCTTGGCGGCGAACTCGTCCCAGTGCTCATCGAGCTCCTGGCGGCCGTGCCGCTCCAGCGCCTGGCGCACGTGCTCGCGGAACTCGTCATCGCTGCCCGGGGAGTGCCGGCCCGAGCCGATGATGCGGAAATCCTCGGGCATCATCTGCTCGTGGAAGAGGTGAAAGAAGCCGGGGAACAGCTTGCGGGCGGCCAGATCGCCGGTGGCGCCGAACAGGACGAGGACACGGTTGGCGGGGCGTGCGAGCGTGGTCATGCGCTCACGCTACCCCAGGGGAGTTCTCCTCATGCCGGAGGAGGTCAGCCCGCATGGGCTGGCGAAAGCACCAGCCGCCGTCGGGCGCAGGCTCACCCAGCCGCTCCAGGACACCGGCAATCTCGTCGCGGCGGGCGTCGAAGACCTCCGCGCGACCCGGATCGACGCTGACGACCCGGCGGCGCAGAGCATCCAGGTCGGCGATCCTCAGCTCCACCTCGTACTCCGCGCGCGCCGCCGCCGTCAACCCGGCCCGGCCAGATTCGGCGATCGCGAGCTGCGCAGCCAACCGGGCCTCGCGCTCGTCCTCGACGAGGCTCATGAGCTCGAAGTACGACCCTTCGGTCAGCGGCTCGGCCACGTACATCTCGCCGCCGGGGCGCAGAACCCGGCGACCCTCGCTCAGCGCGGTGAACTGCTCCGCGACCGGCACGTGATGCAGGGCGCGCATGAACACAACCACGTCCATCGTGCCATCCTCGAGCGGCAACGCCTCAGCCCGACCGACCAGGTAGCGAGCCCCGGAGCCGTCATCGGCCGCCAGTGCCGGCGCCAGCTGATCCGGGGACACCTCAAGACCCACCGGGCGAGCCCCGAGCGCGGCCAGCGTCCGCACCAGCTGACCCGCTCCGCAGCCGACATCGAGGACGTCTCGCTGCGCCGGTGCGGTCAGTCGCTCGAGCAGGGCCAGATCGGTGGTCGTCTCCCGCACCATGACGGTGACACCCTAGACGGGATAGCCTGCCCCGCCGTGGCTGACGCCTTCACTCCCCAGCACCGCAGCGGTACTGGCTCACCCCTGGTCTGCCTGCACGGCCTGGTCGATACCTGGCGCAGCTGGGATCTGGTGCTGCCCGAGCTCGAACGCCACCACGACGTCCTCGCCCCCACTCTGGCCGGACACGCCGGCGGGCCGCCCCTGGACGGTCCCGTGAGCGCGGCCACGTTGGCCGATGGCGTCGAGCGCGCCATGGACGCGGCCGGCTTCGAGACGGCACACATCGCCGGCAACAGCCTCGGCGGCTTCGTCGCCCTCCAGCTGGCCGAGCGCGGACGCGCGCGCAGCGTCGTGGCCCTGGCCCCCGGGGGTGGTTGGCGGGTCGATGACGGAGCCCAGGGCGACACGCACGGCTATTTCCTCAGGCTCCGCGAGGCCGCGCAATCGGCCGCGCCACATGTCGATGCGATCGTCGCCACTCCCGACGGTCGGCGGGCGGCCACCGAGTACATCGCCGTGAACTTCGAGCACATCCCTGGGGAGTTGATTGCGCATCAGATACGCGGCGTGGCCGACTGCACGGGCCTGCCAGCGTTGGTCGGCTACGCGGCGCGAAGCGGCTGGCAGCTTGATCCGGAGGCAATCACCTGTCCGGTCCGGATCGTGTGGGGCACCGCGGACCGAATCCTGCCCTGGCCGTCGGCCGCGGTTCGCTTCCGTGAGGAATGGGTCCCGGAGGCCGAGTGGATCGAGCTCGACGGCGTCGGGCACTGCCCGCAGCTCGACGTCCCGCTCGAAACCGCGCAGCTCATCTGCGGCTTCACGGCCTGACCGGGGCCGGTTACTAGGATCGGGCCATGGCTAACAAGACATGGTTCATCACTGGAACTTCCCGCGGCTTCGGCCGCGAATGGGCGATTGCCGCCCTCGAGCGCGGTGACCGCGTCGCCGGCACGGCCCGCGACCCGAGCACCCTCGACGATCTCAAGGACAAGTACGGCGACTCGCTGCTGGCGATGGCGCTCGACGTCACCGACCGCGGCGCGGCGTTCGACACCGTCCGTCAGGCGCACGACCACCTGGGGCGGCTCGACATCGTGGTCAACAATGCCGGATACGGACAATTCGGGATGGTCGAAGAGCTCAGCGAGGAGGAGGCCCGGGACCAGATCGAGACCAATCTGTTTGGGGCCCTCTGGGTCACCCAGGCGGCGCTCCCCTACCTGCGCGAGCAGGGCGCCGGCCACTTTCTTCAGGTGTCCTCGATCGGGGGGATCTCCGCCTTTCCCGGGATCGGCATGTACCACGCCTCCAAGTGGGGGCTCGAGGGAATCAGCCAGGCCCTGGCCGCCGAGGTCAAGGACTTCGGCATCAAGGTCACGCTGATCGAGCCCGGCGGGTTCTCCACCGATTGGGGTGGCGCCTCGGCCCGGCACGCCGACCCCCTCGACCCCTACGCGCCGATGCACGAGGCTTCGGCCAGGCGCCGGTCGGGCAACACACCGGGCGATCCGACGGCCTCGGCGGCAGCGGTGCTCCGCATCGTCGACGCTGAAGATCCGCCGCTGCGCGTGTTCTTCGGGACCGCTCCGCTGGGCATTGCCGAGCGCGACTATGAGGGCCGACTCTCGACGTGGCGTGAGTGGCAGCCGGTCTCCGAGCTGGCTCAGGGCAGCGGCTAGACGCTCTACCCCGACCATCCCGCGGGGACCGGCTCACCTCTGGCCGTGACGGTGCCGAGCGCGAGCGGTGATCTCCTCGATCAGCTCGCCCTTGGCGGCGGCGTAGTGGTTCATGTCGATCCACGCGCCCGCCGCCAGCTCTCGCTTGAGCACCTCGTAGGCCTGACGGTCACGCGGACAGCGGCGGAGCTGGTCGCGGAACACGAGATGACGCTCTAGGTCCGCGCTACCGGTCGGGAGCACATGGACGTGCACATCGCGCGCCGAGGTGCGGAACATGCGGTGCGCCGGCTCACGGACGCGCAGCACGTAGCCCGCGGCCTCCAGCGGCGCCTGCACCGCCGTCTCATCGTCCGGATCCTCCACCGCGACAACGATGTCCACGATCGGCTTGGCGCCCAGGCCCGGTACGGAGGTCGAGCCGATGTGTTCGATGCCCTGAGCGGTGGCACCGAGCACCGCGCCGGCCCGATCACCGCTCGGCTTTCGGGACGGTCCGCATGTCGGGCAGCCAAGTCGGCCAGCCGGGTGGGCAATTTTTACCCTCGGTCTGAGTTGGCCGATTAGTTTTCGCCTCGGGTCAGGTCTTATCTGACGTAACCCATCTCTTCAGGAGGCCCGAAGTGTCCACCACCACGACGAGCGGGATCAGCACCATCAGCCTGGTCTGCGTTCCTTCCCCTGAGCAGGACAGCGCAGTCGAGTTCTACGAGAAGCTGGGCTTCGAGAAGCGCACCGACGTGCCCTTCGGCGGCGGCTACCGCTGGATCGAGGTCTATCCGCCCAGTGGCAACACCGGGATCGCCCTGGCCCCTCCGCCGGAAGGCAAGAGTGCCGAGGGCGTGCAGACCGGCATCGTCCTGCCCACCGATGACATCGACGCGAGCCACGCGCACCTGAAGTCGCTCGGAGTCGACGTCGACGAGGCCGTTGCCCGGTACGGAGGCCCTGTCCCGCCGATGTTCTGGTTCCGCGACCCGAACGGCAACACGCTGATGATGGTCGAGGCTCCCCCCACTGAGGCGAGCTAGGGACTGCCCTCTCGCGCAGCAGCGCGTCGAGGTCGAGCTCGTCCCGTAGCTGTCCCGGAGGTGGCCCTGCTCGTCACTCTCGGTGGCCTCGATCTTGTCCTTCCGGGCATGGCGGACCATCATGGGCAGCGGCGTTTAGTGCCCGATTTGTAAATTCGCTGGCAGTCTCGCGACACTCGCTGACTCCAGTCCGACTCCGCGGACGGCGATCAGGGCCGGGCGCGGAGCGCGAGAATTCGCGAGGCTGACTGCCGGGCCGCACTCAGGCTGAGCCGATGATGAGTCAAGGCGCTGGACAGCGCCCGGCGGACGGTGATGCCCTGGGCGGGCGTGTTCTCGGTGGGCAAGGGAGCCGCGCAGAGGATCAGATCGGCTCCCGCCGCCGCGGCCAGGACGCCTCGCTGGCTCAGACTCCCGAACGGCGTCACCGCCCCGGCGTCGATCCCGTCGGTGATCGTCACCCCGCGAAACCGAAGGTGGCGGCGCAGCTCACCCTGGATGACCGCCGTGGATAAGCCGGCTGGACGTCGAGCGTCGAGCGCCGGGTAGATCGCCCAGGAGGTCATCACCAGTTTGACCCCGGCCGTGATGGCCGCCCGGTAGGGCGCCTCGTCGACCGCCCGCAGCCGGGCGCGAGCCGTGGTCAGGGTGACCGGACCGAGGTCGGTGTTCTGGTTGCGTCGGGCCGCCCCCAATCCAGGGAAGTGCTTGGCCGTGGCGGCCACGCCCACACGCTGCTGCGCGGCAATGAAGGCGGCGCCGAGTCGGCTGACCACTCCCGAATTACTCGAGTAGGAGCGCTGGAACTGGTCGATGAAATTGCCCGGCCGACGAAATACGTCGAGCACGGGGGCAAGGTTGGCGTTGACCCCGACGCCGTACAGGTTGCGCCCGGCGCCGGTGCCCGCCGCGCGGGCCTGGCTGACCCCGTCGGGGCGGGCGCCAATCTGTTTCTCGGACAGGGCCGGTGCGCCTGGCAGTCGCCTGACTTCCCCTCCCTCCTGGTCGGTGAGGATCAGCAGTCGCGCGTGAACCGGACTGGCCAGACTGGCTCGTTGCAGCCCGGCGAGGACCCCGTGAATCTGGGCTCGGTTGGCGATGTTGGGCGCAAACAGGATCACGCCTCCGGCCTCGCCAGCCCGGATCGCCGACAGCAGAGTGGCCGGCGGCTTCAATCCCGAGTACGCGTAGATGATCCGCTGACCGGCCAGTTGCGCGATGGACAGCCGTGACACCTTCGGCGTCGCGGAGACCGCCGCCGCGGATGACCCGCGGGCCGACGAGGCAACCCCAGTGGATGGCCCGCCCACCAGCGGGGCAACCGCGGCGGGGCCATGAGCAGCTCCGGCGGCGATTGCAGCCAGAGCCACCAACCGCGCAATCACGTCCGCCCCAGGAGTTCGCTGACCAACACGGCAAATGTCATCCCAGACCAATTTAGAGGTCCTTCGAGCGGGCCATGGCCGAACCCGGAATCAGGCGCATCGACCCGTCGGCGGCGATAGGCTTGCGCCGCGATGCGGCGTCAACTGCTCCTCCTGGTCTCGTTGGCCCTCCTGGGACTACCGGCCGCAGCCGGGGCCCGCAGCTTTCCCGTCTACGACGGCTTTCACTCCGTTCTGGCCTTTGGCGAGGGGGAGAACACCTCAGCTCAAGACCTGGCCGGATTCCTCGGTCAGGGCTCGATCCCGGCGGCCGACATCAACCAGCAGCCGCTCTACGAAGGACTCGAGCAGGCATGGCCGGGCTTTACCGCGGCCGGGCTGAATCGCTACTACAAGAATTCCTCATTCGCGCCCCAGCCCGGAGGGTCGCCCCTGCCTCTGGCCTCCAAACCCGGGCAGATCCCCGGTGGCCTGCCCGGTGGCGTCGGCGGCCCGTTGGCGCCGATCCTGGGCAGCCTGCCCGGAGGCCTCAATACGATCGTCGGCGGCTCGCCGTCGGGCACGGAGAGCCCGCGCGCGGGGCTGACCGTCGTCCGTCAGGCTCCCTACCAGGTCCCGCGCATTTACGGCAACAGCCGGGCCGAGGTGATGTGGGGGGCCGGCTTCGTCACCGCGGAGAATCGCCTTTTCCTCATGGACGTCCTGCGCCATACCGCCGAGGGCACGACGGCGGAGCTGCTCGGGCCGAGCGCGGTTGCCGCCGACAGCACCCAGCTCGGAGTCCAGGACGCCACCCCGGCCCAGCTCACCTCACAGATGATGGCGCTGCCCAAGACAATGGGGGCCGAGGGCGCCCAGGCCCTGAACGACATCGAACAGTACGTCTCCGGGGTCAACGCGTTCATCAACCTGACCCGCATCGAGCCCGCTCGTCTACCCGCCGAGTATCCCGCCCTCGGGATCACCCCGAAGCTCTGGACGCTGGCCGACTCGGCCGCCCTGGGGACCTACCTGATCGGGCAGTTCACGGTCTTCGGCGGCCAGCAGCCCCAGCAGGCCGAGGCCCTGCGCATGGCTCAGCGGCGCCTGGGTCGACGCCGTGGGGCGACCGTCTACCGCGACTTGCGGCTGGCCGCCGATCCAGGGGCCGTTGTCACCCTGTCGCGCCGTTTTCGCTCTGACGCCACCGGCCGGGTCAACCCGAGCTCGGAGGCAATCATCGATCCCGGTTCGCTGGTGGCCCGCAATGCCGAGACTGGGAGCACTGTCTCGCCCGCCTTCTCGGCCGCCGCCGCGCCCAGCGCCTCGCGGTCTCGACTGCCGCCGTGGGCACGGCGCTTGGCCACCCACGGGCTTGCGCTCCCCCACCTCGAGTCAAACGCTGTCCTGGTCGATGCCCGGCGCAGCGGCACCGGGCAAGCGCTGGCGGTCATGGGCCCCCAGGTCGGTTACTACACGCCGGAGATCTTCCTCGAGTACGAGCTCCACGCCCCGGGGATCGACGTGAGCGGGGTGTCCTTCCCCGGCTCCAGTCCGTATCCCCTTATCGGTCACGGAACTGACTTCGCCTGGACGGGAACCTCCGCCTTCTCGGATAACGAGGACGTGTTCGCTGAGCGTCTCTGCAATCCGAACGGCGCTAAGCCGAGCTTGGGCTCCACGCACTACCTCTACCACGGGCGGTGCATCGCCTTCGGCTCCCATGCAGTGGTCGAACACACGCCGGTGGCGCCGACGAACCCGAATGCCCCGCAGTCCATCACGCTGCACACGCTGGACTCGGTCCATGGACCGATCGGCCGCTTCGCCACGGTCCACGGGGCGCCGGTGGCTCTGGCGGTGTCCGCGGCCACCTTGGGGCACGAGACGCAGAGCTACGTGGCCTTCATGCGCCTGGCTGAGAACAAGCCCACCTCGCCCCAGAGCTTCATCGCCGCCATGCGCGTTTACACGGGGAGCGAGAACTGGTTCTACGTCGACCACAAGAACATCGCTGTGCTCCAGTCAGGATGGTTTCCCGTCCACGCTCACGGAACCAACCCGGATCTGCCCATCTGGGGAACCGGGCGCTGGGACTGGCGCGGATTCCAGACCTCCAGCCACAGCTATGTCCGCTTGCCGCCCACCGCCAATCCAGTTTCGATCAACCCGCCTCAGGGCTACCTCGTCAACTGGAACAACGCGATTGCCCACGGATGGCGAGTCGCTGCCGGGGACTGGTCCAGTGGGCCCGTGGTCAGGGCCACGATGTTGCTGAACCTGCTTCGTGGTGCTCTGCGCCATGGGCCGCTGACCCTGGCTGGGATGACCGGAATGGTCACCGCCCCGTCGCTGACCTCGGACCTCCGCGGCATGGCGGTGTGGCCGTGGCTGCGCCGGGTCATCGGTCGCAGCTCCAATCCCAAGGTGCGCCGGCTCGTCGCGCTTTTGGCCGGATGGGCCCGAGTGGGATCTCAGCGGCGCAGCACCGCCGGGAACATCGTCAACGACAGTCCGGCCGTTCTGCTGATGGACACGTGGTGGCCAACCCTGGTCCGATCTGAGTTCCAGCCGGTCGTGGGCACGCCACTCATGTCCCTGATCAGCTCCCAGTTCAACTCAGTCTCGCCGGACGGCATTCGCGACGGCACCGGCAACGGGTTCTTTGCCGGGTGGGAAATGGACGTCCAGAAGGATCTGCGCCAGGTCCTGCATCGTCACGTGCGCGGCCGCTTCTCGCGCACCTACTGTGGCCACGGATCGCGGAGGCGCTGCCGCTCGATGCTGATCCGCACCCTCCTGCAGTCCGCCTCCCAGCTGACCAAACGCTACGGCTCCTCGATGGCCAACTGGAAGCTGGCCGTCACCTGCCCGATCACCAAACCGTCCGGTTGCGACCAGATCGTGCCCACCAGCGCTGGTGCCATTTCGATTCCGGCCCAACCGTTCGACAACCGCGGGACCTTTTACCAGGCTGTGGCCGTCAACGGGCATCGCCCGTAGGCCCGACCGGGCTCAACCGACGATCGGGAGGTCCCGATCTTCGGCCAGGTCACTCAGCACCCGCTGCATCTTCGAGGTGATGAGCTCGTAGCCCGCCTCGACGCTCGGATCGGCACCCAGCTCCTGGCGCAGATTGATCGGCTTCAGCACCCGGATCGAGATCTTGGCCGGCAGCGGCAGCCGGAGGGGCAGGTCGAGCACGGTCACACCGAAGGGTGGTCCAATTACGGCGGGCAGGACCTTGAGGCGCATCAACCGATCCAGTCGCAAGGCTCGGGCCAGGCGGCTTCCCTGACCCAGGAACAACGCGGTCTCCTGACCGCCGATGGCGACCACGGGAACGATCGAGACGTCGTGTTTCAGGGCCAGCTTGATGAACCCGGTCCGCTCGGCGAAGTCGACCTCGTCGGAGTCCCAGCTCGGTCGGAAAGTCTCGTGGTCCCCTCCGGGGTAGACCAGCAACGCCGCGTCGCGCTCGAGGGCACGGGCCATGTTCTGAGGCGACGCCGGAACCGTGCCGTAGCGCTGTAGGAGCGCGCGCGCCCCGGGAAACTTGAACACGAGGTCGTGAGCCAGCTGGTAGAAGGGCCGCTGGGCTCCGAAGTGGTCATAGAACGCCTGTGCGAACACGAACGTGTCGACGATGACGATGCCTCCGGAGTGGTTGCCGACCAGCAGAACAGGGCCCTGGGCAGGAATGTTGTCGAGCCCCTGGACATCAGCCCGGAAATAACGCTCGGAGCCCAGCCGCCAGGCCGACAGCGTCTGCTCGATGTACTCGGGGTCGCGAAGCTCAAAGGGGTCCCGGTCTCCATGCCGGGTCACCGCGCCGGTGACGTCGGAGGCGACCGCCCCGAGCATGCGTCGGTAGGCCCCCAACTGGCCCGCCACTCCCCCCCGCACGGCCGCCGGTCGGCGTGCATCGCTCACTGTTGGCCGCCCAGAACTACCTCGGGCTCATGCAGCGAGGAGCGATCGACATCGGCGAACGAGTTGCTGCCGGTGAGGCCCAGGGCGACGTCGATGTCGGCCTTGAGAACTCGCAGCACATGACTGACCCCGGCTTCGCCCCGAGCGGCCACCGACCACGCCCACGCGCGTCCGATCAGCACTGCCCTGGCCCCCAGCGCCATCATCTTGACCACGTCGAGACCCGTACGGATCCCCCCGTCGACGAGGACCTCAACCTGGTCGCCCACGGCATCGACCACGCCCGGCAGCGCGCGGACCGTCGAGGGAACCGAGTCGAGCTGGCGGCCGCCGTGATTGGAGACCACGACACCGTCAACGCCCGCATCGACCGCCTGCCGCGCATCCTCGGGGTCGAGCACACCCTTCACGATCAGCCGCCCGTGCCAGTGCTCGCGCACCCAGGCCAGGTCATCCCAGGTCACGCTGGGGTCGAACTGCCCGTCGACCCATTCCCGGAAGGCGTCCGGCGTGCGCGCGTTGGGGACGGCCTTCTCCAGATTGCCGAAGGTCAGCGGACGACCGTCCACGGCCACGTCCCGGATCCAATGGGGATGGGAGAGCAGATCGGCCGCGCGCCGGGCCTTGACCCAGGGTGAGACCCGGCCGACGAGGGCATTGCGCGTGTCGCGGTGACGCGCACCGACCACGGCCAGGTCGACAGTCAGGACGAGGACGGGCGCACGAACGGCCTGGGCTCGGGCCATCAGCTCCTCGGCATAGCCCCGGTCGCGCATCACGTAGAGCTGGAACCACGGGGGGGACGGCGTGGCCGCGGCCACCTCCTCGATCCCGCAGATCGAAACCGTCGACTCGATGAACGGGATTCCCGCCCCGTGGGCGGCACGGGCGGCCTGGACCTCGGCCCGCCGGGCCATCATCCCGCCCAGCCCGACCGGGGCGAGAATGACCGGAAAGTTCAGCCGCTGCCCGAGAACCTCGACCGAGGGCTCCCGGCGCGAGACGTCGCGCATGACCCGCTGGCGGAGCAGCAGAGCATCCAGATCGGCTCGGTTGGCGCGCAGCGTGCTCTCCTCGTAGGCGCCTCCGTCGAGGTAGTCGAACAGCTGGCGAGGCAGCCGGCGGCGAGCCAGCTCGCGGTAGTCCAGCGCCGTGGCCGGCGCCAGGCCGAGGGGTCGGTCAGCCTGGAAGCGCACCGCGCCACCCTAACTGTTTCGGCCCGGAGCCCGACGCACCAAGCGCCCAACTCATCAGTCCTCGATGACGATGCCCAGTGCGGTGGCCAGGGCGCCGGCCGAGGCCAGGACGTCCTCCCAGGGCATCTGTAGCCCACGCAATGAGTCAACGCCCAGCACGGAATCCAGGGCGGCACCGCGGATCGCGCAGCTGCGCAGCTTGGCGCCGCGGAAGTCCGCTCCGGAGAGACGGCAGTCGACGAACTCGACCAGTTCCAGGCGCGCGTTGAGAAACGAGACCTCGCGCAGGTTGACCCGTTCGAACCTGACGCTGCGCAGCGTCGTGGCTGCGAACGAGGCGAGCTCCAGCGAGGAGTCGACGATCGACACATCAGCGGCCTCGCCGCCGCTGAGACCGAACCCGACCAATCGCGAGCCCTGCACCACGACCCGGCGCAGGAATCCCTCCCGGGCATCCACGTTGGTCAGGCTGCAGCCGCGCAGGACCACATCGACCAGTTCGAGCCCGGGAGCGTGGTCGGCCTCGATCCTGACGCCGCGCAACTCCGATTCCCGCAGACGGATCCGGCCGGTCCGCACCGGAGGCTGTCCCTCGCCCTCGATCAGCACACCGGAGAGCACGAGATCGCCGGCGATCCTCGGTGCTGGGTACGGCTCGAGTTCGGGCAGGTCAGGCGCGATCACAGCGAGCCGGCCAGACGAGTTGGCTGATCCCATGGCCTTGATCATCGCGCACCACGCACGCGCGAAAGCTCCCCATGCCTTGCGGATGCTCCTGGTCGCTCATACATACGTCCATTAGCTCTATAGGCGGTTCTCCCGAGATCCGATACGCGCTTAGTCGCTAAAGGCAAACCTGTCGTGAGGCAGGGACGCAAAGCCAGGGGTCTCCTAGAGACAGCCCAGCCGCCGACCTCCCGTCAACTGATGTTTTGGGACAAGGAGGTCCCCTTTGCCTTACGTGATTGGTAGGCCCCCCAAGCGGGTGCTTGCCCTCTTTGCAACAACGGTCGGGATGCTGATCACCGCATCACCGGCACTGGCCAGTTCGCATCATTCCCGCGGCGCCGTGGCTCACTCCGAGAGGCGTGGGGACGACCAACGGGGTTACTCGTCGGCCGGGTGTGACGCGATTAGCGGTTCGCCGCTACTCAGCTCGCTTGGCGATTACACGAATTACGCGCCGGCGCCAGGCGGGACATTCGAGGGTGACACCTCGGGTTGGTCGCTGAACGACGCCGCGGTGGTCAACGGAAACGAGCCGTGGAACGTGGTCAGCCCGACTGACTCGAACTCGCTCAGCATCAATGCCGGTGGGTCAGCCGTTTCACCCACGTTCTGCGTGGACAACCGGATCCCCACCTTCCGCATGTTCGCCAATAGCGCGGGTAGCGGACGCCACTCCGGACTGAAAGTGGCTGTGCAATGGACGCTCCCCGATGGGACGAGCGGCCAGGTTCCGGTTACCACGCTGTCAGCCAGCCACTACAGCTCGTGGCAGTTGACTCGTGTTCTCCCTCTCGGGTCGGTCCTGTCACCGGGGCAGACGGTCAACGTCCAGCTCATCTTCACCGCAGGCACAGGAAGTGCCTGGCAAGTCGATGACATCCTGCTGGATCCGTATGCCAAGTAGCGCTCGAAACGGGCGGCGCCAAGACGGCGCCGCCCGCTCGACCGCCTGACACTGAGCGAGCACGGAGGCTCATTCGCATGCACGAGAGCGGACTAGACGACGCCCGGTCCAATGACCCGGTCGAACGTCTGCTGGAGGACTCTTGGGAACACCGGGGGCAGCGCGCCAGCCGCCGGGAGCTGACCGTCGAGGCGATCGCCGCCGGCTCATTCCTGCTGGTGGCGATCCCACTGGCCACGCCGGCCCTGCTCCTCAATGGGGTCGACCCGCTGCTGGTCGCGCTGCTCATCGCCCTCTACGCGCTCGTCGCCGGGGCCATCCGGTTCCCGATCGGCGCCGGCTACATGGTGCCGTCCTATCTGGTGCTGGTCCCCATGCTGCTGCTGCTGCCGCCGGCCACGGTGCCCCTGTTCGTGGCCATTGCCCTCGTCTTGGCCAGCGCGGGCCGCTGCTTGGCCGGCCGAGTCTCCGCCGAGCACATACTGTTTTCCATTCCCAATGCCTGGCATGCGCTCGGCCCAGCCCTGGTCCTGCTCCTGGTCGGTCGGACACACGGCAACCTAGCCACCGGTGCGGTGTACATGGCCGCCTTCCTGGCCAGCGGCGTCCTGGACTTCGCCACTTCGACCTTGCGGGAGGCCTTTGCCCTATCGGTCGAGCCCCAGCTGCAACTCCGCGTGGCGGCCATGGTCTGGCTGGTCGATGCCTGCATCGTGCCGCTCGGCCTGCTCCTGGCTCACGTGGCGCGCGGCAACCACCTCGCTCTGCTCATGGCCCTCCCGTTCAGCGCCCTGCTGTGGATTCTCGAGCGCGAACGCAGCGCCCGAATCACGCAGGCGCAGGTGCGTCTGGAGCTCGTCGCCCGCGAGCGCACCCGGCTTCAGGCCGCAGTTCGACGGTTGGGTGACGCCTTTGCCGCCAAGCTCGACTTCGCCGCCGTGACCAACATCGTTCTGCACGGGTCGCTTGAGGCCATGGATGCCGACGCCGGCCAGCTCACGCTGGAGATGGGCGCGCGCTCCGCGTTGGCCGAGACCATCGGTGAGCCCGAACACGCCGATTTCTTGGCCGAAGTGGGCCGCGCCGCCCGAGAGTCGGGCCATCCCCAGCGCCTGCGACGCGACGGCATCTGGGCTCTGTCTTTGCCCATCAGCATCGCCCGCGAGGACGAGTCTGGCCGTGGCGCGCTGACCGTCACCCGCCGAGCGCGCGAGTTCCGCAGCGACGAGCAGGCCCTGCTCCAGGGTTTGGCGGAACGGGCCGAGACGGCGATGTGCGACATCCTGGCCCATGAGGAGCTGCACGAGCAGGTGGTCACTGACCCGCTGACCAGTCTTGGAAACCGGCGCAAGCTGGCCGGCGAGCTGAGGGAGCTGCTCACCGGCGCCGCGGCGGCCGAGCCCACGCCCTTCCTGCTCCTGCTCTTCGACCTCGATGGCTTCAAGGGCTACAACGACACCTTCGGTCACCTGGCCGGGGACGCCCTTCTGGCGCACTTGGGTGGACGCCTCGCCGCCGCCGTTGCGCCGCACGGCACCGCCTACCGGCTCGGTGGCGATGAGTTCTGCGTTCTGCTCCCGGCCGACCCGATTGAGCTCCAGGATCACGTCGCCCGAGCCGCCAATGCGCTCGCCGAGCGCGGAGAGACCTTCTCCATCGGTGCCTCCTGCGGCGCTGTCCTGCTTCCCCATGAAGCCAGTACAGCGGACTATGCGCTCCAGCTCGCCGATCAGCGTATGTATGCCCGCAAGCAGGGACGTCCTTCGGCCGCCCGGGAACAGACCCGCGACGTGCTGCTGCGGATCATGCACGCCAAGCAGCCCGAGCTACCGGATCATTCCTCCGGCGTGGCTCACCTGGCCATCCAGGTGGGCCGGCGGTTGGGCATGACCACCGAGCAGATCGACGAGCTGGCTCGGGCGGCCGAGCTGCACGACATCGGCAAGGTCGGGCTGCCCGATGCGATCCTCGACAAGCCCGGCGCACTGGATCCCGACGAGTGGGAGTTCGTGCGCCAGCACACCGTTCTCGGCGAGCGCATCCTCAGCGCGGCGCCCGCCCTGCGCCCGGTCGCCACCATCGTCCGAGCCAGTCATGAACGCTGGGACGGCCGTGGCTATCCCGACCGCCTGCGGGGCGAGGAGATCCCGCTGGCAGCCCGCATCGTCGCCGTCTGCGACGCCTATGAAGCCATCACCAGTGATCGTTGCTACCGGCAGGCGCGAAGCAGCGAGATCGGCCGCCAGGAACTTCTCCGCGAGGCCGGGCACCAGTTCGATCCCGAGGTGGTGGCCGCCTTCCTAGACGAGCTGGAGCAGCCTGAGCGAATCGTCGGTCCGCGCCTAGGCGCCGACGAGGAGGCCTGGGAACTGGCCGGGCAGGTGGCCGATGTGTTTGTGCCCATGCTCGAAAGTAGCTTGCCCCCCAGCTCCAGTCGTGAGCCGGAGCCTGTGCTCAGCGTCAGGAGACGATAAGCCCGGGCCTGCGTGCCGGTCAGCCGTCAGCGGTTCGGCTCGAGCAGGAACACCGGGATCTGGCGGTCGGTCTTGGTCTGGTACCCGGCGTAGTCGGGCCAAACGGCGACCGCCCGCTCCCACCACACCTCGCGCTCATCGCCACTGAGCTCGCGAGCGGTGTAGTCACCCTTCGTCCCCTCGTCCTGGACCTCGACCTGGGGATGGTCGACCAGGTTGCGGTACCAGGCCGGATGCTCGGGAGCGCCGCCCTTGGACGCCACCGCGGCATAGCTGCCGTCGTGCTCAACCCGCATCACGGGGTTCTTGCGCAGCTTGCCCGATTTAGAGCCCATCGACGTGACCACGATCACCGGCACATCACGCAGCCGGGTCCCCCGCGTCCCACCAGAGCTCTCGTACTCCTTGACTTGGTCGCGGACCCACTTCTGTGAGCTCGGCTCGTACTCACCCTGCAGTGGCATCACTCGCTCCTCGATCGGGATTTGACCACGATCTTAAGGCCCGATGGCCGGCCACCGGATCAGGCCGCGGGACGCGGCGCCAGGGCACCCGGCGTCAGGCCGAAGTCGGTTGTATTAGGCGGCGGTCCCTCAGTAGCCGCCTCACTCGAACGGCGGCGCCTCCCATCCCTGAAGCACATCCGGCAGCCCGTCGCTGAGCCGGTCGGGGAAGTCGGCCGGGCGCTTCTCCAGAAAAGCGGTGATCCCCTCGCGAGCGTCCGCGGACTGGCCGCGAGCGAACATGGCGCGTGAATCAGCCCGGTGTGCATACATCGGATGAGACGCGCCCAGCATCGTCCACAGCATTCGCCGAGCCAGGGCGACTGACACCGGAGCAGCGTTTACGGCGATCTCGCGGGCCAACCCCTGAGCAGCCTCGAGCACCTCACCGGGCGGATGCAGGCTGCGTACCAGTCCGGCGGCCAGCGCCTCCTGGGCCGCGAAGACCCGCCCCGTGGCCACCCACTCCATGGCCCGGCTGATGCCCACCACGCGGGGCAGAAACCAGCTTGAGCAGGCCTCGGGGACGATCCCTCTGCGCGCGAAGACGAAGCCGAGCTTCGCGTCCTCGGCGGCCACACGAACGTCCATCGGCAAAGTCATGGTCGCCCCCACGCCCACCGCCGGCCCGTTGATCGCGGCGATGACCGGCTTGGTGCTCTCAAACACCCTCAGCGTGAACCGGCCACCCCCGTCGCGCGGGACCTCCGCCCCGCCCTCCCGCTCGCGCTCGCGCCAGTCGAACGTCTCCCCGCCCCCACCCAGGTCGGCCCCGGCGCAGAACCCGCGGCCCGCTCCGGTGATCACCACGGCACGCACCTCGTCATCGGCGTCGGCCCGATCGAAGGCGGCGATCAACTCCTCTCCCATCCTCGGCGTCCAGGCGTTCAGACGCTCGGGACGGTTCAGCGTGATCGTGAGCACGCGATCCTCGATCTCAGTGCGTATCTGCTCGAACTCCATGCTCCTCACGCTCCTCGGGGCGCACTGCCCCGGCGACCGGTCCTACTGCAGGTAGCCCTCGACGGTTCCCTCGGGGCGCTCCTGGGCCCCGTCGGGGTCGGCTCCGGCATCGCGAAGCGCTCGTCGTTGGCGGCGTAGATCCCATAGGCGATCGAGTTCAACACGGATCTCGTCCAGACGCCTTGCGTCCTGCTCCAGGGTCGGATCCTCCATGCCCTCGCGCTTTCTGAGCTCCTCGCGCTCGGACTCGAGGCGGTCAATCTGGGCTTCAATTTGTTCGTCGCTGGCCATGCCCATTCATGGTCGCACAACCGGAGCACGGTCGTCGGGGTTTCAGGCCCCGTCCGCGCTCGCGCCCAGCAGCCCATCGAGCTCGGCCAGCACGATCACGTCGGCCTGTGCCGGGAAGATCCGCTCGGTCAAAAACTGATGCACCTCGGCCTCAGGGTCGGCGGTGACATCGGCCAGAACCAGGACCCGGTAGTCGCGATCGTGGGCATCCCGCACGGTGGACAGCACGACGCCGCTGGTGCTGATTCCGGCCAGAATCAGCGTGTCGATACCGCGTTCGCGTAGCTGTTGGTCGAGGTCGGTGCTCGAGAACGCGCCTACCCGGATCTTGCGCACCACGATGTCATCGGCTTCGGGCGCGATCTGGTCATGGATCGCGGTGCTCGGAGAATCGGCGTGGAAGGCCTGGCCAAACCCCGCCACGCGAGCCGCCATACGGCTCGTGGCTGGGGCCCCTTCGTAGTCAGCGTCAGCGAAGGCGACACGGACATATGCCACCTGGGCGCCATGACGACGGGCGGTGGCAATCGCCTCCTCGGCGCGCTGGAGCAGCGCATCGGGATCGTCCAGACGCCCGAGGATTCCGACCTGGAAGTCCATAACCAGTAGCGCGGCCCGCTTGGGATCGACCGGCGGCAGGGCTTCGGTCACGACGCGACCATACCGAGGTCGCCAGGCCTGCTGGCGCTTTGCCCCCCCTTGCCGGAACTAGACGAAGGTGTGATGCAGTGGCCGCCGAGCCGCCGATAATCACTGTGTTCCTTTGTTCCCAGTTCTGGGCGTCCGGGCCCCGGGACCGACTAGACGAGACTCCCCATGAAAAAAACCGATAAAGGCATCGCGGCACTCGCCCGAGTGGAGACATTGCTCGGGCTGCGCCGTAACGAGGAGGCCAGCCGCGTGGTCAGCCAGGTCATCGCCGGCGATCCACGCAACAGTCGTGCCTGGCTGCTCAGAGCCCAAGCCCTGTTGAATCAGGCCAAGCACGAGAAGGCCCTGGCCGCCGCCCGGGCCGCAAGTTCGGTCGACCCGGGGAACGAGTTCTCCCACCGCCTGGCCAGCATTGCCCTCAGCCATCTCGGCCGCCGCCAGGAGTCCGCTGACGAGGCCCGCCGCGCCGTCGAGCTCGCCCCCGACAACTGGGCCACCCACTATCTCCTCGGTCAGACACTCCTCGACCTCCAATTTCTCGACGAAGCTCACGCGACCGCCGAGCGAGCCGTTGCCCTGGCCCCCGACCGCGCCGAGGCGCATCTTGGACTCGGGACCGTCGCCGCCGCGCAGGGTCTGCGCGACGCCGCCGAGAATTCCTTCCGGCGTGCACTGGCCATCAACCCGCAGTACCCGGCAGCCCAGGCTCGGCTGGCCGCCCTTGGTACCGGCCTGCGCCGGACGCGCGGACTGACCGACCCGTCCATGGACCGTGTCCCGGCTAACGCCAAGACCACCACTCCGGCTCGAGGACGGTTCGGGGGCACGCGACGGCCCCGCGTGCGTACCGCCAGCTGACCGAGGCAGCGCCGCGGGCGCCGATTGTGCCCGCCGGGTTGTGAGAAGCTCCCAGCCGTGCCCAGCGCGTGGCTCCGCTCGCTCACCGAAGAGGAGCGCCAATTGCTCCGTCCCGCCCCGGCGCCCACCACTGCTGGAGCGATGAAAGCTGTCCTCAGCCCGGAGCCGTTCAGTGGCGAGAACTGGATCTTCGAGCGAAAACTCGACGGTGTGCGCTGCATCGCCGTTCGGGACGGGAGCACGGTCTCCCTGCTCTCGCGCAACGATCTGTCACTCAACGGCCGCTACCCCGAGATAGCCCGCGCGCTCCAGGACCAGCCCCAGCGCCGGTTTGTAGTTGACGGGGAGGTGGTGGCGTTCGACGGCGCCCAGACCAGCTTCGCCAAGCTGGCCCAGCGTGGTCAGACCCACGTCCCGGTCTTCTTCTACATCTTCGATGTCCTCTGGCTGGACGGTCAGGACGTCCGCGCCCTGGCGCTGCGCACACGCAAGCGGCTGCTCCGGGCCGAGCTCAGGTTCCGCGATCACGCGCTGCGCTTCTCGGCCCACCGCAACCGTGACGGCGAGGCCTTCTTCACCGAGGCGTGCCGGAAGGGTTGGGAAGGCGTGGTCGCCAAGCGGGCCGACAGCCGGTACACGGCCGCGCGATCCCGGGATTGGCTGAAGTTCAAGTGTGAGCAGGGCCAAGAGCTGGTCATCGGCGGCTTCACCGCCCCTAAGGGCTCGCGCAGCAACTTCGGCGCCCTGCTGCTGGGCTATTACCAGGGCTCGGAGTTTCGCTACGCGGGCAAGGTCGGGACGGGCTTCGACACCTCCACCCTGCAATTCCTCGGTTCGCGGCTCCGTCAGCTGCGCCAAACCCGAGCTCCGTTCGTGAACGCTGATGCCATCCGCGAGCGCGACGTCACCTGGGTGAAGCCCCAGCTCGTCGCGCAGGTCGGATTCAGCGAATGGACCTCCGGTGGTCGGCTCCGCCACCCCCGCTTCCTCGGCCTGCGCGACGACAAGGCGGCATCCGAAGTCGGGCGCGAGGCCCCGGTCACCTGAGGAGTGGATCAGTCGGCTTGGAGCTCGCCGATCAGGTCCGCGATCGAGTCGACGATCCGCGACGGGCGATAGGGATAGCGTTCTGCCTCGGCGGCGCTGGTCAACCCGGTGAGGACGAGCACGGTCTCCATGCCCGCCTCAAGGCCCGAGACAACGTCCGTGTCCATCCGGTCGCCGATCATCACCGCCGATTCCGAGTGGGCGTCGATCGCGTTGAGCGCCGAGCGCATCATGAGCGGATTGGGTTTGCCGATGAAATAGGGGTCACGCCCGGTCGCAGCGCTGATCAGGGCCGCCACCGAGCCGGTTGCCGGCAGGGGACCATCGATCGTGGGGCCAGTCGCGTCGGGATTGGTGGCGATGAAACGCGCGCCGGCCTCGATCAGGCGAATGGCCCGGGTGATGCGCTCGAAGCTGTAGGTGCGCGTCTCCCCGAGGACGACGTAGTCGGGATCGCGCTCGGTGAGCGTGTAGCCGGCCTCGTGCAGTGCCGTCGTCAGTCCGGCCTCACCGATGACAAAGGCCGAGCCGCGCGGCCGCTGCTCACCAAGAAACCGGCCCGTGGCCAGGGCCGAGGTCCAGATCGACTCCTCGGGCACGTCCAGACCGCTGGCCCGCAGCCTCGCGGCCAGATCTCGTGGCGTATAGATCGAGTTGTTGGTCAGGACCAGGAACGGGCGACCCAGCTCACGCAGACGGGACAGGAATTCCTTTGCCCCCGGAATGGCCTGCTCCTCGTGCATGAGCACGCCGTCCATGTCCATCAACCATGATCGGATCTCGCGTCTGGTCACCAGGGCTCCCGGCCGAGCCTAACGGCTGCCTCGGGTGCCGCAAATCCTGGCCCGCTCTCCGGCGAGGGTTACCCGAGCGCGATCTGGGAAAGGACATGGGTATGACCCCTTCGACAACCAAAGTTCCCGCCATCACCCTGTCCGACAACGAGCAGATCCCTCAGCTCGGCTTCGGCGTCTTCCAGGTTCCGCCCGCTGAGACCGCCGAGGCGGTGACCACGGCCCTCTTGACCGGGTACCGCCACATCGACACCGCCGCCGCCTATCGCAATGAGGGCGCCGTTGGACAGGCCGTCCACGCCGCCGGTCTGGAGCGCGATGAGGTCTACGTCACCACCAAGTGCTTCAACGACAGCCACGGTTTCGAGCCTGCCAAGCGTGCGCTGCGGGCCAGCCTGGATCGCCTTGAGATGGACTTCGTCGACCTTTACCTGATCCATTGGCCCGTGCCCTCTCAGGACAAGTACGTCGAGACCTGGAAGGCGTTCATCGAACTCCAGCAGGAGGGGCTGGTCCGCTCGATCGGGGTCTCCAACTTCCAGCCCGCGCACCTGGAGCGCATCATCAGCGAAACCGGGGTCACGCCGACCGTCAACCAGGTCGAGCTTCATCCGCGGCTCCAGCAGACCGGTCTGCGCCGTGAGCATGCCGAGCTCGGCATCGTCACCGAGGCCTGGAGTCCTCTGGCTCAGGGCGGAGTACTCGACGATCCGGCGATCGTCGAGATCGCCAAGGCCCACGCGAAGACGCCGGCCCAGGTGGTCATCCGCTGGCATCTCCAACTCGGCAACGTGGTCATCCCCAAGTCGGTCACCCCACAGCGCATCGAGGAGAACTTCGAGGTGTTCGATTTCAACCTCAGCGCCGCCGAGATGAAGTCCATCGAGGCTCTCGACGCAGGCCAGCGCACCGGGCCCGACCCGGACACCTTCGTCCGCCCGTAGGGCATCCACGCGTACGACCTCGGCTCATCGGGTCGACACGGCCCAGCCCTGGCTCCGATACTCCGGGCTCGAGTGTCCCGCGATGCCCCGATACTCCGGGCTCGAATGTCCCGCGATGCCCCGCCCGCAATCCAGGCCGGACTGAGCGACCGTGAGAGGACCGCGGTCGCCCCGGGCAGTGGGGGGTTGGCGCCCGCCATCGCCGTCGGCGCGCTCTGCCTGACCGTCGTCCTGGTCCTCAGCGCGCTGCTCGTGCACGAGGTCGGGGCCTCCGGCGATGAGCCCTACTACCTGCGGATGGCCAACCACCCGGGCGGACCGCACAACTTCCCGTACGCGTTCCGGATCGGCGTGCCCTACCTGGTGCACGTGCTGCCGTTCTCGCACGCCTTTTCCTGGAAGCTGATCGCCGATCTGGCCGCAGCTGTGGCGGCGGGCGCCCTGTTCGTCCTGCTCCGCGACTTTCATGTCGGTCCCCGGCTGGCCGCCGCTCTGGCCGTGGGCTTCTCGGTCTCTCCGCCGCTACTGGTGGTCTTCCTGCGCAACGGCATTTCGGTCGACCCGGCGAGCATCATGGTCATCACGCTGGGCTGTCTGTTCATCGTCCGGCGGCGGCTGCCGGCGCTGGCCGTCACGCTCCTCATCGGGACGACCGTGCACGAGTCCTGCCTGTTCCTGATCCCGCTCGCCTACGCAGTCTGGGCCCAGCGGCTCATCGACCTCCGGGCGCTGCGCGACCTGTGCCTCGTCGCCCTCCTGCCCATCGCCGTCTATCTCTACCTGCGCTCCTCGATCGTGGCGGTCGGCGAGGCCTACCAGCCCGGCTATGTCGGCCCGTTCTTCACTGAGCGTGTCGATGTGGTCAAGCTCGCTCTGGGCAGCGGAGGGTGGCACCGGGAGCTTCGCCGCCTGGCCCTGGTCTACGGACCCCTGTGGCTGGCGGCTCCGTTCGCCCTCCCCCGGCTGTCCTTTGCCCGGCGGGGACTGGTGCTGGCCGCGCTGTGCGCTGCCTCCATGACCTTCGCCCTGGACTGGGGGCGCGCGGCCTTCTTCGCCGCCCCGGTCATCTACGCCGCCGCGGGCTGGGTTCTCCGCGACCGCCGTCGCCTGGCCCTGCTCGCCGTGTTCGCCCTGCTGGCCATGGACGGCGGCTACGCCGTCTACATGCAGGTCCACGGTGTCCGCCACGGGCTGGATAGCACGGCGCCCCCTGCCCGTGGGCCGGTGACGTAAACAGGGTCCGCAGCTCGTCGCGCACAATCGCGCAATATCATCTTTTCGGCGCCCACGTCGCCGCACAATCAGCGGCGGCCGAAGGCTAGACAGGCTCAAGAGCGACCGGGACGCTAAATTTGCTCTCATCGTCGACCTTGTCGCGACGAGCCGGACAACCTATTCGCGCCCTCCTCAAGACCCTGGCGGCGCGCGGTAGATCGACCAATGACGAAGGGAAAGACGCGTTGCGGATCTTGATTCTGGGTGGAGACGGCTTCTGTGGGTGGCCGACGTCTCTCCATCTCTCTGAGTGTGGCCATGAGGTCGCCATCGTGGACAACCTGGCCCGCCGCAATGCCGATATCGAGCTCGAGGCGGATTCGCTGACGCCGATCAAGCCGCTCGGGACCCGCCTGCAGGTCTGGCAGGAGCTCACCGGCCGCGAGATCCCCTTCCACCGGCTCAACGTGGCCGAGGACTATCGAGAGCTCCTCGACCTGCTGGTCGACTACCAGCCGGACGCGGTCGTGCATTTCGCGGAGCAGCGGGCCGCCCCATACTCGATGAAGAGCTCGTGGCATAAGCGCTACACCGTCGAGAACAACGTCGGCGCGACCCATAACCTGCTCACCGCACTGGTTGAGGCCGGCCTCGACAGCCACGTCGTGCACCTTGGCACGATGGGCGTCTACGGCTACGGCACCGCCGGGATCAAGATCCCCGAGGGCTACCTCCGGGTCAAGATCGACACCGACGAGGGCTCCGAGATCGAGCAGGAGATCCTCTACCCGGTGAATCCAGGCAGCGTCTACCACATGACCAAGACCCAGGATCAGCTCCTGTTCGCGTTCTACAACAAGAACGACGGGACCCGGGTGACCGACCTGCATCAGGGCATCGTCTGGGGCACTCAGACCTCGGAGACGCGTCAGGACGAGCGTCTGATCAACCGGTTTGACTACGACGGCGACTACGGCACCGTGCTGAACCGCTTCCTCATGCAGGCCGCGGTCGGCTATCCGCTCACCGTCCACGGCACCGGCGGCCAGACCCGCGCCTTCATTCACATCCAGGACACCGTCCGCTGTATCCAGCTGGCCATCGAGAATCCGCCCGAGCATGGGGAGCGCGTTCGGGTCTTCAACCAGATGACCGAGTGCCACCGCGTGGTGGATCTGGCCAAGCTGGTCGCCACTCTGACCGGCGCTGAGATCGACTACGTCGACAACCCGCGCAAGGAAGCGGCCGAGAACGATCTGTTCGTCGAGAACAGCCAGTTGCTCGAACTGGGCCTGCAACCGATCCGCCTCCAGGATGATCTGCTCAGCGAGGTCACGGAGATCGCCGGTGCCTATCGCGATCGTTGCGACCTGAGCAAGATCCCCTGCACGTCCAAGTGGATCCAGGGCAAGCCGGCTCCGGCCCCCGCGGCCACCTAGGTTGCGCCAACGCACGGACCTCGGTCCGGCGAATTCAAGAGTTCCCGGGGATAGGTACCGGCTGGGGGCCGGTGCTGGGTGAGCGGCTGAAGGTCTCCCCGGCCGGGACGCGGGTGCGACCGGCGAAGGTCGGTCCCTGATTACCGGGGGTGTGGGGGTCCAGAGCCAGGTTGCGCCCCTGCGGGTCCAAATGGGTGAGTTTCTTCGGGAAGCCGCGCTGACCGGTCTCGCAATCCGCCGCGCCGGTCGTGCTCACCGCCGCCCCGTAACTCTGACTGTGCAGGAACTCATTGCCGCCGGTCAGCGTCGAGTCGCTGCCGCCGCCGTTGACCGGAGCGGTCGCTCCCTCCTGACCCACATTGTTCGTCTGCGCACTATTCGCGTTATTGATCAACGCCCGCTGAGCGAACCCGAACGCGGTCTGCTCAGAGAACGTGTCCGAGATATAGGTCCAGAAGTAATTCCAGTAATTACACACCGTCTGATACGGCCCCAGATAACGCACCATCGGATTCAACGTGCTCACCGTATTAGTCAACCCATTGATCGCCACATTCGTCCCCGGCGCCAACGCCAACTGATTCAACGCCCTCATCAACTGCTGCAAATGCCCATTCAACGACGGCGTCCGCGCCAACGTCCGGGTCCCCACCTCAATCGCCGGATTGATCACCGGCAACGCCGCCCGCAACTCCCCCGTCGCCGGCCCCAAATTCGTACCCAAATTCGCCAAATCAACCAAAAACGGCTGCTGCACCCTCAACGACCGCGTCGAAACCTTCTCCGTCGAAGGCGACAGACGAATCGTGTTCTGAAGATCACTCGGACTATGCCCAATCGCCGCGAACGTCGTCGCCATATCCGTAAACAACCGCGCATTGGTCTGCGCCACCGGCGCAACCGCCCCCATAAACCCCTCAAGCGAATTGAAAAACCGCGTCAACTGCGTCCCCGGAGCCGACAAATACGCCGCCACCGGCCGCAAATACCCCAACAACCGCGGCAAACTGGCAAACGTGTCATTCAACGCCGAACCCCGCGCCGCCAACGTATCCCCAAACCCAACCAGATTCTGATCAATCGACTTACGCGTCGGCGCGTTGAACGCCGTATTCAAATCCTCAAACTGCACCGGCACGCTGGTCTGCGTAATCGGCATCGTCCCACCATCCGCATACGTCCTCGACGCACTCCCCTTATGCAGCTCAACGAACTTGAGCCCCAGAACGGAGCGGGGCCTGACTTCGGCGCTGGAGTCGATCGGAACGTGACCGTTGCTCTGCGTCAGTTGCAAGGTGAGCTGGGCGGCGATCTGGCCGCTGGGCAACGTGATCGGCTTCTCGTCGGATACCAGCCCGATGCGATACCCGCCCTCGTTGACGGCGTCGCCAACCACGATGTCCGCCCCGCTGGCCATGTTGACCTTGAGCTCCCGGGTGGGCACGAACGGCAAACCCTGATTGGCGCTATAGGCCAAAAACACCGCCACCAGCGCGACCAGCACCGTCATCGCTCCAACCAGAACGGGATTAGCCAGAGCAGACGGCGCTGAGGCGGCGCCCGGTGTCTCCGCCGAGCTTTGAGCCTGGTTGCGCAGCGCCTCGACCAGGTCCAGGCCGGCCGGCTCGGATCCCCGCTCCTCGGCCCGGCCCCAAGCGGCCTCGGCCTCCGCCCAGCGATTCTGGCCGGAGAGCAGGAGGCCGTGGCGCATGGCCCCGAACCCGTCACCGCCGTCGTCGGCTCGCCGGTAGGCCTCAAGTGCGCCCGCGATGTCGCCCCGGTGCTCGCGCAGCACCCCGAGCTTGGCTTGGGCCGCTGGACTCCCCGCGTCCGCAGCCCGGGCATACAGCTCCTCAGCCCGCTCCAGCTGCCCCGCTTCGGCGGCCTCGTCGCCGGACCGTTGATCCCCACGGTCGGCTGCAGTCATCAGTGGCGGCAGCGTTTGACCATGACAATCGTCGGCGATGTTACTTGTCGGTAGCCACGATCCGCCCCGCCGATCGGTACAACCCGACCGTGACCTCCGCTCCGCTCGAGCTGAAGCTGAGCCTCGCCCGGGCACGGCGCATCGCCCTCGCCGCCCAGGGCTTTGGTCGCCCTCGCCCGGTGCGACCGCCGAGCACGAACCAGATCGCCGCTCTGATCAGCCGCCTCGGCGTCCTCCAGCTCGACTCGGTAAACGTGTTCAGCCGGGCTCACTACATGCCGGTCTTCTCGCGGCTCGGGCCGTATGACCGCGACCGCCTCGACCGCCTCGCCGGGCACGGTAACGGCAGCATCGACCGCCGCCTGATCGAGTACTGGGCCCACGAGGCCTCGCTCATCCCGATCGAGCTCCACCCCCTGTTCCGCTGGCGCATGAACAATGTGGACCGGGAGGCTTGGGGATCGATCGCCCGGATCATCCACGAGCAGCCTGAGCTGGTGTCCGAAACGCTGGCCCTCGTCGCCGCGCAGGGGCCGATCCGCGCGCGCGACACCGGCGCCGTCCGTCCACCGCCGCGGGAGGGTCACATGTGGAACTGGCATGAGGGCAAGGTCGCCCTCGAGCACCTGTTCTTCACCGGACAGGTCGCAGCCGCCCGGCGAGTTAACTTCGAGCGCCTGTACGACACGATCGATCGTGTGCTGCCGACGGAGATCTTGACCTTGCCCACGCCCAGCGAAGCCGATGCCCAGCGGCAGCTGGTGAGGATCGCCGCCCAGGCCCTGGGCATCGCCACGGAACCGGATCTGGGCGATTACTTCCGCCTGCCCAGGGCGGCATCCAAGCTCCGGGTCCAGGAACTCGTGAGCACCGGCGAGCTCCTCCCGGTGTCGGTGACTGGGTGGCCGGCTCCGGCCTACCTGTGGCCTGAGGCTCGCCGGCCGCAGCGAATCCAGGCCCGGGCGTTGCTTTCACCCTTCGACTCACTGATCTGGTTTCGGCCGCGGACCGAGCGCCTGTTTGCCTTCCGCTACCGGATTGAGATCTACACCCCGGCGGCCAAGCGCGTTCATGGTTATTACGTCTTGCCCTTCCTGCTCGGCGAGCGTCTCGTCGCCCGCGTCGACCTCAAGTCCGATCGCCAGCGGGGGGTCCTGCTGGTCCAGGGCGCCTTCGCCGAGCCGGGGGTGGACCCCGAGCATGTGGCCACCGAGCTGATGGCCGAGTTGCGCCTCGTCGCCGGCTGGCTCGGACTGGACGACGTCGAGGTTATGCCCCGCGGAGACCTGGCCGCTCACCTGTCTGCGGCACTGACCTGACCGCCATTTCGCTGCACTCCGGCGATCAGAGCCCAAATCGATTTGCCGGATTGCTTAAGTCGCTGCAGTCAGCTGCCGATGGACACAGTAAGGCAGGAACACCGGACATAAAGGACATCCGACACTCCTGCGAAAAGTTGCAGTACCAACGTATGTATCCAGCCATGAGCACACCCAAAGTCATCTGCATCTCAATCCAGAACGCGCACGGACGCCGCGCCGGCCGCTAAGCGCGGATCTCGCAGGGGCACCGCCTCCACCGGCACTGACGCCGGTCGGGTAGGCGATCACCACCGGCTGGACCTCCACTGACCCTCCCCCCGCTCTTGCTGGCCGGGCCCGGACGGGACGCGTTCCTGCGCCCGGCGTCTTGTGGCCGACGGGAGGCGAGGCGATGTCGCCACCCGCAGCGCGGTGGCCATCAGTGGCAACGGAGGCGCCTGCCAGACATGACGATCCGCGTAGGACCAGGCGTAGACCGGACTCCCGGCCTGGATCAGTCCCCGTAATCCCGGATGCCCAAGTTCCTCCGAGGACCATTCGTAGAGGGGCTGCAGGCGGGATCCGATCACCGCGTAATCGAGCATCCGGCCGAGGCTGTGCTCGTCCCGCAGGTATGCAGTGACATGGCCGCCAAGCGGGTAGCGGTTTGGCAGCACCCGGCCCATGGAGAGAAACGCCCCGACCATTCCGAGTCGAGGATCGCCGAGCCAGCGGCCCAGAGCCGCGCACCGGCCCAGGGCGAGGCGTGGCGCTGCCACCAATGCGTGGGCGTAGAGAACGCGAAGCAGAACTACGTTGAGGAAGAAGCGCTCGGGCATGCTCTCCGCCTCGGCCAGATCACGGTGATCGAGATAGGCGGCGACGATGCTCGCGTTGTGCGCTCGGTACCAGTGCGCCGCCGTCGGCGCGGCGATGAACTCCATCCACAGCCGGACGGTCGGCGAGGACATCTCTCCACCCAGGCCGCCGGCCCGAGCCACGGACTCGCATCCGTCGCGCAGGAGGCGCTCGTTCATCGCCCGCCACCACGGGCTCCCCGGCAGGTCCCCATCGATCGGGTTCAACACGCCGCGCTCCACCTCCCAGCGCATGAATGAACTCGCCGCGCGGCGGAAGGGAAGATGCGCCGGCGCGCGGCCGACCGGCCCGTGGTAGGTGGCCATGGCCAGTGCGAGCCGCGCTGTCGGGTCCTCGCGCACGGCGGCGACCTGCGCCTCGGCCACCTCAGCGGCTCGGGAGCCTCGAGTCACTGCCCTGCCGCCTCCGCGTCAGCGGCCAGCCGCCGGACGATCTCCGCCGCAGGCAGATCCATGGCCAACTGGTGCGCCTCCCCCGCCCACAGGTTGATGAGCTCCGGGTTCCCGTCCTCGCGCGCCCGCCGGCGTATCGGTGCGGTGACGTAGTGCACCTCGGGGTAGGCCACCGGCGCGCCCTCGCTGTGGGCGGCAGTGAACCGGTTTCGGATGCCGCGGGCCAGACGGCCTGTGAAGGCTCGTGTGAGCAGCGTCGGCTCAGCGCCACGCAGGGCGGCGCGGTGAGCGGCGGCGGTCCCGGCCTCGGGGGCAAGCATGAAGGCGGTCCCCAAATGGGCCGCGGCGGCTCCCGCTGCCAGCACCGCCGCCACCCCGGACCCGGTGGCCAGCCCGCCCGAGGCCACCACCGGCAACTCGACGGTGTCGCGGATCAGCGCCAGGAGGGGCAGCAGTGAGATGACTGGAACACCGGGGCGGTCGACGAACGAGGCACGGTGCCCACCGGCCTCCGCACCCTGGGCGATCAGCACGTCGGCGCCGGCCTGTTCGGCGAGCCGGGCCTCATCCGCGTTGGTGACCGTGACCCAGCATTCGCTGCCCGCCTCGCGGAGATGGCGTATCACGTCGGAGCTCGGGCAGCCAAACGTGAAGGAGACGACCTCGGCCGGGTCTTCCCGCAGCAGTTCGAGCTTTGCCGGCCAGTCGTCGTCGCCGTAGCTCGGCTTACCCAGCTCGAGGCCCTCACGTTCGGCCCACGCCGCCAGGCGTCTGAGGTAACCCTCGTAGACCGCCGGAGGCGTCGGTCCGGTCCCGGGGACAAACAGGTTGACGGCCAGAGGGCCGCTGCTCAGCGACCGAACTCGGCCCATGCCGGTCGCGAGCTCGCTGACCGATAGGTAGCCCGAGGCCAGGAACCCCAGCCCGCCGGCCTCGGTGACCGCCGCCGCCAGCTCCGGCGTCGACGGACCACCGGCAAGTGGCGCGAGAACCACCGGGGTAGTCAGTTCCTCCAGCAGCATGTGGGGCTAAACCTAAACGTATCGGACTAATGACCTTGGGCTAGGAGGCCGATATGAATCGGGTGTGCATCGCGACGGCAGACTGGCGCGCCGGCTGACTCGTGGGTGTCAGGTTTCCAAGCTTCGCACCTGGGTCTCCGCTCGCAGTACGTCGGGGCAAGCCTGCGCCGCGCACTCGCGACGGGTTCTACGGCGATGCACTCCAGCTCCTGGTGCTGGGGGCACTGCCAATCTTGCTCATCGCGCTGCAACTCGTCTCGTTGGTGAGAGGCCACACCCTCGCGGTTGACTTCAGCCAGGGACCTTGGCTTGCCGGCCATCGGCTCCTGGCCGGATTCAGTCCCTATCCAGGTGCCCATTCCTCTCAGCTGGAAGGCATCACCTTCGTCTATCCGGCGGTGGCCGCCATCGTGCTCGCCCCCTTCTCGTTCCTTCACGAGAACACGGCAGCGGACATCTTCACCGGGCTGACCATGGTCGCTCTGCTCGGGACACTGCGCGTCCTCAACGTCAGGGATTGGCGCGTGAACCTGGTGGCCCTCGTTTGGCCGGCAGTGATGTCCGGCTGGGAGACCGGCAACATCACGTTGCTCCTGGTCCTGGGCGTCGCGTTGGTCTGGCGCTACCGCGATCGCGCTGCGGTATCGGGAGGGTTGATCGCGCTGGTGATCTCGATGAAGCTCTTCCTCTGGCCTCTCGGCCTGTGGCTGATCGCCACCAAGCGCTACCGGGCTCTGGCCTGGGGCGCCGGCCTCGGCCTGATCATGAATCTCCTGGCCTGGGCGCTGCTCGGCTTCGATCAGCTGACGCTGTACCGAGGCTTGGTGTCGACCCTGGCCAAGAACCAGGAGAGCCGCGGCTACAGCCTCGTGGCGCTTGGCGTAAACGAGGGTCTGCAGCGCTCCTTGGCCTATGGGTGCGCGCTGGGCATTGCCGCCCTCGCGGCCATCGCATGCTTAGCAGTGGGGAATCGGCGCGGCGGCCGGTCCGCCTTCGCGCTCAGCGTGGCCTGCAGTCTCCTGGCCACGCCGATCAGCTGGCTGCACTACTTCGCGCTGCTCGTGATCCCGCTGGCGATCGTGCGGCCGCGGCTTTCGCCGCTTTGGCTCTTGCCGCTGGTCCTTCAGTTCCCGACCGTGGGGCCGGACACCATGGAAACGATCATCATGTTTGCGCTCGTGGCGACCATCTCCGCGCTTGCCGTCCTACCCGAGGGGCGGACCCAAGCGGATCCGCCCCTCGTCACAACTAGAAGGCCAGGCGGTGGTGGTCCCCGGAGCGAAAGCGCCCGGAGCCCGCTTCGACGTCTTAGAGCTTGGTGATGTAGTTCAGACTCGTGACGTCGCTGAGGACCTTGCTCGCGCCCTTGGGCTTGTCGAACGCACCGCTGGGGGCGATGCCGAACTCTGAAGCGTTGCGCAGCAGGCCGACAACCGAGGCGTGGCGAGCCTCGATCGTCAGGATCGACAACGCCGCCGCCAGGTAAGCCGGATTCTTGATGTTGAATGCCTGGCCCGAGTAGGCCGCGACTCCTTCGTTCTCGAACGTGAACGCGGCGGTCAAGAAACGGCCGTGATGCGCGTTGTCGCCATGGAAGTTGAAGCTGGGCTTCTTGATGGCGTGATGTCCGAGTGCGGCCTTGAGGGCCTTGACGTGCTGGTTCTCGTCGTGGGTCACGGTCCGCAGGAACGTGCGCTCCTGGGCCGTGTGCAGGAACGGGTTACGACGCTGGTGGCTACTGGCCTGGTTGTAGAACGTAGCCTCGAGATACTCCAGGGCCAGGGCGAAGTTCAGAACTCCGACGTCACCCTTACCAAACGGCTTCGCCGGCGGACGGTCACCGTTGCTGAAGGCGAGTGCGCTCGGAGCCAAAGCCCCGAGGATCGCACCGCCACCGGCGACTGCGCCGCCGGCCAGACCAGCGCGGCGCAGGAACTGCGAACGGGTGTCCCCGTCGAGTGCATCCATCGCCTCGGCGGCTGTCTCACGAACAGCGCCGTCGACGTCGATGGCCTCGAGATTGAGCTTGTTACTCATGTGGCTCCTTTCAGGCGACACAGCCGGAGCTGGATCAGTCGCCCTGGGTTTCTTGTTACTACGGGGTTGGTCAGCGGACGGATCACTGGTGCGCAGCTGGCCCACGAACGGCCGGGTCGCGCTAAGCGTCGTCCGGTCCGTGCTGGGCAGCCGCAGCCTCAGCGGTGGCTGTCCTTTTGCGCTCGCGGCGCTCAGAGATCGAGGCGATCAGCACGCTGGCCTCGAACAGCAGGTACAGGGGCACGGTTTCCAGCAGCATGGTCACGGCGTCACCGGGCAGGACCGCCGCCACCAGGCCACAGGCCAGCACCGCATAGCGGCGGTTGCGGCGTAGCTGACCAGGGGTGAGGATCCCGGCCCGGGTAACGGCGATGATCGCCACCGGGACCTGGAACAGCAGTCCCATGGCCAACAGAGTCGTCGCCGCGAACTTGTAGTACTGACTGGCCTGGACGAGCACGTTGAACTCGCCGCTGTTGAAATTCTGGAAGAAGTGCAGTGCCGCCGGGAGTACGACCGCGTAGCCGAAGGCGACACCAGCGGCGAACAGAAACGGGATCGCCAGCGTGACCGGAGCCATTCGCCGGCGCAGGCTCTCGTCAAAGGCCGGCATCAGGAACGCATAGGCCTGAAGCAGCAGTACCGGCAGAGACAGGATCAAGGCGAAGATGAGCGTGACCGTGACCGTGGTGGTGAACGGCTCGCCGATACCGAGCGTCACCGGCTGGTTTCCGGTTGGGGGCGCCGAGAGCTGTGCGACGTCACGTCGCAAGCTGCGCTGGACGTTTGCTAACGACGCGCTCACCGCCGGATCGCGACTCTGGTGAGAGAGGATCCCCGCCACCGTCCCGAGCTGTACGGCCACGTTGCGCGCACTCGTCTGCACCCGGTAGGTGGCCCCGAGAGGACCGCGGCCGGCCTTCACCTGCTGCTGGGTCTGGTGCGCGAGCGGGGTATCGATGAGGCGCAGCAGCTCGTGGTTCTGCCAAAAGCAGATGCCAAACGCGACCACGACCGTGAGCAGCGAGACAATCAGCCTCGAGCGCAGTTCGTCGAGGTGGTCGACGACGCTGAGCTGGTCCTGGTGCCCAATCGGCCGCAACCGACCAGGGGCAAGTACGTTTGGCATCTGCATGTCGTCGCCGAACGCGAAGCGAGGGCTAAGCGGCGGGCGCGACCGGCGTGCGATCGACCGTGGTCTGCACCGGACGGTCCTCGGTGACCGCGGTGGGACGCACGGTGTCATCGACACGGGCGGGCGAGTGCTCGGTGATCGAGGAGATGTTGTCCTCGCCGCTGACCGACTCCTTGAAGCCGCGCAGGCCGGCGCCGAGTGACTTGCCCATCTCCGGAAGCCGCTTCGCGCCGAACACAAGCAGTACGAGAACGAGGATGAAAGCGATGTGAATAGGGTTGTCGAGTCCCAGCATTTATGGCTCCGATCAATGGTTTCGTCAGCTGGCAGGTACTACGGCCTCGAGCTGGCTTTGGATCACCCGGGCCGCGAGGGCGCGACCCACGAGGAGGAGGATCCCGTGAGCCGCGCCAACACGATCGGTGCGCCTACCTGATCAGCGGTCCAGCTTTGGCCAGCACTTGGCTCTTGCTCAGCGGCTTATCGAACGCGCCGTCGGGCGTGATCATCGAGCCGGTCAGTAGCGCAATGGAAGCCGCATGACGCGCCTCGACCTGAACGATCGAGCCGGCGGCGGCCAAATACTGCTTGTTCGTCAACGACGGACCAGCGCCGTTGTAGGCACCGACGCCGGTGTTCTCCAGCACATAGGCAAGCTTCAGGAAGCTGGCTGCATTGCTGACCGGGAAGGCAAACGTCGGCTTCTTAACCGGCTTGCCACCGGCAGCGGTGATCGCCTTGGTCAGCGCCGCCACATGCTCGGCCTCCTCATCGCCGAACGAGCTGGCCAGCGCCTTGGCCTGACCGCTGAGGCCAACCGACTTTCCCTTGACCTTGTAAAAGTCGGTCTCCAGGTACTCGAGGGTCAGAGCGAAGTTGAGGATGTCAATATCCCCGCCTCCACTCGCCGCAAAAGCATTCGAGACATACGGACCAACGGCCGTCGCGCCGTAGACGGCGCCGGCCGTGAGCGCACCGCGCAGGATGAAGCTCGCGCGGCTTATGCCGCTGACCTCCACTGCGCCCAGCTCAGGGCTTTGCAGTTCAGATGTGTGCATGGTGTTTCGTTTCCTCTCGTGCAGATCGACGCCGCTAGGCGATGAAGGGCTTGACGGCCGCCAGCACCTCGGACATGCTCGCCGGCTTGGCGAACGCTCCGTCGGGGGTCGGTGTCTTCTTGAGCAGCAGGTTCAGGATCGCCGCGTGGCGGGCCTCGATTGTGTGAATCGCCAGAGCCGCAGCCAGGATCTCCTTGCTCTGGATATTCCCGGCCTGGCCGAGATACGCCGCGGCGCCGAGGTTCTCGACCACGCTGGCCAGCTTGGTCACCTGCGCGGCGCTGTGGATCGGGAACTTGCCGGTCGGTACGGCCGCGGGCGTACCCAGGCTGGTGGCCACCTTGTGCAGCGCGGCCACATGCTCGTGCTCCTCGGCGCCGAAGGACTTCAACACCGACAGGGTCTTGCCGTGGAACAGTCCGCTCTTGGCCACCTTGGCGTAGAACTGCGACTCCAGGTACTCAAGCGTCAGGGCGTAGTTGACGATCGGCAGATCACCGGAACCGGTGCCGGCACTGCTCGAGCTCGAAGTGGACGTGCCCGCGGCCGCCGCGGCGGAGGAGCTGGTGCCGCCGGAGCTCGACGAGCTCGATGAGCTCCCGCAGGCAGCGATGAATGCGGCCAGTCCGGTGGCCGCCGCGCCGGCGCCCATCCGCTTGCCCGCCATCTTGAGGAACTTCTTGCGCTCCCAATCGTCACGCGCGAGCTTCTCGACCACGCCCTCGACGGGCCGATCGCGCTCAGTGGTGCTGGATTCCGTCATCTGGGTCTCCTTGGTTTCCGCCGGATGCAAACGTCCGGGTTCAACCGCTCCTACGGACGTACGCAGCCGGCGGATCACGCCAGCATCCAATGACGGGCGGTCAGGAGTGACGCCGCGCTCGCGGCGCGGCGAGGTTTTATAGGCCGTGGCGCGCGGCGCAGCCGTCTCCCCTGGGCTGCCCCGCACCACCACGGCGCAGCCGTCTCCCCTGGGCTCCGGAGCGTTCGGACGTTTCCCGCTTATGTGGCGGCGGGAAACATCCAAAGGCGGCCTGGCTACCGCTGGCCAGGCGATCGGGACCGTGGCCCGATCGCGCCCGCCCTGTCCGCTCGTGGGACTCAGGCGGCGAGAGGCCCCGCGGGACTCAGCCGGCGAGAGGCCCCGCGGGACTCAGTCGACCAGCGGCGGGGCGGGAAAACGTACGCCGAAGCGCTCGACTAGGTCGGGGACGCTTTGCGGATCCATCTCGAGCTCAAAGCGCTCACACAGGGCACCCAGCACCGCGGGATCGGCCTGGGCTACGCCGCCCAGATCAACCAGCTCGGCGAAGAAGCGCTCGAAGCCGGCCGGAGCGATGATTTCCAGGATCCGACAGGGTTCCTGGCCGGCGTTCCAGAACGTGTGCCACTCGTCGCGCGGCTTGAAAACCAGGTCGCCGGGACCTGCTTCGAGCACATCGTCGCCCAGGATTGCCCCCATCCGGCCCTCGATCACGTAGCTGTATTCATCCTCACGGTGATGGCGATGAAGCGGCGCGGCCAGGGCCATCGCTGACATCGGGTGCTCGACCAGGGAGAACCCCTCCCGGGTCGCATCACCATCGATCATGAACCTCACCCCGATGCTGCCCAGGAACCCAGCCTTGCCTTCGGTGGGCTTCAAAACTCGCGGAGCGGTGGGCTGCACGGCCATGGCGGACTCATTTCATTGGACAGTGGTGTCGCGTCCACCATACACCCGGAGATGCGTCTGTCAATATTCAGTGGACAGAAATGACCGACAAAAAGCGCCCATACCGCATGCAGCGCCGAGCCGAAGCCCAGGACCTGACTCGGCTGCGCATCACCGAGAGCGCGGTCGAGCTGCACGGCAGCGTTGGCCCGTCCCGTACCTCCATCAGCGCGGTCGCCGCCCTGGCCGGCGTTCGGCGCTCGACCGTCTATCGCCACTTTCCCGATGAGGCGGCGCTATTCGATGCCTGCAGCGCCCACTGGGCGGCCGAGAACCCGCCGCCCAGCCTCGATGCGTGGACCGGGATCGACGAGCCTCAGGAACGTTTGCGCGTGGCCCTCGGAGAGCTCTACGCCTTCTACCGAAGGACCGATGCCATGCTGGAGAATCTTTTTCGCGACGAGTCCACCGTGCCGCTGGTTCGGGAGCGCTTCGCCGCATTTCACGACTACGGCGCGGCGGCCCGCGACACGCTCCTCGCTGGCCGGGGACTGAGGGGCGCGGCCCGTCGACGCACGCGGGCAGCCCTCGGCCATGCCATCGCTTTCTCCACCTGGAAGTCGCTGGTCAAGGAGCAGGGCCTTAGCGATACCGAGGCCGGTGCGCTCATGGCGGGGCTGATAGCCGAAGCGGGTTAGCGGCCGACGAACACCAAGGCAGGGCCTCCCCCTGCTGTAGGGTCGGCCGCCAACCGTCCAGGGGAAGACTTGTGCGCAGGCTTGTTTCGCTGATCGTCGTAGGCTCGATGCTGCTTATCGTCGGGGCAGCCCAGGCCAGTCCGGGAAGCGTCCTTCACGGCGCGGTGAAATGTTCGACCCAGCCCGACGGCATCCGCTTCTGCGGCTCACTGATCGGGGCCGGCCAGCCCGTCCCCGTGCGCACGCTGGCCACGAGCTGGGACGGTACGGCCGTGGACGTCAATTTCGCTCTGCCCAAGGCATCCGCCCATCACCACGGTCCCTATCCGCTGGTGATGCTGTTTCACGGCTACGGCGGCTCCAAGCTTGGTCTCGGCGGGGGCGGCGGCGGGATCGGCTCGGCGATCTCGTCGATGACCGCCTGGCTGAAGGCGGGCTACGCGACCTTCAGCATGTCCGACCGTGGTTTCGGCGAGTCATGCGGTACGGCGGCCAGCCGGGCCTCTGTGCCCGCTCGAGAATGCGCCCACGGCTACAACCATCTTCTCGACACGCGGTACGAGGTGCGCGACGCGCAATTCTTTGCTGCCGAACTAGCCGACCAAGGCCTGGTCTCGCCGACCCGGATCGCCGCGAGTGGCGGCTCCTACGGAGGGGGGTTGTCAATGGCCCTGGCCGCCCTGCGCAACCGGGTGATGCTCCCGAACGGACGCCTCGTGCGCTGGCGTTCTCCGCACGGCAAGAAGATGAGCATCGCCGCCGCGACGCCGTTCGTGCCCTGGACCGATCTGGCCTACGCGCTCACCCCCAACGGCAGCACGCTCGACTACGTGGCCAACGCACCGTACCGAGGCCGCTACGGCGTGATGAAGCAGTCCTATGTCAACGCGCTGTACGCGGTGGGCTGCAACACCCCGACCACGTTCTGCACCACCACGAACCCGAACTGGAACCTCGGCTTGTGGCGCCAACGACTCAACCAGGGCGAGCCGTACACGGGCTCCCTCACGGCGCGGATCCTCCACCAGACCAGCACCTACAACTCGTCCTTCGCCATCAACCGCTCGGAGGCGCCGGCCCCCCTCCTGATCGCCAACGGGTGGACGGACGATCTTTTCCCGGTCGACGAGGCGCTTCGGTACTACAACCGCACCAAGACTCAGTACCCGCAAGTCCCCGGTCTCGCTGTTCTTCGCCGACTTCGGCCATCCCCGGGCCCAGAACAAGGCGGCCGATGCGGCGCGGTATGTCGCCGCCGTACACCGCTGGATGAACTACTACCTGCGCAGTCAGGGCAGCAAGCCCTTCCAGGGCGTCGAAGCGCTGACCGAGACCTGTCCGGCCACCGCCAGCAGCCGAGGGCCATATCGCGCCTCGAACTGGGCCCGCCTCGCCCCCGGAGAGGTGCGCCTGACCAGCCAGAAAGCCCAGACCATCCTGCCCGGTGCCGGTAGCCCGGCGATCGGAGCGACGTTCGATCCGGTCGCAGCCGCCGCGTGCGCCACGGCCCCCGGAGCCACCGAAAACGGCACCGCGACCTACCTCCTGCCGGCCCGACGCGGCTTCACAATGGTCGGCTCTGCGACGGTGATCGCCAACTTCTCGCTTCCCGGCGCCAACTCCCAGGTCGCTGCGCGGCTGCTCGATGTCGGCCCGAACGGACAGGAGATCCTCGTCAGTCGGGGGCTCTGGCGACCGAGGGTTTCGGCTCGGTCCATTCGGCAGGTGTTCCAGCTCCACCCCGGCGCGTGGCGGTTTGCCGCCGGGCACGCGATCAAGCTCGAGCTGCTTCCCGCCGACGCCCCATACGGCCGGCCCTCCAACGGCCAACGAGCCGTGACCGTCTCGCACCTGCAGCTTCGCCTCCCGACGATCAGCCGGCCCGGTGCTGCGGATGGCCTGGTCAAGCGGCCGTTGGCGAAGTTCCTACCACCCGGCTACACGCTGGCCCGTGAGTTCGCCCATCAGCACTAGGACCTGACCAGCGAAGCCGTCAGGGCCGATCGCGGCCCGTCTGGGCGATGAGCCCGGCCAGGACCAAGAACAGGCCGGTGATCAGCCACGGCCACGGGTCCAGGTGCTCGTCACAGCCGGCCGATGTCAGCGTGCGGTAGCACGTCGTCCCTGGCCCGTCACGCTGGACATAGGCGATGAACAGCAGAGGCAGACCGGCCCCGGTCAGGATCCCAAACGCCGACCTTCGCCCAGCCTCGCTGAGAGCCAGCGCACCACCGAGCAGCAGCGCGGGGCCCATGCCGAAAGGCCCGATGTCAAGGGAAAGCATGGCCAGGGCGCCAACCCCCGCCCACCCCCAAAAGCCGGCGCAGATCGCTGCGTGCCGGACCCCAGGCGTTGAACCTGTCATGGCCGTCCGGCGAAGTGGCGCTCCAGCTCGTTGGCGTACGAGCTGCCTAGCGACGCCCGGTGATCTTCCAGCCATTGACTGAAGGCAATGCGCCCGCGCGGCGCCTCCCGCGAAACCAGCAGGCCCGCCATCAGCCCCTTGATCTCGTCGGAGGTCAGGACGACGTCACCGACCAGCATCCCGAGAGCTCGGGCGGCCGCGCTCATGAGGACGGGTGGGACCGGGATCACCGGCGCGTGGGCGCCGACGGCGCCCCGCACCAACGCGACGAGCTCGCCGAAGGACATCTGTTCGGGACCGGCCGCGTCAGCGATCAGATCCTCGTCGGCCTGCGCCAGCTCGACGCAGATCCGAGCCAGGTCCTCGACGTGCACCGGCTGCACCCGGTAGGCACCCCTTCCCGGTATCGCGAACGCCGGCAGGTGGCGCAGGATCCAGGCGATGTTGTTGACCAACACGTCGCGTTCACCGCCGAACAGCCAGGTCGGCCTGACGATCGCGTAGCCCACGCCGGACTGCGCGAGCGCGTTCTCCACCAGGGCTTTGCCGCGGAAATACGGCAGCCCGGACTCGAGTGACGGGTTGGTGATGCTCACATGGACGATCCGCTCCACGCCGGCCCGCTTGGCGGCGAAGAACAGCATGCGTGAATTCTCGACCGCGTTGGCGAAGCTCGTCTGTCCGTGGTCAAATCGGACCCAGTAGGTGTTGTACAGCGTGCTCACGCCCTCGAGGCTCCGCGCCAGGGCCGCGGGATCGTCGAACCGGTACTCGAGCGTCTCGACATGCTCCCGCAGGGGATGGGCGCGGTCGGGATGAAAGGTCAACGTCCTCACCGTCCGGCCTGAATCCAGCAGTTTCTGCGCGATGTGGCTGCCCGAGTAGCTGAACGCTCCGGTGACCAGATCGGTGGGGAGGGTCGGGCTCATGCCGACTCCGCGCCCCGCTGGGGCAGGAAGGTGTCGGCGATTTCGGCCAGTTGGGTGACCAGATTGAGCAAGGCCTCCGCGCGCGAGCGATCCTGCTTGAGGTGGCTGAGCATGTCGACTCCGAAGTACGCGGCGACGATCCCGAAGGCCACCTCCCGCGCAGGCAACAGAGACCGCAGCGCCGAACCGCTCAACAGCTGCTCGATCTTGCCCGCGATCATCTCGATCCACGGCTCGATCCGGGCAGCCACCGCGGTCCCCAGCGCTGGATCGGAAACCCCGCCGGCCACCATCTCCCCCAACGCGGTGACGTACCCGCGGCGGAGGTCATCGTCATAGATGCGCCGGACCAGGCGAGCCAATTCCGGAGCTGAGACGGCGGCCTCGATCTGCGGCCCGTACTCCCTCGTCCGACGCTCGCTGATGAGGTCAAAAGCGGCCAATAGCAACGACTGGACGCTCCCGAAGTGGTAGAAGATCAGCGCCTGGTTGAAGCCCCCCTGGTGCGCGATCACCCGGGCGCTCGCCCCGGCAAACCCGACCGTCTTCAGCGCCTCGAGCGCCGCCTCGGCGATCTGGAGCTTCGTCCCGGCCAGAGCGATCCCATCGTCCGAGCTCGTCACGGGCGGTCCGGCGCAGAGGTCAGGGTCATGCGACGTCATACGGCATAATTTAGCACTCGCTCAAAGCGGTCGCTCAATCTTGCATCAGCTCGTGCCCGGCGGAGGCGTTTCGGGAAAACTCCCCCACCCCCGAGAACATTTCCCGCTTAAGCACCCCAGGGACGCCGTTTTCGGAAAATTCAGCCGCTCAGCCCGAGTTTTCCCATTCCTGCCTGCCCACGGCCGACACGAAGGCCCCCGGGTTTCCATTTCGGCCCGCCTCGTATCGTTTCGGCCGTGACCGAGGACGCCTACCTCGTGCTCCACGGGATCGAGAACCACCGCCCACCCGAGCACTGGCAGTACTGGATCAGCGACCGCCTTCGCGCCCACGGTGCGCAGGTCAGCTACCCAGCCCTGCCCGACCCCGACAGCCCGCGCTTCGAGATCTGGCGGTCTGCGCTGCGGGACCACCTGGGCGAACTGGATGGCCGGCGGCGAACGGTCATCTGCCACTCTCTGGCCTGCCTGCTGTGGCTCGGAGCCGCGCCCGACCTCGAGGCCGCCGTGGACCGTCTGCTGCTGGTTTCCCCTCCCGCGCCCGAACTTGTACCCCCGGCGGGCGCCAGCTTTCGGGTTTCGATCGATGCCGAGGCCGTACGAGCCTCCGTCCGCGGTGTGTTGCGCATCGTCAGCTCGGATGCCGACCCCTACAACCCGGTGGGCGCCGACCGGCTGTATGGCACCGCGCTGAGATGCGCCCTCGACGTCATCCCCGGGGCCGGTCACATCACCCCGGAGGACGGCTACGGGCCGTGGCCAGCCCTTGAGGCCTGGTGCGTCGGTGATTCGCCGACCGTGGGGCGTTGAGCCCGAGCGCAGGCGCTTTGCCGGCAGCGACGAAGCTGAATCCCATGCCAGAGGCATGGGTGTATCTCCTGCGCTGCCGTGACGGGTCGCTGTACACCGGGTGGACCGTTGATCTCGAGCGTCGTTTGGCCCGTCACCGCGCCGGTACTGCCAGCCGCTACACCGCGAGCCGCCTGCCGGTCGAGCTGGAGCTGGCCATGGCCATGCCCAGCCGCACGGCGGCCCGGCGCGAGGAGGCACGCATCAAGCGCCTGCCCCGGGCGGCGAAGCTCGCGCTGCTGTTCGCTGAGACGCCTCCTCGGTAGCCACGCTCCGTCTGGTCCTTGTAGGACGAGATGGGTGAAGCCGACCGGGCCGCTCGCCAAGCTGACATCTAGCCAGCCGGAAATTCGAAGCGGCGGACGGGCCTCGAACCCGCGACCTCAAGCTTGGGAAGCTTGCGCTCTACCAACTGAGCTACCACCGCGCTGCCGGCGATTCTAGGCATCTGGAGCCACAGTTGGGGACCCGATTGGCCCCTCAGCCGGCTAGGCAACCTCCAGACCTGAGGGGTCCGGGCCTCGGTCGGTCGCCCATCGGTCCCACCGGGGCGCTACGAGCGACATAGCGGGGCCCAAACAGGCCGGGTACTAACCTTTGCCGGCCATGCGACGGTTCGTGCTCCCGGGACTGATCGTGATCGCCGCCGTCGCTCTGCTCGCGCTGCTCACGTTCGGAATCTCGAGTCAAAACGGGACCTCCTCGATTGACGCCAAGGTCGCTCGCGGGACGTATCCAGTCGCCCCCAGCGCCAACCTGGCCCTCCCGGTCCTGGGCTCAAATGTGAAGCAGAGCCTGGCCGATTACCGAGGCCAGGTCGTGGTCCTGAACGTGTTCGCCTCCTGGTGTGACCCCTGTCGCGCCGAGGCGCCGATCCTGGCCGATACCGAGCGGACGCTCCGTAGCCGACACGCCACCATCCTCGGGGTGACCTACCTCGATAATTCGACGGCCTCGGAGCAGTTCGTCCACCAGGAGCACATCACCTACCCGGTGCTGCGCGATGTGAGCGGCAACTTCGTGCGTTCGTTCGGCACCACCGGGGTGCCCGAGACCTTCGTCATCAACCGCCAGGGGCGGATCCAGGCGCTCCGCCGCTATCAGCTCAACACCACCTGGCTGAAGCAGACTCTGCCCTCGATCCTGGGCGAGCGCTCGTGATCACTTCTCGCCTGCGCGCGGCTTTCGCCGTCCTCGCAGTGGCCGCGGTCACCCTGGCCCCGTTGTCGAGCGCCGCCGCCAAGGGGACGGTCTCCTTCATCCAGGTCCAGAACGATGTGATGTGCGTGGCCTGTCACGAGCCCCTGGCCGTGGCCCAGTCCCCCGAGGCTTTCTCGGAGCGGGCCTATATCCGCCAGCTCATCGCCCAGGGCATGACCAAGGCCCGGATCGAGAAGGAGCTCGTCGCCCAGTACGGGGAAGCGGTCCTGGCCAAGCCGCCGGCTCATGGCTTCAACCTGGTGATCTACATCCTCCCGCCCGCGGTGCTCCTCATCGGGCTCGCCACCCTGGCCTACACCCTGCCCAGGTGGCGCCGCAGCTCGCGTCGGGCCGCCACCGGGGCGGCCGGCGTCCCTCCCCCGCCGATGGATGCCGATGACGCCCGGCGCCTGCGGGAGGATTTGGCCCGCCAGGCCTGACCGAACGCGGCGCCCGCGGCCCGGTTACATCGAGTCCGGCGCGGTGACCCCCAGCAGACCCAGGGCCAGCGCGATCGTCTGGCGCGCGCTCTGGGAGAGCGCGACCCGGAAGGATTCCACCGACTCGGGAGAGGCACCCACCACCTTGCAGTCGCGGTAGAAGGCGGTGAACTCCTGAGCCAGGTCCAGGGCGTAGGCGGCGATCCGGTGGGGTCCGCGCCTAAGAGCTGCCTCGGTCACCTCGTCGGGAAACTCGGCCAGTGCCTTGACCAGCGCACGCTCGGCGGGGTGCAGCTCGCCATCACCCCAGTCGGCGTCGGGCGCCAGCGCGGCCGAGACGCGTTCGGGCGGCAGCTTGCCCAACATGGTCACGATTCGTGCGTGCGCGTACTGGATGTAGTAGACGGGGTTGTCTCGATCCTGGCGCTTGGCCAGGTCGAGATCGAGGTCGACCGTCCGGTCGTGGGAGCGTTGGAGCATGAAGTAGCGCGTGGCGTCCACCCCGATCTCATCGATCAGATCATCCAGAGTGATGAACTCGCCCCGGCGCTTGGACATCGCTGCCCGCTCGCTGCCCTCGACGAGGTGGACGAACTGGAGAATCGGCATCTCCAGCCGATCCGGATCGCCACCCAGCGCCGCGAAAGCGGCCTTCATCCGGGCCACATAGCCATGGTGATCGGCCCCGACCGGGAGCAGCTGGCGCTCGATCCCTCGCTCGCGCTTCTCCAGGAGATAGGCGAGGTCGGCGGCCAAGTAGGTGGGGGCGCCGTCTGAGCGGGTCAGCACCCGGTCCTTCTCGTCGCCGAAGCTGGTCGTGCGCAGCCACAGCGCTCCGTCGGAGCGGTAGCTGTTGCCGCCTTCCTCGACGATCGCCAGCGCCCGGTCCAGATACGACGGCGACCCGTCGTGAAGAGTTCGCTCGCTGAAGAACTGGTCGTACCGGACCCGGTAGCGCTCCAGCGTTGCCTTGACCTGCCCGAGCAGGATCTCGACCGCGGCCTCGGCGGCCTGCTCGGGACTCAGCGACTCCACGTCCGGGATCGCGGCGGCCAGATCGCGCACGTACTCGCCCTGGTAGCCGCCCTCGGGGATCTCCTCGCCGCGGGCGCGGGCCAGGACCGACTGGCCCAGCAGCCGAATCTGACCCCCGGCGTCGTTGAAGTAATACTCGCGGTGCACCTGGTGACCACAGTGCTCGAGGATCCGAGCCAGCGCGTCGCCGTAGGCAGCCGCCTGGCCGTTGGCGGCGACCAGCGGGCCGGTGGGATTGGCGGACACGAACTCGATCAGGATCTTCTCGGCGCGCTCGACAGAGTTGGCGCCGTAGCGCTCCCCGGTATCCAGGATCGTGCGGGTGGCTCGGCGGTACCAGTGGTCCGACAGGGTCAGATTCAGGAATCCCGGCCCGGCGATCTCCCAGCCGGCCAGCTCCCCGGTCAGCGATCGAGCCAGCTCGGCACCCACCCGTTCGGCGATCTCGCGGGGCGGAGCCCCCAGGGCCGGGGCCAAGAGCATGGCCACATTGGTGGAGTAGTCGCCCTGGTTCTCGCGCTTGGGCCGCTCGACGCGCGCCTGAAGCGGAGCCTCCCCATGACCACCCCGTACGGCCGCTGCGGCGGCGAGGACCGCCGCACGCAGCTCGAGGACCGGCGGTTTCACGAGCTTGGCACCACCAGCGGCTGGAACGCGCTCTCCAACTCCTCCAGCGCCACGGGTGTGCCGATGGCCACGAGCATGTCCCCCGCGGTGATGAGCGAATCCGGCGCCGGCTGGGGCTCGAGCTGCCCGTCGGGATGGCGCACGGCGACGATCACCGATGCTCCCCGCACCTGCTCGATGCTCTTGCCAACACCCAGGCTGCCCGCCGTGGCGTCGATCTCCTCCATCCGGTAGTCGGCCAGCTGTACGGCGCCTCCCACCTGGGGATGCAGGGCGATCCGGGCCATCTCCGAGCCCGAGGTCTTATACGGCGAGATCACCCGGTCGGCTCCGGCCTGACGGAGCTTCTTCTCGCTGTCCTCGGCCGAGGCGCGGGCCACGATCAGCAGGTCCGGGCGCAGGCCGCGGGCGGTGAGGACGATGAAGATGTTCTCGGCATCGGAGTCCACGCAGGCGATCAGGGCCCGGGCGCGCCCGATCCCCGCCTTGTCCAGCACGTCGTCGTTGGCGGCCTCGTTCTCGATGTAGCGCACGCCCATCGAGTCGGCCACTTCACGATGAGTCGGATCGGCGTCCACCGCCACGTGCCGGACGCCGGCTCGCCCCAGGTCGCGGGCCACCTGGCGGCCCACGCGACCGAAGCCGCAGATGATGAAGTGGTCGGAGTAGGAATCGATCATGCGCTGGGTGCGCCGCTCGTCGAGCAGGCCGCTGAGCTGGCCGGAGACGAAGAACTCCGCCACCGTGGCCAGACCGTAGAAGAGCGTACCTATGCCAAACAGCTCCAGGAGGACGACGACCACCCGCCCGGCCACGTCGTGCGGGTCCTGGATCGCGCCGAGGGTGGTGACGGTGTCCAGCGTCCAGGCGAACGAGTAGGCCACCGAGGAGCCCTCGCTCAGCGAGAAGGCCAGCGTGCCCACGATGATCAGCCCGACCAGCGCCGCGAACAGGAGGATCAGCCGCCGGGCGAACATCCGCACCTCCCTCCGCGTGCGCGTGCGCAGCTCCACGGCGCGCTGCCGGCGCCGGCCTGGGTCCTCGCTGCCGGTGCTCACCAGGACGCCCTAATAGTGGTATGGCTCCCGGGCCAGGATCTTGTGTCCGCGATAGAGCTGTTCGAGCAGAACCACCCGCGCGAGCTGGTGGGGCAGCGTTATCTGGCCCAGGGACAGGCGGTGATCGACGTGATCCAGGTCCAGTCCAAACGGTCCGCCGATCACGAAGCACAGGTCCCGACCGCTCTGGCGGCGCTCCTCGAGGAAGCCGGCGAAGGCCAGCGAGTCCGGACGAGCACCGCCGCGATCGAGCAGGGAGACGAAGGCTCGATCAGGCAGGCGACGGGGCACGTGCTCGTCCTCACGAACCTCGATCAACTCCAGGCGCGTGTGGCCGGCCAGGAGCTTCTGGTAGTGCTGAACATCGTCAGCAAACGGCGGACGCAACCTCCCCACGGCGACGACGACGATGCGCACGATGGGATACTACGAACATATGGACGATCCGAACCAGCCCGAACGCCACATCAACATTCATTTCTCGCCGGACATCATGGCCGGCGTGTACTCGAACTTCGCCAATGTCAGCCACTCCGACTACGAGTTCACGATCACCTTCGCCCGCGTTGACCACGAGGTCGAGGAGGAGGAGATCCCCGGTGTCGTTGTCTCCCGGATCAATCTTTCGCCGCGGTTCATGCGCGAACTGATCGATGCGATGCAGGACAACTACTCCAAGTATCAGACTCGTGAAGGGATCAAGAGCCTGCCTGAGTGGGGAGGTGGCACTCCGCCGCCGCCCTCGCCCGAGGGTTGAAGCGGAGCGCCTAGGCAGGCGCGGACGGCCCGGATGACCCGGACGGCCCGGATGGCCGTTCACCGAAGGCCACGGCGGCCCCAATCCGTTCTAGCGTCGGTGGATGGGTGGCCATCAGCCGACTGACCCACCGAGGCGGGTCAAGGTCGGCCACGTTCTGGAGGGCGATCGTGCGCTCGAAGGAGATGAATGCCTCCGGGGCCCCGGCCAGCTCCAATGAGAACTGATCCGCTCGGCGCTCCAGCGCCCGAGACAGCCGGTTGCCGACCAGGCCGAGCGGCGCGCTGACCAGCGCGGCGGCCAGGGCCATGGCCGGCAGGGCACCCGGCGTACCCCGTTCGGCCGACAGTGCCCAGCTCAGTCTTTGCACGGCCAGCGCCGCCCCGGGGGCGATCACGGCGGCGTAGGCCACGTTGCGGGGCACATCGCGATAGCGGACATGACCCAGCTCGTGAGCCACGACGAGGCGGATCTCATCGCGTGAATAGCGGTCGAGCAGCGTGTCGTAGAGGACCACGCGCTTGGTTGGCCCCAATCCGGACACGTAGGCGTTGGCGGCCGTTGTCCGTCGACTGGCGTCGATCGAGTAGACCTCGCCGACCTTGACCCCGGCGCGCGCCGCCAGTTCCAGCACATCGGAGCGCGTCTCGCCCTCGGGCAGCGGGGTGAAGTCGTTGAACACTGGTTCCAGGACCACCGGCGCCAGCGCAGCCACCAGGGCGCCGAACAGCACCGAGCCGGCGGCCGCGGGCAGCCACCAGCTCCGCGGTCGGCTCCGGGTGACGGCCACCACGGCCGCTCCCGCGCCACCGGCCAGAACCGCCTGGATGCCCAGTGCCTTGCCCAGGTCTGAGAACCAGCCGCCCCAGGACTGAGTGTCGAGGCCCACCGCCCTGGCCCGACGCCGGGAGAGCGCGCTGAGGGGCAGCGTGGGCAGCACCAGGGCCACCGACAGGGCGGCCGCCGAGCCGGCCCCAGCTATGACCGGCCGCGTAGCGCGCCGGTCCAGCAGCTGAGGTGGCCGCGCCACGATCGCGCTGAGGACGGCCAGGTCGGCCGCCGTCCGCACCAGGGCCAACCGCCGCTGGGGGCGAGCGTAGCTGCGGCCGCGCTCGATCTCCTCGGGACTGAAGTAGTCCTGGACGGCGACGGGAATGGGGTCGTTCACCACTTCGCGGGGGGCGAGCAACCGGCGGGCAGCCTCGGCTCCGGCCGCGGCCAGAAACATTGGAGCAAATGTGCCAAAGCGCGTACGAGCCCTCACAAGAGAGACTGTAGGGATGCGGATCGCCATCGTCTCTGACATCCACGGCAACCGGCAGGCCTTCGAGGCGGTGCTCGACTCGATCGACGAGTCCGCCTGCGACGAGCTCTGGTGCCTGGGTGATCTGGTCGGTTACGGGGCGGATCCCGATGCCTGCGTCGAGCTGGCCCGCGAGCATGCGGCGATCTGCCTGGCGGGCAACCACGATCTGGGCGTCCGCGGAACCCTTCCGCTGGAGCAGTTCTCCCGCGGCGCGGCGCTGGCCGCGACCTGGACCCAGGAGACGATCGGGCCCGAGACCCGCGAATTTCTCGACGGGCTGGAGCCGGCCAATACCGATGAGGCCGTCGGCCTTTACCACGCTAGCCCCCGCGATCCCGTCTGGGAGTACGTTCTCTCCCCCCTGCAGGCCGAGCTGTGCCTGGACGTGCAGGCTCACCGCATCTGTCTCATCGGCCACAGCCACGTCGCCCTCTCCTTCTCGCGTTTCCCCGGACAGGCGGCCACCGGGGAAACCCGACCCGCGGACGCCGAACTCGACCTGGCCGACGGCGAGTGGCTGATCAACCCGGGTAGCGTGGGTCAGCCGCGCGATGGCGACCCGCGGGCCGCGTGGCTCGAACTCGAACTGGATGCCGGAACGGCCCTCTACCGCCGCATCGAGTACGACATCGCCGGGGCGGCGGCGGCCATCCGGGCCGCCCGCCTGCCCGATTCCCTGGCTGAGCGCCTGCTTTACGGGCAGTGAGCACCCTCTGGAGTGCCGCTTAACCCAGGCGCGCAGCGGCGTTGGGGGCCCAGGCACCTAACGTCACCGCAACCGGGGCAGCCTCTAAAGTCAGGCCCGGTATGGGCTATGGCTCGCGCGCATTCCTGGCCGGAGGCCTCGGCTTCGCGGTCGCTTTCGTTGTCGCCTGCGGCAGCCAGAACGGTCTGCTCGATTCCGGGCAGGCCAGCAACCTCAACGCCCAGCTGAACTCGGTCTCCTCGGCCCTCTCGGCCGGCCAATGCGGGGCCGCCCGCAACGCCGCTCAGGGCTTCAGCAATGAGGTTGCGAACCTCCCCAACACGGTGAGCAGGAAATTGATCAGCAACCTCGGCCAGGGCGCGGCCACGGTCAGCCAGCTCGCCGCCCGGGACTGCTCGAGTTCGAGCAGCACGTCGACGTCGCGCTCCACGAGCTCGACCACGAGCACCCCCAGCAGCACCGCATCGACTCCGAGCTCCACCTCGACCAGCCAGTCGAACTCCAGCACTGCAACAAATCCGACCAATTCGAGTACCTCTAGCACCACGAATGGCGGTGGCGCACCCCTCGGCGGAGGCACCAGCACCGGTAGCGGTGGCGCCGGGGCAACAGGAAACTAGAACGGACACATGACAGGCACGACGACGATTGCCAGCAGGTATCGGATCGAGGGCCGGATCGGCGTCGGCGGCATGTCCACCGTCCACCTGGCCTTCGACAGCCGCCTGGAACGGTACGTCGCCATCAAGCTCCTGGCCGCTCATCTTGCCGACGATCCCACCTTCGTCTCCCGCTTCCGGCGTGAGGCGCTGGCCGCCGCGCGGCTGGTTCACCCCAACATCGTCCAGGTGTTCGACTTCGGCTTCGATGCCGGGCACCATCAGCACTTCATCGTCATGGAGCACGTGCCCGGCCACTCCTGCGCCGAGCTCCTTCGCGACCAGGGTCATCTCGGCATTGAAACCTCCCTGAACATCGTCACTCAGGCCTGCCGGGGCCTCGAGTACGCCCATCGCCACGGGGTCATTCACCGTGATGTCAAGCCCGGCAACCTGCTCGTCTCCGACGGGGATGCGGTCAAGCTGGCCGACTTCGGCATCGCTCGGGCCACCGACCAGTCCAGCATCACCCAGGTGGGATCGGTGCTCGGTACCGCCGCCTACCTGGCGCCCGAGCAGGCTCGCGGAGAGGAGGCCGGCCCCCGGGCCGACCTCTATTCGCTGGGTGTGGTCACCTACCAGTTGATCTCCGGTCGTCTGCCCTACGAGGCCAACTCACTCTCCGAGCTGACCCTCAAACAGCAGCGCGAGGCGCCAACGCCTCTCGACGTTCTGAACCCGGAGGTACCCACAGCCTTGCCCTGGCCGTGGCCACCACTCTGGCCATCGACCCGAACGACCGGCCCGAGGACGCGTTGCAGCTGGCCGACATGCTGCGTGACGGGATGCACGGCATCGCCCCGGCCGGCGCGGCGGAGTTCCCCACGGCCTCAGCCACCCAGTTCCTCGAGGACGAGGACCCCACCGCCGCCACGCGGATCACCCCGCGCCCCGCACCCCGCACGGCCCAGACCCGAGCCGCCCGGCCGGTCGAAGCCCGCCGCCCACCCCGGCGGGTCGAGCCGAACTACAACCGGCGCTCAGCCCCGCCCCCGGCCCCGGCCGAGGACAGCCGGGGGTTCCGCTGGGGCCTGGGCCTGCTCGTCCTGGCGGTCGCCCTACTCATCGTCGTCATCCTGGCGGTGGCCATCGCCAACAGCACGTCCAACACGGTGATCCACTACCAGAAGATCGTCGCTCACGATGCTCAGTCGGCGCTGACCCAGCTCCAGAACCTGATCAGCCAGTACACGAAGTAGTCCCCGGAGCGGCTCCGGCCAGCAGCGCGTCGGCCGTCTGGGCCAACTGATCGGTGGCGATCGCCGCCCGTAGATCCGCCATCACCTGGGCCATGAAGCTCAGATTGTGCAGGGTGACCAACCGCGCCCCGGTCAGCTCGCGGACTCGCAGGAGGTAGTGCAGGTAGGCCCGCGAGTAACCCGCCGCGCACGCCGGGCACGGACAGCCGTCGAGGATCGGCTCGGGGCAGTTCCGCCATCGGGACTTGATCAGGTCGACCCGCCAGCGGTGCGCCGGATCGGGCACGAGCGCCATGCCGTGTCGCCCCAGGCGGGTGGGCATGGCGCAGTCGAAGGTGTCGATCCCCGCCCTCACCCCGGCGATCAGGTCATCGATCTCCCCGATCCCCAGCAGGTGCCGGGGCCGGTCCGGCGCCACACGCTCGAGGTCGCTGGTGGCCCAGTCAACGACCTCGTACATCTGCGCCTTGTCCTGGCCCAAGGAGCCGCCCACGGCGATCCCCGGGCAACCGCTATCGGCAATGCGCTCGGTCGAGATCGTGCGCAGATCGCGCTCGGTGCCGCCCTGGACGATGCCGTAGAGCATCTGGTTTCGCGGACCGTGCTCGGCATGCCAGCCCAGGCAGCGGTCAAGCCAGCGGTGAGTGCGCTCCATGGAGCGCGCCGTGTAGTCGCGGGTGACGTGGAAGGGCGTGCACTCGTCGAAGGCCAGCGCGATGTCGGAGCCCAGCGCCGCCTGCACCGCCATCGAGGTTTCCGGACCCATGAAGCGCTCCTCTCCGTCCACGTAGGAGCGGAAGCGCACCCCCTCCTCCTCGATGGCCAGGATGCGCCCCGTGCTCCTGTCTGCGGAGGAGGCGGATGAGCGACGTCCCTTGATCTCGTCGGCCACGCCACCATGACCCATCGAGAAGACCTGGAAGCCGCCGGAGTCCGTGAGGATCGGGCGGTCCCAGCGCATGAAACGGTTCAGGCCGCCGAGCTCCGCCACCAGCTCGGGCCCCGGGGCGAGAAACAGATGGAAGGTGTTGCCCAGGACCATCTCGTAGCCCAGCGCCTGTACGTCACGCGACTCGAGCGTCTTGACCGCCCCGCGCGTGGCCAGCGGGACAAAGGCGGGCGTCTCAACAGTGCCGTGGGCCAGGTGCAGGGTCCCACGGCGGGCTCGGGTGGCGGAGTCGCGCTGATGGATCGTGAACACGGCGCCAGACCCTACTCACGCGCTGTGCGGGGATTCACTTAGCCTCTTGGGCATGCGAGGTCGGACGGCAGCTCTGCTCGGCTCCGTCGCCCTGTTCCTGGGCGGCTGCGGGAGCTCAGGCTCGGGCACGTCGTCGGCCTCGGGCTCTGGCCCCTCCTCGGCCTCGGGCCTGGGGCACCAGGTATTCGCCCATCAGTGCTCCTTCTGTCACTCACTCTCGGGCCATAGCCTCCCGCGGCAGCAGGGCGGCGATCTCCTCGGCGCACATCTGAAACGCCCGGCGCTGTACCAGTTCACCGCCGAGATGCCGGTTCGCCACCGGCTCAGCCGAGCTGAGTTGAATGCCGTGGTCGACTACGTGCTCGCGGTCCAGCGCCGCTCGGGCTGACCTCCCGCCCCGGCGCGCCCTCTGGGCTTAGCCAGCGCTCGGCACCAGCTCGCCGACTCCGGCGACGGTGTTCAGCCCGGTGAAGCCTCCGGCCACGATGATGCCCTGGCCGACGGCGATTACCCCGGCGTCAGAGAGTGGATGAGGCAGGCGCCCGGCCGCTTTGACCGCTCCGGTCTGCGGATTTATCGACCATACGCCTGCCGTGGTCTGGGTGACCTGGTCGCCGCGGCCGCCGACCAGGTAGACATAGTTGCCCAGCGTGGCGGCGCCGCCGTGGGTAATCGGCTGGGGCAGTTGGCCGATCGTCCGCACCTGACCGCTGGCCGGGTCAAAACTGAGAATCGCCCGGCTGGCTCCGGCCGGAGTCGAGCCGCCGAGAATGATCAGCCGGCCACCGACCGCGGCCACCGACGAGTAGCGCAGGCCGGCGGGCAGATGACCGACCACTCGGGCGGGGCCGCCCGGGCGCCAGGCCAGGATGGTGTTCAGGTAGTTGGTGCCGTCGTAGCCACCGACCACATAGGCGGTGTCACCGATCTGGGTCACGGCGACATCGGAGGACGCGCTTGGCAGCACCCCCACGGGCTGCACGGCGTGGCTGCTGGGGTCAAACCCGAGGATGTGGTTCAGCTCGGTCAGCGAGCCGCCGCCGAACACATAGACCTGGCCGCCCAGGGTGGCCGCCTGAGCGTCGTGCTGAGCGCCGGGCAGGCTCCCGCTGTAGGCCACGCCGTGGGCGTTGATGACCAGGACCTCGGCCGTCGATGTGTCCGCCGAATCCAGGCCGCCGAGGAGCGCCGCCTGGGATGTCCCCACGGGGGCGGTGGCCGGGTCTCGAAGGGGCGCCGAGAGCGCGAAGAGCGTACGGTAGGAAAGTCTCTCCGGCCCGGCGGGCGCGGCGCGCCGTTGGCGCGCCGACTTGGCCCGGTGGCCCTGAGCGTGGGCGCCCGAGCCGGTCGTCGAACCGCTGGACCCGCACCCAGAAGCGACCAGGGTCAGCCCCAGGAGGGCAGCGGCCCACGTGCGACGCGATGCTGTCATCCTGCCGCGGGACCGCGCCCCGGAGCGGCCAGAAAAGCCATGAGAAGATCCAAGCAAGCCCGCCAGACTAGACCACCCAGACCCGTGTACGCCTTGCACCGACCGCCCGCCTCGCGGCGGGCGCGAGAGCGGCGCCGCCGGCACCTGCTCCCCGCTCTGGGCGCGCTCGTGGTCCTCGTGATCGTGCTGATCGTGGTCCTCAGCGGGGGCGGCAATCCATCCAGTCGCACCGCCTCCTCGGGACATGACTACGACCCGACCTCGGGCGCCACGGGGAGCGTGGGACAGGTGGTCACCGGGACCAGCACCAATATCTACGCGGGCACCCTGCCGGGCAACATGAGCCCCGTCGTCAAGGGCGATCAGCAGGTCGTCTATGTGCCCAACACCCTCTCCAACACCGTCGACGTCATCAGCCAGAGGACGCTGAAGGTCATCCGTCAGTTTCCCACCGGCGCCGAGCCCCAGCACGTCACCCCAGCCTGGAATCTGAAGACCCTCTACGTCGACAACGACCTGGGCAACACGCTCACCCCGCTCGATCCCCGGACCGGGAATCCGGGACGTCCGATCGCAGTTGAGGACCCCTACAACCTTTACTTCACCCCCAACGGCCACTTCGCCATCGTGGTCGCCGAGCGTCTGCAGCGGCTCGACTTCCGCGATCCCAACAGCATGCGCCTGGTTCACTCCCTACCGGTGCCAATGTGCGCCGGCGTCGACCACATGGACTTCTCCGCCGACGGGCGCTACCTGTACGCCAGCTGCGAGTTCGCCAGTCGCATGATCAAGGTCGACCTGCGCACCCAGCGGGTGATCGGATTGCTGACTCTGGACCACGGTACGAGCAGCCCCCAGGACGTGAAGCTGTCGCCCGACGGCCGCACGCTGTACTCCGCCGACCAGATCGCCGGGGGTGTGTGGGAGGTCAATCCCGCCACCTTCCGGATCGTGGGCTTCCTGCACACCGGCGCCGGAGCCCACGGTCTGTATCCGTCGCGCGACGACCGCTATCTGTACGTCTCCAACCGCCAGGCGGGCTCCATCTCGGTGGTCAGCTTCAAGACCAAGCGGATCGTGAAGACCTGGCAACTCCCACTCCCGGCCAGCCCCGACATGGGTGGCGTCTCGGCCGATGGCAAGACCCTCTGGTTGAGCGGGCGCTACAACGCGGTGGTCTACGCCATCAACACTCAGACCGGCCGGCTGCGGGCCGCGATTCCCGTCGGTCAGGGGCCGCACGGCATCTGCGTCTGGCCTCAGCCCGGCAGCTACTCACTGGGCCACACGGGCATTCTCCGCTGACCGACGTGGACGAGCCCGGACCGCGCTGGCGATCCAGGCTCGTCGAGTTGTCGGGCCGAGGAGGGGTGCGGCGCGACCGGGCTACGACTGGCGGCGCTCTCGGTGGGCGACGGGGCTACGACTGCGGGACGCTCTCGGTGCCCTCGATCGTCTTGGGCTCCGAGTGGCCGACGCTGATGGCCACCTTGCGCGGCTTGCGCTCCTCGGGCTTCGGGACCCGGATCTCGAGCACCCCGTGCTCGAAGCTGGCCTTGACCGCCTCGGCATCGACACCGTCAGGGAGGGTGAGGGAGCGCCGGAAGGATCCGTAGTTGCGCTCCAGCCGGTAATAGCCCTCCTTGCGGTCCTGATGCTCCGCCCGGCGCTCTCCGGAAATGGTCAGGACATTGTCCTCGAGCTCGATGTTGACCTCGTTCTCGGTCAGGCCGGGAAGGTCTGCGGTGAGGACGAACTCGCTCTCGGTCTCAACCAGGTCCATGGCCGGGAGCCAGCGTCGCCGGCGCTGCCGTTGCCCTGGCCCGCGGTTGGAGTGTCGAAGAAGGTGTTGAACAGCCGGTTCATCTCGTTCTGGATCGTGCCCAGTTCACGTGCCGGCTCCCAGCGGATGAGTGCCATCTTGTACCTCCATTGAAGAGTTGGGAACTTCTGATGAAGTCCATTATGAAATCTGAGTCGTTCCGTGTCAAGTTTTCTTCCTCGCTGCCAGCCATGCCTCGCCCCCCTCGCGCGCGCCGGGGGACGCAAGCCGCAGCTGGGAGGGGAGCGAGCAGCCTCGGGCCCCCGCGACGGGCAAGACCCTCCTCCCCAGCTGCCGTTAGACGCCGCGCGCCCCATGAACCCGCCCCCGGGGACGCGTACCGTCAGGCGGCTAGGACCCGAGCAACGAGCGCCCGGTCATCTCGGCCGGTTGCTCCATTCCCAGCAAGGCGAGGATGGTTGGCGCCACGTCGGCCAGAGCCCCCCGGAGCGGAGCCCCAGGCCCCCGACGGTGACGATCACCGGCACGGGGTTCAGGGAGTGGGCGGTGTTCGGACTTCCGTCGTCCTCGAGCATGTGGTCGGCGTTGCCGTGATCGGCGGTGATGAAGCACGCGCCGCCGGTCTCGTGAACCGCGGCCACCACCTCCCCGAGGCAGCGATCGACGGTCTCCACCGCCTCGACGGCGGCGGGGATGACGCCCGTGTGACCGACCATGTCGGCGTTGGCGAAGTTGATGATGCCGAAGCGTGGCGGGGACTCCCGCCAGGCCTCGACGAAGGCCCCGGCCGCCTCCGGGGCGCTCATCGCCGGCTTGTGATCGTAGGTGGGCACGTCACGAGGCGAGGCCACCAGTTCGCGCCGCTCGCCCTCGTAGGCCGCCTCCTCCCCACCGTTGAAGAAGTACGTCACGTGCGGGTATTTCTCGGTCTCGGCAACGTGCAGCTGAGCACCCCCAGCGGCGGCAATCACCGCCGGCAGGGTGGTGGCCGGACGCTCGGGCGGAAACGCCACCGGGTAGGGCCACCCCTCCTCGTACTGGGTCATCATCGTGTAGCGCCTTACCGGTTCGGTCCCGCCCCGGTCGACGTCGTGAAATGACCCTTCGGCCAGCGCCTGAGTGATTTCGCGCATCCGGTCGGGCCGGAAGTTGAGCCCCAGGACCGAGTCTCCGGGCCGGATTTCCCCCTCCTGCCCAACGCTCACCGGCTTGATGAACTCGTCGGTTTCATCGCGCTCATAGGCGGCCCGCACAGCCTCGGCGCCGGTAGCGGCCGAGTGCTCGCTGCGTCCATGGACCAGCAGGTCGTAGGCCAGCTGAACCCGGTCCCAGCGCTTGTCGCGATCCATAGCGTAGTAGCGGCCGATCACGCTACCGATCCGACCCGTTCCGGCCGACGCCATCCATTCCTCAACCTCCTCCAGATAGCCGGCCCCCGACTTCGGCGCCGTGTCCCGCCCGTCGGTGAAGGCGTGTACGACCAGGTCGCCCACGCCGAGCTCGCCGGCCAGCTCGATCAGGGCGCGCAGGTGAACGAGGCTCGAGTGCACCCCGCCTCCCGAGACCAAACCGATGATGTGCACCCGCTCGGAGGCGCTCAGCGCCTCGCGCAGCACGGCGTTGTGGCCAAAATCCCCGTTCCGGGCGGCCTCATCGATCCGGGTCAGGTCCTGCATGACCACGCTGCCAGCCCCCAGGTTCAGATGACCAACCTCGGAGTTGCCCATCTGCCCCTCGGGCAGCCCCACGGCCCGGCCGCAAGCGTTCAGCCTGGTGGTCGAGCAGCGCTCGGAATCCCACAGCTCGTCGAACACCGGCGTCGAGGCCAGGGAGACCGCGTTCCCGGGGCCGGGGTCGGCCAGCCCCCAGCCGTCGAGCACGATCAGCGCCGCGCGCTCCACGGGCAGCCCATCCGGCCCCGGCGGCAGGCTCATCCGGCGGCAGCGACGATGGCCGCGAAGGACTCGGCGTCCAGGCTGGCGCCGCCCACCAGGGCGCCGTCCACGTCGGGCAATGCGAGCAACTCAGCGGCGTTGTCGGACTTGACACTCCCCCCGTAGAGGATCCGCGTGTGGGGTCCCGCCGCAGCCGACCGGTCGGCGACCAGGGCGCGAATGAAGCCGATCGCCTCCTGGGCCTGCTCAGGCGTAGCTACCTGGCCGGTGCCGATGGCCCAGATCGGCTCATAGGCGATGACCACCCGGGCCAGCTGATCCGGCTCGATGCGGGCCAGGTCCTCCTGCACTTGATGGCGGAGCTTGCGCTCGGTGTCGCCTCGTTCGCGCTCCTCCTCGGTCTCCCCCACGCACAGCACCGGCAGCAGGCCAGCCGCGAGGGCGGCGGGGACCTTCTGGGCCAGCGCCTTGTCGGTCTCGCCGAACAGCTGGCGGCGCTCGGAGTGTCCGAGGATCACCCCGGTGACCCCGAGATCGACCAGCATCGGGGGTGAGACCTCGCCGGTGAAGGCGCCGTTATCAGCCTGGTGCATGTTCTGGGCGTAGATGGCCACGCGGGAGCCACGGGTCGAGTCGACCATGGGGCCCAGCGACGTGAAGGACGGGCAGATGGCCACCTCGGTGCGCTCGACCGAGGACACCCGCGGGAGCAGGGCGGCAATGAACTCCTCGGCCTCCTCCACCGTCTTGTGCATCTTCCAGTTGCCGGCGATCAGCGGCGTGCGGTCAGGGCTCATGTCAGTACCTCTACCCCGGGAAGCGACCGACCCTCGATGAGTTCCAGGGCCGCACCGCCGCCGGTGGACAGGTGGGTGACCTCATCACCGAGGCCGAACTGGACCAGCGCGGCGGCGGAATCGCCCCCGCCGACCACCGTCACCCCGGGGGCAGCGGCCACAGCGCGAGCCACGGTCCGGGTCCCAGCGCTGAAGGGCTCGAGCTCAAAGGCGCCCATCGGCCCGTTCCAGAAGACGGTCCCCGCGGTGACGATGATCTGAGCGTAGGCGTCGGCGCTGCGGGGACCGATGTCCAGACCCATGAGCCCGTCGGGCACGTCCAGCCCGTCGAGCGACTCGGGCTGAGCGTCGGCGCCGAAGTGGTCGGCCAGCACGAGGTCCGAGGGCAGGGCGATGGAGGCCCGAGCGCCTGCGGACCCCGCGATAGCCTTCCGAGCCAGCTCAACGTCCTCGGCCGCGCACAGGGAGGCGCCAACGTCGTGGCCCTGGGCGGCCAGGAAGGGGAAGCACATCGCCCCGCCGATGAGGATGGTGTCGGCCACACGCTGGAAGGACTCGATAACCCCGATCTTGTCACTGACCTTGGCTCCGCCCAGTACCGCGACCAGCGGCCGCGACGGGGTCTCGAGCAGGCCCGACAGCGCCTCGACCTCGCGCTCGAGAAGCAGGCCGGCAGCGCGCCTGGGCATCAGGCGTGCCGCCCCTTCGGTCGAGGCATGGGCGCGGTGCGCGGCGCCGAAGGCGTCATTCACGTAGACGTCAGCCAGACCGGCCAGGGCGGCGGCCAGATCGGGATCGTTGTTGGTCTCGCCGGGCTCGAAACGGATGTTCTCGAGCAGCAGCACCTCGCGCGGTTGCAGTCCCGCGGCCAGCTCGGCCACGTCGGCGCCCACGCCCGGCGGCGCCAGCTTCACCTCGGCGCCGAGGAGCGCAGCCAGACGCTCGGCGACTGGCTTCAGGGACAGGCTCTGATCAAACCCTCGAGGACGTCCGAGGTGGGAGACGAGCACTAGCGCGGCACCGCGGTCGCGCAGCGCCTCGATGGTCGGCAGCGCCGCCCGAATCCGGGTGTCGTCGGCCACCTCGCCGTCCCGCAGCGGAACGTTGAAATCAACCCGGACGAGGACGCGCTGGCCGTCTAGCTCACCCAGGTCGGCGAGCTTCCTCAAAACAGCCGCTGGACGAGATCCGAAACCCGGTTGGAGTAGCCCCACTCGTTGTCGTACCAGGAGACGACCTTGACCATCGTCCCATCCATGACCGCTGTCAGCGCCGAGTCGACGATCGATGAAGCCGGGTTCTTGACGATGTCCGAGGACACGATCGGATCCTCGGTGTAGAGCATCAGCCCCTGGAGCGGCCCGCTGTCCGCCGCCGCTTTCAGGGCGCCGTTGATCTCCTCAACGCTGGTTTCGCGGTTGACCTCGACCGTCAGGTCGACCACGCTGCCGGTGGGCACGGGGGCCCGGATGGCAAACCCGTGCAGCTTGCCGTTCAGCTCGGGGATCACTGCCCCGATGGCCTTGGCCGCGCCGGTCGAGGCGGGAATCAGGTTGACGGCCGCCGCCCGCGCCCGGCGCAGGTCACGGTGGGGCATGTCCTGTAGCCGTTGGTCGGCGGTGTAGGCGTGGATCGTGGTCATCAGGCCGTGCTTGATACCGACCGTGTCGTGGACGACCTTGGCGATCGGTGCCAGGCAGTTCGTGGTGCAGGAGGCGTTGGAGACGACCTGATGGTTCTCGCAGTCATAGGCCTCATCGAAGTTGACGCCCAGGACCACGGTCGTGTCGGGGTTGGTGGCCGGCGCCGAGATGACCACCTTCTTGGCTCCCGCGTCTATGTGCTTGCCGGCGTTCTCGCGATCGGTGAACAGTCCCGTTGACTCGATCACCACGTCGGCGCCCAGCTCACCCCAGGGCAGCGCCGCGGGGTCGCGCTCGGCCAGAACTCGAATCTCTTTTCCGTCGACGGAGAACCCCGAATCGGTGGCCCCTACCTTCCCCGGAAAGGGCCCGTAGTTCGAGTCGTACTTGAGCAGATGAGCGATCGTCTTCGGATCGACGAGATCGTTGACCGCCAGCCACTCGATGTCGGCGCCGCGCTCGTAGGCAGCCCGGAACACGTTGCGCCCGATCCTGCCAAAGCCGTTGATCCCCACACGTACAGCCATGCGCATCGCCTCCAGTCATCCGCCTGCGTCTCAAAAGAACCGGCCCGGTGTGCAGCACCGCGGACCGGCTTGAGGACAGGCTATCTGAACTCCTGGCTGGCCCTCATCGCCGTGAAACCACCTCGACCCGCAGCCCATCCGGGTCGCGGAGGTACCCCGCGTAGTAGCGGCGACCGTACTGGGGTCGCTGGCCCGGTGACCCGTCATCACGGCCGCCGGCGCTGAGGCCGGCCAGATGGGCGGCGTCAACGGCCGCCTTGCCCGAGGCCTGCAGAGCAAGGTGACCGTAGCCGGGAGCGGGCGCCAGTCCCCGCACCACGAACCAGATCTGCGGGCCGTTGGTTCCGTAAGCCACGGCGTGGGCTGACTCGTGCAGGCGCCGCGCGCCAAGGGCGCGGAAGACCGCGTCGTAGAAGCGGGCCGAGCGTGCCAGGTCGCTGACCTCAAAGCCCACATGGTCGATCACGCGGGTCTCGTCACATCGCGGTGCACGACCTCGACGAGTAGCCCCGGAGTATCGGCGTATCGGCTGGCCAGGTGTTCGGCGATGGCCACCGAGCGATGACGCCCGCCGGTACAGCCGACGGCCACCACGAGGTGGGTCTTGCCCTCGGCCAGGTACTGCGGCAACAGATAGTCGAGGAACGGCTGCAGCTGGGTGTAGAACGCGTCCAGCTCGCCATCGGCATTGATGAACTCGACCACCCGTTCATCACGCCCGGTCAGCGGCCTCAAGTCCGGCTCGTAGTGCGGGTTGGGCAGAAACCGGACGTCGAACATCAGATCCGCGTCCCGGCTCGGGCCGTACTTGAAGCCGAAGCTCTGGAACGTCACCGCCAGTCGACCCGGCGTCCGCGTGGGCAGCAGTTCGTCGGCCAGCTTGCGCCGCAACATCGCCGCGGTCAGGCCCCGGGTGTCGATGACCACGTCGGCGCGCTCCCGCAGCGGAGCCAGCAGCTCCCGCTCGCGGGCGATGCCCTCGGACACGCTGCCCCGCGGGGCTAGGGGGTGCCGGCGCCGGGTCTCCTTGTAGCGGGTGAGAAGCGTCTGCTCGTCGGCCTCCAAAAAGAGCACTCGCAGGTGAACGCCAGTGGCGCGAAGGTCGTCGACCATCGCCGCCAACCCCTCGAAGTAGCTACCGCCCCGCACATCGGAGACCACCGCGGCGTTGGCGACCTTCGAGCCCGCGTGCATGAACAGGTCGACCAGGGAGCGGATCATCTCCGACGGGAGGTTGTCCACGCAGAAGTAGCCCTCGTCCTCGAAGGCCGCCATCGCCGTTGACTTCCCCGCGCCCGAGAACCCTGTGATCACGACCAGATCAGTGAGGGCGGAGGCCTCCATATTCACCTAAGTCTGATCACCCGGGCGGACGAGGGTCGCTCACCCGGCCGCGCCGGGTCAGACCCCACTCTTGTGCAGCTCCCGATAGACCTCCCCGGCCAGCTTGCCCGGGACCCCGGGCACCGCGGCCAGCTCCTCACGGGAGGCAGTCAGGATCGCGTCCGGAGAACCAAAGTGGGCCAGCAGGGCTCGCTTGCGCGCCGGCCCCACCCCGGGCAGGTCATCCAACACCGAGGCGGTCATGGCCCGATCTCGGCGCATCCGGTGGTGGGTGATGGCGAACCGATGGGCTTCGTCACGGACCCGCTGCAGCAGCTGGAGCTCGGGGGTGTCGTGCGCTAGCACCAGCGGCGCCTCCCGCCCGGGGATGAATACCTCCTCGATCCTCTTGGCCAGCGAGATGACCATTACCCCCCGGTCGCGGAAGCCCTGAAGGGCGCGCAGCCCCGCCGCGAGCTGGCCCTTACCGCCGTCGATCACCACCAGGTTGGGCAGTGCGGCGAAGCTCGGGTCGTACTCCTTGTCGTGCGGAGAGACCTCGCGCTGCTGCTCCCAGCGGGCCATGCGGCGGCGCAGGATCTCCTCCATCGAGGCGAAGTCATCGGGCCCATAGTCGCCGCCGCCATTGCCAGCCACCCCCTCTTGACCGTCACCGACCGTGAACACCTTGAAGCGGCGGTAGTCGGACTTCTTCGGCGCGCCGCCTTCGAAGACGACCATCGAGGCCACCGTGTTGGTCCCCATCAGGGTGCTGATGTCAAAGCACTCGATGCGCAGCGGCACGGTGTCCAGGCCGAGGGCCTGCTGCAGGCCGTCGAGGGCCTCCACGCGCTGTTGGCGGCGACGCTCGGACCGGAGTTTCTCCTGGTCGATGGCCAGCCGCGCGTTGCGCTCGGCCAACTCGAGAATGCGCCGCTTGTCGCCCCGCTCGGCGGCCCGGATCTCCACCGGGCCGCCCCGGCGCTCGCTCAGAGCCTCGGCCAAGGCCGGGTTCACGCCCACATCGCGTTGCACGACCAGCAGTGGGGGTACCGACATGGCGCTGGCGTAGTACTGGAGGATGAACGCCTCGGCCACCGTGGCCAGGCTCTCTCCGGCGGCGTTATCGAGGTAGAAGCTCTGGCGGTCCGAGAGCACGCCGTCACGGACCTGGAAGACCTGGGCATTTGCCTCTCCCTCCGAGACTGCCACGGCGATGGCGTCGAGTGATCCGGCTCCCTCGTGCGCGACCCGCTGGCGCTCCAGGAGCGAGCGAATGGACCGGAGCCGGTTGCGTTCGCGAGCGGCGTCCTCGAAGCGCTGCTCGGCCGAGGCCAGGCGCATCTCGTACTCCAGACGCCGTTCGATCTCCTTGTAGCGCCCGGACAGGAAGGCGATCACGCCATCAATCGAGCGCCGGTACTGCTCCTTGTCCACGTAGCCGACGCAGGGGGCCTCGCAGCGCTTGATGTAGAAGTCCAGGCAGGGCGAGCCGCTCCGCCGGCCCGGTTCGGGACCCTCGCAGGAGCGGAACATGAAGACCTTGCCCAGCACCTCGAGCGTCGAGCGGACCCGCTTGGCGTTCGAATAGGGCCCGAAGTAAGCCCGGTCGCGCCGGTGACGCTCGCGCGTGAAGTACACACGGGGGAAGTCCTCATCCAGTGAGATGGCGATGTAGGGATAGGACTTGTCATCGCGCAGCCGGATGTTCAGGCGCGGCTTGTACTGCTTGATGAAGTTCTGCTCCACGAGCAGCGCTTCGGATTCCGTCTGGACGACCAGCGACTCGATCTGGTCGATCATCTCCAGGATCTCCCGCCCCGCCCGCGTGCTCGGATTGGAGAAGTGAGACGCCACCCGCTTCTTGATCGACTTGGCCTTGCCGACGTAGATGACCTTGCCCGACTTGTCCCGGAACAGGTAAACGCCGGGCGCGTCGGGCAACTCACGGCGCCGGTCAGCGGCATAGATCGACATCTCTTCTAACGATAGGAACCGCCCCGGTGACCGCAAGCGTATGGTGTCGGTCATGGCCACCGAGGCGGTCCGCCGCGCCTACCGGACGTGTCCGCTGTGCGAGGCGACCTGCGGACTGGAGATCGAGCTCGACGGCGAGCGGATCACCGCGATTCGCGGTGATCGCCAAGACGCCTTCAGTCACGGCTTCATCTGTCCGAAGGGGTCGGCGCTGCGCGCCCTACACGAGGACCCCGAGCGGGTGCGGACCCCACTGATCCGGGAGGGCACCTCCTTCCGGGAGGCCAGTTGGGATGAAGCCTTCGCCCTGATCGAGGAGCGCCTGGGACCGATCCTGGCTGCCGACCGCAACGCGGTGGCGGTCTACCTGGGCAACCCCAACGCGCACAACCTCTCGAATCTCCTCTACACCCGCGTCCTGGGCCGCGCGCTTTCGAGCCACAACTTCTATTCGGCCAGCAGCGTCGACCAGATGCCCAAGCAGATGGCCAGCGCGCTCCTGTTCGGCACCGGCACCACGGTGGCCGTCCCCGACGTGGATCGGACTGACCATCTGCTCATCCTGGGCGCCAATCCCCTGGCTTCCAACGGCAGCCTGATGACCGCCCCGGACATGCGCGGGCGCCTGCGTGCCCTGCGCGCTCGCGGCGGCAAGCTGGTGGTCATCGACCCCCGGCGCACTCGCACCGCGGAGGAGGCCGACGAGCACCACTTCATCCGGCCGGGCACCGATGCGCTGCTGCTGTTCGCCCTGGTCGAGGTGCTGTTCGCCGAGGGCCTGGCCGAGCCGGGAGAGCGAATCGGCTCCCTCCTCGCGGGGCTCGACCAGGTACGCGAACTGGCCGCGCCCTTCACGCCCGAGGCCGTCGCGCCGGCCTGCGGGATCGCGGCCGCCGACATACGCCGTCTGGCTCGCGAGCTCGCCGCCGCCCCAACGGCCGCGGTCTACGGGCGGGTCGGAACCACGACCCAGGAGTTCGGGACGCTGGCCAGCTGGCTGGTCGATGTGCTCAACGTGCTCACCGGCAACCTCGACCGCGAGGGCGGGGCGATGTTCCCAATGGCCGCGGCCGGACACAGCAATGCCGCCGGCACCCCTGGGCGCGGCCGGGGCGCTCGCTTCGGCCGTTTCCGCAGCCGCATCCGGGGGCTGCCCGAGGTGTTCGGCGAGCTCCCAGTGGTCTGCCTGGCCGAGGAGATGGAGACCCCCGGCGAGGGCCAGGTCCGGGCGCTGATCACCATCTCCGGGAATCCGGTCATCTCGACTCCCAACAGCGGCCGGTTCTCCGCCGCCCTGGACCAGCTCGACTTCATGGTCAGCCTCGACGTCTACGTCAACGAGACCACACGCCACGCCGACGTCATCCTTCCCGCCCCCTCACCGCTGCGCCGCGGGCATTACGACCTGGCCCTGTACATGTTCGCCGTGCGCAACGTGGCCCACTACTCGCCCCCGGTGCTGCCCGCCCAGGATGAGCTGCCCGACGAGTGGGTGACCCTGCTGCGGCTCTCAGCGGTGGCGGCGGGGATGGGAGCCGGTGCCGACCTCGAGGCGTTCGATGATGGCGTGGCTCGCACCCTGGTGGCCCGGGAGATCGAAACCCCGGGCTCGCCCCTGGCCGGCCGGGACATCGAGGAAGTAATGGCTGCCCTGGCCCCCCGGGTCGGCCCCGAGCGCCTGCTCGACCTCATGCTCCGCTCGGGCCCGTATGGCGATGGCTTCGCCAGCGCCAGCGGCAACGGAACCGGCGCCGGCCACGGAAGCGGCAACGGCAATGGGAGCGGGAAACTGAGCCTCGCCGCGCTGGAGGCGGCGCCCCACGGCATTGATCTCGGCCCTCTGCGTCCCCGTCTGCCCGACGCCTTGCGGACCGCCAGCGGGCAGATCGAGCTTGCGCCCGAGATTCTCGTCAACGATGTGCCCCGCCTGCGGGCCGCACTGGCGCGCTCGACCGAGGCCGGGCCGGTGCTGATCGGCCGCCGCGACCTGCGGTCCAACAACTCCTGGATGCACAACCTGCCCGTTCTCGTCCGGGGCAAGTCCCGCTGCACCCTGCATGTCAATCCGGCCGACGCCGAGCGCTACCGCCTTGCCGACGGCGCGCTGGCCCGCCTCCGTTCACGCACCGGCACGCTCGAGGCCGAGGTCGAGGTGACCGATGCGGTCATGCCCGGCGTGGTCAGCCTCCCCCACGGCTGGGGTCACGACGATCCCGATGCGCAGATGTCAGTGGCCGCGGCCCACGCCGGGGCCAACAGCAACGTCCTGGCCGACGAGCAGCTGATCGATGCGGTGTCGGGCAATGCCGTGCTGAACGGCATCCCGGTGGCGCTCGAGCCGGCCGGCGGAGCCAGTTCCGCGGCGCTCAGTAGCGGCGCGCCGCCCAGATGACGGCAAAGCCGACATACAGCGAGGCGCCGATCAGGACCAACCAGGCCACCGACCCTCCGGGGGTCGACGTCAGGCGAGCGGTCCCGGTCAGCGTGATGGCCAGGACCGCGGCTGCGGCATAGAGAGCCGCCCGGCGTCTATCGCCCAACGAGTACAGGGCCACCCGGTTCTGGCGGTACATCACGCTGGCCAACCAGGCCAGGGCGCCCAGGAAGGCCAATGAGATGGCCTGGATGATGACGCCGGCCGTGGTCCCGCCCCCGGGAGCGAAGGCGACCGCGGCCGCGATCACGACCACGATCAACACGTTGCGAACGGTGGGGTTGACAGTCATTTCAACAGAGGGTACGCCCGGGCGGCGTGGGGTGACACATGTTCAGGCCGATCGTCCGCGCTGCTGCGCTCGGCTTGCGCCGCGGTGGGCGCGGAAGACGGCTGGTCCTGTGTCTGCTCTGGAACCGAAGGCGCAAAAGCCGGGGTGCTGCCGTCGGCCCGTTCGGCGGCAAAGCGGTAGCCGACACCGAAGTGGGTGTGGACGTAGCGCCATTCGGGAGAGATGCGCTCGAGTTTCTGGCGTAGCTTGCGCACGAAGACATCGACCGACCGGTCGCCCCGGGCCATGGTGTACCCCCACACCCTCTGGTAGATGTCCTCGCGCTCAAGCACGCGCCCTTCCGCGGCGGCCAGCTCGTAGAGCAGCTCGTACTCGCGGCGCGAAAGGGTGGCCGCCTGCTCTCCGGCGTGGGCGTCAAAGCGGTCCGGCCGGATGGCCAGCTCGCCGGCCCGAACCACCTTTTCCTCGAGCGGCGCCTGGCCCGCGGAGCGCCGACGGACCACAGCCTCGAGCCGGGCGACCAGCTCCTCCGGGTGACAGGGCTTGGTGATCCAGTCATCCGCCCCGGAGCGCAGCGCCCGGACCCGATGCGCCACCGGCGCGGGATCGCTGCAGACGAGCACGGCCAGGCCGGGCAGGGCCGCGGCGACCCGGGCGACATAGTCGAGGCCGGTGAGCGCGGGGTTGACGATCAGCGCGTGGAGCCGCAGTGCGGTCAGCTGATCCGGGCCGGCGGCATGGCCCAGCAGCTGGCGCTCCCAGCCGAGCGCTTGGAAGCGCCGTTCCAGGACGGTGAGCAGGCCGCTGTCGTCATCGATCAGGGCTAAGCGGATAGGCCCGGACTCCTTGAGCGTGACATGAACCGGACTCCAGTCTACGAACGGGCCGGGACGACTCCCCCGGCATGGCCGCCGCCGAGCCTCACCTCAGCTGCCCGAGGGATTCAGCCGGCCACGGCTTCCCAGCGCTCATAGAGCTCAGCCACGGCCTGGCGCGCCTGCTCATGCCGCGCGGTTGAGCGGGCGCTGGCGTCGGGTGTGGCCCAGGCCCCGGGGTCGGCCAGTTCGTCCTCGATGGCCCGCAGGGTGGCCTCGGCGGCCTCGATCTGCTGCTCGAGGTTGCCGTTCTTGACCGAGCGCTTGGGCGGGGTGCGCTTGCGCCCTTCCCGACGCCGGGCGGCAACCGGCTCTCGGCCCGATGCTCGCTCGGCGGCCGGGGCCGCGGACGCCGCCGCGGCCCGCTCCTCGCGAACCCGCACGTACTCCGGCCAGCCGCCGACATAGCTGGCCAGGGTCTGATCTTCCACCGCCACCGTTCGGGTGCCGATCGCGTCCAACAGGGCCCGGTCGTGAGAGACCAGCAGCAACGAACCGGGGAAGGACTTGAGCGCGGCCTCCAAAGCCTCACGGCTCTCCAGGTCCAGGTGGTTGGTGGGCTCGTCGAGGATCAGCACGTTGGCCCCGGAGTGCACGAGAATGGCCAGCGAGAGCCGGCGCCGCTCTCCCCCCGATAGCCCGTCCAGCGGTTTCTCGGCATCCTCGCCCGAGAACAGAAACTGGCCGAGTAGCGCCCGGGCTTTGCCGGGAGTGAGACGCGTTGCGTGCTGGGTGGCCTCAACGACGGTCCGAGCGTTTCCGGCGTTCAGCTCATCGGAGTGCTGGGAGAGGTAGCCGAGCTTGACGTTGTGACCGGTAAGCAACTTCCCCGCCTTCAGCTCGCGCTGGCCGGCCAAGGTTTCGATCAGGGTCGTCTTTCCGGTCCCGTTGGCGCCCACGAGCGAGACGTGCTCGCCCCGCTCCAGCCACATCTCAGCCCCTGTCAGCAACGTCTTGTCGCCGGCCTCCAGCGAGGCGTCCTCGAGCTCGAAGACCACCCGCCCGCTGCGCTCGGGCGGCTTGAAGGCGAACTCGAGTCCCGCGCCGTCAGCCGGATCGCGGGTGATCCGCTCAATCCGATCCAGCCGCTTGGCTCGCGACTGGGCCTGACGGGCCCGAGTGCCGGCCCGGAAGCGCGTGACGAAGCGCTCCAGACGCTCGATCTCGGCCTGCTGGCGCTCGATCGCCCGACCCAGGGCCAGCTCCCGGGCCGCCTTCTCCTTGCGCCAGGCGTGCCAGGAACCGGCGAAGAAGCGACCGCGGCCGGCCTCGAGCTCGAGCACGGATGTGCCCACCGCCTCCAGAAACCAGCGATCGTGCGCGACCAGCACGATCGCCGCGTCGAGGGAGATCAGATGTTGCTCGAGCCATTCCAGGGAGCTGATGTCGAGATGATTGGTCGGCTCGTCGAGCAGGAGCAGGTCGGGCGCGCCGGCCAGGGCCCGGCCCAGGGAGGCCCGGGTCAGCTCCCCGCCCGAGAAGGTCTCCAGCCGGCGGTCCAGGTCGCGATCGTCGCGAAAGCCCAGGCCGTGCAGCGTGGATAGGGCCCGGTCGCGCCAGTCATACCCTCCGGCGTGCTCCAGGCGCGCCTGAGCACGCGCGTAGCGGGCCAGCGTTGCCTCGTCATGCGCGCCGCCGGCCATGGCCTGCTCCAGGCGGTCCAGCTCGGCCTCGATGGCCACCAGCTCAGCCGCGCCCGACAGCACGTAATCGCGCAATGAGAGCTTGCGGTCACGGGGAGGTCGCTGGTCGTGCAGCGCGACCTTGACTCCCCTGGCCATAACCAGCTCACCGAAGTCCACCGACGCCTCGCCGGCGAGCATGCGCAACAGCGTCGTCTTGCCGGCGCCGTTGCGCCCAGACAGCGTCATCCGCTCGTGGCGCTCGAGCTTGAACGACACCCCACGCAGGAGCGGCTCTCCGGCGATGTCCTTACCCAGATCGGATGCGATGACCACGGCCATGAGCTTGATGGTAGGCACCCCAGGTAGGGCTACGGGTAGGGGTCCGCGGGTAGCATGCGGTCGATGCGTACGCGAACGTACCCACCGGTCCCCCCGCACGACATGCCCCCAGCGCGCACCGTCGTGGTTCCCGGCCGGGGCGAATTCTTCCTCCGTGATACCGGTGAAACCGATCCAGCCCGCCCAGCGGTGATGCTCCTGCACGGCTGGACGGTGACCGCCGACCTCAACTGGCACGCCGCCTACGGGGCCCTGGAGGAGGCCGGCTATCGCGTCCTGGCCATCGACCATCGCGGCCACGGGCGAGGGCTGCGGCCGATGACGCCGTTCTCGCTGGCCGACTGCGCCGCCGACGCGGCGGCCGTGGTCAGTCAGCTCGGGGTGGCGCCAGCGATCTTCGTCGGCTACTCGATGGGTGGCACGATCGCCCAGCTCATTGCCCGCGACCATCGTGAGGTGGTAGCCGGCCTGGTCCTGAGCGGCACCGCCCAACACTTCCAGGATCCGGAGACGGCCAAGGTCTGGAAGTGGATGGGAGCGGTCGGATTTGCCCTCTCGGTGGCGCCCCGCGCGGCCTGGCGCGCCGGCTTCAAGCAGGCTGAGATTCCGTACTCCTCGCCCCGGACCGCGTGGTGGCTCTCAGAGCTGATGCGCCACTCGGCCACCGATCTGGCCGAGGCCGGCCGCGAGCTGGGCCGGTTCGACTCCCGGCCGTGGCTGGGCGGTGTGGATGTTCCCGCGGCCGCGGTCATCACCAGCGAGGACACCAGCGTCGATCCGCGCCGGCAGCACGAGCTGGCTCAGGCCATCGGCGCCAAGGTGTTCGAGGTGCCGATCGACCACCTTGCGGTGACCGTCAGCGCTGATGTTTACAACCCGGCTCTGCTCGAGGCCGTCGCCGCCGTGGCCACGTCCGATCAACCCGAGCCCGCCGGGGCGATCAGTTAAGCTTCCCGCTGATGCGCCGGACCCGCTTCACGATCGCGCTGACCCTGTTCGCGATCACCCTTTTGACCTTCGCCCCCTCCGCCCTGGCTCGGGCCGACGGCGGTCAGGGCTGGTACGGCGAGACGACCGATAAGGACATCACCAACGTGATGTTCCTGACGATCGCCTTCTTCCCGACCGTGATCCTGGTCTTCTCGCTGATCCAATGGCGTCTGGATAAGCGCAAGCATGCCCGGATGGACGCCGCCAGTGCCCGGTCGGCCAGCGCCGACTGGCGCGGCGGCTGGTAACCCGCCGGCAACCATCACGTCGTCTGGGCGCGCCCCGGCGATCGCGAGTTCAGCGGGTCACGTCGGGCGAGGCCCCCGGTGACACATCCGATGGGGATGGCTCAATCGCCGCAGACACGGGCGCCTCGGCCACCGGAACCATGGGCGCCTCGGCCACCGGCTTCAACGTGGGGACGAGCACCGTCGGCACCAGCAGCGGCAACACCAGCAGGTGCAGCCAGTCCCACACCGTGTTACCGGTGAAACCCGTCCAGCCCCAGGGAATCAGGTAGCCGGCCAGTACTAGGACCGCGAACACCGCCGCCCCAGTCATGGCCCTCGTGTAGTGGCGGCGCTCCCAACGTTCGCGCAGCTCGGGCAGCAAGGGGGCCACGGCGACCGCCAGGGGTAGGGCGACCAGGTTAAGCCAGTCCCACAGATTGTTGCCGCGAAAGCCAGTCCAGGGCCAAGGGATCAAGTAGCCGGCCAGGGCGAGAAGGGCCAGGACGGCGACCCCGATCACCACGGCGAACTTGACCTGGCGCTGGAGACGGGCGTCGGGGCGCAGCCAGATCGGCAGGATGGCGAAGGCCAGCGGGAGCAGGATCAGCTTGAGCCAATCCCAGAGCGTCGCGGTCCGGCCGTTGACCCCCGTCCAGGCCCAGTGGTGCGCATAGCCGCCCCACAGCAGGAGCACGGCCAGGACCGCCCCCGCCGCCAGCAGCAGCGTCCGTCGGCGTGAGGGACTCTCTGGCCTGGCCTGCACCTCAGATCCTGAATACCGGGATCAGTCGTTGCTCGTGCTCGGCCTCAATCCGGGCAATGACCTCAACATGTTCTTCGAGACCCGAGCCTCGGAGCTTCTCAGCCAGCAGCTCGTCGACCTGGAAGATGCCCGCGCTGTTGGACATCAGGATCTCGACCCGCACGGCACGGTCGCGCCCGGCGGAGATCTTGACCTCCTCGATCGCGTAGGCGGACAGCGAGTGGATGTTCTGATGGCCGGCCTCGAAGGGGATCCGCGAGCGCCCGCGAGCCATGTCCAGCGCGTCAGCCACTCGCACGATCCCGGCCTCGACCGTGAACGGATGGCCGTTGCGCCGGTGACCGATGATGGCGTGCAGCACCTCGGCGCTGATGATCGAGCGCTCGGGCTCCTCGTAGACGTCAGCCAGCAGGGCGCCGAGCTTGTCCGCACTAAGGAACAGGCTGTAGCGCTCGTGGTCCTCGCGGTGAATCGACATGCCCACGCAATGCAGCAGGCAGGCGGCGGCCACCACGACCTCGGCGTCGCGCTGGTTGAGCCCATAGTCGGTGACCACGCTCGGTACCACCCCGCGACGGAACAGCAACCGGGCCAGACGCAGCGCGATGTTGAGCACGATCTGGATATGGACCCAGCTGTGATCGGACATCCCCAGCCGCCGGGTGGCATTGACAGCCGACACGTGCCACCAGGCCTTGAGCTGCTCATCGGCGTTGGCCGCCTCCAGTAACCGCTCAAGGCGGCGATTGCCGCGCGTCGGCGCCCGCACGCGGACATCGGTCAGAGCTTCGCGCGGGGGAATCGGAGGATCAACGGCCACGGTTGCAGTCAGGCTTCTAGCAGCACGCCCTCGCGAATGCCACCGCGTCCCACGCGCAGAGGCACGCCAAAGGCCTCCGCTGCCGCCCCGAGGATCAGCAGCCCGGCCGGGAGCAACCGGGCTCGCTCGGGATCGATGCCAAAGCGGGCGGCCGCTTCGACGGCCGGCGCCACGGTCACGAACCTCAATGCCCGTCGCAGGGCGGCCGCGTCAAGGACCGGTCCGACCAGCCGACCGAGAGACGTCGCGCTGCCTCCCGCGGCAACCGCCGTGGCCGGGCGAGGGACGTCCAGGTGGCTGAGCGTGGCAGCGATCCGCGCGCGGAGGCCGTCGAGCTCCTCCGGCGTCGGCGGGTCGGCACAGTCCCCCGGTCCGGAGAGGGTCGCCGAGCCCACCGGCAGTGAAGCCCACCAGCGGACCCGATCGGGAATCGTCCCCACGGCCAGCTCGGAGGAGCCGCCGCCCACATCGACCACGCCCAATTCACCGTCGGGAGGGGGTTCGAGCGTCCCGGCTACCCCTACGAAGGCCAGGCGCGCCTCCTCCCGGTCAGACAAGACCGTCACGGGCAGGCCGGTCGCCTGCCGGATCGCCGCCACCAATTCCTCGCCGTTGGCGGCACCGCGGATGGCCGCCGTGGCCACCAGATGCACCTTGGCCACGCCGTGCTCCTCGGCGCAGCGCAGTTGCCCCCGGACCACGTCGACGACTTCGGCCACCTTTTCGGCGCCGAGCCGACCGTCGGCCAGGAACTCGCGGGCTATGCGTGTGAAGGCCCGCTCCTGGTGGACCCAGCTCAACCGCCCCTCTGCGCGGTCAGCGACGAGCAGCCGGGTGGTGTTCGAGCCGATGTCGATGCAGCCGAGACGCTCGGACGCTGCCACTAGGGCTCCGATTCACAGATTCGGTGGCCCGAATGTCCGACTGGCAACATCAGGCAAGGGTCTCATGGCTCTCCATGCCGATGGGGACAATCTTGCCCTTGGCCTCTGCAGCATCCGTCGGCTCGACGGGGCTGACTGCCTCCGGTGGATCGCCGATCCGGGATGGGCGGAGCACGATGGCAGCGGCCACGGCGTAGATCAGCGATCCCGCGGCGGCGACGACGAGGGCCACGCGGGGATTGCCCGCTGCGGTCAGGACACCGCCGAAAACGATGCCGATGCCCGGAGCGATCTGGGAGATCGACTCGTTGAGCGAGGTGACCATGGCCATCCAGCGCTGAGGGGTGTACTCGGCCAGCAGGGTCTTGGCCGCCATCAGCCCGCCCCCGTTGCCCCCTCCGCCGAGCACGGCGCCGATCACCGCCAGCTCGATGGAGGGTGCCCCGGCCATGAGCGCCATGCCGAGACTCATGGCCACGGCGCTGCTCACCATGAGCATCCGGCCGGGGCGCCGGCGCCAGCGGGCGTAGGCCCCACTACCGACAACCGCTCCGGCCCCCCAGGCGGACAGCAACGCTCCGTATCCGCCGGGACCGGCGTGCAGCGTGTGCGAGGCCAGAACCACTTCCACAGGGATCGAGATGGTGAACGCGATGAGTCCACCGGCCTGCAGAATCAGCATCCAGCGCACGGCCAGATCACCGCGCACGTAGGCCAGCGCGGCACGCACCCGGCGTTTCGTCGGCTCCGGCTCGGTGGGCGCCTGCGGTAGACCGCGGGCGGTGACGAGCACCACAGCGATACCGGCGAACAGCCCGCAGTTGGCGAGCAATGCGGCCAGCGTGCCTCCAACGGCCACGACAACCCCTCCGATCGCCGGTCCGGCCATGAAGCAGATCGAGAAGGCCACGTTGGTCAGTGCATTGCCCTCGGGCAGCAGGTCCATGGGCCGCAGGATCTCCGTCGTCGCGGTCCGGGTCAGGGCCCGGGCGACAATGGCCACACTCCCATCGAGGACGACCACAATCAGCACGGCGACCAGCGAGAACCGGGATGTCAACCAGGCCAGTACCGCAAACAGCACGGCTTCGAGCAGGTAGAGGAGCGGAAGGATCCGTCGCGGCGCGCGCTGGTCGACCCGGGAGACGACGACCGGCGAGAAAATCGCTGGAACCACCTGCGAGCAGATGAAGAACGCGGTGGCGCCGAGCGCGCTACCCGTGCGGCGATAGACCAGGATGGACAGGGCCAGCGTGCCGACCGACCAGGCCAGTTCGTTGAGGCTGTAGGCCAGTAGCAGCCGGCGATAGCCAGGGATATGGAGAACGCGCTTCATAAGCAGTGCCTGTTCGCCCCCCGCGAGCTTCCGTCGCCTGCCCGATCAGACCTCATAATCGGACGGGAGGATCCCGCGCCTCCACATGGAGACTGATCGTACACGCCGACCGGGTCGACACTCCGTGACGCACCCGTTCTCGCCAGCCCATTTCCCCGCGGTCTGATCCCTGCTGCCGGTGGCTGTCATCCTCTGCACAGGATGTCGCTTCGGGCCAGCGCCTGGCTGTCCAGTCACAGCTTCAACCACGCCGAATTTCCGGCGGCGCGGCTGGCCGCATCGCGCGATACAACGGTTTCGGTCTGTGTGCCCGCCCGCGACGAGGCGGCCACCATCGGCCCGATCGTGGCCTCGCTGCTGGCCCTTCGGGATCAGGGCGTGCTCGACCAGGTGGTCGTGGTCGACAATTCGGCCGACCAGACGGCCGAGATCGCCCGTCGTCTCGGGGCAGAGGTCCACGATCAGGACGAACTGCGGCCCGAGCTGGGCCCGGTGCTGGGCAAGGGCGATGCCATGTGGCGCGCTCTATCGGTCCTCACCGGTGAGGTGATCTGCTTTCTCGACGCTGACACCGAGGAGTTCGGCGCGCACTTTGCCTGTGGCCTGCTCGGGCCGCTGTTCTGCCGGCCCGACATCGCCTTTGTCAAGGGGTTCTACCGGCGGCCGTTTCGCGTCGGCGACCAGACACTGCCCGACGGCGGGGGCCGGGTCACGGAGCTCAGCGCCCGGCCGCTGCTGAACCTCTTCTATCCCGACCTGGCCGCCGTGCGCCAGCCCCTGGCCGGTGAGATCGCCGCCCGGCGTGGCCTGCTCGAACGGTTGCCCTTTGTTACCGGCTACGGCGTCGACATTGCGCTCCTGCTCGACGCCCATCGCGAAGCCGGACTGGATGCCCTGGCCCAGGTCGATCTCGACGTGCGCCAGAACGCTCATCAGCCGTTGCATGACCTCGGGCCGATGGCCTTCGCGGTCCTTCAGGCGGTCGCCTCCCGTCTCCAGCGGGAGGGACGGCTCGAGGGCCCGCTACCCAACAGCTTCCTCATCCCACACGGTGAGGAACTGCGCTCCGGGGGGACCAAGCCGGTGGAGCGCCCACCGCTGGCCAAGTTGCGTGCCGCGGCCTGAAACGTGCTGAACTAGTCCGGATGCTCCGGCGTGTCCCGATCACCGTGGTGACGGTGGTCATCGTCCTGGCTCTGGCCGGCTGCGGTTCGAGCACGACCAGCGGGTCGGGCGGTCCGGCCGCTGGTGGCAATGGCAGTGGGGGGACGCCCACCCTGCCCCATGCCCATCCGCAGGCGATCCAGCCAACCGTCGGCGAGCAGGCGGCGGTCTCCGCGGCAGCCACAGCCCCGATCGGCGACCCCAACGCCCACCCGGTGTCGCTGGCTGAAGTGCGGCGGGAGCTAAAGGTGGTCCAGGAGCTGAACGCGCTCGGCTCCGGCCAGGGCTTCGTCTTCCCGATCCAGCCCGCGTCCGTGGTCTCACCGCCCGGCACGTGGTCCCCGGACCAGGGGGTGGACATCTCCACCCTGGGCGCCGCCTGCGGCCCGGCCGCGGTCGAGGTGGCAGTGACCAACGGGGTGATCGTCCAGGAAGGCATCTCGGGTTTCGGGCCCCAGGCGCCCGTGCTCAGAGTCAGCGGTGGTCCCCTCTCCGGGCGTTTCATCTACTACGGCCACGCCCAGCCCGCCCTGGTCCCGGTGGGGACCGTGGTCCAGGCGGGGCAGCCCATCGCCGAGGTGGGCTGCGGCATCGTGGGCATGTCCACAGGCCCGCACATCGAGATCGGCATCAGCACCCACAACGGTCCCACGTGCTGCCCGGGCAACCAGGTCACCTCGCCCGCCATGCTCCGGCTGCTCGCGCGGGTCTACTCCGGCAGGTAGACAACCGCGCCCCGAGGCCGAACGCTCTCCTGAGTAGCCTCGAAGTCATGAGCACCAAGACCGAGAGTTTCTCGCTGGGTCGCGAAGGCGGCGACGACGGCTCTTTCAGGCGCCAGGACAGCGTCTTTCGCCAGTGGGTTACCGCCGATGGCTCGAGCGGCTTCGCACCCGTCGCCGGCCGCTATCACCTCTACGCGGCGCGAGCGTGTCCCTGGGCGCACCGGACCCTGATCGCCCGTGGTCTGATGGGCCTCGAGGAGGCGATCGGCGTCTCCTACGTGGACCCCCTGCGCGACTCGCGCGGGTGGAAATTCAGCGGCGGCGCCTACCAGGACTCGGTCAACGGCTTCGAGTTCCTCAGTGAGGCCTACACGGCGACCGACCGGGATTACGCCGCCCGGGTCAGCGTGCCGGTCCTATGGGACAAGGAGAAGGGCACGATCGTCTCCAACGAGTCGGCCGACATCCTGCGCATGCTCTCGACCGTCTTCGCACCGCTGGCCGCACATCCGGTGGACCTGTATCCGGCCGCTCAGCGCGCGGAGATCGACGAGCTCAACCGGCTCATCTACGACAACGTCAACAACGCGGTCTACAAGGCAGGCTTCGCCGGGCGCCAGGAGATCTATGAGCGCGAGGTCCAGGCCCTCTTCCAGACCTTGGATCAGCTCGACCTCCGCCTGGCCGAGCGTCGCTTCCTGCTCGGCGCGCAGCCGGTGGAGACCGATTGGCGTCTGTTCACCACCCTGCTGCGGTTCGATGCCGTCTACCAGATCCACTTCAAGTGCTCGATCCGCAAGCTGGTCGAGTACGAGAACCTGTGGCCCTACACCCGCGACCTGTATCAGTGGCCGGGGGTGGCCGACACGGTGTCGTTCGACGAGATCCGAGCCCACTACTACCGAACCCACCCGATGATCAACCCGTCAGGCCTCGTGGCCATGCGCCCGGCGGCCAGCTTCGAGACGCCGGCCGCGCGCCAGCACCTGGGGTGAACTGGGCGGGAGGCTGGGTGCGCGGGGCGCGGGCGCTCCGCCGCACACACGCCGAGCGACCCAGAGGGGTGTGTGCAGCAGGCACCGGAAACCGATGCGCTCACCACACAGAGTCTTCTCGGGGGTGGGGTGTGTGCAGCAGGCAGCCCGGCCCGACCCCTCGGCTCACGCTTCTGCGCACTGGCCGCTGCCAGCCGCAGACCCACCCCAGCCAAACACCAGCTGAGGACGAACACGACCAACCCGGGGGGACGTGCATTTTTGGGAAAACTCGACAGTCCGATCCGAATTTTCCCGATATAGCGCGCTGAGCCCGACATTTTCGAAAAACTCCGGTGGCCTACCGCAGTTTTCCCAGTTCTGCGCGGTAGGAGCAGTTGCTCATAGGCACGGGCTCGACCAGAGCCCCGATGCGCCTAGTCGCGCTGCCTGAAGACCCGGAGCGCGAGCAGGAACCCGAAGATCAGCGCGGCGATCGCAGCCGGGTTGCGCCTGGCCTGGTTCCAGAGCAGGGACAACCCCGGCGAGCGCTCCTCGACCGGCGCGGCCTCGGCCACCGGGGCCGCTGCCACCGGGGCCTCGGCCACCGGCGCCGGCTCCGCGGCCCCCGCCTCAGCGGCAGCACGCGCGGCGGCCCCCGCCTCACCATCACCCGCAGCCAAGCCACCCGAACTGCCGTCCCCGGCCAGTGCGGTCTCAAGACGCGTGGCGAATTCGTCCAGTAGCTGGTTGGAGATGTCCTCGATCGTGCCGCCGCGCCCGAACCGGGCCAGCCGGCCGGTGATCTGGTAGTCGGTCACCACCTCGACGCGAGTGGTGTCTGAGCCAGTGTCGCCCGGGGTCAACCTGGAGACGATCGTTGCCTTGGCGCCACCCTGGCCGCGGCGGTCGCGGCCCTGGGCCTGCATGGTCGCGGTGTGCGCGTCCGCGTCGATGTCCTCCAGTCGCAGCTTGCCGCTGTAGGCGGCCGAGGCGGGACCGAGCTTGATCTTGAAGCTGCCGTCGTAGCTGCCGTCGGCATCACGACCAGTGACCTCTGCGCCGGGTAGACAGGGGGCCACTCGCTCGACGTCGATCAGTGCCTCCCAGACCCGCTCCAGAGGAGCGGCGACCTCAAATGACTGCTCTAGCTGCATGGCGAATGGCCTCCAGGTCCTCAGGGGTGTCGATGTCGCGGCCTGAGCATAGGTGCCCGGCCTCTATTTCCCGTGCCCCGCGGAGGAGACCCTGCGCGCCGTGATCGCCGGACAGGCTCAGCGCAGCCGCAATCTCATCCGGGCCGAGCACGACCGGATGGCCGGGTCGGCCAGCGAACACGGCCCGCGTCCCACCCGGCTCCCCCACGAAACGCGCGATGGCCTGCGGGGTGAGAAGCGGCGCATCACCCAGGGTCACGAGCACCTTCTCGGCGCCCGCCAGCGCCCTCAGTCCGCAGCGCAGCGAGGCGGACTGCCCCGACGCCCAGTCGGGACACACCGCGGTCTCGGCCCGGCCGAAATCCACCCGAGCCTTGATCTCAGTGCTGCGCGAGCCGAGTACGACCAGTACCCGCTCGAGTGCCGGCACCGCACAGGCTGCGGCCACCGCGCGCTCCAGGACCGGCTGCCCGTTCACGTCCGCCAGGAGCTTGGACTCAGACTCGCCGAACCGCGTCCCGGCCCCGGCGGCCAGCACCAGCCCGGCGATCAATTCATCGCCTCCAACAGCGTGGCCAGCTGTTCCAGCGAGGCCAGCGAGTTCCCGGCCAGCAGCTCGTCGGTCTCCGGAACGGCTGCCCGCATCCCGCGGGTCAGCGGCTCGTAGTCAGGCCGGGCGGCCAGCGGGTTCAGCCACACCAGCCGGTGGGCGGCACGACGCAGCCGGGCCATTTCCGCCTCGAGCTGCTCGGGGGCCCCGCGGTCCCAGCCGTCGGACAGGATCACCACCACCGAGCCCCGTCCGAGACGGCGCCCGTGCGCACGGTTGAGCTCGGCCAGCGCGGCGCCGATCCGCGTGCCCCCGGAGAAGTCGGTCACCGCCGCCGCGGCCCGCTCCAGCGCCCGGTCATGGTCGCGCCCGTTCAGCTCATGCGTGATGCGGGTCAGCCGGGTCCCGAACGCGAACGCCTCCACCCGACGCCGGGCGGCCACGCAGGCGTGCATGTACTGGAGCAGCATTCGCGCGTAGGGGGCCATCGAGCCGGAGACATCGCAGACCAGGACCAGCCCGCGCGGCCGCTGGGTGCGAGCCCGCCAGTGGCGCCGCACGGGGTCGCCGCCGGTGCGCAGCGAGGCGTGGACGGTGTGGCGAAGGTCAGGCGTGTGCTGGCGCCGCCGCGAGACACGGGTCCGGCGCGAGAGACGGGTCGGGTGATGGTGAGCCAGCCGGGCGATCAACTCCCTGGCCGCGATCGTCTCCCGGGGCGTGTAGCGGGCGAAGTCCGTTTCGCGCAGGAGCTCGATCTCGCTCCAGGCGGCGGGAACGAGCTCGGATCCGTCCTGCGCCTGATGGCCGCCGGCCTCGGGCGTGGCCAGGCTGGGCACGCCCGCCGGCGCGATCGCGCCCAGTGCGGTTCGGCCATCGCCGAACACCGCGGCGAAGGCGAGCTCGAAGCGCTCCAGATCCCCGCGACCGGACAGAGCACGGCGCGCAGAGCCAGGCGCGCATCGTCGCGCGAATCGGCGGCCACGACCGACAGGGCCCGGTGGGCGGCCAGCAGCTCCCCCACCCCCACGCGCGAGCCGTGTAGCCGCATGGCCGCGGCCAGCTTGCTCAGCGGCCCAACCACCGGCTCAGACACCGTCGAGTACCCCCCGCTCGCGGACCCGCAGTAGATCCTCGTGCACCTTGAGCGCCGCGCCGAGTGTCTCGTCGAGCGCGGCCTCGTCTCCCATGGCCAGCAGGGCCTGAGCCCAGACGATCGTCTCCCCCACCCCGGGCAGCTTGTACAGGTCGCCCTGCTCGCGCAGCCGGCCCACCGCGCTCACCACCCGCGCGGCCACACCCTCGGGCACCCCGGGGAGGCGGGCATGGACGATCGCGCGCTCGCGCTCGGCGCTCGGATAGTCAATCCAGTGGTACAGACAGCGCCGCTTCAGCGCGTCGTGCAGCTCGCGGGTGCGATTGGAGGTGAGCAGGACCAGGGGACGACGCCGCGCGGTGACCGTGCCCAACTCCGGGATGGTGACCGCGAAATCAGCCAGGAACTCGAGCAGGAAGGCCTCGAACTCGTCGTCGGCCCGGTCGATCTCATCGATCAGCAAGACCACGGGTTGCGCCGGGTCGGCCTCCAGCGCCTCGAGCAGTGGTCGTCGCAGGAGAAAGCGCCGGGCGAACAGCTCGCCCTCGTCGACCCCGCCCTCGGCCGCCCGCAGGGCCAGGAGCTGGCGTGAGTAATCCCAGTCATAGACGGCGTGGTGAAGGTCGATGCCCTCATGGCACTGCAGGCGGATGAGCCGGGCCCCGAGCGCCGCGCCGAGCGCCCGCGCCACCTCGGTCTTGCCCACTCCGGCTTCGCCCTCCAGGAGCAGCGGCTGCTCGAGGGTGACGGCCAGGTGCACGGCCAGCGCCAGTGGCCGGTCGGCCAGATAACCCTGGGCGGCCAGCGCGGCGCCCGCGGACTCGACCGAGTAGATCTCCGCCGGCGTCATATGCCGCCGCCGAGGATCAGAGGCCGGCCCCCGGGCTCAGCGCCCGCCGGTACAGCACCCGGGCCAGGTGGCGTTTGCCGTCGAGGTGGATCGTGCAGGCGCCGCAATTGGAAGTCCTCTGTTTGCCAGCGCTAGCGCCGGACCATACTCCAGGCGTGGAGCACACCGCCCCGGCTTTCTGGCTACGCGTGCCGCGCAGGTCACGCGCTATGGTTGCGTAGTCAACGATCACAACGGAAGGCGAGACATGAAAATCGGACGACTCCTCCTGCGCCTTATCCTCGGAGGCTTGTTCGTCGGCCACGGCACCCAGAAGCTATTCGGGTGGTTCGGCGGCCACGGCCTTGAGGGCACGGGCCAGTTCTTTGAGGGCAACCTCAACCTGCGCCCGGGCAAGCAGCACGCCTTGGCGGCCGGACTCAGTGAGGCCGGCGGCGGTGCCCTCATCGCCCTCGGCGCCGCGACCCCGCTGGCCTCGGCGATGTTGATCGCCACCATGCTTACCGCCATCAACCGCGTGCACCTCAAGAATGGTCCCTGGGTCAGCGATGGCGGCTACGAGTACAACCTGGTTTTGATCGGTGCCGCTCTGGCCCTGGCCGAGACCGGTCCGGGCGCGCCGTCGATTGACGCCGCTCGCGGAAGCGAGGCCTACGGCTCCAAGTGGGCCCTCATTTCCCTCCTGCTCGGTGCAGCCGGTGCCGCGGGCGCTCACGCCTATGCCGAGTCACAGGGTGCCCCGGAGGTCCCGCCGACGCCGGCTCCGGCCCCCGACACGGCCGTCGCGGCCGCCTAGAGCTCCGATCGTCGGGGTCGCGACCCACCGCGACCCCGACGATCCCGGCCTTCGGCCGCTGTGAACGGGTAGGTTCAGCGCGCATGCTGGCCCACATCCTGCGCGTCCACGGCCACGCGGTGGTCCACAATCGTGCCGGTGCCAACACCCACTGGGGCATCGCCACCGCACTGGCCGACGCCGAAGGCGACCTGGCCGTGCTCGAGGTCGACGAAGCCTGGCTCCCGCTGCTCGCCTCCCAGCTGAAGGCACGCGTCCTGGTGCTCGGAAACCTGTTCCGGGACCGGCTTGACGGCTATGGGGAGCTCCGGCGCCTGACCGAGCTCTGGCGCTCTCTGCTGACCGGGCCCAACTGTCCCACCCCGGTAGGCGCCAACGTCATCCTGCAGCTGCTTCGCGCCCAAGACCGCCCGGCCTCGCTTCATCTCTGGTTGGCCCTCAACGACGGCGTGGCCGACGGGCGCGACGTCTCCTGGATATGGGATGCCGACTTCGAGCAACTGGCGCCGCTGGTGTCCGCGGTCACCTGTAGCGGACGGCGCGCGGCCGAACTCGCCCTGCGCCTGAAATACGCCGGCTGGCAGTCACCAATCGAGGTTGACCGGGATCTGGCCAGATCCTTCCGCTCGGCCCTGTCCTGCGCTCCCGACCGGCTGATTGCGCTGCCCAACTACACCGCCCTGCTCGGGCTGCGCCCCGTACTCAACGATCATGGCGTCAGCGTGACCGACTGGGGGACCAGTGCCCGCCTTGGACGTCTCGCTCCGGTCCGGGCGCTGTGAGGGGCCGCGGGGCTGGGGCTTGCTGATCCGCCCCCCAGCCGAACTCGCCCAGCACGGCGGCGGCCACCAACCGGTCATCAAAGGCAATCGGGGGGCCATGCGGATCGGCGACCAGGTACTGCTCAGAGCCACGGCCCACAATCACGACGGCATCCCCCTCGGCCGCTCGCCCGACCGCCGCGGCAATCGCCTCCCGGCGATCCAGCACGACCTCCAGCGCGGCACCGTCAGTGCTCTGGGCACCGCTCTTGAGCGCTCTCAACACCAGCAGTGGCGGACGCTTCAGATAGGGGGCCGTGGTCAGGACGAGATCGTCGGACAGCCGTCGCGCAGTGGCGCCCATGCGCTTCATCCCGCTCCCCGCCACGCCGGACACGCCGAGCACGGTGCGCAACCGCCCGCCGGTCCTCATCCCGGCTCGGACGGCCGACAGAAACTGCCTCAGGCCATCCTCGGTGCACCCATAGTCGACGATCACGTGGAAGGGTTGTCCCATTGACACGTGTTCAAAGCGACCCGGAACCCCAGGGAAAGCGGCCGCGGCACCAAGAGCCAAGTCCCGCGGGACGGCGATCAGGTCACTGATGGCCAGCGCAATGGCGTAGTTGCGCGCGTTGTGCGCCCCTGGCAGCCGGGTTGACGTCCACAGCGGGCCGGTTGGCGTGTCCAGGGCCAGGTCGGCCTGGCAGAGATCCCAGGTTGCTCCCCTGAGCTGATAGTCGGCTTCGACGCCGACTCCGATTGAGCGCACCTGGCCGCCGGCCCTGGCCAGCTCCCGCCCCAGAGCAGAGCCGAGCTCATCGTCAAGGTCGAGGACCGCTCTGGGCGCGACCTGCGGGCCGCGGCAAAACATGCTGCGCTTGACCTCGCCGTAGCGCTGCATCGTGCGATGGCGGCCGAGATGCTCGGGCGTGAGGTTGGTGAGCGCCGCGATCTCGGGGAGCATCCACTCGCAGCCCTCAAGCTGGTAGCTCGAGACCTCGCACACGATCGCGTCGAGATCCAGCGCAGCCAGCGCCGACAGCGGTGGTCCGAACATCGTATTGCCGGCCACGGCCGTCCGGTGACCGGCGGCCGCGAGGATCTCCGCCACCAGGCCAACGACCGTCGATTTCCCGTTCGTTCCCGTCACCCCGATCATGGGGACGCGGCTGAGCCGCCAGCCGAGCTCGAGCTCGTCAAGGACGGTCTGGCCGCGCTCGGGTGCGCGCTCCACAAGCTCGTGGCTGGGCGCCAACCCAGGGCTCTTGATGACGGTTCGCACGCGCCGGGCCAGCCGGGGCGGCAGCGGGCCCAGTGACACCGACACCCCGTCGGCCTCCAGCTTGCGGCGCAGGCGCTGCATCGGTGGCGCGGTATCGGCATCCCAGGCGACGATGTGCTCGTCGCCCGCGTGGGCGGTTAGCGCGGCCACCGCCGCCCTCCCCGCCCGGCCCAGTCCCGCAACCAGAAACGGGCCCGCGGGCAACGGCGGCCGCGGAAGAGGAGAGATTGTGAGTCCGGGCGGATAGTCGAGCGCGGTCATGAAAAGCGGCTTAGTCCATACTTGCAGCCTGGATGCGGGTCGTGTTCAGCCACGAGAACTTCGATGGCTTCGGGGGCACCGAGACCTACGTGCTAACGGTGGCCCAGGAGTTCCAGCGACTTGGCCATGAGGTCGCGATCTTTTCCCCCAACCGGGGGGCAATGGCCGAGCACGCGAGGGCAATCGGCACCCCTGTGCTCGCCGCGTCCGACCTGCCCGCCGAGTGCGAGCTCATCGTCGCCTCGGACGCCGCAACCGCGAGTGACATGGCCCTGGTTTACCCCAGCGCCGCCCGAGTGTTCGTCGTGCACTCGACCGACTTCGCCTTCCAGGCCCCTCCCCAGCTGGACGGGATCGCTGATGCCGTCGTGGTGCTGAATGATCGCGTGGGCCGGATGGTCAAGGCGCGAGCCTGGCACGCGCCGCTTCACCGACTGCGCCAGCCGATTACGCTCAGCCGCTTCCGCGATCTCGGGCCGCCCCGCGCGGTGGCCCGCGTTGCCCTGATCAGCTCCAATTATGTGGCCGGGATCAGAGCCGAAATGATCGCGGGCGCCTGCCGCGGTGCCGGCCTCGAGGTTCGCTGGCTGGGGACCACTAATCCAAGTCCGTTCCCGGAGGCGGCGATCGCCGACGCTGACCTCGTGATCGGCCTGGGACGCAGCGTGCTCGAGGGCCTGGCCGCAGGCCGCGCCGGCTTTGTCTACGGCACCCTCGGCGCCGACGGCTGGGTCACCCCCGAGCGCTACGCGGCGATGGAGGCCGATGGCTTCGCCGGCATGTCCCGGCCCGAGGTCATCTTCGACCAGGACGCGCTGACCGCGGAGCTGTCCGCCTGGCGGTCTGATCTCGGGGAAGTGGGCCGCGACCTGACCTCTGTCCACCACAGCGGACGGGAGCACGCGGCGGCCATCCTCTCCCTGGCTGACCAGTACGCCGGCTCCCCGGCGCCAGCGCCCGCGCTGCTGGCCGAGATCGGGCGGCTCATCCGGCTCGAATGGGCTCGGGACCGCGACGCGCTCAACAGCCAGCGCTACACCGCTCAGCTCCGGGCCTCACTTGACGAGCGTGAGGCCCGCGTGGCGGCTTTGGGGGCCGACGTTCAGGGCCTCCGCGAGGAGCTTCAGGCACTCAACGCTCACTACCAGAAGCTGAAGACCACGCGCCGGTACCGGCTGGCGGCGCGGCTGGCCCGTCCGCTGGATCGCGCCCGCGCCAGGATCGGACGCAGCGGCTAGGCCGGCTCGGGCTTGCCGGCCAGCACCTGGTAGACCGAGGCCCAGCCGGTGCGAAAGCCCTGGCGCGCGGCGCGCAGGTACATCTTCCAGACCCGCGCCCGCTCGATCCCGGCCAGCCGCACCGCCTCCTCATAGCGCTCCTCGAAGCTGGCGATCCAATAGTTCAGTGTCTGGGCGTAATCGTCGGGCAGGCCCTCCACGTGCCGGACGACGAAGCCGGCCCGCTCCATGGCCAGCGCGATCCGGGAGAGGGGCAGCGGGACGCCGTCGGGGAACACGAAGCGCTCTGAGAACGCGCCCTCGTCCTTGGTGTCGAAGTCCATCAGCTTGGCGATCCCGTGATTGAGCAGCCGGCCACCGGGACGCAGCAGTTCGGTCAGCGGGCGGATGTACAGGTCGATCCGCTCCTCCCCCACATGCTCGACCATCCCGATGCTGGAGATGGCGTCGAACTGCTCACCGGGCCCAGCTCTCTGTAGTCGGCCACCCGAAGCTCGACCCGGTCGCTCGACCCCGGCCTCGCGGCACGCGCTCGCGGCCCAGCTCGACCTGCTGCTCTGACAGCGTGACCCCCAGCACCTCGACCCCGTGCCGCTTGGCGGCGTGCAGGGCGAAGCTTCCCCACCCGCAGCCCACGTCGAGCACCCGCTCGCCGGCTCGCAGGCCCAGCTTCGTGCACACCAGCTCGAGCTTCGTCTCCTGGGCCTCGCTCAAGCGTCTGGGCCCCGCCCTGGAAATAGGCGCAGCTGTAGGTCATCGACTGATCCAGGAACAGCGCGAAGAAGTCGTTGCCCACGTCGTAGTGGTAGCGCACGGCGCGCCGGTCCCGGGCCAGCGTGTGCCGCTCCCCGGGCAGACGGAGCTCGGACGCCGGCGGACGGGGCGGGTTGACCAGGCCGCAGGCGGCGACCACCGCCACCGCCAGCCGGGCCATCTGGCCCGGCTAGAGCTTCGGAGGCTCGAAGCGTGTCGACGATCCTCAGCGCCGCGTCGATGTCGTCGACCTCGATCAGGCCGAGCACGTAGGCCCGGCCGATGCCCAGCTCGCCCGGGCGCGCGGAGCACGTGCGCCATCGCCTGCGGGGAGCGGAACTCGAATGTGGGCGCATCCGTCTCGGTGGCCTGCACCGCGCTGCCATCCCAGAAGCGCACGGCGAAGGGCGCTGCGGAAGCGCGGCGTCAGTTCACGCCGCAGCGGTGCCAGGTCCGAGCGAAGGGCAAGCGAGCTAGCCGGGGCTAGCGTCGCCGGCGCCGGTGAAGCTCGCCGCGCGGCTCTCAGCCGGGCGCGCGGCCAGGCTTCGCGGCGCAGCGATCCGCTCCGGGTCGATGCGCACCACGTCCCAGGCCAGGCCGACCATCTCCAGCACCCGAATCATCCCCGCCGAGGGATCGATCTGCCATCGGCGCAGCCCATGGCGATATGAGGTCGGGAAGGCGTGGTGGTTGTTGTGCCAGGCCTCGCCCCAGGTCGGGATGGCCAGCCAGGGCACGTTGCGCGACTCGTCGCCGGTGTCGAAGTCCTGGCGCCCGAAGAAGTGGCACACCGAGTTGATGCTGAACGTCGAGTGGTGCAGGAAGAAGATCCGGCCGCGCCGCCCCACAGCAGGCCGAGCAGGCCGCCGGTGACGGTGCCGGTCAGCGCCACGCCGAGGCCGAACGAGAAGGCCAGCCCGAGCACCACCCAGAGCACGAACGTCCGGTCCACGAACTTGATCCACGGATCGGCCAGCAGGTCCTTGGCGTAGATCTGCTCGTCGGCCACCTCCATGTCGGAGAAGACCCAGCCGATGTGGGCGTGAATGAAGCCCCAGAGCTCACCGCGCCAGCCGAGCCGTGTCCGACATGTGGGCTGTGCGGATCGCCCTCGACGTCGGAGTACTGGTGGTGCTTGCGGTGGGTGGCCACCCAGTCGATCACCGGGCCCTCGGCGGCGGCCGAGCCGAGCGCGGCGAAGCCGCCCGGAGCAGGCGGCGGCTCTTGAAGCTGCGATGGGTGAGCAGGCGGTGGAAACCGACCGTGATTCCGGAGCCGATCACCATGTAGCAGACGGCCAGGTTGACCAGGTCCTGCCAGACCCAGGCCGTCGCCCCAGCCCAGCCAATTCCGATCAGGCGAGAATCGGCGGCACGCCGGTGATCACGGCGCTGGCCAGCCGGTCGACGAACGGCATCGAGACCGCGCGTACGTCGCCCGCTGGATCAGACGCGGGGAGTCGCGGTGCGGTGCGGCGAGGAGGAGCCTGGGCGTCGGGGCGCGTCTAGCGCGCTATGACTTCGGGCCCGATGGCGTCCAGTCGACTGCTAGCGGCTGGGGCGCGGACCGCGTCACCTCGCCCGGGCCGCTCGGTCTAACCGCCGATGCGGACCGAGCCGGTTTATGTAGCCCTTATAGGGACGACAGGGCTCGCCGCGCAGGCCCGGGCAGGGCGGCAGCCCGCCGCTGGGACGCTCACTCCGGGCACCACCGGGAGGACGACCCGCGAGGGGTAGCGCCGGGAGTGGGCGATGGTCACCGTGGGCCGCCCGTGAGGCTGGGTCTCGGAGAAGCGCCCAGACGGGCTGGTCGCCATCCGGCGCCGAGACGACGATCCGGATGCGTGCCCCGCGACGGTAGACGTGGCCCTCGTAGTACAGGGGCACGGTGACCTTGACGTAGCGGCCGCGGGGCAGGGCGCGCACGTCGCGGGCCCGCAGGCTCGGGACCGGCTCGAGCAGCGTGCTCAAGGCCGGGTCCGAGCCGACGCTCGTTGGCCCGCAGCCACCCGTTCTGGACGAAGGTCTCCTTGCCGTCTGGGCGGACCTCGGTGATGGTCACCTGGAGGTCGACGGTTCGGGCGGAGGACTTCAGCCATAGCTGCACGGCGCCGCCGCCGATCACCACCGTGTTGGCCCTCAGCTGCGCAGTCACATAAGCCACCGCGGTCCCGCCGGATTCTGAGTCCAGTGATACGCGGGGTGGCCTGCCACAGGCCACCACCGTCGTCGCTGCCGGTGAAGTCCGTTGGCCGGGCGGGCGCGCTGGATTCCAGGTGAATCGGTCAGCACCGGCGTTCTTCACCGGCGCAACCCTCAGCGTCCGCCACCGCCGAGATACCAGCGCTCGGCGCGGGTCCCGGGCACCGGGAACGGGAGAAGGACTGCTCAAAGCTGGGGTAGGGCTGCGCCCGGGGCCCGCCCCGGCTCCGTTTTCGAACAGAACGCGGATCGGCTTCAGGCGCCTGGAAGGCGGCCAGCGCGCCGAGCGTAGCTCGAGTGCTGCTGGATCGGGTCGGGGGCAGCGTGACTCCCGCGGATGCCCATCGCGGTCGAATAGACCAGAGGCGCTTCGGCCCGTTGGCTGGCCGGTCAGCCGCGGGGCGCTGGCCGGCGACGTAGAGCTCGAGGAAGTCAAACCAGCGGTTGAAGGTGGCCGGGTCCAGCGAGTCGATGTGGGTTCCGTTGGTGAAGGTGAACCACTTGTGCCGTGTGCCCGTGAAGTGCTCGGCCAGGTCGGGACAGTGGCCTCCGGTCTGCTCATCGGTGAACTGGCAGGCCAGGAAGGTGGCGCGCATGGATGCGCTTGACGAAGGTGATCGGCGCCAACGGATCCGCCACCGCGGGCACGTAGTGGGAGTTGGCCCTGGTCTTGGCGATCAGGTTGGCCGCCTCACCGTGCATGACCTGGTTCTCCCGGCAGATGGCATCCCCCTGCTGGATCTGCTTCAGCGCCCACGGCTGACCGCCGGTGGCGGAGGCCGGCCGCGCGTCGTGTACGCGCTGTTCACCCCAGGGCAGGGCGAACCCGGTGTTGAGAATCCCACCCGGGTAGAGGGTGGTTGCGGTGGCATCGATGGTCGATAGCGGAGCAATCGCGGCCAGATGCGGCGGGTCGGTGGAGGCCACGAACAGCTGGCTGATGGCCCCGTAGCTGATCCCCATCATGCCCACGCGGTGGTGCCGGACCCAGGGCTGGCGGGCCACGGTCTCGACCACGTCATAGCCGTCGAGGCTCTGCAGCGGCTCGAAGTAGTCGTAGGCACCGCCCGAGCAGCCGGTCCCGCGCATGTTCACGTCGACCACGGCGAAGCCGAGCAGGTTGGCCACCTGGGCAATGCCGCTCTGGGGTCCGGCTGGGTTCGGCATAGCCGTAGCCTGAGTACTCGACCAGGGTCGGATAGGGCCCGGCGCCCCCCGGCAGGTGCACGTCGATGGCCAGCTTGGTCCCGTCGCGTGTGGTCAGGTAGCCGTAGCCCGCAGCCGGGATCCGCTGCCGGTAGAGCTTGGTGCTGGGCGGTGCCGAGCGGTCACTGAACACGGTCAGCCGGCCGGAATGCACCGCTCCCTGGCGCACCTCATAGCCACGTCCCGGCTTGACATGGCGAAACAGGACGCCACCCAGCCTGTCGGCGCGTCGGGTGGCGATCACCCTTCCGCGCGGGCTGATGAGGCTGACCGGAATGCCGCCCTTCAGATCGGTGGCCCAGACCTGCTCGGCGCTGCCGTGAGCGCCCTTGGCCTGAGCGACGGCACTGAACCCGGCCAGCGCGAACAGCCCGGCGGCCATCGCCACCAGGAGCCGCCAGCGACCCGGGCTAACGACCAACGGTCCTAGTCAGCGCGCGGGCACGAACGGGAACCGCCCCCAGCGCTTCGCGGGCCTGGGATAGACCGGCCCGCAGCTGGGTGTCGCCCACCTCGACCGGGAGCATCGAATCCTGGAGCTCGGCGATCGTTTGGTCGGCCTCGCCGGAGGCCAGCACGGCTCGATCGATCAGCGTCTGGATTGACTGGGACTGCGGACCGGGGGTCGAGGGCGCGAAGCTCCGTCCGGGCAGGCCGCTGCGGGCGGCGAACTCGCCGTAGGTGCGCTGGATACGGCCGTAGGCCTGCTGAACCGGGCGAAACAACTGCTCCTCGAGCACGTCGGCGGCGTGCTCGTCGAGTTGTTCGTAGGCCTCGCCCAAGGCCGCCATCGACACGGCGATCTGCTCGGTGGCAATGGCCATGTCGCTGAGGATCTTCTGGCGGGCCTCGATGGTCGTGTAGGTCATCCGCGCCGGAGCTTATCCCTCCAACGGGCCCGCTGGGGTCAGTGCTCTATCGGTCTGGGCTCGGGAAACCGCTCCAGAAACCTGGATATGTGGGCTTCTGTGCCCTCGCAGCGCAGCGTCCCGTCCCGGCGAGCCTGGGCCACCGGCATCCCGTGCCAGAGCAGCGCGGCCAGCGTGGCGGAGTCGGTTTCCAGCCTGAGCACGGGGTTGGCAGCCTGGCCGCGGTGGATCTCGATCCCCTGGGCGCTCATCACCACCACAAAGTCCTGGTCGCCCAGGTTCATTTGGTACGTGAGCGAGGTCTCCGCGTCCGTGGCCAGAGCCGGCTCGAACGTGGTCTCGAGCGCCAGGGCCAGGGCATCCGGACTCAGCGCGGGCGGTCGATCGGGCAACGGGGCGCGGCTTCCCCAGCGGCCCAGAGCGATCAGCACCGGCTCGAGCTCGACCCCCCACTCGGTCAACTCATAGACCCGGGCGGCCGCCGGGGGTGGGAGCTTGTGGCGCCGGATCACCCCGGACGCCTCCAGGTCTCGCAGGCGCTGGGCGAGGACGTCCGGTGCGACCCCGGGCAGGCCGGAGCGCAGATCGGTGAACCGCTTCGGTCCCAGGATCAGCTCGCGGACCACGAGCAGCGCCCAGCGCTCCCCAGCATGGTCGAGCGCCCGGGCGATGCCGCAGGAATCGGCGTATGTGCGCTTGGCGGTCATGGTCAATAATTTAAGTTGGTTTCTCCAACTAACTGGTAGGGTAGCGCAACTGAACACATATTGGAGGTGGTTCCATGAGTGCCCGCGATTCCTATCCCCCCGGCGTCCCCTGCTGGATCGAGACGCTGACCGACGACCCGGAGGCCGCCCAGCGTTTCTACGGCGGGCTGTTCGGCTGGACATTCGCCGGATCTGGTCAGCTCTCCGGAGACCCCCCGGGCCAGTACTTCGTCGCCCGACTCGACGGCAACGACGTGGCCGGCATCGCTCCTCTCCCCGGCGGCGTCGAGCCACCGCCGCCGGCCTGGTACACCCACGTGGCCGTCGACGACCTCGCAGACGCCACTGCGTGTGCCCGTCGCGCCGGGGCGGAGATCCTGCTCGAGGACTGGGACGCCTCCCCGGCCGGCGGCCTGGCCGTGCTGGCCGATCCCGCCGGCGCCGTCATCTGCCTGTGGCAGGCCCAGGCCCGCCCGGGCGCGGCGCGGGTCAACGAGCCCTCGGCGTGGGCCATGAGTCTGCTCTCCACTCCCGATCCGGAGGCGGCCGAGGCTTTTTACGGCGCTGTCTTCGGCTGGCGGGCCGAGGCCTTTGACGCGGGTTCCGGCGCCGGGGTGTGGCTCTGGCGCCTACCCGGCTACGTCGGCGGTGAGCCCGAGCAACCGGTGCCGCGCGACGTCGTGGCGGCGATGGCTGTCGCCGAGGGCCCCGCCGGACGCTGGGACGTCGACTTCTGGATCGACGACGCTACCGCGGCGGCCGGGGCGGCACCGGAGTTGGGCGGGAGCGTGATCGCACGCCCCATCCGAGACGGCTGGATTCAGGCGGACGGTTCTGGCTGATCCGCGGGGCGCACCGTTCTCGGCGAGCCAGCTGCTGCGGGCCTGACCAGGGGGCGACGCGAATCGGAGAAGCGCCAGCAACAGCCGGCTGTGAGCGCGGAGGCGGTGATCACGGCCGGCCAGGCGCCGATCGCGTGACCAAGGACGTGGGAAAGCGCAAAGGCCCCCAGTCCGACGGTGGTCAGGCCGACTGCCTGACCGATCCCGTCACGCCGCAGCCAAACGGCGATGCACGGCACCCCGCAGGCGGCCATGAACACTCCACCGGCCGGTCTTGACCCGGTGCCCACGGCGAGCGCGAACCCGCCGAGCAGCCCGGCCGTGGCCAAGGCGGCGGTGGGGATTCGGTCGGCGCGCTCGGAGGCGGACAAGCGGTCCACCGGTGTCACGACTCGGGGCACTAGAACAGCTCGCGCCAGCTGAACTGGGGGTCGTAGCCGAGGACCTGTCGCGCTTTGGCGATGTCCAGCAGCGTGTCGTTGCCCTGCACGCCGTCGCGCACCGGAACCTGCGGAAACACCTCAGCCATCAGCTCGAGACTGGGCCGGCGCATGACCGTGTCGGCGGCGGCGATGATGAACCGCTCGGCGCCGTCGATGTCGGCTTCCAGGGCCAGCCGGACGCTCTGGGCGACGTGGCTCTCGTCTACGTAACCCCACAGGTTCCACTTGCGCAGATGGGGGTCGTCCTGAAAGTCGGGGAAGCGCTCGTAGTCCGAGCGGATCATCACGTTCGAGAAGCGCAGACCGATGATCGGGATCCCACTCCAGCGGTAAAACTGCCGGGCCAGTTCCTCGCCCACGACCTTGGACAGGGCATAGCTCGTCTCGGGGAAGACGTGGTCCTCGTCCACCGGCGCATAGTCGGGCGGACGATCGAACGGGAGACCCAAGGTCGTCTCGCTCGATGCCCACACCACGCGGCGCAGGCCGAGCCGCTGAGCGGCGGAGAACACGGCATGTGTGCTGGTGGCGTTGGTGGCGAAGATCCGGTTGGCGGTGGAGTGGGCCGGCGACGGGATCGCCGCGAAATGCACGACCGCCTCGATGCCGGGCAGCGTGTCTCCGCCGCTGAGCGCTTCGAGCGCCTGCCCGAAGTCGGTCACGTCGGCGCGCAGGAAGGGGATCGCCGCGTCGGGGCCGGGCGACTCCGGCGATGGGTTCAGGTCGATGTTCAGCACCTGATGGCCGTGCTCGGCCAGATCTCTGACCACCACCCGCCCGGCCTTGCCGCTGCCGCCGGTTACCGCGATCTTCGCCATACCTGTAGCCATAGCAGGATTTGCCCCTGTCGCGCCACCCGGGCCCCGTTTTGGTGGCGATCACGCGCTGCGCGCGCGCCGCACCCCGCGGCCCTGCTTACCGCATGACGCAGCCGCTGGCGCCGCTGCAATAATCGCCCCGCATCGAGGTGAGCCACTGCACCTCCTTCTTCGACCATAGGCTGACCAAGAGGAGCTGACGTGGCTAGGACCACGCCTGAGACGGCGCACGGCCGGAACGATCGCTGGGGAAAACTGGATAGCTGGTTCGAGATCACCGCCCGCGGGTCGAGCTACCGGACGGAGATCATCGGCGGCGTCACCACCTTCCTGACGCTGGTCTACATCGTTTTCGTCAATCCCACGATCCTCAGCGGCACCCCCGACCTGACCGGCGCCAGGCTCCAGTTCGATCAGGTTCTCGCCGTGACCGCCCTGGCCGGCGGAATCCTCACCATCCTCATGGGCGTCTTCGGGCGCTACCCGTTCGCGCTGGCCGCGGGACTGGGGTTGAACGCTTTCGCCGCCGCCGAGGTGGCTGCTCACCGGGTCAGCTGGAGCTCGATGATGGGCATCTTCGTGATCGATGGCGCGGTCATCGTCGTGCTCGTCGTGCTCGGCCTGCGCGAGCGGATCATCGAGTCGATTCCGTACGACCTCAAGCTGGCCATCGGGATCGGGATCGGTGCCTTCATCACCGTGGTCGGTCTCAAGAATGCGGGCTTCGTCGTCTCCGGAGGCGAGTTGGGCACGCTCGGCCATCTCGGCACCTGGAAGATGCTCGTGTTCGCGGTCGGTCTGCTGCTCACCTGGACGCTCTACCAACGTGGGGTGCGCGGGGCGCTGCTGATCGGAATCGTCGGGGCGACGGCGCTGGCCACGGTCATCAACGCGCTTGACCACTACAAGATCTGGACCGACGGCACCGCCCGCCTGCCCCAGGGCAGTTGGCTGACCAGCCCTGACCTGTCGCTGGCCGACGGCTCCCACGTCTCCTTCCATTTCGGCGTCCTGGGTGGTGGGGCTATCGCCATCATCCTGGCCGTGGTCATGTCCGACCTGTTCGACAACGTGGGCACCTCGATCAGTGTGGGCCGCAATGCCGGGATGCTCGACGAGCAGGGCCGCTTGCCCCGGATCCGCACCGCACTGGCCATCGACGGCTTCGCCGCCATGCTGGGCGGCTTCATGTCGGCCTCCTCGAACACCACGTTCATCGAGAGCAACGCCGGAGTCGCCGCGGGTGCTCGCACCGGGCTGGCCTCCGTGGTCACGGGAGTGCTGCTCCTGCTCTGCATGTTCATCTCCCCCATCGCCGGCATCATCCCCACCGAGGCCACCGCACAGGCCCTGGTCATCGTCGGAGTGATGATGTTCTCGCTTGTCCGGGACCTGCGCTGGGACAACACCTCGCCGCTGGCCGCCTTCGCCACCATCATCGTCATGCCCGTCACCTACAGCATCGCCAACGGGGTGGGGGTGGGCATCCTCCTGCACACGCTCTCCGAGCTGCTGCAGGGCCGCCGCGTGAACCTCCTGTTGCTCATCTTCAGCGGGTTCTTCGTCTGGTACTTCGTGCACGGCACCGTCTGAGCGCTAGCCGAGCGGAAGCTCGAGCAGGGCTCGGGCGGCGTCGGCGGCGTCGGCGGACTGGCCCCTCCGCAGAGCCTCGGCCAGTCGGCGCAGCTGAGCCTGGTCGCCCGCCGGCGTGTTCAGCTCCGCGTCAAGTTCGGGATGCGCCGTCACTCCTTCGAGCAGACTGTTGAGAGCCAGGCGGTAGGCCAGGTTCTCAGCGCCCTGCACCAGGCGGCGCCACAGGGCCTCGTTGGCCAGCGCACGGCTGGGCAGATCCTCGGCCTGGGCGGCCCGCTCGGCCAGAGCCGCAGCCTCCTCACGCAGGCTCTGCGGCCCTCGTTGGGCGGCCCGCCGAGCAACGTCGACGCCAATACAGGCCCGCAGCTCGATGATCGCCCGGGTCAGGGTGGCATCCATCTGGTTGCCGGGGTCCCGAGCCAAGTCGGCGATGAGGTCGAGCCCACCGGTCTGGCGCCAATCCAACACTCGGGTGGGGCCACCGTGGCTCACCTGGACCAGACGCGCCTGCTGCAGGCGGTTGAGCGCCTCGCGAACCGCGTGGCGGTTGACACCGAGCTGCTCGCTCAGGTCTCGCTCGGAGGGAACGGCATCCCCGGGGGCGAGCTGGCCACTGAGGATGCGGTCGCGCAGATCGGCGTGAACCGTGTCGGAGACGCGCGTTGCCATGGCTCCAGCGTACTGGTATAACCAGTTGGCCGTGCTGCCGATCTTGATCTACGCGATCCCCTTCTTCGTGTTGCTGCTGGTGGTCGAGTACGTGTCCTTCCTGCATGCCGGGGAGGACGCGGTGGCCGGTCTGGTTGGCTACGACCCCCGGGACACGCGCACCAGCGTGACCATGGGGCTAGGCCGCGTGATCGTCGACCTACTGCTGAAGGTGGCGATCGTGGCCGGCTACGCGGGGCTCTACGCGCTCACCCCGCTGCGGCTACATCCCAGCGCCTGGTGGTTCTGGCCGCTGCTGTTCATCGCCGACGACTTCTCCTACTACTGGTATCACCGCATCCACCACGTGTGCCGGGTCTTCTGGGCCACCCACGTGGTGCACCACTCCTCGCAGCACTACAACCTGTCCACGGCGCTGCGCCAGCCGTGGATCTCGATCACCACCTTCCCGTTCTGGATGTGGATGCCGCTGGTCGGCTTCCCGGTCTGGACGGTGCTTCTGGCCCAGAGCTGGAACCTCATCTACCAGTTCTGGATACACACCGAGCGGATCGGGCATTTGCCCCGCTGGTACGAGGCGCTGTTCAACACCCCCAGTCACCACCGGGTCCACCACGGCGCCCAGCAGCAGTACCTGGACCGTAACTACGCCGGCGAGCTGATCATCTGGGACCGCCTGTTCGGCACCTTCGAGCCCGAGGGCGAGCGCGTCCGATATGGGCTGACCAAGAACATCAACACCTTCAACCCCGTACGGGTGAACTTCCACGAGTACGTGGCCATCTGGCACGACCTGCGCGTGGCCCGCGGCTGGCGCAACCGCCTGGGCGTGCTGTTCCGCGGCCCGGGCTGGCGCCCGAGCGCATCGCCCGAGCTATCGGAGCCGACCGGGCGCCGGCGCGCGGTCGGCCGGCGCCCGGATCTTCGCTGAACGACTAACCAGAGGCCGCTGCCGGCGCCGGATCGGGCCGCACGACAACTGTGTCGCCGATGGGAATGATCTCGTCCACGGGCAGATCCGCGCAGCGCGCGTGCTCCCGGATCGCCTCCGGACTGGTGGCCTCATAGATGCAGACGGTGCCCACGGAACCGCCGCCCTCGTCGAGTACATAGCTCCGGATCCAGCGGACGTCATTGGGCATGTCCTCGTTCCCGACTTTGGTTGACCGCGCGGCGGCCTCCTCAAGCTCGGCCCCGGAGCGCCAACCGCTCCGACGCAGAATCGCGTACAGCTCCATTCCGGTCCCTCCTATGTGGGTTTCGCTCCTCGGCTCGGCGCCGTTCCCCGTTGCCAGCCGACCGCTTGGGGCGACACTACTCCGCCCGCCGCGCCAGATCCAGAGCCCGGCCGAGCTCGCTGGCAGCGCGGTATGCGCCACTCAGATGGGAAAAGCGACCTCTCCGGTCACTGTTTCCGTCTGAGTCGCATCGACCGCACACCTGGCTGCTGTCCAACGCCGGCGACGGTTCCGGTTTGCCAGCGTTGACCCAAATGTGAATACTCCGCTTTGTGGATGGAGGAGACGCCCGTCGGGCCCGGATCCTGCTTGCGCTCGTCGTCGCCGCGCTCGTGCTGGTGTTGCCCGCCTCCGCCGCCGCGCAGGGCTACACCGTGCGCACGCTGCACTTCATCGTCACCGTCGGGCCTTCGGGCCAGGAGCAGCAGTGCAACATCATCGGTGACCTGTACAAGCCGAATGACGCCACTGCCGCTCACCCCGATCCGTCGGTCCTGACCACCAACGGCTTCGGTGGCTCCAAGGCCGACCAAGCCGGAATGGCCCGCGAGCTGGCCTCCGCGGGCTACGTGGTGCTGTCCTACTCGGGACTGGGCTTCGGGGGCTCGGGGTGTCCGATCGAGCTCGATGATCCCGACTGGGACGGTAAGGCGGCCAGCCAGCTGATCACCTTCCTTGGCGGCGGCTCGGCGGCCACCGACGGAACCACCGTCAACTACGTGATCCACGACCAGACCGCCCACGACGGCCACCACCACGCCGTCGATCCCCGGGTGGGAATGATCGGCGGTAGCTACGGCGGTGAGGTGCAGTTCGCCGCCGCCGAGCAGGATCCGCGGCTGGACGCGATCGTCCCCATCATCACCTGGAACGACCTCACCTACTCGCTGGCCCCCAACAACGCCAACCTGCCGAGCACGGTCCCCTCCGACACGGTGACCAACCCCACCCCTGGGTCAGCCAAGTACATCTGGCTGAATGCGTTCTTCGCTGAGGGCTCGGCGGCGGACGGGTTGCAGCAGTTGGGCAACGACCCCAAGGCCGACCTGACCGGCTGCCCGAACTTCAATCCCCAGGTGTGCAGTGCCGCGATCCAAACCGACGGCACGGGCGCCGCGCCCCCCTCGGCCATCGCCCTGCTGCGTCATGCCTCGGTCGAGTCCTACATGTCGCGGATCCGCATCCCCACGCTCCTTGCCCAGGGCCAGAACGACACCCTGTTCCAGCTCCACGAGGCCACCGCCACCTACGAGGCGCTGCGCCGCCAGGGCACGCCGGTGAAGATGATCTGGCAGTCCTGGGGCCACTCGAATTCCACCCCGGCGCCCGGCGAGCTCGGCGACGGCAGCAGCGGCTACACGTTCTCCGACGCCGGCCACATCACCTACGAGGGCCAGACCGTGCAGCAATGGTTCGCCCACTATCTCAAGGACGACCCGGCCACCCCGTCACTGGACTTCACCTTCTTCCGGCCCTGGGTCAAGTACTCCGGCGACGCCGACCAGGCCTACGGCCGGGCCCCCAGCTATCCGGTGGGCACCATTCGCACCTACCACCTGTCCGGCACGGGCTCCCTGGTCAGCGCCACGGCTCCGGTTCAGTCCGGCCAGTCCACCTTCGCCACCACCTCCGCCGGCTCCCCAACCAGCTACAGCGAGATCTCCGCGGTGGAGCAGAACACCGAGCCCGGGGGCCCGCCCTACGACGTCCCCGGAAGCTTCGCCGAATACACGACAGGCCCCCTGGGGCAGAACACCGACGTGATCGGGTTGCCCACGGTCACCGTCACGGTCCAGGCTCCAGTCCAGGCAGTCAACCCGTTCGGGCCTGCCGGGAGCCTCGTCCTCTTCCTCAAGCTTTACGACCTGTCTCCGAGCGGCAGCATCACCCTGCCCGACAAGCTCATCGCCCCGGTGCGGATCCCCAGCGGCGGCGGCACTATCCGTGTGGATCTGCCCGGCATCGTCCACCGCTTCCCGGCCGGAGACCGGATTGCCCTCGTCGTGGCCGGCGGTGACCAGGCCTACCGCGGCAACAACGTCGCCGGGCCGGTAACCATCTCCACCTCGCCGTCCGCGCCGGGCGTGCTGCACCTTCCGGTGGCCAATCCCGGCTCCTACGGGCCCGTCCTCTACGCGACTTCCGCACGGATAAAGGGACCGGCCCGGTTGCCCGGCGGCAACCGGGAAGCTCAGCGGCCGTCAGCTCGGCCTGGTCCACCTCGGTATGACCCGGGCGGCGGCGCGGCGGGCCTACCGCAAGAGCTCCGCGCGGCATCACCAGTACATGGACTTCTTCTGCGTGACGCCAAACCCGATCCGGGTTGGCTATGCGTCGCCCAAGCTGCTGCGAGCGGTGACGCGGCGCGCACGGCACGCCTTGCGCGGTCGCGTGGTCCTGATCCTGACCGCCAGCCCGCGTTACGCCCTGCACGGCGTGCGACCCAACACGAAGCTGGCTCGAGTGGCCCGCCGGCTCCATGTCCGCAAGGCCTTCCACGTCGGACTGAATTTCTGGTACCTGGCCCCGAACGGCTCGAGCACCGGAATCCTCAAGGTCCGGCGGGGACGGATCCAGGAGATCGGCGTGGCCACGAAGTCGGTCACCTGGTCGCGAGCGATCGCCCGCCGATACCTGCGCACGTTCTACTAGCGCCCCCGCGCGGCCACCACCCCGCAGCCGTGCTCCGCGTAGCGGCGGCGGTAGACCACCATCCGTCCTCCACGTAGGCGGAGCACGAAGCGCAGCGTGAACGGCGACACCGCTGGCCGGCGCACGCTGACCGCGACAACGTCGCGCCCCTGCGCCACCCCCACCCGCTGCCGGCCCAGGAAGACCGTCACCCGCCGCACGGGACGGCGCTCCCGCCGGACCCCGAGCCGGATCCGGGTGGCTGCGCAGCGGCCGTAGTCAGCGATCGCCGCCCGGTAGGCCGCGTAGGCCGGCTTGGCGCTGTAGTCGGCGCGCAGCAGTCCGTCGGTGGTGAAGGTCGCCGCGGCGCCGGGCAGCGACCCAGCCGCGGAGGAGGAGGAATCGCGCAGGTTGAACCAGCGGTAGTCGGTGACACCGAACGTCCCCGAGTAGGCGCGGGCGGCGGCCACCAGTTGGGTCAGCGCGCTGGCCTGGCCGGCCTCGCTCATCGAGGCCCCCGTGGGCACGCCGTTCTCGGTGATCCAGATGGGGACCCGGGCACCGAGCCCCGCCAGGGGCAAGAAACAGCGGCGAACCGTGCCCAGCGCCTGCGCCATCTCGGCACGGTAGCTGTCCCCCGGCGCCATCACCGGCGGATAGATCGAGCCGGGATAGAAGTCCAGACCGACGAAGCCCAGGGCGGACCGGAACGCCGCGCCGCCGTGCGCGCCGAGGTAGCGAAAGAAGGCGGCATCGCCGGCCGGCGAGAACCGGTAGGCGTAGGTGAAGCCGAAGCGGAGCTGAGCGAACCCCCGCTGTCGCGCCTCGGCTTGGGCAGCCTCAATTCCCTCGATGAGGGCGTCCTTGGCCGCCGTGTAGCCGCCGTCGGAGGTGTTGGGCGAGAAGTTGACGTTCACCTCGTTGGTGATCGTCATGGCCACCACGCCAGGGTTGGGCCCGAACACGTCGACCACGTGGCGGACATAGGCGCGCCAGGCGGCCAGATTGCCGTCCTGGCCCGGACCGGGGTGGTAGCGGACCTGCAACTCGATCTCGAGCCCGGCAGCTGCGTAGCGGGCGACCTGCGACTTGAACTGATCAATGGCCGCCTCGCCGCCTGACCAGAAGAGCCGGTTCAGCCGCACGACAAGCACCCGGCCAGGCGGGCGCAGTCCCTGCGAGGCGCTGACATCACGGGCCACCGAGTCCGGAGTCGAAGGAAGCTGGACTCCGCCGACATTGCCGGCCAGGCCGGGATCGATCCCGAAGCGCAGCGGCGCTCCCAGGCGCGGGGCCGCAGCGCCGTAGGGCCCGGTGCAGAGCGAATCGCCGGCCCGGGCGTGACCGCCGAGGACGGTTCCCAGCAGACCGGCCACGCCGAGCGCGATCAGTACGCGGGCGAGGATGCGCCAGCCCACGTCAGGAGAAGCTGCGCAGGAACCGAGCGGCGGCGGCCCGTCCGGCGGTCAGCCTGCGATCGGCCACGCCGACCTCCTGGACGCGACCGCCGCTGACCCGCAGAACACCACGGGCGCGGGCGCGAACCGCGAGCAGGTACCAGACGTTGCGCCCCACCCGATACCCGTGGCCGAGCCGCACCGTTCGCCGGGCTCGAGCCACCCTCTCACCGGGGCGGATGTGTCCCCAGTGGTAGTGCCGGTTCGCGGTTAGGAGGAGCACTGCCCTCCCATTGACCCGATGCCGGGGCGCCCGCGGCAGTGAGCGCAGCAGGCGGCGTGAGGGATACCCCACCCGGATGCCGGCGCCTCTGCGCAGGCAGAAGAAGTCGAAGTCGCGGCGGCTACGGCGGCGGTAGCTGCGCAGCTCGTGGCGCACCCGACCGCGGCTCTGGCCGAGCGCCACCGGTCCCAGCCGCGTTCCGCTCAGCCGGCCGGTGACCGGCGCGCAGCGTGGGACGCGCCGTGATCGGCCAACGGTGATGAACGCCACCGCACCGGGGCAGTGCGCGCCGTTGACCGACACCACGACAGCCGCCGCCAAATCTCGCTCGTCGTGTCCGATCTGAATCCCGTAGCAGCCGGAGGCCACCCGCCAACCAGCGGTCCCCCAGTAGGACAGCGCCCGCGCATCGATCGGGAAGTTGGCCCGTGTGGCCTGGCCGGGCTGCAGGCTGACCCGGGCAAAGCCCTTGAGCTGACGCGGTGGCTCGCCGGTCGAGGCTGGATCGGCGATGTACATCTGGGGAACGTCGGATCCGGCCCGATGACCGGTGTTGGTCACGGTGATGCTGACGGTGGCCAGAGGAGATCCCGATGCCGGCACGCTGACCTTCAGGCGGCTGTAGGCGAAGCTCGTATAGGACAGCCCGAAGCCGAACGGGAACAACGGCGTGATGTGCCGCGCGTCATACCAGCGATAACCAACCAGGAGACCCTCTGAGTACTGCGACTGGGGAATCCCCTGGGCGTCGGTCACGCCCGGGAACTGCTGCGGTGCGGGAGTGGGGATATCCGCTCGCGAGCGCGGGAAGGTCTCGGGCAGCTTCGCCCCCGGGTTCACATCCCCGTAGAGCAGGGCGGCGATGGCATTCCCGTCCTCCTGGCCCGGATACCAGGCCTCGAACAGGCCCTTGATCTGGCTCAGCCACGGCATCAGTACCGGTCCGCCGGTGTTGAGCACGACAATCGTGTGCGGGTTGGCCGAAGCCACCGCGGAGATCAGGCTGTCCTGGTTTACCGGTTGGGACATGCAGCCGCCGAACAGCGTGCAATTGCCCGAGCTGAGATCGAGCGTCGACCGGTCGGCCCCCTCGCTGTCTTGCGCCCCCACGAAGACCACCGCCACGTTCGCTGCCGCCGCCGTGACCTTGGCCTGTGCCTCGTTGGAGCCATCGGCGTACAGCACTGTGTCGCCGTTGGCGGCTGCCCGTTGCTGGATCCCGGTCAGGGGGCTGACCACGTCGGACTTTCCGGTGAACTCCGGCACGTGGCTACTGCCGTTGCCGTTGTAAAACTGCTCGGCCCCCTGCGGCCCGGCTCCCGGCCCGATGACGGCGATCCGCTGCCCGTGCCCGGTGAGGGGAAGAGCCCCGCCCTGGTTCTTGAGCAACACAGTCCCCTGCTCGGAGATCGTGCGGGCCAGCGCGATGTCCTGCGGGCGCTCGACGTTGGCCGATGCTGCCGCCGGCTCGGCCGCGGCCGGGTGATCGAACAGACCGATGCGGAACATGCTGCGCACGATTCGCCGCACCATGTCGTCCAGGCGGGCCATCGACACCTGTCCGGCCTGCACGGCCGCCTTGAGCGGAGCGGTGAAATACTGGCCCGGGGAGACGTTCATCTCCATGTCCAGTCCGGCGTTGGCCGAGGCAACGGTGGAATGCGTCGCCCCCCAGTCGGACATGACGAATCCACCAAAGCCAAACTGTTGCTTGAGGATCGAGGTCAGCACACTTGGGTTCTGGCAGGCGTAGACATCGTTGATCCGGTTGTAGGAGCACATGACCGAACCCACATGCCCTTGGCGCACGGCTGCCTCGTAGGGCGGCAGGTAGATCTCCTGCAGCGTCCGCTGGCTGACGTCAGAGGAGTCCGTCATCCGGTTGGTCTCCTGGCTGTTGGCGACGTAGTGCTTGACCGTGGCGATAACCGGATTGGTCTGGATCCCGCCGATCTCGGCCGCCCCCCCGCGTCCGGCCAGGAACGGGTCCTCGCTCATGTACTCGAAGTTGCGGCCGTTGAGCGGTACCCGGTCGATTTCCACGCCGGGCGCCAGCTGGACGTTGATGCCCTTGTGCAAGGCCTCCCACCCGAGGGCCTGGCCGAACTGGTTCTGGAGGGCAGGATCCCAGCTCGAGCTCTGGGCGATCGGCGCCGGGAACGCGGTGGACCCGGTCACCTGGTCCCCAACGCCCTGCCCGGCGTCGTTCAGCACCAAATCCGGAATGCACAGGCTGGGCTGAGCCGGGATGTAGCCCGCGGTGCCGTAATGGGCAAAGATCGGCTGCGACTGGGAGAGCATGGCCAGCTTTTGATCGAGATTCATGGCCGACACCAGCTCATTCGCGCGCTGGTCTGGCGACAGGGCCGTATTCATCCACGGACATTGGCTACTGGCGGCGCGGGCCCGCCCTGCGCCTCCTGACCAGGCCAGGACCATCAGCACCCCAAGGACTGCGGCCAGGCCCAGCCTGAGCCAATGATCTACTTCCCGGCACGCTCTCATCCCGAGGTCAGCCTAACCGAGCCGAAGCGGTCATGGCGCCAATGGCGGCTGACCACCGGCGTGGCCGGCGAACCCGCCCCGGTGACGGGCGATCAGGAGCCGCCGACGGTGGAATCCAATCGCCAGGTGCGTCCCCCGTTCTTGGACACGTATTGCCGGGTCTGCCCCGAGCCGCTCCCGCTGGCCGAGGTGTCGATGAATCCAACCAGGTGACCTTGCGGAATGCGGGTCACCGCCATCGACAGCCCATCGAACAGCGCCCGGTACCAGTGCTTGCCACCGTCGCCCGTGGCGTCGATGACCTGACCTCCGCCGTAGGCGAAGATCAGCTTCCGGCTCGCCGCCGCGAGGTTGAGCACCGCAAGCGGCGCCTGGGCCGCGTCCAGATGCAGCGCCGGTCCGTCCGTTCTCCAGGTCTTACCGCCGTTGACCGTGGCCGCCGGGTACTGCGCCTGGCCCACGGCGGCCAGCGCGAAGCCGTGCTTGCCGTCGGTGAACGTGCGCACTCCCAGGGTGGAGGCCCGGACCTTGGAACCAGCCGCCAGCGTGCCGTGAGCACGCTTGATGAGCGAGCCGGTGACCGTCTTGGCCGGCCCGGCCGCCCCCACCGCACCCACCCCCAACACGGGTGCGGCCACCGCCAAACTGAGGATTGACGCGCTGAGCACGGCCAACCCTGCGAATCGCTGAGTCCGAACGTGTGGCATTGAGACCTCCCCTTGGACGGCGCCCCTTCTGAGGCCGAGTTTCGCACCGGAAAGGCATCCCGGCCAAGCCTCGCAGCACAGTCCGAGCCCACACGGGCGGTTCAGTAGCGGCTTGGCCCGGCAACCGCTACTGAATGGTGCGGTTTTGGGCACAGGGTAAGCTTCGTTTCCCGTTCTGAAGGTCGGCAGACAGGCAGGTAGGGATGCCCGTCGAGACAAGAGCTCTCGCGCCTGAAACAGGCGACCATTTCGCCCAGTTCTATGAGAACGAAGAGGAACTCGCGGCAACAGCCGGGAGGTACCTGACCGACGCCTTGCGGGCCGGTGCCACAGGCCTCGTGATTGCCACCCAGGCACATCGACGCGCGTTCGCGACCGAACTTGAGGCCGCCGGACTCAATCCGGCCAAGCAGCTCAACGATGGGACCCTCGTCTGCCTCGACGCGGCCGCGACGATGGCCAGCTTCATGCCCGACGGCGAAATCGACCGTGACCGGTTCCGCGAGGTTGTCGGGTCGGTCGTCAGCCAAGCCGGGGAGACGGGCAGGCCAGTTCGCGCGTATGGCGAAATGGTGGCGCTTCTCTGGGATGCCGGGGACGTGTTGGCGGCAATCGAACTCGAGAAGCTGTGGAACGAACTCGGTCGTGAGCTTCGGTTCTCGTTGATGTGCGCCTACCGGATCTCGCCGGCTCATGACGATGAGCATTCGGAGGCGCTGCGGGAGATCTGCACTCTCCACTCGGCAGTTATAGAGGCGCCTATGCGCGCCCATGACGAGCCGCGGGACCCCGCAGGCGCTGCGGTCTCGGCCCGATTCCTGGCTGATTCGGACGCGCCAGGTTCCGCTCGCCGATTCGTCGCCGAGGCCTTGGTGCGCTGGGGCTACACGGGGCCGCTCATCGACGACGCCAGACTTCTGATCACCGAGTTGGCGACCAACGCTGTCCTACACGCCCAGTCACCGTTCTCCGTCAAGGCCAGCGTCGACGGGTCTCGAATCCGCCTGTCGGTCTCTGACGCCAGCGTGGTCAAGCCGACGATACCGGCCGAGGACCCGATGGCGGCGTCGGGCCGGGGACTGCGACTGGTCTCTGTGCTCGCCCCCCGATGGGGCGTCGAGATGGCCGCTGACGGAAAGACCGTCTGGGCAGAGCTGCAACCCTGAGGTCATCAGCCGCCTCACGCCACCCCGCCTACTGGCTGGGCAGGGCTTTGGGAGGGCTCGTGCGAACTGGTCAGGGCTCGGCGTAATTTGGACATTGCCAGGCGCTGTCTGCCCTTGACAGTGCCGAGAGGAGTCTGGGTCGTGCTTGCAATCTCCCGTTGTGTCAGGCCTCTGAAGTACGCGAGTTCCAGGACCTGGCGCTGCTCTGCCGGCAGGCGAGCTAGTAGTGCGCGAAGGTGGCTCGCCGACTCCTTCGCTACGACGTGCCCTTCCGTATCGTCAGAGGCCTGGAGCTGGTCGAGGCAGCTGTCATCGAGCTCACGATTGAGGCCTTGCCTGCGCTCGTGCCGGAGCCTGTCGATGGTTCGGTTCCGCACGATGGCGAATAGCCACGATCTAAGGGCACCTTTGCTCACGTCGTAGCGGTCCGCGTTTCGCCAGAACGCGAGGAAGGTGTCCTGGGTGGCTTCCTCGGCGGCGATCGTCCCGCGAGTGACATGCAACGCGAGACTGAAGACCTGGTCGCAATACCGGTCATACACAACCTCGAACGCCCGAACGTCTCCCCCTGCCACCCGGCGGACAAGCTGGACCTCCTCGAGAGGAAGAATCTGTTCGCCGGAGGTCATTCACCTACTGTACACATATTGTCTAGCTTTTGTCTAGCTTTCGTCCAGAGTCTGTACCATCCTGCTCATGGCCGACGGCGCACGTCTACGAATCGGGGAGCTGAGCCGGAGGGTCGGCGAGAGTCCTGAGCTGCTGCGGGCCTGGGAGGCGCGCTACGGGCTGGTGTGCCCGGAGCGGACTGCCGGCGGCCTTCGCCTCTACTCCGAGCAGGACGAACGTCGTATCCGCGTGATGCGGCATCACATCGATTCGGGTCTTTCCGCCTCGGAGGCCGCGCGGCTGGCGCGGCTGGCCGATGCCGCCGAACCCGGCTCGTCGCCGACGGACGTTGAGGATGTCGCGGCGGCTCTGGAGCGGGGGCTAGATGCACTCGATGAACCCGCCGCTCAGGCGGCTCTCGATCGCCTCTTCATGGCTCATGGGCTAAGAGACGCGCTGGCCGGAGTGATCCTGCCTTTCCTCCACCACCTCGGCCTCCGCTGGGCGCGCGGCCAAGCCAGTGTCGCCCAGGAGCATTTCGCCAGCAATGTCATTGGTGGGCGTCTTCGTGCGCTGACCCGCGGCTGGGGTGAGGGGGTGGGCCCACAGGCACTCTTGGCCTGCCCTCCCAACGAGCTTCACGAACTCGGATTGGTCGCCTTCGGTCTCACGCTCCGGGAGCGGGGCTGGCGAATCACCTACTTGGGAGCCGACACTCCGGTGGCTGAAATTGTCAGCGCTGTCGATGCTCTCAACCCCCAGATCGTCATCCTCTCAGCGGTAGCGCCCGAACGTTTTCGCGACGCGGCCACCGAGCTCGAGGCCCTCTCCACTCGCGTGCGAGTGGCGCTCGGCGGTGCTGGCGCCACCGCCGCTCTTTCCGCCGCGCTGGGCGTCGAGCACCTCGACGGCGACCTGATAGAACTGGCCGCCACTCTCGCGCCGTAGCCGACCGCGACGCGGCTCACCGCAGCTATCGCCGGCAGATGGACACGTCCTCGGTCGATGGGGCGAGGCGGCGGACGTGGAGTAGGCGAAGCTGCCGGTTGAAGATGGCCAGCGTCCCGCGCAGCAGCGAGCTGGTGACGACGTAGCCGCCGGCCGCGTCGAGGTCAAAGGAGCCGTAGGGGGTGTGGGCCCGGGCCACGATCCGCCCGTCGCTGAGGCGGGCCTTCTCTATCCGGCTGCCGTAGCCGCTGGTGATGTAGGCGAAGCCACCCTCGAAGACCACGTGCTGGGGCGGGGGCCCTCCGGGCACCCGGAACAGGAGGCGGTGGGTGCGAGCGCTGAACACCCCCACGAACGGCGTGCTGGCCGAGGTGATCCAGACCCGCTGGTTGTCGGGCGTGAATCGCAGGTCATGGGCCAGGAAGCCAGGATCGAAATGGCCGACCACGTGCGGGCGAGCCGGGTTAAGGACCGGGCTCGAGGGTGCTGGCGGCGTACTGAGGACCGTGGAGAGGAGGGTGATGGTTCGTGCCGATTGACCCAGGGCGACCCAAACCTGCCGCCAGTCCGGGCTGAAGGCCAGGTGATGCGCCCCCACGCCGACCGTGACCCGGGCCAGGGGGCGATGGTTGTAGAGCCCGACCACGGTGAGCTTTCCGCTGGCGTCGTCGGTCACGTAGGCCTGCTCGGTGTCCGGGAAGATGGCCGGAATGTGCGGCGAGACAAAGCCGCGGAACACCTTGATCGTCCTCAGGGAGGGGGAATCGAGCAGCGTGACCGTTCCGGCTGCCGCGCTGACCACCACGGCGATGCTGCAGGCGGCGGTGGGCGAGGTGGCGACGTATTCGGGGTCGCCTGGGACGGTCACCTGCTTCACCACCCGTCCGCTGGGCAGATCGACGACCAGCAGCCGGTTCTCGGTCTGGGCGGTGACCAGGGCCTGCAACGATCCGGGTGGTCTGACGGCTCGTCGAGCCGGTGCCGGTGCCGGTGCCGGTGAGCTTGACCTGATTGCGGCGCCGGCGTGGCGAGCGGTCTGCTGTCCACAGCCAGCGGCCAAAGCCAGCAGCGCCGCGGCGCCAATGATCGCTCGCAAGCGGCCCTGAGCGATCATCCGAAGCCCGGGTGCAGCAGCACCGTGCCGGTGGCCGTGGCCACGTGGCCATTGGGGAAGAACGCCGTGACCCGAACCTGTGGAAACACCTCGGGCGTGCCGGACCACAGGCGGGTTCGGGCCGAGACGGGTATGCGTAACGGACCGTGACGGAAGCTGCCGTGCTGCAGGTATCCCAACCATGAGGTCGCAGCCTGGGGCGCAGCCGGCGGGCTGAGGGCGACCACGCGGCCAGCCAGCTGGACGACGACCAGGCTGGCTGGGATCTCCGTGGTGACCCCGATTCCGACGCGTCCACACGCGAACGAACTTGGCTTGCCACAGGCCACGCCCAGAAAGGGCAGCGAGGCCGACGGGAGTGTCCGCACGCGATGGGCGGTCGAGCATCCAGCCAGCGAGTTGCTGACCGGAATCACCATCGTGCTCGGGGGTTGGCCTGGCGTGGCCACGTTCAGGCGCACACACCCCACCCCGGCGTACGACACCCCGCCCATGAACCGGTGGACCCGCTGTCCGCAGGCCGGGAATCGAAGGACACTGGGTTCTTCGGTGGACACGCCGGCCGGCTGGCCCTGCCCGTCGAGCGCGTACTGAACCCACAGGTGAGCCCGCGAGCCACGATCCACCCGCACCGTCACCGGACGATTCCCGACGACCACGGCGATCGCATCGCTGCCCGAGGGCTGAGACACGGGCGCGGGCGGAACCTGAGCCAGGTCCTCGCCGATGGCCAGGGTGAATGATCCGGCGCGGTACACACCGCTCTCTCCCGAGAGTGGGGCCGGGGCGAGCCCGCGGAGGACCGCGCAGTTGGCCGTGTAGACCGTCTCACGGGTCGCGGACCCATGCGCGCCCGCGCAGGCGCCGAGGATGAGACCGAGAAGCGCCAGCGGAGCGATTCGCCACATGGTCTCTCTACGTGCTTCGCCCGCCCAGAAGTCCATTTCGCTCCACAGTCCCGGCGGCGAGTGGGATCATCGAGGTAACGTGCGAGCCAAGAATCTCGCGGCGATGGACCTGGCGCTCTCGCCGAGACGTATATGGGGTGATGGAATGGCTCGCGAGCAGGCGGTGAGCGATCATGACCGCTCCGATGCGGCCCTGGTCCGCGCTGCCCGCGAAGGGTCCGAATCAGCCCTCGAGACTCTGTTCCGCCGCCACTGGCGACGGGCCCACCAGGCCGCCTACCTGGTTTGCCTGGACTCAAGCGGCGCCGAGGACATCGCCCAGGAGGCGTTCCTGTCTGCTCTTCGCTCACTGGAGCGCTTTGACACTCGCCGGCCGTTCGCGCCGTGGCTGCACCGGATCGTCGTCAACCGGGCCATCGACTGGACGCGAATGCGCGCCGCTCGCCATGAGATCGCTAGCGAAACCGTGCCCGAACCCGCCTCGACCCCGGAACTCGAGATCGATCATGCCGACGAGCTCATCCTCGCCCTGGGCGAGCTGGCCCCGGATCACCGCGCTGTGATCGTGCTGCGCTATGTCCACGACCTGGCCCCGGGTGAAATTGCTCGGGCCCTCGGGGTCCCCCGCGGGACGGTCAACTCCCGACTTCGCCGGGGGCTGGACAAGCTCAGCCAACAACTCGATCGTGAGCAGGTCAGATGACCGAGACTGAGCTACGCGACCGGCTGCGCGCGATTGACCCCGACCGTGACTCAGCGGCTCAGGAGCGGGCCTGGGAAGTGCTCCGCAACGCCTATCGGCCCACACCCAAACCCACCCCGGCCCCGCACCGGCACCGCCACCGGCTGCGCTGGCGAATGACCGTTCCCGCGCTGGCTTGCCTGCTGGCCTTGGCGGCAGTCGCGGTGGCGGTCAGCAACCCTCCCCACGTAGCCCTGGCTCGGTGGCTGCGTCAGGCGATCGGCATCACCTCCGCTCCCCACGCCCGGCCAATGCTCGCCGGGTTGCCGGGCGGCGGCCAGCTGCTGGTCAACTCACCGGCTGGCCCGTGGATCGTCAACGCTGGTGGTCACCGCCGCTATCTCGGCCACTACACCGCCGCCGCCTGGTCGCCGCATAGCCTTTACGTGGTGGCCTGGAGGGGGCGCGAGCTTGACGCGTTGAGCCCGCGCGGCCAGCGGCAATGGGTTCTGGCCAGCCCGGGAGCGATCTCCGTTGCCCGCTGGTCTCCCGACGGTTACCGGGTCGCTTACACCGCCGGCCCGGCCCTCTGGATGCTCGCCGGTGACCGAACCGGCAATCACCGGCTTGCCGCCGCCGACCCCGCCGTGGCCCCCGCCTGGCAGCCCCGCAATGGTCTCGCGCACCGGATCGCCTTGCTCGACCCCTCCGGTCACATCCGGCTCCTCGACGCCGACAGCGGTGCCCAGCTGTGGCGCACCAGAGCCCCGTCGGCGCCCCGGCAGCTGCTGTGGTCCGCGGACGGAACGCGCCTGGTGGCTGTCTCCCGCACCCGGGTCGAGCTCTACAGCGCCCGCGGCCGGCTACTCGCGGCCACGGCGCTGGCCGCCGGCCAGACCATCACCCAGGCAGCGTTGGCTCCGCTGGGAAACCGTCTCGCGCTGGCCATCCACCAGCCCGGGATCAGCGCTAACAGCATCGCCATCCTGACCGCCAGCCGCCGCGGGCTCATGATGACTCCGCAGATCCTGTTCAGCGCCCGCGCGCAGATCGACGGCATCAACTTCTCACCCGACGATCTCTGGCTCCTGGCCTCGAGCCCGTCGGCAGATCAGTGGATCTTCATCCGCACGCGGCCGCCGGTCCGCCTCCAGGCCGTCGGCCGGATAGCCGCCCAGTTCGCCGCACGCGGCGGAGCCGCCCCCGGATTCCCCAGCCTCGGAGGCTGGCAGTCCCCGCCACCGTCCGGGTCCGGCGGTTGACCTTTGCGCTCCGATCCAGCCCGCGACCTTGTCAGTCCCTCATCCGGGGGATCAACAGCGACACGACTGGGTTTGGACCCGGATGGGTGACCTGGAGGCGAGCGCCTTCGGCGTGGGCCAGGGAACGGGCCAGCGCCAAGCCGATCCCCGTGCCGGCCCCACTGCCCCGGCGGAATGCCTCCTCCACATTGGGCCCGAAACCTGGTCCACGGTCTGAGATCTCGAGCGCAAACGCGTCCCCGAGCTCGCGCAGGGCGAGGAGAACCGCCCCCTTCCCGTGGACCTGGGCGTTGTTCATGAGGACCTCGAGGATCTCGTCGAGCACAGCGGGCGAAATGGCGGCCAGGGCCGGCTCGACGTCGATCACCACGCGCAGGGGGCGCCCTTCGGCCGCCAGCGCCCCCCGCCAGCGCAACTCGAGCGCTCTCAGCGCCTGCCCCAGGTCGACCCTCTGCTCGCCCTGCGAAGCGCCACGGGCCAGACCGAGCAGCGTCCCGATCGTCGTCTCCAACCGATCGACTTGGGCCAGCGCAGCCACCAGCTCGGCCTGTGGTTCTGGCGCCATCAGCGCGAGGGTCTCGAGCTCAAGACGAAGCGCGGACAATGGCGTGCGCAGCTGGTGGGAGGCATCGGCGCTGAAGGCTCGCTCGCGGCTGACAAGCTCACCGATTCGGCGTGAGCCGGTGTTGAGGGCGGTCCCGACCTCATCGATCTCCCGAATGTTCGTCATCTGGGCCCGAGCGGCGAAGTCCCCCTCCCCCATTCGACCGGCAGCGGAGGCCAGGGTCTCGAGGGGACGGGCCAGGCGTCGGCCGAGGGCGAGCGCAGCCAGTACGGCCAGCGCCACCACGCCGACACCTAACGCGGCCAGGGCCAGCCAGGCCTGGTGGGCCCGCGACGTGACCTTGGCCTGAGTGCGCTGGGCCCGAACCACACCGGCGATGCGCTCGCCATTGCGCAACGGGACGGCCACGACAAGCCTCCCGTCGGGGACGATTCCGCTCGGGGCGCCGGTGCGCAGAGCGAGGCGGGTGGCCGAGTCGGCGTTCAGCGGACCCGAACCCCGGATTCGTCGCCCGCTGGTTGCGTAGATGCCTATCTGGCCGCTGAACTTGGGCAGCTCGATCCGGTCCGCTCGGCCCGCGCTGAGGTCGATCCCTCGAGTGGCGGCATCGGCATCGCGCTGCAGGCGCAGCAGCTCCTCATCGCGGTAGCTGCGCTCCAGGACGATGGCCAGCGGCAAAGCGAAGAGCAGGACCGCACATCCCGCCACGCCGGCGATGGCCAGTACCAGCCGGCGCCTCACTGCCGCTCAAAGCGGTAACCGACCCCGCGTAGGGTCGCGATCGCATCCGCGCCGAGCTTGTTGCGCAGCGCCAGGACATGGGTGTCAAGGGTCTTGGTCGAGCCGAGCCAGCTGGTTTCCCAGACCGCATCCATGATCCTGGCCCGCGTCAGCGCTACCCCGGCGTTGGCGGCAAACAAGGTCAGCAGGTCGAACTCCTTGGGCCGCAGCGCGAGCTCCTCGCCGCCCCGCCAGACCCGCCGCGCCGTTCGGTCGATGCGTAGATCCCCGACCTCCAACAGCTCCGCTTCCCCGTTGGCCTGGCTACCGCTGCGCCGCAGATGGGAACGGATCCGGGCCAGCAGCTCGGAGAGCCGAAACGGCTTGACCAGGTAATCGTCGGCACCGGCGTCAAGGCCGGACACGATGTCAAGCTCGTGGTCACGGGCGGTGAGGATCAGAATCGCCAGATCCGGCCGGCGCTCGCGCAGACGCCGGCAGACCTCCAGGCCCTCGATGTCCGGCAACCCGAGGTCCAGGATCACCAATCCGACCGGCGGCTCCGCGGCGCGCACCGCACCTGATCCCTGCGCCAGCCGTTCGACGGCGTAGCCCTGACCTTCCAGGACCCTGACCAGCCCGACGGCGATCGCTTCGTCGTCCTCCACGATGAGGATCGTTCGTCCCGTCCATGGGCGCACCGTAGCGCCGAACCCGGATTTTGACCGGGCGTTGACCTGAGCGGACCCGCACGTGAACCCGGACTCCCTACGGTCGCCGTCGATGAGGCAACGACTGCACGGAGGTCCGATGCGCAAGGCCCATTTCTTTCTGGCGTTGGCGCTGGTGACGACGGCCGCGGGCTGCGGCTCCTCGTCCAGCTCCAGCGCGTCAGGATCGCCAGCACCCTCCTCCTCGACCGCGGCTGGGGCTTCGAGCTCCGGCTCGGCCACGACAAGCTCCTCGACGGGCGGGGTGAATCCCAACCAGCATGAGTCGCTGCCGCCCGGCGATATCCCGGACACGATCGCCTACGTCCCGTACGCGGTGCCCGGGGCGGGACTGACGGTGAGCACACCCGAGGGCTGGTCGCGCGCCAACGGAAAGGGCACCGTCAGGTTCACCGACAAGCTCAACCAGATCCAGCTGTTCACCATGCCGGCCAAGGCCCCACCCACCGTCGCCTCGGTGCAGAAAACCGAGGTTCCGCAGATCTCGGGATCGGTCAAGACCTTCAAGCTGCAGTCGGTGACCACGGTCATCGCACATCAGGTCCGCGCCGTACGCATCGCCTATCTCGGCGATTCTCAGCCTGACCCGGTCACCGGCAAGGTCGGCACGCTCGCCTTTGAGCGCTATGACTTCTTCCACAAGGGCAGAGAGGTGGTCTTGCTGCTCTCCTCCCCCAAGGGCTCAGACAACGTCGATCCCTGGCGGAAGGTCACCAACTCGCTGCAGGTTCACGCGATGAGCGCCGTGCTCGAGGCGCGCAGCCTCTACCGCTTCTTCCACGCCGGCGACGACGAGACGCTCGCGCTCCAGGGCGTCTCCCTGGCCCTGCAAAAGTGGTGAGTTTGTGGCGGTCACCGGTCCGTCCGGCTCGGGCAAGTCGACGCTGCTGGCCTGCCTGGCGGGACTCGACGAGCCCGACGGAGGCAGCGTAAGCGTCGACGGAACGCGCATCTCCCGGCGTCCCGAGGAGGAGCGAGCCAGTATCCGCGGCGCCCGCATCGGGATGCTCTTCCAGCAGGCGAACCTGGTCGGACACCTCTCAGTGGCCGACAACATCGCCCTGGCCCAGCACATGAGCGACGGCTCAGCGAGCGTCGAGTGGCGCAGCCAGGTACTGGAGCGCTGCGGGATCGAGCATCGCGCCTCGGCGCGCCCGTCTCAGCTCTCCGGCGGCGAGCTGGCCCGCGCGGGGCTGGCGGTAGCGCTGGCCAACGACCCGCCGGTAATTCTTGCCGATGAGCCCACCGGGGAGCTCGACTCGGTCACCGCCGCCCGGATCCTCGATCTGCTCCGCGAGCGGGCCGGTGCCGGTGCCGGCGTGCTCATCGTTACCCACAGTCCAGAGGTCGCCGCGACCGCGGACCGTGAGATCCGGCTACGCGATGGAAGGATCGAGTCATGAACGGTCGAGTGCCACTGGTCCGCTGCGAAGGCGTGGCCCGCACTTACGGGACCGGCGCTACGGCGACCGTCGCCCTGCAGGTCACCGACTGCGAGGTGTTCGCCGGCCAGCGCGTCGGGCTGGTCGGTCCCTCGGGGTCGGGCAAGTCCACCCTCCTGCACCTGATGGCCGGGCTCGACGATCCGAGCGTCGGTAGCGTGAGCTGGCCCGCGATCGGAAGCCGGGACGAACTACGCCCCGGGCGGGTCGCGGTGATCTTCCAGGGGCCAAGCCTGCTGCCTCCGCTGACCGTCCTCGAGAACGTCTCGCTGCCGCTCGTCATCGGCGGGATGACGGACCGCGAGGCACGGGAGGTGGCGCGCGCCGCGCTGCGCACGCTCGACCTCGAGGAGCTCGCCGACAAGCTGCCCGAGGAGATCTCCGGCGGTCAGGCCCAGCGCGTCGCTGTCGCGCGGGCGCTGGCAGGCGAGCCGAGCCTGATCCTGGCGGATGAGCCGACGGGCCAGCTCGACCGGACCAACGGAGCCGCGGTGGTCGACGTCCTCCTCGCCGCCAGCGAGCATGCCGGCTCGGCGCTCGTGGTCTCGACCCACGACCTGACCGTCGCTGATCGCCTCCCTGAGCGCTGGGAGATCCACAGCGGCGAGATTCAGACCCAGGCGAGGGAGAGCCCATGGTCGCGCTGAACTGGCTTCGCGGCCTCATCGCCCACCGGCCGGCGCGGATCATCGCGACGGCGTTGGGCGTCGCCGTCGGCGTGGCGCTGATCGCGTCGATCGGCACCTTCCTGTCGGCGACCAACGCCAAGATGACCCAGCGCGCGATCGCGCGGGTGGCCGTCGATTGGCAGGTTGAGGCCCAGCCAGGCGCCAATGCGAACCAGGTCCTGTCCACGGTCCGCGCCTATCCCGGAGTCAAGCAGGCCCTCCCGGTGCAGTTCACGACGTCGCCCGGTCTCACCGCCGCCACACATGGCTCGCACCCAGACCACGGGCGCCACGCAGGTGCTCGGGCTGGCCTCGGGCTACGCGGCCGCATTCCCCGGAGAGCTGCGGCTGCTCACCGGGAGCCTCAACGGAGTTCTCGTCGCTCAGCAGACGGCCTCCAACCTCCATGTCGCGCCTGGTGACACGGTCACCATCGCCCGGCCTGGCTTCAAGCCGGCCCAGGTGACGGTCGGGGGCGTCGTTGACCTCCCGCAGGCCGATTCGCTCTTCCAGAAGGTCGGCGCACCTCCCGGCGCGCAGCTCTCGGCCCCCCCGGACAACGTGATCCTGCTCCCGCAGAGCGAGTTCGCCAGGGTGCAGGCGCCGATCATCGCCACGCGCCCAGAGCTGATCCGCATCCAGGTCCATGTGATCCTTTCCCACCACCTGGCCAGCAGCCCGAGCGCCGCGTTCGACAACATCGCGGCGAAGGCGCACAACCTCGAGAGCCGCCTGACCGGGCAAGGCCTCGTCGGCGATAACCTCGGCGTCGCCCTTGACACCGCGCGCAAGGACGCCCTGTACGCGCAGATCCTGTTCCTCTTCCTCGGCGTGCCCGGGGCGATCCTCGCCGGTCTCGTCACCGCGCTGATCGCCTCGGCGGGCGCCGACCGCCGCCGGCGCGACGCGGCGCTCCTGCGCACCCGCGGAGCCTCGACCCGGACGCTGGTCCGGATCGCGATGGCCGAGACACTGTTTGCCGGCATCCTCGGCGTGATCGTCGGGCTGGGCGCAGCGCTCCTGATCGGAAGCAGCAGCTTCGGCACCGCGTCGTTCGGTGCCGGCAGCGTCTCGGCGATCCTGTGGGCGGTCGGGGCCGCGCTTTCGGCCTGGCCATCGCCGCCATTTCCATCGCGCTGCCCGCGCTGCGGGATGCCCGCTCACTCACGGTGGCCGGCCAGCGTCGTCAAGTGGGCCGAACCAACCGCGGTCCCTTGTGGGCTCGCTACGGGCTTGATTTCATCGCGCTGGCCATCGCCGGGTTCGTGTACTGGCAGGCATCACAGAGCGGCTACCAGCTCGTGCTCGCGCCGGAGGGCGTGGCCCAGGTGTCGGTCAACTGGTACGCCCTCCTCGCGCCCGTGCTGGGCTGGATCGGCCTGGGTCTGCTCGCCTACCGAATCGCCGACCTGTTCCTCACCCGGGGACGGAAGCCGCTCACCGGGGCGCTTCGACCGCTCGCCGGAGAGCTCGCTCCGACTGTGTCCGCGACCATGGGTCGCCAGCGTCGGCTCCTTGCACGCGCCGTCGCATTGGTGGCCCTCACCGCTGCCTTTGCGGGATCCACGTCGGTCTTCAACTCCACCTACAAGGCCCAGGCCGAGGTCGACGCGCGCCTCTCGAACGGAGCTGACGTGACCGTCACCGAGTCGCCCGGCGCCTCCGTCGGCGCACAGCAGGGAATCACCCAGCTCAAGAAGGTCCCTGGAGTCGCATCAGTCGAGCCCCTGCAGCATCGATTCGCGTATATCGGCGCCGATCTCCAGGACCTGTTCGGCGTGCGGCCGCAGACGATCACCAACCAGGGCAAGCTGCAGAACGGCTGGTTCGCGGGCGGCACTGCCGCCGAATCTGATGAACATCCTCGCGCGGCAGCTGAACGCGATCCTCGTCAGCCAGGAGACCGTCCACGACTACCAGCTCCATCCCGGCGACACGATCAATCTGCGCCTGCAGAACGGGGCCACCAAGCAGCTGATAACCGTTCCGTTCCGCTACGAGGGCGTCGCCAAGGAGTTCCCGACCGCGCCCAAGGACTCGTTCTTTGTCGCCAACCAGGCCTACGTCACCGCCCGTACGGGCTCTGATGCCGTCGGCTCCTTCCTCGTGCAGACCGACGGGACGAGCCCCGCCTCGCTCTCGAGCGAATCTCGGCGGTCCTAGGCCCCGGCGCCCAGGTGACCAACATCGTCAACCAGCGCCATGTCGTCGGCTCCAACCTCACCGCAGTCGAGCTTTCGGGCCTGACCCGGATCGAGCTCGGTTTCGCGCTCGTGCTCGCCGCCGCGGCGACCGGACTCGCACTCGGTCTCGGCTTCCAAGAACGACGCCGCACGTTCGCCATCGCCAGCGCGCTGGGGGCCAGGCCGCGGCAGCTCGGCGGATTCGTTTGGGGCGAGTCGATCTTCGTCACCGGTGGCGGCCTGATCCTCGGCGCCGTCATCGCGGCGATTCTCTCAGCGACCCTGGTCGACGTGCTCACCGGCGTCTTCGACCCACCGCCTGACTTTCTCACGATCCCTTGGCTCTACTTGCTCGGGGTGGGGGGCGCCGTGCTCGTAACGGTCGCTGGCGGCGGGCCTCATCACCCTCCGCGCCCTGCGCCGGCCGGCGATCGAGGAGCTCCGCGACATATAACGCCGTCGCTGTTCTCGGGAGCGCCAGCCAGGAACGTCGCTGGGTGGCGGGCACAAACTAATGATCCTGGCGCGAAAAGCGGGGCACTCTTAGAGTTGGTGCAACCGGCCACGACCTCGAGGAGAACAGATGGGCTTCGACCAGTACCACGAGCCGCCCGACGAGCTGCCGCCGGCCACGCGAACGTTCGCGCGACTGTGCGCATCGCTGACCGAGGAGGCTGAGGCCATCGGCTGGTACGAGCAAAGGATCGCCGTCGAGAGCGACCCCGAGGCGCTGTCGGTAATGCGCGACGCTCAGGGCGAGGAGTTCAAGCACTTCGCCATGGATCTGGAGTTCCTGCTCCGGCGCACACCGGCCTGGCGAGAGATCGCCCGAGGAGTGCTCTTCCAGCCCGGGGACATCGTCGAACACGGCGAGGAGGCCGAAGCCGAGGTGTTCGAGGGCGACGAGAGCGCCGATGGGTCCAGCTCGCTGGGCATCGGCAGCCTGCGGGGGGTGGCCAAATGACAAACCATCTGCTTCGCTCCCACGCCCCAATCAGCGACTCGAACTGGAAGCTCCTCGATGACGAGGCCCGGGAGCGCCTGCACCCGGCCCTGGCCGCCCGCCGTTTGGTCGACTTTCTCGGACCCTATGGCTGGGAGTATTCGGCGACCAACCTTGGTCGGGTGACCCCGCTTCAGGAGGCCCCGGGGGACGGGATTACGGCGCTGCAGCGTCGCGTGCTGTCTCTGGTCGAGATGCGCGCCGAGTTCGCCATCTCCCGCGCCGAGCTCAGGGACGACGACCGGGGCGCGGCCGACGCGGACCTGGAACCGCTCGACCGCGCCGCCCATGCCATCGCCGTGGCCGAGAACCGGGCCATCTTCCACGGCTGGCCGGCGGCGTCGATGACCGGCATCGTCGAGGCCTCACCCCACCGCGACTGTTCCCTTGGTGACGTCGTCGACCAGTACCCGCGGCCGGTGGCGGGTGCGGTCGAGCGGCTGCTACGCAACGGAATCGATGGGCCGTATGCGCTCGCGCTGGGCGGCGAGCAGTACCAGCAGGTCGTGGAGACTGCCGAGCATGGCGGCTACCCGCTGCTCGAACATTTGGGCAAGATTCTCGGGGGCCCGATCGTCTGGGCCCCAGGCCTCTCCGGTGCCGTGGTGCTGAGCACCCGCGGCGGGGACTTCCAGTTCGAATGCGGCCAGGACCTGTCACTGGGCTACCTCGACCACGACGGCGAGGAGGTCCGCTTCTACCTCGAGGAGAGCTTCAGCTTCCATGTGGCCACGCCCGAGGCCGCGGTGCCCCTGGACGCCTGAGCGCCAGGCGCGGCCCGATCACGATGGGGGAATAACCAGGATTCGCTGTTTGACCAGGTAGCGCCCCAGGTCAGCCGGGCTCGCCGGAGCGGGGCGATAGACGTCGATGTGGCGACCCTTGATCGCTCCGCCGGTGTCCGCGGCCCGGAACCAGCCACCACCGATATCGCGATAGGCGGGGACGTAGACGCGACTGCCAAGCGGAATCAGGCGCGGGTCGACGGCGATGCTGCGGTAGTAGCGCAGAGGCTTCGAAGGTTCGGGGGCAAAGGTGACGCCGCCGTAGGGGAGCGGGCGACCCCCGCGGCCGTTCGACCAGCCGCCGGTGCTCAGAGGGACGGTGACGGCGCCGCGGCGATTACGCCACCCGCCGATCAGCCAGACCGGAGCTCCAGCGGTCCACTTCCCGAGGCAAACCGGCACGGTCGGATGCCCGGCGGCGTTGACCCAGCCCGTCGAGCCCAGCGCGGCGATATGGACGCGGCGACCTTGGAGGTCAACTCCGTCGCCCTCCATGGCCAGTCCCCGGGCGGAATACAGCCAGTCCGCGGGATAGCGCCCGGCCAGTCCGGGAGCGTTGATACGACGTCCGATGAACCACCGCTCCGGAGCCGGGTAGTACTCGGTGATCGTGACTCCGCCCAACCACTGACGACGGCTGATGGGCCGTTCGGGCACCGGAGGCGGTGCCTTGCGGCAACGCGAACCCGACGCGGATGGGGCTGCCGGCTTGGCGGGGGCGACATTGACGTGGAAGTGCCAGAACGGATTCCCGCGCTCACGCCCGACGGCATGGCCCGCCGCGGCTCCCCGGGGATGAGCTGAGCGCCCGGCAACCGCTGCCCCTGGCCGCCTCGAGCCGCCACTGCGCAGCACGAGGGCGAGTCCCCCGACTACCGCCAGCACGGCAACCCCGAGCAGCAACGACCTTCGGAGCATCGCTCTCAATATAGGTCGCTACCGGTGTGAGCTACCTGTTCGCCAGCCTCTCATGGCCGGTTGGATGCTCAGCCGCGGCGACGGGCGCGCTGGCCAGCGTGCGGAGAAGCTCCTGCAGCGCCGCTGGCGTCATGGGTCGGGCGAGCAGGAACCCCTGGGCGTAGCCGCAGCCAAGCTGTGTGAGCCGGTCCCGCTGCTCCGGTCGCTCGACCCCTTCGGCGACACAGTCCAGGTCCATCACCCGCGCCAGATCGACGATCGCCGCCGTGAGCTCGCTGTCTTTGTCATGGCCGTCGACGCTGTCGATGAAATGCTTGTCGATCTTGAGGATGTTGATCGGTAGACGCCGGATGTAGTTGAGCGAGGAGAAACCGGTTCCGAAGTCGTCGAGGGCCACGCGGACGCCGAGCTTGCGCAGTGCTTCGAGCCGCTCGATCGCCAGGTCCGCGTCGCTGATCATCAGGCTCTCGGTTATTTCGAGCACCAGGCAGCTGGGTTCCAGCCCGCTTGACCGCAGCGCGTCTCGAACTTCGTCGACGATCTCGACGCGTTGCATCTGTCGCGCCGAAACATTGACCGCCACCGTACGCGGCTTGGCGCCGGGCGTGGCCTGCTGGAAACCGACGGCGTCACGGCAGGCGCGTTCGAGTACCCAGCGTCCGAGCGGAACAATGAGGCCGGAGCCTTCGGCGATCGGAATGAATGTGGCCGGCGAAACGTTCCCGCGGCGCGGGTGATCCCAGCGCAGCAACGCCTCATAGCCGCTGATCTCGCCCGTGCGCAGAGCGAAGATCGGCTGGTAGGCGATGGTTAGCTCCTCCGCCTCGACGGCCGCCTTGAGCTCGGCACGAAGCTCGAGCGCCTCGACGACGGACGCGTGCATCTCAGGATTGAAGTACCGGTACGTGTCACCGCCGGCCGCCTTGGCCTGATACATCGCCACATCGGCGTTTCGCAGCAGCTCATCGACCGTGGTGACGATCTCCCGATCGCTACCCGAGCGCGCGACAGCGATCCCGATGCTGCACCGAACGGTGACCTCGCGGTCCTCCATCGAGCTGGGCATCTTGATCGCCTCGAGCAGGCGCTCGACGATCTGCGAGATGGAGGTCTCATGCTCGACGTCCTCGAGCAGGATCGCGAACTCATCACCTCCCAGCCGCGCCACGGTATCTCCGCTACGAAGCGCCGGGGCAATGCGTCCGGAGATCGTCCGCAGCAGGCGGTCGCCCTCCACGTGCCCGAAGGTGTCGTTGACCCCCTTGAAGTCATCGAGGTCCAGGAACAGAACGGCGAGTGGGCGGCTGTGATCACGTCGGCGACCCAGCGCGTGCCCCACGCGATCGAGAAACAGTGCGCCGTTGGCGAGGTTGGTGACCGGGTCGTGGAACGCCTGGTGGGTGAGCTGCTCCTCGAACTGGGTGCGCTCGGTTACGTCGCGCAGGTTGACCACGATCCCGCCCACCGCGGAGTTGGCGATCAGGTTGGTCACATGGCCTTCGGCGTGGAGCTGACGGCCGTCGCGATGGCAGACGCGGAATTCGAGCGCCTTCGATGTCCCGGACACGCCTGACAGGACGTCGACCAGCGCGTGCCGGAAGAGGTCGTGATCCTCCTCCGGGATGTAGTCAGACAGTCGGGTACCGAGCACATCCTCAGGCCCGTACCCGAATATCTGCTGGATCGACGGACTCACGTATTCCACAGCCGCATCTGGGGCAAGCACGAGGATGACGTCGGTGGAGTGCGCCACCAGCGCGCTGAAGCGCATCTCGCTGGCCCCGCGCACAACGTTTTCGGTCAGTGCGGCGCTGTCGAGCGCAGTCCCCACCTGGGCGGCCAGGGATCCGAGGCTCTCGCGCGTCCCGATCGAGGCCGCCACCGGATTAAGGAGGGCGACCACCCCGACCAGGCGGCTCTGGGCGACTATCGGCACCGCAAACGCCGGCGAGGCATTCAGGTTCCGATCCAACACGGACCGCCCGATGGGAATCTCGACCGCGGTGCGTGCCGCCAGCTGTGTGAGCAGGTGCTGGGGCACCGATGACAGGGTCAATCTGAGCTCGTCGCACCCCACCCGCGGATCAGTTCCGACCAGCCAGCTATGAGCGTCGCGCTCCTCGAGCTCGAGCACCGTGGGCTGAGCGTCGGGGCCGGCGAGCATGGCGGCCGCGTCCCGGGCGGCGCCGATGATCTCCGCCGGGCTGGTGGCCGTGACCAGAGCGCTGGCCGCTTGGCGCATGGTCCGCTCGCGATCGACAGTGATCTGAAGATCACGCGCAAGACCAACCATGCGGGCCACGACAAGCGCGAAGAGCAGGATCACGGCCGCGCCGACGACGATCTGCTCAACTTCACCCCGCGCTACCTGCTGGACAATCTCGATCACCGGCGCGATCAGCGCGGCTGCCGCAATGCCCAGGATCCGGGGGCGCGTGAGCCTCAGACGGGCACTCGCCGCCACATCGGAGACAGTCCTCATCGAAGGATGCAGCGCGGCAGCCCCCCAGAGCAGGTAATACGCGATCCAACCGCCGTCGAGCGGGTCCCCCGGTGTGTAGTTGCCATGCAACTGAATCCAGCCGTAGACCGAATCCGTCACCACCACGCTGCCGATCGCTGCGATGAGCATGTAAAACGCCGGGCTGCGGCGGCCGGCGCCGACCGCCATCCGCACCGCCACACCCAACATGAGGACGTCGCCCAGCGGATAGGCCATCGACACCAGCTTTGGTCCCAGATCAAGGGTCGCGTTGCTCACGTACGGAGCGATCAGGACGATCCACGACAGCAGCGCGAGGCCGGTGGTGAGGATCAGCGCATCAATCAGGCTCCTCCAGTCGCGACCCGGGCTGCGACGCCTGAGCAGGACCAGCAGCCCGGTCACGGTCAGTGGGTACACCGCGAGGTACAGCGGGTCGGCGATCGACGGAAAGGGCAGATCGCTACCAAAGAAGGCCCTGTAGTTGTAGGCGATCACATCGCCGGCCACAAACAGAATCTGCGCCAGCGCGATCAGGTACCACGCCCAGGGAGTGGTCGGCCGGTTGATGTGCACGCCCAGCACGATCGCGATGACCGCGCTGAAGCCAATCGCGTTGAACACCGGCCCGTCGTTGAGCGGGCCGGCCAGGTAGGCCACCGACAGGGGCACCATCAGGGCCAGATATAGCCACCATGCGTGGCGGGACCAGCGCATCTCGGACTTCAGAAGCTCCTTAGGCGTCAGGGGGGCGGCTGGGTTAAGCCCATACCTACCTATCGACGGACCGCGTCAGCCGCATATCCCCCTATCGACCGATGCACGCCTTAGCAAGAGAAACCCGTTTGAGGGTCCTCCCCAACCCGTATGGGGTCTACTCGATCAACGGGGGTTCCAGTAGCGACGCGTTGATGTGATCGGACAGCGCGGTGGCGGCGGCTCGCTGCGCGGCCAAGCGCTGCTGCTCGTCGTCGGCGCTGAGCAGCGCCGCGTCATAGGCACTGGACGCGGCTTCCCAGTTCCCCCGCTGCCGGTCGGTGTCCAGGCGGGCCTGACGCCGCATCGTCTCGACAGCTGTGGCGATGACCTCGGCCGGCGTGTCGGCGTCATACGTTTCCTCGGCGTCGGTGTGGCGCACGAACGTAAAGCGGTCGGGGGTCACGAGCACCGGCTCGTGCCGGAAGCGCTGGACCCGGGTCGAGGCATCACTCAGCACCGTGGTCGAGACGCTGAAGCGCGGATACGGCGCAACCGTGGCCAGCCAGTCTTGCTCTCTAGCCGCGGCATCGCGTCGCTGACCCTCGTCTATCGTCAGGCCGACGTACTCGGCGACGTGCACCCATCCCCAATGCGTGGCGACCAGCAGAATCCCGATCGCCGCGAGCACAACATCGAACGTGCTCCTGCCGCCAAACACAGCCTCCCCACCCCCGTAGAGCAACATCGCGCCACCGACGATCAAGGTGGCGCCGGTCAGCAGCGCACCGGTCGCGACGAGCCGGTCGTGCCGGTGAGCCGCCACCACCGGCAGGTGACGCTGCTCGACCTCGGGCAGATTGGCCAGATCCTCGCCCAGCAGGCGCCGATCAGGGACGGCCCCGAGAAACTCGACCATCCCCGTCTCAGACTCAGCCATCGTCCGATCCCGGCCGTTGGGACCTAGTGCGGCCCGCTGCGCGGGGGGCACCCGCCTCAGCGGCTGCCGGGTACCGGCCCTCGGGGGGTGATGCCGTTTCCGCCGGAGTTGGCGGCGTCGACGGCCAAGCCTCCGGTGAGGATGCCCTCCCGAACCTGATCCATCAGCGAACCGACCGCGGCCGGCGAATGGGGAAGCAGAAGCGTGGTCATGTTGCCGTGCTCGCCCACCGACCGGAGCGTGTCCATGTACTGGGTCAGCGCGACCAGGCTCATCGCCTCGCGCGCGTCGATGCCGTTCTCGCCGACGATCAGGGCCAATGAATCCTTGAGGCCCTGGGCGATCGCCTTGCGCTCCGCGGCCACGCCTTCACCGTGAAGTCTCATCGACTCCGACTCCCCCTCGGCCTTCTTGATCCGCAGCGTCTTGTCACCCTCGCCCTGGGCCGTGGCCGCCTCCTGGTTGCGCCGCGCGGCGTTGATGTTGTTCATCGCATCCTTGACCCGCTGGTCGGGCTCGATGTTGGTGATCAGCGCCTTGATGATCGCGTAGCCGTAGTCGGCCATCTGCGTCTGGAGGGTGTCCTGGATGTGCTTGGCGATCGTGTCCGCGTCGGCATAGGCCTCGTCGAGATCCATCGTCGGAATGTGCGACCGGACCACATCGAAGGCGTAGGACTTCATCTGCACCTCCGGGTCGTCGAGCTTGTAGTAGGCGTCCTTCACCTTGGACTCCTCGGCGCCGACCATGTACTGGATCGCGAGCTGGACCACGACGAACACGTTGTCCTTGGTCTTGGTCTCGATGTCGGCGTTGAGCTGCTCAACCTGCAAGCTCATCCGGCCGGCGACCTTCTCGACGAACGGAGTCTTGCGTTGCAGTCCCGGCCCCGCCACGCGGACGAACTTCCCGAACCGCTCGACGATGGCACGTTCCTGCTGTTCGACCGTGAAAAAGAAGAGAGGCATACGACGGGTCCTTTCAGATGGGCGCGATCGGCCTGCCAACGCCCGTGGTTGCGGGCGGCACCGTCCGATCCTCGCAGGAGGCGAAGCTGGCCCTTCCGACCCAACCGGTCAGCGGCACGATTCGCATACTTCGCAGAGTAGACCCCGTTCCTAATAGTTGGAATAGCCCGAGCACGCCGAGGGGCACTGCCAATGGACGGACCAAACAGTTCGAACTCTGCTGTCCTGCCGCTCGCCACCGCGGCCAGCTTTCGGAAGCGTAAGTGGATCGGCCTGCTCCGGGCCACACAGGCGCATCAACGCAAGGTTTGGTAAGCTAGGGAAAGCAGGTGAAAGAGAGAGGAGATCTCCGCCGGCCAAGGTCCCTGGCAGGGGCTGAGCAGGAAACCGGCGTGTGGGGTCTGATTGTGGGAGGAGAAGAGTAATGCTTGGTCGTCGCCCGTTTTTCGTGGTCGTGCGGTTCTTCTGGCAGTTGATCGGAAGCCGTATTCCTGGTTCCCGCCAAGGCCGACAACTGTTGGTCCTTCTCACCGTCCTCGCCGGCGGCCTCCTACTGTCCCCCGCACCGGTCGGCGCCGCTGGTCGTGCACGCGGTGCCAGCGCACATACGGTCAGCTTCGACGGCTACTCGTTCAAGGTCGACGGTCGGCGGACATACATCTGGTCCGGCGAGTTTCACTATTTCCGCTTGCCTAGCCCGAGCCTGTGGTTGGACATCTTCCAGAAGATGAAGGCGGCCGGCTTCAACGCCACCTCTCTGTACTTCGACTGGGGCTATCACTCGCCTCGGCCCGGCGTCTACGACTTCAACGGCGTTCGCAACGTGGACGAGGTGCTCAACATGGCGGCCCAGGCCGGTCTGTACGTGATCGCGCGCCCGGGCCCGTATATCAACGCCGAGGTAGACGGTGGCGGCTTCCCCGGGTGGCTGTCCACGACTCCAGGCAACACGCGGACCAGCGACCCGCAATACCTGCGGTACGCGGATGAGTGGCAGACCCGGATCGATCGCATCCTGGCCCGCCACCAGCTCACCAACGGCACCGGCACGGTGATCGCCTACCAGGTCGAGAACGAGTATTACAACGGCAGCGCGACCGGCCGGGCCTACATGCAGCACCTGGAGAACAAGGCCCGGGCCGACGGGATCACCGTCCCCCTGACGGGCAACAACAACGGAACCTTCAACTCGGGCTCGGCTGCGCTCGACGTTGACGGCGCGGACTCCTACCCGCAGGGGTTCAACTGCAGCAACCCCAGCCGCTGGAGCGGCGTGCCGGACATCAGCTATGACCATGTCGCGGGCAAGCCGCTCTACACGGCCGAGTTCCAGGGGGGCGCCTTCGACCCGTGGGGTGGTCCCGGCTATGACCAGTGCGCGAAGCTGATCAACGATCAATTCGCCAATGTCTTCTACAAGCAGAACATCGCCGTGGGCGCCACCGCGCAGAGCTTCTACATGACCTACGGCGGTACCAACTGGGGCTGGCTGTCGATGCCCGAGAACTACACCTCGTATGACTACGGTGCCGCGATCCGGGAGACCCGGCAGCTGGACCCGAAGTACTACGAGGACAAGCTGATCGGCTACTTCACGCATGCCGTGACGCCGCTGCTCAAGACCGATCCGATCCGGGCCATCGCCCCGGACAACCCGGCGATTGTGGACACCGCCCGAATGAACACCGACACGGGCACCCAGTTCCATGTGCTGAGGCACAGTGACTCCACCTCAACGAACGTCGACACGACCCACTTATCGTTGGACTTCAATGCCAAGCCCGGTCCGGTGAGCTACACCCACGACGACACCGATCCCGCCCTGCACTACACCGGAAGCTGGTCACACGTGGCCAACCAGAGCTACACCGGCGGTGACTACGACAACACAGAATCGTTTTCCAACAGCGCGGGCGACTCGATGAGTGTGACGTTCAACGGCACCTCGGTGCGCTGGATCGGCTCGCGTACCAACAATCACGGCTTCGCGGACGTGTACATCGATGGGGTCAAGCAGGCCACCGTCGACACCTCCGGCAGCCAGAACCAGGCGGTGCTGTTTCAGAGGTCGGGCCTGCCCGACGGGGCACACACGCTTAAGATCGCGGTCGACGGTACCCACAGCAGCACGTCGACCGACAACTACGTCTCCATCGACGCGATCGACGTACCCGCGGCCTCCCAGGCCCCCCCGACCTATCCGGTGGTGCCACAGCAGCCCGGCACGGGCATCACGCTGAACGGTCGTGATTCGCACATCATCGTGGCCAACTACAAGCTGGGCACCAACCAGATGCAGTACTCGACCTCCGAGATCATGACCAACGCGACGATCGGTGGCCGCGACGTCGCCGTGCTCTACGGCGACCCGGGGACAGACGGTGAGACCGTTCTCCACTATGGGTCCCGACCCCGGGTGAGCGTCTCGGGGGGAGACGTTAGGACGAACTGGGACGCGGCCACGGGCGACCTTCGCCTCAATTACCGCCACAGCGGCTTGATCCGGGTTCTCGTGCAGGGCACGGGCGCTCACCGGTTGCTGCTCCTGTTGGCCGACAAGCCCACCGCGGAGACGTTCTGGCGCCAGGACACCTCGGGCGGACCGGTCCTGGTTCGGGGCACGCACCTGCTGCGGGGCGCTTCGGCCCGCGGCTCGACCGTCAACCTGACCGGAGACAACGGGCGCAATGGCCGGCTCGAGGTGTTTACCGCCGCCCACCGGGTGACCTGGAACGGCCGTGATGTACCCACCCGCCTCACGCCGACCGGCAGCCTGGCCGGAGGCATCCCCGTCGCCCGGGCGATCAGACTCCCGGCGCTGACCCATTGGAGGCACCGGGAGGCAGCCCCCGAGGCCCGCCCCGGCTTCAACGACTCAAGCTGGGTGGTAGCCGACAAGATGTCGTCCAACAGCACGACCCCGCCGGGGTCGCTGCCGGTCCTGTTCGCTGATGACTACGGTTTTCACACCGGGAACACGTGGTACCGGGGCCGCTTTCGCTCCAGCGGCAAGGAGACGGGAATCCACCTCATCTCCACCTCCGGTGGCGGTGCGCAGGCCTTCTCCGTCTGGCTGAACGGGACCTTCCTGGGCAGTTCGACCACGGGCACGGGCGACTTCACTTTCCCGGCGGGGGCGGTTCGCAGCACCGGGGACAACGTCGTCTCGGTGCTCACCGTGAACATGGGTCACGAGGAGGACTACAACGCTTCCAACGGCAACAAGGCCGCTCGCGGACTTATCGGCGTGTCGCTGATCGGAGCGCCCCTGACCTCACTGACCTGGCGGCTGCAGGGCGTTCGCGGGGGCGAAACCGGGATCGACCCCGTCCGCGGGCCGCTATCCACCGGCGGGCTCTACGGCGAGCGGGCCGGCTGGTCTTTGCCGGGCTTCCCGGACTCCTCATGGGCTCGGGTGAGGCTGCCCTACAGCGACCCCAACCCCGGGGTGTCGTGGTACCGCACCGACGTAGCTCTGAACCTGCCTCGTCAGCAGGACACGTCGCTGGGCCTCACAATCGCCGATGATCCGAGTCGGCAGTATCGGGCGATGATCTTCGTCAACGGGTGGGAGGTCGGCAATTACGTCAACTACGTCGGGCCTGAGCACAGCTTCCCCGTGCCCAACGGCATCCTCAACCCGGACGGTCGGAACTCGATCGCCATTGCGGTGTGGAACCTGGACGGCAAGACCGGGGGCCTCGGCAAGGTGGCGCTGACCAACTACGGGAGCTACACGTCCTCGCTACAGGTAAGCCAGGATTACAGTCCCGGTTACGACGCCACCAAGTACGCAATGCCGAAACCGCCCGGCACCCGCGTTTCGCTGAACGTGCCCGATGCCGTGCATCCGAGCCAGCAGTTCACGGCGACGGCTACGGTGAGCGTTCCCAGATCCGACCCGCCGGCATCGGCGATCAGCGCGACCCTGAACGCCCCCGCGGGGTGGACAGTGGGCGGCGTCACTCCGGCCACTGTGTCCCGTATCGGCCCGGGCCAGACGGTCACCTTCAGCTGGCCCGTCACCGCTCCAGCCGGCAGCACCGCGAGAGCCTGGCCGTTGACCGCGACAGTTCGCTACACGCAGTCCGGCCACAGGCGCTCGAACCGTGACGAGCGAATCATCGGCGCGGTCCCGCCCCCGCCACCGAGCGGCACCGATGCCGTGAGCGATCTCCCCTTCCGGTCGGCCACGAACGGGTGGGGACCGGTCGAGCGCGACATGAGCGTCGGCGGCAACCAGGCCGGAGATGGACGGACGATCACGCTAAACGGTGTCCAGTACGCCAAGGGGCTCGGCACCAACTCAGTCAGCGATGTCCAGATCTATCTCGGCGGTCATTGCAGCACGTTCACGGCCACGGTCGGCATCGACGACGAGGTTGGCAGTGCCGGCAGCGTCACGTTCAGTGTGCTTGCCGACGGCAAGACCCTGGTCACCACGCCGACGCTGACCGGCTCCTCGCCGTCGGCGTCGATCAACGTTCCCGTTACCGGGGCTCAGGTGCTCGACCTGGTTGTCGGCGACGCCGGCGACGGCAATGGAAATGACCACGGCGACTGGGCCAGCCCAATGCTGACCTGTACTTGAATGGGCTAGGCGATCCACCCGGCGCCACCCGCCGACCGCGCCTGAGAACGGTTAGGCTCACGTGGTGGGCTTGGACTCGGGGCAGCTGATCGATGCTGATGTCCCGCCAGAGCTACGCCAGGAGCGCATCGCCGGACTGGTGAGGGAGCGCGGCTTTGTCCGGGTGGCTGATCTGGCGATGCGATTTCACGTCTCCACGGTCACGATCCGTAGCGACCTGCAGTCCCTCGAGGCCCGCGGCGAATTGCACCGGATCCGCGGGGGAGCGGTACCGGCCAGCGTGGTTCCCAGCGAGCAGCCCTTCGAAGCCTCGGAGCTGAACCTGGCCACAGAGAAGGCGCACATCGGCGCGCTGGCGGCCAGCAAGGTGGCCTCGGGGGAGACCGTCCTGCTCGACGTTGGCACCACGACGACCGCCGTGGCTCGGGCACTGCTCGCGCGCGCCGATCTACGCGACGTGACCGTGTTCACCACCGCCCTGAACGTGGCGCTGGAGCTGGAGCCCGCTCACCCCCGGATCACCGTCGTGGTGACCGGCGGCACCCTGCGGCCCCTGCAGCACTCGCTCGTCAACCCTCTGGCCACCGTGCTGTTGAGTGGACTGCATGCCTCAGTCGGCTTCATCGGCTGCAACGGGGTCGACGCCGGCAGCGGCATCACCAACATCAACCTTCCCGAGGCCGAGGTCAAGCGGGCGATGCTGCTGGCCGCCCGCCGTCGCGTGATCGTGGCCGACGGCTCGAAGCTCGGCGAGGTCGAGCTGGCCAAGGTTTGCGACATCCAGGAGGTCAGCACTGTGATTACCGATCAGACCGCAGACCCGGCGGTGGTGTCGGAGATCGAAGAAGCGGGGTGCGCGGTTGAGATCGCCCGGTGACGGGCCAGACAATCCAGGCCGGCGCGCCAGATGCTCAGCTGCTGCTCGTCGATCGCCATGACGACGGGGCCGCCATCCTGGAGTGGCCCCCAGCAGTCGGTGTCGGCTTGCTGGATGGTCTTGGTCGTCGAGGCTGCGGCGAGATTGTCGGCTGATCAGGTGTTCCGTTGCGGCCGGATGGGCCGAGATCGGAGTGGATCAAGGACGTGCGGAGGCCGGTTCGAATTCTTTGTGAGGTGGAGACGGCGGGAATTGAACCCGCGTCCGCAGTCGCGCAAAAGGTGGTGTCTACGAGCGTATCCGGCGCTCTGATCTCATCTCCCGCTCGCCACGCCGGCGGGGTTGCGGGAGACCAGCTCCGAAAAATGTCCTCGGGGTCGGCCGGAGCGGGCCTATCCGAGCAAGCCTGCTAGTTGATCCCGGCTCTCCGCTGCAGGCGGGCGAGAGGCCAGGAGCGCTCACGGCTTAGTTACTAAGCGGCGAGCGCGAACTCGTGAGAGTTCGCACTTATTTTTTTCCCGGGTGTTTTACGAGGCCGCCCGGGACCTCGACTCGCAACCACCCCCACGAACCGACCACGTCGAAGCCTGTCGTCCCCGGGGGTACTTCTATACCCCTCAGTATAGGTCGGCCGGGCTCCCAACCCAGAAGGGAGCAACACTCGGCTAAGAGTCGGATAAGTGCTTCCCGGCGCCTGCGACAATTGGTACAGGTCATGGAACCGACACATCCCACCCTTCCGGAGGGTCCCCTCTCCGATCCCTACGAGTACGCCTCCGTCCGCTACGGCGCGAGCGACGTATACGGCAGCCCCGGACAGTTTTCGCCCCGCAACCAACTCCCAGAGGACGACGGCCGCCAGCACAGGTCCCAGGGCTTCTTCCGCCGCCGGCTGGCGCCGATCGGCGCCGCCATCCTGGCCTTCCTGGCCAAGATCAAGACGATTCTCCTGTTCCTGCCCAAGGTCAAGCTCCTGGCCACCTCGGGAACGATGCTGGTGTCGATCGTGGCCTACGCGACCATCTGGGGCTTTCAGTTCGCGGTCGGCTTCGTCATCCTGATCTTTGTCCACGAGATGGGCCACGTCATCGCGCTGCGCCGCGAGGGGATTAAGGCCAGCGCGCCGATGTTCATCCCCTTCCTGGGCGCCGTGATCAGCGCGCGCTCGCTCGGCGAGGATGCCGCCGCTGAGGCCCGGGTCGGTCTGGCCGGCCCCGTGCTCGGGTCAATCGGGGCCGCGGCCTGCATCTTGATCTGGCAGGCGACCGGCAATGATCTGTTCCGCGCGCTTGCCTTCACCGGCTTCTTCCTCAACCTGTTCAACCTGCTCCCGGTCCTCCCGCTGGACGGCGGGCGGGCGATGGCCGCCATGGCCCCGTGGATGTGGTTCCTCGGCTTCCTGGCCATGGTGGCGATGGCCTTCGTGTTCCCGAACCCGATCATCCTGATCATCGTCGTCTTCGCGGGCCTGGAGACCTACAAGCGCTGGAAGCTACGGCGCTCGGCAAGCCCCGAGCAGCTGGCCTACTACAAGGTTCGGCCGCGGGATCGTGTCCTCGTCGCCGCGGTTTACCTGTCCCTCATCGGTCTACTGGTTGTCGGCATGGACGCCACGCACCTGCAGCGCGCGATCGTCTAGCCGCCGAGAGGTCTAGTAGCGAGGATCGTTGTAGCGCGGGTCGCGCTCGTCACGGACCCGCACCTCGCTGGGGCGCTGCGCCCGCGACCAGTAGAACGTGTAGATCACGGACAGAACCAGCCCGACAATCCCGAGGATCAGCAGTACGGTGCCGGCGGTCTGGATATTGATACCGCTCACGTGAGCCGTAATTGCGTACTTGAGAATGGCCCCGATGGCGATCAGGAGGATGGATGAGCCGATAGTCATGTCAGGTGTCTACCCAGGTCGCAGGTGGATGACGCAATGTAGCGTCCGTTAGCAAGGTTCCCCGCCGTAGGGCACATCTCCTCTGAGCGCTCAGCGGCCGACTTCGCGCAGTTCGCGCTGAACGTCGCGGGCCACATCCCGCTTGCGGATCGTGTCCCGCTTGTCGAACAGATCCTTGCCCTTGGCCAGGGCGATCTCGACCTTGGCCTTCGAGTGATCGCCGGAAAAGTACATGCGGGTGGGGATCAGGGTCAGGCCCCGCTCCTGGGTGCGCGCGATCAGCCGGTCGATTTCGGCCCGATGGAGCAGGAGCTTGCGCGGACGCTCGGGATCGTGGTTCTCACGCGAGGCTGGACCGTAGGGGGGGATGTAGACGCCCGTCAGCCAGATCTCTCCGTCGCGGACCTGAGCGTAGGCGTCCTTGAGCTGAGCCTTGCCCTCACGCAGCGACTTGACCTCGGTGCCGGTGAGGACAATCCCGCACTCGTAGCGCTCGAGCAGGTTGTACCGGTAGGACGCCTGCCGGTTGGTGGCAACGTCTCCAGCAGCGGCTTTGCGTTTGCGTGTCTTGGCCATGTTGCGCTGAGAATAGGTGGCGGCCCTACGCGGATCCAACGGGCAGGAGATCCACCCTACCCCGGGGTGCGTCGATCTGGCCCACCTGCACGTCGATCGGGTCCCCGAGCCGGATCGCCCCTCCGTTGCGGGTCCCGACCAGGATCGTTGCCTCCTCGTTCAACTCCCACCAGTCGCCGCGCAGGCGGCGGACAGGCAGCATCCCCTGATACTTGAGCCCCTCGCCGAAGGCGATGAAGGCGCCGGCGCCGATCAGACCGACAACCTCGCCTCCGAACGCCACGCCCCGATCGCCGCCCGAAAACAGCTCTGACTCGAGCAGAAAGCAGCGGGCGATGTCGTCAGCATCGCGTTCGATGACCATCGCCGCCCGCTCCCGACTCGATGTCCACGGACCGGCGCCGATGACGAAACTCGACTCCGGCGCCGGCGCGCCGGCCACCGCGGAGAGCAGTGCCCGATGGCAGATGAGATCTGGGTAGCGCCGGATCGGAGAGGTGAAGTGGCAGTAGCTGGGCGAGGCCAGGCCGGCATGCCCCCGGTTGCGGGGGTCGTAATAGGCCTGCTTCAGAGACCGTAAGACGAGGCTGTTGAGCGCTCGGGCGCCGTGACCTCGCCTCCGCACCCAGTCGGCCACCATGACCGAGACCTGGCCCACCAGGTCCGCGGCCTGCTGGGGGGTGAGTGCTCCGCCCGGCACCGGCGGAGTGGGGACGCCGAGCGAGGACAGCTGTGCCACCAGACGCTCCACCGAGCTGGGCTCCGGCCTCTCGTGGACCCGGTACAGAGTGGGAACCTGGCGTTCGGACAGGAACCCGGCCACCGCCTCGTTGGCGGCGATCATCAGCCGCTCGATCACGCGGTGAGACTCGGTCTGCGCCACCAACCTCTCCTCCCGCACGTGACCGTCGCGATCGAAGCTGAACTCAGGCTCAGCCGACTCCACCACAACCGCCGACTGGCCGCTGCGCGCCCCGCCCAGAGCGGCCGCGGCCGCTCGGGCCACCCCCAGGGGCTCCCCCCACGGCCCCCTCGCCGCCTCCGATCCAGCGAAGATTCGGTCGACACGGTCGTAGTCGAGCCGCTCGTCGGAGCGGATGATCGAGCGGTACATCGAGGCACTGCGCACGCGGCCGCCGACGTCGATGGTCAATTCCACCGTGACGGTCAGGCGCTCCTGGCCAGAGACCAGAGAGCAGACCCCATTGGACAGGGACCGGGGCAGCATCGGCTCCACCGCACCGGGGACATAGACGCTGGTCGCGCGCTGGTAGGCCTCGCGATCCAGGGCCGAGCGGGGCGTGACGAAGGCCGATACGTCGGCGATGTGGACCCAGACCTGCCAGCCCCCCTCGGGCCGGGCCGACGCCGAGATGGCATCGTCGTAGTCGCGGGCGGTCACCGGATCGATCGTGAAGGTGGCCAGATCGCGCAAATCACGCCGACCCGAGGACTGGGACTGCGCGGTGGCGACGCCTTCGGACACCCGGCGGGCCTCGTTCTCGACCGCGGGATCAAACTGGCCGCTGAGTCCCTGGGCGAGCATGAAGGCCCGGATCACGTCCCGGGCCACGTCCGGGCGCCCCAGCCGGCGGGTGATGACCGCCCTTCGAGAGCCGCGACGCCCCGCGCCACCCGCGGAGACGACGACCAGGTCCCCAACGTCGGCCTTGCGATCGCGGCTGACCACGATCTGGGTCCCGGGCTCGAAGAACGGCTCCGCGACGAGGAACTTGCCCTTTCTCCGGAGTACGCCAACGCGCACTCCCGGGCGCGGCTCGGACCCCCTGCGCGCGGCGCTCACCGGATCTCGGCGGCCACGGTGCGCTCGGCGACGCGTAGTGCGGTGTCCCTCTTACTGCGAAGGTTCGTGCTCGCGTAGATATCGGGGCTGATGCCGGCCCCGCGGCGCACACCTCCGCCACCCAGGTTGCGCCCGCTGGGCGTGAAGTACTCACCGACGGTGAAGTCGAGCGCGCCACCGTTGGGCAGCGGCTGGATCTCCTGGAACACGCCCTTGCCGTAGGTATGGGTGCCGACCACCTTGGCCCGGCCACGATCCCGCAGTGCTCCCGTGACGATCTCGGCGGCCGAGGCGGTGCCGTGATCAACCAGGACAACCAGCGGTGTCCGGGGCGCGACGGTGTCCTGGCGCCTGGCCAGATAGACCTGCCGAGGCTGACTGCGTCCCGCGGTGGAGACGATCGTTCCGTCGGGGATGAAGATGCTGGCCACGGTGACCGCCTCTTGGAGCAGGCCGCCGCCGTTCTCCCGCAGATCGAGAACGATGGCCTGTGCTCCCTGGCCTAGGACCTTTTTCACCTGGCCGCGGACCTCGTCGCCCGAGCCTGCCGTGAAGCTGGTCAGGCGGACCACGCCGAGCTTTCGGCCTTTGACGGTGACCAGCGCGCTGCTGGTCACGGGGACGGCGAGGTGGGCCCTGATGATCGACACGGTGCGCGTGCGCCGGCCCGAAAGCACGGTCAGACTGACGCGCGTCCCGGCGCGGCCCTTGATCAAGGACGCCGAGAAGGACTGCGAGCGATTGGCCAACGATGTCGATCCGACGCTGGTGATGAGATCCCCCCGACCGAGTCCGGCCCGAGCGGCCGGTGAGCCGGGAAACACGTCGAGGACCTGGACGCCCTTGGGTTCGGTTCGGACATCGATCCCGATCCCGCTCAGGTGCGGATTGCTCTGACTCTCGAACGACTGGTAATCCGCGCGGTTGAAGTAGTGCGAGTACGGGTCGTTCAGGCTGGCCACGGCGGCGGCCAGTCCCTTGTCGAGCAGCTGAGTGCGGTTGATCCGGCGGTAATAGTCCTGCTGGAGCAGACCCATCACGTCATTGACGATCTTGTCGTTCCCGCTGTCGGATGTGAAGACACTTCGAACCGGGCCTGGAAGCCAACTCGGATGGCCCCCGAGCACCAGCCCTACGAGTAGGGCAACCACGCCCACCACGGCCATCAGGCCGCGGCTGGATCCCCGTGAGCGTCCGTCGAACATGCTGTGCTGAGGGTAGCCAGCGAAGGCCCGCGGCCCCCGGAGGCCGCCTCACATCGAGGGCCGATCAGACGCGCAGGAAGCGCCGCAGCGAAAGGCCTGAGCCGAGCGCCGAAACCAGCACCCCCGCACCCATCAACACGGCCACCAGGGCGATGAAGGGGATCGTCCGGGGTGCCGCGATAAGGGTCCAGTTGTTGGCCAGCGGATCGAGTAGCAGCACCTTGGTCAGCCCGAGCACCACGATCGCCAGTAGCGCTCCGGCGGCGCCCACCACGATTCCCTCGATCACGAACGGCCAGCGGATGAACCAATCGGTCGCTCCGACCAGCTTCATCACCTCGACCTCTCGGCGCCGCGAGTAGAGCGAGAGCCGAATCGTGTTGGCGATGAGCAGGATCGAGGCGATGGTCAACAGCACCGTCAGTGCGGCGGCGGTGATCGTGACCAGATTGGTCACCTCGAGGATCTTGCGGGTGTCGTTCTTCTTATTGGAGACGCTCTGAATCGCGGCGTCAATCGGCGTGGCCTGCCCCGAAGCCCCGTTTGGCGTCAGCGCACTGCGCACGGCGAGCACGTCGGCCGGGTTGTCGGGAATGACGTGGAAGGTGTCGGGCAACGGGTTTGAACCCAGCAGTTGGTAGGCCTGCGGGTCGACCTTGGCCTGCTGCTGGTAGGCCTGCTGCTTGGAGACGAACTCGACCGTGCGGACGTGCGGGACGCTGAGCAGTTCGTGGCGTACGCGAGCCTCGTCAGCGGCGGTCGCGCTGGTCTTCATGTAGACGTCGACCAGCACCCGGCTGCGCACGCTGTCGGCGGCGCCGTTGGTGGCCTGGACGATGGGGATGAACACGCCGAGCACCAGCATCGTCACCAGTACGGTGGCCAGGGCGGCGAAGCTCGGCGCCGCACTCCGGCGCATGGCCCGCGCCGCCTCCTTGAGGAAGAAGCCGAGGCGCATCAGTGGGTCTCGCCGGAACGTTTCGCCGGGGAGGGCGAGTTCCGGGGGTCGTCAGGCAAGGAAGCAGGAGCCGTGGCGCAGCAGCGCTGCGCGAGGCTCCGATGACGCAGCATGGCGGCCATCCGGAGCCGCCAAACCCGGGGAAATGTTTCGGTGGGAGCCACGCTACGAGAGTCCGGGGGGCCTTGTCGAGGGGGCGCGCAGGCGGCTGGCGAACTCGCGCGTCGACTCGTCCCGGGCGTACAGTCCGGCGGACTCGTCGCGGATGATCCGGCCCTCGGAGAGCTCGAGCACGCGGCGGCGCATCTTGTCGACCATGGCCTGATCGTGCGTCGCCACGAGCACCGTCGTCCCGGTCCGGTTGATCCGGTAGAGCAGCCGCATGATGTCGATGCTCGTTTCCGGGTCCAGGTTCCCGGTCGGCTCGTCGGCCAACAGGAGTGGCGGGTGGTTGACGAACGCTCGCGCTATCGATACCCGCTGCTGCTCGCCACCCGAAAGCTGGTCGGGGTAATTGTGCAGCTTGGTCGAGAGGCCGGTGAGGCGCAGGATGTCCGGAACCTTGGCTCGGATCTCCTTGCGGCCACCGCCGGTGACCTGCAGCGCGTAGGCCACGTTGTCGTACACCGTGCGGTTGGGCAGCAGCTTGAAGTCCTGGAAGACCACGCCGATGTTTCGCCGATAGAAGGGGATGCGCTTGCGGGTGATCTTGCTGAGATCGTGGCCGGCGACGTGAATCGCTCCCGCGGTGGGGTCAAGCTCCTTGATCAGGAGCCGCATGACCGTCGACTTTCCCGAGCCGGTCGAGCCGACCAGGAAGACGAACTCCTCGCGCGAGACGAAGAACGTGGCCTGGTCCAGGCCCACGTTGCCCGGGTAAAGCTTGGACACGCCGTGGAACTCGATCACGTTGTAGCCGTTGGAGGGAGCGGTCGGCACGACGGGGACGGCACGAGGTGCGGGAGCCGCGGCAGCACGGCGGCGGCTGCCCTGGGATGCTCGAGATGAAGTAGCCATGAGGTCCGCAGGAGGGTAGCGAGCCCCACCGGCGGATGTCTTCGCCAGTTTGATCGTGCAACGCGATTTGCAGGGCGAAACGCGGAGCAGGGAACGGGGCCGACCGTCTCGTCAGCCGGCTCGATACCGTTGGCGAGACCGATGTCATCGATCACCGTATCCACGCTCACCAACGGGTTGAGGTTGCACCGGATTGCGGTCAATGGGACGCGTGCCCTGACCCTGCTCGTTGCCTTCGACGCCGGTGCTCGCACCGAACGCCCGGAGGAGAACGGGATGGCTCACTTCCTCGAGCATCTCGTGTTCAAGGGGGGCGAGAAGTTCGCCACCTACCGGGACGTCAACGAGGCCGCCGAGCGCATCGGAGCGGTGCTGAACGCCTACACCAGCCATGACCTGGTCGCCTTTCACATCACCGCCCGGGCCGAGCGCGCTCTCGAGGCCGCCGATCTATTGACCGATTTCGTGGGCCGGGCCCGCATCGACGCCGGGGAGCTTGACCGGGAACGCGGCGTGGTGGTCCAGGAGATCGCCCGGTCCGAGGACCAGCCGGCGACCATGGCCGAGCATCTCATCGACGAGGCGGTGTTCGGCGACCACCCCCTGGGCCGTCCGGTGCTGGGGCCGACCGAGCACATCCGCGACAGTTTCACGCGCGAGGGCATCGTGGCCTTCCGCACCCGGCGCTGGTCCCCAGCCACCGGGGCCGCGTTCGCCGTCGGCAATCTCGACTCGCTGGGTGACGAGGCCGGTCTCGAGGAGCTTTTCGGCCGCTTCGAAGCGCGACCCGCACCCGAACCCTACGACCCAGCGCCGCCGCTCGAACCGGTGGTGAGGGTGCGAGAGCGCGACTCAAACCAATCCCATCTTCGCCTCTCCTACCGGCCCTCGATCGATGTCACCCAGCCGCTCGAGCGCGCGGCGCTGGCCATTTACTCAACCCTGCTGGGTGGCTCGATGGGCTCGCGCCTGTTCGACGAAATCCGCGAGCAGCGCGGGCTGGCCTACTCGGTGAGCGCCTTTCCCCACGCTTACGCCGACGTCCCGATCCTCCAGCTGTCCGCCGGCCTGGAGTCATCCAAGTGCGTCGAGGCCTACCGACGGATGCGCGACATCGTCAGCGAATTGCGGGCCGACGGGCCGACGGAAGGGGAGGTTGAGCGGGCTCGAGCCTATGCCGCCGGCGCGCGCGCGATCGCCTTTGAGAACAGCGGCGCGGTGGCCCGCTACGCCGCTCAGCAGACGATCGTTCATCACGGCGAGGACGTGGATCCAGATCGAACCATCGAGTTGCTCGACGCAGTCACCTACGACGAGGTCCGAGCCATCGCCGCCGGGGTAGCCGATGATCTGGCGGTGGCCTGTGTGGGCCCACATACGGTGGAGGAGTTGGAGAGCGCCTGAAACGCTGGGTCGGGCTCGCCCTGCTGGCCATCCTCGCTCTCCTGGCTATCAGCCTGGCCGGATTCGGCTCCTTCACCACCACCAGTAGGACCGACGTGCGCCGGGGTCAGACCGGTGGGGTACGTGGTCCCTCAGCCACAACCTCCAGCCGCGCTTCGACGCCGCCCATCCGGCCGAAGGTCCCTGCCGCCTCGAGCCTCGGCCCGCTGGCCCCGCGCACGCCCATGCTGGCCCGGCTCCAGGCCAGCCTGAACCGGGCCCTTCGCGCCGGCGGACCGGCCACGGGCGCGCTGGTCTATGACCTCGATGCGCGCCGGGCGCTGTTCGCACAGCGGGCGTCCATCCGGCGCCCCCCCGCATCGGTTGAGAAGCTCTACACCACGGTGGCGCTGCTGCGCCGCCTCGGCCCGGACCTACGGCTCCACACCTCCGTACTCGGCACCGGACATCTCCGCAACGGGACCTGGCACGGAAGCCTGTATCTGCGCGGAGGTGGCGATCCCACCTTCGGCGACAGCGGGTTCAACCGCGTCTGGAATCAGAGCCAGGGCCCCACGCCCAACCAGCTCGTCGCCCAACTCCGGCGGCGGGGGCTCCGGCGCGTGACCGGACCCGTGTTCGCTGACGAGTCGCTATTCGATCGCCGGCGCGGAGGTCTGATGACCGGCTTCAAGGCCGATATCCCCGACTTCGGCGGCCAGCTGAGCGCGCTCACCTATGACCACGGCACCGTCACCAAGCGGCTGTCCCCGGCCCTATTTGCCGTCCATGAGCTCGCCCTGACCATGCGTGGGGCGGGAATTTCGGTCCGGGCCGCACCGCACACCCGCTCGACCCCGGCCCATGCCCACCTCCTGGCCCTGGTCAATTCCCCGCCGATGGGCGCCATGACGCGGCTGATGGACGTCCCGTCCGATGACCTGTTCGCCGAGCTGTTCACCAAACAACTTGGCGTCCTGTTCGGCCACGCCGCGAGCATCCCCGCGGGCGCTGCGGTCATCCGACAGACCATCGGCGACTTCTATGGCCTACATCCGACCATCCTCGACGGCTCGGGACTCTCCCGCAACGACCGCTCCTCGCCGGCCCAGATCGTCGCCCTGCTCCGCGACGTCTGGCACACGCCCGCGGGGGGCCAACTGGCCGCCTCGCTGCCTACGGTCGGCGTCGAGGGGACGGTCCAGTCCATCGGCCTCAAGACGCCCGCCCGCGGCCGCTGCATAGCCAAGACCGGGACGCTCGATTACGTCACCAACCTGGCCGGCTACTGCCGCGGACTCGACAATCACATGCTGGCCTTCGCCCTGATGCTCGACGGACCACCCAACTGGAGCGCGACGGTGCTGGAAAGCAAGATGATCGGCGCCATCGCCCGCTATTGACGATCGTCCCGGGGCTGAAGCACAATCGGCACCGTGCCGGTCAGCGAGGCCCTGAACATCGTTGAGCTGCGCCGCTACCTGAGCCGGGTCGGGGATCGCTGGCCGATCCGGGCGGCGCTTTTGGGTGGCGCGCGGGTAGATGACCTGCGCGGAGCCCCGCCTCAACGCGAGCGCGGCAGCGAGTATGTCGTGGTGCTGGTCTCCGAGGCCTTTGACGGCATGCCCTGGCTGGAGCGCGTCTACCAGGCGGGCGCGCTATGGGACGCCATGGAGATGGGCGATGGGGCCGACGTCCACTGCTACACGCCCGAGGAATTCCTGCGCAAGCAAACCTCGATGCCGGCGGTCCAGAGGGTGGTTGACCGGGGAATGCTGCTCTACGAGGACCGCGAGGTCGGGCCCTAGTCCCTGCCCCGCCGGGCGAGGTCGGGGCCTAGCCCCTGCCCCGGCGGGCGAGGTCGGCTCTAGCCCCTGCCCGCCGGTGCCGCGCCGATCGCCACCATGCGCTCGATCGGCAGGCGGGCCGGATCGGCGATCTCCGCGGGCACCTTTACGTCGTGCACGCCGTCACGCAGCGCGTCTCTGAGCTTGGGCAGGGTGATCATCTTCATGAAGCGACAGTGGGCGGCCTCGTTGGCGGCCACGAAATCGACTCCCGGCGCAGCCTGGCGCAGCGGGTGAAGCATCCCGGTCTCAGTGGCGACGATCGCTGCCCGTCCCTGGGCACGACTGTGCTCGCGAGCGTAGGCGAGCATCCCTCCGGTCGAGAGCATCTGCACGCCCTCCGGATCGATGTCCCCGGCCGCTACGTACTCCATAACGCTGGTCGAGCAACCGCACTCCGGGTGGATGAGGAAGTCTGCCCCGGGATGGCCGGCGCGGACTGCGGCTATGTCTGTGGGCTTGATCCCAGCATGGACGTGGCACTCACCGTCCCACACGTGCATCGGCCGGCCCAGGACCTTCTCCACGTAGGCCCCCAGGAACATGTCGGGGCCGAACAGAATCTCGGTCTCCTCACCGTGCTCGGCATAGATGTGCCGGACGACGTCGACGGCGTTGGCCGACGTGCAGCAGTAGTCGGTCAGCGCCTTGACCTCAGCGGTTGTGTTCACGTACATGACCACGACCGCGTCCGGATGGGCCTGCTTCCACTGGCGCAGTTGCTCGGCGGTGATCGAGTCGGCCAGGGAGCAGCCGGCGTCAGGATCCGGGATCAGCACGCGCTTCTCGGGGCACAGGATCGACGCGGTTTCGGCCATGAAGTGCACGCCACAGAAGACGATCGTCTCGGCGTCGGCGGCGGCGGCCTGTTGGGAGAGACCGAGCGAGTCCCCAACGTAATCAGCGACGTCCTGGATCTCGGGCAACTGGTAGTTGTGAGCCAGGATGACCGCCCCACGCTCAGCGGCCAGCTTCCGCACGTCATCCTGCAGCTCGGGGATGTTCTCGAGCATCAGTGGGGCGTCGGTGGCGCTCAGCATCGGGAGGTTCATGTCAGCGGGGTGAGCAGTAGGGACAGATCCAGAGCCGGCGCACTGTGGGTGATCGCGCCAACCGAGACGAAGTCTACGCCGGTGGCCCCCACGGCCCGGACCGTGTCCACGTTGTATCCGCCGCTGGCTTCGAGCTCGGCGCGGCCGGCCACGTGCTCCACGGCGGCTCGCAGCTGCTCGAGGTCCATGTTGTCGAGCAGGATGCGTGGTGCGGCCGCCTCCAGCGCCTCATCAACCTCGGCCAGAGTTGAGCATTCGACCTCCAGCGGAAGCTCCGGCGACGCGTTGCGGGCCATCCGGATCGCTGCGCCCACGCCGCCGGCCATGGCCGAATGGTTTTCCTTGATGAGGATCGCGTCGTAGAGGCCGGCGCGGTGGTTGGTGGCTCCGCCAGCGGCCACTGCCGCCTTCTCGAGCGCCCGCAGGCCCGGGGTCGTCTTGCGTGTATCGAGGATGCGCGGCGGGCGGGGCTGGATGCCTTGAACCGCCGCCACGCACCGGGCGGCCATGGTGGCTACGCCCGACAGGCGCTGGAGAAAATTCAAGGCCGTCCGCTCGGCCGAGAGAAGCGCCGCGGCCTGGCCCTGCACCTCCAGTACCGGCCCTCCGTCTCGCCAGGTGCCCTCGGAGGCGAGCCGGGTCAGCTCCACCTCGGGATCGAGCCGGCGAAACGTCTGCTCAGCGGCATCGAGACCGAACACCACTCCGGGAGCCTTCTGGGTGATGATGGCTCGGGCGCGAGCCCCGGCGGGGACGGTGGCCGCGGTGGTCACATCTCCCGCGCCCAGGTCCTCGGCCAGGGCGCGAGCCACCACGTCGTCAACCAGGAGGTCAGTCATGGCCGACGAGGATACGCACCGGTGAAGCCCGTCCCGGCCGCGATTCTTCCCATGCCCGCTATGCTCGCGGCGGCTGGTGTAACGCGAAGGGGGACACGATGTATCGCAGACCACGGTTGGTCATGCTGTGCGCGCTGAGCTGTGCTGGGGCCCTGTGGCTCGCGGCAGCTGCGGGGGCTCGGACGATTGTGGTCACGGCGGGAGCTCCGAAGTCGAGCAACCTGGTGGCGGCCAAATATTTGTCCAAGAGCTTCGCCAAGCGCTATCACCCGAACGTCAACGCGTTCTTCAATCAGCGCACGACGATCAACGTCGGGGACACCGTCTCCTTCTATTTCGACGGCTTCCACACCGTGGACCTCCCCGGCCGCAGCCACACGGACCTGCCGCTGGTTGTGCGGACCCGGACGATCGCCAACGGCTTTAAGGACGCGGCCGGCAATCCGTTCTGGTTCAACGGCAAGCTGCCGCTGCTCGGGCTAAACCCCCAGCTGTTCTCGCGCAGTAAGGCCCACAGCTACAGCGGCACCAAGCGCCTGGACAGCGGGATCCGTTCGAGCAAACCATTCAACGTCGTCTTCACCAAGCCCGGCACGTACAAGTTCTTTTGCGACGTGCACCCCGGGATGATCGGCTACGTCACAGTCAGACCCAGCGGAGTCCAGATCCCCTCGGTCCGGCAGGACCTGAAAGCGCTTCTGACCCAGGAAACCAAGGACATAAAGGCCACCAAGCAGGCGGCCAGGGGCAGGCCGCCGGCTCGCACCATCATTCTGGGCCAGTCGGCCCCAGGGGGCGTCGAACTCGACGCGCTGTTCCCGGCCAAACTGACGGTGAAGGCTGGGACCGTGGTTACCTTCCGAATGTCTGCTCATTCCCGGGAGACGCACACGGCAACGTTCGGCCCGCGGCCATACCTGAATCGCATCATCAAGAACTTTCAGACCGGCCCCATCTTCTTGCCGGTGGGCACCTACCTGAGTGATCCATCCCGCCCACTCACCCTCACGCCAACCTCGCACGGAAATAGCTTCCTGAGCACCGGCCTCCTGGACAACGATCCCTCGACCAAGCAGTTTCGCTCGTCGACCAAGATCGACTTCACCACCCGGGGCACCTACCACTTCGTCTGCTTGATCCATCCCTTCATGCGCGGCACGATCATCGTGAAATGAGGCTCTGACCGGCGTTTCGGGGCCCTGGTCTTCATGTGAAGATCCTGATAGGTTCGCGCGATCGTCTGCTGCAACTGCAAGCGGACAGGCGGCCGGGGCATTGTTCAGCAGGATTCCTCAGGAGGTTCGATGATTAGTCGTGTCGGAAAATTGGCCCTTGCGGCCGTGGGCGCTTGCGCCCTGATCGGGAGCACCGCCTCGGCGGCCGGCGGCCCTCCCCCACCGGTATCAACCAGCGGTCACAAGGTGACCATGGTCGCGGCCGGGCTCGGGACTCCCACCTCGTTCGCCTTCGGTGGCGGCGCTGTCTTCGAGGGCGACGGCGGCAACAATCAGTCGGGGCCGCCCAACGGCGGCGTGTTCCGGCTCAAGGGCGGGACGGGCACGAAGCTGGCCGGATCGCCGCAATTCGTCTCCGGCCTGGCATATCACAAGGGGTCGCTTTACGTTGCTGGTGGCTCGTTCACTGGCCCGACCAGCGCCCAGTTCGGGGTGTTCAAATGGAGCGGTTGGAACGGCTCCAGCTTCAGCAAGAAGGTCGTGATCTGGAAGGCGCCCAAGAAGCTCAACGGCCTGAACGGCATCGCCTTTGGCCCGGATGGGCGGCTCTACGTCGGGGTTGACCTGGGTCTTACCGACGGCAACGACCACGGCCCGGCCAAGACGCCGTACGTGTACGACGTGCTGTCCATGAAGGCCAACGGCAAGGGTCTGAAGGTGTTCGCCACCGGAATCCGGCAGCCGTGGCAGTTGGCGTTCGCGCCCGGGTCGAAGTCGCCGCTGGTCTCCGACCTCGGCCAGGACAAGGGGGCCAAGAACCCGCCCGACTTCCTACTCAAGGTCCACAAGGGCGACAACTACGGCTTCCCGCAGTGCAACCACACGAAGGGGAGCAAGTGCAAGGGCTTTGCCAAGCCGTTCAAGTCCTTTTCGCCCCACACGGACATCATGGGTCTGGCCATCATCGGCAAGACCCTTTACATGACCTCGTTCCTGGGGACGACTGGGCAGGCCGGTGAGGTCTTCTCGATGCCGCTCAAGGGCGGCAAGCTGAAGCCCGTCCTTAAGGGCTTCGTGGCCCCGACCGTTGGCCTCGGCCAGCACGCGGGCCGCCTGTACGTTGGCGAGCTGACCGGTCAGGTCTTCAGCGTCAAGCCGTGAACCTTCGCGCCACGCTTCCGGGTCGCAGGCGGCCCGGAAGCACCGGCGCGGAGCGCGATCGTCGTCAAGGGAGGGCGCCGCGGCCTTCGGGTCCGGCGCCCGCCCCCCAGCCGGCTATCGGCCGGCGAGAACCCGGATCGTCGTGAAGGTGGGGTCGGCGGCGCCGTGCAGCCGCGCCCCGACGGCGACCAGCTCGCGCAGGTAGGCCACGACCTCGGCGGTGACCCGTTCGCCGGGAAGCAGAGCGGGCACGCCGGGTGGATAGCCGGCGATCGACTCGCTGGAGATGCGTCCGATGGCGTCATCGACGCCGACCGTCTCGGCCGCGCCCAGGAACGCGTCGCGGATCGGAACCACCGCCTCCTGATCCATGCCCGTGGGGGTCTGGGCCAGGACATCCCCGCCTCCGACGCGCGAGATGCGGCGCACCGTCTCGGCGAAGTCGTGGGTGAAGCGCTCAAGCGGCTCCACCGGCTGTCCCATGCCCAGAACGAGCACCAGGGTGGCGTGGGTGGCCAGCTCGACGTAGATGTCGTAGCTGGCCCGCAGCTCCGCGGCGACCTCGTAGCCGGAGCAGCCCGTTCCCCGAACGTCGATGACGATTCGCAGCGGATCCCAGCCGGCCACGCCGGGGCGCCCGACCATGTCCTCGCCCACGACCGAGCAGCCGGGGATCAGTTCGAGCGCCTCGCGGGCCCGGAAGGAGGCGGCCAGAGTCCGGTCGAGCAGCGCCTCTCCATGGACAGCGAGCTGGCGCCGAGAGCTGTCCAGCGAGGCCAGCAGCAGCGAGTTCGGGCTGGTCGAGCGCATGATCCGCACACAACGGGCCACCTCGTCAGGGTCGATCCGCCCTCCCGCGGCGACATGCAGCATGGCTGACTGGGTGAGGCTGCCGACGATCTTGTGCGTCGAGGTCAGGACGGCGTCGGCGCCCAGGCTGAGCGGTGATTCGGGCAGGTGCCGGATGAAAGCCGAAGTGCGAGCCCCAGGCACAATCGACGACCAGCCCGGCGCCGGCGGCGTGGGCGACCTCGGCACAGCCCCGAACGTCGGCCGCCATCCCGTAGTAGGTGGGCGAGACGATGAACGCGTTGCTCGACCCCGGGATTCCGGGCCAGCGCCGCCTCGAGCGCCTCCGGGGTGACGCCGTGGGCCATCCCCAGCTCCTCGTCGTACTCGGGAGTCACGAAGCTGGCCATGCCGCCGCTCAGCACGAGGCCGTCGACCACGCTGGCGTGCGAGTTGCGCTGGACCAGCACGTGCTGGCCCGGCCCGGCCAGAGCCAGGCAGAGGGCGTGGTTGCCCTGGGTGGCCCCGTTGGTGAGAAACCAGGTCTGCCCGGCGCCGTAGGCGGCGGCGGCCAGCTGCTCGGCTCGCTCGTACGGGGTCGGCGATGGGCCCGACGTCGATGCCCTCGATGTCCTGGCAGATGTCCAGGGCCAGGGCTCGCTCGCCCATCGCGCTGCGCAGCCCCGGATCGGCGCCCGGACCGCCCTTGTGCCCGGGGACGTGGAAGCGGACCGAGCCCCGGAAGCCGTAGGAGACGATCGCCTCCAGATACGGCGCGGTGGGCAGCTCGCGCGGGTCGGTCTGGCCGAGCTCGGGTATCGGCGGTCCTCGGTCCGACGGCTCATCGCGCCGCCTTGAGCAGGTAGGCACGGACGAAGCCGTCCAGGTCGCCGTCGAGCACGCGGTTGGCATCTCCCATTTCGTAGTCGGTCCGATGGTCCTTGACCATCGTGTACGGGTGCAGCACGTAGGAGCGGATCTGGGATCCGAAGTTGACGTCCTGGGCCTCGCCGCGCTCACGGGCGATCTCCTCGCGGCGCTTGCGCTCCTCCAGCTCGAGCAGCTTGGAGCGCAGCATGGCCATCGCCTCGGCCTTGTTGGAGGACTGCGAGCGCTCGTTCTGGCACTGGACGACGATGCCGGTCGGCTTGTGGGTGATCCGCACCGCCGAGTCGGTCTTGTTGACGTGCTGGCCGCCGGCGCCGCTGGCCCGGTAGGTGTCGATCTGCAGGTCGTCGTCGTCGATCTCGACCTCGGCCGCCGCCTCCACGACCGGCGAGACCTCGACCCCGGCGAAGCTCGTCTGGCGCCGGTTGGCGGAATCGAACGGGGACAGCCGGACCAGCCGGTGCACCCCCTTCTCGCTGCCGTAGAGCCCGTAGGCGTTCTCGCCCCGGACGCGGAAGGTGGCGGACTTGATCCCCGCCTCCTCTCCCGGGGAGACCTCGAGCAGCTCGACGCCGAAACCGCGCTTCTCGGCCCAGCGCATCTCCATCCGCAGCACCATCTCCGCCCAGTCCTGGGCGTCGGTCCCGCCGGCGCCGGCGTTGACGGTGACCAGCGCATCGCCCGCGTCGTAGGGGCCGGAGAACAGGCGCTCCTCCTCGAGCGCGTCGAGCCGCTCCTGGACGCCGCCGACCTGGTCCTCGAGCTCGGCGGCCATCTCGGGATCCTCCTCGGCCAGCTCGGCCAGCGGCTCGAGGTCCTCGACGTCGGTCTCGAGCGCCCGGAAGACGCTCAGCTTGCGGCTCGTCCGGGCGTGCTCGGCGCTGACCTGGCGGCGCGCTCCTGGTCATCCCAGAAACCGGCCGCGCCCATCTCATCCTCGAGCGCGGCGGCGCGCTGCGCCAGTGCAGCTGGGTCAAAGATAATCCGCCAGCAGCTTGAGCTGCTCGCGGATTGCCGCCAGACGCTGGGGCAGCGGCTCTGAGGGAGCGGTGGCCATCGGCGCCTACCCTAGCAACCGCGCAATCGCGCGGTTCGATCACTTTTGTGGTGGGTAGAAGGCGGTTAGCTAGGACGCCTCTGCGATGCAGCGGTCGAGGCTCGAACGGCCTTGAGGGAGGCAGCCGTGTACAAGCAGGTTCTCGACCCCGTCTCGAATTCGCTGGGGCTGACCTCGATCTTCGCGGTCCTGCCCCTGCTGGCGCTGTTCGTGCTGCTCGGCGTGCTGCGGCATGAAGGCCCACTGGGCCTCGCTGATCACGCTGGTGGTGGCGATCCTCGTCGCGCTGATCGTGTACAGCATGCCGTTCGGGCAGGCGGCCGACTCGGCGCTGGAGGGGGCCGCGTTCGGCTTCTGGCCGATCATGTGGATCGTCATCAACGCCCTGTGGATCTTCAACCTGACCGAGGCCACGGGGCACTTCGCCGTGCTGCGTCGCGCCTTCGGCGGCGGTCTCCGACGACGCGCGGGTGCAGGTCGTGGTGATCGCCTTCTGCTTCGGCGCCCTGCTCGAGGCGCTGGCCGGCTTCGGAACCCCGGCGGCGATCTGCGGGATCATGCTCGTCGGGCTCGGGCTGCCGCCGCTGCAGGCCGCCGCGGTCTGCCTGATCGCCGACACCGCCCCGGTCGCCTTCGGGGCGATCGCCATCCCGATCACCACGCTGGCGAGGTCACGGGCCTGCCCGCCCATCAGCCTGGCCCAGATGGTCGGGTCGCCAGACGCCGTTCCTGGCCGTGATCGTGCCCTTCGTGCTCGTGTTCGTGATCGACGGCCGCCGCGGACTGCGCCAGGCCTGGCCGGCCGCGCTGGTCGCCGGCCTCAGCTTCGGCGTCGTCCAGTTCGCGATCTCCAACTACGTCAACTACCAGCTGACCGACATCATCGCCTCGCTCGTCTCGGCCGGCGGGTCGTGGCGCTCACCCGGGTCTGGACCCCGGCCGCGGCAGCTCGGCGCGACGGTCAGCGCGCCGGCGCGCCCGGCGATCGCCGGCGGCGCCACCGCCCAGCCCGAGATGGAGCGCCGGGTCCGCGCCGACGAGGGCCGGCCGCTGCAGCGCCGGCGAGCTGTTCGAGGCCTTCCTGCCCTACATGATCATCACGATCGTGCTCGGCGTGATCAGCCTCAACAGCGTCGCCGAGCAGCTGACCAAGGCGACGACCGAGTTCAGCTGGCCCGGCCTGCACATCCTCGGCGCCACGGGCAAGCCGCCCAAGAGCGAGATGTTCAAGCTCGACTGGTTCACCGCCGCCGGCACCGGCCTGCTGGTCGCCGGCCTGATCACCGTGATCGTGCTGCGCATCCGGCCCGGGCTGGCCTTCGCGCACCTACTTCGCGCACGCTCAACCAGATCAAGTGGGCGCTGCTCACCGTCTGCTCGGTGCTGGCCATCGCCTACGTGATGAACTTCTCCGGCCAGACGGTGACGCTCGGCACCTGGGCGGCGGGCGCGGGCGGCTTCTTCGCCTTCCTGTCCCCGCTGATCGGCTGGTTCGGCACCGCGGTGACCGGCTCGGACACCTCGACCAACTCGCTGTTCGGCGCCCTGCAGGTGGCGGCGGCCAAGCACGCCGCGCTGTCGCCGACGCTGCTGGCCGCGGCCAACAGCTCGGGCGGCGTGCTGGCCAAGATGGTCTCGCCGCAGAACCTGGCCATCGGCGCCGCCGCCGTCGGCCTGGGCGGCCGGGAGGGCGACATCTTCCGCCGCGTGATCGGCTGGAGCGTCCTGCTCGTCCTGATCATGGCCGTGCTCGTGCTCCTGCAGTCGACCTCGGTGCTGTCCTGGATGGTGCCCTGAGCTGACGCTGGCGGTCCGGCCGTCACCGGCGCCCGCGCCTTCAGCCCGGCTAGTCCAGGTACTCGTAGGCCGATAGGGTGAGGAACTCGGCCAGCTCCTCGGACAGCGCCACGCGCTCGAAGATCTCGCGGGTCTCGCTCGGGCTGGCCCTCGGCCCAGGTCTCCTCGCCGACCTCGGCGCGGATCTTGTCCGTCTCCTCGTCGAGGATCTGGCGCACCAGCTCGGGGGTCACCGTGCGGCCGTCCTCGAGCTTGGCCCCGTGGTGCACCCACTGCCAGATCTGCGAGCGCGAGATCTCCGCCGTGGCCGCGTCCTCCATCATCGAGTTGATCGCCGCCGCCCCGCGGCCGCCGAGCCAGAAGGAGACGTACTGGAAGCCGACGTTGACGTCGGTGCGCAGCCCGGCTTCGGTGATCTCGCCCGGCGTCGCGGCCAGGTCGAGCAGCTCGTCGGCGGTGACGTGGACGTCGTCGCGCTGGCGCTGCGAGCTGGTTGGGCGCGCCGCTCAGGCCCTGCTCGAACACCTCCCGGGCCACGGGCACGAGATCGGGATGGGCGACCCAGGTGCCGTCGTAGCCCTGCTCGACCTCGCGCTCCTTGTCGGCCCGAACCGCCGTCCAGCGCCTTCGCGTTGGCCTCCTCGTCCTTGCGCGACGGGATCAGCGCCGCCATCCCGCCCATCGCGTGGGCGCCGCGGCGGTGGCAGGTGGCGGCCAGCAGCTCGGTGTAGGCGCGCATGAACGGCACCGTCATCGTCACGTCGCCGCGGTCGGGCAGCACCATCTCGGGCCGCTCGGGGAAGCACTTGATGGCCGAGAAGATGTAGTCCCAGCGCCCGGCGTTCAGCCCGGCCGAGTGCTCGCGCAGCTCGTAGAGGATCTCGTCCATCTCGAAGGCGGCGGGCAGGGTCTCGATCAGCACCGTGGCCTTGATCGTCCCCCGCGCGATCCCCAGCCGCGTCCTGGGCGAAGCAGAACACGTCGTTCCACAGCCGCGCCTCGAGGTGGGACTCCATCTTGGGCAGGTAGAAGTAGGGCCCGCTGCCGCTGCGCAGCAGCCGCGGCGCGCAGTGGAAGAAGTACAGGCCGAAGTCGAACAGCGAGCCGGACACGGGCTCGCCGTCGACGAGCAGGTGGCGCTCGGGCAGGTGCCAGCCGCGGGGGCGGACGAGCAGCGTGGCCGGGTTCTCGGCCGAGCTCGTAGTGGCGCCCGTCGGAGCCGTCGTAGGTGATCGTGCCCGTCGATCGCGTCGCGCAGGTTGATGTGGCCCTCGACCATGTTCGCCAGCTCGGCGCGTTGGCGTCCTCGAAGTCGGCCATGAACCCGTCCGCGCCCGGAGTTGAGCGCGTTGATGACCATCTTGCGCTCGGTCGGGCCGGTGATCTCGACCCAGCGCTGCTGCAGGTCTGGCGGGACCGGGGCCACCTGCCAGTCGCCGTCGCGGACCTCGCGCGTCTCCGGGAGGAAGTCGAGCATCTCCCCCGCAGCCAGTCGCGCTCGGCGCCGAGCCCGAGCATCCAGCAGCTCGGCGCGTCGCGCTCCGAACTCGTGCTGCAGCGCGCCGACGAACTCCAGCGCCTCGGGCGTCAGGACCGTGTCGAAGGCGCGCGGGGTGGGCCCGCGCAGCTCAAGTCGAATTGCCGTTGCCATCCCCTCGATCATCCCCCTGGCCGGGAGCGCCCAAACCAGCGGGCCAGACTCAGAGGTTGGCTAGTCTCAACGCCATGGCATCTCTACATGACCCCCCGGTCCGGGCTCTGCTCGAGTCCCCCAACTACGCCGTCGTTTCAACGCTGAATTCCGATGGGAGCATCTCCAGCTCAATCGTCTGGCTGAGCCTCGAGGGCGACGAGCTCGCCGTCAACAGCGCCGCCGGACGCAAGTGGCCGACCAACCTGGAGCGCGACGGACGCGTCACTCTCCTGGTCTTCGCGAGCGATAACCCGTATGAGTACGTGGAGATCCGGGGCCAGGCCCACGGCACCCGCGAGGACGCCGACGATCACATCGACCGGCTGGCCAAGAAGTACATCAACCAGGACAGGTACCCCTTCCGCACCCCGGAGGAAAAGCGGGTCAAGTACGTGATCACGCCGGAGGCCGTCCGGTACGTCAAGCAGGGCTAGTCAGCCCTCTCGAAGCGAGAATGGCCCACAGCCGCCTGGCCTCGAGGGCGGCGGTGGTGGTCAGGCGCTCCCAGGTGACGCGCAGGGTGACGAACCCCGCGGCCAGCCCGTTGGCATCGCGTTCCCGGTCATCCTCGAAGGCGTAGCGGTCGCGGTGAAAATCCCAGCCGTCAAGCTCGACGATCACGCGCTGCTCGGCGAACAGCATGTCGACCTCCCGGCCGGCTACGAGCTGATTGACCAGTGGTGTGGGCAGCTCATAGCGCTGGCAGAAGGCCAGGAACGCATCCTCGAACTCCGAGCGGGTCGGTTGGCCCAGGCCCTCCAGCGCCTCCAGAAGTAGCCCGCTCCCGGGGTGCCGGGGGAAGCGGCCCAGTACGTCGGCCACCTGACCGAGGTGCAGGTGACCACTGCGCCGCGCCGTGGCGGCCAGGCGGGCCAGGCGCCGCAGACCAAGATCCTCGGCGCAGTCGAGGAAGGCCCGGGCTGGGCTGGTGACGGCAATCCCGAGCTGGACCCGAAAATCCGCCGATGTCAGGCCGCTGGCCCGGTGGGTGACGATCCCCGGCCGGCGGCGCTGCTGTGCGCAGGTCACATGCAATGGCGTACGCCATCCCGAGACGAAGCCCCACAGCGCGAGTGCCGAGTTATGGCTGAGCACCGCCCCTTTCCCGCAAGCCATCACGGCAGCGGCGGCGCGTTCAAGCGGCGTTCCCGGGAGACGGCCGACGGCATAGACCCCCTGATGCACCCTGAACAGCTCTCCGCACTGACAGCGGTAGGTGATGGCATCGGTGCGGAGCCCGAGCCGAAGCAGCTGAGGACGTGTGACCAAGCCGTGCTGCCGTCGGGCCAGGGCGGCGACCGGGTCCTCGAGTTCGCGATTATGTGCATATGACATAAACGCGAACTAGGCTTCCACCCGACGAGCTCCCGCGGGCAAATTGGCACAGACTTTTTACGGAAGGACCGCGGGTGAAGCGGGCGCTCAGGCCGCAGGGGCGGTCAGGCGCTCAGGCGCCGTGGCACTTCTTGAACTTCTTGCCCGACCCGCACCAACAGGGGTCGTTCCGGCCGATCTGCTCGACCTCGTCGACCCGGCGCTGCTCGACGTGGGGCAGTCCGGCATCGGCGGCCATCACCTCGTCGGCGTAGCCGTCGGCCGGCCCCGCCCCGGCGGCGGCCATGGCCAGAGCGCTCGGCTGCGCGGCGGAGCCACCTGAGTAGCTGACCCGGCCCCCGCCCGTGGCCGAGCTGCTCGCCGGATTGGAGCGCATCGGCGGCGCCTGCGGCGGACCGCCGTTCTCGTCCTGAAGGGTTACCTCGACGTGGAAGATCAGCCGGGCGAAGTCGGCCCAGATGCTGTTCATGAGGTCGCGGAAGAGCTCGAAGGCCTCGTTCTTGTAGGCCACCAGCGGCTCGATCTGGGCGAACCCGCGCAGATGGATGCCCTCGCGCAGGTAGTCCATGTCGTACAGATGCTCCTGCCAGCGCTGATCGATGATCTGCAGGAGCAGGAAGCGCTCGACCTGGCGGATCAGGTCCTCACCCAGCTCCTGCTCGCGCCGGTCGTACTGGGCCAGCGCCTCCTCCTGCAGGCGCAGGATGAGGTCCTCGCGATCCAGCTTCGACAGGTCGATGGCATAGAACTCGTCGCTCGGGGTGAAGATCTCCTCGATTCGGCGCATGAGCGCCTCAAGGTCCCAATCCTCAACGTATTCCCCGGCCGTGTACTCGGTGACGAGCCGGTCGATCACGTTTACGATCTCCTCGCGACCGGCTTCGGACATGTCGCGGCCCTCGAGCACCTCGTCGCGGTAGGTGTAGATCACCTCGCGCTGCTGATTGAGCACGTCGTCGTACTCCAGCGTGTGCTTGCGCATGAGGAAGTGCTGCTCCTCGACCTTCTTCTGCGCCTTCTCGATCTGCTTGGAGAGCATGCCGGCCTCGATCGGCTCCTCGTTGCCCTCCTCATCGGTGCTGCCCAGGCGATCGAGGATCTTGTAGATCCGCTCGCCGGCGAACAGCCGCACCAGCTCGTCCTGGGCCGACAAGAAGAAGCGGCTTTCGCCGGGGTCGCCCTGGCGGCCGGCCCGGCCCCGCAGCTGGTTGTCGATCCGGCGCGACTCGTGGCGCTCGGTGCCGAGGATGAACATGCCCCCGGCGGCCAGCACCTGCTCACGCTGCTCCTCCACCCGCGCTTCGATCGAGGGCAGAACCTTGGCCAGGTGTTCCTCGTAGTCGGGCACGCCCGGTTCCAGCCCAAGCTTGCGAAGCTCCAGGGAGGCCAGGTGCTCGGCGTTGCCGCCCAGCTTGATATCGACGCCGCGGCCGGCCATGTTGGTGGCGATCGTCACCGCGCCCGGAGCACCCGCCTCGGCGATCGTCTCACCCTCACGCTCGGCGAACTCGGGCTTGGCGTTCAGCACCGAGTGCTTGATGCCCTTCTTGGTCAGGTGGGACGAGATCGTCTCTGAGACCTCGACGGAGATTGTGCCGACCAGGATCGGCTGGCCCGCGTCGTGGCGGCTCTCGATCTCCTTGACCACCGCGGCCCACTTGCCGTCCTGGGTCTTGTAGACCTGATCGTTGCGGTCGGCGCGGATCATCGGCTGGTTGGTGGGGACCTGCACCACGGGCAGCTTGTAGATCTTCATGAACTCGGTCGCCTCGGTGAGGGCGGTACCGGTCATGCCGGCCAGCTTGTCGTACATCCGGAAGTAGTTCTGCAGCGTGATGGTGGCCATCGTCTGGTTCTCTTCCTGAACCCGGACGCCCTCCTTGGCCTCAACGGCCTGGTGCAGGCCCTCCGACCAGCGCCGTCCCTCGAGTATGCGGCCGGTGAACTCATCGATGATCTTGACCTCGCCGTCGATCACGGCGTAGTCGTCATCGCGCTTGTACAGCGATTCGGCCTTCAGGGACTGGATCAGGTGGTTGACCAGGTGGCCGTTCTCCGCCCGGTACAGGTGGTCGATGCCCATGAACTTCTCGGCCTTGGCCACGCCCTGCTCGGTGATGGCCACGGTCTTGTGCTTCTCGTCGAATTCGTAGTCGAAGTCGGCCACGAACTGCTTCTTCATGCGCGGATCCATCCCGTCGGGGGTCTTGCCGGCCTGCATGCGGGGCGCGAGCCGCGCGAACTTGGCGTACAGGTCGGCCGCCTGCTCCGGGGCGCCGGAGATGATCAGTGGCGTGCGCGCCTCATCGATGAGGATGTTGTCCACCTCGTCGACCACCGCGAAGGTGTGGTAGGGCGACTTGCCCTCCTCGGGCTTGGGCCGGCCGCCGTGCTGGACCTTCTCCTCCAGCGACTGGGCCATGTTGTCGCGCAGGTAGTCGAAGCCGAACTCGGAGTTGGTCCCGTAGGTGACGTCGGCCGCGTAGGCCTCGCGCTTGTCCTCGTAGGGCTGCATGTTCTGCAACACACCCACGGAGACGCCGAGCATGTCGTAGATCGGCTTCATCCACATCGCGTCGCGGCGAGCCAGGTAGTCGTTGACCGTGACCACGTGTACGCCCCGGCCGCCCAGGGAGTTGAGTACCACGGCCAGGGTGGCGGTCAGCGTCTTGCCCTCGCCGGTCTTCATCTCGGCGATGGCGCCGTCGTGCAGGACCATGCCGCCGATCAGCTGGACATCGAAGTGGCGCATCCCCATCGACCGCTTACCGGCCTCGCGGACCAGGGCAAAGCACTCGTAGAGCAGATCTTCCAGCGACTCGCCGCCGCGAGCGCGCTCGCGGAGCTCATCCGCGGACTCCCGCAGCTCCTCGTCGGTGTAGTGCTCGAGCTCTTGCTCGAAGCCGTTTATGCGTGAGACGCGCTGCTCGTAGGACTTGAACTTCTTGGCCTCGCCCATGCGAAGCGCGCGGTCCAGGAAGGACATAGGGTCTAGGGTAGCGCGGCTCCGATCGCAGGGCCGAGGCTGCGCAGATGGTCCCGCAGCCCGATCCCGAAGGGGGTCGGATGGCCGCTGTAGTCGGTGATTAGGGCCGGCCCGCCGCGACAGCTCCAGCCACTGTCAGTCGCGTCCCAGGTCCAGCCCAGGTACCCGATCCGGTGCCGATCGGCCCAGGCCATCATCCTGTCGATGTAGCCGTGGGAACAGTCGGTCTCCCCGAGTTCGGAGAACACCACCGGGTGGCGGCGCGCCGTGGCCAGAACCTGGCTCAGGCAGCCCGCCCCACACGGGCTCAGTCCGCCGTAATTGTGCTCGGCGGCAATCAGGTGGTGCCGGGGGTCGTGCGGGGCGTGGGTATTCCAGCCCCCGAGGTCCGCGGAGTAGTTAAGGCCACCCAGCAACAGCGGCTGGGTCGCGCCCGTGGAGCGCACGGCGTTGACCAGCGACTGCATCCCGGCCGACCTGTAGGCCGGAGCCCCGGCGGTGGCCGGGATGCCGCAGCCGCGCAGCCAGCAGCGCCAGCCGATCCCATAGGGCTCGTTGTAGAGCTCGAACAGGACCGCGTGATCTCGCTTGAAGGTCCGGGCCACGGAGCGCCAGAAGGCCGGTGCGTGGCTGCGATCGGCCATCGGCAGCTGGGTGGTGGCCCGTGCGGCGCCCGGCGCGGCCCAATGCAGGTCGAGGATCACGTACAGATGGGCGGCGTTCAGCTCCCGGACGTAGGCGGCGACGATCCGCCGGTACGGGCGTCCCCCTCGCCCGGGCGCCGTGTGCAATCCCAGCCAGCAGTCCTCGTTGAGCGGGACGCGCACCACATTGATATGCCAGCTGCGCATGGCGCGACCATCGCCGCGTGTCGATCGGTTGGGGTGCGGGCTGTCGAAGAAGCCCCAGCCCTGGATGCAGGCGTACTCGAGCCCGAGCGGTTGACCCCCGCAGCTGCACGGGTGCCCGCGCCCGGGCCGTCGCGAGCTGATTGCCGCGCACCCGCAGGTCCCGGCGGCGCCCGCCCGTCGCGACGCGACAGCACGCAGCCCGCGGCGGCGACCCGGCCGCGCGCCTCACGCTGCTGGGGAGACTCCCCGGGCCGCGGGGCCGTTGCGGCTCGGCGCGCCTCACGCCGCTTGCGGCGCTTGACCCGATGGCGCTTGACCTGAACCGAGAGTTCGTCGGCGCACAGCTTGATCGAGTGCTTCATCTCCCGGAGGCGTCGCGGGCGCGCAGAGTCACCCCCTTCAGATGCAGCGTGGCCTCGGCCACCTCGCGGTCAGCAATCGCCGGGTTGCGCTCCTCCGATAGCTCGACCTCGAGCTCTGCCAGCTCCGAAACCTGCTTATCGACCGTCCGGAAGCGCTTGACGACGTACTCGCGCAAGTCCTCCGAAACGGGCAGGTTGCGTCCCTTGACCTCGATCCGCATCGACCGACCTCCTGCACTGGAGACGTTGCTCTATGTGAAGCCGAGGTTATTGACGCCACCGGGCTTTGTCGAGCAGTCACAATGTTGCCCGTTGCCTAGCAGTGTCTCCCCGCAGATCAGCTGGACGTTTGCACCCGGCGTGCTCGTCGGCGTGGCCGCCCTGGCGGTGCTCTACGGCCTGGCCTGGCGCCGCGGGCGCGCGGCCGCGGGCACCCATCCGCCCGGCGTGCGTCACGCACTCCTGTTCGCGGCCGGCCTGCTCACCGTGCTGCTGGCGCTGGTCTCCCCGATCGACTCGCTGGGCGATCAGCTGATGCTCATGCACATGGTCCAGCACATCCTGCTCCTGGACATCGTCCCGATCCTGTTCATCCTGGGCCTGAACAAGGTTCTGCTGCGGCCGGTGACCCGCCGCTTTACGGCCATCGAGCGACGTGCCGGACCGCTGGCCCATCCGGCCTTCGCCATCCTGGTCTATGCCGGCTTCATGTGGGCCTGGCACATCCCGGCCATGTACGACGCCGCCTTGACCAACAGCTCGGTCCACGCGTTTGAGCACATTTGCTTCGCTGTCGCCGGAACCCTGTACTGGTGGCACGTCCTCTCGCCCATCCAGGGCCGGATGCGCCTGGGCGGCATGGGCCCGATCGCCTACATGGTCTCGACCAAGCTGCTGGTCGGCGTGCTTGGCATCGCCATCACCTTCGCGCCCTCCTCGTTCTATCCGTTCTACGCCCACCATCCCCACTACTGGGGCCTCTCCCCCGCCGAGGACCAGTCGATGGCCGGGCTGGTCATGGCCTTGGAGCAGTCGGTGGTCATGGGCATCGCCCTGACCTGGCTGTTCGTGCGGATGCTCAACGAGTCCGAGCGCGAGGCGCAGCGAGCCGAGCGCTACGAGGTCGCCCGCGTTCCGTGATCGGAAGCGCTAGCCAGCGGCGGCGGACACGTCGCCTGAGATGAGCATGGCCGCGCCGATCCCGCCGCTCTGATCGCCCAGGGCGGCCACCCGGACAGCGGGGGGACGAGTGTCGTTGAACAGATGGGGGTGCATCTCGGTCGAGATCCGCTCGGCCATGGGCTGGCCGAAACGCACCCCGAGCCCGCCGCCCAGGATCACTGCCTCGACGTCGAGCAGGTTGACGGCGGAGGCGATCCCCGCCCCCAGCGCCATGATGGCCCGCTCGATCAGCTCCAGCGCGAGGGCGTCGTCGCGATCCAGGGCCTCGGCCCACACGGCGCTGGTCAGGCGGGCGCGCCCGCGTTCCTTCATCAGCTTGAACAGATCGGTCTTGGCCCCCTTGTCGACCTCGCGCTGAGCCCGCGCCTCCATGGCCCCGCGCCCGGCGTAGGCCTCCATACAGCCACGCCGCCCACAGGGGCAACGCGCGCCACCGTTGCGGACCACCATGTGGCCGATCTCGCCCGCGCCTCCGCGGCCCAGCCAGGGCTGGCCATTGAGGATCAGGCCGCCCCCCACCCCGGTGCCCCAGAACACGCCGAGCACCGACTCATAGGGCTTGCCCGCCCCCAGGTGGAACTCGGCCTGGGTGGCCACCTGGACGTCGTTGCCGACCATGACCCGCGTGCCCAGACGCTCGGAAAGGAAGTCACCCAGCGGGAAGACCTCGCGCCAGTCGGGCAGGTTGCGCGCATTGCCCACCGTGCCCGCTGACTCATCCACGTCGCCAGGTGCGCCAACGCCCACCCCGGCCAGCGCCGCACTCTGCACCCCAGCCGCCTCGGCCGCCGCCTGGAGCGCGCGGGCCATCTGCGTGGCCACAGCGCTCGGACCACCGTCGGTGGGGGTCTGCTCACGCGCCTGGCCGACCACCTGCTCCTCGCCGTCGATGACCACCGCCTCGATCTTCGTTCCGCCGAGATCGATCCCGCCGCGCAGCTGTTCGTGGCCGGCCATGGTCAAATGTGAAAGCTACCTCAGCCCCAGGACTCGCGGTAGTGCTCCTGGTCGGCGGTGGGCGCGTCGATCCGGACGCCGAGCGCTTCGAGCTTGAGCCGCCCCACCTCGCGGTCAATGGCTGCCGGCACCGGATGGACTCCGGGATCGAGCTCGCCCCGGCGGCGCACCAGCTCCTCGATGCTCAGCGCCTGCAGGGCGAAGGAGACGTCCATGACCGCCGCGGGGTGGCCCTCGGCCGCAGCCAGGTTGACCACCCGACCCCGGGCCAGCAGATTCAGGCGCCGCCCATCGGCCAGCCGGTACTCCTCGACCAGGCGGCCCACGTCCCGGACGCCGCCCACGGCGAGCTCGCGCAGCTCGTCCAGATCCAGTTCGACGTCGAAATGCCCCGCGTTGGCCAGCACAGCGCCATCCTTCATGCGCTCAAAGTGCTCACCGCGCAGCACCCGCCGCGATCCGGTCACGGTGACGAACACGTCCCCGCGCTCGGCCGCCTCCAGTGACGGCATCACCTCGTAGCCGGCCATGCGCGCCTCCAGGGCCCGGAGGGGATCTACCTCGCAGACCACGACCACCGCTCCGGCCCCGCGGGCCCGCTCGGCCACCCCCTGGCCGGCCCAGCCGTAGCCGAGGACAACGATGCTGAGCCCGGCGAGGAGCACGCCCGAGGCGCGCACGATGCCGTCCAGGGCCGACTGTCCCGTGCCGTGGCGGTCGTTCAGCGCGCGCTCGGTTCGGGCCTCGTTGACGGCCAGGACCGGGCAGCGCAGCTTGCCTTCCTCCTCGAGGCGGCGCAGGCGAACCAGACCGGTCGCCGTCTCCTCGGTACCCCCGATCAGGCCCTCGACCAGCGGGCCCCCCTTGGCGTGCGCGGTCACCAGCAGGTCGGCCCCATCGTCAATCGTGATCTGCGGCCCCTCCTCGAGGAGAGCGAGGACGTGCTCGACGTAGGTGTCCAGATCCTCGCCACGCAGAGCGCGCACCGACACGCCATCCTCGAGCACCAGCGCGGCCGCCACGTCGTCCTGGGTGGACAGCGGATTGGCCGAGCAGAGCGAGACCTCAGCCCCCCCGGCGCGCAGCGTCCGGACGAGATTGGCCGTCTCGGCCGTGACATGCAGGCAGGCGGCAATCCGCACCCCGGCCAACGGCGTCTCGGTCGCGAAGCGCTCACTCACCCGGCGCAGGACGGGCATCTGCCCGCCCGCCCACGCGATCCGCGCCTCCCCTTCGGGGGCCAGCGCGAGGTCGGCTACGTCATGTGGAGGAACCGACGCTCGCGCCATCCCGGCGACTCAGGCTCGGCCCGACCCTTAATAGCGGTAGTGCTCGGGCTTGAACGGACCCTCGATGGGCACGCCGAGGTAGGAGGCCTGGCTGCGGGTCAGCTCGGTGAGCCGGACGCCGAGGGCGTCGAGGTGCAGTCGAGCCACCTTCTCGTCCAGGTGCTTGGCCAGCGTGTAGACCTTCTTGTCGTAGCTGTCGTTGTGCCCGAACAGCTCGATCTGAGCGATCACCTGGTTGGTGAAGGAGTTGGACATGACGAAGCTGGGGTGCCCGGTGGCGTTGCCCAGGTTGAGCAGCCGGCCCTCGGAGAGGACGATGATCGTGCGTCCGCCGGGGAACACCCACTCGTCGACCTGCGGCTTGATGTTGATCTTCTCGATGCCGTCGATCCGAGCCAGGCCGGCCATGTCGATCTCGTTGTCGAAGTGACCGATATTGCCCACGATGGCCTGATGCTTCATCTGGCTCATGTGATCGGCGGTCACGACGTCCTTGTTGCCGGTGGCAGTGATGAAAATGTCCGCCGTGCCCAGCACGTCCTCCAGGCGGGCTACCTGGTAGCCGTCCATGGCCGCCTGCAGGGCGCAGATGGGGTCGATCTCGGTCACGATCACGCGGGCCCCTTGGCCGCGCAGTGAGTCGGCGCAGCCCTTGCCCACGTCGCCGTAGCCGCAGACCACGGCGACCTTGCCGCCGATCAGCACGTCAGTGGCCCGGTTGATGCCGTCGATCAGGCTGTGACGGCACCCGTACTTGTTGTCGAACTTCGACTTGGTCACCGAGTCGTTGACGTTGATCGCCGGGAACAGCAGCGTCCCCTGCTCGGCGAACTGGTAGAGGCGATGAACGCCGGTGGTCGTCTCCTCGGTGACGCCCTGGATCTCGGCCGCCATCCGGGTGAAGCGCTGCGGATCCTCCTCCAGTGAGCGGGTCAGCAGTTCGAGGATCAGCCGGAACTCGTCGTTGTCGGCCGTGCTCGGGTCGGGAACCGCCCCGGCGGCCTCGAACTCGGCTCCCTTGTGGACGAGCAGCGTGGCGTCGCCGCCATCGTCGAGGATCATGTTCGGGCCGCCCTCAGGCCAGCTCAGGGCCTGCTCGGTGCACCACCAGTACTCCGCGAGGGTCTCGCCCTTCCAGGCGAATACTGGGACACCCTGGGGCGCCTCGGGTGTCCCCTCGGGACCGACCACAATCGCGGCCGCGGCGTGGTCCTGGGTGGAGAAGATGTTGCAGCTGGCCCAGCGAACCTCGGCGCCCAGCGCGACCAGGGTTTCGATCAGCACCGCAGTCTGGATCGTCATGTGGAGGCTGCCGGTGATTCGCGCTCCCTTGAGCGGCTGGCTCTCGGCGTATTCGCGCCGGGTGGCCATCAGGCCGGGCATTTCGTGCTCGGCCAGGCGGATCTCCTTGCGGCCGAACTCGGCCAGGCCCAGGTCGGCGACCTTGTAGTCGGTCTCGGGCACGGTCGTGGTCATATTCGTTGTCTCCAGTTTTCGCGGTTTTGCTGGGCAGCCGGCCGGTCAGGCCACGGCGGCCAGGAGCTTCTCGTGCTTGTCCTGCTCAAATCGCAGCCACTCGGCCGCCTCGACATCCGCGGGGCGGCGGGCCTCATCTTCCAGCCACCGCTGGACGGCCGCCCTCAGCTCGGCCTCAGTGTCCATGCGGGCGGCGAAGGCCACGTCGGACAGGCCGATATCGAACCCGGCCAGCAGCTCCTTGAGGGTGCGAAGGCGCTGGAGCTGGGCCGGTCCATAGAGGCGGTAGCCCGAGGACGAGCGCGCCGGAGCGACCAGTCCGGCCTGCTCCACGTAGCGCAGCATGCGAGCTGACCAGCCGGTCGTGCTCGCTGCCTGATTGATTGTCAGCGCTTCCATCGCCGACAACCCTACCACGATCGTGTCAAGGTTTGAAGAGGCGCCCGGGCGCCTCAGACCGGCCGCTCAGGCCTCGGCCAGGTCCTGCTTGAGCCGCTCCAAAACGGCGACTGCCGCTGGGTCGACACCCTCGAGGATGGCCAGGTAGAGCGAGACCAGATCCCCGAGCAGAACCAGCGACACCAGTCGCTCGATGCGGGTCCCCCCCACGCTCTGGACCCGCTCCACGTCGGCTCCGGACTCGGCGATCAGGCGCTGGGTCAACTCGATCCGGGTCCGGACCCGGGGATGCAGGTCGGAGTCGTCCAGCAGGACGGCGCTGAACGGTCCCAGTGCGGTCGCGCCGGACCAGCCCACGATCTCGTTGTGGTCGAGCTCGGGCAGCTCGGCGGCGAACGCCGGCAGCTTTGCGTTCTCGTTGATCTGCGTCTTCCAGCGATAGGCGATCGGGGCGGTCAGATCCGATCCGGCGATCTGGGGAATCGTGCCGTGCAGGTGCCGGGCCAGTCGCTTGGCCAGGGACTCTTCGTCCGCGTCCGGGCCCCACTCGGCGATCAGCTGCTCGGCATGCGCCGCAGCGACGTCGATTTCCGTGTGCAGCGGCTCGCACACGCCGGCCAGCGCTGCCACTTCGAGGGTGACGACCAGCCCATACCCCACCGCAGCCCGCGGCTGGTAGCCGCCTGGCAGCGGCACCACGGGCACGCCATCGCGACGAGCGGCCTCGGCCAGAGCGCCCCCGGTGGTGCTGACCACACGGTGCGCCCCGACGATGCCCGCGGCCTCGTACGCAGCCAGCGTCTCCTCGGTGTTGCCCGAGTAGCTGGCGCAGAGCACGGTCGTGTCCGATGTGCTCCACGGGGGCAGCGCGTAGCCACGAGCGATGGCGATCGGACGGCGGGCCCGGTCTCCGATCACCGCGCGGGCCAGGGAGCCTCCGATCGCCGAGCCGCCCATCCCGGCCACCACCAGACCACCCGGCGAATCGACCGATTCCAGGTTGGCCGACTCCACCCTCCACAGGGCGTCCCGAAGGTGCTCGGGCAGGTCGAGGATGTCCGCCAGCTGGCCCGTTGGGTCCAGTTCGCCGATGGCTTGCCGGCTCAGCGTCAGCTCGGTGCTCAAAACGAGACCGCTCCGTCAGGCAGTTGCACCCCGGGGAAGATACGCATGCCGGCGGTGAGCCGGTTGCCGGCCCCGACGCTGACATCGGCCCCGATGACCACCCGGCCGTCGATGTGACAGCGCTCGCCGATCTTCACCCGGGGCCCGATGATGGCCCCGCTGATCCGCGCCCCGGCGCCGATCTCGCAGCCGTCGAGGATCACCGAGGAGTCGATGTGTGCGCGCTCGTGGACGATCACGTCGCGGCCGAGGACCGCGCGACCGCCGATGATCGCGCCCTCGGCGATCGAGCTGCCGGCGCCGATCAGGGCCGGCGCGTGCACGATGCCGCGCCTCGCCCGGCTCCCGCAGCACCCCGCCCGCCGCGGCCAGCCGCTGACCGATCTCGGTCTGCACGTCGCCGTCGAGGATGTCGAAAGTGCCCTGCATGTAGCCCTCCGGCGTACCGATGTCCAGCCAGTAGGCGGAGGCCTCGTAGCCGAACAGTCCGTTCCCGACGAGATGCGGGAACACCTCGCGTTCGATCGATACCTTGCGCCCGGCGGGGGGCATGTCGGCCAGGACATCACGCTGAAGGATGTAGGCCCCGGCATTGATGAGGTTGGTGTCGATCTCATCCTGCCTGGGCTTTTCCACGAATTCGGTCACCGCGGTGTCCTCATCGCGGCGCACCAGCCCGTAGGCGCTCGGGTCCTCCACGGCGATCAGCGCCAGTGTGGCCCGGGCGCCGGTGGCCTCATGCTGGCGCAGCTGTGCGGTCAGGTCGAGATCGGTGAGCACATCGCCGTTGAGCATGAAAAACCGCTCCTCGAGGAACTCCTCGGCGAACTTCAGCGCCCCACCGGTGCCCAGCGGCTGGGGTTCCTCCACGTAGCGCAGCGAGACACCGAGGGCCGATCCGTCCCCCAACACGCTGCGCACGTCGTCGGCCTTGAAGCCGCAGGACAGGATCGCCTCCGTCACACCATGGCCGCGCAGCCACTCGAGCATGTAGCTGATGAACGGGCGATCCACCAGCTGCACGACCGGCTTGGGCGTGGTCGAGGTGAGCGGGCGCAGGCGGGTGCCCTCCCCGCCGGCCAGGATCAGCGCCTGCACGGTGCCACTAGCGTCCGATTCCCTCGTAGATGAAGCCGGCCACCCGAACCGCGTCGGCATCTACGAAGTTGCGGCCGTCGACGATCAGCCGCCCGGCCATCCGCCGGCTGACCTCATCCCAGTCCAGCTCGGCGAACTCCGGCCATTCGGTGACCAGGATGCAGGCGTCGGCGCCCTCCAGGGCCTCCAGCGCGGAGCCGGCGAACTCCACCCCGCTCATCATCTTGCGCGCCTCGTCCTCGGCGATCGGGTCATAGGCCCGAACGTGGGCGCCGTCGGCGTTCAGCCGGGCGGCGAGAACCAGCGAGGACGCCTCACGCATGTCATCGGTATTGGCCTTGAAGGCCAGTCCGAGCAGGGTGATCCGCTTGCCCACCAGCGGCCCCAGGTGCTTCTGGAGCTTGGAGATCACCCGGCGCTTCTGGAGCTCGTTGACCTCGATCACCGCGGTGAGGAGCTGGAAGTGATATCCGGAGTTGCCGGCCAGCTGCTTCAGCGCGGAGACGTCCTTGGGGAAGCAGGATCCGCCGAAGCCGATGCCTGGGCGCAGGAAGTGCGGGCCGATGCGCTGGTCCAGGCCCATCCCCCGGGCCACCTCGCTGACGTCGGCGCCGGTCTCCTCGCACACGTTGGCGATTTCGTTGATGAACGAGATCTTGGTGGCCAGAAACGCATTGGCGGCCAGCTTGACCATCTCGGCACTGGCCACGTCGGTGCGCACCAGGGGAGCGTCCAGAGGCTCGTACAGGGCGGCCACCGCGTCACCGGCCCAGTTGCCGTTATCGCCGATGACCACCCGATCGGGATCCATGAAGTCCTCCAGGGCAGAACCCTCCTTGAGGAATTCTGGGCAGGAGACGTAGGCAAAGCCCGACTTGCCTTGTTCGTCGAAGACGCGCTGGATGGCAATTCCGGTTCCGACGGGCACGGTCGACTTCATGACCAGGGCGTGGCGGTCGGAGGCCGGCATCGCCGACACGACGGAATTCACGGCCGAGAGGTCGGCGTCGCCGGAATACGTGGGCGGCGTGCCCACGGCCACGAACAGCAGCCGCGCGTGGTCGAGTGCCTGGCCGAGCTCGGTCGAGAAGTGCATCCGGTCGCGATTGCGCGCCAAGCATTCGGCCAGCCCCGGCTCGTAGATCGGGACCTCGCCCCGCTCGAGACGGGCCACCTTGTCCGCGTCGACGTCGACGCACCACACGTCGTTGCCCAACTCGGCGAATCCGGCCGCGGTGACCAGACCGACGTAGCCGGTGCCGATGACGGCGATCGGTTCGCGCTCGCTACTCATGGAGCCGGTGAGGGTAGCGACCCAGCCTGACCCCGGGCACCCGGGAAGGACGGCTACCGGACCAGCGAGGCGGCCATGTCCACCATTTGGGCGTTGGGGATGTCGCTGGTCAGGGTGTTGGAGATCCAGTAGACCGCGTGCCGCGTGCGCCAGGCCACGTCGACCAGCTTCCCGCCCTGGGCGAACAGGAGCAGTTTCTTGCCGCCCACCATCTTCGTCCCGGAGGGCTTGGCCAGCACGGGCGGATGCGGCCAGGACGTCCCCTGTACGCCGTAGTACTGCCCGAGGACAGGATTGAGCTCCAGGGTCATTCGGTAGGCGGCATGTGGATGGCCGCCCTGATCGCGCAGCACGTAGTGGCGCGGATATGAGCCGGGGCTGGGGGCCTCCAGCGGGCACTGGCTGGTCAGGTCTGAGCAGTAGTTGGACCCGGTGACGATCAGGCGCGGGAAGTAGACCGGCATCCCGGCCCGCGACAGCGCCTTGGACTGCGCGCGCCCGTCGGCCCGATCACTGACCAGCCCCGCGGTCTGAATGTGCTTGGAGTGGTGGCCCACGCTCTTACCCGGGCTCTTGGCCTTCTTGGCCGCCGTGACCGTGGTGGCCTGCATGAACCGTTGGAACACCTTCGCCTCGTCGCCCGCGTTGGCAGTCAGGTAGCAGGGCATCGCCGCCCCATTGGTCCCGACCGTCCCACAGCCCGGCGTCTCGAAGGCCGGGAACTTGATCTGCTTGATCGTGTGCCCGGCCGAGAAGGCGACCAGGTTGAACAGGTTGATCAGCCCATCGGTGGTGTGAAGGTTGCCGTCGGTCTGGGTGTTGGCCCCGAAGATCCGCAGCAGCTTGTCCTTGTTGCTGATGATGTTGTCGACGCCGTACTGATCCTTGGCCCAGCGGATGAAGTCCTGCTGGCGGGCGTTGCGGACCAGGTCGGAGTCGGTGTGGCGGAAGCGGACGAAGGACAGCGCCGAGGCGCCACACAGCCTCTGATAGCCCGGCTGGATGTTGATGCTCGAATATCCCGTCACGGCGGTGTTGTTGTAGTAGCGGTGGTCCACGTCGCTGTACACGCAGCCGATGGCATTAACCAGCTTCTCGAAGCTGCCGAAGTTCACGTCGATGATGTGGTTGACGTGTAGCGCCGGGAACACGTTGGCGTGGATCGTCTTGATGAGCAGGTTGGGGCCGCCGAGCGAATAGGCCGCGTTGAGCTTGTACTGGCCGAATCTGGGCACCTGAACCTTGAGGTCGCGGGGAATCGACATCACGTTGATGGTCTGCGAGCTGCCGTTCAGCCGGACCAGCATCATCGTGTCGGTGTTGGCCGAGGTGAACGGTTCCCCGGCCCGGTGGTCAGAGCCGATGATGAGGATCGTCTGCGGGTCGCCGGGGTTGGGGATCGTGACCTGAGCGTGCTTCAGGGACGGGGTCACCGATAGGTAGGTAGCCAACTGCTTGAACTGGAGCAGTCCCGCCACCGCAGTCGTCGCCGCCGTGGCCGAGATGATGATCACTGCGGCGAGGAAGAAGCGCCACAGCGCTCCGCCCCGGCTCCGGGGCATGAGGCTCACGCCAGACCCCCCTCGATCGCGGTCAGGCCCTCGTTCTCCGGCGGAGCCAGCCAGGCCGGCACGCGGCGGACGAAGGCGCCCAGGGCGCGTCGGTACAGGCCCAGCGAGGCCAGCGAGACCCACTCATCGGGGCCGTGATGACCAGCCCCCACCGGACCGAATTCGACCGCGGGGATGCCGGCCTCGATGAACGATGCGGCATCCGACGCGCCGTCGCGCCCGACACTCAGAGTCTCACTGTCGGGCCGAACCCCGTACACCGCCTCGCTCAGCGCGCGCACATAGGGATTGATCGGCGAGACCGTGACCGGCGGATGGATGAAGGTTCGCTTGACGTCGATGCCGGGAATCGCCCGCACCTGGGCCAGAATCTCCCCGGGGTCCTGACCGGGCAGGTAGCGGACGTCGACGGCCATCTCGCACCGGTCGGGGACCTTGTTGAGCGCGTCACCGCCCTCGATCCGGCCCAGATTGATCGACGGACGATCAAACAGCTCGGAGGACTCACGTGAGAAGGGGAGCGACTCGATGGCCCGGAACACGTCGACGGCTTTGAGCACGGCGTTATCTCCGAGCCATGGTGTCGAGCTGTGCGCGGCCCGCCCCGAGACGACGATCCGCATGACCAGAACACCCTTGGCCTGGACGCCGATGTGCAGATCGGTGGGTTCTCCGGTGATGGCGAAGCTGCCCCCCAAACCCCGACCGACGGCGGTGTCGGTCGCGCGTTCGTCGAGATCCTCTGATTCCTCGTCGGGCACGCAGATCAGCCGCACCTTGACGCCGCCCTGATCGCCGACGTCCTTGAGCGCGCACATCATCGCCGCCAGGCCGCCCTTCATGTCGTAGGCACCGCGGCCGATCAGCCGGTCACCCTCGACACGCGGGGTGAATTGCTCGGGCCGGCCGGGCACGACGTCGAGATGGCCATGGAAAACCACGCAGGGGGCGTCAGCCGCCCGAGCACCGGTCTCGGCGAGCAGCACGGGCAGGCCGCGGTGTTCGTAATCGCGCACCTCGATGTCCCGGGATTCGAGCCAGCCCTTGACGAATCCTGCCGCCGCGATGAGCTCATCCGGGCGCGAGGTCTCATACCTGATCAGGCGTTCGGTCAGGTTTCGCTCGTCAACCATGGCCGGCGAGAAGGCTACGGGGCGAACCTGACGGTCGGCTAAGCCCCGCGCGCGTCAACTGCCTTCGGCGATGTCGAGGAACGTCTGCCACCGGAGTTGGTCGCGCTCGGCGACACGCCGCTTCTCGCTGTCCTCGCCGGCATCCTCGAGTTCCTTCTCGGCCCGTTGCAGGCGGTCGCGCAGCTCGCCGGCATCCAGATCGCCGGCGTCATGGGCCTCTTCCACGAGCACCATGACCCGGCCCTCGGAAACCTGAAGGTAGCCCTCGGACTGCGCGAAGCGGACCACGTCGGAGTCCGACTTGTAGAGCCGCAGCTCCGTCGGCTCGAGCATGGCCAGTACGGGCTCGTGACCGGCCAGAACGCCGATCGACCCGATTACGGTCTTGGTCGAGACCATCTCTACCTCGTCGGCGAACACCTCACCCTCGGGGGTCAGGACCTCGACGTCGAACTTGGTCCGAGCCACGGTCGGCTACTCCTCCGACTCGTTCTTGTCGTCCGACTCGCTGTCGTTGCCCGACCCTCCGTTGCCGTCTGACTTGGACTCCTCGTTTCCGTCTGACTCGGACTCCTCGGAATCGCCCCCCGCCTCCTGGACGACCTCGTCGATTGTGCCCTTCATGAAGAAGGCCCGCTCGGGGACGTCGTCGTGCTTGCCCTCGAGGATCTCCTTGAAGCCGCGGATCGACTCCTTGATGGGCACAAACGTCCCGGGGATGCCGGTGAACTGCTCGGCAACGTGGAACGGTTGGGAGAGGAAGCGCTCCATCCGGCGCGCCCGCTGGACGGTGACCTTGTCCTCGTCCGAGAGCTCGTCAATCCCGAGAATGGCGATGATGTCCTGAAGCTCCTTGTAACGCTGCAGGACCTCCTTGACCTCGTTGGCGACCTCGAAGTGCTCGTCGCCCAGGATCTCCCGCTTGAGGATCGTCGAGGTCGAATCGAGCGGATCCACGGCCGGGTAGATCCCCTTCTCGGAGATCGACCGCGACAACGTCGTGGTCGCGTTCAGGTGGGCGAAGGCCGAGGCCGGGGCGGGGTCGGTCAAGTCGTCCGCGGGGACGTAGATAGCCTGGATCGAGGTCACCGAGCCGCTCTTGGTCGAGGTGATCCGCTCCTGCAGCTGGCCCATCTCGGACTCCAGGGTGGGCTGGTAGCCGACCTGGGAGGGCATCCGGCCGAGCAGCGCCGAGACCTCTGAGCCGGCCTGCACGAAACGGAAGATGTTGTCGATGAACAGCAGCACGTCCTGACCTTCCTGGTCACGGAAGTACTCGGCCATGGTCAGCCCGGACAGAGCGACGCGCATCCGGGCTCCGGGGGGTTCGTTCATCTGCCCGAAGACCAGCATCGTCTTGTCCAGGACGCCGGACTCCTTCATCTCCAGCCACAGGTCGTTGCCCTCGCGCGAGCGCTCACCGACGCCGCAGAAGGCCGACAGCCCGCCGTGCTCCTGGGCCAGGTTGTGGATCAGCTCCTGGATGATCACGGTCTTGCCCACGCCGGCGCCGCCGAACAGGCCCACCTTGCCACCCTGGGCGTAGGGCGCCAGCAGGTCGATGACCTTGATCCCGGTCTCGAACATCTCCGTGGTCGGAGTCAGGTCCTCAACCGTGGGGGCGGGACGATGAATGGGCCAACGCTCGACGTCGTCGTCGAGCTCGTCGCCCAGGTCGATCGGCTGACCCAGCAGGTTGAAGATCCGGCCCAGGGTCGCCTTGCCCACCGGCACCGTGATCGGCTCGCCGGTGTCGATGACCTCCGTCCCCCGGGCTAGGCCGTCGGTGGTGTCCATGGCCACGGCGCGGACGCGGTCGTCGCCCAGGTGCTGCTGAACCTCGCAAACCAGGAAGTCCGACTGCGCCGCGGCGATGTCCTCGTCCTCCTCGGCGCGGGCGGCCTCGGGACGCTTGACGGTGATCGCGTGGTTGATCTCGGGCAGCTTGTCCGGGAACACGGCCTCGATCACGACGCCCTGGATCTCCTCGATCGTGCCCGTGTTCTGCTTCGTGGTGTTGGACTCGGTTTCTGACTCTGTTGTGGCAGACATTTCTTTCTCCTGTTACGCGCCGGAAACGAGCTTAGAGCCCTAGCTCAGGCCCTCGGCCCCGGCAACGACTTCCATGATCTCCTGGGTGATCTCCGCCTGGCGCGCGCGGTTCATCTCCAGGGTGTAGTCATCGATCAGCGTGCTGGCGTTCTCGGACGCATTCCGCATCGCGGTCATCCGCGCTCCCAGTTCCGAGGCCGCCGACTCCAGCAGCGCCCGGTAGATGGAGATCTCCACGTAGTCGGGGACCAGGCGCCGGAGAATCTCCTCGGGATCGGGTTCGTATTCGACCAGGGCCTGGTGCTCCGAAGTGGAGGACTCGCGATCTTCACCGTCGCCGTCAGCGTCCTGGTCCTCATCCTCGTCACTCAGCACGCTGGCCCGCTGGAGGGGAAGCAGCGTCTCGCGACGCATGACCTGTGAGAGCGGCGAGATGTATCCGTTGTAGAAGATGTCGACCTGGTCCACCTCATCGTCTATGTAGGCGGCCATCAGCCGCTCGGCGATACGCCGCGCGTCGGCGTAGGCCGGGCGCTCGGTGAACCCGGTGAAGCTGTCAGCGAGCTCAAAGCCACGGAAGGTCAGCGAGGAGGCAGCTCGGCGCCCAGAGGCAAAGAAGACCGCCTCATGGCCGTCGGCACCGTGCTCACGGGCGGCGGCGACACCGGCCCGCACGGCATTGGAGTTGAACGCTCCGGCCAGCCCACGGTCTCCGGCCACGACCAGCAGACCGACGTTTCGCACCTCGTCGTGCTCGATCAGGATCGGCAGGCGGGGTATGTCACCGGCTGCGTCAGCCGCCTGGCGGGTCATCCGCCGGATGGCGTCCGCGTACGGACGCAGCGCCTCGATCCGCTGCTCGGCCCGGCGCAGGCGCGCGGCAGCCACCATCTCCATGGCCCGGGTGATCTTCTGGATGTTCTTGACCGCACTGATGCGGTTGCGAACGTCGCGCTGCGTGGCGGCCATGTGTCAGGACCTCAGGCCGGCTGGGCCTCGGCCTCAGCCTCGTCGCGCTGGTCCTCCTCGGATTCCTCCTCCGAGCTCGATCCGTTTTGCCTCGAGCGCGGGCGCTCGGCCTCATCCTCCAGCGGGTGGCCCTCCTCGTCGAGGTCATAGCCGAAGTCCTCGGCGAACGTGGACACTGCCTTCTCGAGCTCTGACTGGGTGCCGTCGCTCCAGTCCCCATCGGCGATCTTCTTGATCAGCTCGGGCTCGTTGCCCCGGACCCACTCCGACAGATCAGCCAGGAAGTGGGACACCTTCTCGGTCTCGATGCGATCGACGTAACCGTTGGTGGCCGCATAGATCTGCACCACCTGGTCCTCGACCGGCATCGGATGACGCTCGGATTGGTTCAGCGCCTCGACCAGCCGCTCGCCGCGGGCCAGCGTCCGGCGCGTATCGGCGTCGAGGTCGGATCCGAACTGAGCGAACGCCTCGAGGTCGCGGTACTGGGACAGCTCGAGCTTCAGGCGTCCGGCCACCTTACGCATCGGTCCGATCTGAGCGTTGCCGCCCACGCGGGAGACCGAAATACCCACGTTGATGGCGGGCCGCACCCCGGAATAGAACAGCTTCGGCTCCAGGAAGATCTGCCCGTCGGTGATCGAGATCACGTTGGTGGGGATGTAGGCGGAGACGTCGCCGGCCTGGGTCTCGATGATCGGCAGCGAGGTGAGACTGCCGGCACCCAGGTCGTCGTTGAGCTTGACCGCACGCTCGAGCAGCCGCGAATGCAGATAGAACACGTCCCCGGGATAGGCCTCGCGACCCGGCGGGCGGCGCAGCAGCAGGGACATCTGCCGGTAGGCGTAGGCGTGCTTGGTCAGATCGTCGTAGACGGTCAGGGCGGCTTTTCCGTTGTACAGGAAGTGCTCGGCCATCGCGCAGCCCGCGTAGGGGGCCAGGAACTTGATCGGCGCGGCCTCGTCGGCGGCGGCCATGACGATGATCGTGTTCTCCAGGGCGCCGGCCTCCTCCAGCGTGTTGGCCAGCTGGACCACGGTGGCCTTGCGCTGGCCGATGGCCACGTAAACGCAGATCAGGTCGCGATCCTTGTTGTTGATGATCGTGTCGACGGCGATCGACGTCTTGCCCGTCTGGCGGTCACCGATGATCAGCTCCCGCTGTCCACGGCCGATCGGGATCATCGAATCGATCGCCTTCAGCCCGGTGAGCATCGGCTCCTTGACCGGCTGGCGCTGGACGACGCCGGGGGCCTTGTGCTCGGCGGGCCGGGTCTCGGAGGTCTCGATGTCGCCCTTGCCGTCCAGCGGGTTGCCGAGCGGATCGACGATCCGGCCCAGCAGGGCCTCGCCGACGGGGATGTCGAGCAGCCGGTCGGTGCGCTTGACCGTGTCGCCCTCCACGATCTTCTCCCAGTCACCGAACATGACCGCGCCGACGTTGTCGGACTCGAGGTTGAGGGCCAGGCCGGTCACGTCGTGCGGGAACTCGAGCATCTCGAAGGACATGCAGTCCTCCAGGCCGTGGATGCGGCAGATGCCGTCGGCCACGGACAGCACCGTGCCGACCTCGGTCAGCTCGGCGTCTGAGGTGTCCAGGCCCTCGATCCGGCTCTTGAGAATTGAGGTGATCTCGTCGGGCTTGATCTGCATGTGACTTCGTTTAGCTCCCTTGCCGGCCCGGGCTGACTATGCCCGCGCCACTTGCTTTCTGAGGTTTTCAAGTCGGTTCTTGATTGAGGCATCGAGGACGACGTTGCCCACGCGCAGGACGACCCCGCCCAGGATCTCGGGGTCAACCACGCTGGAGACGTCGATCTTGCGGTCGACCTGCTCCCCGATGCGCTTCCCGAGATCCTCGAGAATTGACTCGTCGAGCTCGATGGCGCTCGTCACCCGGACGGGCAGCAAGCGGCGTTCCTCCGCCCACAGGGCCTCGAACTCGGTCCGGATCCGGAAGATGGCCGGCATCCGGTGGCGTTCGATCAGCGCCTCCAGGAAGTTGATCAGGCTCGGGTTGGCGTCGGTGACCGCCTTTTCCAGGCCGGACTTCTTCTCCGTTACCGAGAAATAGGGCGAGAAGAAGAAGACGGCCAGATCACGGTTCTCGTTCATGGCGTCGGTGAACGCGCTGAGCTGGTCGCGGACGTCGTCGAGCTGATCGTGCTCGACCGCGACCTCGAACAGCGCACGCGCGTAGACCTGGGCGATCTCCTCCATCGGCTTACCGGTGGTTGCCCTCGACGGAGCTGAGAGCCCCGAAGTCGAGTTCGGACAGGGCGTCCTCCACGAGCCGGCGCTGGTCCTCGTCGGTGAGGGTCTTGCGGGTCACCTTCTCGGTGGCCAGGATCGTCAACGAGGCGACCTCGGTGCGGATTTCCTGGATTGCGCGCCTGGTCTCCGTCTCGATGTCGCGGCGGGTCTGCTCCATCATCTGCTCGCGCTTGGCCTTCGCCTCCTCGGTGGCTTCGCGCTCGTGCGTCTCGGCGGCCTTGCGCGCCCGGTCGATGATCTCGTCGGCCTGATGACGCGCGTCCTTCAACCGCTCGCGGTACTCGGCCAGCAACACGTCGGCCTCCCTGCGCGTGCGCTCGGCGGCGTCGATCGAGTCCTCGATGGCCGTCTGGCGCTTGTCCAGCGCGGCGGTGATGCGCGGGAAAGCCAGCTTGGACAGGACATACATCGAGATCCCGAACAGCAGCAGCGTCCAGACCATCAGCCCAACGTTGGGCGAGATCAGGAACGACCCGGATGAGGCGGCGAGGACCGGCATCTACTTGAGCACGTAGGAGAGGAGACCAGCGACCAGGCCGTAGAAGAAGCAGGCCTCGGTGAGCGCGAAGCCAAGCCACTGGATGCTGGTGATCTCATCGCGCATCTCGGGCTGGCGGGTCACCGCCTCGATGACCTTGCCGAAGATGATGCCGATACCGACACCGGCTCCGACAGCCCCCAGGCCGCCGCCGATTCCGATCCCCAGTCCCGCTCCGACCCCGGAGGATGCAGCGAACGAGATTATGGTGGTAAGCACTTGAGCTCAGCTCCTTTGTTTTAGTGATGCGACGTCGCGCCGCCGATATAGATGGCGGCGAGGGTTGCGAAGATGAAGGCTTGCAGCGTGGCCACTAGGCCCAGCTCGAACATGTAGACCAGGATCCCGAACGGAAGCGTGAACCAGCCCAGGAAGGTAAGGCCCAGGATCACGGCCAGGCCGCCGGACATGAACAGGATGATCATGTGCCCGGCCAGGATGTTGGCGAACAGTCGAATCGTCAGCGAGAGCAGCCGCATGAAGGTGGAGATCACCTCGAGCGGAAAGATCAACAACAGGATCCCTCCGTGGACGCCCGAGGGGATCAGGCTCTTGATGTAGCCCACCGGACCCTGGGTGCGGATTCCCTCCCAGTTGAAGACCACGAACACGACCAGGGCCAGGACCAGCGGCACCGAGATGTTGGCCGTGGCCGCGTAGAGCGCGAACGAGGGAATGTGCGCCCCGAACAGGTTGAATTTCTCCTCGCTGTTGGTGGGCAGCGGGAGGTAGCCGATCAGGTTGCAGAACCAGATAAACAGGAACAGGGCGCCCAGGAACGGGAACCACTTGGCCGCCATCGAGTCGTCCATGTTGCCGCGCGTGATGTTGTCGCGCATGAGCGAGTAGATCACCTCCATGGCGGTCTGCACGCGGTTGGGGCGAGCCTGCATCCGCCTGGCAATCCAGACCATCGTGCCCACCGTGAGGATGGCAGCCAGGAACAGGTAGACGACGGCCCGGTTGATGCTGAACACGCCCAGCTGGACCCAGTTGATGAGCTTGAACTCGTTCTGGATCTGGAAGGAGTCGTTCTTGTGGCCGAAGCCGAAGATGACGACCAGCAGCGCGATGCCCAGGAGGTAGAAGCCACCGATGCTGAGCAGGAGCTTGCGGGTGCCGCTCATCGTGACCTCGGCCGGAAGGCGGCGGAGATACCCAGGCCAACCGTGAACGCCGCGACCACCACAACGAGGGCGGCCAGACCGGCTCCCCGCCCGGAGGACTGGCGGACCAGGATCACGGTCAGGGCCAGCAGGAACAGTCGGGCCAGCATGAAGCCGAGGCGGATACCGATCGCCCGGCCGGCATCGGTGGTGCTCTGCGCCATACGTTCGACCCCTACCCCGGCGGCGCGCAGGGCAACCCAGGCTGCGCCTCCGGCCAGGTAGCCCGGGGCGGACACGCCGATCAGCAGCATGATCGGCGCCGCGACGACGATCAGCACGATGTCGATGTAGCGGAGCACGGGGACGTTGCGCTCAGGGCGTGCGGCGACGCTCACCGACACCGGGCGTCCTCGGTCTCATCGCCCTGCCCAGAGCAGGGGGACGACTGTTCGTGATGCTCTCGACTGAAGCTGGACATTTAAAGGCAAAGAAGGCCGGCCCGAAGGCCGCCCCAGGGTATCGGCACGGCGGCGCAGGAGTCGCGGTGCGGACCGCGGCAGCGCTCATCGTCGCCCCCGCCACCGGAAGGTGGTGGGCTCCCGACTAGGTTAGCCGGAGGTTAGCGCGCTCGCGTCCTCGTCCGCCGCGCGGCCGATCGCCGTTCTCGCGCCGGAACGGGGGCTTGGGTAGTTGTCCCTCGGCCCACATCGCCGCCACGCCGGCCCGCGCCAGACCCAGCCGCCCCTCGTAGACCAGGTACCGGGGCTCCCAGCGCGGAAAGAACTTGGCGTTGAAGCGGTACAGACTCTCGATCTGGAAGAACGGATTGCCCAACGCGATGAGCTTGCCGAGGATCCGCTCGGTCCGTCCCGCGGGGCTGTGAATCCACTTCGCGAAGGCGGCGAAGTTGAGCGACATCTCACGTATTCCGCGCTCCCGGAGCAGCTCGGCGGCCTTCACGACCATGAACTCGGTGAGCCCATTCGGGGTGCCTGGGTCGCGGCGCATGAAGGACAGGGAGGCCGCATCCCGGCCGTAGCAGGGCACGAAGTGCAGGACGCCGCGGATGGCGTTTGTCTCGTCCCGAGCCAGAAGGACCACGGTCTCCTCGCCGTGGGGACCATTAATGGCGTCCATGGCCATCGAGAAGCCTCGCTCCGGCGCGCCCTCGCGACCGCGCTCGACCACCGCCTCGACCTCTTGGGCGGTCTGGAGCGAGAGCGCGGAGACCCGGTGCATCTCGGCCGAGTACCCGGCCTTGCCGAGCCGGCTGACCGACTGGCGGATCTTGCGGATCGCCCGCCCTTCGAGCGAAAAGGCCTCGAGGTCCAGAATGGCCTCGTCCCCGAGATAGATGGTGCGCAGGCCGAGCTCGTCATAGAGCGGCCGGATGTGCTCGGAGGCGCCCACCGCGCCCAGCTTCAGGCCGCGGGCGGCGGCGAATTCCTGAAGCTCGGCCAGGAGGGCGCGGAAGGCCGATTCAGGGCCCACCGGATCGCCGGAAAGAAGCAGCACCCGGTTCTCGATCCGGTAGCCCACGAAGGCCCGGCCGTCATCGGCGAAGAAGTAGTGCTGGTCGGCACGAAGCTTGAAGAACGACAGCGTGTCCGTGCCATGCGCGCGGACCAGGTCGGCGGCTGCCCGGCGCGAGGTCGGCCCGGGCAGAGCCCTGGGGGCGGTGAGCGGTCGGAAGACCACGTAGGCCATGGCCAGCAGCGTGCCCAGTTCAACCAGGTGAACGCTCAGCGGGAGCCAGAGGAAGCGATGGTGCAGAAGATCGGCGTGATGGGTGAAATGGATCGGTCCGCTGCGCCAGAGGAGCAGGTCGCCCGTCTCGCGCGCCACGGAGGTCAAGGAGGGATGGCCCTCCGATGCCCAGGCGGCCAGGGCGGTGATGCCCAGCGCGAACCCGCCGAGGAGCGGGACTCGCCAGATCGCCGAGCGCAGAGTCAGATCGTCGTGATGCACGGCGAACCCCGGCTCTGAGTAGACCAGCAGGCCGGCCGCGCCCCAGGTCAGGAGGGTCTCCTCGAACTCCAACCCGCGCAGGAGGTCGAGCATCCCGAGTAGGAGCATGAGGGCCACGGCCGCCCGCCAGGCCCGCCGGCGACGGCGCCACAGATAGGGTGCCACCAGGAGCAGCGCCATCCCGATCGGCAGGGCAAACGCGTGGAAGACGCGCACCGCCTCGACGGGCTCGAAGTTGAGCAACAGATGTCCGCGCCAGCGAATCCCTGGGGTGAGCGCCGAGGCCACGTTGACCACCCCGACCAGCGCAGCGGCAATGGCGGCCAGCCGCGGGGTGACGTGCGTTGTGCGTTGCTTGAGGATGGTCATGAAGACGGGGTCCTGCTGGGCGTGGCAGTCGCCGGTATGGCCTTAGTGCTACGTCGGAACCCTGAACTGACTGTACGGCTTCGCCGCGCTCTGGTTACGGCGCTGCTCGGCGGTTTCCTGCTGCCGCGGCGCAGCGGCGGGGCGTAGGGCCGCGCGGTCCGCGGCGCGTCAGCCGCTACCCGCAGGCCGCACGGGCACTCCGGCAGGCGCTGGCCTCGCCGCATCATCCACGTTGCCCGCCCGACTGGTGAGCGACGCGGCGGGCAGGAACTGAGCCAGTCCCAGGGCCAAAACCGGGAATACGGCGATCGCTTCAAACACTGCCCGCAGGCCGGCTGAGTCGGCCAGCAGTCCCAGCAGCGGCGCTCCAACGCCGCCCAGCCCGATGGAGAGGCCGATCGTCACCCCGGAGGCGACTCCGATCCGCCCCGGCAGGTACTCCTGGCCCATGACAATGGTCACCGCGAAGGTGGCGATAGTGGCCGCGCCAGCCAGGCCGGCGAACACGAGAGCCAGCGCGGGTCCGGAGAGCAGGAAGGCCACGATCAGGAACGGGAGGATGATCATCGAACCCCGCAGCACGGCCCGGCGGCCATAACGGTCGGCCAGCCGGCCCCCGATAAGCGTGCCCACCGCCCCGCCGACCAGCATCACCGATAGGGCGGCGCCGCCCAGCGCCTCGCTCGTGTGCAGGTCGCGGATGTAGTAGACGGGGATAAAGGTGACCATCCCGAAGTAGACAAACGACCGTAGGGCGATGACCAGCGCCAGCACTGTGAACGGGCCCCAGGCATCCGGCGCCTGGGCGTTGGCGGGGTGAGCGGCCGGAGCTACCCGGAAACCCCGCAGCCGCGGCAGCTCGCGGACCAGCACCGCGCCCATGAGCGCCGTGGGCACGATCACCAGCAGGGTCCCCGAGAGCCCAAAAGCCAGCACCAGCGGGGTGATGAGGATGGGACCGAGTGCGAAGCCGATGTTCCCGCCCACGCTGAACAGGCTCATCCCGGAGGAGCGCCTGGCGCCGGAGACGTAGTTGGCAAAGCGTGAGCCCTCGGGGTGGAAGGCGGCCACCCCCAATCCGCTGAGGACCACCGCGGCAAAGGTGAGCCCGTAATTCGGGGCGATCCCCACCAGACCGACCCCAATCCCGCCCAGTACCGGCCCGATCGGCATCAGCCAGGGCAACGAGCGCCGGTCTGAGAGGTGGCCGAACAGCGGCTGGATGACCGAGCTGGCGATCGTGGCGGCCAGAATCAGCGCCGACGCGCTCGCGTAGCTCAGGTGATCGCGGACGATCAGAAACGGGAGCAGCGCCGGAATCGCGCCCTGCCCAACGTCGGTGAACAAATGCCCGGCCGAGAACGGCCATGGCCCGGCGGTCCACCCGGCCCGAGACGTTCTCGCTCACGACTTCTTGGGCGTCACGAGCTCTTGCCGATCACGCGCTGTTGCCGGTCACCGAATTCTCGCGAATGCGCTGCTTGACCAGCTTCTGTTTGGCCTCGAGCTCGCCGGCCAGCTCGGTCAGCTCCTTCAGCCGGCTGCGTACCAGCGAAAGCTGGTTGGCGATGTGCTCCTGAACCTGGCCGAGGATGCGCAGGCGTTCAGCCGGAGCCTCGGTCTGGTGGTACTCGCGGCGCAGATGGGCCCGGGCGCTCTCGGCCTCGAGCAGTTGTGAGAGCTGCTCCAGCGACAGCCCCAGGAGCTCCTTGAGGCGGACGATCTCCTTCAAGCGCTCGATGTCGGCCTCGGTGTAGACCCGGTGCTTACCCTGGGCCCGCTCCGCGGCTTCTCCGCCGAGCAGACCGATCTCCTCGTAGTAGCGGATCGTCCGCGGGGTGACCCCGGTGAGCTCGGCCACCTCGCCGATCCGCAGCGTCCGCTGAGCGGTGGCGCTCATGCTGAGAGCACCGCCTCGCCCTCTTTGCCTTCAGCCGGAGCGGGCGAGGTTGAGCCGACCTGCTTGGGCCGCGCGGCGGAGATGACCGCTCCCACCAGCGATACGGCGGCCAGACACCACAGAGCTGTGTGCATGTTGGCGATGAACGGGTTCAGCTGCGCGGTCGAGAGGTGATGGGCCAGGCCGGAGAAGACCTTGAACAACACCTGCTTGGGCACGGCAGCGGTGACGATAGCGAGCACGAACGCGATCGACATGACCGCGCCGGTGTTCTGGACCAGCACCCGCGCGCCGGCGGCGATACCGCGGCGGTGAGGGGCCACCGAGCCCATCATGGCCGCCGTGTTGGGCGAGTTGAACATGCCCGAGCCGACGCCGACGATGAACATGTACAGACCGGGCCACACGTAGCTCGTGTCGCGGCCCAGTGTGGTCATCAGGGCCAGTCCCACTGCGGTGACCAGCATGCCCAGCACGGCCAGCATGCGTGAGCCCCGGCGGTCGGCCCAGATGCCCGCGGGCGGGGAGGCGATGAGCATCCCGACCGCCAGCGGAGCCAGCTTGACCCCGGCCAGGATTGGCGAATTTCCCTGCACACCCTGGAAATAGAAGACGAACACGAACATCAGAGCAAAGCGGGCCAGGCCGTTGGTGAACGAGGCTGCCGCCGCGGTCGCGAACAGCCGCTGCCTGAAGATGCCCAGATCGAGCATCGGCGCCTTGTGGCGGCTCTCAATGAGCACGAACGCGGGCAGCAGGACCGCGGCGAGGATCAGGCCGCCGATGACCGTGGTCGAGCCCCAGCCCTCGAGTCCGCCCTTCGAGATTCCGTAGACCAGCCCGGTGAGGCCGACCAGGAACGTGATCGTCCCCAGGACGTCGAATGCCCGGTCCTCGGAGCGTCCGGTTACCTCCCGGAGGATCATCGCCCCCCACAGCGCCCCGGCGAGTCCGAAGGGCACGTTGAACCAGAACACCCAGGGCCAGCTGATGGCCACCAGAGCGCCGCCCAGAACCGGCCCGATGACCAGACCGATGGCGGCCACCATGGTGTTGGTACCCATGGCCAGACCGAGTTGCTCCCTCGGGAACGCGTCGGTGACGATGGCAGCCGAGTTGGCGAACAGGAAGGCGCCGCCGATGCCCTGCAGGATCCGCCAGAGGATGAGCTCGGTGCCGTTGGCGGCAAAGCCCGCGCCCAACGAGGCCAGGGCGAAGAGCACGAAGCCGCCCACGTAGGCCTTCTTGCGCCCAAACTGATCTGACAACCGCCCCGCGCTCAGCACGAGCACGGTCGAGGCGATCATGTAGACCAGGATCACCCATACAAGTTCGAGCAGGCTGGTGTGCAGGCTGCGCTCGAGGTCAGGCAGGGCGATGATCAGCGTGCCCGAGTTGATCGTGGCCAGGAGCATGCCCAGCGACGTGCAGGACAGGGCCCACCACTTGTAGGAGTCATGTTCGGCGTTGACGCCGAGCCGGCGGTTGCGTTGAGGATCACGTGCCGGCGGAGCTGAGACGGTGCTCAAGCCACCACCCACTTTCTCGACGAATCTGATTCTTACGTAAACGTCAGAATAGCAGCGGCGTAGGTCGCGATTTCGTCCGGCCACGGTCCGGGTGAGGCCGCCCGCTTCGCGATTTCGTCCTGCCGCGGGCCCGGGTGACATGGGCCCGCGTCGCGATTTCGTCCTGCCGCGGGCCCAGCTGAGAAGATGGAGGAACTGTTGCGCTGACCGCTTGAGCCGAAGACTCGAAATTTCCCATTTCTGCGGGCTGAGCCCTACAGACTGGGAAAATTGCCGGCAGCGTCAGGAGTTTTCCCGGAAATGCATGCCCTGAGCGAAGTCGCTCCCGGAAACAGCCCCCCCCACACCCCCCGAGCGAGGTCGCTCCAGGTAAGGCCCCAAGAGGAGATCAGGCCTCGAAAGCGGCCACGGTGGCCAGGATCACGAACGCGGCGATCAACGCGGCTCCCTCGAACGGGGTCGCCTCCCCGTCGCTGGTGATCTGCCAGACGAGGATCGCGGTGCCCAGGAGCGCCCCGGTGAACACCGGTGCCAGCGCAAAGGTCAGCGTGGTCGCCGTCAACAAAGAGACCAGGACCAGCAGTGGGAATAGAAACGCGGCCACCTGGGCGACCGAGTTCTTGACCACCGAGATGGCCAGCTCGGGATAGCCCTTGTAGGCCAGGACCACGCCCACCGCATGCTCGACCGCGTTACCCGCCGTGGCCACGATGATCAGCCCGGCGAAGGATTGAGAGATCCCCAGGCTGTGGATGGTGGGTTCGAGGGCGTGGACGAACCAGTCCGAGACGAAGCCCGCCGCCACTCCGGCGACGACCAGCAGCACCATGCTCCCTGCTGTCGACAGACGAGCCTCGGTGCGCTGTTCGTCCTGGGCCTGCTCGCGAGTCAGGTACTGGCGCACCCAGAATCCGTAGACGATCAGGATCGCCACGGCGCTGACAATCGAGATCGCCTTGATGTGGTGGCTGGCTAGGTCGTGGGACGAGTCGGCCAGCCGGACCAGCACGATGATGAAGCTGGAGATCATCAGCAGCGTCGTCGCGTCGTTGGGTAGCCGGACGCTGAAACGCATGGTCCGGTCGGGCTCGCGCAGAGAGCCGGCCAGGATGACCAGACCGAGGACGAGCAGGGCGTTGACCAGGATGGAGCCCAGGATCGCCGTCTGAGCCACGATCCTCTGGCCGGCGTTGAGAGCAAAGATGACCACGAAGAACTCGGGCAGATTGCCCAGCGTGGACTGGAGTAGCCCGGTCACCGCGGTGCCGAAGCGCTGGCCGACCTGCTCGGTGGCGAAGGACACGATCCACGCTCCCCCGGCCAGGGCGACGCCGGCGACTATGAAGGCGACAGTGTGCGACACCCCGCCGAGGTAGCGGGCGAGCCCGGCCAGCACCGTGAGCACAGCGACGACCACGAGGCCGACTCGCTCCGATCGTGTGAGACCTGCGAGCAGTCTCCTAACCGCCTGTCATCACTGTGTCGTCATCGCGATACGCCGGTGCGCAGCAGCACAGCAGAACCAGCTTGTCCTGGCCAGCGTTCCACAGCTTGTGCGGCGTGCCGGGCGGGATGACCACGCAGTCGCCGGGGGCGACCGGCTCCGGCTCGGCGTCCGCAAGGCGCATCCGTCCCACCCCGGCCACGAAGTAGTAGAGCTCCTCGGCCTGCGGGTGGTAGTGCTCGGCCGTCTCCCCGCCCGGCTCGAGCGTCGCCTCGGCCAGACTCTGGTGGCGGGCCGGGGTCCAGGCGGGACCGGCCAGCTCCCGGATCGAGGATCCATCCGCGGTTATGAACGGCTCCAGCGCGTCGAGGTTGGCCTTGTGCACCGGGGGACTATCTCACCCTTTCGAACTCGCCCGTCTCGAGGTCGCGCTCAACCTGATCATCGATCTCGTGCTCGGTTGTATGCGGGCGCGCGTGGCGCAGCTCGATTGCCCGCAGACGCTTGAACTTGAAGATCTCCAGCACGTAGACCAGGTAGATGCTCGCCGCCACGCACAACCCGATCAGCACGATGAGAAAGATGATCCAACCCGTGGCGTGGCGCTCGTAGTGGGGGATGAGTCGCAGCGCCACGGCCAGCCCGGCCATGAGCGCAGTCCAGACGTACAGGTAGGTCACGGTCTTGCGCTGCGAAAAGCCGATCCGGGCCATTCGGTGGTGAAAGTGGTTGGCGTCGGCGGACCATGGCTTGCGGCGGTACTTCAGCCGCTTGGCGATCACGAAGCTGGTGTCCAGGAAGGGCACGGCCAGGATCACCAGCGGCACCACCAAGGCGACGACGGCATTGGTCTTCAGCGACCCGACCACGGCGACCACGCCCAACAGGTACCCGAGCAGGTTGGCGCCGGCGTCGCCCATGAAGACCGAGGCGGGATGGAAGTTATGAAACAGAAATCCGAGCGCCGCCCCCGCAGTCAGCGCGCCGAGAATGGCCGCCCCGTTGACGTCGAGGCTGTAGGCGATGACCGCGAAGGCCACGCCGTCGATCGCGCACACTCCCGCGGCCAGGCCGTCCACCCCGTCGGAGAAGTTGACCACGTTCATCAATCCCACCAGCCAGATCACGGTCAGGACCCCACCGGCATTGGGGAACTGGAACGCGCCCAGGAAGGGCAGCGTGATGTCGGTGACCACGGCCCCGGCTTCGACGGCCACCACTGCGGCGGCGATCTGGCCGAGCAGCTTCAGCGCCGGGTGTAGATCCCGTGCATCGTCGATCGCCCCCACCAGCGTGATCAGGCAGGCACCGGCCAGCACCCACCACACGTCGACCGTCCCGCCCGAGCCCGGCCGGCCGTGAGCGATGTGAGGGAGTTTGATCTCCGGGTGCAGCCAGATCGCACCGCCAACCAGGACCGCGGCCAGGATGGCCAGGCCGCCCAGCAGCGGCGTATCGCGGCGAGCCAGGCCACGATCACGAGGCACGTCGACCGCACCGATCCGCCTGGCCAAACGAGCGGCCAGGGGCGTGACGGCCGCCGATACCGCGAGCGCGACCATGAACGAGAACACGGCATCCCAGTACGACATGGCCGGCGAAGCATGGCAGCCCCGGCCGACCACTCGCCCCGAGGCGCCCAAATCTTCACGCCGGATTGCCTGCGCTCACCGGACGACCAGCGCCTGGGCGATCCGAGCCGCCACCGCGACCGGCTCCTCACACAGCTGCCGCCACGTGACCCGAATCACCCGGTAGCCGGCCGCGATGAGCACCTGGTCCCGGCGCCGGTCCTTCTCGAACGCGCCCCGGTGCCCATGGGCGGCAAAACCGTCCATCTCGACTACCAGGCGGGCCTCGCGCCACAGGAAGTCGACCTCGAAACCGAGCAGGCGCACGTTGACCATCGGCTCCGGCAGGTCGGCTCTCCGCACAACGCTCAGCAGCAGTCGCTCCGCATGGGAGCGCGTGGGCGCGCGGCCAACCTCCTGCCTGATGACCAGGTTGAGTCGGGCGGTGCCGGAACGTCTCGGGCAACGCGCGCTAGCCGCGGTCAGATCCGTGTCTTTGATCAGCCCGGCGACCCGCCCCTCGGCCAAAGCGCGGACTAGCTCAGCTTCGTCCGCCTCAGAGGCAAAGTCGATTAGCGCGCGCGCTGGCGAGGTGACCGGGAAGCCGTCGCGGATGCGAACGTCACGTATGTCAAGCCCAGCCACCCGATGCAGCCGAAGCCCCGGACGCGACTCGACCTGACGTCCGATAACCGTAACCTGGACAAGCTCGGGCTCTGGGGCCAGCCCCCAGAGACAAGCGGCAGCCCGGTGGCTGATGACGCAGTCTTGACGGAGGTAGAGGAGCGCCCCGGCGAGCCGCGCCGGCCAGTCATCCCTCGGATACCCGACCGAGAAAACTCCTGGAAAGCGACGGTACAGACAACCGCTGGCCACCCTGCTGGCGATCGAGCCTCGACTGATGCCGAGCGCATCAAGCTGGCGGCGCTGGACCATCCCGCACTGGAGGCTGGCCAGCCGCGACAGCCCCGCTTCCTTCTCGCCTGTGACCTGCAGATTTGGGAAAACTCGAATCGGTCGCTCAACTTTTCCCGTTTCTGCGGGCTCAGCCCGACAGATTCGGAAAATTGCCGGCTGGCCAGCGAGTTTTCCCGAAACTGCAGGCTGGCGACGAGGGGCCATACCGGAAAGAGCCGCCCACCACGGCCAACCCTCCCCTCCCCAGCTGCTTTGTCACACAACCGCGACACCCGCGGGCCGGAGACCGACGCGGACCGACACGGAGGCCGGCAGCAGCCGACTAGGCCAACGACGCCGCGCCCAGCCCCGCGTACAGCGGGTAGCGCTCAGCGATGGCCGCGACCCGCTCGGCGAGCTCGGCCTGGACGGACTCGAACGCGCCGTCCGGATTCAAGCTAGCGGCGATCAGACCCCCCACTTCGACGAAGTCGTCCTGCTGGAGCCCACGGGTGGCCAGCGCCGGAGTGCCGATGCGCAGCCCGGAGGAGACCGCCGGCGGACGGGGGTCGAAGGGGACCGCGTTGCGGTTCACCGTGATACCGATCGAGTGCAGGCGATCCTCAGCCTGCTTGCCGTCAAGCTCCGATTCGCGCAGATCGCACAGCACCAGGTGCACGTCGGTGCCGCCGGTCAGGACCGAGACGCCGCCACCGGCGCAGAGCAGCTCGCCGGCCACCGCCTGGGCACCGGCGACCGTTCGCTCCTGACGCTCGCGGAACGCGTCCGACGCAGCAATCTTCAGGGCCACCGCCTTGCCGGCGATGATGTGCTCGAGCGGGCCACCCTGCTGACCGGGGAACACGCCCGAGTCGATCTTCTTGGCGTACTCCTCCTTGCAGAGGATCATCCCGCCGCGACCGCCACCGATCGTCTTGTGGATGGTGGTCGTGACCACATCGGCGTACGGGACCGGACTGGGGTGGATCCCGGCGGCCACGAGGCCGGCGAAGTGGGCCATATCCACCATCAGATAGGCGCCGACCGAGTCGGCGATCTCCCGGAAGCGGGCGAAATCCAGCTGGCGAGAGTAGGCCGACCAGCCGGCCACGATCATCTTGGGCCGCCGCTCCTCGGCCAGCCGCTGGACCTCGTCCATGTCGACCAGGCTGGTCTCGCGGTCGACGTGATAGGCGACGATTTCGTAGAGCCGGCCCGAGACGTTGATCTTCATCCCGTGGGAGAGATGGCCGCCGTGGGACAGTTCGAGGCCCATCAGCGTGTCGCCTGGCTGCAGCAAGGCGTGGTAGACGGAGGTGTTGGCCTGCGCGCCGGCGTGGGGCTGGACATTGGCGTGCTCGGCGCCGAACAGCGCCTTGGCCCGGTCGATGGCCAACTGCTCGGCGATATCGACGTATTCGCAGCCGCCGTAGTAGCGCCGGCCGGGATAGCCCTCGGCGTACTTGTTGTTGAGCACTGAACCCTGGGCTTCGAGCACCGATACCGGAGCGAAGTTCTCCGAGGCGATCATCTCCAGCGTGCGCTGCTGGCGCTCAAGCTCGAGAGCCAGGACCTCGGCGATCTCGGGGTCGACCTCGAAAAGGGGCCGGTTGAAGAAGTCCGGCGGCAGCTCGGAGCTCACGGAGGTCATGGTAGCGGCGCCCCCGGCGCAGCAAAACCCGGACGGCCCGCGGCACTCAAACTGCCACACTCACGACCACTCACACCGCCACGGCCAGCACGACGGCCAGATCACGGGCCCGCCACATCGTCTCGGACCGGAATCCGGCCGCCGTCAGCCAGGTCAGCTGATCGGCCAGCGGACTGGGCGAGTCATAGCCCGGCGTCAGTGAGGTGACCGCGTCCGCGGCCTGTTCGGGCACCACCACATCACCGAGGACGAAGCGTCCCCCGGGCGCGAGTACCCGGCGCACCCGCGCGAATAGGTCCTGCTTCTCGCCCGCCTCGAGGTGATGGACACAGAGCGCGCTGACCACCAGATCGAACGGCCCCTCGGGCAGTTCGTCCTGAAGTCGAGCCACCCGTAGGTCCACCGCTGAGCCGGAGAGCCGCTCGGCCGCGAGGTCGAGCATCGGTCGGCTCTCGTCAATCCCGACCAGCTCGGCCTCCGGATGGCGATCGAGCAGGCGCTCCGAGGTCTCCCCCGTGCCCGCTCCCAGCTCTAGAACTCGCTGAGCCCCAAAACCGCTGGCTGCCACCACCTGGTCCTGAAGCTCGTCGTAGACGGGTATGTCGGCCCGGATCTCGGCTGAGTAGCTATCAGGGTCGAAGTAAAAATCTTCATCGAGCGCCGCCCCCACCGCGTCGGCCCCCAGGGCCCCCTGGCGAACCACGCTCCAGCCCCCGCCGTCCGCATAGCCGCGCAGGTCGACCACAGTGGAGGCGGTTCCGGGAAGCTCGCCGCCGTCAACCAAGAGGTCGGCCTGCTGGCGGATCTGATCGGGCACGTCCTTCAGGCGTCGAGGCTCGGGGCCACCGGCCAGGTTGGCGCTGGACTGAAGCACCGGCCACCGCACGCCGGCCAGCCCCGGAACCACGGGCACGCGCAGCCCCAGCGTCAGGGGATCGTCCCCGCAGGCCAGCGGGAAGCGCAGGCCCGGGTTGGGCAGCAACGCCGTCACCGGGCCCGGAAGGAGCCGGGATAGTGCGGCGCGCAGCTCGGGCTCGAGTTCACCAAGCGCAGCCAGAGCAAGCTCGAGGTCGAAGAACATCACCGCCGAGGGCTTGTCCAGCGGGCGGCGCTTGAGCTTGTACAGCCGCTCCACTGCCAGCCGGTTGTGGGGATCGCACGCCAGTCCATAGACGGTGTCGGATCCGAACACGGCCACCCCGCCGACCGACATGCAGCGCTCAAAAGCGCCGGCGTCAGGCCCGGGCGCCCCGGTCACGGCCGGCCCACGACCACGCGCTCGTGCCCGGCCAGGTCAGACCGTACCTCGACGGTGCCAAAGCCGGCCTCCAGCATGAGCGATGACACGGCGCGCGCCTGCTCGGGGCTTATCTCCAGGGCCAGCAGCTGCACTCCCTGGGCTTGCTTGACCAGAGGGCGGATGAGATCTAGCCCGTCGGGGCCGGCGAACAGTGCCCTCGCGGGCTCAAACTCGCGGATCTCCGGAGCCAGCGCGGCGTCATCGGCGACGTAGGGCAGGTTCGCCAGCACAGCGTCGTAGGGGCCCCCGTCGATCAGATCGGCCACCGCGAAGCGCACCGGAAGCCCGAGTCGACGCCTGTTCTCGGCCGCCACGGCCAGCGCATCGGCGTCGATGTCGAGGCCGGTCACGGTCAGATCCGGACGCTCGGCGGCCAGGGCCAGGGCCACCGCACCACTGCCGGTGCCCACATCGGCCACCGAAAGACCCGGAGCCAGCTTGAGCCCGACCTCGACCAACAGCTCGGTCTCCGGTCGCGGGATCAGCACCCGCCGGTCCACGGCCAGGGTCAGGTAGCGAAAAGCGCGCCGACCGAGGATGTAGGCCACCGGCTCGCGGGCGGCCCGCCGATCAAGCAGCGCCTCGAACCGCCGGCGCTGCACCGCGTCCAGAGCGACATCCCGATCCAGAACCAGACGCTCACGGCCGCCGGGGCGGGCGGGGTCCAATACCTCAGCCAGCAGAAGCTCAGCGTCGAGCCGGGAGAATCGCAGCCGGCCTCGCGCAGCCGCGCGTCGCCGGCGGCAACGGCGGCCCCGACGGTCCAGGCCGACACCGTCTCAGCCAACCGCCTTCTCCTCGAGTCGGCGGCGCTTCTCGTCATCCTGAAGGGCGTCGGTGAGCTCGTCGAGCTCGCCCATGAGGATCTCGTCCAGATTGTGGACGAGCAGGTTGATGCGGTGGTCCTTGACTCGTCGCTCGCCGTAGTTGTAGGTGCGAATCTTCTCGGCCCGTTCGCCGGTCCCCACCTGGGCCAGACGGCTGGCCCCGATCTCGGCCTGCTGCTCGGCCAGGGCCGCCTCGTAGAGCCGGGCCCGGAGTACGCGCATGGCCCGCTCGCGGTTCTGAAGCTGAGACTTCTCATCCTGCATCGAAACGACGATCCCCGACGGACGGTGCGTGATGCGGACCGCCGAGTCGGTGGTGTTGACCGACTGGCCGCCGGGGCCAGAGGAGCGGTAGACGTCGATCTGCAGGTCACCGGGCTCGATGTCCACCTCGACGTCGTCGGCCTCGGGCAACACGGCCACGGTGGCCGTCGAGGTGTGCACGCGGCCCTGGGACTCGGTCTCGGGAACGCGCTGCACGCGATGGGTGCCGCCCTCGAACTTGAACACCGAGTACGCCCCGTCGCCCTTGACCGCGAAGGTGTACGCCCCGTCGCCGATCGACAGCGGCTCGACCTTGAAGCCGCGCCGCTCGGCGTACCGGGTGAACATGCGGTACAGGTCCCCGGCCCACAGGGCGGCCTCGTCTCCCCCGGCCCCGGGCCGGATCTCGACAATGACGTTCTTGTCGTCGTTGGGATCGCGCTCGACCATGGCCAGGCGGATCTCCTCCTCCAGCGCGGCCAGGCGATCGCGCGAAGAGTCCAGCAGCGCGCGCAGTTCGGGATCGTCGCCGCCCTCGGCCAGCAGCTCGCGTGCGCCTTCGAAGTCGTCCGCAGTGTGCCGGTACTCGGCCCCCAGCCGGGCGGCGGGCTCGAGCTCGCGGTAGGCGCGGCTGGCCGCCTCAAAGCGGTCGCGATCCCCGATCACGGTCGGGTCAGAGAGCTCGCGTTCGAGCTCTCCGAAGCGGCTTTCCAGCTGGGCGACCAGGTCGTCGATCATTCCGCGAGTGTAGGAGCCCGCCCCTGGTCTGGAACGGGCCGCTACACCGCGAAGGGCCTACTTATCGGGGTTGACGGCGTCCTTGACCTTGTCGGCCGTGTCGCCGACGGCGTTCTTGACCGCGCCGCTGGCCCGGTCGACCTTGCCCTCGTTCTTCAGGCTCTGATCGCCGCTCAGGTCACCTGCGGCTTCCTTGACCCGGCCCTTGCCCTTGTCGAATGTCCCGCTGCCATCAGACATGTTCTCTCCTTTCGAGTGACAAACCTGATGAATTGCTACCCGCGCGTAGCGGGGTTCAAAAGCGATGGCGAGCTAGGCCACGACCTCGACGCCGATCAGATCCTCCGCCGTGCTCTCACCCGGAGTCTCCAGCGCCAGCACCGCCTCCAGGGCGGCGATCGAGACGGCCAGCTCATCCAGGTCCGGCTCGCGGGTGGTCAGGCGCTGGAGCTGGAGGCCCGGGTACATGATCAGGCGCACCCAGCCCCGGGAACGGTTGCGTCCGGCCCATTTGATGACCTCAAAGGACAGTCCGGCGATCAGCGGGACGCCCAGGATCCGGGTCAGCACGAGGATCCACCACGCCGGCAGACCGACCGGGGCGAAGACGAAGATGGCCATGATCATCACGATGAGCAGGAAGCTCGTCCCGCAGCGCGGGTGAAGGCGGGAGTAGAGCTTGGCCCGCTCCGGCGTCAGCTCGTCCTCGGCTTCGTAGCAGGAGATGACCTTGTGCTCGGCGCCGTGGTACTCGAACACCCGGCGCAGATCGGGGATGCGGGAGAGCAGGACCAGGTAGCCGAGAAAGATCGAGGTGCGCAGCAGGCCCTCGACGAGCCAGAACAGCACCGAGGAACCCAGCTGATCCTTGATCAGGCTGGTCAGGCCGACGGGGATCACGAAGAACAGCCCGATCGCGAACACCACCGAGACCAGCACGGTCCCGACCCAGGCGCCGCCTGAGATCTCCTCGTCCTCGCCCGGAAGCTGGGCACTGGCGGAGATGCTCAGGGCGCGAAGCCCGATGCCGAGCGACTCGATCAGAGCCGCCACCCCGCGGATGACCGGCACCCGGTAGATCCGGCGCCGGCGGGCCGCCGGATTCAAGGGAAACGAGCGCACGGCGATGTTGCCCAGCACCCGATCGGGGCCGGGCGCAGGCCCGGACGCGGACGCTACAGGCCCGGACGCAGGCCCCGCGGGCTCAAACCCAGCGAGCTCAGACCCAGCGAGCTCAGACCCAGCGGGCGCAGACCCAGCGGGCGCAGACTCCGCGGGCTCGAACCCCGCCGGCGCCCCATCCTCGCCCTCGGGCAGCGGCTCGCGCACGGCGACGGCCCAGTTGCGCACCCCGCGCATCATCACGCCCTCGAGGACGGCCTGCCCGCCCACCGGCGCGTCACGGACGGCGGTCAGTGGTTGATCGCCGCCCGTGCGCATCAGGGGTTGAAAGCGGTGACGCTAGGCCGCGGGAGTGCGGGTCGAGCGTCGGCCCTTGGCCACGCGACGCTGGAAGCGCTCCACCCGGCCACCGGTGTCCACGAGCTTCTGGCGCCCGGTGTAGAACGGATGGCACGCGGAGCAGATCTCGACGTGAATCTCCGGCTTGGTGGAGCGGGTGGTGAACTCGTTGCCGCACGTGCAGCGCACGTGAGCCTCGACGTAATGGGGATGGATTTCAGTCTTCATGGTCTGGTTAAGGATAGCCGGTGCTCATCCGCCCGAGGCGGTCGGGCATTGCGCGACCAGCGAGTTGTCAGCCCGGTTGAGATCGTCGATCTGATGGGCCGAATCAACGGTGATGGTGGGGGCGCTCGCGGCACTGCACACCGGTCCGACGAACGTCATCGTGCGGCTGGTGTGGGCCTTCAACGAGCTCACCGTGTGCGTGGACGTGGCCGAGCCGTCGGCCGGCGCGAACAGCACATCGAACGGCCCGGCCGCCGTATTGCCCGCGTTCTGGAGCAGGGCGGCGTAGTCATTTCGACCGGGATGTCGGGGATCGGCGCTGACCGTGATCGAGCGGACCTGAAGATCGGGCCGCAGCTCGCGCAGCGAGCAACGGCGGGTATAGCGAGTGGCCGAGCCGAGGAGGGTGTGGTGGGCGCCGGTCCACCGGAACTGCACGCGGAGGCGGTATACGGCCGGGGCGTTCAGGTCGACCACCGACTTATCGAGATTCCACACGTCGCCCGGGAGCTGACCCAGCGTGGAGTTCTCGGGGGCGATCCACACCCCGAGGTCCCCCGCCCGCACCGCCTTCGTAACCGCGCCCGGACGCCGGGACACGAGCAGGTCGAACTTCACCGCCAGGTGCCGGGTGCCACTCAGCGGGCGCATGACCGAGGTCACACCGATGCTGCGCTGGGGCGGATCCAAACCGTGCTGGCAGGTGAAGGCGCGCAGCGCCGCCCGGGGGCTGGTGCTCCCCAGAACCGTGCCCGGAACTACGAGCGCGCCCACCAGGAGCGCGCACAAGCCTGCGCAGAATCGCCTCATCAGTCCTCGTTAACAGCACCAGGACGGAAAAGTTGCCGCACCCGAGACCGACCAGTTGCCGGGAGCGGACGCGCCGCCCCCGACCCACGACTCAGGTGATCTGGTAGAGCGGCCCGTCGCCACCTTCGGGCACCGTGAGGCGGCCGCCCTTGGCGGTGATCGCGCCGCACTGCACGCAGTTGGTGTAGTTGACCGTCACGTCGACTGGACCGGTCTCGGGCGCATCGTCGGGGATCTCGTAGACCCCGGCGGGGCACATGTAGCGCCAGCCCTCGGCGATCTCCCGCGGGACGTGCTTGTGCACCCGGATGTGATTGGGCGCATCGTCGCGGGTGGCGTTGCCGGTGATGTACACCGATGAGAGCTTGTCGAAGGTGTACTTGCCGTCCGGCTTGGGGTACTTGTCGCGCGTGTCGCCCACGAACAGGGGCTTCTGATCGTTCTTGTGCCAGGCCAGGCGCCCCGGGGGCAGCTTGCCCTTTGTGGCGATGGCCAGGTTGACCAGCGGGCCGCCCCTGAGGAATCCCTTCTGGAAGGGCTGGCGGGTGTTGCGGACCTCGTAGAGCTCCTGCCCGATCGAGGACTCCTCCACCGCCCGCTCGTAGTCGGTCAGCGACTCGCCGTTCTTCAGCGAGTGGTAGATGGCCTCCCCGGCCAGGATTCCGGACTTGATGCAATGGTGCACGCCCTTCAGCGCCACCGTGTCGACCATGCCCGCCGAGTCGCCGGCCAGCAGCGCCCCCGGCATCGAGAGCTTGGGCATCGACCAGTAACCACCGCCGGGCAGGGCCTTGGCTCCCCACGCGACGCGCTCTCCGCCCTCCAGGATCCCCCGCACGAGCGGGTGGAGCTTGAACAGCTGGAGCAGATCGTGAGCCGAGGTGGTGGCGTCGGCGTACTCCAGATCGACCACAAAGCCGATCGAGACCAGGTCATCGCCTGACTTCTCGTCCTTCATCGGGTAGAGCCAGGTGCCGCCGATCTGGCCGTACTTGGCCGACAGCTTCAGGGGCCAGGGGCCGATGGTGTGGATGATCCGGTCCAGCGGCTTGGGAACCTTCCAGACCTCCTTGACGCCCAGTTCCCAGACCTGGGGCTCGCGCCCCTGACCGAGATTGAATTCCTTGATCGCCGCGCCAGTTAGATGTCCCCAGCAGCCCTCGGCCAGCACGGTGACCTCAGCCTTGATGTCGGTGCCGGGCTCGAAGTTGCCCAGGGGCTCCCCGTCCTTTCCCCGGCCCTTATCCCCGGAGCGCACACCCTGCACGCGCCCGTCCTCCACGATCAGCTGCGAGGCGGCCGTCTCGGTGAGGATGTAGGCGCCGCCCTCCTCGGCCTGCTGCTGCTGGTAGCGAGCCAGGGCCGAGACGGAAACCACCTCATTGCCGTGGTTCTTGAACGGCGGCGGCGGCGGGATGCGGAGCTTGGTCTTGCCCGTGGGCAGCATGTAGACGGCTTCCTTGGTCACCTCGCCGAAGGCGAAGCGCTTGGCTCGCCAGTCCTCACGGGACAATTCGGGAAACAGCTCCTGCAGCGGCCCGGGACGCATGACCGCGCCCGAGAGGCTGTGTCCGCCGCAGGTCTTGGCCTTCTCGATGACCGCCACCGGCACCTCGCCGAGACGCTCCATCATGGCCTCGTCATCGCCCAGCAACTGCAGGAGCCGGTTGGCACAGGCCAGACCGGCGGTCCCACCGCCGACGATGGCTACGCCCACGTCGATGCGCTCATCCTCGCCGTCCAGCTCACGCTTGATGAACTCCCCTACCGGATCTACCGGAGGCGGGAATTCACTGGGCGCGTGCGGGCTTCTGCCGTTGCTGGCCATGGATCAGCCCCCCTTCTTCGCCTTTATGGCCTCGGTGAGCTTGGGCATGATCTTGTTCAGGTCACCGACGATCCCGAGATCAGAGAACTCGAAGATGGGCGCGTTGGCGTCCTTGTTGATGGCCACGATGTTCTCCGAGGACTGCATCCCGACCTTGTGCTGGATGGCGCCGGAGATACCGGCGGCCAGGTAGAGCTTGGGGGACACGGTCTTGCCGGTCTGGCCGATCTGAGCCGCGTAGGGGTACCAGCCGGCATCCACGACCGCGCGGGTCGCAGCCACCGCGGCGTTACCGCCAAACGCCTTGGCCAGCGCCTCGGCCAGCTCAAAGCCCTCGGCCTTGCCGAGCCCGCGGCCACCGGCCACGAGGATGTCCGCACCCTCGATGTCAACGTCAGCGCCGCGCTGCTCGCCGCGCTGAACCATCTTGGCCTGGGTCGAGAACGGGGACAGCTCGACATCGACGTCGACCACCTCGGCCGAAGCATCGCCCTCCTGCTTGATCTCGAAGGCGTTGATGCGCCCGATGATGATCCCCAGATCGCCCCGGTAGCGGGACACGGAGATCTTCGAGTCTCCGAGGATGGGGCGGTGGGCGGTGAGCTTGCCGTCTTCAGCCTTGACCTCGACGACCTCCATGGTCACCCCCGCCTGCTTGCGGGCGGCCAGCCCGGCGCCGATCTCGAAGCCGAGCAGACCCCCGCCGAACAGGGCGTAGCTGTGCCCGTTGTCATCGATGACCTTGGCCATCACGTCGACGATCGGCTGGGCGAGACCCTCGGGGCCCTTGCCCCGGAACACCTTGGTGGCCCCGTAGGCACCCAGGGTGGCGCAGAGCTCGTCGGTCAGATCATCGCCGCCGACCACGACCGCGTGACACTCACCGCCGATCTCCTTCGCGCGCGCCGCGCCCTCCGAGACCGCGCCCAGAGAGTTCTTGTTGAACTCTCCTTCGTAGTGCAGTACGTAGGTGAGAACGTCGGCCATCTAGATCAGCTTCCTTTCGTCGAGCCAGGCGAGAATCTTCTCGACCGTTTCGTCGGTGTCCTCGTCCTCGATGATCTGGCCGGCCGCCTTGGCTGCCGGGTCGTGGAAGTCGCCGCACTGCACGCGTGAGCCGTCCTCGCCGACAAGCGAGGTATCGATCCCAACGTCGCCGATCGCGAGCGCCTCGAGCGGCTTCTTCTTCGCGCCCATGATTGCCTTCAGCGATGGGTAGCGGGGCTCGTTGATGGCGTCACCCACCGAGATCACGGCCGGGAGACCGACCTCGACGGTGTCGTAGCCGTACTCGGCCTGGCGCTCGCAGGTCAGCCCGCTTTCGGCGACGTCCATCTTGATCACCTGGGTGAGAGAGGGCATCTTCAGGTGGTCGGCGACCACCGCGCCGATCGTGTAGCACTCGCCGTCATCGGACTGCTGACCGAGCAGGACGAGATCGGGCGACTCCTTCTCCAGCGCCTTGGACAGCGCGTAGCCCGTGGCGGCGACGTCGGAGCCGGCCAGCGCGTCATCGCTGAGGTGCAGCGACCGGTCGGCGCCCAGCGAAACTGCTTTGTGCAGCGCGCGCACGGCGGTCTCGGGACCCATGGTCACCGCTACGATCTCGTCGACCTCGACCGCTCCGCCCTCGCGGATCTGCATCGCGGCCTCGATCGCGTGCGTGTCGTAAGGATTCAGGTTTCTTTCCCCGGATCGGTCCATGCGCCCCGTCGAAGGGTTGATTCGCTTCTCGACGGCGGCGTCCGGGACCTCTTTGACCAGGACGCAAATCTTCAAGTGTGGCCTCCTATCGGATGTCCTGCGCAAGGGACGAATCCGCCTCCGGGCGGTGCACCCTCGCTCTTCACCCATCTTGGGTGAACGCATATTACCCGGTTGACTGACGAGTCAATCGGTCGTCCAGCAACCGGGAACGTCGATGTACCGTAGGCCCGGACGTCGGCCTGCGGGTCGCTCCCGGGCGCAGGCACGAGTTCGACCCCGGCCCAGGGCTTCTCGGTCACGGTTTCAGGCGCGGACGGCGCCGCGAATGAAGTCGATGGCCTGCTGGGCCGGCGCCCCGGGCGTGAACACCTCGGCGACGCCGAGGCCCTTGAGCTCGGCAATGTCGTCTTCGGGAATCGTCCCTCCGACCGTGACCACGACGTCATCGATCCCCTGCTCGGAGAGCAACTCCATGATCCGCGGCACCAGGGTCATGTGCGCGCCGGAGAGGATCGAGAGCCCGACCGCGTCGGCATCCTCCTGGATAACCGTCTCGACGATCTGCTCCGGAGTCTGGTGAAGCCCGGTGTAGATGACCTCCATGCCGGCGTCACGCAGCGCGCGGGCGATGATCTTGGCCCCGCGGTCGTGCCCGTCAAGCCCGGGCTTGGCGACGACGACGCGAATCTTCTTTTCCGAGGTTGTGCTGGCCATCTGAGGGAGCGCGAGTCTACTGCCCCGCCTCGCACCGGGCGGCCGGCCGGCAACCGGCCCGAACACCCGCCGAGGATCCGCTAATGGACGATGACCGTCATCTTCATGTACGGGTGCAGCGTGCAGTAGAGCTTGTAGGTGCCCGCCCGGGAGAAGGTGTGGCTGTAGTTGCCCCGATATTGCGTGGCGGAGTGGAACTTCACCGGGCCAGTCCTGACCCTCACGTTGTGTCGTAGGTAGGCGGCCCAATGCCAGGTGACCTTGGTGCCCTTCTTTATGGTCATGGTCTTCACGCTGAAGTAGCTGTCCTTGATGGCGACGGTCTTCGTCGCCGCCAGCGCGATCGAGGAGAAGGCCGCGAGTACGACGGTGAGCGTGAGCAGGGCCCGGAGGCGGCGGTCACGAAGGAGGCGAATGAGCATGCCGGCAGTCTATGGCCAGCGAGAGCGGCGACGTGGCAGCGTCGAGCGCCGGCCTCGCACCCGAGAGACGACCGCCGCGCTGAGCGCCGCGCTGCTGCCGGCCACGGTTCCGAGCACCACAGCGGTCCGCAGGCGCCGCCGCAGACGGTCGAAGTGCAGGATCGGCCAGCCCTCCTGGCGGGCGATGCGGCCCAGGGCGGCGTCAGGGTTCACCGCCACCGGATGGCCGACAGCGCGGAGCATGGGCAGATCTGACTCCGAGTCCGAGTAGGCATAGGAGGATCCCAGGTCGATCCCCTCGCGCTCGGCCAGCTCCTCAATGGCCTGGGCCTTCTGTGCCCGGTAGACGAACAGGCCGACCGGTTTCCCGGTGAACACCCCGTCCACCACCTCGGACAGGTTGGAGCCGATGGCCCCGTCCAGAGCCATCACCTGGGCCAGGATCTCAGCCAGTTCCTGGGATGCCGCAGTGACGATGTAGGCGGGTCGCCCCGCGTCCTGGTGCTCATGGGCGATGTCCAGCATCTGCGGGTAGAGCTTGGGCAGGATCCCGGCCAGGACATCCGCCCCCAGACGCTCCAGGTCCTTGACCCGCGTTCCCTCCAGCGAAGCCGAGATGCGGTCGCGCAGGGCCAGCGAATCCTCGTCGGTGGCGCCATGCAGCCGGAAGCGCACGTTGGCGACCGCGTCGGCGAGCAGTTGGCGGCGTCCCAGCAGGCCGGCGCGGTACGCCGCGCGACCGAACTGGAAGGCCGACGAGCCCTGGATCAGGGTCTTGTCGAGATCAAAGAAGGCCGCTGCGGCGCGACCGTCGACAGGGCCGGTCGGATCCCGGTCCTCAGCCGCCATTGACCTCGATGATGACCGCGTCGCCCTGGCCGCCACCCGAGCAGATCGCCGCACAGCCCAGGCCGCCGCCACGCCGGCGCAGCTCGTAGACCAGCGTGCCGAGGATGCGAGCACCCGAGGCCCCGATCGGGTGACCCAGGGCCACGGCGCCACCGTTGACGTTGACCTTGTCCTCGTCGATCCCCAGCATGCGCATCGAGTTCAGGGTGACCGAGGCAAACGCCTCGTTGATCTCCCACAGGTCGATGTCCGAGGCCGAAAGCCCGGCCTTGTCGAGGGCCTTTTGCGCCGCCTTGGCCGGGGTGCGGGCCAGGTAGGGGAAGTCGTCGGCGACCTGGGCCTGGGCGATGATGGTGGCCAGAGCGCGCTTGCCGTTGCTCTGCGCCCATTCTTCGCTGGCCACCACGAGGGCGCCACCACCGTCGTTGACGCCGGGGGAGTTGCCGGCCGTGTGGCTGCCGTCCTTGAGGAAGATGGGCGGCAACTTGGACAGTGACTCGAGGCTCGAGTCACGGCGCGGGCCCTCGTCGACCTCGACCACGGTGTCGCCCTTGCGACCTTTGACCGTCACCGGGACGATTTCCTCGGGCAGCCGTCCCTCGTCGGTGGCCTTGATGGCCAACTCGTGTGAGCGCAGCGCCCAGCGATCCATATCGGCGCGGGTCATCTCCAGCTCGGCCGCCACCTCGCTGGCTTCCTGAGCCATGTGCTTGCCCGAGAAGGGATTGGTCAGGCCATCGTTGATCATCGCGTCGATGGCCTTGGCGTCGCCCATGCGGAAGCCGAAGCGCGCCCCCTTGAGCAGGTACGGCGCGTTGGACATGGACTCCATGCCGCCGCCGACGCCGACCTCGATGTCGCCGGCGCGGATCGCAGCGTCGAGCAGGCCGGCGGCGCGAATCCCCGAAGCGCACACCTTGTTGATCGTCTCGGAGGGCACCTCCTTGGGGACCCCAGCCTTGATCTGGGCCTGGCGCGAGGGAATCTGGCCTTGGCCGGCCTGGATCACCTGTCCCATGATCACGTGCTCCACGGCCCCGGGATCGACGTCGGCACGCTCCAGCGCAGCGGAGATGGCCACGGCGCCGAGCTCCGTGGCGTCCAGCGAGGCCAGGCCGCCACCGAGCTTGCCGATCGGCGTGCGCGCCGCCGAGAGGATGACTGTCTTGGGCATCAATAGTTCCTTTTGCGGATTGACTTCGCGACTGGCCTCGATCCTACGCGGCGACCCGGGCGGGAGGGTCCGGCCGTGGCCCGGCGCCTTGGTAACGTGCCCGCGGTGAAGGTCACGGCGAGCACCGAAGCCCCGCTCGCCACCGGCGCTGACACCGTCGTGTGCGGTGTCTTCGAGGATCAGGACCCGCCCACCCCGGCCCACGATCTGCCCGGCGGCGAGCTCGGAGCCATGCTCGACCGGGGCGAGGGCGGGCGGACGCTCGGGCGCATGGCCGTCACCCACCACGAGGGCCGCCGCGTCCTGCTCGTCGGCCTCGGCCTCCGGAGCGATTTTGACTTCGAGCACGCCCGCGTGGCCGCGGCCCGGACCGTGCAGCGCGCCCGGCAGATCGGCACCGGGAGGCTGTGCTGGGAGCTACCGCCGCGGGTGGGCAGCGAGATCGCCGAGGGGCTGGTCAGCGGCACGGCGCTGGCCGACTACCGCTTCACGCGCTACCGGCCCGGCTCCGACGGCGAGACGCCGCTCACCGAGCTGATCATCAGCGCCGACCGGGATTTGAGCGGCACGGTGCTTCGCGCGGCTGTGTTGGCCGCAGCTCAGAACCGAGCCCGCGACCTGGCCAACGCGGCGCCCAATCACCTCACCCCCACCGGCTTGGCCGACTACGCCCGCGAGCTGGGCGCCCACCGCGACGGTCTCGAGGTCACCGTCCTGACCGGAGCCGAGATCCGGGCCCGAGGCATGGGCGCATTCGCCGCCGTGGCGCAGGGCTCGACCGAGGAGCCGGCCCTGATCGAGCTCCGCTACGAGCCCCGCGGGGCGGCCGCGGAATCCCCGCGCCTGGCCCTGATCGGCAAGGCGGTCACCTTCGACACCGGTGGCCTGGCGCTCAAGCCGCCCCCGCGGATGCCCGAGATGAAGTTCGATATGTGTGGTGGGGCGGCAGTCATCGAGGCCATCGCCGCGCTGGCCGAGCTGGGTGCGCCCACGCGAATCCTCGGCCTCGTCGGGGCGGTCGAGAACCTGCCTGGTCCCACGGCGGTCAAGCCCGGGGATGTGGTCACCGCGCTCGACGGCACCACAATCGAGGTCGATAACCCCGACGCCGAGGGACGCATGGTCCTGGCCGACTGCATCACCCACGCCCGCCGCGAGGGCTGCGCGGCGATCGTGGATGTGGCCACGCTGACCGGAGCGGTCGAGGCCGCCCTGGGCCACGTCTACGCGGGGCTGATGGCCAATGACGACGCCCTGGCCGAGCAGGTGAGCGCCTGCGGCGAGCGCACCGGCGAGCTGGTCTGGCGGCTGCCGCTGCACCCCAGCTTCGCGGAGATGACCAAGGGGCGCTACGCCGTGCTGACCAACCGGCCCGAGCCTCGGATGGGACTGGCCAGCGCGGCAGCCGAGTTCCTGCACCACTTCGCCGGAAAGACCCCCTGGGCGCATCTGGACATGCTGGGGGTGGCGTTCAACAGCCGTGCGCCGTACTTCGACCGGGGGGGCACCGGTTGGGGCGTGCGGCTGCTGGCTGAGCTGGCGCTGGGGTTCGAGGCATGAGCCCGCGGCGCGCCCTCAAGCTGCTGGCCGTCGGGGCCGCCGCCCTGAGCGCCGCCCCGGTCGCCCTCGCCGCGGCGCCTCAGGGGCTCACCCAACGCGCCCGTCTCCAGGGCTTCTTCCAGGCCGCCGGCACGGTAACCAAGGCGGTCAACGTTCCCGATGAATATCGCGGCGAGCACGTAATCCGGACGTGGGCCTTCATCCCCTCATGTCCGTCCGGAGCCTGCAAAACGGTGAAGCTGGTCCGTCAGCGCGGGACCGGCTACGACCGACTCACCCTGCACCGCCGCCGGCCGGGCTACTACACCGGCTCAGGCACGTTCACCGTTCCGGTGAGCTGCGCTGGGCACGTCTACAGCGCCGGCGAGCGCGCCCGCTACACGATCACGCTGACCGTCACCTCGGCGGTGGCCTCGGGTGGCACGGTCACCGCCACCGGTTTCACCGCCGGATACCGCAATCCGAGTCGTACCGGCCTGACCCACTGTTACAGCGCACCGAGCTATGACTCGGCCCGTTACGTCGGTCGGACGCTCCCGCCGCCGCCCAGCGGATCGATGCGCACGGTGCGCAGCAGCCGATCGAGCACCGGCAGCTGACGGCGCCGCTCACGGGCCGTCCCGGCCAGGACCACATAGAGACAGAACGGACGCCCCGCGGTGGTGAAGAACTGCTGGGTGCCGGCCTGCCCGGGCCGGGGGTGGGCCAGCCGGCTGGTGGCGAAGGCTCGCGGCTCGAGCGGCAGACCGATGCTCGAGGGGGCGAACAGGCCCCGTCCCGGCTTGGAGCCCCGCTCCGGGGACGTATTCGGTCAGGACCACGAACGTGGCCCCGGCCGGCATCCGGGCCGTGCTGGCATCACCGAACTCCCCGTCGCCCAGCGCGAGCGGGAAGTCCCCGGCGTGAAGGGTGGCGTTGCCGCCGTGGCGCCGGAAGATCCGCCCCATCCAGCGGGCGGGCAGCTCGACGCGCAGCCCGTGAGCGGCCAGGATCACGCCACCGCCCCGACCACGGCGAGGAGCAGCGCACCGGTCAGCGCCACGAGGCTTGCCCGAGCCACCGGCTGCGCGCTCCGGGCCAGCTTGGCGTGCAGCGAGATGAGCTGACCCGGGGTCCTCGTGCCCGCCGCCAGCAGGGGAGTGAGTCCGCGCACGGTCCCATATACGCCGACGATCACCGCCCCGGCCAGCGGATCTGCGCTCAGGCCTGCCGCCAGGAGAGCGACATAGGTAGCGGCGCTGGTGACAATGGTGCTCACCCCGAGGCCGAGCTGGGCCCCGAAGCCGAGCCCGTAGACCCAGCCCCGGTAGCGGTCCAGCCACTGCTCATTGACCTGGCGCCGAGGCCCGGGCACCGAGCCCGGCCGCAGATCGATGATGATTGCCGCCACCAGGGCCACCGAGAGCACGCTCAGTCGCGCCGGCGTACTCAACCCGCCGAGGAGAAGTGAGCCGAGCGCGCCCAGAACGAGTCCGGCCCCGGCCCCGGCCAGCGCGGCGCTGAGCACGAACGCGCTCATGGTGATCGCATAGTGGCTGTGGCGGCCCCGCTCACCGAGCGGGGTGATGCTGGCCAGCATCGACTCTCCTCAGGGCGAATAGGCGGCGCGAACCGCAGCGGCCAGCCCAGCCGCGCTGCCGGCCAGTACCAGGGTGCTCATCGCTGTGATGGCTCGCGGCCGGGATACAGGCTGGGATGTTCGGGTCCGATCCCGGCCGCGGCCAGCTTCCGTTCCGCCGCGTCGGCGCGAGCGGTTCCCCCCGATGCCGTGCGCCGGTCTTCAATCGCGTCGCTGACCAGGCTGCTCAGGGCCGACCACGTGGTGGCCGTTCCCTCACCCCGGATCGAACCCTCGACGAGCACGAAGTACGGGGAGGCGGGGACTCCGTAATCGGTCCAGGCCTGCGAGGACATGATCACCGGGATGCCCTCGGGAGCAAGCTTGCGCAGCTGGGCCGGGCGCTCGCGCTCAGCTCCGTGGGTGATCACCACGGTGCGCACGCCGTCGGGCAGGCGCGACTCCCCGAGCGTCTCCCAGAAGCCGGCGCATGTCGTACAGCCGCTGGTCAGGAAGGCCAGCAGAGTGGGCTCACTCCCGTGGCCGGCGAAATCGAGGGCAACGGCATCGCCGGCCGGTGTGGGCCCGGCCACCGCGGCGGCGGCTGCGCCCGGTACGCGGTCCGGCGCCGCGGACTCGGGGCGGGCGGCCTCGCGGCCCTCTCCGCCCTCGAGCCGCCGCAGGATCTCGGCATTGCTTCGCAGCAGGCCGGCCACGAGCACGAGAAGCACGACCAGCAGCAAGGTTTCCACCGAGACGATGGCCACCATCAGGCGCCGCCTCCACCGGGTAGGGGCGTGGCCAGCCCCTCGAGGCAGCCGGCCTCGTGAGCGCAGGTCCGGTTGTCGACCATCTCGGTGCCGTTGCAGTTCATGCCCGGAACCTGAGCCGGGTTCTGGCACAGCACCAGCCGGCAGACCACCTCGGTGGTGCCCTGGACCTGGGTGTTGCACTGCCCGTAGCGGAAGTGGTTGCAGTCCACGCGGCGGCGATGGCAATCACCGCGTGCGCATTGGCAGCCGCCGGGGAAGTGATGTCCGGGCGTCCGGTTGCAGTCCACGTAGTAGCGGAAGCTCTGTCCGTGGCAGAGCCCGGAGCCCCGGTAGTCGGTGCACTTCCACCAGCCGGCGACGTAGGTGTTCGCGGGACAGGTGTTCCGGCCGGCCTCGATCTCGCAGCAGAACGCCGTATAGCCGTCGTTGCAGAGGGCTCCCGGCCCGCATTTGCCCGGGTGGAGCACCGCCTCGGCGGTGCCTGGCTGGATCAGGTAACGCACCGGAGCCACGGCGAACGCGGACCCGGCCACCGCCGCCCGAGCCAGCACCCCGCGGCGGGAGGTGCGCCGCTCGAGCAACTCGCCCACCGCCCGGGCCAACCGCGCCGAAGGACTCATGTCACCGGGCTCCATGAGCGCCAGAGCGCGGGCAGCTCCGCGTAGGCCAGCACGATGCCGTAGGTGGCGCCCACCGCGCCCACGGTCAGGACGGTCACGGTCCCCACCGGGCGGGCCAGGATCTCGCTCGCGGTCTGCGCACCGGCCACCGCGCCGAGGGCGCTGATCACCGCCAGCGCCGCACTGAGCAGCGACTGCCCAACCGAAGCCGGGTACTGCTGGGCCCCGAAGCACCCACAGCTCGACCCTTCCCGGGCCAGACGCACGGTGAGCACCGCGAACCCGGCGTAGAGGACCGCCATGAGGACCGAGGACCAGAGGCCGGCGGTGATCACCGCCAGCGCGGCCAGGATGAGCTCGCCGGCGGCAAAGGCGCGAACCAGCGCCACTGGAAGCTTTATGGCCTCGGCAGCGGCCCGCGGCGAGCGGAGCTTGGCCACCCCGGCCACGGCCAGCACCAGGGCCGCCACGACATGCGGCATGGTCACTGCCCCTGTAATTTGCTCGCCTCCCGCTCCAGAATCGTGGTCGCGGCGCTGGCCGGATCGAGCTCCCGCGAGACCACGCGGTTGAGCAGATCCTGGACCACCTCGTCCTCGCGCAGCGATTCCTCAAGCTCGCGGCGCATGCGGAACGTGGCGATGGCCAGCACCTCACTCATCAGGTTGCGGCGGCGCCGTTCGGAGAGCGTCCCCTCGGCCTCGATGAATTCCCGGTGCTCGCCCAGCTTGTCGATCAGCTCGGCCACGCCCTCGCCGCGGGTGGCCTCGGTGCGCAGGATCGGCACCTCCCAGTCGCGGTGCGGCCCCAGCCCGAGCACGGTCTTTATCTCCCTGACCATCGTGTCGGTGAGTGGGTGATCGGCCTTGTTGACCACGATCACGTCGGGGATCTCCATCACCCCGGCCTTCAGCGCCTGGATCGAATCACCCGACCCGGGCATGAGGACGAGGACCACGGTGTCGGCGTGGTCGATGATGTCGACCTCGGCCTGTCCCACCCCGACCGTCTCCAGCATGACGATGTCGCGACCGGAGGCGTCCATGAGCAGCGCCGCCTGAAGAGCCGCCTCGCTGAGTCCGCCCAGTGCTCCGCGATTGGCCATCGACCGTATGAACACGCCGGGATCGAGAAAGTGCTCGGAAAGCCGGATGCGATCGCCGAGCAGAGCCCCCTTGGTGAACGGCGAGGACGGGTCGATTGACAGCACGGCCACCGAGCGCCCCCGCTCGCGCTCGAGCTTGGTCAGCGCGCCGAGCAAGGTGGACTTGCCCACCCCGGGCGGTCCGGTGAAGCCGACCACCGCCGCCCGGCCGGTGTGCGGGTAGATCTCGCGGACAAGGTCCCACCCGGCCGGATCATCGTTCTCGACCAGGGTGATGGCCCGGGCCAGCGCCCGTTTGTCTCCGTCGAGCAGGCGCTGCGCGAGTGACTCTTTGGAAGTGGTCACGAGGGCAGGCAATATTGCCAGGGCGGGCCGCCGGAGCGCGCCCGCCGGGTGTGGAGCAGGCTCGAATGCGGTAGATGTACCGGTGATGCCGAATCCCCTGGTCGGTCGCCTCGACACCCTGCTGGGCGACGGAATCGAGGCCGCGGTCAACCTCAAGCACCGCCGTCGACTGGAGCGCCTCGGGTGGGGTTACGTCTTCTCGCCGACCAGTCCGGGGGTATTCGCGGCCGCAGACCCCCCTCCCCGCGACGGCTGCCGGCTCGAGGTGCTCGTCGACGGCGCCAACGCCCTGCCGATGATTGCCCAGGCCATGTCGGAGGCCAAGTCATTCGTGCACATCACCGGTTGGCACCTGGCGCCCGCCTTCGTGCTCAATCACGACGGCAAGCACGAGCTCCCGATCGGCGTCCTGCTCGACCAGCTGTCCCAGCGGATCGACGTTCGGGTGCTGGTCTGGTCCGGCGCCCCGGTGCCCGCCTTCCATCCCAGCCGCAAGGAGGTGACCGCGGCGCTGGAGAACCTAACCCGGGGGACAAAGATCCAGGCCCACGGCGATCCCCGCGAGCATCCCTTCCACTGCCACCACGAGAAGACCGTGGTCATCGACGGCGAGCTGGCTTTCGTGGGCGGCATCGACCTCACCGACGACGGAGGGGACCGCTACGACGGCTCGGCCCATGAGGCTCGCCGCAAGTTGGGCTGGCACGACGTGGCCACGCGCCTGGAGGGTCCGGCGGTGGCCGACGTGGCCGCCCATTTCCGGGTGCGCTGGCTGGAGCTGACGGGCGAGGAGCTGCCCGTCACGCCCCCTCCCCAGCCGGCGGGCGAGACCACCGTCCAGGTCCTCCGCACGGTGGCCGAGGGCATGTATGAGCACTTTCCCAAGGGGGAATTTCGGATTGTCGAGAGCTACCTGCGCGCCGTCAGCGGCGCCCGCGAGCTGATCTACCTGGAGAACCAGTTCCTGTGGTCACCCGAGCTGGTCGCCATCATCGCCGACAAGTTGCGCCATCCCCCCACCCCGGACTTCCGCGTCGTCATCCTCCTGCCGGTCAAGGCCAACAACGGCGCCGATGACACCAGGGGTCAGCTCGGCGTGCTGATCGAGGCCGACGGTGGGCGGGGTCGCTTTCTGGGCGCCACGATCCGCTCTCTTTCGCCGCTGAAGGATCGGGCCGATCCGCTCTATGTGCACGCCAAGGTCGCCGTCGTCGACGACCGCTGGCTAATCATCGGCTCGGCGAATCTGAACGCACATTCCTTCTTCAACGACACCGAGATGTGCGTCGTCACCGATGACGCGGCTCTGGCCCGCGCGACCCGGATCCGTCTGTGGGCCGAGCACCTGGAGCTCACCGAGGCCGAGGTGGCGGCGGCGTCCCCCACTGCTCTGATCGACGAGCGCTGGCGGCCGATCGCCAACGAGCAGCTGGAGCGAATGCGCTCGGGCGCCAACCCCACCCACCGTCTGCTCGAGCTGCCCGGCGTCTCCCGGCGCTCCGGGCGTCTGCTCGGGCCGCTCACCGGCCTGATCGACGACGGCTGATCGAGTACCTGGGGGTCGCGGGAGCGACTGAAGGCGGACTCCGCCGAATCGGCCCGCCTTCTACGATCCTCCCGTGCGCTCGGCCGGTACAGAGCAGCCACGGCGCCCGCGCCGGGCACCGCTGGCCCCGCCACCACCCCTCAGACCGGGACCCTCCCCGCTCCGCGGCGGACCGCTCGCCTTCTGGCGCTTCGCCCGGGCCAACGGGATGCTGACCCGCGGCTACCTGGTGCTGATGCTGCGCTGGCTGTGGCTGAAGCTGCGCTGGCGCGGACGGCTACAGACCGATGGGCTCTGCTTCGTGGGCCCGGGGGTCAAGTTCGAGATCGGCCGCGGCGCCACGGTCCGGCTGGGCCGATGGTCTTGGATCGGTCACGGCTGCAAGATCCGCGTGCATGAGGGCGAGCTGTCCATCGGCGCCAAGACGGTCTTCGGTCAGGAATGCACGATCTCCGCCTTCAAGCACATCTCGATCGGCAGCGAGTGCATCGTCGCCGACCGGGTGATGATCATCGACTTCGACCACGGCATGGTCGAGGTCGAACGCCCGATCCGCGAGCAGGGGATCTACAAGCGAGACGTCAACATCGGCCACAACGTCTGGATCGGCTACGGCGCCTGCTTCCTGCGCGGGGTCACGGTGGGCGACAACTCGGTCGTCGGGACAAGCTCGGTGGTCACCTGCGACGTGCCCGAGAACGCGGTCGTGGGCGGGATCCCGGCCAAGGTCATCCGGCTGCGCGATACGCCCCAGACGTTCCGCTGGCGCTAGCCCGCGGGGCACTCACGTCACGAGCTCGGGAGCCAGCCCCCGGAGCGCCGGATCGCGCTCCCCGGCGGCCAGCGCCGTGCGCAACCCCGCCAGGTGACCGAAGAAGCGCTCCACCGGATACTGCCCCGCCGTGCCCCGGTAGGCCAGGAAGGCCCAGTCACTGCTCTGCAGGGCGAGCAGCTCGCGGACGGCTCGCTCGGGTACCGGCCGCGGAGCCGCCGCCAGCTGCAGCTCGGCGGTCCGGGCGGCGAAGGCCAGCTCCGCCACCCGCGGGGCGCTCCAGGTCCGCAGGTCGCCGCCCTCACCCCAGCTGGTCACCGGCAGCTCCGGTGGAGCCGGCGTCGGCTCGCAGCCGGCCAGGGCATCGTCGAGCGTGGTCAGCGCGAGTCCCTGGCGGCCTGACTCGTCGATGACCGCGCTCAGCCAGTCCACGCCCTCATACCACCAGTGCCCGAGCAGCTCGGTGTCCAGAGCACAGACGCAGACCCCGCCGCCGTCGACGCGCGCGCACACCCGGGCCACGAAATCCTCTGCGTCCGCGCAGGCCTGGGCCTGGGCCGCCGCCGGGTCATAGGGGGCACCGTCGTTGCGCCAGGCGTGGTGTCGGAACGTGGTGTGGCCGTGGGAATCCCGGTAGGCGGCCCGAGACGGATATCCGCCCTCGCTCCACACCAGGGACATGGTGGCCCGGTCGATCGGCCACAGGACGGGTCCGTCGGCGGTGCTCAGGGGCCAGAGCTGGCGCCGGTCGCCAAGCCCGAACACGCCGGTCAACTCGACGCAGGTGGCAGCGACTCCGGCCGCCTCGAGGTGAGCGTCGAGCCACGGTGCGTGGCCGCACTCGGGAAGCCAGAAGCCGCCGGCCCAACCTCCGGCCCGGCGGCGATGGGCGGCGATTCCCGTCTCGAGCTGGACGGTCAGGCCGGCGTCGGTGGCCAACAGGGGAAGCACCGCGTGGGTGGCGGCCGAGGTCCAGGCCGCGGCTTGGGACAGTGCTTGCAGGAGCCCGCCGGGACCCAGCCCGCGCAGCTGGCGAGCGGCGGCCGCGTAGTCACCGGACGCCCGTTCGATCTCGACCGCCAGGGGCGCCTGACCCGCTCTCCTCAGCTCGGTCGCGTCGTGGCGATGGGTCTCGACCCGCACTCCCTCCAGGAACTCCAGGCAGCGCTCGATGGCGTCGGGTCGCTCCAGCTGGTCACCCAACACCGGGGTCAGCGACAGGGTCAGAGGCGCCCGGCCCAGCACGCGGTCCAGGAGGGGCAGGTAGCTGGTGGCGATCGCCTCCCAGAGCCATTCTTCTCCGAACGGCCAGGTCCCGAAGCCCTCCACATAGGGCATGTGGGTATGCAGGACGAGGGCCAGGCTCCCCCGGCCCGCGATTACTCGACACACGGCCAGAAAGTCCAGCGCGCGATCGAGATCGCCCCCGCTGCGCAGCGCGAAGTCGCGGGTAGAAATCCCGGGGGTGAAGCGGTCGTAGAAGGGTTTGGTGATCCGGAGCCGGGCGTGAACCTGGTCCCAGCCACAGGCCAGGGCGAGCTCGTGCCAGCGCAGCTTGCCGGCGTGGAACAGGCCCCTCAGCTCCACTTCGCCAAACACCTGGCGGCAGAGCGCGTCGAACTCCTCGGCCCGGTACTCCTTCAGGTGCCACGGGTTGTCGGACTTCTTGGCCCCTTCCGGAGCCAGGGTGAGCAGGTTCGGGGTCGAGATGTAGGCCACCCCTCCGGGCGCCAGCAGCGAGCGGAAGTGCTCCAAGACGGCTGCCGGGTCTTGAACGTGCTCGATCGTCTGTAGGAACACCACGGCGTCGAAGGCCCCGGGCTCGACCGTGGGTCTCAACCAGACCCCGCTCGAAGGTCAGGTTCTGACGCTGGTAGCGCAGTCGAGCGTGCTCATGGGCCTCGGGATTGGCATCGACACCGAGAACGCTGCTCGCGCCGCGTGAGAGGACCTCGGAGCCGTAGCCCTCGCCGCAGGCCATGTCGATCACTCGCCGGCCGATCACCCGCGCCCCGATCCACTCGTAGACCGCCAGATGCCGCCGGAACCAGTAGTTCTCGGCGGGCACGTCGGGCAGCGTGCGCTCCCCGGTCAGCTCCAGCGCAGGCACCCCGGGCGGCTGGTCACGCTGGAGGTAGGCGTTCGTGGGCACCGCGACAGGGTAATGTCCGCGACGCAATGGAGGCGCTGCGCAGCGCGGACGAGATCCGCGACGTCAATACGCGGTACCACGATGTGGCGGCCGATACCTACGACTCCAAGTGGGGCATCGACTTCGGCCCCGTGGGCCAGCAGCAGGTGCTGGGCAAGCTCCGCAAGGTCCTCGGCCGCGAGCTCGATGACGGGTACGACCGCTCGCTGGAGATCGGCGCCGGCACGGGCTATTTCAGCCTCAACCTGCTTCAGGCTGGTGTGGTGGGCGAGGCCACCTGCACCGACATTTCCCCAGGCATGGTCAACACGCTGAGCCGCAATGCCGAGCGTCTGGGCCTCGACCGTCCGAGCCGCCCGGGCCGACGCCGAGGCGCTCCCCTTCGCCGATGGCAGCTTCGATCTGGTCCTCGGCCACGCGGTCCTGCACCATCTGCCCAACCTGCGCCGCGCCTTCGCGGAATTTCATCGCGTCCTGCGGCCCGGAGGCCGAATCGTCTTCGCCGGCGAGCCCTCCCGGGTCGGCGACCGGATCGCCGCCGTGCCCAAGCGGGGCGCCGTGGCGTCTGTCACCGGTGTGGCGACGAATGATCCGGGCCGCTCCGGCGCCCCCGCCGGCCGCGCTCGGCTCGGCCGCGACGTCGACCACGACCTGGAGCGCTGCGTCGACATCCACGCCTTTGACCCCGCCGATCTGCAGCGCTACGCGCGCCGGGCCGGTTTCACCGACATCGACGTGCGGGGCGAGGAGCTGGCTGCCAACTGGTTCGGCTGGTTCAACCGGAGCCTCGAGGCCAGCGCCGACCCCGAGGACGTGCCGATGCTCTGGCGCCAGTACGCCTTCCACGGCTACCTGCTGCTGCAGCAGCTGGATGAGAAGGTGCTCGAGCCGCTGCTGCCGCCGGCCATCTTCTACAACCTGCTGGTCACCGCGCGCCGCTCCTAGCCCCCGGCGTCACCCTCTGCCGCGCGTAGCCCCGCGGCGGTCACCTTCGGCGCTCGTAGGCCCGCCAGTCGGCCGCGAGGGGGCCCGCCTAAACTCTCCCCATGACCGATCCGGTGGCGACCGAGTTCCCGCTGTTCCCGCTCGGGCTGGTCGCACTCCCGGGCGAACTGGTCCCGCTCCACATCTTCGAGGAGCGCTACAAGGCGATGATGAGCCGCTGCCTGACGGCGGAGAGCGAGTTCGGGATCGTCTGGCTCTCCGACGACGGCCTGCGCGACATCGGCTGCGCGATGGTCATCGACAAGGTCCTCGAGCAGCTCGAGGATGGCCGGATGAACCTCCTGGCCCGGGGCACGCGGCCCTTCCGGGTCCTGGAGCGCCAGGCCCATCTCCCCTATCCAGCCGGCGTGGTCGAGTTCGTCGAGGACCGCGATGACGAGGTCGACGCGAAGCTGGCCGCCGCCGCCCGGGCCGCGTATGCCGACCTGGTTCAGCGGGCCACCGACCGCGAGCCGGAGGCCTCCGAGCTTGAGGCGATGAGCGCCTACTCGATGGCCGCCACGGTCGACTTCGGGCTCGATGCCAAGCAGGGCCTGCTCGACCTGCGCTCGGAGAACGCCCGGCTGCGGCTGGTCACCCGCCTGTTCCGGGCCGCGACCAAGCGGCTTGACTTCGTCGATCGCGCCCAGGCTCGGGCCCGGTCCAACGGCAAGGTCCGCTTCGGCTGAGCCGTCGAGTCGGCGGCAGTCCGGGAGGGGCGCGGCGGCCGCGACGAAGCAGGTACCGATGCGCGCGGGGTGGGTCCAGACGGTCCAGACGCCGACTCACGGTCGGGGCACTGGGGCGCCGGCGATCAGCGTGAACAGCACCATGAAGATGCCGAACACGATGCAGTAGATCCCGAACGGCCGCAGGTTCCCGCGGCGGAAGTAGCGGGTCAGAAAGTGCACGGTGAGGATCGCCGTGACGGCAGCGAACACCGCCGCCACGATCGCCGCCGCGCGCACGCCACCGTTGCCGTGCGGTCCGGTCAGGTCCGAGAACTTGAGCAGCCCGGCGGCCAGGATGGGCGGCGTGGCCAGCAGGAAGCCGTACCGGGCCGCGTCGGCGTTGTCTGAGCCCGCGGGCCAGGCCGGCGGTCATGACCACTCCGTCGCGGCTGATCCCGGCGATCAGGGCTGTGGACTGGGCCACGCCGATGACGCCCGCCTCGCGAAACTCGAGCGTGTCCAGGGCTCGGGCCCCCTCGGGGTTCAGACCCTCACGCTCGGGCCAGCTCGCGGACCTCGGCGCGGCGGCGGTAGCGCTCGGCGGCAAGCAGGATGAAGCCGTTGACGATCAGGAAGATGGCCGCTGACAGCGGCTTGGCCAGGGCGGTGCGGACCGCATGCTCGAGCAGCAGGCCGAGGATGCCCACCGGGATCGTGGCCGCGATGATCAGCCAGGCCAGGCGCTCGGTGGGCGTCTCGATCCGCCGCTTGCGCAGGGTGGCGAAGAACGCGCCGATGATGGCGATCCAATCGCGCCAGAAGTAGATCAGCAGCCCGACGGCGCTGCCCACGTGGAGCATGACCACGAAGGCCAGCCAGGGCGACTCGGGCTGGGACTGCCAGGCCACGATGTTGTGCCAGCGAAACAGCGTCGGGAACAACACCGTATGGCCGAGGCTCGAGACCGGGAAGAGCTCCGTGGCCCCCTGGAGCACACCGAGAACGATGGCCTGGAAGGTGGTGATCAGGTTGTGAGTGGCGGCGAGGGCGATCATGAAGGCGGGAAGGGTACCCAGCGCGCCTCGGTTGCGCTCAGTGGCAAATCGCTTAGGGCCGGGGAGGGGCGCATGCGGCAGGCGTGCCGCTAGTCGGTATCAGCCGGCCAGCCCGCAGACCTGCTGGGCGACCTGGGTGGCGAACAGCACAGCGTGGGCCAGATTGGGATGCCCGGGCGTGTCCCGGTCCACGAAGCTGATCGTGCCCTGCTGCAGGCGGATGCGGAACCTGTAGATCGCCCCGGCCCGAGCGGGCAGATTCAGGTTGTTCTGAGCGTCGGTGGCCAAACTGTCGGCCAGATCCCGGGCGGTGATGAGCCGCGCGCTGGAGATCGGGCGGGCGGCCCGCCGTTACAACGGATCGTCCCGCCGTCACTTACCTCCAGGACGAGCTTCCCGCCCTGGCCCGTGCGGGTGAGCAGGAACAGGTCGGGGGACTGGACGTTCAGCCCGCAGCCGGCCAGCCCGCATGCGGTCAGGCCGAGGATGGTCAGCCTGACCAGCAGCCATCGCCTCACGCGGCGACCACGATCGAGGCTCCGCCCGCGGCGCGGGTCGCCCCCACCTGAGAAGGCCCCGCCCGGGGTCCGGGCGGCGGCCTGCGACCCCACCGAAGAACAGGTTGCGGGCCCGGAAGCGACCGAGCGCATGCGGGCCGGTCTCGAGTTGGCTGGTGTCGATCCCCGGCTCGACGTAGATCATCCCGTCCTCGTAGTGCACACGTGGGGCGTCGACCGCTTCCGCGGCCGGCTTTCCCTCGTCGATAGTGCGCACGATGGTCTGGAGGATGGCCGAGCGGATGCGATTGGAACCCGCGCTGCCCACGGCCAGCTCGGCCACTCCGTCATCGAGCACGACCGTCGGGGACATCATGCTCGGTATCCGCCGCCCGGGCGCATGACGATGAAAGCCCTGAGGGTTCAGATCCTGCTCGCCCAGCATGTTGTTCAGGTGCACGCCCGTGCCCGGGACAATCACCCCCGAGGCAGAACCGTTGGAGCAGGTCACTGAGCAGGCCCAGCCCTCGCGGTCGAGCACGGCGATGTGGGTCGTCGATCCCAGCGGGCTGGCCAGGAAACGCTGCACGAACTCCGCGTCCTCGAGACCGGCCAGGAAATCGGCGGTGCGCTCGCGCTGCGTGCGTTCCATGACCGAGACGATCTGCTCCACTGTGGGCGGCCCGGCGCTCTGCCCGAGCATGGCCAGCGCCCGGGCGATGAGCACGCCGCCTGGTGACGGCGGCGGGTTGGTGAGCACGTCGCGGCCGCGGTAGCTGACGCTCAGCGGCTCTCGGTCGATGACCTCGTAGGCCTCCAGGTCGGGCTTGGCCAGGATCCCGCCCCGTTCGGTCACCCACGCGGCGATGGCGGCGCCGATGTCCCCGTCATAGAACGGCCTCGCGCCGTCGGCCCCCAATCGCTCGAGGGCCTCGGCCAGCTCAGGCTGGTACATCCGCTCGCCGGTTCGCAGCAGCGTCCCCCGGGGGGCGAACAGCGCCGACCCCTCGGGTGTCGAGGTGACGATCCCGCCCAACAGCTGCACGATGTAGTCCTGCTCCCGGTGATCTCGATCCCGTCCCGGGCCAGCGCGGCAGCGGGCGCGACGAGTTGCTCGAGCGGCACCCGACCAAAGCGCCGCGAGGCCTCCGAGATACCCGCCGGCACGCCGTAGCACCCCACCGAGGCCACCCCGATGTGAAACACCTGGTCAGCGTCACCGAAGGAGATCTCCACGGGCAGCAGCTCGGCCCGCGGGACCGAACCCGTCTCCCGGCCCGGGCGCCTCGACAAAGAAGTCGAGCAGCACCGGCGCCAGGCCCGGAGCGACTACCAGCATGTAGCCGCCGGCGCCCAGGCCGGTGAGGAGCGGCTCGCAGACGAACGAGGCCAGCATCGATCCCAGCGCGGCGTCGACCGCGTTCCCGCCCGCCCTGAGCACATCGGCTCCGGCCGCCGCACTACGCGGGTGCCCGGCGGCGACCACGCCCAGCTCGTCTGTGGTGGAGGCGCTCACCGCATCAGTGTCGCGGACGTGATGCAACGAAGGTGCGCAACAGCGCACCCCAGATGCCGCCCCGTCCTCCGGCTGGCCAGCCGGCGGGCTAGCGCCGAGGGATGAACTCGGGGACGTCGAGCTCCCGGGAGGAGCGCTCGCGCATCCGGCTCACCCGGGGCTCGCCCGAGGGTTCCCGGAAGCCTCGCGGGGGCTCGGGCTCAGCCCGACGGCTCGAACCGAACGGCTCCTCCTGGCGCCGGCGCCGTGGCCGATCGCCGAACCCGGTGGCTACGACCGTGACCCACACCTGATCGTCGAGCTTCTCGTCGACCATGGCGCCGAAGATGATGTTGGCGTCCGGGTGGGCGGCCTCGGCCACGGCCTTGGCGGCCTCGTTGACCTCCCACAGGGAGATATCGCTGCCGCCGGTGATGGAGAGCAGGATGGAGCGCGCCCCCTCCATGCTCGTCTCCAGCAGCGGAGAGGCGACGGCCTGTTCAGCCGCGTCGATCGCCCGGCGCTCGCCGCTACCCATGCCGATGCCGAGCAGCGCGTTGCCGGCGTCGGACATGATCGTCCGCACGTCGGCGAAGTCGAGGTTGATCAGCCCGGGCAGCGTGACCAGGTCCGAGACGCCCTGCACGCCCTGGCGCAGCACGTCGTCGGCGACCCGGAAGGCCTCCACCATGGACACGCCGCGATCGAGGACCGACAGCAGGCGGTTGTTGGGAACGACGATCAGCGTGTCGACCTCGACGGCCAGGGCTTCGATCCCGGCCTCGGCCTGATCGCGCCGCCGCGAACCCTCGAACTGAAACGGACGGGTGATGATCCCCACGGTCAGGGCACCGAGCTCGCGGGCGATCTGGGCCACGATAGGCGCGGCACCGGTGCCCGTGCCGCCACCGGCCCCGGCGGCGATGAACACCATGTCGGAACCGCGGAGCATGGCCTTGATGCGGTCGTACTCCTCGCGGGCGGCGCGGCGTCCCAGTTCGGGATCAGAGCCCGAGCCGAGCCCGCGTGTGATTCCGTCGCCGATGTGCAGGGTCTCGTGGGCGGCCGAGAGCTGCAGCGACTGCAGGTCGGTGTTGATGGCCAGGAACTCGACCCCTTCGACCTCAGCCTCAACCATGCGGTTCACGGCGTTGACGCCGGCACCGCCGACGCCGACGACGCGCAGCACCGGGTGGCCCGGGCTCGGCGCGGCCGCAAATGCGTCTCCGGGGCGATCAGGACGTGCGTAGACATCGGGCGCGCGGTCGGGCAGCCCCGATGCCGGCGCCTCAAGCACGTTCTCGGGGATGTCGGCCGAGAAGGCCTGGCGCAGACGTTCCTGCGGCGTGCGCACGTGCCGCGGGGCAGGCTCCTCGGTGGGGACAACGGACTCGAACGACGGATGGGGGACCGAGCGGCGCGGGGCACGCTCGGGGGCGGGCGTCTCCTGCGGGACGGCGGGGCGACCGGCTCGGCCACCGGTGCCTTGGCCTTGGCCTTGGCCTTGGCCTTGGCGGGCTGCTTGGCCGGCTTCTCGTCGGGCGGCTTTGTGTCCTCGGCGGTCTTGCGAAATAGATCCGCCAGCGGTCCTTCGCGCATGCTCGCGCGCTTACCGGTTGCCATTTGCGAGGACCTCCTTGGCGAGCTGCCTATAGGCGTGTGCGGCCAGACCGTCGGGATCGTACTTCAGTACTGACATGCCTTTCACAGGTGCCTCAGCAAAACGCACCGTTTTGCGGATTCGCGATGCAAACACGCGGTCCCCGAAGTTCTCTTCGAGCAGCTCGATGGCCTCTTTGGCGTGGAGCGTGCGCAGATCGACGAGGGTGGGCAGGATGCCTTCGATCTCAACGTCTGGATTCAGGTTCTCGCGGACCATGGCCAGCGTGTTCTGGAGCTGGATGAGTCCACGCATTGAGAGATACTCGCACTGGACGGGGACGATCACCTTGTCCGAGGCGGTCAGGGCATTGATGGTCAGCAGCCCGAGGCTCGGCGGGGTGTCGATGAAAATGAAGTCGTAGTCGTCCTTGATCGGGCGAAACGCCTTCTCGAGCGAGCGCTCGCGGCCGATCATGGTCGACATCGCGATCTCCGCACCGGCCAGGTCGATCGAGGCGCAGGCCACGTCGATCTCCCGCTTACGAATGACCTCACGGATCGAGACGTGGTGGACCAGCACGTCGTACATGGACTTCTCGATCGTGTCCGGGTCGATTCCCTGCGACATGGTCAGATTGCCCTGTGGGTCCATGTCGCAGCAGAGCACGCGGTGTCCTTCCTCGGCAAACGCCACCGCGAGGTTGAGCGTGGTCGTCGTCTTGGCTACGCCACCCTTCTGGTTGGCGAGCGTGATCACCTTGCAGGTGGACATCAGCGGTGACTCCGTTACGTCGCGTGGACTCGTACGCGGCTGTATTTCGCAGGCGGTGAGCAGAATCCTCCGCCGGGGACGCGTCCGTGCTGAAGTATTTTCATCTGCCGTGCGCAGTCTTCTGCAGCGACGCCTCATCTTCGTGACGGGAAAAGGGGGCGTTGGCAAGTCGACGGTGGCCACCGCCCTGGGCGTCCTGGCTGCCCGCCGCGGCCTGCGCACGATCGTCGCCGAGCTGTCCAATCAGGACACCGTGCGACGGGCCTTCGGGCAGGAAGGGCAGACTTTTGAGGAGGTCCAGCTGGGCGAGCGTCTGTTCACGATCTCCGTCGATCCCCAGCAGGCGATGGAGGAATACCTCAGGGTCAAGACCGGGGTGGTCGGGCAGGCGCTGGGCTCGAGCCGGTACTTCAACGCCTTCGCCATGGCCACCCCGGGCATGCGCGAGCTGCTCAGTGTGGGCAAGGTGTGGGAGCTCTCCCAACACGAGCGGCGCACCGCCGACGCCCACGCCTATGACCTGGTCATCGTGGATTCCCCCGCCGCCGGCCACGGCGTGGGCATCCTGCGCACCCCGCGCACCTTCGCCGAGATCGCCCGCGTGGGGCCGATCGCTCACCAGGGCCGCTCGATCGCCGCCACGATCGCCGATCCCGACTTCACGGCGGTCATCGCCGTGACCACCGCCGAGGAGATGCCGGTCAACGAGACGCTCTGGCTGCGCGATGCCCTGGCCGCCGAACGCCTCCCCCTCGACGAGGTGATCGTCAACGCACGCTACCCGGAACGCTTTGCCGCCAAGGAGCGGAAGACCTTGCTCGCCGCGCGCAAGGCCGCCGGCGCTTCGCTGGCCGGGGGGGCGCTGGCCGCCGCTCTCTCCGAGCAGGCCCGGGCCAGGTCTCAATCGGCCGAGCTGGAACGGCTCAGCGCCGGACTGCAGATGCCCCTGCTCGAGCTGCCCTACCTGTTCGCCGAGACCATTGGGGCGCAGGAACTCGAAGTTCTCGCCGATGCGCTGGACCGCGGGCTGCCCGAGTCCGAGCCGGAGCCCGAGCCGGCCAAGGCGAAGCAATGAGTGTCGCCGAGCTGCTGGCCGAGAAGCGAGTCTGCGTCTGCGGAGGCTCGGGAGGAGTCGGGAAGACCACGACCTCGGCAGCAATTGCGCTGGGCATGGCCGCTCAGGGCGCCAAGGTGGCAGTGGTCACCATCGACCCGGCCAAGCGGCTGGCCAATGCGCTCGGTCTGCACGAGCTGGAGAACGAACCCCGCCGGGTCGAGCCCGCTCGGCTGGCCGGGGGGATCGAGATCAAGGGCGAGCTGTGGGCGATGATGCTCGATCCGAAGCGGACCTTTGACGAGCTGATCGACCGGATCTCGGCCGACCCCGCGCGCGCCGAGGAGATCAAGGCCAACCGCATCTACCGCGAGCTGTCCACGGCCGTCTCCGGCTCTCAGGAGTTCACGGCTGTGGCCAAGCTCTACGAGCTGGCTCGGGACGGCGACTTCGATCTGCTCGTCTTGGACACGCCACCGTCGCGCAACGCGCTGGACTTTCTCGACGCTCCCGGACGCCTGACCTCATTCCTGGAGGGGCGGGCCCTGAAAGCACTCCTGCGGCCGACCGGCCTCGGCATGCGGGTTCTGGGCCGCAGCGCGGGCCCGTTCTTGGGGGCCCTGCGGCGCGTGACGGGGGTTGATCTGCTCACCGATCTCTCGACCTTCTTCGCCCTTTTGGGCGACATGACCGATGACTTCAGCCAGCGGGCGGTTGAGGTGGAGAAGCTGCTGCACTACCCCAGACCGCGTTCCTCCTCATCACCTCCGCCCAGCAGACGGCGATCCAGGAGGCGATCTGGTTTCGCCGCACGCTCAGCGAGAGCGGGCTCCCCTTCGCCGGGGTGATCGTCAACCGAGTCCACCACGATCTGCTCGGCGACGCCGAGCCCGGTGATGTGCGCGCGGCACTCGGCTCCGGGCTGGGCGACGACCTGGCCGAGCGGGTGGCCGAGAACTTCGCCGACTACCACCTGCTGGCCCGGCGCGATCGCCTGGGCGTCGAGCGGTTGCGGTCTCACCTCGACGGTGAACCACTGCTGCTCGTGCCCCATATGGACAACGACGTCCACGACATGGAGGGCCTGCTCCGCATGCACCGTTACCTGTTCGCCTCTGAGCGGGAGCGCGAGCAGCTGATCGCGGGTGTCGTGGCCTAGTGTCGCGAGTCGGAAATTCGTGAGCAGTCTCGGGAGTGGCTGAGCGCGGCCGGGGCCGCGCGCACGGCAAGCAGGTACCGATGCACCTGCGCCGGGCGGGTGGTTCCAGACGGGTCCAGACGCCGCGAGACTGCCACCGAATTTGTGAATCGGGGCACTAACCGGGCTCCATCGGCTCCATTGGCTCCATTGTCTCCAGGACCAGGTCGGCCGCGCCTCCGGTCCAACTCTCCCAACTGAGCAGGATTTCCGACCAACCTTCGGTGGCGATCGGGCCCTCAGGCCCCCGCAACGTCAGCCGCCCCTGGTGAAGGAGTTCCCACACCGCCTGCTCGGCCACAGCCAGCTGCTCGCTGGCCCGCCAAGCCGGGTACTCAGCCGCCACCAGCCCGATCACGCCGTCGAGGCCGAGCGGGCTGCGGGCCGCACCCCGCAGGGCCGCCTTGACCATCTCCACGGTCGTACGCCCTTCAGATCCGCGGTGGGCCTGCGCGAGCACCGTCTCGGTCACCTCCTGGGAGGTCTTGCCCACCGTCGCCCAGCCCCGTCCGAGCCCAAGCTCCTCGAGCCCGAGCTGGGGGCCCTCCATGATGGTCAGCTTGGCCTTGCCCGGAGCCCAGCTGCGGTCCTCGTGCTGGATCTCGGTTCCCGTCACCCAGGGCTGGGCAAAGCGCCGATCCAGCTCCTCACGAGTCAGATTGAACGCCCGGGCCACGTGCGGGAACTGACGCAGCTCAAGGTGGAACACGTCGCGAAGCTTCGCAGCTGACTGAGTGCCGAGGGTGGACGATATGGTCCGCCCGCGTGGCCGACCCGAGCGCATCTGACCGTCGCGCGGTTTGACGACCTTCTCGACGTTCCAGCTCGAGCTCCTGCGCATGCTCGACCGCGGGGTTTCACCCTCGCCATCCTCTATTGCGCGGTCAGCCTCCTCGCCGGCTTCGCCGGCGTGATGCTCGGCACCGCCCTCGTCCGCCGGGCCCGACTGACGTGGTGATCGCCGTTTCGGTGATGCTCCTGGGTGGCGGCCGAGGGGTTCCTGGCCGACGCCCTGCTCGAGCTCTACGGACGGCACCGTATCCACACGAGCGTGCTCCTTCGGGGCGCCGACGGCTTCGGCGTCCATCACCGGTTGCACACCGACCGGCTGCTCAGCGCCTCCGAGAACCTCCCCGCGGTGTCGATCGCCGTCGATACCAGCGAGAGGATCGAGGCCGCCCTGCCCGACATCCAGGCCCTGGCCTCCGGCGCCGGTCTCATCACCCTGGAGCATGCCCTTCTCCTGACGAGACTGATCTTGAGCGGCTCCCGCCACCGGCGGAGTCCGCTTCCGCGCTCAAGCTGACGCTGTATGGGGGCCGGCGGACCCGGGTCGACGGCCAGGCCGGTTATGTGGCCGCAGTGGCCCGGCTGGCCGCGGACGGCGCCTCCGGCGCCTCCGTTCTGCTGGCCGTCGACGGGACCCTGCACGGCGAGCGGCGACGGGCGCGCTTCTTCGCCCGCAACGCCGAGGTGCCATTGATGCTGATCGCCATCGGCCACCCGGACCGCATCGCAGCAGCCCTGCCTGCGCTGGCCGGAATGCTGGACACGCCGGTGGCCACCGTGGAACGGGTGCAGGTGTGCCGAGCGGCGGGCCAGCGGGTCAGCGAGCCGCCGACCGTCACCTCGCACCACGGCGGTGGAGGCCCCATCCGACAGAAGCTGACCGTTCACGTCGAGGAGGGCGCTCGTCACGCGGGCCACCCCGTCCACTCCGCCCTGTTGCAGGGGCTGCGCCGGGCTGGCCTGGCCGGCGTGACGACCCTGCGGGGGTGTCCGCGGCTTCTACGCCAACCGCGAGCCCTTTGCCGACCGTGCCCTCTCGCTCGGGCGCAGCGTGCCCCTGCTCCTGGTGGCCATCGACAGCCCCGAGCGCCTCCAGTCGCAGTGGTCGCTGGTGGACGAGCTCACCCGCGAGCACGGGCTGGTGACCAGCGAAGTCGTCCCGGTCTCGTTCACGGCGCAATAACAGCCGCGCAAGCGGAAACGCAGAACGAGCGGGCCTCTACGACCCGCTCGTTCTGCTGATCGCGCTCCCCCTGACTTCATACGAGCCCCAGGACTTACGTGTTAGGCCTGGTGGGCAAAACACTCCCGGCCTCCGAAGAGACCGAGTAGGGAGCGGTCACCGCTCAGGCTATCGCGCCCGGGCGGCCAGGGATCGGCGCCCCCTGGTTCGTGGGCGTCCCCGCGAGGCCTTGATCGCAGTGCCGGCCGATTCGGCCAGGAGCTCGTCGGCCAGTGCGCACAGATCGGCATCGAGATGACCGCAGAGGGCATCGCGCAGAATCGCCCTCAGGTGCTCGGCCAGCTCATCGACCAAGGCGTCGACGGCCGGGGGCGCCGGGGCGATGCCCGTGATCACCGCCCGCTCCAGCGCGATCGCCCGCGCAGTGCGCTCGGCCAGCCCGGCTCGCTCCTCGGGGCGGGCGCAGATCACCGCCAGTCGCTGGGCCAGACGCCCGCTGGCCGGGCCCTCAGGCTCGAGCAGAGCGCGGAGCGCCATCAGATAGTCGCTCAGGGCTTCGAACGGAGCCAGGCGCTCGCAGCCCATCTCGAACCGCGAGAGGGCCCAGGAGAGCTCCCCAGCCCCGGGCAGGCGCCGCGTGACCAGGTCGCAGAACGCCCGCAGCTCGTCCTCCTGGGCGGCTCGGACCAGGGTGAGGAAGCGGGGACGCCCGTTGGCTCCGATCGGCACCGGCCGCCAGCTGCCCGCCTCCGTGCGCGCCCAGGCCACCGGGCCGACGGCGTAGCCGCCGCGCTCGAACAGCCGCAGTGCGGTGAGGATCTGCCGAAACCGGGTCCGCGCCACCGAAACCGGCGGACGAGCGGAGCGCTCCTGGTCCACGACGAGCAGAGCCAGCACGTTGGGTTCCTCGCCGTCGCCCCAGACGGCGTCGGCCGGGGCATCGGTCAGTGCGTCGCCGCGAATCAGGGACAGCCCCTCGCCCAGCGCCAGCTCAACCGTGTTCGGATCCAGGCGCCACCCCCAACACCGGGGCGATCACGGTGGCCGTGCAATGGCCCTCGTACAGGGCACGTTCCAGATCCGAGTAGGCGGCCTCGAAGTGCGACGGGCTCGAAGCCGAAGTCGCTCCGCTCGGCGAATACCGCGGCCCAGGAAGGTGGCCAGCACGGCGTGGGCCTGGGCCCCCGGCGCTCCGAGGGCACCCGGAGCTCGCCCTGCTCCTGCAGATAGACGGCCAGCGCCATCAGAGGCCGCCAGCCCGTCAGCGGCCGGCTCCCAGCGCGCTGAGCGCGCTGAGCACGGCCAGGCGCCGCTGGATGAACAGGCCGGTCAGGGGCCGGTAGCAGTAGAGCGAGGCTCGGCCGCTGCTCCGCTCCTCGTCGATCTCGAACGGCATCTCGGCGCCCGCGGCGAGCTCGGCCGCGAGCCGGCCGCTGGCCTCGACCGTGAAGGCCTCCATTTGATGGTGCAGGGCGGCATTGCGCACGGCGGCGAATTCTTCGCCGCGGCGCCGGATCCTGCTGACGGCAGGCCGCTTGCAGCGTCTGCGGGCTCAGCCGCCGCGTTCGATCTCGGTCAGGTGCGCGACGTTGGCAGCGTCGTCCGGGTCGACGCTGGCGTCGCCGGCGAACCAGGCATCGAGGATCTCGGCCAGTTCTGGCTCCGAGGTGGAGCGCAGACTGATGGCGAGCACGTTGGCATCGTTCCAGCGCCGGGCTCCCTCGGCGGTGGGGGCGTCAGCGCACAGCGCGGCGCGCACGCCGGGCACCTTGTTGGCGGCAATCGAGGCGCCGGTCCCGGTCCAGCACGCCACCACGGCTGCTCGGCCCGGCCCGCGGCTACGTCCTGCGCGGCCTGCTCGCTGGCCCAAGCCCAGTCGGGCCGCTCACCTGGAGCGTAGGCGCCGTGAAGCAGCAGCTCGTGGCCGCGGGCTCGAGCTGGTCGAGCACGGCCTCGGCCACGCCGGTCAGCTCATCGGCCGCGACGGCGATCTTCACGCGGGCCTCTCAGGCGAGGGCGGCGACCGGCTCGGCGCCGCGACGGCGGCCGTCGGACGCGTCAGCTCGCAGTCGCCGCCCAGCCACTGACGCCCGTAGGCGCGCATGTCCTCGATCAGCGGAACCAGGGCACGGCCCTTCTCGGTGAGCACGTACTCGACGCGCGGGGGACCTCGGGGAATGTCTGACGCTCGACGATGCCCTCTTCCTCCAGGGCGCGCAGCCGCAACGACAGCGTCCGCGGGCTGATGCCGAGCAGCGAGCGCTCGAGCTCACAGAACCGAGAGCGTCCCTCGGCCAGGTCCCGGATGACCAGCAGCGTCCACTTTCCGCAGACGATCTCGGCCGTCCGACAGACCGGACACGTGTCTCTTTCCGACCATCTGCCTACCGATTCTAGCGCAATGCTTCACGAACTGAAGTGGGGCGCGGGCCTGCGGGCGCGTCGATCGCGCCGGCGTTCGCGGCAATCGCCGGCGCGTCAGGCGACGGCTCAGGCTACGTCGCGGAGCTTCTGCGCTTCGGCCAGCGACTGAAGCTTCTTCAGCGACTGGTTCTCGATCTGGCGGATCCGCTCGCGGGTGACGTTGAACGTCCGCCCACCTCGTCAAGCGTGCGGGGATGCTCGCCGCCCAGGCCGTAGCGAAGCTCGAGCACTCGACGCTCGCGGTAGCTGAGGTTCTCCAGCGCCTCGCGCAGCGCCTCCTTGGTGAGGATCTCGGCGGCCCGCTCGTACGGGGACTCGGCCCGCTCGTCGGCGATGAACTGGCCGAACTCGGACTCCTCCTCGTCACCGACCGGCTTCTCCAGGGAGACCGGGGCCTGAGCCGAGCGCTTGATCGACTCGACCTCTTCGGGCTCGATGCCGGTGACCTCGGCGATCTCCTCGGCGGTCGGCTCGCGACCGAGCTCGGTGACCAGCTTGCGCTCGGCCCGCCCGATCTTGTTCAGCTTCTCGACCACGTGCACGGGGATGCGGATCGTCCGGGCCTTATCGGCCAGCGCGCGGGCGATGGCCTGGCGGATCCACCAGGTGGCGTAGGTGGAGAACTTGAAGCCCTTGCGGTAGTCGAACTTCTCCGCCGCGCGGACCAGACCAAGCGTTCCCTCCTGGATCAGGTCGAGGAACGGCAGGCCCTGGTTACGGTAGTTCTTGGCAATCGAAACGACCAGGCGAAGGTTGGACTCGACCATCTTCTGCTTGGCGTCGAGGTCACCGCGCTCGATCCGCTTGGCCAGGTCGACCTCCTCCTGAGCGGTGAGCAGACGGACCTTGCCGATGTCCTTGAGAAACAGCTGCAGCGAGTCGGTCGTCATGTCCGGCTTGAGATCGAGCGCAGTCTTGGCCTTGCGGCGGCCACGCTTGTCCGGCGCGCGCTCCACCTCGGTCGCGGCCTAGCGCCGGATCAACCTCCTCAACCAGCTCGATCTCGGCCTGCTCGAGGAAACCGTGCAGCTCCTCGACGTCGGTCTCATCGAGATCCAGCTCAGCTACGGCACCGGCGATCTCGGAGTAGGTGAGAACGCCGAGCTGCTGCCCCCGGTTGACCAGTCCCTTGATCTCTTCGAGTTCCTGCAGTTCCGCTACTGACATCTGGTTCCGTTCCGTCCTTTGCGCCTTGTCCGGCGCGGAGTAAACAGCGATTGGGTCCCGCTCTGAGAGCGTACGACCGCTATTCAAACATGCTCGAAACTGTAATTCCTACACCTATCGAAGTCAACGCTAGGGGCCCTGCGTAGTCGGTCCAAATGGCCTAAGCGCAAATTGCGCATGAGGGCCGGCGCCAGGAACTAATACGTAGAACTGCCGCCCACGTTTCAACGTTGCCATCGAATTTCTCTCCAGCACTCTAGGAAGGTCTCGACCAACCCGGCCAGAGTCCTTGTTTGGCGGGGCGTTTGGGAGGCGTTCGCGGGGCGTTTGGGCAGCCATTGGCGGGCACATGGGCCTCTTGAGGCTTCGCTGAGGGCAGTGCGCGATGATGTGCAGCAATGAGCGACAAAACCCCACCCGGAGTCCTCGGCGGCCTGCCCCGTACCCGCCCCCACCGGCGCAGCGCCAAGCGCCCCGCTGAGGGGCCTGCGGCGCCTCGGTGGGTTCGTCTGGCGGATCCTCGGGGTTCTGAGGCCCCCGCGAAGTCAGCGCCCCGGCGACCAAGGCGAAGCCCTCGGCGGCGGCGACAAAGCGGGGGGGAACGGCAAAGGCAGCAACCAGGAAGTCGAAGCCGGCGGGCAGCGCGGCTGGGCCGGGCAAGTCCACCGGTGCCGTGGGCGCGGCCAAGCCCGCTGGCGCGGCCAAGTCCACTGGCGCGAAGCCAACCGCCACCGGCGCGGCCAAGCCCACTGGCGCGAAGCCGACCGCCACCAAGGTCGCGGCCGAGAAGTCCGCTGGCACCAGGCCGAAGGCCACGAGCGCGAAGCCAAAGGCGACCTCGGCAACGCCGAAGACCGTCGCCGCCAAGCCCAAGACCGCTGCCACCAAGCCCAAGCGCCCAGCCCAAGAGCGCTGCCGGCAAGCCCAAGACCAGCACCCCGCGGCCGAAGCCCGCCGCGGCGAAGCCCAAGCCGGGTCTCCGCGAGGTGCCCGCCCCACCGGCCGAGCCCGAGAACCCGGGCCCCCTGGAAACCGCGGTCCAGGCGGCGGCCGAGCTGGCCGAGATCGGTCTGCAGGCCAGCGCTCGCGCCCTCCGCGGTGCGCTGTCTCGGCTCCCCCGGCGCTGAGCAACTGCTCGTCGATCCCCGGGGTTCGCCCACCGAGGCCTGCGGCCGCCCTACGCCGCTGAAAATCGCCACCACCCTCGGGGCGTCCGGGGCGAGCGACGTTCGGTGCGTTGTTACGTATACTCCCGGGCCGCTACCAGCCGAGCGATCGTCCGTCAGCGGGCGGTCGGCGGGGGAACCACTTGCGGATCTCGGTCCGTAGGGGCGAATCGGCCCATTTGAGGTCGTAGCGCGGCAAGCGCGAGCCCGTCAGCTCACCCCGTAGGCGAAAAGCACCCCCCGGATGACTGACTTGGTTCTTAATCGTCGCGCTCGTGCGTGTGCCCTGCTCCTCGTTCTGAGCGGGCTGCTTGTGCTGCCCTCGTTGGCGTTCGCCGGCGGCAACGGCGGCGCGGGCCTGGGCTCGTCCGGGAGCGGGTCCTCCTCGAGCGGCACCGCCGCTGCGTCGGCGGCTCCCGCTGGTCCCGTGAGCGCAAGCGGCGATGGCATCTCGCTCAACACGAGTGCCGCCACGTTGCTGCGCCACGGACTCGTGTTCTCCGGGAGCGCCCCCTCGAGTGAGGCCGGGCAGACCATCGAGATCGAGCGCCTCGGGCATCAGACCGGCTGGCGCTGGACTCCGACGGTCAGCGCCACGGTCGCTTCCGACGGCTCTTTCCGCGTCACCTGGGCCACCAACCACTCTGGCCGCTTCTCTGTACGAGCCGTGATCGCGCAGTCCGCGCAGCCCCACGCAGCCTCGACAGCCACGGCACCCCCCACGCTCACCGTCACCGTCTACCGCTCATCGCTGGCCACTCTCTATGGCCCGGGCTTCTTCGGGCACCGCACGGCCTGCGGCCAGCGACTGACCCGGAGCATGGTCGGCGTCGCCAGCCGCACTCTGCGCTGCGGCACCAAGGTCTCGATTCTCTACCGGGGCCGGACGATGATCGTCCCCGTGATCGACCGCGGTCCCTACGCCAATCGCGCCGACTGGGACCTCACGATGGCCACCGGCAAGGCGCTTGGCGTCACCGGAACCTCACGCATCGGCGCCGTCTCGGTGCCCAGTGCACCTAGCACGACACCTCCGGGCGCCTAGCTCGACCCCGGGCGCCCGGCCGACCCCCAAGCCTCCAGGCGCCTAGCGCGACCCGGGCGCCTAGCCCACCCCAAGGCTTTCGGCGCTGGGCATAAAAGCGAACCATATGGACGCTTTTATGCCCAGCGTGCTCCGGAGCGGCCGATAACCGCCGGCGTATCGCGGCCCGGATGGACCGACGTCAGACCGCGCCGCCCGCCGAGGACACGAACCGATCCTCCTCGGCCGCCTCGATCAGCTCGGCTGGGGTGCGACCGTCCTCACCCAGGACCGCGAAGCCCACACTGGTCAACAGCGGTGCCCCGCGCCAGGGCGGCGCGTCACGCACCGCCTGGGTGATGCGCTCACTGAGAGAGCGCGCGCCAGACCGGCCGGTGTCGCGAGCAATCACCCAGGCTCGAGACGGTGTCTCGCAGACCAGGATGTCCTGACGCCGCACGGCCCGGCGCAGCGCGTGGGTGAACTCGTTGAAGGTCGTGGTCGGCTCGGACTCGACGGCGAGCACGCGGTCGGCATCCTCGAGTTCGGCCAGCAGCAACGACAGGGGCGCCGTGCCCGTGCGCTGAATCTCCTCCCGCAGCGCGCCGACCCATAGGGCGGCGGCCTCGGGCGCGGGCTCGTGGCTCATCCAGGAGCGCAGCTGCGGTTCCTGCGCTGCCGGGTGAGACGGGGGCGGGGCTGCCGGTCCTTCCGCGGGGCCCGGAGACACCGGAGTCGGAGCCGCCACCGCGGCAGGCCCAGACGCGGGAGGCGGAGACGCCGGAGACCGAGGCGCCGGCGGCGGAGGCGACACCCCGGCAGGCCCAGGCGACACCTCAGAAGGTGCCGGCGCCCTCGGCGGCACGGCCGACAGGACCGGATCCGAACTCTTGCCGGTGACCAGCGCTTCGCCGTGCCGGAGCGCTGCCCCCAGCATGATCGCGCTGACCTGGGCCAGGCGCTCGGCCAGCTGCGAGACCAGCTCAGGATCGGGATCGCGCAGTTCGGCCCTCAGCGCCGACCAGATGACGGCCTGAAGGGCATCCACGGCCTGGGCGGTATCGCGCGCTCCGGCCGCACCGGCCAACTCTCCCACCCTTCCGACCAGAGGCGCCAGAGGACCGTCCGGTTCGAGCCGGCGCTGGTCGGCATCACTGCCGATGGCCCGGAGAAGCGCCTCGCAGACCCGGGGTCCGTCGCGGGTCAGATCCGTGGCCAGGATGCGCGGTGCATCATCCAGTGGAACCTGCTCGAGCAGGGCCAGCAGCCACCCCTTGGCCAGATCCTCCGAGCGGTCCAACAAGGCGTCGAGCGACGCGTCGGCGACCGGTCGGGCCCGCCGGCGGCGGGGTGGGCCTGGATGCATCGGCGTCTTGTATCAGAGGCCTCAGTCGACTCAGGGAATATGCTCAGCCTCCAGCAGGGGATGTCGAACAATCTGATCACCGTCGCGCAGGCCCGCGACCTCGTTCTGTCCGCGGTCCAGCCGCTCGGACCGGAGGATGTGCCCATCGACGCGGCGCTGGACCGGGTTCTGGACGCCGATGTGCGTGCCACCTCCGATGTCCCTCCGTTCGCCTGTTCGGCCATGGATGGATACGCGGTCATGGCCGGTCCGGCCGGGAGACGGCTGCCTGTGGTCGGTGAGTCGCGAGCCGGCAGTCCCGCCGGCCGCGCCTTGCCGGTGGGACGGGCCATCCGCATCTCCACCGGTGCTGCGCTGCCCCCGGACGCCGATGCCGTCATTCCCCAGGAGCTGGTGACCGTGCAGGGAGACCACATCGAGACGACCGCGGTGGTGGCAGCGGGCGACCATGTCCGCGGGCCGGGTGAGGACATGCCCGCGGGACTGATCGTGCTTCGCGCCGGAACCCGGCTGGGGCCGGCCGAGCTCGGGGCCGCGGTGGCCGCGGGCGCCGGCAGCGTCAGCGTGGCGCGCCGGCCCCGGGTCTCGGTACTGGCCACCGGCGATGAGCTCCGGGCCCCCGGTGAACCGCTCGGACCCGGGGAAATTCACAACTCAAATGCCCCGATGCTGGTTGGCCTGGCCCGTCACGCGGGCGGGGACATGGCCCCCTCCGGCCAGCTGCCCGACCAGCACGAGCCGACCCGCTCGGGCATTGCCGCCGCGCTCGAGCGCTCCGACGTGGTGATCATCGCCGGCGGCGTCTCGGTCGGCCCCCATGATCACGTCAAGCCCGCCCTGGCCGATCTCGGGGTCCGGGAGGTTTTCTGGAGCGTGGCTCTACAGCCCGGGAAGCCGACCTGGTTCGGAACCCTGGATGGCGGTCAGCTGGTCTTCGGGCTGCCCGGGAACCCGGTCTCCGCAGTGGTCACCTTCTCGCTCTTCGTCCTCCCTGCCCTCCAAGCCCTCCAGGGCCAGCGGACCCGGCGGCTGCTGGAGACCGAGGCCATCCTCGGCGCCGAGGTCAAGCGCAACCCCCGCCGCGAGCAGGCCGTCCGAGTCGTCCTGGAGCGAGAAAACGGACACACGACGGCGACTCCCAACGGTGCCCAGGGCTCGCACGTGCTCACCTCGCTGCTCGGCGCCGACGCGCTGGCCATGATCCCCGCCGGGGAAGGTGTCATGGCCGCCGGAAGCCGGGTCGGGCTCGAGGAATTGGCGGACTGAGCCGCCGGGAGCCGGGTCGGGCTCGAGGAATTGGCGGACTGAGCCGCCCGCACCCGGGCCGCCCTGAGCAACTCGCGGCCTGGGCGGGTGCTCCCGGCCCGCCTCGGGCACAATCAGCGCAGTGATCGCTCCCCTGGCGCTCATCATCGCTGCCGTTTCGGCCATCGTCGCCTGGCGTCGCCGCCATGCCAACCGGCCGATGCCTGCCCATGCGGTCATCGTTTCGCCGCGGAAGTCGACCTTGATCGCCCGTGACGGGGCGGTTCGCTCGATGCAATCAGCTGAGCTGACCCTCGATCCTGAGGATCTGGAGCGGATCTGGACCCCGGCCAACCTGGAGAACCTGGCTCGCACGTACTGGAGGTTCCTGTCCCGCGTCACCCTGAACGTGATCAAGGTGCTCTACGGGGAGCAGACGCGGTCAGTGGTCCTGCTCGTACGGCCGCTGACCCTGCTGCGCTTCGAGGCCCCCGAGTACACGATCGAAGCCGATCACGGCGAGGTCCGCTGGCGGATACGCGATGGCCTCCTGGTGGCCCGGCCGGGACGTGGATGCGGCTACCTGTCGGTGGATGTGCGCCGAATGGGCCTGGATGAGCAGGGACGGGCGAAGCTCAGGATCGAGGTCGAGGTGGCGAACTTTTACCCCTCCATCGCCGTCGGATTCAGCACCCCGGTCTACGAGATGACCCAGTCGGCCATACATGTGCTGGTCACCAACGGCTTCCTGCGCTCGCTGGCCAAGCTCGACCTCGAGCAGTCCAAGGTCGGCGCGCTGCAGGGAGACGGAGCGCAGGAGCTAGCTGTACCGGATGCCGAGGGCGCGCATCTTGGTCCGGTCGTGGCGGGCGAAGATCCGCCGCACCGTTCCTGAACGCGAACGCATGACCAGCGACTCGGTGCTCGCCCCCCGGTCTCCCTGGTAGCGGACCCCCTGCAGCACATCCCCGTCGGTGACGCCGGTGGCGGAGAAGAACGCATCGTCGCCGGCCACCAGGTCGTCGCAGGTCAGGACCTTCTCGATCTGATAGCCGGCATCCGTGGCCGCCTGGCGCTCGTCGTCGTTACGCGGCCACAGGCGGCCCAGGAGCTGACCGCCGATGCACTTGATGGCCGCCGCGGAGATGACGCCTTCGGGCGTGCCACCGATCCCCCACAGGAGATCCACGGGCGAGTTTTCGCTCACCGCCAGCAGCGCAGCGGACACGTCCCCGTCGGTGATCAGCCGTACCCGAGCCCCCGCGTCGCGCACCTGCTGCATGGCATCGTGATGGCGTTCGCGGTCGAGCATGACCACCATCACGTCGCGAATGTCGCGGTTCTTGCGCTGGGCGATCAGGTTCAGGGTGTCAGCCAGCGGCCGGTCGAGATCGAGCAGGTCGGCGATATCGGGACCGCCGGCGATCTTCTCCATGTACACGCACGGTCCCGGATCGAACATCGCGCCACGCTCGGACAGGGCGATCACCGCCAGGGCGCTGGGCATGCCGAGAGCGGTCAGGCGGGTCCCCTCCAGCGGATCGACAGCGATATCCACCTGTGGCGGTGTTCCATCCCCGATGTGCTCGCCGTTGAACAGCATCGGCGCCTCGTCCTTCTCGCCCTCCCCGATGACGACCACGCCGTCCATGGCCACCGTGTCCAGGACCTCGCGCATGGCGTCGACCGCGGCCTGGTCGGCTCCCTCCTTGTCGCCCCGGCCGACCATGCGGGCGGCGGCGAGCGCCGCGGCCTCGGTGACCCGAACCAGCTCAAGCGCCAGGTTGCGGTCCGGCTTACCGGACGGATGGGAAATGCTCACAGGACTCCCGGGGGTTTACGCCGGGCGCCGCTCTCCTGCGCGCGCCAGACCGAGCCGAACAGGATCAGCATGTCGGCGACCAGGGCCACCCACCAGCCGGTGGTGATGCTGATCTCAGCCTTCGGGGTGCCCGGCTTATCGATCACGCCCACGAAGATGGTCATGATCAGGGCGACCATTGCCACCACGGCGGTCAGCTCACCGCGGGGCCAGGACAGGGCGTGGCCGCGGATGACTATGTAGGCCAGGATGGCCGGCGCCACGGCGGCGATGAGGAATACGAACTTGAGCCCAGAGAGAGCCACCCAGCCCGTGCAGTTGGTGTTCGGGCCATGACAGGTGCCAAGCAGGGCATGCTGATTGCCGAGGGTGTACCAGCTCAAGAACAGCGAGATGAGGAGCAAGATCCCCCCAATACTGGACACCAGCTCGCCGCGACTTAGGGCCTTGAAGTTCATCGCGCCGGAGCCTATTGGTTTTCCGTCAGACTCCGCACATGGTGTTTCGGGCGCTCTACCCGCGGGGCGGCGAGGTCGAGATCGACGACCATGTCCGCGATATCGACCTTCGCGCCGGCGCCACCGAAGAGCAGCCCTACACGGTGGCCAACTTCGTCGCCAGCCTCGACGGACGGGCCACCGCCGACGGTCGTTCCGGGCCCCTGGGCGACGAGGGCGACAAGGCCCTGTTCAGGGCCCTGCGGGGCGCCGTTGACGCAGTCCTGGTCGGCACCCGGACCCTCCAGACCGAGAATTACGGCCGCCTGATCCGCGATCCGGACATGCGCGCCCGCCGCCGTGCCGACGGGCTGACAGATGAGCCCCTGGCCTGCACGGTCACCCGCAGCGGGCGCCTTCCCCTGGACATCCCACTATTCGCCGAGCCCGAGGCGCAGGTGGTCGTGTTCTCGGGCCGAGATGTTGACCTCGGAACCGTCGCGGCCCAGGTCGAGGTGGTCCGCCTCCCCGAGAGCCAGCTGGGTTTTGCCGGCGTCCTGGCCCACCTGCGAGCCCACCGCGACGTCCGGGCGCTGCTCTGCGAGGGCGGTCCCACCGTTTTCGCGGCCCTGCTGGCCGAGAGGGTGGTCGATGAGCTGTTCCTGACCCTGGCGCCCAAGCTCGTGGGCGGGGGCGATGCGCCGGCCATCACCTCGGGCCCCGAGCTGCCCGATCTCGCTGAAGTCCGCCTGGCCGGGGTGCTCGAGCGCGAGGAAACGCTGTTCCTGCGCTACCAGCGCAGGATTTAGGTTTGCCGCACTCGTCAAAATGTCACAATTAACTCAGTGGACGGCTCGCGGGTAGCAGTGGTCGGGATGACCGACGCGGAGGCCGTCACGGCCCTCGTTGAGTCACGCGAGCGCACCGAGGCGCTGGTGGCCAGCGTTTCCGACGATGATCTGGAGCGAGTCCACTCGACACTGATGAGCCCCCTGGTCTGGGACCTCGGGCACATCGCCGCCTTTGAGGACCTGTGGATCGTCCATCGTCTTGGCGGCCGACCGCTCCTGCACGATGAGCTGGCCGACGTTTACGACGCCTTCGAGACGCCCCGCGCAGGCCGCGGAGACCTGCCCATGCTGCGACCCCCGCAGGCTCGTGAATACCTGAACGAGGTCCGGGACCGCACGCTTGAGGTGATCGCCGAGTGCGGGGTGGGCGACGGCCTGATCGCCGAGATGATCGTTCGCCACGAGCAGCAGCACAACGAGACGATGCTCCAGACCCTGCAGTTGGCTCACCTGGACGGCTACAGCCTCAGTGGCGGCCCGGGCGCGACGCCGACCGTCAGCCTGGGCGCGATGCTCACCGGCCTCGAGCTGGTCGAGATCCCCGGCGGCGAGTGCACGATCGGGGCACCGGACGAGCGCTTTGCCTATGACAACGAGCGCCCGTGCCATCGCACCGATGTCCGCGGCTACCTGATCGGGCGCACGCCGATCACCAATGCGACGTATCTGACGTTCGTGGAGGGGGGTGGCTATGAGCGGCGCGAGTGGTGGTCCGACGAGGGTTGGTCCTGGAAGGAGGACTACGACATCACCCGACCAGGTGGCTGGACGCCCGACCTCCGCGGCGAGTGGCGCCTTTCCGGGCTCGAGCCGCTTGACCCGCACCGGCCGGTGGTCCACATCTCCTGGTTCGAGGCCGACGCCTTCGCCCGATCGCACGGCTTGCGCCTCCCCACCGAGAATGAGTGGGAGAAGGCGGCGACCTGGGACCAGGAGCTGGAACGAGCCCGCCGTATGCCCTGGGGGGACGAGCCGACCAGACCCGGTCTTCACGCCAACCTCGACCATCACGCCGGGGGTCCCGAGAGGGTCGGGTCCTACCCGGAAGGCGCTTCAGCCTATAGCTGCCTGGGCATGATCGGCGATGTGTGGGAATGGACGGCCACGGACTTCACGGGATACCCCGGCTTCACTCCGTTCCCGTACCGCGAGTACTCCGAGGTGTTCTTCGGTCACGACTTCAAGGTCCTGCGCGGCGGCTCCTGGGCCACCCGGCCGAGGGTCTGCGACGCCACCTTCCGCAACTGGGACTATCCCAGCCGCCGCCAGATCTTCAGCGGATTCCGCGTGGCCGGTGATCTCGGATGAAGACCGTCTACGAGACCGACCAGGTCCAGATCGATTCCTGGCTCTCCGAGGACGACGAGCGCTCGCTGGCCAACGATGTGCTCGACGGCCTGACCAAGCCGTTCAAGGAGCTCTCCCCCAAGCACTTCTACGACTCACGCGGCTCGGAGCTGTTCGAGCAGATCACCGAACTGCCCGAGTACTACCCCACCCGCAGTGAGCTGGCCATCCTCCGCGCACGCGCCGAGGAGATCGTCGAGGACACCGGGGCCGGCGAGCTGGTTGAGCTCGGCTCAGGCGCCTCGGACAAGGCCCGGCTGCTGCTCGACGCGATGCAGGCCGCCGGAAACCTGTCTCGCTACATCCCACTCGACGTGTCCGAGAGCGTCGTCGAGGACGCGGCCAGGGTTCTCATCGATGACTACCCGGGCCTGCGAGTGCATGGGGTGGTGGGTGACCTCGAGCGCCATCTCGAACATGTCCCGGCGGCCGAGCCGGGGACCCCACGGCTCGTCGCTCTGCTCGGGGGCACGATCGGAAACTTCCCCCCGGGGACGCGACGCGGGGTCCTGGCCAAAATGGCCACCTTGCTCGGACCCGGGGATCGGCTGCTGCTGGGAAGCGACCTGGTCAAGGACCCGGCGGTCATCGAGGCCGCTTACAACGATTCGCAAGGGGTGACGGCCGAATTCAACCGCAATCTGCTGCGCGTCATCAACCGCGAGCTGGGGGCCGACTTCGAGCCCGAGGCCTTCCAGCATGTGGCCTTCTTCGACCGCCGGCACGAGTGGGTGGAGATGCGGTTGCGGGCGCTGCGGCCCATGTCGGTGCTCGTCGCCGACCTCGGGCTCCGCGTGGAGTTCGCCGCCGGCGAGGAGCTCCGCACCGAGATCAGCGCGAAGTTCACTCACGAGCGCATACAGGGCGACCTCGAGGCGGCGGGCCTGGAGCTCGAAAGCTGGCTCACCGACCCCGAGGACCTGTTCGCAGTCTCGGTTTCCGGGCTGGCTAGCTGAGACGCTCGATCAGCATGGCTTGGCCCATGCCGCCGGCCACGCACATCGACTCGATGCCGTAGGTTCCGCCACGGGCCTGCAGGCCGTTGATCAGCGTGGTCATGATCCGGGCGCCGGTCATCCCGAAGGGGTGGCCCAGGGCGATCGCGCCGCCGAACGGGTTGAGCTTCTCCTCGGGGATCCCGAGATCTTCGCGGCAGGGCACGATCTGCGCGGCGAACGCCTCGTTGATCTCGACGATGTCGATGTCGTCCATGGTCATGCCGGTCTTCTTCAGCAGCATTTGAATGGCCGGGATCGGGCCCAGGCCCATGATCTCGGGCCGGATCGCCGCCACCGTCGAGGCGATGATGCGCGCCTTCGGCTCAAGACCCAGGTCACGGGCCTTCTCCTCCGACATGACCAGCACGGCCGCGGCACCGTCGTTCAGCGGGCAGGAGTTGCCCGCCGTGACGGTGCCATCGGGGCGAAACGCGGGCCGCAGCTTGGCCAGCACCTCCATCGTGGTGCCCGCCCGCGGCCCATCATCCTTGCTGACGACCGTCTCGGGCACGTCGATCTCGTTGCCCTCTTTGTCGGTGTCCTTATGGGCGGGCACGGTGACGGGGACGATTTCCCGATCGAAGTGACCGCTGTCACGAGCCTCCACAGCCCGGTTCTGAGAGATGACCGCCCACTCGTCCTGCTGTTCTCGAGTCACCGAACAGCGCTCGGCCACGTTCTCGGCCGTCATTCCCATCGGTATATAGACGTCGTAGAGCGAGCCCTCGGAGCCGTCCAGGGCGTGGTTCTTGGCCTCGTCCATCATCCCCGCGCCCAGACCCGCGCGCGAGACGGCCTCGACCCCGGCGGCGATGTACTGATCGCCCTCGCCGGCCTTGACGGCGTGAGAGGCCATCCGAATCGTCATCAGCGAGGAGGCGCAGAAGCGATTTACCGTGCAGCCCGGGACGTGGTGATCCAGGCCGGCGAGCAGCGCGGCATTGCGGCCCACGTTGTAACCCTGCTCGCCGACTCCCGAAGCGGCGCCCATGAGGACGTCGTTGGTCTGGGCGAAATCGACCCCTGGGTTGCGCTCGATGAGCGTGCGGATGGGCAGCGCGGCCAGGTCATCGGCGCGCACGGCCTTCAGCGAGCCCTTCATGGCTCGGCCAATCGGCGTACGGATGGCGTCGACGATCACAGCTTCAGGCATCAGTAACTCCTGTTCGGGGGCGGAGGGGATCCTACGCAGGCGGAAATGCCGAGGGCCGGCTCAGAGGCCGAGGCCGCGTACACCCTTCTCATCCCAACCCAGATGGTGCGCCAGTTCGTGGCGGACGGTTCGCGTGACCTGGGCTTTCAGCAACTCCGGGTCATGCCCGAAGTCGCGCAGCAGGGTGTCCTTGAAGATGATGATCCGGTCGTGGAAGAAGTCGCGGGCCACCGTGTCGCCCTGATACAGGCCGTAAGCCCGCCGGCGCCGGCCGCCATCGGAGACGACGACGGCGACGTGCTCGAGCGCGCGGTGAAACTCGAGCGGCAATTCGTCCACCGCCGAGCGCACAAGAGCTCGGAAGTCCTCGTCATCGTCGACCGGCTGGGGGTCATCGTCGTCGTATGGGAGCTCGTCCTCATCGCCCCAGCTGCCCTCGGCGGCAAGGCGCTCGGCGCGCTGGACCAGCGCCTCGAAGTCCTCCTCAGACTCGGGTTCACGCCAGCCGGCCAGCCGGACCATGGCCAGCACGACCGCACCGCCCAGGATGACGGCCCCGGCCCCGAACACCGCCACGCCCTGTACCAGCCTCAGCGCGAAGGAATCGCTGAAGCCGACCAGCACGCTGACCAACCCCAAGCCCACGGTCATCGCCGCCGCGGCCGACAGGAGGATCCGGCGCAGGGTGGGCGGCTGTCCGGACATGGGATCTAACGCATGGTCCGGGCAATGACGAGACGCTGGATCTCGTTGGTGCCCTCGTAGATCTGGGTGATCTTCGCGTCGCGCAGCATGCGCTCGACCGGGTACTCCTTCACATACCCGTAGCCGCCCAGCACCTGGACGGCCTCAACCGTGGCCTTCATGGCCATATCGGAGCAGAACAGCTTGGCCATGGCCGAGTACTTGCCCAGGTCGGGATCGCCCCGGTCGACCTTGGCACAGGCCTGGTAGAGCAGCTCGCGGCCCGCCGCGCACTGCGTCTCCATGTCGGCCAGCTTGAACTGAATGCCCTGGAACGAGTTGATCGGCTGACCGAACTGCCGCCGCTCCCCTGCGTACCCGGCCGCGTAATCCGTGGCGCCCTGGGCGATGCCCAGCGCTTGAGCGGCCACCCCAAGCCGGGAGCGATCGAGCGTCGACATGGCCACCTTGAAGCCGCGGTTGACCTCACCGATCACGTTGGCCTCGGGCACACGTACGCCGTCGAAGATCGGCTGGCCGGTCGGTGAGCCCCGAATGCCCAGCTTGTGTTCGAGCTTGCCGACGCTGAACCCAGGTCGGTCGGCTTCGACCACGAAGGCGGTGATGCCTCGCGAATGGCCGGCCTCGCGGTCGGTGACGGCAAAGCAGACATAGAAATCGGCGATCCCGAGGTTGGTAATCCAGTTCTTGGTCCCGGTGATCACCCATTCCTCGCCGTCCTTGACGGCGCGGGTGAGCATCCCGCCGGGATCCGAGCCCGCCTCAGGTTCGGAGAGGGCGAACGCCGGTGACCATTCACCACTCGCGCAGCGCGGGAGGAAGCGTTCCTTGAGCTCCTCGGAGCCGTGGAGCTTGATCGGCAGCGTCCCCAGTTCCTGAATCATCAGGATCAGGGCCGTCGATGCGCAGGCCTTGGCGATCTCCTCGACGGCCATGTTCAGCATCAGCGTCCCGGTGCCCGTCCCGCCGTGCTCGGTCTCGAACGGCAGACCGAGAATGTCCTGCTCGCTCAGCAGGGCCCGCAGGTCATGCGGATAGGCGGCCTGCTCGTCGATCTCGGCGGCCCGGGGGGCGATCCGCTCGCGGGCGATGTCGCGGATCGTCTCCCGAAAATCGAGGTGCTCTTGGGGGATCGTGTAGAGCTCGGAAAGCGCGGACATGTCCTCTCCCCAGATGCTACGCGCTTGGCACTCGCTGCCGCGGGTCGGCCCGGGGCCAGAGGCCGGACCGCCCGCGGCAAGCTGGCTGGATCAGAGTCCGGCGGGATGGCGCACGACGTACCTACCTCCGTCGCGCAGATTCCCGGTCGGGTTGCGCCGCCACCGCGGCCCGTTCCCGCTGGGAATGTTCGGTCCGTCGTAGTTGGCCGTGTCGAAGGCAATCCCGGCCACCACGACCCAGGCGTGGCCCGCGTCAGCGTAGACCGTGATCCACTTGCCGGCGCCGGCACTCCCGTAGGACTCGAGTCCGGTCGAGTCCTCGGGTGAGGACAAGAGGCCACCGCCGTGCAGGGCGTAGCTGACCGCGCCCGAGCAGTCGTAGCCGGAGTCGTTGAAGTGGGCGTGGCCGCCGCCGTACTTGTACGGCTTGGTGATGATCTGGTTGGCGGCGGTGATGACCTGCTGGACGACCGCTGGCGCGCCCACCGGAGCGGTCGCGGTGCCGTCGGGGTTGATGGTCGCCTTGCCCACCGCGGAGCTCGTCGAGGCGGGGATCTGGGACACCGCGGCCTTCAGAGCCAGCACCTGGGTGTGGGTGAGAACGCCGTTGGCCCGCAGGCGATGCGCGCGCTCGAAACGGACCAGGCTGCGCCTGGTGCCCGCGCCGAACGCGCCGTCGACGCCGGTCGGGAAACCGGCCAGAATCAAATAGCCCTGCAGGGCCCGCACGTCACGACCGTGCATGCCCTGACGCAGAATTCGGCGGCCCAGAAGTCGCGAACCCGGGACCCGCCTTGCGCTGCCGCCGGTGCTGGTCGGGCCCGTCGGGCTCGAGCTGGAGCTGGAGCTGGATCCCATCCCCGTGCCGCCGTTGCCGCTGCCCGCCGTGGCGGCCACGGCGGTGATCGAGCGGGCGATCAGGACGCCGTTCAGCGTGCGCACGAAGCGCGCCCCGACCCGCCCGTCGGCCGGAAGTTGGTTTTCGCGCTCGAAGCGAATGACCTGCGGCGAGTGCCGGCATCAAAGCGGCCGGTGACCGTGGTGTGCAGGCCGGCCCGGGTGAGATCGATCTGCAAGGTGCGAACGTCGGAGCCCCGCATGCCCCGGTGCAGCACCCGGGAGCCAAGGCGGATCGAGGAGGCCAGCGCGGCGGCGGGCAGGCATGCGGTCGCCGCAAGCAGCAAAGCGCCGAGCCGAAGAACGACACGGGAACGAACTGGGAACACGAAACTAACCCTTCTCTTTCGGGTGCCTTCGGGGTTAGCTGTCGGGCTCGCGCTGAAAGAGTGCGCTACGCCGGTGAACCGGCGATTCGCCCCCGGGACGGGTCAGGTCCCATCGGGTCCCCCGATCGTCTTGGCCTGGCGCCGCGACGACTCGGCATGGGTGGTGCGTATTGGGCGAGCACAGTACACGACCTGCAAGATGGCTGTCATCTCGGGCAAATGTTCCGTTTGGGCAGGGATTTACGTCGACTTGTCGGGCACCGTCCTGCTCGCCTCGCGGTCGCGGTCGCCAGAGCGTCGGCTGGCCGCGTGGCCGTGATCGCTAGCCTCATCCGAGCATGACCGCGCCTACCGGTGACTACACCCCCCAGCAGGTCTCAGAGCTGCTCGGCGAGGGCGATTTCCAGCTCATCGACGTCCGTCAGCCCGACGAGCACGAGGCCGGCCGGATCGCCGGCGACCGGCTGATCGAGCTCGGTCAGCTCAGCCAGCAGGCGGCCAGCATCGATCGCGACCGGCCAGTGATCTTCTACTGCCGCAGTGGCAGCCGTTCGGCGATGGCCACTCAGGCCTTCGCTCAGGCCGGCTACGACGCGCACAACATGACCGGCGGGCTGCTCGACTGGGCCGCGGCCGGGTTGCCGCTCGAGCCCGACGACGGCCGTGTGGCCGACGCCTGAGCCTCCACGCGCGCTACACGCGTTTGGACACCCCGGCGACGGGTGAGACTGAAGGGCATGTCGACCAGCGAGGATCACGAGGGCCTGTCCGAGAAGCTCGAACGCGAGACCGGCAGGATGGAACGCGAGAGCGAGGAGCTCGGCCAGAAGATCTCCGACGTCCGCAGCGACTGGGACACCAAGCGCCAGGATCCAAGTGTGCCCGGCGCCCCGCCTCCGCCCGGAGCACGACGAGGAGCCACAGGGCCAATCCGAAGGCCAGGACGACGGGGACGACCAGAACGCCAAGGACGACCAGGACCACCCGGCCAAGGACGACCAGGAGCACCCGGCCCAGGACAAGGACTCCGACCAGGACCGCTAGCGCGGATCCGCGCGGTCCACGTTCCAGTAGCGCAGCGCCGTGATGCGCCGGCCGTTCGGATCCTCGCTCGGGTCGCTCTCGTCGCTCGGCCACACGGTGAGCACGAAGCGCACAATCGTGCGCTGCCCCCCTCGTGGTCGCCGTAGAGGAGGTCGACGGTCAGACCCTGCCCCTCCTGAGCTGCCTGCCGTACGGGTTTGTACGCCGCCTCTGAGGCGTCGCGCAGAGCGCCCAGCCAGTAACCGTTGTCCCCGGCGGGAATGTAGATGTCGATCTGCTGACGGCGAAATGAGTCGAGGTCAGGGCGCTCGGTCGAGTTCGCGTCGCGAGGCTCCACGCGCCAGCCGTGGATAACGGCCAGCCCAGCGCCACCGTTGCGCACCCCCAGGGCCAGGTAGATCACCTCGGGCCCGACCACCACCGATCCGCCGTGGCCACGAACGTGAAGCACCTGCTCGTCGCCGAAGCGGATCGAGCTCCAGCGGATCGTCATCCTTGGACGGGATCAGGACCGGCCGCTGAGCGGCCAGCAGCGAGCGCTCGGCCACCCGCGCGGAGCGGTTGGCCGAGCGCACCGAGCTGAATGTGGCCACCGCGAGCACCAGGGTGCCCCCGGCGGTGGCCAGCGATGATCGATCGTGACCGAATCGGCCACGAGCAGGGGCGGTTGTCCGACCGCCCCGGTCCTCAGCGAACTAGATCTTGTTGACGTTGATGGCCTTCGGGCCCTTGGGCCCGGCCTCTTCCTCGTAGGACACCTTCGCGCCCTCAGCGAGTGAGCGGTAACCATCGGCCTGGATGCTCGAGTGGTGGACGAACAGGTCCCGGCTGCCCTCATCGGGCGTGATGAAGCCGAAGCCCTTCTCGTCGCTGAACCACTTGACTGTTCCGGTAGGCATGGGGAGTCTCTCCTCCGTTGCTTGAAGTGCTGCTCGCGGAGGCTGTGACTACCCCGAGGCGCTGCACCTGCGTGTTGCTGCCCAACAACTGGGCAGTCCTTTCGCGCGGGAAGGTAGCACGCTCCCCGGCATCAGACACCCATCATCGACAACTATTTACCAGCCGGACACAGTTCATCATTTACATCGATGGACGATCCGATGCCCCTGCGCGGTAACACCGCCATCCCGCTGCGCGAGATTGAGCTCCGCGCGTCCCGTTCTTCGGGCCCGGGTGGCCAGCACGCCAACAAGACTTCAAGCCGGATCGAGGCCGCCTTCGACGTGGCCGCGTCCTCCGCCCTGAGCGAGGACCAGAAGCGACGCATCATCGCTCGGCTGGGCCCGCGCGTGGTCACCGTGGCTCAGGACGCCCGCAGTCAGGCCCGCAACCGGGAGCTCGCGCTGGAGCGGATGGCCCGCCGGCTCACCAGCGCGCTGACCGTGGCCCGCCCCCGCCAGTCCACCCGGCCCACGCACGCCTCGGTCAAGCGCCGGCTGGCCACCAAGCGCCGTCAAGCCGAGCGCAAGCGCGACCGGCGGCGGCCCGGGGAAGCTGAGTGATGCGCTGGTACGTGGACGGCATGAACGTGATCGGGACCCGCCCCGACGGCTGGTGGAAGGATCGGGACGCGGCCATGCTCAGGCTGGTCGATCAGCTCGAGCGCTGGGCCGCCAGCGAGGGCGAGGACGTGGTCGTCGTGTTTGAGCGCAAGCCCTCCCCTCCGATCCGCTCCACGGTGATCGAGGTCGCCCACGCCCCCCGCCCACGGCGTGATGCCGCCGACGATGAGATCGTCCGCCGCCTGGAGGCCGAGGCGGAGCCGGGGCTCGTCCGTGTGGTCACCTCCGACCGCTGGCTGGCCGACCGAGCCGGAGCGCTCGGCGCCGGGGTGCACGGCGCCGACATGTTCCGCGCGTTGCTCGACCGCTTCTGAAATTTACCGCCGCCCTTTCCGCCTTGACACAATCACTCCATGCCCAGCCCTCCCGCCCGTCGTTCCGCACCGGGACGTGACCGCTCCGGGTCCACGCCTGAGCGCCAGCCCGGTTGGCGGGTGACCCCGGCGCCCGACGGTCGCGGCGCCCCCACCCCGGGCAGGCCCACACCGACCCCGAACCGGACTCGGTGGTGGATTGCCGGTGTCGTCGCCGTGCTGCTGGGACTGAACCTGTACATCTCCTCCCAGGCACTTCAGCCCAACGCCCCGGTCCGGGTCCCCTACAGCCCCACCTTCCTGAATCAGGTCAGGGCGGGCAACGTCAAGCAGATCGCCTCCACCGGCGACTCCATCCAGGGCACGTTCAAGACGGCCATCCGCTATCCGCCCAACAGCAAGAGCGCGCAGTCCAGCACCAACTTCTCGACCCAGATTCCGTCGTTCGCCAACAATCAGGCGCTGTCCAACACGCTCCAGGCGGCTGGCGTGACGATCGACGCGCAGGCTCCCAATCAGGGTCCATCGGTCATTGAGAGCGTCATCTTCGGGTTCGGACCCACGCTGCTGCTGTTCGCGATCATCTTCTTCATCATGCGCCGCGCGGCCAGCGGCGGCGGGGCCGGCGGTCTCATGTCCTTCGGGCGCTCTCGGGCCCGCCGGGTGGAGGCCTCCGACCAGCACATCACCTTCGAGGATGTGGCCGGGATCGACGAGGCCAAGGAGGAGCTGACCGAGATCGTCGACTTCCTCAAGCAGCCGGACAAATACCTCAAACTGGGGGCCCGGATTCCACGCGGAGTGCTGCTCAGCGGACCGCCGGGGACCGGCAAGACACTTCTGGCCCGGGCCGTGGCCGGGGAGGCCGGCGTGCCGTTCTTCCAGATGTCGGCATCCGAGTTTGTGGAGATGATCGTCGGCGTGGGCGCCTCCCGGGTCCGGGACCTGTTCGCCCAGGCCAAGGCGGCCGCTCCCGCGATCATCTTCATCGACGAGCTCGACGCCGTCGGACGCTCGCGGGCCGGCGGCGGGCCCAACGTCTCCGGCGGCCACGATGAGCGCGAGCAGACGCTGAACCAGATCCTCACCGAGATGGACGGGTTCAGCCCCCGCGAGAGCGTGATCGTCCTCGGCGCCACCAACCGGCCCGAGGTGCTTGACCCGGCGCTCCTGCGCCCCGGACGTTTTGATCGCCGTGTCGTCGTCTCCCCGCCCGATCGCGCCGGTCGCGAAGCGATCCTGCGGGTGCACACCCGATCAGTGCCGCTGGCCGGCGATGTCGACCTCGGGGCCATCGCCGCCTCCACGCCGGGCATGGTCGGGGCCGATCTGGCCAATGTGGCCAACGAGGCCGCCCTGCTGGCCGCGAAGCGCGGCCACGACAAGGTCCGTCGGGAGGACCTCAGCGACGCCCTGGAGCGGATCGTGCTGGGCGCCGCCCGCAAGGTGCTGATCTCCGAGGACGACCGTCGCCGCACGGCCTATCACGAGGCCGGCCACGCCATCGTCGGAATGCTCACGCCGGGCGCCGATCCGGTCCGCAAGGTGTCGATCATTCCCCGCGGAATGTCGCTCGGAGTCACATTCTCGGCTCCCGATGCCGACCGCTTCAACTTCGACGAGCGCCACCTGATCGCGCAGATCAAGGTCGCCCTGGGCGGCCGCTCCGCGGAGGAGGTGGTGTTCGGCGACATCACCACGGGCGCTGAGTCCGACATCCAGCAGCTGACCCGGATCGCCCGCCACATGGTCGGCCGCTGGGGTATGAGCCCGGCCATCGGTCCGGTGGCGGTGCTACCCGCCGACGGGATGGGCCCGCTGCTGCCCGGGGTGAGCGAGACCTCTGAACAGATGCAGCAGATGATCGATCAGGAGGTGCATCGGATCGTCGAGAGCGCCCACGCCGAGGCCACCGAGACCATCACCGAGCATCGCGACAGCCTCGACTCGCTGGTGGCGGCTCTGCTCGAGCGCGAGACGCTGGATGAGGCGGAGGCGTACGCAGCCGCCGGGCTGAGCCGCAACCCCGAGGCCGAGACGGCCTCAACCCCGCCGATCTAGGTAGCTAGTCGTGCAGGCGGGTGATGCGGGCCAGCGCCTCGTGGCATTCGACTACGCGCTGCTTGACCGGATCACCATCGGGGCGGTCGTGAACCAGGTCCCAGGTCCGGTCAGCGATGTCGCGAGCGTTCTCGGGCGTGGCGGTCTCCCACAGGCGCTCCACGAGCTTGAGCTCAAAGCTCTGGAGCTGATCCTCGGGGTTGCCCGGAGCCATCCGGGGCAGCGGCTCACCCGTGGCCTCCTTCCACATCCCGGTGGCCACCAGCAAACGGTTGCGAAGCTGAATCTGGTCCATCGACTCGACTCATCCTAGTGTCGCGAGTCGGACATCGTTCAGACGCCGCGAGACGACCACCGAATTCGTGAATCGGGGCACTAAACAGCAGGCAGGGCCTGCTGGAGGCTGACCAGGGGAGCGAATGGATCTCCGTCCACGGCCACCCGGGCGAGCACCTGATCGGTGTCAAAAACCAGCCGGCCGGGATCCCGCCTTTCGTAGCAGTGCTGGACCTCCTCCCAGGTGACCGGCGCGGAAACCGTGGGCCGCTCGCGGGCCCGCACCGAGTACACGGTGACGGTCGTCTTGTGCTCATCGTTCTGGCTCCAGTCGACCAGCACCTTCCCCTCCCGCAACCGCTTGGTCATGCGCGAGACGACCAGGTCTGGCAGCCGCTGCTCGAGCAGCTCAGCCACCCGGCGGGCAAAGGACTTGGTCTGAGCGTAGGTATTGCCTGCGTTGAGCGGGACGTAGATCTGAAGGCCCTTGGATCCCGAGGTCTTGGCCAGGCTCTCGAGTCCGAGCTGGCTGAACAGCCCACGCAGGACGAGCCCCACCTGGCAGCACTCGACGATCCCCGCCGGCGCCCCCGGATCGAGGTCGAAGACGAGCATCGTGGGACGCTCGGGATGGTCGGCCAGGGCCAGCGAGGTGTGCAGCTCGATGTCGGCCAGGTTGGCCAGCCAGACCAGCGTCGCCCGGTCCTGGGCCAGCGTGTAGTTGACCCCGCCGATTCGGGCGGTCTGGACCCACTCGGGCCGGTGTGAGGGCGACTGCTTCTCGTAGAAGTAGGGCTCCTGCACTCCGCCGGGATAGCGCTTGAGAGTCAGCGCCCGATCGATCAGGTGGGGCAGCACGGCCTCGGCGATGCGCGCGTAGTAGACGATCAGATCGCCCTTGGTGAAGCCGGTCTCGGGGTAGAGGACCTTGTCCCAGTTGGAGAGCTTCAGACGTCGGCCGTCCACGGTCACCGCCAGTGCGCCGTCGGGAAGCTTCTCGGTGTCCCCGAACAGCGCCTCGGGCGTGGCCGGTCCGTCGGCCGGGCTCGGCGTCGCACCGTCCGCCTCGCGGATCACCTGGACAGCCGGCTTGTCGCCGCGCAGCCCCTTGAAGGACGGGGCGCGCATTACGCCCTCGGCGGTCCACTCGCGAAACTCGACCTCGGCCACAACCTCCGGCCGGACGAACACCGCCCCCTTGGGCAGCTTCGGCGCTGGGTCAAACGGGCCCTCTGGCGTCTCGAGCGGGGACAACACAGCGCGCAGCTCATCGAGCATCCGCTCGGTGAACCCAGTTCCGACCCGCCCGGCGAAGCGCAGCCGGCCGTCGTCCTCGTGGTAGCCCATGAGCAGCGCCCCGATCCGGTCCCGGCGCCGGCCCTCCCCGGGCAGCCAGCCGCCGATGACCAGCTCCTGCCGCTGGACGTGCTTGATCTTCAGCCACGCTCCGGTACGCCTGCCCGGCTCGTAGCGCGAGTCAAGTCGCTTGGCCACCACGCCCTCCAGCCCCTGGGCCTCCGTCGCCTTCAGCAACGCGGCACCCTGACCGGTGTGGACTGCGGGCACCCGCCAGGCCGGCCCACCCAGCCCGAGCCCCTCGAGTTCCCGGCGCCGTTCGGCGTAGGGCCGGGCCATGAGATCGTGCCCGTCCAGATAGAGCAGATCGAAGATCGCGTAGACGACTGGGGTACTGGCGGACAGACGGCGCACCGCGCTGGGCGATGTGACGTGCATCCTGCGCTGCAGCCGCTCGAAGCTGGGGCGCCCGGCCTCATCGAAGGTGACCAGTTCTCCGTCGAACACCGCCGTGCGCATACCGAGGTCGCGGAGCAGGCCCCGCACCTCCGGGTAGCCGTCGGTGATGTCTCTCAGGTTGCGGCTCTCCAGGCGCAGCCGCCCCGGCTGCACATAGGCCACCGCGCGCACGCCGTCCCACTTGACCTCGAAGGACCACTTGTCCGCGGGCCGGGGGATGTCCAGCGCGGAGTCGGCCAGCATGGGCAGGATTCGCTCGGGCATCGGAACCCGGTCGGCATCCACCGGCGGATCCATGCGATGGATCATCCAGTCCTTCTCGGCCGCCTTGCCCTTGCCGATCGGGAACAGGCCGTAACGGCCGCTCAACCGCTCTCCGTAGAAAGTGATCTCCACCTTCTTCTCGTCCCACAGGTGGGTGTCGAAGGTGCCCCGGTCCCAGATTCGCATCGTGCCCGCCCCGTACTCACCCGCTGGGATGTCGCCCTCGAAGTCGAGGTACTCGAGCGGATGATCCTCGGTATGGACGGCAAGGCGGTTCTCGGCCGGATCGGGGGGAATTCCGTTGGGGATCGCCCAGGAGGCCAGGACACCATCGTGCTCGAGCCGCAGATCCCAATGCAGGCGCGTCGCGTGGTGCTCCTGGACCACGAACCGGCCGCTGGTCTCGCCGTCGGTATTGACAGCGTCGGGCCCTCCGGCCGGCTCCCCGGTGGTGGAGAAATCCCGCTTGGAGCGATAGGAGCGCAGCTTCTCGGACGGCACCGACGCTGATGATCCCCGAAGATGTCCGCGTGCGCATCGTCACCTGGAACGTGAACTCCCTCCGCGCCCGGCTTCCCCGGGTGCTCGAGTTCCTGGCCGAGTATCAGCCCGACGTGGCTCTCCTACAGGAGACCAAGTGCGCACCGGACACGTTCCCGGCCGACGAGCTCGCCCAGGCTGGCTACAACACCGTTCACCACTCGGCCGGTCAGTGGTCGGGTGTGGCCGTGCTGGCCCGCTCTCCTCTGGAGCTGGCCGAGCCGGTCCTCGGACTGCCCGGCGATCCGGTCCCCGGCGAGGCACGCTGGTGTGAGGCCACCGTGGAGGGGATTCGGTTTGCCAGCGTCTACGTACCCAACGGCCGCAGCCTGGACAGCCCCGAATATCCGCGCAAGCTGGCCTTCCTGGACGCGATAGCCAGCCGGGCCGCCGAGCTCGGCCCCGAGCGCCTGATCATCGCCGGGGACATGAACATCGCTCCCGCCGATGCCGACGTGTATGACCCGGCCGCGTTCGTGGGTGGCACCCACGTCAGCCCGGCCGAGCGGGAGCGGCTGGCCGCGTTGCTCGATCTCGGCCTCACCGATGCCTACCGCGCCCTGCACCCCGACGAGGTGCAGTACACCTGGTGGGATTACCGCGCCGGGCACTTCCACAAGGGCCTCGGTCTGCGCATCGACCTGCTGCTGGTCGGCTCCGAGCTCAGCCCCCGGATGGAGAGCTGTGGCATCGTCCGGGACTACCGCAAGGGCAAGAAACCCTCTGACCACGCTCCCCTGCTGCTCGGGCTGACCTGAGCCGGCGGCCTGGCCTGAGCGGTGCCGACCAGCGGCTTCTTCACGAACTTTTACGCGCAACCGGCATCATTCCCACATGGCGCGCGTATTGGTAGTTGACGACGAGCCCGCGGTTCGGCGCTCCCTGGAGCGTGCGCTGCGGCTCGAGAACCACGAAGTGACCCTGGCCGAGGACGGCGAGCAGGCCCTCGATGTGCTGGCCGGTGAACCGGCCGATGCGGTCATCCTCGACATCCTCATGCCCAAGCTGGATGGCCTGGAGGTCTGCCGTCGCCTGCGCCAGGCAGGCGACCGAACGCCTGTACTGATGCTGACCGCTCGCGACGCGGTGGATGACCGGGTCGAAGGCCTCGACGTCGGCGCCGACGACTACCTGGTCAAGCCCTTTGCCCTGCGCGAGCTTCAGGCGCGGCTGCGGGCGCTGCTCCGCCGGTCGGGGGACGGCGTCAGCTCCGAGACACTGCGCTACGCCGATCTGGTCCTCGACCCAGTCGCCCACGAGGTGCACCGCGGCGAGCGCCTGGTCGAGCTCTCGCGAACGGAGTTCCTGCTCCTCGAGCTGTTCCTGCGCCACCCGCGTCAGGTGCTGACCCGGACCACCATTTTCGAGAACGTCTGGGGCTATGACTTCGGCCCCACCTCCAACGCGCTCGGTGTCTACATGGGCTACCTGCGCCGCAAGACCGAGGCCGGAGGGGAGCCGCGGCTCCTGCACACGGTCCGCGGCGTCGGATACGTGCTGCGCGACTGACCGTCCGCCGTGTCCCTGCGCCGTCGTCTCGCCCTGATCGCCGCCGCATCGGTGGCCATAGCCGTCCTGATCGCCGCCGTCGTCTGCTACCTGGTCGTCCGCGAACAGCTGCGCAGCCAGGTTGACAACGCCCTCACCGCGCAGGCCGCCGCGGTCCAGAACGGGGATTACCACGCCATCGCCCAGCCGGTGCCGGGGATTCCGGCCCGGGCCGGCGGTCCGGCCCAATATGTGCAGGTCGTCGCCCCCGGGGGAGGCGTCGTGACCCACACCGGAGACCTGCGGCTGCCCGTGGACAACGTCGCCCGCGCTGTGGCCAGCGGCAGACAGGGTGCCACGGTGGATGACATCCATGTGGGGGACACACATCTGCGCGAGATCACCTTCCCGCTGCAACTGGACGTCAACGGCCAGCCGAAGACGGTGGCCATCCAGCTGGCCCGTCCGCTGAACGGCACCGACGGCGTCCTGTCCATGCTCCGCCTGGTCCTCCTGCTCGTCGTACTGGGCGGCATCGCCCTGGCCGCCGCGCTCGGCCGACTGGCCGGACGCCGGGTCCTCGCTCCACTGGCTGAAGTGGCGCAGGCGGCTCTGCACATCAGTGAGACCGACGACCTCAGCCGCCGGATCCGGGTTCATGCCGATGACGAGGTCGGTCAGCTGGCCATCCGCTTCAACGCCATGCTCGATCGCCTGGAGGGCTCCCGGGCGGCCCTGGACGAGTCAGTGCGCGCCCAGCGCCAGCTGGTGGCCGATGCCTCACACGAACTGCGCACGCCCGTGACCAGCCTGCGCACCAATATCGAGGTGCTTCTGGCGGAGCCCACCCTCGACCCCGAGGACCGCCGCCGCCTGCTCGCCGACGTCGTCGAGCAGAGCGAGGAGCTGACCGCGCTGGTCGGCGATCTGATCGACCTGGCCCGCGGCGATGAGCCCGGCCTGGCCACCGAGGACGTGCGCCTGGACCTGATCGCCGCCGAGGCAGTGGCCCGAGCGCGGCGCAACGCTCCCGGGGTCGAGTTCACCACCCGCCTCGAGCCCATCAGTGTCGACGGCGTCGCGGCGCGGTTGGAGCGGGCCATCAACAACCTGCTGGACAACGCCGCCCGCTATTCGCCCCCCGGCGTCCCGGTCGAGTTGTCCGTCGACAGCGAAGGGGTAGCGGTCCGCGACCACGGCTCCGGCGTGCCCGCCGAGGATCTCCCCTACCTGTTCGATCGCTTCTTCCGGGGCACCGGGGCCCGCGGCAAGCAGGGCAGTGGCCTGGGCCTGGCCATCGTGCGCCAGGTCGCTCAGCAGCACGGCGGGACGGCCACGGTGGCCAACGCGCCCGACGGCGGCGCCCTGTTCCGCCTGCGGCTGCCCGGCGTGCGGGCTGGGGAGCCAGAGCCGAGCGAGGCTCACGCGCCCGCCGGCTAGGGCCTTCGGCGCTCTACGGCGCGGGCGGCCGGGCGATCCGCGTGACGCGCGCCTGTCGCGCGATGGCGAAGCGCCGTCGCAGCCACCAGAACAGGACGGCGAAGACGGGCAGCGCGAACACGATCAGCAGCGCCCGCTGGTGGGGCACGCCGAACACGAGCACGATCAACGACTCGACCGCCACCGCGGGCAGAGCAGCCAGCAGCGTCGTGTGGGAGCGATAGCCGGTCAAGTGCTCGCGCGCGGTGACCTCGAGGACGGCCAGTCCCAGGATCACGATGCCAACGATCAGGACCGGTCCCCCGCCCGAGAAGAAGCCGATGACCAGGCCGATCGTCCCGATGAGGATTCCGATCTCAGAGATCGGCAGGCCCCCGAACGGGCTTTCGGGCCGCTCACCCTCCCGGCCCAGGGAGCGGCCGCTGCGGCGTAGCTCCCGAGCCGCCTCGGCCTGACGCTCCGCGCGCTCCAGACGGCGGCTGGAGGCGACCGCGCGTGGCGCCGCCCCCGGGTTGCGGCGTTTGCGTGAGTGGCGTTTGGTCTTCGGCGAGGCCACGGTGGCCCTGAGCATAATGTCCGGCGATGGCGGCGCGGATCGCAAGCATTCTCACGGTCTTGGTGCTGGCCGGTGCGCTCGGCGCCGCCGGCGCCCGAGCCGATGGTGACCCGGCCAGCGACACCCTGCTGGGCGAGAACGTCTTCTATCCCTACGCCCCACCCGTGTCCGGATCGGTGGAGCGGACGCTCAACGCCGAGACCGCGGCCGCCAAGCGGTCCGGCTTCCCGATCAAGGTGGCCCTGATCGGTCGTCCGCTGGACCTGGGGGTGATTCCGGACCTGTTCGGCAAGCCTCAGGCCTACGCGAAGTTCCTCGATCAGGAGATCAGCTTCCAGGGCCTGCAGCCGCTGCTGGTCGTGATGGCGGCCGGCTACGGGGTACAGGGGCTGAGCCACTCCGCCACGGTGGCGGCGGGCTCACTGCCCCGCCCGGCCGGTTCAACACCGACCGCCCTGGCTCGGGCCGCCGAGACGGCCGTGGCCCGCCTGGCCGCCGCCTCCGGCCATCCGGTCAAGGGTGGACCGAGCCCTGGCGCGGGTTCGGGCGGCGGCGGGAGCTCCAGTCTCCCGCTGATCATCGCCCTGGCCCTGGCCGCGCTGCTGGTCAGCGGCGCGCTGGTCTTGCTGCGCCGCCGTCAGGCGCTGAGCGGCGGCTCGTAGCCACCGGCCGGCCTCAGGGCCTCCGGCGCGGGCTGCCTCAGTCCCAGCGGTGGCGTCCGGCGCGCAGCGCACGCAGCTCGGAGACCCCGGTGGACTCCTCCTCGAGCGTGCCCAGCAGATGCGGGCCGGGCAGCACGCGCGTCGGCACCTCCTCGATGGTGGTGCCCTCGGGACCCCCGGGTGTCACCCGCACGACCCGCGCCGAGGGCCCGGAGGCAACGCAGGCCTTCAGCCGGGTCCCGGCGTAGAGCAGCGCGGCGCCGTCATCGGCGCTGTAGCCGGGTTCGAGGCGTCCCGAGGCGATCGCCCGCCGGAACACGGGCAGACGCTCGGGCTCTGAGTCCATATGCACCGACAGGCTCCCCTCGAGGAAACCGAGGCCGTCCACCGGGGCGGGCGAGCCGCCGCTCTCGGTGACCCCGCCGCCGAACCAGCACATGGCCCCGGCGCTGAGTCCGGCCAGCACGATGCCCTGCTCCCAGGCTGCCCTCATCGTCTTCTCGACGCCATGCTCACGCCAGATGGCCAGCAGGTTGCGCATCGACCCCCCGCCGACGTAGATCGCGTCCTGGGCGAGCAGGTGCTCGCGGGGGTCGATCCGGTCACGGGCCAGGTGAAACAGAGACAGGATGCTCGGCTCGCAGGGCCAGGCGGCAAAGCGCTCGTAGAAGCGGGTGGTCTGCTCCCGAGGGTCACCACTGGCCGTGGGCAGAAAGCAGATCCGCGGTACCTCTTTTCCGGTCAGCGTGAGGACCAGCCGGTCCAGCGCGGGGCTGCGCTCCTGCATGGTGAAGCCCCCGCCGCCCATGGCCAGGATTCGCCGTGGATCATCAGAGGGGTCAAACACCACCCGCCAGCATGACGTACCTGCCTGGCTTGCGCACCCGTGTCGAGCCGAGGGCGCCGGGTGGGCCGCGTCACGCGGCCAGTGCCTCTTCACCCACCACCAGCGCCGGGGCGGGGATCGGCTCGCCCAGGTAGCGAACCGGTAGCTCCTCCTCGATCGCGCCGCCCGCGCCGTCGGCACACACGTACCGAGCCCGCGCCTCGGGCCGTGAGGAGACGACCTCGACCATCGCCGTATCCAGGAAATGCAGGGCCGCCCCGTCGCCGACGCCGTAGCCGGGCGGGAGACCCGCCCCCACCGCGTCCAGGAAGGCGCTGCGCCGTCCCGGCTCGTCGCTGTAGTGCACCGCGTTGCTGTAGGGCAAGAAGCCCAGCCCCTCCAGGCGCCGGGCGGGGCCCTCGTGGAAGGCGGAGACGGAGTGCGAGAACCAGCACAGGCTGCCGGCCGATCCGCCGCACAGGATCACCCCGCGGCGCCAGGCCTCGAACAGCGCCTCGTCGAGCCCGTGGGCCCGCCAGGTGCCGATCAGGGAGATCAGGCTGCCGCCCCCGACGTAGATGATGTCCTGGGCCAGTAGATGGGCGCGCGGATCGCCGACCCCGGTCTCGCGCCGGAACAGCGAGATGTGGGACGGCTCGCAGCGCGGAGCGGCGAACGCGCGGTAGAAGCGGACCACGTAGTGATCGGCGTCACCGCTGGCCGTGGGCAGGAAGCACACCTTGGGACGCTTGACCTTGGCCAGCGCGAGCACGTAGTCGTCCAGCAACGGATTGCCCCACTCCATCGAGAATCCGCCGCCGCCGAAGGCCACGATCTGCGGTGGGCGCCTGGGCATGGAACGTAACGTACGGCTCATGGCCCGGACCAGTCATTGGCCCCGTGGCCAAAGCGCGAGCCCCGTGACCGTCCACCCCGCAGGCGGGGCAACCCCCTGCAAGCGGCGGGCTTTTACAGCGAGGGAGCGGTGTCGCCCGAGGTGGAGGCGTCGGCCAGCTCGCGGAACAGCCCGGTGACCACGAACACCACCTGCTCGGCGATGTCCACCGTGTTGTCGCCGATCCGCTCCAGGCAGCGGGCGACGAGGATCATGTACATCCCCCACTCGCGCATGTCCAGTTCGTCACCGATATCCACGGCGCGGCGGAAGATGGCTCGGTTCAGGCGATTGATCTCGGCGTCCTGGCGGGCCAGGTCCTGGGCCAGCTCGACGTTGCGCGACCCGAGCGCCTCCTTGGCCTGCGAGAGCTGGGAGCGGGCCAGCTGGCCCATCCGCTCGATCGAGTCCAGGATGTCCTTGTCCTTGGGCGATTCGTAGCCGGACAGGGGCACCAGCTTGGCGATGTTGACGCACTGGTCGCCCATCCGCTCGATGCAGCGGACCACGTGCAGCAGCGCGGCGACGATGCGCAGGTCCCCGGCCACCGGGGCCTGACGGGCCAGCAGGGAGAGGATGCCCTGGTGGACCTCCAGATAGCGGCCGTCGATCCGGTCGTCGTCGGCCACGACCATCGTGGCCAGCTCGACATCCTGGTAGCCCACCGCCTCGAGCGCCCGGTCGAGCTGCCCGGTGACCAGGTCCAGACCACCCAGGACCTGTTGCTCGAGACCCCTGAGATCCTCGCGGAACTGGTGCCGGGTCTCCTTCAAGGCCATGGCTCAGCCGAACTTGCCCGTGACGTAGCGCTCCGTGCGTTCGTCCGTGGGGTTGGTGAATACCTGATTGGTGGGGGCGTGCTCGACGACCTCGCCGTCGAGCATGAACACGGTCGAGTTGGCCACCCGCGCAGCCTGCTGCATGTTGTGGGTGACGATCACGATCGTGTAGCGCTCCTTGAGCTCGTCGATCAGCTCCTCAACGCGCAGGGTGGCGATCGGGTCAAGGGCCGAGCAGGGCTCGTCCATGAGGATCACCTCGGGCTCAACGGCGATCGTGCGCGCGATGCAGAGCCGCTGCTGCTGACCGCCGGAGAGTCCGGTCCCCGCCTCGCCGAGCCGGTTCTTGACCTCGCCCCATAGCCCGACCGCGCGGAGCGCGCGGTGCACCCGCTCGCGCAGGTTGTCGCGCTTGGCTCCGGTCAGCTTCAGACCCGCCGCCACGTTGTCGAAGATCGACATGGTCGGGAACGGGTTCGGCTTCTGGAAGACCATCCCGATCATCCGCCGCACAGAGGTGACGTCCACCCCGGAGCCGTACACATCGAGCCCATCCAGCGTCACCGAGCCCTCGGCCCGCGCTCCCGGGATCTCCTCGTGCATCCGGTTGATGCAGCGCACCATGGTCGACTTGCCGCAGCCCGAGGGGCCGATGATCGCCGTGACCTCGTTGGGCGGGAAGTGGATGTCGATCCCTTTCAGCGCCTGCTGGTCGCCGTAATAGGCGTGCAGCCCGGCGACGTCCACCGCATGACCGGCCCCCTCCCGGACGCCGAGCGCAGCCAGATCGGGTCGATCGTGCTCATCCTTGGACGGCCGGCCGGCGCTGGTCATCTCGGTCGGCTCTCCGGTCGGCTGGCTGTTGGTGTCTTCGCTGATGACGTCTTGCGTGTTGAACTCAGGCGGGATCATGCCATGCGGCTCCTGCGCGCCACGGCGCGCGCGATCAGATTTAGGATCAGGACGAGTGCTACCAGGGTAAGGGCAGCGCCCCAGGCCCGGTTGTTCAAAGTTGTGTTCGGCGAGCCGATGTCGTTAAAGATCTGCACCGGAAGCGTATTCATCTGCGCCCCGAGGTTGGCGGTGGCCCCGAAGGCCACCGACACGGTGAACAGCAGCGGTGCGGTCTCGCCCATGCCGCGGGCAATGGCCAGCAGCGAGCCGGTCACCAACCCGGGCAGAGCGGTGGGCAGCACCACCCTGGAAACCACACGCCAGCGGGGCGCACCCAGCGCCAGCGCCGCCTCGCGCAGAGCACCGGGCACCAGCAACAGGACCACCTCGGAGGCCCGCACGACGACCGGCAACATCAGCAGAGAGAGCGCGATCGAGCCCTTCCAGCCCGTGAAGTCACCGCCGATGTGGCTTTTCACCAGGACGATGTAGACGAACAGGCCAAAGACGATCGACGGCACACCCGTCATAACGTCCACGAAATACCGGACCAGGTTGGCAAATCGGGTCTGCTTCCCGTACTCGGTCAGAAACAGAGCCACCCCGATCCCGGTCGGGATGGCGATCAGGCTGGCCAGACCGACGATTTCCAGCGTGCCCAGGATGGCACTGCGTACCCCGCCCTGGTTGCCGAAGAAATTGCCCGTCGGATCAGTGGTGAAGAACTTCTCGTTGAGGCTGCCCGCCCCCTTGTGAATCAGGAAGTAGAGGATCAGCACCAGCGGGATGAGGGCGATGATCGTGCCGGCCATGAGCAGGCCGCGCATGAGCCGGTTGCGGCGCCGCCGGGCCGGGCTGATGGGAGCGAATTCGGTCAGACTCATCTCGTCACTCCGGCGCCGCCAAGGCGATGCTGACGCCGGCCCCGCCGGTCCCGCGTTGGCCGTGCTGGCCGCGGGAGATGAACCCCCGGGCGATGATGTTGACGACCAGCGTGAGCACGAACAGGACGAGGCCGGCGGCGAACAGGGCCGAGCTGTGGACTGGAGTGGCTGCGGCCTCGCCGAACTCATTGGCGATCACCGCGGCCAGCGAGTAGCCCTGGTTGAACAGGTGCGAGCCGATCACCGGCGCGTTGCCGATCACCAGGACGACGGCGATCGTCTCACCCAGCGCCCGGCCCAGGCCGAGCATCGCTCCCCCGGTGATGCCAGGTCGCGAGTACGGGAGCACGGACATGCGGATCATCTCCCACCGGGTGGCGCCCAGGGCCAGCGCGGCCTCTTTGTGCTCCGCCGGAACGGTGGCCATCACTTCCCTGGCAATGGCCGAGACGATGGGCAGGATCATGATGGCCAGGATCAATCCGGCGATGAAGTAGTTGGGCCCGGTGGGGGTGCCGCCGCCGACGAAGGGGATGAACGAGAACGTGCTGGCGAACCACTTCTCGGCCGGCAGGAGCTTGGGCGCCAGGACGAATACTCCCCACAGGCCGTAGACCACCGAGGGCACCGCGGCCAGCAGGTCCACGAGGATGGTCAGCGGTCCACGCAGGCGACGGGGGCAGAGCTCGGTGACGAACAGGGCGGCGGAGATGGCCACCGGCACGCCGATGATCAGCGCGATGATCGAGGTCAGCAGCGTCCCGAACAGCAGCGGGAAGCCGTGGTAGATGTTGCGACTGACGTCCCAGTCGTTGCCGAACACGAAGCTCAGTCCGAACGAGCTGAACGTGTTCGACGATTCGCCGATCAGGCGAATGAAGAAGTAGGCCAGCAGGATCAGGATCGCTGCGGCGAGGCCTGTGAGACCCCACCGCAGGACCTGGTCCGGCAGGCGACTGACCGGCGACCGCTCAAAACGCGAGCGGTCGCCGGGGACTGTCGTGGCGCTGGCGCCCACTAATGCCTCACGAGATGGCCGAACCGTTGCAGGTCATGGTCTTCAGCTGGGCCATGTCTTTAGCAGCCAGAGTGGACGGCAGCGGTGCGTACGGGAGCTTGTTGGCACCCGAGCCCAGCGTCTGCTGACCGGCGCCGACGGCGTAGGTCAGGAAGCGCTTCAGGCCGCTGGCCGTCGCCGAGCTGGCTCCTCCGGCCTTGCAGGGGTCCTGGTAGACGTCCAGGAACGTCTGCGAGACGATCGGATAGGCCGTCGGGCCGCCGGCGTTGATGGTCGAGATGCCCAGGTCCTTGGGAATCGCGATCCCCGTCGCTGCCGCCGAGGTGTTGGCGATCGTGGGCAGGATGTACTGGCCGTGGGAGTTCTTCACCGCTGCGTAGTGGAACCCGTTGATCAGGGCGTAGGCCTGCTCGACATACCCGATCGCCCCCGAGGTCTGCTTGATGGCCGCGGCCACCCCGGCGTTCTTGGCCGCACCGGTGCCCGTCGGCCACTTGACGTCCTTGTTGGCCCCGACCGAGGATTTCCAGGTCGGGCTGTAGTCCGACAGGAAGGTCGTGAACCCCTTCGTGGTCCCGGACGAGTCAGACCGGTGCACGACGGTGATGCTCGTGCTGGGGAGCTTCATGCCCGGGTTGAGCTTGGCGATTGCCGGATCATTCCAGGTCTTGACCTTGCCCAGATAGATGTTGGCGATCGTCGGGCCGTCGAGCTTCAGCCCCGTGTTGAGGCCGGGCACGTTGTAGGACACGGTGATGGCCCCGAAGGCGACCGGGAACTGGAGCGCCGGGCCCTTCATCTTGGCCGTGTCGGTCGACTTCAGAGCCGGGTCGGAGCCAGCGAACTGGACCGTGGCCGTCTGCAGGTCGGCGATGCCGGCACCGGAGCCGACCGGGTTGTAGTTCACCGTCAGGCCCTGGCCCTTGAGGCTCGAGCCCCACTGCTGGTAGATGGGCGCGGCCAGAGTCGAGCCGGCGCCGTTGAGGGTCGCCGCCCCGCCGCTGCTTGAGCTCGAGGACGAGCTACCGCCCGAGCCCCCCGACTTGGAGGAGCTGCTGCTGCTCGATCCGCACGCCGCGAGAGCGAGCGAGGCGGCCAGGACCGCCGCCACTGCACCGAAACGACTTGTAGACACTTTCTTCTCCTTGATCATTTGGAATCCGGGCAAGTCTCCGGTCCGCAGGAGCGAAAGGTGTTAATCAGTTGTGAACGCCTGGTTGGACTGCGGTTTTCCGCTCGGCGGTCAACCGATAGCCGAAGCCGAAATGGGTGTGGATGAAGCACCAGTCGGGCAGCGCGGCCTCCAGCTTTACCCGGAGCTTGCGGACGTAGACGTCGACCGAGCGATCTCCGGTACGCATTTCCCGCCCCCACACGAGCTGAAACAGATCGTCCCGCGCCATGATCCGATCAGGCCGCCGCGCGAGCTCGGTGAGCAGGCGAAGTTCCCGGATCGAGAGCATCAGCGCGCGGCCACCGGCGCGGGCCAGATGCTCCTCGGGAAGAATCTCAAGCGGTCCGATGCGTAGCGCCTCGCGGCTGGGCTTGGCGGTGAGCGCCATAGCCAAGATGCTTCTTGGCCCGGGCCGCTATTGCGTTAACAACCGGTAATGACGGTGTAAACGAGTTGTGATCGCAACGCAGTCGCCGGCGAGCAAAGCGCCGCCGAGCGAGCAGCTCAGGCGGTCAGCGCCGGGTCGAGCTCGCGCTCGGGAGCGCCGCCAGCATCGGAGTCCCGGCCGCGGGCGAGCCTGATGTCCGTCTCGGTATCGGAGCCCAGGTCGGCGTCCGGCTCGGGCGCGAAGCGATAACCCACCCCGAAATGAGTGTGGATGTAGCTCCAGTCCGGAGAGGCGGCGCGGAGCTTCTGGCGCAGCTTGCGCACGAACACGTCGACCGAGCGGTCGCCATGAGCCATGGCATAACCCCACACCCGCTCGTAGATCTCCTCACGGCGCAGCACGCGGTCTGAGCCGGTGAGCAGATGGAGGATCTCGAACTCGCGTGCGGTCAGCTCGAGGCTGAGGTCATTGGCGTAGGCCTGGTAGAGGTCGGGGCGCACGATGATCTCGCCAAACCGAGCGGCGGTCTCGAGCGCCGGCATCTCGGTGCGGCGGTGGCGCCTGACCGCGGCTTCGATCACGCAGATCAACTCCTCGGCGTGGCACGGCTTGGTCACCCAGGCATCGGCGCCAAGGCGCAGACCACGGACCCGCTGGGCCACGGATGACTGTCCGGTGCAAACGATTACCGCCATCCCAGGCAAACGCGCGCAGATGCGCTCCAGGTAGTCCCAGCCACCCGGGCCGAGCACGGCCAGGTCGATGACCAAGGCGTTGAGTCGCATGGCCACCAGCGCGTCGGTGCTGGCCGGTGCGGCGAGCGAGCGGTATTCGCCGCCCAGCGCGGCAAGGCGGTTGGACAGAACCTGCATGAAGCCTGGATCGCGGTCCAGGACGGCAAGTCGGAGTCGGTTTCCGTTTCGCTGCGCGCTGGTGCCGGGCAGCGTCTCGCTGTGCTCGGGGGCCATTGGCCTGCACTGTATTGCACCTCGCCTGCGGGGCCGGGCCGCTGCCAGCGCCGATCACAAGATATTTACACGCTAGTTGCGGGCTATCGACGTTCCGCTCGCCCCCCGCGAGCGTTGGCGGTCGGCGCTCGGGCACCCTCGCGCTTGTAGATTTACCCCAGCCCGCGACACGAACCGGTGTCGCCCGGGCGCGGGGGCGCTGCGGTACACAGCGCGCATGATGAAAGCGAACCGACATCCATCCGCCCCCCTGCTCGTGGTCCTCGCCGCGCTGATCCTGGCCGGATGCGGGTCCTCCTCCTCGTCATCGAGCGCTGCGCACCCGGCCTCGGGCTCCGCCGCCGCCACCAGACAGACCGCCACCTCGTCCAGCAGCACCAGCGCGGCTCTACCCCCGGCCGTGGCCGAACTGCCTGCCGCCGAGCACCCGCGCAGCGCCCAGTTCCCGCCGGCCCGAGGCCGCTCGCTCACCCAACTCGGCGCGCTGGTCAATTCAACCGCCCAGTTCGGTGCCGCCACCGGCACCTTCACTCCCGGCACGCGCAGGCTCGCCTTCGGGCTGAACGCCGCCTCGGGCGCCTTCATCTACGCCCCCACCGCCGTCTACATCGCCAAAACGGCCCGCTCCCCGGCCCAGGGACCGTTTCTGGCCCCCGCCGATCCGATGGCCGTCGCTCCCCAGTACCGCAGCCGCCAGAACGCCGGGCCGGGGGGAATCCAGGCCATATACGCCACCCAACTGCCCATTCCCCACCCCGGTACCTACACCGTGCTGAGCGTGACCCGTGGGCCCCGCGGGCTGATCGGGGCGCCGGGGGAAATCGCCGTGGCCGCGTCCTCGCCGATCCCCGGGGTCGGCCAGCACGCGCCCGATTCTGCCACCGATACGCCCGCCACCGTGGGCGGCAACATCAGCCTGCTGACCACCCGCCTACCTCCCGAGCAGATGCATTCGGTGTCCCTGAGCGCCGTGCTGGGCAAGCGGCCCGTGGCCCTGCTGTTCTCCACCCCCCAGTTCTGCATCTCGCGGATCTGCGGCCCGGTGACCGACGTCACCGTCTCCCTCCAGCGCGAGTTCGCGGGGCGAGTCACCTTCATCCACGAAGAGGTCTACGCCCACAACCAGCCCAAGCAGGGCCTGCGCTCACAGATGAAGGCCTTCCACCTGCAGACCGAGCCGTGGCTGTTCGCGATCAATCGCCGCGGCGATCATCGTGGCCCGGCTCGAGGGCGCGTTCGGGACCACCGAGTTGCGCCAGGCGCTCCAGGCGGCGCTCCGATGAGGCCTCGCCTTCCCTACGGCGCACTCGGCGTGCTGCAGTACCGCGCTGCTCGCCGCCTGTGGATCGAGCTCGAACGGTGGTGGCGTGACCGTGCCCAAGGTCGCGCCCGCTCGCCAGTTCACGCTCGCCCAGTTCACCCCCACCGGAACGCCCGACGCCCGGACATCCCGTGACCATGTCCTTCTCGATCCAGCTGCCCAGCGGCAAGACACTGACCAGCTACAGGACCGGCCCGGGCCCTCACACCGGCGTGCACCTGATCATCGTGCGCGATGACCTGGCCTACATCGTCCACAAGCACCCACCGATCACGCCCACGGAGTCCTGCATCAGCGGATCACCTTCCCGGCCCCCGGTCCGTACCACGTGCTGGTCGACGTCTACCCGAACATCCCCGGCGGACAGCCCAACTTCCAGCTGTTCCGCAGCGTCAAGGTGGCCGGCGCCTACCACCCCAAGGCGCTGCCGCCTTTCACGCCGACCAGGTCATCGACGGCTACCACTTCGACATGCAGGGCCATGCGCCCCTGCACGCCATCCAGGCCGAGTTCCTGGACGTGAACGTGACCTCGCCCCAGGGGCGCAAGGTCACCTTCGTGCCCTGGTTCGGGGCCCTGGCCCACGCGATCTTCTTCCGCCAGGGCTCGCTGGACTACTTCCACACCCACATCTGCGCACCCGGCGCAGCCAACTGCGGCAGCCTGCCCGGCGTCACGGCCAGCCGGGTCACCGGCCACGCCACGCCCCGGTCACCTCACCGTCGGCGTGCTCCTCCCGGTCGGCGGCACCTGGCGGCTGTTCCTGCAGCTGAAGCAGCACGGCAGGATCCTCACCGCGCCCTACACCCTCAAGGTCAGCTCCTGAGGCGCCGGCGCCTCCGGGGCGCCTGCGCGGCCACAGCCGTGGGCGCCGGGTGCCGGCCCTGACCTCAGCGCTCATCGCTATCCTGCTGTGGACGGGGGTGCTCTGTCGAGTTCTTTCCGCACCCCCAGACGCTCCTCACCTCTAGACGACTTCATGGCCTCGCGCACCAAGCAAAAGGAAGAAGCCCGAGCGCGCCGGCTCGCCGAGGAGCAGGCCCGTGCCGAGCGCCGCAGCCGCGAGCGGCGGCTGCGCATGATCGGCGGCGTGGTCCTGGTCGCCATCGCCGTGGTGGCCGTGGCCATCGCCGTCTCCAGCGGCGGCGGCAGCACGGCCACCGGCCTGCAGAAGGGACGCCGCAGCAGGCCAAGACCGTGACCACGGTGAGCAGTCTGCTGAGCGGCATTCCCCAGTCCGGAGCGACGCCTCGGCAACCCCACGGCGCCGGTGACCATGACCTACTACGGCGACCTCGAGTGCCCGATCTGCCAGGACTTCACCCTTCACGGCGGCCTGCCGCCGCTGATCAGCAACGAGGTCCGCCAGGGCAAGGTGAAGGTCGTCTTCAAGGCCTTCGAGACCGCCACGCGCAGATCCGTCCGTATTCAAGACCCAGCAGGTGGCCGCCCTGGCCGCCGGCATGCAGAAGCGCTTCTGGGACTACACCGAGCTCTTCTACCACGAGCAGGGCGCCGAGGGGACCGGGCTATGTCAACGAGGCCTACCTCCAGGGCCTGGCCAAGCAGATCCCCGGACTCAACCTGACCCAGTGGGAGTCCGACCGCAACAACGCGGCGCTCGCCACCCAGGTGGCCACCGACGAGCAGGCCGGCAGCAAGATCGGCGTGTCGGGCACGCCGACGCTGGTCTTCACAGGGCCCCAAGGGACAGACCGCCATCGCCGACGGCGGCCACCTACGCCCAGCTCCAGCAGGCCATCAAGAAGGTGGCGTGACGCACGCTGCAGTCGCCACCCGCCCGACCGCGGCCGCCCGTCGACCGACCGGCGTCTGCGCATCGCCATCCTCGTCCTGACGCTGATCGGCATCGGCGTCGCCGGCTACCTGACCTACGTTCACTACGAGGGGCTGAAGGTCCTGTGCCTCTCCAGCGGCGGCTGCGAGACCGTGCAGGCCTCCCGCTACGCCAAGCTCGACGGGGTTCCCGTGGCCGTGCTCGGGCTGGCCGGCTACATCGGCATCCTCGGCTCGCTGCTCATCCGCGGCGAGACCGGCCGGGTGGCCGGCTTCGCCATCGCCCTGATCGGCTTCGGCTTCAGCATGTATCTGACCTACCGCGAGCTGTTCACGATCAAGGCCATCTGCCAGTGGTGCGTGTCCAGCGCCGTGCTGATGACCATCCTGGCCGTGCTGACCGCCATCCGGGCCCTGCGCGACGAGCCCGCGCCCGCCTGTAGCCGCCGCCGCGCATCTCAGCGCCACCGTCCGCTGAGCGGCCCCATGATGGTGGCGTGAGCTGGCGTACCACGCGCGCGGCTGGCCGCACCGCGCAGAGCATCCGCCAAGTCGCGGTCGTCGACCTGGGCTCCAACTCCTGGCGTCTGGTCGTCTTCACCTACGCCCCGGGAAGCTGGTGGAAACTGACCGATGAGCTGTATGAGACGGTCCGGATCGGCGCCGGCCTCGGCGCCACCGGCCAGCTCAGCTTCGAGGCCATGGAGCGCGGGCGCGAGACGCTGGCGGTGTTCGAGCGCTTCTGCCGGGCCGAGGGCCTCGGCGCCGAGGATGTCCACGTGGTGGCCACCTCGGCCATCCGCGACGCCGGCAACGGCGCCCGCTTCCTGGCCGAGGCCGAGGCGGACACCGGGCTGCGGATCGAGGTCCTGTCCGCCGCACGACGAGGCCCGGTTCGGCTATGTGGCCGCGATCAACACGACCACCCTGCGCGACGGCGTCGTCCTCGACCTCGGCGGCGGCAGCCTGCAGCTGACCGCGGTCGCCGAGCGCCAGGCCGGAGCCATCGCCTCCTTCCCGCTCGGCGCCGTTCGGGTCACCGAGGAGTTCCTGCCCGGCTCAGGCCCGGCCAAGAAGAAGGAGCTCTCGCGCGTGCGCGAGCACGTGCGCGACACGCTCTCGACGCTCGGCTGGCTCGCCGGCTCAGGCCCGCGCCTGGTCGGCATCGGCGGTGCGGTGCGCAACCTGGCCGCCGCCGCAGCGGGTTTCGACGGAGCGCTTTGACGTCGGCGTGCAGGGCTTCGTGCTCCGCCCCGAGGCGCTGGCTGAGCTGGTCGGCCTGCTGGCCGGGCTGCCCGCCGCAGAACGCGGTCAGCTGCCCGGGATCAAGCCCGGCCGCGGCGACATCATCCTCGCCTCCGCGCTCGTGCTCGAGGCCGTCGTCGAGCTGGGCGGCTTCGACGGGATCGAGGCCACGGAGGCGGGGCTGCGCGAGGGCGTGTTCATCGCCCGCACGCTGCTGTCCGGGTCTGACCCGCTGTTCGAGGACGTCCGCGGATGCGGCGGTGCGCAACCTGGCCATTCAGTACGAGTCAGACCTGCCCCACGTCGAGCACGTGGCCCGCCTGTCGCTGGAGATGTTCGACAGCCTCGTGGCCGCCGGCCTGTTCGAGCCCAGGACGGCGAGCGGGAGCTCCTGTGGGCGGCGGCCATGCTCCATGACGTCGGGCATGACCATCTCCTATGACGACCATCACAAGCACTCCCGCTACCTGATCGAGAACGCCGAGCTCTACGGCTTCGATCCTCGAGAGCGGGCTCTGATCGCCCAGATCACCCGCTATCACCGCAAGGGCGTGCCCAAGCTGGGCGTGATCGAGCCGCTGACCCGCAGCGGCGATGAGCAGCTGCTGGATCGCTGCGCGGTCATCCTGCGCCTGGCCGAACACCTGGAGCGCGGCCGCGACCAGTCCGTCTCGGCGGCGCGCCTGCGGGCCAACGGGCATGGTGTCGACCTGCACCTCGAGGCGGCCGGCGACCTCACCCTGCCCCGCTGGAGCGTCGAGCGCTACGGCGACGACGAGGCGTTCGAGCGGGTCTTCGATCGCCGGCTGATCATCGGCTGATCTGAACGCCGGACCGGCGCGGGGCTGGCCGGAACGCGTGTGGGGTCGTAGAGTGACGCCCATGCTCTGGTTGTTGCGCCACGCGGAGGCGGCCGACGGCCTACCTGATGACGAGCGCCCGCTGACCGAGCGGGGAGTGCGCCAGGCGCAGGATGCCGGCCACGCCATGGAGCGATTGGGCGTCAAGATCGACGTCTGCCTGTCCAGTCCCAAGCTGCGGGCCGTGCAGACGGCGCAGTATGCGTGCGCTCCGCTCGGCGTCGAGGTGACCATCGACCGGCGTCTGTCCGGCGAGCCCTTTGACGTGGAGGAATTGATTGTTGGCCTGGGCGAGGTGCTGCTGGTCGGCCACGATCCGTCCTTCACGCTCCCGCTGCACGACCTCACCGGCGCCCAGGCCCGCATGCGCAAGGGCGGCCTGGCCGCCGTCAACAAGGGCGAGTTGATCGCCCTCCTGCGGCCCAACGAGTTGGCGGCCATCGCCGAGGGCGCGGGCGTCACGTGACCGACTCGATGACCCAGACCGGATCCGGAACCGAGATCGATCTCAATGACCGCTCCCTGTACGTCAACCGCGAGCTCTCCTGGCTGGACTTCAACGACCGCGTGCTTCAGCTGGCCGAAGACGAGTCGGTGCCACTGATCGAGCGCCTGAAGTTCCTGGCCATCTTTGTCACCAACCTCGATGAGTTCTTCATGATCCGGGTGGCCGGCGTGCATGACCAGGTCGATGCCCGGATCGACTGCCCGCATCAAGACGGCCTGAGACCGACGGAGCTGCTCCAGCGGATCGCCGAACGGGTCCGCGGCCTGGACCGGCGCCACTCCCGCGAGTTCTCCGATGTCGATCTGCCCTGAGCTCGACGAGGTCGGCATCCGCGATCACCACATGCCGGGGCTCAGGTGCCGCCGCGAGCGAAATCGAGCGTCACTTCCGCGAGCAGATCTTCCCCGTGCTGACACCGCTGGCGGTGGGCCCGGGCCGGCCATTCCCCTACATCTCCAATCTCTCCCTCAGCCTGCTGGTTCGACTTCAGGACCCCGACCTCGACCACGAGGCCTTTGCTCGGGTCAAGGTCCCCAAGGAGGTCCTGCCTCGCTTTGTCGAGATCAGCAAGGACACCTTCATCCCGCTCGAGGACATCATCGCCGAGCATCTCGACGTGCTCTTCCCCGGGATGGAGATCCTCAGCTACGACCTGTTCCGCGTCACTCGCGACGCGGACTTCGAGGTCTCCGATGAGGCGGACGACCTGCTTCAGGCCGTTGAGGATGAGCTCCGCCGCCGCCGGTTCGGCGAAGTGGTCCGCCTCGAGGTCGGAGCCAGCATGGAGCCGGCGCTGCGCACCCGCCTGATCGAGTGGCTGGGCGTGGACGAGGTCCAGGTCTACGACGTCGACGGCCTGCTCGACATGAGCGATCTGTGGCAGATCGCCAAGGTGGACGGCTATCCCAACCTCCGGTGGCCGAGCTGGACTCCGGTCACGCAGACCGGCCTCAGCGTCGCCGCGGGGGATTCGGACAATCCAGCCGGACGTCTTCAGGGCCATGCGCTCCAATGACGTCCTGGTCCACTATCCCTACCAGTCGTTCTCCTCCAGCGCCGAGCGCTTCGTCAAGCAGGCCGTGGACGATCCCAACGTCCTGGCCATCAAGATGACCGTCTACCGGACCTCGGATGACTCGGCCCTGGTCCCGTCCCTGATCGAGGCCGCCGAAAAGGGCAAACAGGCCGTCTGCCTGGTCGAGCTGAAGGCTCGCTTCGACGAGCGCCAGAACATTCGCTGGTCCCGCGCCCTGGAAGAAGTCGGAGCCCACGTCGTACACGGCATCCCCGGGTTGAAGACCCACGCCAAGGCGATCCTCATCGTCCGCCGCGAACGCACCGGGGTGCGTTACTACGCCATGATCGGCACCGGCAACTTCCACGCCAAGAATGCTCGCCTGTATGAGGATTTCGCCCTCTTCACGACCGACCGCGAGATCACCGGCGAGGTGGCCAACCTGTTCAACACGCTGACCGGATATGGACACCCCGAGCCGCAGGCCAAGGCCCTGGTCGCCCCCACCTGGATGCGCAAGCCGCTCCTGGAGGAGATCGAGCGCACGGTGGAAGCCCACCAGGCGGGCCAGTCATGCCGGATCGTCATGAAGATGAACTCGCTTGTCGATCGCCAGATCATCCAGGCCCTGTATCGCGCCTCGCAGGCCGGGCGTGCCCATCGACCTCAACGTACGCGGCATCTGCTGCCTGGTCCCTGGCGTCCCCGGCGTGAGCGAGACGATCAACGTCGTCTCCATCGTGGGCCGCTTTCTCGAGCACTCCCGCATCATCTCGTTCCATCGCGGGGATGAGCATCTCTACTACATCGGCTCCGCCGACCTCATGCCCCGCAACCTCGACAAGCGAGTGGAGCTGATGGTCCCGATCGAGGCGCCCGAACTTCAGGCCGAGCTCGATGAGACGCTCGAGCGCTGCCTGGCCGATGACACCAATGCCTGGGTGCTGCGCCCCAACGGTCACTGGGAGCGCCGGGAGGGGCGCACGCGCAGCGTGCACGAGGAGCTCATGGAACGCACCCTGGCCTGGGCCGCAAGCTTCGCCAGCTGACCCCGAGCTCGCTTAGGGTCTGTCCCCATGCACAGCACCCTGCTGCTCGTCATCGTCGTCGCCACGGCCCTGGCCTTCGACTTCACCAATGGCTTTCACGACACGGCCAACGTCGTCGCATCATCAATCTCCACCCGGGCCCTCTCCCCCCGCACGGCGATCGGACTGGCCTCGATCCTGAACTTCGTGGGCGCGTTCATTTCCCTGAAGGTGGCCGCCACCGTGGCCACCGGGATCATCGAGGCGGGGCAGGTCACCGAACTGATCGCCTTCGCCGGGCTGGCCGGAGCGATCACCTGGAACCTCGTTACCTGGGCGTACGGGCTGCCGTCGAGTTCCTCGCACGCCCTCATCGGCGGCGTCATCGGCGCCATGCTGGCGGCGGTGGGTGGCGGCGGGGTGAAGTTCTCCGGACTTCTGGACAAGGTGATCATCCCGGCGCTGATCGCCCCCGTGGCCGCGTTCATTGCCGCCGGACTGGCCATCACCATCATCTATCTGGTCTTCGGCCGGCGCCGGCCGGGACCGGTTACGCGCGGCTTTCGCGCTGGACAGATCTTCTCGAGCTCGCTTCTCGGCCTGGCCCACGGCACCAACGACGCCCAGAAGACGATGGGCGTCATCACGCTGGCCCTGGTCGCTCACGGAAGCCTCGAGCGCCAAGCACGTCACGGTGCCGACCTGGGTGATCATCTGCGCCGCCACGGCCATCTCCCTCGGTACCTACGCCGGTGGCTGGCGGATCATCCGCACCGTCGGCAGCCGGATCATCCGCATGGATGCCGCCCAGGGCTTCTCCGCTCAGGGCGCGGGCGCGATCGTAATCCTGCTCTCCTCCCACTTCGGCTATCCCCTGTCCTCCACCCACGTCATTTCCGGCGGGATCATGGGCGCCGGCGCGGCCAAGCGCCTGTCAGCGGTGCGATGGGGCGTGGCCGGCAGCATCGTCGCCGCCTGGCTCGTGACCCTGCCCGCGGCCGGACTCTTCGGAGCCGCCGCTTATGCCGTGGTCAGCGTATTCGGCCACGGTGCAACAGGCCCGCTGATCGTCGCCCTGCTCGCCCTGGCCCTGCTGGCCGCGTCCTTCGCGGCGCACCGGCGGCGGATGATGGCTGCCGCCAGTGCCTGATCAGCCCCCGCCCCGGTGGGGATCAGCCGCCGTCAGCCTCGCCCCGGGTCGCGCGGCGTGCTGCCGGTTTACCTGCCGGTCGGGCGGTGGAGAAGCGCCGCGGGTGAAGCCGGCCCGATCTTTGCGACCGGTGACGCCACCGCGTGCTGCACCGTGAACGGGGGGCGGTGTCCGGCGAACGAGTAACCGTAACGCCGGGTCGTGCGAACCCTGTTTCTCACGTTCGCTCAGCGTCTTGGGGTGGACTGTGCGAAACACCGGGCCGCGGATCGGATCGACCACCGCCACTACGACCTTGGACCGGCTCGGCGTATCGTGAACGATCCCATCGAGAGCGGGTCCGGCGCCGGCGACGCTCACGAGGTCTCCTATCGCGGCGCTCTCCATCACCCGAGCTTACCGAGCGCGAGCTGCCCCACACGCTCGGCGACCACGCCACCGCCCGCCAGACCGCCATGCCCGACAGCAGGCCCGCCCAGTACGGTGAATACATCGAGGTTGACCGACACACACCACGGCGGACCGCGCGGGAACTGGCCAGGGCGGTCCAGGACGGCCGGCACGTCGGTGCCGCGCTACGGCATCTGGACGTCCACTCCTCCGAGCCCGGAGCCGGTGGGGTGGCCGATGCGCTCGCGCGGTTCCTGGTTGCGCGTTGCGATTCGCATCACGCTGGTTGGCGAGTCGTCCGTCAGGTCGTCGTTGACTCGGCGGCCGACGCGCCCTGGGAGAAGTGCGCGCGACGCGCGGTACCGGTCGTGGCCGAGGATCTCATTGCGCTGGCCGGCGGTGGTGGACGGACGCAGTTGGCCCACGCCCAACACATCGCCGCCCAGCGCCGCGCCGAACAGATCGCTGTTCACGTAGATCAAGCCGCGGTCCTCACCGACCTGGGGCTGCCGTTCTCAGCCGCGACTCCTGAGCGTTGGCGCGTTGCGCTCAGTTGCGCGGTGAGGGCCCGCTCACGCGAGCAGGTCGCCCGCGCGGTGGATCGCTCGCTTCGCGGGTGACTGGCATCCGCGCTCAGCCGAGTTCTTGGGCGAGCCCGATGAGAAGTCCTTCGGGCCCGCGGATGTAGCAGAGCCGATACGCGTCTTCGTACTGGACCACTTCGCTGCTGACAAGCTCCGCGCCGTGCTCGCGGAGCCGGGCGAGCGTCTCGTCGATGTCGTCCACGGCGAACATCACGCGTAGATAGCCGAGAGCGTTCACCGGGGCGTTCCGGTGATCGGCGACCGCAGGCGGCGTGAGAAATCGCGAGATCTCGAGCCGGCTGTGGCCGTCCGGCGTGCGCATCATGGCGATCTCGACGCGCATGTCGCGCAGTCCGGTGACGCGCCCTGCCCAGTCTCCTTCGATCGTGGCTTGGCCTTCGAGCTCGAGGCCGAGCTCGCGAAAGAACGCGATCGTCGCCGGGAGGTCGTCGACGACAATGCCTACGTTGTCCATCCGTTGAACCGCCATGTGCCCAATCTAGCCTCCCGGCGGGAGGCCGGCCGCCGCGAGGTGCCCAGGCCGGCCGTGGACCCAGGCAACCGCTAGCTTTCCGCGAGGGCGTCCCCCAGCGATGATTTCTCGTCGCTTCGCTGGTCTTGGTTCATATGACACCAACCACATGCCACATGTCCATCTCTCTCGACGGCTTCGTCGCCGGCGCCGATCAGAGCCGCGAGAACCCGCTCGGCGTCGGCGGCCTGGAGCTCCACCACTGGCACCTGGACGAGCCCATCCATGAAGCCGATGCCCGCGCGCGCGACGGGCTCATGAGGCCCCGCGGCGCGTACGTGATGGGCCGCAACATGTTTGGCCCGGTTCGGGGCCCGTGGGACGGGGACTGGCGCGGGTGGTGGGGCGAGGAGCCGCCCTATCACGCTCCTGTGTTCGTCCTCACCCACTACCCGCACGACCCGATCGCGATGGAGGGCGGGACGACGTTCCACTTCATCACCGAAGGCTTCGACGTCGCCTTTGAGCGCGCGGAGGCGGTGGCCGGTGACCTCGGCGTCGACATCGCCGGTGGCGCCTCCACCGTGCGGCAGGCGTTCGCGGCGGGCGCGATCGACGAGCTTACGCTCGACGTCGCTCCCGTTCTGCTCGGCGCCGGCGAGCGCCTGTTCGACGGAGTGCAGGACCCCGGCCTACAGCCGGTCGAGGTGCTCCACTCCCCGCTGGCGACGCACATTCGCTACCGCATCGGCCGCTGACTCGCCAAGCGAGGGAAAGCGGCCTCTACGGCGCATCCCAGCCTCTCATCTTGGCGCGTGAAATGGTCGGCTCAGAAAGCCGGCGACGGTACGATCAAGCCGTTCGGACACCGCTCGCCTTCACGCGGGACCTAGAGATTCGAGGATGTCGATGAGCACACCGGTCAAGTTAAAGGTGCGCGGCGCTATCGCATCGGTCGTCGAACGCGTTCCGTCCGGGGCAGTCAGGCCGCATGCGATTCCGCCCGCCGGCAGCCCGCTCGAGCCGGTGATGGGAAATCCGGGGTTGCCTGTCATCGGGCATACGGTCGAGTTTCTCGACGACGGGCTTCGTCACACACGCCGATACCACGAGCAGTTCGGGACGGTGTTCTGGGTCAACACGTTCGGTGGACCGTGGGTTCAGGTGATCGGTCCGGGCGGCCTTGAGACCGTGCTGGTGAACCGCGATCGCGCGTTCTCGAACAAGCTCGGATGGGATCCGTTGATCGGGGCGTTCTTCGATCGGGGCGTGATGCTGATGGACTTCGAGGAACACCGTCACCACCGACGGATCATGCAGCAGGCGTTCAAGCATGAGCGGCTGGTGGCGTATCTGGAGAAGATGAATCCCGCCATCGAACGGGGTATCGCCCGTTGGCGGTCCGGCCCCGGCTTTGAGCTCTACCGGGCGGCCAAGCAGCTGACCCTAGATATCGCCACCGAGGTCTTCGTCGGGGCGCAGCGAAGTCCCGAAGCTGACCGGCTGAACGCTGCGTTTATCGATGTCGTCGTTGGAGGACAGGCGATCATCCGCGCTGACGTCCCGGGCGGTAAGTGGCATCGTGGCCTCGAGAGCCGGCGCTTACTCCAGCAGTACTTCCACAGCCAGCTGTCGGCCAAACGGGCGAGCGCGGGCGATGACCTGTTCAGCGTCCTGTGCCGAGCTGAGACCGAGGAGGGCGAGCGGTTCAGCGACGAGGATGTCGTGAACCACATGATCTTCACCATGATGGCCGCCCATGACACGAGCACGATCACGCTCACGATGATGGGCTACTACCTGGCTCGACACCCCGAGTGGCAGGACCGTCTGCGCAGGGAATCCCAGGCGCTCGGGAAGCCCGCGATCGGCTACGGCGACCTCGATGCGCTGCCCTCGATGGACCTGGTGTTCAAGGAGACGCTGCGAATGAACGCGCCCGTCGGCACGCTCGCGCGCCAGGCCGTCAAGGACACCGAGATAGACGGACGCTACATCCCCGAGGGCACCAGGCTGATGCTCGGGATCTACGCGACTCAACGGATGGAACCGTGGTGGCGCGACCCGGATGCGTTCGATCCCGAACGCTTCAGCCCTGAGCGGCACGAGGACGCCTCCCACAAATACGCCTGGACGCCATTCGGCGGCGGCGTCCACAAATGCATCGGCATGCACTTCGGCTCGATGGAGGTCAAAGCCATCATGCACCAGCTGCTGCTGCGCAACTCCTGGCAGATACCGGCTGGCTACGAGCCGATCCTCGACTACGGAACGGGTCCCTTTCCCGGCGACGGCTTGCCGATCGAGCTACAGCCACTGCGCCCGTAGCTATTTCAACCTTCGATGATCTCGCCGGGTACGACGACTGTGGGGCTTGTTGCCCACGATCGGAGATGAGATGGTCTCGGCGGTCGACTTGATCGGCCTTAAGCGAGGCATGTCATCAAGGAGCTGCAATGACGTTCATCGAGACGGTGCCCGAAGACCAAGCGACCGACGCGACGGCTGAGCTATACGCCAGCGACGAAGCGGCGTTCGGCTTTCTGCCCAACTTCACCAGGGCGTTCTCCCTCCGGCCGGAGGTCTACGCCGCTTGGCGCGGACTGAACGGCACGATCAAGAGCAGCATGGATCTTCGCCGCTACGAATTGGCGACCGTCGCGGCGGCCAGCCGGTTGCGGTCAAGTTACTGCGCGCTGGCTCACGGGTCGGTACTGGTGGACAGGTTCTTGGAGCCCGAGGTGGTCCGTGCAGCGGTGGCAGATCACCGAACCGCGGACCTGAGCGCCACCGACGTCGCGGTCATGGATCTCGCGGTGAAGGTCGTTGACGATGCCACCTCGATTCAGCCAGAGGACATTGACCACCTGCGCTCGGTTGGACTGTCAGACGCGGACATCCTCGACGTCGTGCTTGCCGCGGCGGCACGTTGCTTCTTCAGCAAGACGCTCGATGCGCTCGGGGTCGAGCCAGACGCCAAATACGCCGAACTTGATCCTGCCCTCCGTGAGGCGCTCACAGTCGGCCGCGCGATCGCGGAGGGCTGACCCGGCGCGCGGTCAGGCGCGGGGGCGCGCCTGACCGTGTCCCGGGGGGCCTTAGCCTGCGGACGGGGTGGAGGCCGGCCGAGTGCCGAGCTTCACGTGGAAATGGAGCGTCTGCCCACCGCGCTTGACGGTCATGCTCACCGTCTGGCCGGGGCTATAGGTATCGACGTCAGCGATGAACTGGTCGGTGGAGGTGACCGCCTGGCCGTTCACTGCCGTGATCAGGTCCTGAGCCTTCATGCCCACGCCCGCGGCCGGACCGTTGGCCGTCACCTTGCCGACCTGCGCGCCACCCGAGGAATTTGAGATCAGCTGGACCCCGACGTAGGCGTGGCTGACCTTATGGCCGCCGATCAGGCGGTTGGCGATCTGGGACACCGTGTTGGACGGGATGGCAAAGCCGACCCCAGAACTCGAGCCCTGACCCGAGGCGTTCTGGTTGTTGGTCTCGATCTGATCGTTGAGGCCGAGCACGTGCCCGCTGGCGTCGAGCAGCGGGCCACCGGAGTTGCCGGGGTTGATCGCGGCGTCAGTCTGGATCGCGTTGGGGATCGTGTAGTTGTTCGGCGCGGTGATGCTCCGGCCGGTCTGGCTGACGATGCCCTGTGTGGTCGTCTCGGGCAGGCTGAACGGGCTACCGATGGCCACCACCGGATCGCCGACCTGGGCTGCGCTGGAGTTGGACAGCGGGATCGGGTGAAGCTCCGAGGCCGGCGCGTTGACGTGGATAACCGCGACGTCGGTCGAGGGATCGGTACCACCACCGTCGCCGGGTAGCTCTTGCCGTTCTGGAAGTTGACCTTCACCGAGGTCTCGCCGGCCACGACGTGTTCATCGGTGAGTATGTCGCCCTTGCTGTTGTAGACCACACCGGCGCCCTCACCCTGGGTCTTCTGAGTGCTGCCGCCCCCGCCGTAGAACCCGAAACCGGGGTTCTGGCTCTGCGCGGTGACCACGATGTCCACCACTCCCGGGCTGGCCGCCCGGTAAATCTGGTTGATGCTCAGCCCGCTCTGCTTGCTGAAGCTGGCGGGTAGGGCGGCCTGCTGCGAACGGGTTACGGTGGTGGTCACGGATCGGTTGCTGGAACCGGATCCGCCGGCAATGATCAGAGCGATCACGCCCCCCGCTATGGCGCCGCCGATGATGGGGATCCATCGGCTGAAACTGCTCATGTTTGACTTCTCTCCTGAATTGTCATGTCAACTCCTACCGATAGCAGTAGAGCGCCCTTCGATGAGAACGCTTTCAGAGTCAGGGAAGAGATCAGTAAGAGCGCCGCCGCACGCGCGGCCTTCGTCACTCCTCTTCGGAAGCTAGCGCGACGAAGTAATCCAGTGACTGTGGATTGGCCAGCGACTCGCGGGAGGCGGCCTGATCGGCTGGTGTGCCGGTAAGAATCCGCTTGACCGGCACCTCGAGCACTTTGCCCGACAGCGTGCGCGGCACCTCGGGAATGGCCCGGACCTCGTTGGGGACATGGCGGGGCGAGCAGTCCTCGCGCACCCGCCGGCGGATCTCTGAGCACCAGAGCGTCATCCAGCGAAGCGCCGTCGCGCAGGACCACGAACAGCGGCATCCAGCCATCCGTCCCGTCCCGGGTAAATCCACCACCAGCGCATCCATTACCTCGGGGACCTCGAGCACCGCGCGGTAGATCTCGCTCGTCCCCATCCGCACGCCCGCCCCGGTTGATGGTCGAGTCAGATCGCCCGTAGATGATCGCCGTCCCCCGGGTGGTGAGCTCGATCCAGTCGCCGTGGCGCCAGATCCCGGGATACATGGAGAAGTAGGAGTCCTCCAGGCGCGAGCCATCCTCATCGCCCCAGAAGAAGACCGGCATCGAGGGCATCGGCCTGGTGATGACCAGCTCGCCGACTTCTCCCACCAGCGCTCGGCCATCGGGATCCCAGGCCTCGACCGCGCAACCCAGGCAGCGGCACTGGAGCTCGCCCAGGTAGACCGGCCGCACCGGCACCCCGCCCACGAACGCGGTGCACATGTCAGTCCCGCCCGATGTGGAGAACAGCCAGGTGCCGTCGCCGAGCTGGTCATAGACCCAACGAAAGCCTTCCGGCGACAGAGGCGATCCGGTGGAGCCGACGGCCTGAAGAGCGCTCAGGTCCCGGCCCTGTGTGGGCCTGACGTCCTCCTTCATGCACGAGGCGATATAGGCCGCGCTGGTCCCGAAGGTGGTGATCTGAGCCGACTCGGCCAGATCCCAGAGCACGTCGAGTGACGGGTAGCCCGGATTGCCGTCGAACAGTACGATCGACGCGTCGGTCAGCAGCACCCCGACGAGGAAGTTCCACATCATCCAGCCCGTGGTCGAGAACCAGAACACGCGGTCCGCGGCTTGGGCGTCGAGGTGCAGGTTCATCTTCTTGACCTGCTCGACGAGGATCCCGCCCTGCCCGTGGACGATCGGCTTGGGCAGACCGGTGGTCCCCGAGCTGTAGAGCACCCACAGCGGATGGTCGAAAGGCACCAGGCGTGAACTCGAGCTCCTCCTCGGAGCCGAGGAAGCCGTCCTCCCAGCCAGTGGCGTCCAGGTAGCCGAAGCGGACCACTTTCTCCACCGACGGCAGCTCGGCGGCAATCCGCTGCACCGTCGTCTCGCGGTCGTGGTCCTTGCCGCCGTAGCGGTAGCCGTCGATGGCCAGCAGGACCTTGGGCTCGATCTGGGCGAAGCGATCGATCACGCTGCGGGCGCCGAACTCCGGCGCGGCCGAGGACCAGACCGCCCCCAGAGACGCGCAGGCCAGGAACGCGGCCACCGTCTCGGGAATGTTCGGCATGTAGGCCACCACGCGGTCGCCCTGTCCCACTCCCAGAGCCCGCAGACCGCCGGCGATGGCCGCCGTCTGGGCGCGTAGCTCCCCCCAGGTCCACTCCCCCAGCGGACGCAGTTCGGAGGCGTGACGGATGGCCACCGTGCTCTGATCCTTGCCCCGGAAGATGTGCTCCGGATAGGAGACCGTCGCGCCGGGGAACCACCGCGCACCGGGCATCTCCCGACCCGAGAGCACGCCGTCGGGCTGACTTGAGAAGCGGACCTCGAAGCACTCGATGATCGAGGACCAGAAGTCTTCGAGCTCGTCAACCGACCACTGCCACAGGGCGTCGTAGTCCTCAAACTCAAGGCCCCGCGTGCGCAGCAGGAATTCCTCGTAGCGGGTGACCGTGGCTCGGGCGATCCGATCCGGGCTTGGCTCCCACAGCAGCTGTGGCGCGTGGCTCATCGCCGCGAAGTATCCCGGAATACACTCGCGGCGATGAATCTGCGGGCGCCGTTCGCCGCCACCGTAGTCGCGGTGACGCGAGCCATTGACGAGTCGGTGAGCGCCGGTGCGCCCGTGATCGTGCTCGAGGCCATGAAGATGGAACACGAGCTGGTGGCCGACGTCGATGCCACCGTGAAGCGCCTGGAGGTGAAGGTCGGCGACAACGTCGAAGCGGGCCAGCTGCTTGCCGTCCTGGCCGGCAACGGGAGTCCGGCCGCCACTTGCCAGGACAGCGCACCCGATGCCGATCACGGACCACTGGACGAGGTCCGCGAGCGTCACGCCCTCGGGCTCGACGGCGCCCGCCCCGAGGCCGTCCGCAAGCGGCGTGAGCGGGGCCGCCGCACGGCCCGGGAGAACCTGGCCGATCTGCTCGACCCGGATTCGTTCGTCGAGTACGGCCCCCTCATGCACGCCGCCCAGGAGCAGCGTCGTCCCAAGCAGGAGCTGATCGAGCGAACCCCCGCCGACGGGCTGGTCGGCGGGATGGGCGCGGTGGCCGGCCAGCCCTGCGTGGCCATGTCCTACGACTACACGGTCCTGGCCGGCACCCAGGGCATGCGCAACCACCAGAAGAAGGACCGCCTGTTCGAGCTGGCCGAGCGTCGGCGCCTGCCCGTCATCCTGTTCGCCGAGGGCGGCGGCGGTCGGCCCGGGGATGTCGACATGCCCATCATCGCCGGTCTCGACTGCCGCGCCTTTCACCTCTTCGCCCGGCTGAGCGGGCTCGTGCCCCTGGTCGGGATCGCCTCGGGCTACTGCTTTGCCGGCAACGCCGCGCTGCTCGGCTGCTGTGACGTGGTCATCGCCACTGAGGACGCCAGCATCGGCATGGGCGGGCCGGCCATGATCGAGGGTGGCGGGTTGGGCGTGGTCGCCCCCGAGGAGGTCGGCCCGATCGACGTCCAGGACGCCAACGGCGTTGTCGATCTCCGCGTGGCCGACGACGCCGCCGCCGTGTCTGCCGCCAAGCGCTATCTGGGGTTCTTCACCCGGGAGGCGGCCGCGCCAGCCGCCCCGGCCGGCGACCCGGAGGCGCTGCGCGATCTCATCCCCGCCAATCGCAAGCGCATCTACGACGTTCGCGCGGTGATCGGCTCGCTGTGCGATGAGAATCTCGAGCTGCGCCGCGGCTTCGCCGCCGGCATGGTCACCGCCCTGGCCCGCATCGACGGCCACCCCCTGGGCGTAATCGCCAATAACCCAGCCCATCTCGGTGGGGCCATCGACGCCGACGGCGCCGACAAGGCGGCCCGCTTCATGCAGCTCTGCGATGCCTTCGGGCTCCCTCTGTTGCTGCTCTGCGATACGCCGGGGTTCATGGTTGGTCCGGAGGCCGAGCGCTCGGCCACCGTGCGCCACTTCTCACGGCTGTTCGTGACCGCGGCCAATCTGGAGGTGCCGACCGGAACCATCGTGCTGCGCAAGGGCTACGGACTGGGTGCGCAGGCGATGGCCGCCGGAAGCTTCAAAGCGCCGATGTTCACCGTCGGCTGGCCGACCTCGGAGTTCGGGGCCATGGGGCTCGAGGGGGCGGTGCGGCTGGGCATGCGCCGCGAGCTCGAGGCGGTCGCCGACCCCGACGAGCGCCAGCGTGTCTACGAGGCCACCGTAGCCGCCGCCTACGAGCGCGGGCGCGGCCTGAGCATGGCCTCCTACTTCGAGATTGATGACGTGATCGATCCGGCCGACAGCCGCCGCTGGATCCGCACCCTGTTCGACGACGCCGGACCGGGCTGGTGGGAGCGGGCGGGCAAACGCCGGCCCAACATCGACACCTGGTAGTTGGCGGGTCGCTAGCTCGCGCAGTCCGGGCAGGCGCCGTGAAGCACGATCTCGTGCTCGTCAACGCGCATCGGGACCCGTCGGCTGAGTCGGTGTATCGCCGTCTCCAGGCCGTCATCGGTGAACGGCGTCACGGTGCCGCAGTTGTCGCAGACCAGGTGATGGTGGTGCCCGGCCCCGGAGCGGATCGGTTCGTAGCGAGCCATGGCCTGCCCGACCTGGAGCTTCTGCACCAGGTCCAGGCGCTCGAGCTCGTCGAGGACGCGGTAGATGCTGGCTCGTCCGACGGGCCGATGTCGGGCCCGTAACGCGTCCTCGATCTCGATCGCAGACAGGGCGCAGGTCTGCGAGTCGAGCAGCTCGACCACCGCTTGACGGGCGGCACCGGTGTGATGCCGGGTTTCCGCCAGCACTCGCTGGGCGCGCTCGCTCCAGTCCTCGGTGTGATTCTCGGCCATGGCTCTCAGTCTAATTTCTCTCTCATGCGACTCCGCCCGAGCAGACTCGGCGACCTCCAAGGGCGTGCCTCCGTCGTGACCAGGAAGGCCAGCAGGTAGAAGGCGCTGGCCACGGCGATGATGGCCGAGCTCGGGGGCAATGTGGGGATCAGGTAGCTGAGTGTCAATCCCACCCATGTGCAGACGACAGCCAGGCCGGCCGACAGGAGCAGGCCGCGGAAGGGATTGGCCGTAAGCCGGTGGGCGGCGCCCGCTGGTGCGGCGACCAAACCCAGGAGCAGGAGCGCGCCAATCGCCTGGGTGGCCTCGGCCGTCGTCGCGCCCAGGAGCGCGAGGAGCGCCAGGCCGAGCGCCCGGACCGGTACTCCGCGGGCGGCGGCGGTGCCGGGGTCCACGCTGGCAAACAGCAGGGGTCGAGCGACGGCCAGCACCGCCACGGCGACGCCGGCGCCGATGATGGCCGCGAGGCGGCCGTCAGCCGGACTGAGGCCGAAGATCGATCCGAACAGGGTGCGGGCTCCGAGCAGCCCGTTGCCGCCTCCCGCCCCACCGCTGAACAGGGCCAGGAAGAAGACGCCCAGGCCGAGGATCCAGGCAAAGACGATGCCGATGGTCACGTCGTCGGCACGCGCGCTGTCGCCCAGTCCGCCGAGGAGCAGAGCGAGGACAGATCGTGCCCGCGAACAGACCGATGCGGGTGTCGACGCCGGCCGCAGCGGCGGCGAGGGCACCAGTGAACGCCACGTGCGAGAGGGCATCGCCGGCGAACACCTGAGCGCGGAGGACGACGAAGTAGCCGATCAGCCCGCAGGCCAGTGCGATCGCCGTCCCGGCCAGGAATGCGGTGCGGACGAACTCGTGGGCAAACATCAGACCCTGCGATCGATCACCGTGCGGCGACGCGGACGATCACATAGACCGAAAACGCCACCGTGGTGATGTAGAACCCGACCGGATAGTTGTAGAAGTAGGCCAGCGCCAGGCCGCCCCAGGTGATCACCAGGCTGAGCAGGACGGTGAGGGCGAGGCTCCAGCCGATCCGGGGGGTGATGAGCTGGGCAGTCGCGGCCGGCGCCACCAGCACGGCGAAGACCAGAAGCACGCCGGTGATCTGCGCCGTGGCCGCAACGGCCAGGCCGAGCACGAGCAGAAAGGCCAGCGCCAGGGCGCGAGCGGGCACACCGCTGGCCCGCGCCACCGGTTCGTCCACGGAAGCGAACAGCAGCGGCCGTCCGGCCACGGCGAAAAAGGCCAGGGTGAGCACGGCGACGATGCCCAGCGTGAGCACCTGGCCCCGGGAGATCCCCAGGAAGTCGCCGAACAGCAGATTCTCATAGCCCGAGAGCACACCCTGATAGAGGCTGAGAAAGAGCAGGCCACAGGCCAGGCCAAAGGCCTGCACAGTGCCGGTCACCGCGGACTCCTCACCGCGACGGCCGTGCCCGCCCGCGGAGGTTCCGATCACCAAGGCCGAGGCCCCGCAGAAGGTGAAGTAGCCGGCCGCGGCGGGCAGACCGATCAGCAACGCGCCCGTCGCCCCCGGGAAGGCCATCAGCGACAGGGTGTGGCCGGCGAAGCTTTCACGGCGCAGCACCATGAACCAGCCCACGACGCCGGCCATGACAGCCACGATGGTGCCGGCCTCGAGCGCATTGACCATGAACGGATAGGCGGTCAGCTGCTGGAAATCCGAAACGAGATCGAGCGACGGACTGGGGTAGGTGGGCATGCCTACCCGTGCTCGTGGCGGTCGCTGTGGTGGGCGGGGGCGTCGGGCAGGCCGACGACGAACAGCCGCCCGTCGGCAGTCGTGAGGACCTCGATCGGGACGCCGTAGAGGCGGCTCAGAGTCTCGGCGGTGATCACTTCCCCGGGTGGGCCAACCGCGGCCTGCCCGGCCCCGAAATAGACCACCCGGTCCAGATAGGAGAGCAGCGGATTGACATCGTGGGCGACCAGCAACACGCTGACCCCCTGCTGGCGACAGATCCGCTCGAGCAAGGCGGCGACCGCCGTCTGGTTGGGTAGATCGAGGCTGTCCAGCGGCTCATCGAGGATGAGCACGCGGGGGCGGCTGACCAGTGCCTGCGCGATCAGCAGCCGCTGCTGCTCGCCGCCGGAGAGCTGGCCGATCGGCCGCGAGGCGTACTGCTGGGCACCGACCATCTCGATGGCCTCGTCGACCCGATCGCCGCCGGTGCGCCATACGGGAAACCCCCACCGCATGCCGTCAAGCCCCAGTCGGACGAGGTCAACTCCGCGTATCCGGATGCTCGCGTCGAAGTGACGGCGCTGGGGCAGGTAGCCGATCTGCCGGTTGGCCGCCCCGGGCGGCCCGCCCAGCACCGATGCGCTCCCCGCGGCAAGCGGAAGCTCACCGAGCAGAACGCGCAGCAGCGTGGTCTTCCCCGACCCATTGGGCCCGAGGATGGCGACGAACTCGCCCTCGTCGATCGTCAGGCTGACATCGCGCCACACGGTCCGGCCGCCGATCCGGGCGTGAGCGGAGGCCAACCGCGCCAGCGGCTCTGGCCGCTGTGGACCTCGCGCGGGCGTCTGACCCGCGGCATCGGGGAGGTCGATCATCGACCGGTCGCCCGGTGAAGCGCTTGCTCCAGGCTCCTGAGCTCCGCGACCTGCCACTGCTCGAACGTAGCCGACGCCGGGGAGAGGGTTTCGGTGATCGTGGTGACGGGGATCCCGGCGCCGCGGGCCAGGCCGTTCACCCGCTGTACATCGGGGGTCGCGTTCTGGCTGTTGTAGACCCACACCTTGATCTGGCGCTGCTGAGCCTGGGTGTCGACCGTCTGCTTGTCCTGGGCGGTCACGTCGGTCCCCTCGGCGATCGCCTTGGCAAAGCTGTAGGGCGTCATCAGCCGCAATCCCAGCGCCTGCCCCAGCGGCTGGAAGATGCTCTCGCTGTAGCCCACGGGGACACCGGTGTAGCGCGCCCGGATCTGGGCGATCAGCCGGTTGTACTCCGCCAGGCCGCGGTTCTTGAAGGCCGCCCGCTGAGCGGCGAAGTACGCGCCGGCCTTCGGATCCAGTCGCGTGTAGTCCGCCACGATCGCGTTCACCACCCGCTGAACCGAACTCGGCGAGTACCACTGATGAGGGTTATCGCCCGGTTTGAGCCCGAGCAGTCCGCCGACGTCCAGAACTTGCCGCGAGCCCGACGGGTTGGCGCCGATGAGCTTCTGCGCCCAGTTGTCGTATCCGATCCCGTTGATGAGGGCCATCTGCGACCGGGCCAGGGCGATCCCGTCCGCCGCCGTCGGCTCGTAGGAGTGGGGATCGGTGCTCGGGTTCACGATGATGCTCTGCACCGCCACCTTGTTTCCGCCCAGCTGGGCGGCGATGCTCCCCCAGAAGTTCTCGGCGGCCACAACCTGGACGCGGCCCGAGGCGGCGTTGCCGCCCGGGTCCGCCGCGCGCCCGCATCCGGTCAGCAGGATGACGCTGGCGCCCAGTGCGGCCCAAACCCGCGACGACATGGAGAACACGGCTGCTTCCTTCCCGAGCCGACGGACTGATCGAAGACGAGACCCAGGGGCTCGTCCCGACGTCAGCTTACTATAGGAATGAGATTCAGTCTCGTTCTTATGGAACCGGTCTGTTCCCGCAGGCGACCGCCGCGCCCGCGCCTACCCGCCCCCGGCTGGGCCCGGCTAACCGCTAGCGGCGAGCCCAGAAAGGAGGCATTCGGGGTCCGGCGGGCATGCCCGAGCGGGAGTCATGGCTCGAGCCGCCGCCGGTACCCCGAACCGCGGAGTGACTTCTCACCCCGCGAGCGACGAGGCGCACGTTCGTCGCAGTCAGCTGACACCGCAAGGTGACGGTGGGCGATGCAGGACGCAGGGTTGTCCCACAACGACCTCCCGACCCTCCGTTTCGACGACGCCAGCTCGACATCAGCCGAGGGTAAGCCCGCAGGCATCAGCTCTCTGTAAGAGAAGGCTGAGGATCGCCTGAAAGGGGCACGCGCCGGTGGGGACGAGCCGGGGCGCTGACCGCGGGTAGCTCAATGCGAACCTCCAGCCCGCCGGTGTCCGGCGCGAGCAGCGTGAGCCGGCCGCCGTGGGCCTCGGTCACCGAGCGCACGATCGACAGGCCGAGACCGAAGCCGCCGCCGGTGCGGTGCAGGCGACGGAAAGGCTGCACGAGCTGGCCGGCGGTCTCGGGGTCGATCCGCTGGCCTCCATTGCGCACGATGAGCTCGGCCTGCCCGCCGAGCTCTCGCGTGCTGACCTCGAGCTGGCCACCGCGCTCGTTGTGGTGGATTCCGTTGTCGAGCAGGTTGCCCACCAACCGCTCGAGCAGCCCCGGATCCCCACGCGTCCACGCGGGCCCGAGATCGCGGCTGATCATCACCTGCGCATCCTGAGCCTGGGCCCGAAGGTCGGTGATGCAGTCTCCGGCCAGGGCAGCCAGATCCACCGGCTCTCCCAGGCCCGGGGACGCCTCGCTGCGCGCCAGCAAAAGCAGGCTGCCGATCAGCAACTCGTTGCGGTCGACGGTGTCGCGCACCGCCTCCCCCATGGCTCGCAGCTCAGCCACGCTGGCCTCGGGATCGGCCAGGGCCACATCCACCTCGGTGCGCATGATGGCCAGTGGCGTGCGCAGCTCGTGGGACGCGTTGGCCACAAACCTCCGCTGGCTGGCGAAGGCGGCGTCCAGGCGAGCCAGCATCCCGTCGAACGTGTCGGCCAGCTCGCGCAGCTCGTCGGCCGGCCCGGCCAGGGCGATCCGCTCGCCCAGGTTCTCCCCCGAGACGCGCTGAGCGGTGGCGATGATGGCCCTCAGCGGGCGCAGGGCGCGTCCGGCCAGCAGGTAGCCGGTGGCGATCGAGACCAGGGTCATGGCCAAAAGCGCTCCGAGATACTCCAACAACAGCCGGTGCAGGGCACTGTCGGTGAGCTGGCGCTGAATGGCCCGGGCCAGCCTGACCTCGGGCGAGCCGGGCGCAGCGCCCAAGGCCCGGCTGAGCAGGTGGTCTGCCGGCTTGCCCAGTCGCCGCAGCGTGGTGGTGAGCTGGTGATGGTCGCGCAGCCCGTTGCGGACCAGGACGTAGCCGACAGTCAGCAGGACCGCACCGGTAGCCAGAAAGACCGCGCCGTAGAGCAGGGCCAGGCGCAGGCGGATGGTGGGCGCGGGCCACCTCCGGCGACGCGGTGCAGGCGGCTCGGCGGCGGCGCCCATCAGGCCATCCGGTAGCCGACTCCGATCACCGTCTCGACGATCGGCGGATCTCCGAGCTTGCGGCGCAGCGTCATGATCGTCATGCGGACCACGTTAGTGAACGGGTCGGTGTGCTCGTCCCACACCCGCTCGAGGAGCTCCTCGGCCGAGACGGTGGCGCCGTCGGCGGCCATCAGCGCCTCGAGCACGGCGAACTCCTTGCGGGCCAGCCCGACCTCCTGGCCGTCGCGGGTCAGCCGTCGGCGAGCCGGATCGAGCTCGAGCTCCTTGTGGCGCAGCAACGGCGGTCGGCTGGGTCCGGCCCGCCGCGCCAGAGCGTAAATACGGGCCACCAGCTCGGCAAACCGGAACGGCTTGGGCAGGTAGTCGTCGGCGCCCAGGGAGAGGCCATCGATCATGTCCTCGAGCGCACCGGCGGCGGTCAGCATGAGAATGCCGGTCTCGGGACGCTCGTCCCGCACTGCCCGACAGACATCGTCACCGTGGACCCCGGGCAGGTCGCGATCCAGGACGAGAACGTCGTAGCGCACCACCCGGGCCTTGATCAGCGCCTGCTCTCCGTCGGGGGCGAGATCGACAGCCATGCCCTGGCGACGGAGCCCTCGGGCGATGGCGTCGGCCAGGCGTCCTTCGTCCTCGGCGATCAGTACGCGCATGCTGTCAGCATGCTCTCTGACCCATAAGGACGGCGTAAGAGACTTCCGGCCTAGTAAGGGGTAGACCTCCAACCAGCACGGGCCTCTCTCCTGACGAAAATGGCGCCTCTCAACTTGATCGCACCGCTGGCCGCTGTTCTGGCCCCGACCCATCAGGCCTACCTGCTCCAGGCCCGCCAGATGCAGGCCCTGTCCTTCGCTGTTCACATACCGCTGGTCTGCTTCGGCATCGCCTTTCCGATGCTCGTCCTATTCGTCGAGGGACGCTTTCTGCGCACTGGCGACGAGCTCTACCGCACGCTGGCCCGGCGCTGGTCCCGGGTCATGGTCGCCCTGTTCGCGGTCGGTGTGGTCTCCGGGACCATCCTCAGCTTCGAGATGGGTCTGCTGTGGCCGAACTTCACCGCCACCTTCGGGGGCGTGTTCGGCCTCGGGTTCGCCATCGAGGGCTTCTCCTTCTTCGCCGAGGCGATCTTCCTGGGCATCTACGTCTACGGCTGGAGGCGTCTGTCCCCCCGCATGCACTTCCTCTGCGGGGTGCCGATCGCCGTGGCCGGATTCACCGGGTCGCTGACGGTGATCTCGGTGAATGCCTGGATGAACCATCCCAGCGGCTTCCGCCTCGCCGGGGGGCGGGCCATCGACATCCATCCCGTGGCCGCACTGTTCGGCAATTCCTATCTCTGGCACGAGCTGATCCACATGTACATCGCGGGTTACATGGTGGTCGGGTTCTTGGTCGCGGGCTGGTATGCGCTTGGGCGTCTGCGCGGGCGCTGGGGGCGTTATGAGCGCACCGGGATGATCATTCCGCTGACGGTGGCGGCTCTGGCCTCCCCCATCCAGGTCCTGGTCGGCGACTGGGCAGGACGCGACGTGGCCAGCACCCAGCCGATCAAGCTGGCCGCCCTCGAAGGGCTGGCCCATACCACCCGCGGCGCCTCCATTCACATCCTGGGTTGGTACACAAGCGGGCAGGTCAAGTACGGAATCGCCATTCCCAAGCTGCTCTCGCTCCTGGCCTTCCATGATCCCAATGCGGTCGTCAAGGGCCTCGACACCGTTCCCCATAGCCAGCAGCCGCCGGTCAACGTGGTCCGGATCTCGTTCCAGACCATGGTCGGCATCGGCACCCTGCTCGCCCTGTTCGGCGTGTACTTCGTGTTCGTGCGCTGGCGGCGGGGCCGCCCTCCTGACTCACCCTGGTTCTACCGCGCGCTGACGCTGGCCGGACCCCTGTCGCTGGTCGCTCTGATCGCCGGCTGGGTGACCACAGAGGTGGGACGCCAGCCCTGGGTGGTCTACCACGTGATGCTGACCTCGCAGGCGGTCACCGGCGCCAAGGGGATCCCGGTGGGCTACGCCACGCTGGTCGTCGTATACCTGGCTCTGGCCGCGGCGACGGCCTGGATTCTCCGCCGGCTGGCCCGTTCTCCGCTACCGGAATCGAGCGGATCCCCGAGCTCGGCCCCGGGATCGGCCGGGGTGGGGAGCTGAAATGCACCTCTACGCCCTGCCCCTGTCTTTCATCCTCGTCGGGCTGATCTTTTACGTCGTTCTCGGGGGGGCGGACTTCGGCGCCGGCTTCTGGCAACTGGCCGCCGGCCGGGGTGAGCATGCCCGGCGGCTGCGCGAGCACGCGCACCATTCGATGGGGCCGGTCTGGGAGGCCAACCACGTCTGGCTGATCTTCGTCCTCACGGTCATGTGGACGGCCTATCCCGTGGCCTTCGGATCGATCGCCTCCACCCTGTCGGTGCCGCTCTTCCTGGCCATCCTGGGCATCATCTTCCGCGGCGCCGCCTACGCCCTGCGCTTCGGCGCCTCCGGCCCTCGCGAGCTGCGGATGATCGAGACTGTGTCCGGGGTTTCCTCGATCCTCACCCCCTTCAGCCTGGGCACCGTGGCCGGCGCGATCGCCGCCCGGCGGGTTCCGGTGGGCAACGCCTCGGGCGCTCTGATCTCCAGCTGGCTGAACCCGACCGGCGTGGTCATTGGCCTGCTCGCGGTGGCCATCTCCGCGTACCTGGCCGCGGTGTTCCTGGCCGCAGATGCGGCCCGCCAGCAGCAGACCGAGCTCGAGCGAGGGCTGCGCCAGCGCGGGCTGGCCAGCGGGTTGACGGCCGGGGCCGTCGCCGTGGTCGGGCTTGTCGTGGTCTCGATTGACGATAAGCCGCTGTGGCACGGCCTGACCTCGGGGGCGGCGCTCGTGGCGGTCATCGTCTCGGCGCTGGCCGGGCTGGCCACGCTCGCGCTCCTCGTTCGGCGCCGCTACGAGTCGTCGCGCTACACGGCCGCGCTGGCTGTGGCGGCGGTAATCGCCGGCTGGGCGATCGCCCAGGAGCCCGTGTTGCTGCCCGGCCTGACCGTCGCCCAAGCCGCCGCCGGGCATGACGTCCTCGTCGCCGTGACGGTGGCCGTCCTGGGCGGCGCGGTCATCCTCTTCCCTTCCCTCGGCCTGCTCTTCCGCCTCTTTCTCGGCGGCGAACTGGAGGACGCCGCCGCCGGGCCCGAGCCCCCCGTGTCGCCGCTGCCGGCCCGGCGGACGCTCTCGCCCAGCCTGCTGGGACGGATCGCCGGGGCTTGCCTGATCGCCGGCTTCGGGCTGCTCACTCTGGCCGACGCCCCGCTCGCCCACCTGGTCGGCGTGTTGTGCCTGCTGGCCTTCGTGCCGCTGGCCTTTGCCGCCCAGTTCCCGGCCAACTCGGTCTGGGCGGCAAGCGCCGACGAGTAGTAGCGCCAGATATACGTCGCCGTTCAGCGTTACACAGAACGACGTCACAACAGATCATGCTACGGTGCTGCCAGATGGCGCCGGACCCGAATATCGCCGAACGGGGCATGGCCGTTGGCCTGCGCGCCCTGAACAAGGTCGCCTCCTCGGGGGCGATTGACCGGCTCGGTCTGCGCGATCCCGCCGTGCGTCTGCTGCACCAGGCCAGCAAGACCACCGGACGCACCGCCGCCCGGGCCGGGCGCACCTTCGCCGCCGCCCAGCGCCTTTCCCGTCCCGCCCGCCAGCCGCGCGGGCCGCGAACGGATCTGTTCGACCTCGAGCCCTCCGACGAGCAGTCGATGCTGCGCGACTCCACGCGCGACTTCGCGCTCGCGCGGGTCCGGCCCGTGGCCCAGGACTCCGATACCGCGTGCGCCACTCCACCCGCGCTGCTGGAGCAGGCCAACGAGCTCGGCCTGACCATGATCGGCGTCCCGGAAGAGCTCGGCGGCGCAGTCGAGGAGCGCTCCGCCGCCACCACCGTGTTGATGAGCGAGGCCCTGGCCCAGGGCGACATGGGCATCGCCGTGGCCTGCCTGGCCCCGGCCGCTGTCTCCACCGCGATCAGCCTGTGGGGCGACGCGCAGCAGCAAGCCACCTATCTGCCCGAGTTCGTGGGCGAGAACGTGCCCGCGGCGGCGCTCGCGGTGATGGAGCCCGCGCCTCTGTTCAACCCCTTTGCTCTGGCCACCACGGCCCGGCAGGCCGGCGGCGGCTACGTCCTGGACGGCGTCAAGGCGCTCGTCCCCCGGGCCGGCGATGCAGAGCTGTTCGTCATCGCTGCGTCGCTCCAAGGGGCGCCCGCCCTGTTCATCGTCGAGTCCGCCACCGCCGGGATCTCCATCGAAGCGGATCCGGCGATGGGCATTCGTGCCGCGGCCACGGGCCGCCTGGTCCTCGAGGAGGTTCAGCTTCCGGCCACCGCCCTGCTCGGTGGCGGCGAGCGCGTCGGTGTTCACCGAGTGCATCCAGCTCGGTCGCCTGGGCTGGTGTGCGCTGGCCGTAGGCACCGGACAGGCCACGCTTGACTACGTGAGTGACTACGTCAAGGACCGCAAGGCCTTCGGCGAGCCGATCTCCAACCGCCAGGCCGTGGCCTTCACGGTGGCGAACATGGCGATCGAGTTGGACGGCCTGCGCCTGGCCACCTACCGCGCGGCCGGTCGGGTCGACCAGGGCCAGGACTTTTCCCGCGAGGTCGCCCTGGCCCGCCGCCTGTGCGCTGATCGCGGGATGACGATCGGCTCCGACGGCGTCCAGATGCTGGGCGGCCACGGCTTCGTCAAGGAGCACCCGGTCGAGCGCTGGTACCGCGATCTGCGCGCGGCCGGCCTGATGGAGGGCGCACTGCTCGTCTAGCGGCTCCCACCGGAACATTCCACCGGTTATGGCGGCTCCGGATGGCCGCCATGCAGCGTCCTCGGAGCCTCGCGCAGCGCTGCTGCGCCACGGCTCCTGCGTCCTCGCCTGACGACCCCCGGAACTCGCCCTCCCCGGCGAAACGTTCCGGCGAGACCCACTAGTGGCTCCATGATCAACCTCGAGATCCCCAAGAAATTCAACGGTCTGGTCGCCCAGTCCCACCAGGTGGCGACGGAGATCTTCCGCCCCAACTCCCGCAAGTACGACACCGCCGAGCACGAGTACCCCAAGGAGCTCGACATGCTCGCCGCGGTGATCGACGGCATGAACGAGAGCGGCGCTCTGGGCGGTGCCGGCGCGGGCACGGTCGGTGGCGGTTCCAACGGCTCGGCGGCGAAATCGGGCTCGGCCGAGTCGGGGAACCGCAACGGATCCAACATGGCCTCGCTGCTCGGGCTGATCGAGTTGTGCTGGGGCGACGTCGGGCTGCTGCTGGCCATGCCCCGGCAGGGCCTGGGCCAGGCCGCTATCGCCGCGGTGGCCAACGACGAGCAGCTGGCCCGATTTGGCGGTAAATGGGCCGCCATGGCCATAACCGAGCCCGAGGCCGGCTCTGACTCCGCCGCGATCCGCACCACGGCCCGCCTGGACGGCGACGAGTACGTCCTCAACGGCGAGAAGATCTACGTCACCAGCGGTGATCGGGCGGACCTGGTCGTCGTCTGGGCAACGCTTGACCGCAGTCAGGGCCGCGCGGCCATCAAGTCCTTCGTGGTCGAGCGCGACAACCCCGGCCTCAAGCTGGACCGGCTGGAGCACAAGCTCGGCATCCGGGCCTCGGACACGGCCAACTTCTTCCTCGAGGACTGCCGGGTGCCCAAGGAGAACCTGCTCGGCGATCCGGAGATCGTCCTCAAGGGCGGCTTCTCCGGCGTCATGCAGACCTTCGACAACACGCGTCCGCTGGTGGCCGGGATGGCCGTCGGCGTGGCCCGCGCATGTCTCGAGACCACGCGGGAGCACCTTGTCGCAGGCCGGGCATCGAGATCGACTACGACCTCCCGCCGGCCCTGCAGACCGCGGCCGCGGCCGAATACATCGCCATGGAGGCCGACTGGGAGGCCGCCCGCCTGCTCACCCTCCAGGCCGCCTGGATGGCCGACAACAAGAAGCCCAACTCGCTCCAGGCCTCGATGGCCAAGGCCAAGGCGGGCCGGATGGGCACCGACGTCGCCCTGCGCTGCGTCGCCCTGTGCGGAGCCACGGGCTACGCCGAGGGCGAGCTGCTCGAGAAGTGGGCCCGGGACGCCAAGATCCTCGACCTGTTCGAGGGCACCCAGCAGATCCAGCTGCTGATCGTCGCCCGTCTGCTGCTGGGCAAGACCTCCGCCGAGCTCAAGTAGTCAGCGCAAGCAGGTCGGCCAGGATCTGGTCCGGGGCTCGAGCTCGAAGCGTAGGTCGGTGATCCGCAGGGTCCCGATCCCCAGCTTCAGCAGATCCGCATCCTTCTTGCGGTCGCGCTCCATGTCGGCCAGGGCCGAGTGATAATTGCGGCCGTCAAGCTCGACCACCAGCTTGAACTCCGGCCAGTAGCAGTCGATCTCCCAGCCGGTGATGTACACGTTGCGCTCCGGTGGCGGAATGTCCGTGTCCGCTGATCAGCCGGTCGAAGGCGCGCTCGAGCTCGGACTTGCGGTTGGGCCGCGGCCGATAGTCCCGCAGGGCCTGCTTGAGCTTGACCATGCCCGGCCGCCGGGCATGCCGGGCCAGCGTCTGCTCGAGAGCCTTGAAGTCCAGGACGCGCTTGCCGGACTGCCTCGGTGATCAGCCGCTCGAGCTCGCCCTGGGTCTCGTGACGGAGCCAGCTCCACCAGCATCCGCGGGACAGAGCTCACCCGGAGGCCATTGCGTGTCCGGACCTCATCCTCAGCCACGTCACAGCTTCGTGGACGACCAGCCCGCTCCCGCCGCATGGCAAACGTGCCGGGCAGCAGTCACCTCGATGCGGCGGATGTTCACAGGCGCAGGCCCCACGCAGCTCGCGGCCGTGCGATGGCTCAGGAAGGAGGATCCACCGCACGTGAACTGAGCCGCGAGCAGTCGTGCGTGTGAGACGACGCTTCCGGTGGCCAACCGCGAACACCTCGGGATGCAGTCCGTGCAGAAGTCCGCGGCCGCATCCGCCCGCGGATCTCCCGCGCACTCAAACCGAGCCCGGTCAATTGCTCGGTGTCACCAGCCCGAATTGCCGGCCCGCGAGCTCACTCAAGTAGAAATCGCGACCGCTGCCGGTCACTTTTTCGTACAAGAGTCGCCCACCTCGCCCACGCCTGGCAGCCGATCGCGTGACACGTGGGTCACACGCAGGAAATTCAACGGAATGTCAAATAACTGCAGCGGCCTCCCGGCGGAGCACGGACCAGGCACAGCTCCACGTCGTCAACACGCGTGTTCATCTGTCGCCACCGCCAGACGCAGCACGTAACGACCGCGCAGGACAGCGTGCGACAGAAAGACCAGACCTGTCGCGTTCACCCGCTCCAGCAGCAACGCGTTCGCCTCGTCCGAGCCGCCAACCCGAAGCAGACCACCGAGAACAGCCTCGGCGCGCACAGCTCCCAGCCCTCCTCCCCATCCACCCAGGACTCAAACTCAGCCGCGAGCCCGACCCCCCGGCGCACGTGCTCCATCAACCCGGCGCGGCCGAAGCAACGCAGTACCGCCCACAGCTTCAACGCCCGGAAGCGCCGACCGAGGGCAGGGCCGTATTCGCTCAGAGACAGGGCATCCTCGGCATCCGGCGTACGCAGGTACTCGGGAATCAGGCTGAACGCGGCGCGCAACGCCTCCGGCCGCGCGGACCACAGCAACGAGCAGTCCATCGGGGTGAGCATCCACTTGTGGGCGTTGACGACGACCGAATCCGCCCGCTCGACCCCCTCGAAGGCCCAGCGGAACTCCGGGCAGACCATCGCCGTCCCCGCGTAGGCCGCGTCGACGTGCAGCCAGGCGCCGGCCTCGAGCAGGCGTCGGCCAGGCCGCGACCGGATCCACGGAAGTCGTCGCCGTCGTGCCCACCGTCGCCACCACGGCGGCCACATCATGCAGGTCCCCCAGCGCCGAGACCGCGAGAGCGAAACTCGTCGTCGCAAGGCACCTTGCGCAACCGCAGCCCCAGCATCCGGCAGCCTTCTCCACCGACGAATGGGCCTGCTCCGAGCACACGACCAGGTCGCGGCCAGTGGCCTGCCGGGCGGCGATCAGAGCAGCAAAGGTCGAGGTCGAGGCGCTGTCCTCGATGTGCCCGTGCCAGCCCGCGGGCAACCCGAGCAGCTCGGCCACCCACCGCAGAACCACGCCCTCGAGCTCGGTCGCGGCGGGTGCGGTGCGCCACAGGATGGCGACCGAGTTCAGCGTGGCCGCCAGCAGCTCGGCGAGGATGGCCGGCTCGGCAGCGCTGGTGGCGAAATAGGCGAAGTAGCGCGGGTGCTGCCAGTGGGTCACGCCCGGCAAGAGTATCTCGTCCAGGTCGCGGAGCACCGAGGAGAACGGCTCGCCCTCTTCGGGGGCGGACCGGGCAGCGCGGCGGCTATGTCCCCCGGCGCGACGGAGGCCAGCACGGGCAGCTCACCCACCCGTTCCAGATACGAGGCCGCCCACTCGAGCGCGGCCGCGCCATCGCGCCGCAGGTCGGTCAAGCGGTCCAGCCGCTCATCCGCGCCTCCATCCGCCGCCGCACCGACTCCGAGTACGCCGGCGGCCGGAAGGCCAGCACGGGATCCTCCGAGCACTCGATTCCGTCGGTGACCCGGAGGGATCGAACACGAGCACATCGTCACCCTGGTCACGCTCGGTATCCAGGCCGGTCACCGACAGCGTTCCCACGACCGTCACCTTCGGCGGCTGCTCGGCCAGGCGGCGCTCGGGTCATCCACCGGGTCACCGGCCTCGGCGATCTGGACCCGAACCGAGAACAGCACCGTTGCGGCCGCCAGCCGCTTGAGGATCCCGGTCTGCAGGTAGTCACGCGCCCGGCGCCGGGCCGCCCACGGGGTGAGCCTCGAGACCCCCGCGGCCGGCCTGAGCTCATAGCGGACAAATCGCGAGCCGCCGGCTGCATCCAGCCAGCGAAAGGCGTGCAGTCCGTAGTAGGGGATCCGTCATAGCCAGCCGGCGCGGCAGCGACGGGGCCACCGCGGTAACACCCGGAGCGCCTCGGGGTGATGGCGCGAGGAACAGCGGGAAGCTGCCACGCCGCGGCCGGCCCCGCGGCCTGGGCGCGCATTAGCTCGAGGAAGCCCTCGGGCGTGCGGGTGGGAAAGAGCGGTGAGGAGACGGCCACGATGTCGGTCCGCGATCCATCCGGAAGGTAGAACTTGACCGCCAGCCCGCGCGGATCGGGTGCCCAGTCGGGATGTTCGGGATTGCCCGAGCCATTGGAGAAGCGCACCGTCACCGGGACCTCGGGACCGGCGAGTGAGCGGCCCGAGATCAGAGCCGCCGGCCTCGGCTGTGGGCGTGAACGTGCCCCGGCAGATGACCCCGCGGGCATGCAGCGCGCGGAAGCCGGGATGCTGCCCGAATACCGAGGCCGCGGTGTCGACCGCCTCTGCCGGAGTCGAGCGCCACGCCGAGACACCCGTATTCGACGCGAGTGAAGCTGATCCCGGCCGCGCTCAGGCGGTCGATCAGTGCCTGCCCCATGGCCACCGCCGGGCGTCACCTGGCCAGACGTCTCGGCAGATCGTCGCGGGCCAGCGACAGCGCGGTCTCGGCCAGCATCTTGGCGGTCTCGCCATAGCCCGGGTCTCCGCCGGCCACCTCGGTGATCACCCGCGAGCCCCCGCCCTCGCGCCGACGAAGCGAACCTTGAACCACGCCTTCTCGCGCTGCTCGGCGTCGGCCCTCACCCGGATCTTTGAACTTGAGCAGCAGATGCGAGTCGGCGGCAGCTGAGCCAGGGCGATGATCGCCCCCGACCCGCCGACCAGGCCGGCCGCCATCGGCAGTCGCTTGATGGCCAGGTAATGGCCGTAGCGGAAGTCCGGCCCATAACGGTCCAGCGCAGCGGCCGAGCGCAGCACGACCTTCGGATCGATGGTGGGCATCGGCAGGGCCCAGCCTCCAGCCGCCGCGACGCGCGCGTGGCGGCCCGACGATGCCCCCCACGCTTGCGTCCGGCCGGGCGGGGCTCGGCTCCGCTTGCGCTCGCCGGCCGCCTGGCGCCCTGGCGCAGACGGCCCATCGCGTTGACCGCCGAATGGAAGGTGCCCCCGGAGAACGTGCCGCCGGCCCGGACGAAGCCCTCGACCCGCAGAGGGACATCCTCGGGCAACTGCAGGACCGTGAACAATGCGCCCAGGTCGTGAGGAATCGAGTCAAACCCGCAGGAGTGAACGAGCCGCGCTCCGCTGCGCTGGGCTTCGGCGTGATAGCCGAGCCACATGCGATCCACGAACTCGGGCTCGCCGGTCAAATCGATGTAGTCAGTACCGGCCGCCGCGCAGGCGGCGACGACCGGCTCTCCATATGTGACGTAGGGGCCGACCGTGGTGATCACGACCTGGGTCGCTGTCGGCCATCGCCTGCAGCGCCTCGGGGTCGCCGCGTCGGCCTTGATCAGCGCCAGCGTCGGCCAGGTCCGGATCGATCGCCGCCAGCCGCTCGCGCACGGCCTCGAGCTTGCGCTCGTTGCGTCCCGCCAATGCCCAGCGCAACCCGGAAGCGTGGCGGGCCAGGTACTCGGCGGTCAGCTGCCGGTGAACCCGCTGGCGCCGTAGACGACGATCTCATGCTCGCGGCCCACGGCCTCAGGCATCGCCACCCACCTCCTGGGCCATGCGCATGGCGTCGCCCAGACGCCACGCCGGCCTGAGCTGTCATCCAGCAGGCCACCGGCGCGGCGATCCGCTCCGAGGCGTGCGCGGCCACCCCGGCCAGAGCCAGCACAGCGTTGACTCATCCTCACGTCGGGGCGGGGAGCCCCGAGCCTCTCCGCGTAGGCGGCGAGCCATTCAGAGGCGGTCATCGCTGCCCACCCTACCCACATTGGCAGAATGCCCACCGGCGCGACCGCATAAGTCAAGGCTGCGCGCCACAACGGCCGGGATGGCCCGCGCCGAGCAATGACCCACGACCCGACCACGGACAGAAGGCGGTATGCGAATGAGCGTCCTCGACGGCAAGGTGGCGATCGTCACCGGATCGGCCCGCGGCATCGGCCGGGCCACGGCAGAGCTGCTCTCCGAGCATGGAGCCAAGGTGCTGATCAACGACCTGGACGGCGACGTGGCCGAGCAGACCGCGCAGGAGATCGACGGCGACACGCTCGTCTTCGCCGGTGACCTCACCAAGCCCGGCGTTCCCGAGGAGCTGGTCAAGAAGGTCATCGACGAATGGGGTCAGGTGGACATCCTGGTCAACAACGCCGGCTACACGCTGGATGCGCCGATCCACAAGATGAGTGACGACTGGTTCCAGCGCATGCTCGACATCCACTCCGTGGTCCCGTTCCGGATGTTCCGGGCCGTCGCTCCGCACATGCGCGAGCCGGCCAAGCAGGAGCGCGATGAGGGCCGGGAGGTGTTCCGCAAGATCGTCAATGTGTCCTCGATCTCGGGCACGATGGGCAACGCCGGGCAGGCCAACTACTCCTCGGGTAAGTCTGCGCTCGTGGGCATGACCAAGACGCTGGCCAAGGAGTGGGGCCAGTTCAAGATCAACGTCAACGCGGTTGCCTTCGGCTTCATCGAGACCCGTCTCACCGCCTCCAAGGAGGAGTCGAACAAGATGGAGATCGATGGGGACAAGGTTCAGCTCGGCATCCCCGAGCAGCTGCGCGGCATGGCCTCGATGCTGATCCCGCTGCAGCGACCGGGCACCCCACAGGAGGCCGCCGGCGGCGTGTTCTTCCTGTGCTCGCCGTGGTCGAACTACGTCCACGGCCAGATGCTCAACATCACCGGTGGCCAGTTCGGCGGCATGACCTGCTGATGAGCGGACCGGCGCCCCCGGGGCCGCTGGTTGTCGCCCATCGTGGCGCCTGGGGCGAGTTCCCACAGAACTCGCTCCCGGCGCTCGCAGCGGCCATCGAGGCCGGCTGCGACATGGTCGAGCTGGACGTGCGGCGCACCCGGGACGGCCACCTGGTCGCCGTACATGACGCTCGGGTCAGAGGGACGCCGGTGGCGGCACTCGACCATGCCGAGCTCACCGCCCGGCTCGCGCCCGGACAGGCCCCGCGGCTCGAGGAGATGGTCGAGCTGGCCGCCGACCGGATCGCCCTTGACGTCGAGCTCAAGGAGGACGGCTACGTCCAGAGCGTCCTGCCCCTCCTCAAGGACGTCGATCCCGGCCAATACGTGCTCACCTCGTTCCTGGACGACGTCATGACCGCGGTGCGCGGGATCACGCCCAGCGCGCAGACCGGCCTCCTGGTCAGGCCCGGTCGAGCCCGCCGATTGGAAGCTCGCCTCGCGGACTCCGGCGCAAATTTCCTCGCCGCGCATGCCGGCCTGGCCCGGGCCGGGCTCTTGGCCTGGGCGTCCAGCCGGGGCGTTCCAACTTACTTGTGGACGGTCAATGATCGTCGGGCGCTACGCACCTACCTGTCCGATGCGCGCGTAGCGGCGGTGATCACTGACCGTCCGGCGGCGGCGCTGCAGATTCGCGCAGAGGTTCAGCGATAGAGCTTGTGCGCGCTCTCGTTCAGGCAGCGGCGCGGTGGCTCTCCTTCTCGGCGGTGGCGACAGGCTGCTGATTGGGGTCCGCAGCCTCGGCGCTCGCCGACGATTCAGCTTCCGGCTCTCGCCGGCGGGAGGTGAGCAACAACGTCAATTGGTGCACGACCACTCCTTGATCCATGTTTCCCCCGACAAAGCGCCTCTTCCCGCTGCCTTCGGTTCCTAATCCTTCACCAAAGCTTGGATTCTTGCCGCGTCGAGCGTGTTACGCAGCAACATGGCGATGGTCATTGGTCCCACCCCACCCGGCACGGGGGTGATGAGGCTCGCCACCTCAGCCGCGGCGGCGAAGTCGACGTCCCCGCGCAGTCCTGCCTCGGTCCGATTCATGCCCACGTCGATGACTGTCGCGCCCGGCTTGATCCAGCTGCCCTTGATCATCTCCGCGCGTCCGACCGCGGCCACCAGGACGTCGGCCCGGCGGCACACCGCGGCCAGGTCGCGCGTGCGGGAGTGGCAGGTGGTGACGGTGGCGTTCTCGGCCAGCAACAGCGCCCCCATCGGCTTTCCGACCAGATCCGAGCGGCCCACCACGACCGCCTCTGCGCCCTCGAGTTCTACGTTGTGGCGGCGCAGCAGTTCCATCACCCCCGCCGGCGTGCAGGGCCGCAGGCCCGGACGTCCCTTGGCCAGGAGCCCGGCGGAGATCGGGGTCAGATCCGTCGACGTCCTTGTGCGGATCGATCAGCGTGGTCAGATAGGAGCCGTCGATCTGCTTCGGCGTCGGTAGCTGCAGCAGGATGCCCGAGACGCGGGGGTCCTGGTTCAGCTCGCGTAGGAGCGCTTCCACCTCGGCCTGCGTCGAGTCACCGGGCGGCTCGAAGCTGATTCCCTCGATTCCCACCTCCTCAGAGGCCCGCTGCTTGCCGGCCACGTAGATGGCCGAGGCGGCATCGTTGCCGACCAGGACTGTGGCCAGCCCGGGGCGTCGACCGCCCTTGGACACCCAGTCCTGCACCTCGGCCTTGACCTCGGCCCGCACCGCCGCCGCCACGGCCTTGCCATCGATCACGGTCGCGCTCATGGTCTGGATTCCTAGCACGGCCCTACAGTGACCGGATGCTGATCCGCCATGCCGACCCGGCGACCGACGGCGCCGCCTGTGCTGCCATCTACGCCCCCGCGGTCACCGACGGCGTCGCCTCCTTCGAGGAGCAGGCCCCCGACGCAGCCGAGATGGCCGCGCGCATCGGCGGCCATCTCGATCAAGCTATCCCTGGCTGGTCGCCGAGGACGGCGAGGAGCTGGTGGGCTATGCCTACGCGGCCCAGCACCGGGCGCGCTCGGCCTATCGCTGGGCCGCGGACACGACGGTCTACGTCTCGCGTGATCACCAGCGTCGCGGGGTGGGCGCCGCTCTGTACGGCGCGCTGCTGCCTCTGCTCCGCCAACAGGGCCTGTACACCGCCGTGGCCGGGATCACCCTGCCCAACGACGCCAGCGTCGCTCTGCACCGCCGCCTGGGCTACGAGCTCGTCGGCCACTACCGCGACATCGGCTTCAAGCACGGGACGTGGCGCACCGTGGCCTGGTGGCAGGTCCGGCTCCGTGAGCCGGTCCCCGATGAGACGCCGCGCGAGCCGGGGCCACCCGCCCATCTCGGCTAGACGCCGGCGCCGATCCTCGTCCAGCAGGAGGGCCAGCGTCGGGCAGGCGTCGACCGCCCGACGGGCCAGTCCGAGCAGCTCGGGCGTCACCTCGGTCTCGTCGAGGATCGGATAGCCCCAGTCATCAAGCCGGATCATCTCGGGCAGGAGCTCGGCGCACAGCCCGTGGCCCTCGCACATGATCGGGTTGACCCGCAGCCGGGCGCTCACCGTCTGACCCCTGGATGCTCGCTCACCGGATCGCCCAGGGGCAGGCCGGCGGACCGGGCGGCGCAACGCTGACGACGGTGAACGGCGATCTCCGGGCCGAACACCTTCAGGGCGCTCTCCACGAACCGGGCCGCTCCGTCGGGGTGGTGGCAGGCGCCGCGGCCGCGGATCTCCGCCGTCCAGCGCAGCAGGCGCGGAACCTCCTGCTCGTGGGCCGTGCCATCGGCCAGTGCGCACACCGAGTCGGCGATTGCGGCCAGCCCGTGCACGCAGGGGCCGCATTGGCCGGCCGACTGGTTGGCCAGGTAGTCGATCACCCGCGGCACTCTCGTGCAGGCCGCAGGAGCTCTCACCCAGGGCGATGATGACTCCAGACCCCAGCGAGCAGCCCACGGAGCGCAGATCCTCACGGGAAAGGCGCAGGCCGAGGGCGTGCGAAGCCTCGACCCAAGTCCCGAAGTAACCCCCCACCAGCAGAGCTTGAAGGGGCTCCCGGGGACCGCCCGCTGCGGCCAGCAGGTCGTGCATTGGCGTGCCGAAGGCAAGCTCGTAGACGCCCGGGTCGCGTACCGCACCGGAGATTGTGACCAGGGCCGAGCCCGGGTCGGCGTCGCTGCCCAGCTCGCGGAACCAGTCCGTGCCGAAGCGGGCGATGAGAGCGATCTGAGCCAGCGTCTCGGCGTTCTGGATCAGCGTTGGGCGGCCGCGCAGTCCCTTCTCGAACGGTCGGGGGGGCGTGAACACCGGCTTGGCCACCCCCCGCGTCATCCACTGGATGACCGCGGTTTCCTCTCCGGTCACGTAGCCCTCAGGACCGGTTATGACGTCGAAGCTGAATTCCTCCTCGCGCACCGCGACCGCCCCCTCGAGGGCCCGCTGCACCGCAGGAGTGCGATCGCCGATCTTGACCAGGATCTCGCTGGCGCCGATCGCGTCGGCGGCCAGAATGGCACCATCGAGAACGAGGTGGGGCAGCCGGGCCAGCAGCATCCGGTCCTTGGTGCTGGCCGGCTCGGTCTCCGAGCCGTTGACGATCACCGTCGTCGCCCCGCGACGCTCGGCCAGCGTGCGCAGCTTGGTCGCGGTGGGGAAATCGGCGCCCCCGCGCCCGCGCAGGCCGCTGCGGTGCACGAGTTCGATCAGGTCTGCCGGGGCCAGGCTGGGCAGCGGCCCGTGGACAGCACGATGATCGGCCAGCGTCATCGTCTGACCGTCGGCGGCCATCCCTTCCAGCAGCCGCGGCAGTCCGGTCGGGCCCCTGGAGCCTGGTGGCGCTCACTGTCGCAGCCTCCGGCGCTCAGGGTCGCGTCCACCGAACCGGTCACCACATTGGTCTGGGAATCGATGTTCAACCGGGCATGCAGGCTGAGGACGCCGGCTGCACCCTGCACGCGGGCCAGGAACTCAGTGCCCTGAAGCGAGGTGATCTGGCCGGCCATGACGCCGGTCTCGGGCGTGAGGAGATCAACCTGGCTGCCGGTCATCGATAGCCCACCGCCCGCGGCTGGCTGGCCAGCCAGCCGAACGCGGAGCCGGCCGGTGACGGCGCCGCTCAATCGCATGTTGAGGTCGACCAGGGCGCCGCCGGCGGCCTGGGACTGACGAACGGTCCCGGGATGTCGGCTACGAACGCCTTGGCCCGCGAGCCCGCGGGAGCAGAGGAAACGGGGTGGCGCTCGAGACCCGGACCCTCGCCGGGTGCGGTAGCAGCTTGGCCGGCGTCCCGGCGCGGGCCGCCCACCCGTGAGCCAGCGGGCCGGCGAGGGCGAACACGGCCAGCGCCAGCGGGGTAAGAACGCTGAGGGCCAACGCGGGCACGCGCAGTCCGGGGGCCGGATCCGCGGCGCGGACGATTCGCACGCAGGTGGCCACCACCACGACCGCCACGCAGGCCACCGTCAGCAGCAGCATCCACCAGATCTTCGTGTCCGATCCGGTCCCGAGACCGTGCAGAACGGCGATCGGGAAGCTGGCGTAGGCCAGCCAGTGCACGAGCCGCCAGCGCTGATAGCCCAGCCGGCGGCGCACCAGGCTGGTGATGACCAGGGCGACCAGGATGTCGAAGGCCACCGCCCCCAGCCCGAGCCACAGCGGCCGGTAGCTCGAGATGAACGGGATCACGGCATCGGCGAACGAGATCGAGACGAAGCTGTCCAGCACGCTGGTCACGATGTGAAGCACGAGCAGGGCGATGACCAGCAGCGAGAGGTCACGGTGCAGGGTGTCGATGGCGAACCGCGGCCAACGGTCTCCGGTGACCCGCAGCGGGCCGAGGATGCCGAGCACGACCACGGCGCTCAGAAGGAGCAGCGTCACCGCCCCCGTGCCGCGGACCAGGTACCAGTACGACGCTCGGTCCGATGGCCGCCAGCGGCAGGCTCACGCCACGTACTCCTCGGCCCGGCGATCCGAGGCAGATCGTCCCCGTCGGCACCCCAGCCGGCCGACGTGCAGCACCCGTCCCTCGTCGCTGACCAGACGGCCGGGCAGCCCCAGGGATTCGAGCCAGCCGGGCGCGCGGGAGCCGCGCACAATCGCCGCGGTGGCGGCGATGTTGGCGTCAAGACATGTGGCGGCAGCGACGCTGGCCGTGCGCCAACCGCCGAGCACCGGCTGGCCGGTGGCCGGATCGAGCAGGTGATGGACGGTCTCGCTCCCCGGCCCGCCAGCGGCGAACCGTGGTGCTGGAGGTGGCCAGGCCACCCGAGCGGATCGACGATCCACTGTCCGGGTGCCTCGGTCCCCGCGCTGTGGTCGTCGGTCACCCGCACCCGCCATCCCTCCTCGGGAGCGGGCCCGGCGGTGGACAGATCGCCGCCCAGGCTGACCAGGACGCTGCAGCCGGCGGCGGCTCGCGCCGCCGTGACGGCGTGATCGGCGGCCAGGGCCTTGGCTGTCGCGCCGAGATCCAGGCCCACGCCCTCCGGAACGGTCACGGTCCCGGCGCGATCATCGATGCGGATGGCGCGCCAGCCGGCCACGGAGGCAAATCGCAGCGGAGGCGGACTGGCGGCGGGCACCGAACTCGCACGCAACTGGTCGAAGTCGCGGTCATAGCCCAGGGCGACCAGCGCCGAGCCGAGCGTGGGATCGACGTCCCCGTCGGTCAACTCGGCGGCCCGCACCCCGGCCCGCAGGGCCTCACGAAACAGCTCGGAAGCGCGCATGGGGCGCCCGGGGGCCCGACCGAGGCCCATGAGCTCCGAGTCCTCGCGGAAACGCGAGCAGGCGTGGTCGAAGCCGGCCACGGTCGCCGTGCACCGCATCGAGGGCTGCGGAGAGCCGGTCTGCCTCGGACACCACCACAACCGCCGTGCTCCCCCAAACCGGAAAGCTGGCGGAGTCGATTACGAGCCTCCGGAGACCGACTGGTCCGCTCGGCGCCGGTGCGCTCGGCTGGCTGGCGGCCGGCGCGGTCGGTTCGGCTGGGCGCCGGCGCCGGCTGCGGGGCGCTGCCCGGGGCCTGGAGTCCGAGCTGATCCGGCTTGGCCAGGGGAGGCAGCTCTGCTTGAGGAAGCCGAGGCCGCCGCCGGTTGTGTGCGGCGTTGTCTGGGCCAACCGGGCGCGCGTCTTGGCCCCCAGCGTGTGCCCTGGAGCGACTGCACTGACCACGGCCGCGACCAGGGCCGTCAGTGCTCCCGCACCGATCACGCTGGCTCCCCGCACACGAACGATCCGCCTGAAGGCGGCATCGCGAGCGCTGCTGGGCAGCGGTCCGGTCGGACCGCGAGGAAGAAAAGGGGCCTGGAGTCATGGTGTAAGTCTGCTCAGAGTCGATCAGGTTTGACTAAGAAGAGCATGTGAATCAGGGTTGGCCGCTCAGCGGCAGCCTTACGGTGAATGTAGAACCGTCAACCTCGATCTGTCCATGGTGGCGCTCAACGATCGTGGCCACGATCGATAGGCCGAGTCCCGACCCGGGTCGTTCAGAGGCCTCGGGCGCGCGCCAGAAGCGCTCGAATAGCCGTTCCCGCGCGCTCGGATCGGGGCCCGGACCCGCGTCAGAGACGTCGATGCGGGCCCAGGGCGGCTCGCTGCGCACGCTGACCGTGACGGTCCCCCCGGGCGGCCCATGGACGAGCCCGTTCTCGATCAGGTTCCCCATCGCCCGGCGCAGGGCATCCTCGTCACCGTTGACCTCCGCGGGCCCGGTCACGCCCAGGGCTACTCGCTCCGCTCCGGCGGCGAGCTGGCGGACCAGCTCATCCAGGGCTACCGGCACCGCGGTCGGCTCGGTGGCCGCGGCCCGCTCGAGGGCGAGCAGCGCGTCGACCAGGCGGGCCAGACGAGTGGCGTCATGGCGCAGCTCCTCGAGCACCTCGGCGTCGGCGCCGTGGCGCGCCGCGTACTCCACGTTGCCCAGCAGGGCGGTGACCGGGGTGCGCAACTCGTGCGAGGCATCGGCAAGCAGCCGCCGCTCGCTCTCTCGCGCAGACTGAAGCGAGGCCAACATCCGGTTCAGCACCCCGGTGAGCTGGCCGATCTCATCCAGGCTGCGCGCCTCGGGCAGTCGTTGCGCTGGATCAGCGGTCCGTTCGATCTCCCCGGCGGCGCCGGCCAGTCTCCGCAGCGGGGCGAGACCGCGTCGCGTCAGCACCGCCGCGGCCAGCGCCGCCAGCAGAACCACCGCAATCCCGCTCAGGGCGACGGCGGCGCCGAGATCGCCCAGGGTATGGGCGATGTCCGACGTGTCGGCGGCCACCAGCACCGCGCCGCCGGCCGCCGCACCGCCCGTGTTGGCAATCGGAGCCACGAACATCCGCCACGGCGCACCACCCAGACGCACGTCTTCAATCCCGGCGTGCCCGCGGACAATCGCCGCTCTGAGGAGCGAATCCAGGGGCAGCAAGCGGGCTCCGAGGGTCAGAGAGCGGGCCAGGATGCGGGACCGGGCGTCGACAACCTCGACGGCCAGCTGACGCCCGGAGGTGGGGCTTTCCAAGGCACCCGGGTCCTGCAGGACCGAGGGCGCCGAGACGGCCAGCTGGGCCACGTCCTGGGCGCGCTGGCGCAGCGCGGTGTCCAGCGATCCGCGTAGCTCGTGCCCAACCACCACCACGGTGACCACCGCAAAAACCGCCACCGCGGCCAGGATCGAGGCCGCTGTAGCCGCCGCCAGACGGGCGCGAAGGGTACGAGCCGACCTCATCCAAATGTTCCGTGGGATGGTAAAGCGATCAAACTTGTGTTTTCATCACTAAAGGGGGCTAGAGCCACTAGGTGGTTTGGCCGCGGATGAGACAACACGGAGAGTTGCCGATGTCCCACGACGACAGCTCGGGCGTCAACCCGACCCGAGTGCTGTTGGTCGAGGAAGACCCAAGGACGGCGATGTTGATCGGAGAGATGCTGCGAGCCGGCTGGAACGATGGCGTCATCATCACCCACGCCCGTCAGCTGGCCGAGGCCAGCCCGGAGCTGCGCGACCACGGAGCCACCTGCGTACTGGTCGACGTCTCCGCCGAAGAGGCGGACTCCTCCGACGCCCTGGAACACCTGGCGGCCGCCAACCCGAATGTGCCCATCATCGTGCTCTCCGAACGGGCTGATGAGGAGTTCGGGCTGGCCATGGTGAAGGCCGGGGCCCAGGACTTCCTGCGGACCTCGGAGCTCAACCCGGCCGCACTGGCCCGGTCGGTCCGCTACGCCGTGGAACGAAAGCGCTCCGAGGTCGACCTGGCTCATCAGGCTCTGCACGACCCACTCACCGGACTGCCCAACCGAGCCCTGTTCATCGATCGCCTGAGCGTGGCCCTGGACCGTTCCCGGCGCACCGGGGCGCCAGTCGCCGTGCTGTTCTTGGATGTCGACACCTTCAAACAGATAAACGACACTCTGGGCCACGCGGCCGGCGACCGCCTGCTCACCGTGCTGGCCGAGCGCTTCCGCGAGATGCTCCGCCCGATGGATACCGTGGCCCGCCTCGGTGGCGACGAGTTCACGTTCCTGTTCGAAGAGCTCGAGTCCGAGCGCGAGACGGTGCTGATCGCTGAACGCATCAGCAGCTCGGCCAGCGCGCCCCTGATGCTCGACGGCGAAGGCGAGATCTCCGTGACAGTGAGCATCGGCATCGCGATCGTGAACGATCCGTCGGTCGCTCCGGACGTCGTCATCCGTGACGCTGACGTGGCCATGTACCGCGCCAAGGAGCTCGGCGGCAACCGGTTCGAGCTCTACGACGAGACGGCGCGGGTCCGCGCCTCGCGACGGCTCGAGCTCGAGGACGCGCTGCGTCATGCCGTCGAGCACTCCGAGCTGCGCGTGCACTACCAGCCACGAGTTTCTCTGAACGGAGACACCGGGTTGACCGGCTTTGAGGCGCTGATCCGCTGGGAGCACCCCGAGCGCGGGCTGATCACCGCCCAGGAGTTCGTTTCCCTGGCCGAGGACACCGGACTGATCGTCCCGATTGGCGAGTGGGTGCTGGAGCAGGCGCTGGGCGAGGTGAGTCGCTGGCGCAAAACGCGTCCCGAGGTCACGATCTCGGTCAACGTCTCCGCTCGTCAGTTGGAGGAGCCGGGGATGGCTGCCCACCTCGACGCGGCGGTCCGAGCCAGTGGCGCCGATCCAGCCGTCCTCTGTCTCGAGATCACCGAGGACGCGGTCGAGCACAACCCCGAACTCGCCGCCCGCAGCCTGGCCGCGCTCAGCGCGATCGGCGTCAAGCTGGCGCTGGACGATTTCGGCACCGGTCACTCCTCCGTGGCCAGCCTGCGCGACCTGCCCCTGGATTCGATCAACATCGACAAGTCGTTCGTATCCACGCTGGGCAGCGACCCGGCTGACTCGGCCGTCGTCGGGGCGCTGGTGGAGCTCGGGCACGCGCTGGGACTGAGGGTGGTCGCCGGGGGAGTGGAGACTGACGCTCAGCTGGCCAGCCTGCGTACCCTGGGCTGCGACGGCGCCCAGGGCTACCTGTTCAGCCGGCCGCTGCCCGTCGATGGCGTCCACGCGCTGCTCGGTCCGAACTGACGGCCGGCCTCAGGCTCTGAGCACGAAGCCCGCCCCACGCAGCGTGCGGATCAGTGGAGGATCCCCGAGCTTGCGGCGCAGCCGGGTCACATAGCGATCGACCACGTTGTCCTCGGCCGCGCCGCCCCAGATCTCGTCAATGGCCCGCCGGCGCGTGACGGTGCGCCCCGGCTCGCGCAGCAGCAACTCGAGCAGGTCCACCTCGCGCCCAGTGAGCTCGATGGAGCGGCCGGCTCGGGTGGCCACGCGAGCGTCGCGCTCCAGTGTCAGGTCGGCATAGGACAGCCGGGGGTCGGAGGGCCGGCCGCGCCGGGTCAGAGCCCGCAGCCGAGCTATCAGCTCCTGGATGGCAAACGGCTTGACCAGGTAGTCGTCGGCCCCGGCCTCGAGCCCGGCCACCCGGTCAGCGACAGCGTCGCGGGCGGTGAGCATGAGAATCGGCGTGGGCAGCCCGCGTCCCCGCAGACGGCGGCAGACCGAGAGGCCGTCCATGGCCGGCATGGCCACGTCGAGCACGATCACGTCGGGGGCCGAGCGCTCGGCGGCGAGGAGCGCCGCGCTTCCGTCGGCGGCCACAGTGACCTCAAAGCCCTCGGCGGTCAGCGAGCGACGGAGCATGCGGCGCAACGGTGGGTCATCGTCAACGACGAGAACCCGCTCTCCCGGAGCTACGCCGGAGTCATCCACCGGCCACGTCGCGCCGGATGAAGACCAGGAAGGCCGTCAGCAGCGCGGGGACGCCGTACATACCCGAGACCCAGGCCGCACGAATGATCGGTGACCAGTCGATCGGAGTCCGCAACAGCCCCTGCCAGGCGTTGAACTGAGTGCTGAGCAGATACGGCTGCAGGCTGGTCAGACCGGGCAGGATCCCGATCAGCTGGAACAGCAACGAGATCATCAGCGTGCCCACCACCGCCGCGGCGCTGTTGCGAGTGGTGGCCGACAGCAGCAGACCGATACAGACGATGCAGGCGATCGGGATCAGGTACACGAGCAGGCTCACGTAGACCAGCTCCAGCGCCTTGGGCGCCGAGACGATGGTGCCCGACAAGCTCTGCAGGGAATTAAAGCCCGACTGGATACTGCCCGCGATCACCGCCACGGTGCCGTCGAGCAGGATGGCCACCACGGCGTAGGTGGCGGCGGCCAGCGCCTTGCCGGCGAAGATCTGCCAGCGCTCCAATGAGCGGGTGAAGATGGTCTTCAGGGTGCCGTTGTGATCCTCGGAGGCGAAGATGTCGCCCGCCACCAGCGCGGTGATGAGCGGGAACATCCATACCGACCCGAAGAGCAGAATGACCAGCGGAACGGCCAGGCCGCTGCGATCGAGGTAGGAGGAGAAGGCGAAGTCCCCGCCGCGCTGGGCGTGGTGGCGCAGGTGAATGGCCACCACGAACAGGATCGGAACGATGATCGAGGCCCCGAGACCCAGGTAGGTGCGCTTCTGGCGACGGAGCTTGAACAGTTCCCAGCGGTACACGGTGGCCACGCCCGGACGTCGACGCGAACGGGTGGACTCACGGCCCGCGCGGGGCGCACCGGCGGCCTCGGTTACGGCCGACATCAGCGGCTCCCCGCGGCGGCCGGTTCGGGCTCCAGCGCCTGCGCACCACGATCGCCCTCGGTGTAGGAGAAGAACAGGTCCTCGAGCGTGACCGTCTGGGGGGCCATCGCCCGGATCAAGGCCCCCGCCTCGATCAACGCCTGGGACAGCTCGGCCGCGGCCGGCTCGTCGGCGGTGAACAGGATCCCACCGCGTTCGACCCGAGCGTCCTTGATCCCCGGCTGGGCGCGGCACACGTCCAGGGCGCGGTCGTCGTTGGTCGTCTCGAGGCGATAGCCGGTACCCGCGCCGCGCTTGAGGTCGGCGATGTCGCCCTCGTAGACGATCCGCCCGGTGCGCACGATGGCCACGCGATTGCAGACGTCCTCCACCTCGGTCAACAGGTGGCTGGACAGCACCACGGTCATCCCCTGCTCGGCCAGGCGGCGGATGAGCAGGCGCATGTCGCGCATCCCGGCTGGATCGAGGCCGGTGGCCGGCTCGTCGAGCAACAGGAGCTTGGGGTCGCGCAGCAATGCCGCAGCGATGCCCAGCCGCTGACGCATGCCGTGGGAGTAGCCGCCCACGCGATCCTTGGCCCGGCCGCTGAGCTCCACGGTGTCAAGCGCCTGATCGATCCGCTCGGAGGCGCCGTCCCCATCGTAGGCGGCCAGCATCTCCAGGTTGCGCCGGGCGCTCAGATACGGGTAGAAGGTCGGGGCCTCGACGAATCCGGCCACGCCATCGAGGGCGGACACGCTGACCAAGGGGTCGCGGCCGAACACGCGCACGCTGCCCTCGGTGGGCTTGATCAGGCCCAGCATCATGCGCAGCGAGGTCGTCTTCCCAGCGCCGTTGGGCCCCAGGTATCCGTAGACGTCGCCGGTGCGCACGGTGATGTCCACGCCGGCCACGGCGGTTAGCTCGCCATAGCGCTTGACCAACCCTCGGACCTCGAGCGGGTGAGCGCCGGACACAGAGGCTCGGCCGTCCACCCCGGCGCCCGGCTCGGCGTCGGGAGCGCGGCTCCCGTCGGCGGCCGGGGCCGTGCTCACAGTGTGCGGGCAGCCTTCTCGGCAGCCACCGGGGGCACCGACCCGATCACGGTGTAGCTGACCCCACCGCGGCTGAAGCGCACCATTGTCCCGAGCGCGGTGTCGAGCTCGGTTCCGGTGGCACCGTTGATGGACACCGTGGGCAGGCTGAACCCGGCGTGGTCGCCCGAGCTGCTCTGGCTGCTCGAGCTCGGAGTCGACTTGGCACCGGCGATCTGCTCGATGACGGCAACGCCGCCGAGGCCCTTGCCGTAGGTGACCAGCGCAGCCGGCTTGCCACCCCAGTCAAGGAGCTTGACTGACTGGCGGGGCAGGGCGATCAGTGAGCTGGGCGCATCGAGCTTGAACGGCAACTTGGCGGCCACGGCGCTGACGCCGCTGATCTGCGCCTTGTGGGCGTGCCGGCCGGCCTTGTGGCTGGCCGAGCCGATGGCCGCGGTCGAGATCTTCACCACCTTGGATCCGGCGGGGGGGGCGACGTTGAACGTGGAGGCGGGAATCGAACCGTAGGAGATGCTCGTCGCCTTCAGCTCGAGCACCGGGGTCGGGTTGCCCTTCGCGTACACGGCCAGTCGCAGCGGGACGCCGCGGACCGCATCCCAGGCCACCTCGGCCGCACCGAGCAGACCGCCGTCGTGCTGCGGGGTGAGGCGAACGGTGTAGGCGGCCTGACCGGCCACATCGCCGGGAATTGCTCCGGAAAGGTTGAGGTGCTTGACCAGCTTGTTGAGATCGGACTGGATCGTGGCGATCGTGGGCACGCCGTCGTGCTTGGTCGCCTTATGACCGGAGCCGAGAAGGTCGGCCGGCAGGGTGCCCTGATAGACGACGTGCTGAGCCGGATCGGAGATCCAGAAGGAGCGGCCGTCCAGGACGATCTGAGCGTCTCCGTTGGAGGACTGCAGCTCGAGGCGCAGCCGATGGTCGCTCGACAACCACAGACGCCCGCTGCCGCCCTGCAGCAACGGATCGCTGCCCTGGAGGTTCGAGGCGTCGATCAGGTTGTTCGTAAAGGTGACGTTGGCCGAGATTCCCTTGAGCGTCCGGGCGCTCAGCGCCTGATGGACGGCGCTGGCCAGCGAGCGCGGCTTGGCCACCGGGCCGGACCCGGACGCGGCCACGGCGATGGCGCTACCACCAGCGATGACCACGACCAGAGCGGCCAGGACAGCCAGTAGACGATGGGTTGATGCTGTACGCAGGAATTTCATTTACGCCTCCGCCTTTACTCAGAACGTGTACTCACGTTGGCAGACGAGCTTGAAATAACTCTGACAGATGCCTGATGTCGGGCTTAGGGGCGCGGCGCTGAGCCGGCGTCTGGCGCGGTAGCGTGTCCCTGTAGATGTGTCGACTGTTCGGAATGAGCGGCGGCCGGGAGCCGGTTCGGAGCACGTTCTGGTTGCTGGAGGCACCTGACTCGCTGGCCGAGCAGAGCCGGCGCGAGCCCGACGGCGCGGGCATCGGCAGCTATCGCGATCAGCAGCCGGTGATCTACAAGCAGGCCCTGGCCGCCTACGAGGACACCGAGTTCGCCCGCCAGGCGCGCGAATTGACCTCCCGAACGTTCGTGGCCCACGTCCGTTACGCCTCCAATGGCGGCGTCGAGCTCAAAAACACCCACCCCTTCGAGCAGGAGCAGCGCATTTTTGCTCACAACGGCGTGCTCGGGGACGTCGACGCCCTGGAACGCGAGCTCGGCCCGGCCATGAGCCAGGTCGAGGGTGACACGGATTCCGAGCGCTGGTTCGCGCTCATCACCCGGGAGATCGGGCGAGCCGGCGGCGATGTCGGGGAGGGAATCGCGGCCGCGGGTCGCTGGGTGGCCGGCAACCTCCCGCTGCTGTCAGTCAACTTCGTCCTGATCGACGCCCACGAGCTGTGGGCCCTGCGTTATCCCGACACGCATGAGCTGCACGTCCTGGAGCGAGACGCCGGCGGCCACACCGGACAGAGGGCCCTTGAGCACCGCAGCCAGCGTGGTGCAGGCCGGATCCATGTCGGCTCGGATGACCTCGGTGAGCGCCCGGCCGTGGTGGTGGCCACCGAGCCCATGGACGATGACCCGGGCTGGCGCGAGCTCGATTCCGGTGAGCTCCTCCACGTGGACGCCGATCTCGGCGTTCACGTCGAGCGGGTGCTCGACTCGCCCCCGGCGCACCTGATGACCCTGGCCGACCTGGATCCCAAGGCCGCCGCTTCCCAGCAGCCCTCCGCCCGCTGAGCCCAGCTCGGCGGTGTGACAGCATCGGGTTCGGTGTCCAGCCTCGCCTCCACCGCCCCCCTCGCGCCTGGCCCCCTCCCCCCCGGCCCCCGGCTGCCTCGGATCCTCCAGACGGCCGGCTTCATCATCGGGGGCGCCCGCTTCCTGGAGGCCTGTCGGCGCCGCTACGGAGATGTGGTGCTGCTGGGCACGCTGTTTGACGAGCGCTTCGTCATGGTCTTCGATCCCGAACTGGTCCGCACCGTGTTCCAGGGCACGGGCGCCGAGCTTCATGCTGGTGAGGCCAACGCGCTGCTCGGTCCGATCCTCGGCGAGCGCTCGGTCCTGCTGCTGGACGGCGCCGAGCACCTGCGCCACCGCAAGCTGATGCTGCCCGCCTTCCACGGCCGCCAGATGCTGGCTCACGCCGAGACCATGCAGGAATGCGCCGACCGCGAGATCGACTCCTGGCCCGTGGGGGAGCCGTTCACGCTGCTGGCCAGCATGCAGTCACTGACGCTGCGGATCATCCTCCAGGCGGTGTTCGGCTACTCGCCCGGACCGGCCGAGGCGGAGCTGCGCCGGCGGCTGCGGGCCATGGTCGAGCCGTTGGCCCGTCCGCGCGGGATGCTGATGATCTCCGCCGTGCTCCGCGGCCGGGGAGACCGCAAGGCGGTGCTCGAGTTCGAGCAGCGCAAGCGCGCGGTGGACGAGATCGTCTACGCGGAGATAGCCCGCCGCCGGCAGGAGCCCGATCTGGCCGAGCGCGACGACGTCTTCTCAGCCCTGCTGATGGCTCGCGACGAGGACGGCAACGCCCTCAGCGATCGCGAGGTCCGCGACGAACTGATCACGCTGCTCCTGGCCGGCCACGAGACCACCGCGACCGGGCTGGCCTGGACCTTCGACCTCCTCCTCCACGACCGCCGGGTCCTCGAGCGGGCGCGAGAGAACGACAGCGCCTATCTCGACGCCCTGGTCAAGGAGGCGCTGCGGATCCGGCCGGTGATCCCCGGCATCGGGCGAGTGGTTCGAGAAGCGCCGTTCCAGCTCGGGCCCTATCAGGTGCCGGTGGGCGTGGAGATCAATCCCTCGATCCGCACGATTCACCGTCGCGCCGATCTCTACCCGCAGCCCGGCCAGTTCCGGCCCGAGCGCTTCCTGGGCGTTGACGGGGCCCCGATCCCCGACACCTACACCTGGATCCCCTTCGGCGGCGGGACGCGTCGCTGTCTGGGGGCCAGCTTTGCCCTGTTGGAGATGCGCACGATCGTGCAGCGTGTGCTGGCCCGGGCCGAGCTCGAGCCGGTGGATGCGAAGCTGGCCAAGACCCAGTTCCGGGCCATCACGCTGTCGCCCAAGGGAGGCGTGAGAGTGCGCTTGGCGCTCCCACCGCGCCCGGCCGCCGCGGCCGAGACTCAGCGGGCGCCGGTCGCGTAGCGGATGATCGACAGGTCAGTCAGCCACTCGACCGGCGACAGGTCATCGGTGTAGACCGTCCCGCCCCGTAGGGCGGGTTGCAGGTGCCCGGCCACCGCGGCCATCACTGCCTCGAGCTCGGGGGTCATGTGGACCGCCGCCGCCAGCACGGGCGGCGAGGAGAGGGCCTGCCGGCTGGCCGTGACCAGGGAGTTATCGGGGCTGAAGCGGTCGCGGATCACGTGCGGGAAGGCCGAGCGCAGCGTGGCGGTGACCACCTGCTCCAGCGCGTCTGAGCCGGGTAGGTGTCCGACGTTGACGATCAACGTCCCGCGGGGTTTCAGATGCGCGCGTACGTTGAGGAAGAACTCGCGCGTAAGCAGGTAGAAGGGGATGTAGGGCTGGCGGTAGGCGTCGAGGAAGATCGAGTCGTAGCGAGCCCGGCTGGCCCGCAGCCACGGCCGCGCGTCGGCCGTGTAGGTGTGCAGGTTGGGGCCGGCGAGGTGAAACATACGCCGGCCGATGTTGGTCAGCTCACCGTCGAGCTCCACCGCATCGACGCGGGTGCGCGGAAAGTAGTGCCCGTAGGCGCGGGCCACCGTTCCCGCCGCGTCACCGAGAATGGCAATCCGACCTGGCGTGCCGCCACCGGAGGCGAAGGGCAGCGCGAGAAAGTCGTCCCAATAGCCCCCGGTGAGAAAGCCCCCCGGCCGGTACAGCGAGTGCACCGCCACCCCCTCGTTGAGCTGTAGCCAGCGCACCCCGTCGGCGAACTGGACCACGCGGGCGTACTGGTAGGGGGTCTCGGTCTCGTAGATCACGTGCCCGCCCTGGACGTCGGCCCCGATCGCCGCAGGGGGAATCGCCAGCGCGGCGGCCACCGCCAACGGGACGATCAGGACCCGCCAGGAACGCAGCCCCACGCAGGCCACCAGGGCCAGGCTCAGGGCGAAGACGAGGAACGTGCGATGGGTTCCGATCAGTGGGATGAGGAGCAGCGCGGCCAGGAAGGTGCCGACCAGGGAGCCGACCGTCGAGATCGCATACAGCCCGCCGGTCGTCTTGCCGGTGTCGGCGAGGTTGGCCACGCTCAACCGGTTGGCGTACGGGGCAACCGTGCCCAGCAGCATCACCGGCACCGCGACCAGGACCAGGACTGCGGCCAGCGAACCCAGGAACGCGCCCACGGAGAGTGAGCCGAGCGCGCTCACCGACAGGCGTAGGAACGGGCCGGAGACAAACGGCACGATGGCCAGCAGCACGGCGGCGAGCAGCACCACCGCGCACAGTCCTCGTATGTCGGCCCGCCGGTCCGCCAGCCGGCCGCCCAGGGCGTAGCCGGCGGAGAGGGCGATCAGCACGGTGGCGATCGTGTTGGCCCAGATGATCGTCGAGGCTCCGAAGTAGGGAGCCAGCAGCCGGGCGGCTGAGATCTCCGCGCCCAGGCTGGCCGCCCCGACCACGAACACCACCGCCCGCAGCACCACAGGCCGGTTGGCCCCGGCCTGCATCGACTCGACCGGCTCGCGTGTGTCCAGGGCCACGCGATCAGGTTAATGTCCCAGCGCATGCTGCTCTACAACAACATGTTCTCGGGCAATTGCTACAAGGTGCGCCTGCTGTTCGCCCAGCTGGGGATCGAGCACGAGCGCCACGAGGTCGACGTCGCCGACCGCTCATGGAGGCGCGACCTGCTGGGCGAGCTGAACCCGGCGCTCCGGGTGCCCGTCCTGGTGCTCGACGACGGGCGCGCACTGGCCGAGTCGGGGGCGATCCTGTTTCACTTCGCTCAGGGCACAGACCACCTGCCTGACGACCAGTTCGAGCGCGCGCAAGTCCTCCAGTGGCTGTTCTTCGAGCAGTACAGCCTGGCCTACAACATTGGGATGCCACGCTTCTATGGGATGGCCGGAATCGAGGCGCCCGAGGACGAGGTGAAGGTCATGCGCAGGGGTGGTGTGTTCGCGCTGCGGGCCCTGGAAACCCACCTGTCCGACCGTGAATTCGTGGTCGGCGAGCGCTACTCGATCGCCGACATCGCCCTGTACGGCTATACCCACGTCGCCCCCGAGGGAGGCTTCGAGCTAGACAGCTACCCGGCGGTCCGGGCCTGGCTGACCCGGGTGGCCGCCCAGCCGGGCCACATCGCGATCACCGACTGAGCCGGCCGCGCCAGTCGGCGCGGCCACAGTTTTGCCTGCAAACCGGGCAGGTGGATGGTACGGTTCGGCCCAGGCATGAGGGGCAAGCTCTTCACCATCCTGCTCGTTTTGAGCCTGGTGTTCGTCTCCGCGGCGCTGGCGGCGAGCAGCGCGCCGGTCGGCGGAGGTCACTACCGGGGCAGCGACAACGCCAAGACCCACAACAAGGCGGACCGGAGCGTCACGCTGGCCGTGACCCGGAACAAGGCCAACTTCGCCAGCGGACTGCTGAACTTCATGCTCGAGGGTCACGCCGTCCAGGGCTCATGTGCCGGCCCGGCCTACGTGTCGCTCAGCCCCACGCACGCTCGGCAGATCAGCAAGGGCGGCACGTTCAACCTGCACGGCCGCTTCACGTTCAAGGTGTCCACTCCCCACGGCGGGCTGACCTACAAGGCGTCGGTCACGATCAACGGCGGCTTCAGTGATCACGGCCACAAGGTCAGCGGAACGTTGCGCGAGACGGCCACTCACAACAACTTCAGCTGCCATAGCGGCAACCTGCGGTTCAGCGCGTCGCTGACCAGGTAGAACTGGCCTAACGCGGCCGCGGGCCGTGCATCACTAAGCTGGCCGATCGATGCGTGAGGCGCTGATCTGCGAGCCGCTTCGCACCCCGGTGGGGCGGTTTGGCGGCATGTTCCGCGACGTCTCGGTGACCGAGCTGGCCACCACGGTGATCCGTGCCGTCATCGACCGCACCGGGTTGCCCGTCGAGACCGTCGACGACGTCCTGCTCGGCCAGGCCTACGCCAACGGCGAGGCTCCGGCGCTCGGCCGCGTGGCGGCGCTCGATGCCGGGCTGCCCGTCGAGGTGCCCGGTCTTCAGGTCGATCGGCGCTGCGGTTCCGGTCTGCAGGCCGTGATCGATGCCGCCATGCGAGTCCAGACCGGCGCCGCTGACCTGGTGCTGGCCGGGGGGGCCGAGAGCATGAGCCAGACCGAGCTCTACTCGACCGCCCTTCGCTGGGGGGCACGCTCGGGCGGAGCCATGCTCGAGGATCGCCTGGTCCGCGGCCGGGTCACCGCCGGCGGGGCCAACCACCCGGTGCCGGGCGGGATGATCGAGACGGCTGAGAACCTGCGCCGGGAATACGAGATCCCCCGCATCGAACAGGACGAGCTCGCTCTGCGCTCGCATCAGCGGGCCGTCGACGCCCACCAGCGGGGTGCCTTCGCGGAGGAGATCGTGCCGGTCGAGGTGCGGGAGCGCAAGAACGGCACCCGAGTGATCGAACGCGATGAGCACCCCCGCGCCGACGCCAGCCTCGAGAGCCTGGCCACACTGCGCCCGATCATGGGCCGGAAGGACCCTGAGGCCACGGTCACGGCCGGCAACGCCAGCGGCCAGAACGACGGCGCCGCGGTGTGCATCGTCACCCACGCCGAGCGCGCCACCGAGCTCGGACTGCGTCCACTGGCCCGGTTCGTCGGGTGGGCGGTGGCGGGCGTACCACCGCGGACGATGGGCATCGGGCCGGTGCCCGCCGTCGCCCGGGCCCTGGAACGCGCGGGGCTTGAGATGAGCCAGATGGATCTGATCGAACTCAACGAGGCGTTCGCTGCCCAGGCCCTGGCCGTGCTGCGCGAATGGGACCTGCCCGACGGTCTCGAGCGCGTGAACGTCAACGGCTCGGGCATCTCCCTGGGCCACCCCATCGGGGCCACCGGAGCACGCATCCTGGCCACCCTGCTGCGCGAACTGGATCGCCGCGGCGGACGCTACGGCCTGGAGACGATGTGCATCGGGGGTGGGCAGGGACTGGCCGCGATCTTCGAGAACGTCGCCGCCGCGTGAGCTCCGGAGGGGGCGAGGAGGCCACCCTGCGCGAGGTCATCGCCGCGCTGGCCCCGATCGAGCGCCGCGCCGGGGAGCCCGGAGAGCAGCAGGCCGCGAACTGGATCGCCCAGCGACTCAGCGACGCCGGCGCGCGGGCCACCGTCGAGGACGCTGCCTTCCGCGAGGGCTACGCCAAGGTGATCCGCAACCTGGCCGGCGTCGGCGCGGTGGCCGGGCTGGGGGCGCTGCTCAGCCGGCGCCTGAGCCGGATCGGAGGGGCCACGGCGGCCGCCACGACCCTGGCCATCGCCGACGACATCTCCAACGGCCCGCGCATCTTTCGCCGACTGAGCGGGCCGCCGCGCCAGACCTGGAACGTGGTCGCCGAGTGCGGGGAGCTCCGGGCCGAGCGGACTCTCGTCGTGCTGGGCCATCACGACGCCGCTCCCGGTGGCCGGATCTTCGATGACCGCGTCCAGGCCTGGCTGGGCGATCGGTTCCCAGGCGTGCTCGAGCGGGTCGACACCTCATTGCCGCTGTGGTGGGCGATCCTCGCTGCTCCCGGTCTCGTCGCGCTGGGGGCGGCGCGCGAGCGCCGCGGCCTGCTGGCCGCTGGTGTGGCCGCCTCAGCGGTCGGGGTGGCCGCGTTCGAGGACATCGCCCGCAGCCCGATCGTGCCCGGCGCCAACGACAACCTGACCGCCGTGGCCGTGCTCGTCGCGCTGGCCGAGCGCCTGCGGGCCGAGCCGGTGCCCGGCCTGCGCGTGATGCTCGTCTCCTGCGGAGCCGAGGAGGTGATCCAGGGCGGGATCTACAGCTTCGCCGAACGCCACTTCCCCCGCCTGGACCGCGAGCGAACCTGGTTTCTCAACCTCGAGGCCGTTGGCTCACCCAAGCTCGTCCTGGTCGAGGGCGAGGGACCGGTGGTGATGGAGGACTACTACGACCGCAGCTTCCGCGATCTCATCGCCCGCGTGGCCGAACAGGCCGGAGCACCGCTCCGGCGGGGCATGAGGGCCCGCAACTCAACCGATGCTGTGCTGCCCAGCCGGGCCGGCTACCCCACGGCGATGCTCTGCTCCATGGATCGCTACAAGGCACTGTCCAACTACCACCAGATGAGCGACACGCCGGAGAACGTCGACTACCGAACTGTCCGTCAGGCCCTGGTGGTCACCGAGGCCGTGGCTCGCGAGCTGGCTGTGAACCCCTGGCTCTAGCGGGCGGCGGGGTCCAGCCAGAGTCCAGCCTGGCCGGCTGGGCCTTGAGTGTGCCGCCCTCGCCGCCGATGACAGGAGGGATCCTGGCCGCCCGCCGGCCGTTCCGCGCCCCCCGACCCCTCCCCAAACCAATTTGTGAAACGTCTGGCTGCAAGCGTCTGCGCCCTGGTCTGCGCCCTCATGGCGCCGGCCGCTCACGCTGCCCCGGTCACGGGCGCGATCACCGGGCGGATCACCGCCGTTGGCTCATCGACGCTCACCGTCCAGACCGCCGGTCCGCGCATCGGGGTGGTCAATGCCCTGACCCGCGCGGCCGACGCACTCGCCGCGGGCGACTACCCCTATGTGTGGGGCGGCGGCCACGCTCTGGTCGGGACGGCCAGCGTGGGCTCGCGTGGCCCTGGCCACAACGGCCGCCGGCGGGGCTTTGACTGCTCGGGGTCGGTGGCCGCGGTGCTCTCCGGCGCCGGGCTGTGGCCGGCCGGCTCGGGCGTGCCCGGCGACTACGGGGTGATCCAGTATCTGGCCCGCGCGGGGCTCATCGTCCGCGGTCCGGGCCGAGCCCCGAACTCGGTCAACCTTTACGACCACCCGGGCGTGCACATATTCATGAGCATCAACGGCCGCTACTTCGGCACCTCAGACGGTGGCGGCGGGAACAGCAAGGGCGGCCCCACCTGGCTGGACGACAGCGCCCCGCTCTCCTACACCCATGCCTACAAGCGCTGGCACTTTCAGCCCTCGGTGCTGCGCAACCGCGTCATCTACGGGCACAGCTACACCTTCCAGACGATCGCTCACCCGGAGCTCGTCTACGGCGCCGAGCCCGGGGACCAGGTCCGCGTCAACTACGCCGAGTGGCCGACCGGGAGCATGGGCCTCAAGGTCCTCACCTACGCCGGGGCGGCCAGCGTCAGCGGCGCTGTTACCGCCCTGGACGGCTCGACGCTGACGGTGCAGAGCGCTTCCGGTTCCACCCTCGTGTTCGCCACCAGCCTGGTCGGCGACCTGATCAGCGGCGTCCAGATCGGCGATGGCGTCCAGATCAACTACAGCCAAGACACCGCCCACCTCCTCATCCCCCACGCCCTGCAGATCACCAGCACCCCGCCGCCGATGCCGCCACCCGGCCCCTGACCTGGCCGCCCGTACTTACGAGCCGGCAGAACTCCAGAGCGCGTCGTCGCCCAGCGGCGCCCGTACGGCGCGCCCCTCCGCCACAAGCTCGATGAGGGCCCGCTCGGCACTGGCCCGATCGGGCACGTCGTTGCCGGCGGTCATGAGCGCGGCCACCTCCTGGGTGGTGAGACCGCCGGGGAAGTACTCGAGCAACGGCTCGGGCGTCTCAGGCGGCTGCCGACGCTCTAGCTCCGGATCGAGGTTGGCGATCAGCACGTCGTAGGCCTCCACGGGCTGGAAGCCCCCGGCGGTCAGCGCAGTGCCATTGACGCCGAACACGACCGACGGAGCAGTGAAGCGGACCGACCCGTCAGTGGCCGCCGTCTTGCCCTGGAACTCGGCCGGGGAGCCGGCGGCGGTACGGGCGGCTTCGCGATCGGCGTTGTAGGCCTCGGTGACCTCTGGCGTGTCCAGCGCGGCGATCACCGCGCTGGCATCGACGCCGGGCACGGTGGCCAGGACCGCCTGCAACCCGGAGTCGTCCTCGAGGACGAGGTCGGTGGTGAAATTGGCCAGCTGGAGCGCCCGGAAGACATCCCACTCGCCGCCCGGGGTGGGCCAGGCGCGTGGCCACGACCGCTCGGCAGGCTCGCGCGGTGGCACTCACTCTGGGCTTCGGCGCTGGGGCGAACGGCATCCCGTAGCGGCGGAAGGAGAGCTGGCCAAGCGCGCCCCGCAACGGGGTGTAGCCCCGGGCTACGTACTGGGATGCGTCCTCGGTGAGCCCGATGAGCACCAGGCGCCAATCCAGCTGATCCCCGTAGCGCCACTCGAGCACGCGCAGCGCGGGACTCTCCGAGTAGGCCCAGGGACAGGCCGGATCGCTGTAAAGGGTGGCGGAGATCATTAGGTTGACGCCTCAAGTATATGCGCCAGTCGGGCTCCCTCCTGTCCGCTTGCTGACCCTGCCCGAAACACCTGCGCGGCGCGAAAGCCTGCGGCCAGCAGCGCCCGCTCAGCCTGCTCGCCAGACCGAAAGTGCAGGTAGACGCGGCCCCGCACGAACGCCCCGAGCAAGACCCGGAAGCCCCGCACGACCGGGGTCACGGCGTCGCCAAGATGAAGGTCAGACACATAGCGCCCGGCCGTGAACGTCTTCAGCGCGGCGGCGAAGCGCTCCCAGAGCGCAGTCATGTCAGGGGTCGACAGGTAGCCGAGCAGGCCCTCGGTGACGATGACCAGGCCCGCCTCGGGGTCGAGGCTGGCCGTCAGCTCGACCAGGCTGCCCGGGCCCCCGGGCTTCAGCGCGTCCACGTCACGAACCTGATGGTGCGGGCCGAGCGAACCCATCCGTTCAAGCGCCTGGCGCTTGCGGGCGGCCATCGCCGGCAGGTCGGCCTCCACATAGGTGATCGCGTCGCCGTAGCGCTGGGCAAAGCGCCAGCCACGCGGTGACAGTCCGGCGGCGACCTCGACTATCTGGGTCGCGGCGCCCGACTCGATGGCCTGCTCGACGCGATCATCGATGGCCTGGTGGCGGGCGAGCAGGTAGGGCTCAAGCGACGGACCGCCCAGCGCCCGGCTGGCCAGCATGGCCGGTTGCAGCGACGCGAACAGCAGCTCCCCCTCGCGGGTGCGCAGCGCGGGATGCGAGAGCCCGTTGCGCGCCCACACGTAGCCCGTGTAGTGGGCGGTGGGACTGATGGCGTCGGATCCGCTCACCCGCTGCGCAGCTCCTGGAGTCGGTCGATCAGCGGCGCCTGAGCCGGATTGAGCTTCTCGCGCGCGGTGTCGAGGCTGAACCACTGCGCGCGATCGACCTCGGGGAATTCCTGCATCCGGCCGGAGCCAGAAGGCCACTCGAGGGCAAACGTGTTGCTGGTGATGGCATCGGCGTTCAGATCCCCGGCCAGCGCCCAGGCCTGGATCCGCTTACCGGATTTCAGGCGCACCTGGCCAAGGTCAGTCGGCTCCCCGTCCGGCGGGGGGGACCCAAGCTCCTCGGCAAACTCGCGGCGCGCGGCGGCCAGTGGCTCCTCGTCCGGCCAGTACTCGCCCTTGGGAATTGACCAGGCGCCAGCGTCGCGGCGAGCCCAGAACGGTCCACCGGGATGAACGAGGAGGACCTCCAGATCGGAATCGGATTCGGATTCGCGATACAGGAGGATGCCAGCACTGCGATGCGATGATTTCGAGCGGGTCACACGGTCTGACAAGACGAAGGCATTCTGCTGCTTTCAACCAATTGTCAAACCAGAGGTGTTCAATAGAGGGGCGTCCTACGGGGAGAGGGGGACGCGACCCACGAGACCGGAGGACGTAAGTGCGCTCGCTCGCAGCCTGGTGTTTTCGCCATAAAGCCGTAACGATCTTGGGCTGGATCGCCCTCCTGGCCAGCCTGACCGCAATCCACTCCGCGGTGGGCAGCGCCTACAGCAACAACTTCTCTCTTCCACACACACAGAGCTTCGACGCCATCCGCCTGCTCGAGCGCAGCAGCCCGCGGGCCTCGGGTGAAACCGACCAGCTGGTGATCGCCGTCCAGCACGGCCGAGTGACCGACCCGGCCGTGCGCGCCCGGGCCGAGAAGCTGTTCGCCACGGTGGCTCGGGTCCCCCATGTGTCCACCGTGGCCTCTCCCTACACGCCCGCCGGTGCGCGGCAGATTTCCAAGAGCGGTCAGGTGGCGTTCGCCAACGTGACCTTCGATGCCGCCTCGAATCGCAACGACATCACCGCCGGCGCGGCCAAGGCCTTCGTGCAGAAGATCACCTCGGCTTCAGGGGGTGGGGTCCAGTTCGCGGTCGAGGGCAACATCGCCCAGTCCGGCAACCAGAGCAACTCGTCGACGGGCCTCTTGTATGGCTTCCTGGCCGCGGCCGTCGTGCTGTTCATCGTCTTCGGCTCGTTGATCGCCATGCTGCTCCCCCTGCTCACCGCCGGGCTTTCCCTGGGCACGGGACTCGCGGTCATCGGCCTGGTCTCCCAGATCATGAACATGGCCTCGTTCTCCAGTGAGCTGGCTTTGCTGATCGGCCTCGGCGTGGGGGTCGACTATGCGCTGTTCATCGTCACCCGCTACCGGCAGGGGCTGCTGCGGGGTCTGACCCGCGAGGAGGCGGTGGTTGAGTCTCTGGACACCTCGGGACGTGCGGTGCTGTTCGCAGGCGCGATCGTCTGCATCGCCATGCTGGGCATGTTCGCCTTGGGCGTTGCCTTCCTGTACGGCGTGGCCGTGGCGGCGGCGATAGCCGTGGCCTTCACGGTCCTGGCTGCGCTCACCCTGCTCCCGGCCCTGCTCGGCGTGATGGGCGGTCTGGTTCCCCGCCGCAGTGAGCGCCGCGCCTTGCGCGAGGACGTGCGGCGCACGAGCGACGAGTCGCCGCTGTGGTCGCGCTGGGCCAGCGCCATGCAGAAGCGGCCGGCGGTGTTCGCCACCATTTCCGCGCTGGTGATGATCGTCATCGCGATCCCCTTCTTCTCGATGCGGCTCGGCTCTGCGGATTCGGGCAGCGACCCGGTGGGCTCCAGCACCCGCAAGGCCTATGACTCTTTGGCCCGGGGCTTCGGGCCGGGTTACAACGGTCCGCTGATGCTCGTCGCCCAAGCCTCGACGCCGGCCCAGCAGGCCGCCTTCGTCCGCGTCGAGCACGCGGTGGCCAGTGCGCCGGGAGTGGCTGGCGCGACGCGCCCGGTGGTGCTGCCGAGCGTCGCCGGACACGCCCCGGTGATGATCGCCGACGTGTATCCGACGGGCTCGCCTCAAGCTGTCTCAACGGCGGATCTGCTCGCCCGCGTCCGGACCTCGCTGGTGCCAAACGCCTCACGGGGCACCGGGATACACGTGCTGGTGGGCGGCACGACGGCGATCTTCTCCGACTTCAGCCACGTGCTCTCGGCCAAGCTGCCGCTGTTCATCGGCATCGTCGTGCTGCTGAGCTTCCTGCTCCTGATGGCCGTCTTCCGCAGCCTGGTCATCCCGCTCACCGCGGCGATCATGAACATGCTCTCCGCCGGCGCGGCCTTCGGCGTGGTCACCGCCGTCTTCCAGCTCGGCTGGGGAAGCTCGATCACCGGGATCCAGAGCGGCCCGATCGAGGCCTTCCTGCCCGTGCTCATGTTCCCGATCCTGTTCGGCCTGTCGATGGATTACGAGGTCTTCCTGATCAGCCGTGTCTACGAGGAGTGGCACCGCCGGGGCGAGAACACGGCCGCCGTAAACCACGGTCTGGCCGCCACCGGCCGCACGATCACCGCCGCCGCGACGATCATGGTCCTGGTCTTTGGCGCCTTCGTCCTCGGCGGCGAGCGCATCATCGAGCTGTTCGGCGTCGGCCTGGCCAGCGCCGTGCTGCTCGACGCGCTGATCGTGCGCTCGATTCTGGTCCCCGCGGTGATGATGATGCTGGGCGAGCGCAACTGGCAGCTGCCCCGGGGGATCGAACGGATACTCCCGCGCCTCAACGTTGAGGGCAGCTCCAGCCGCGCCGCCCAGCAGGACCGGACGGCGGACGATCGCCGCCCGATTCCCGAGCCGGCACCGGGCCGGGCGTAGCGGGCCCCGATCACGTTGGGATTGCTGATCAGCGCCATTCTCGTGCCCGCCCTGGTCCTCCCACACTCTCCGGTTCTGCTTGCTGTGCTCGCGGTCATCGCCCTCGGCGGGCCGATGACCGGCTACATGATCCCGGCGGTCTCGACCATGACCGACTCGGCCGAGCGGCTGGGGATCGCCATGGTGGTCGCCTCCACACTCTTCAATCTCGCCTACGCGGCCGGGGAAACGATCGGCGCCCCCGCGGCAGCGGTCATCTCGCAGGCCTCCAGCGACGCCGTCCCGCTGATCGGACTGGGGGTGCTGATGCTCCTCACCCTGATCCCGGCGCGCGGCCTCAGTACCCATGCCGCGCCGGGCCGCCCCGGGCCCGATGGGGAGCCATTCGCGGCCCGCGAGCCAGACCGGCCGATGGCACTGCGCAACTGACGATCACACGGCAGTCACAACCGAGGGGCTTTTTCTCCTTACCGTGCCGCCGCATGATCTCGACTAAGCCGTTCCTACTCTCCGCGGCCGTGCTCTTGGGCACCGCCGGCACTGCGGCCGCGCGTCCCGTGGCCCCTCCCGCGTTCAAACTGAAGGTCTTTGCCGGCGCCCCGCACCACGGCGTTTCCGGCCCGGACGACATCGCCTATCTGAACGGCCACGTGTTCGTGGCCTGGCAGAACGGCGTCGGGACCAAGGGCGAGGCGGCCCCCGGTACCCACAAGACACAGAGCCTGCTGGTCGAGTACCGCAAGAACGGCCACGTCGCCGCCTCCTGGAACCTGGCCGGCAAGATTGACGGAATCGGCGCCGACCCGAACTTGAAGGCGATCGTGGCCACCGCCAACGAGGACGGCAAGTCCCATCTGTTCACCGTCAAGCCCGGGGCTCCGAAGGCTCGTCAGGTGACGCTCTACCGTTACGCGCCCGCGCCCGACAGCAAGGGATCCGGCGCCGTGCACACCGGAGGCGGAACCGACGCCGTGGTCATTCAGGGGAACCGTATCCTCCTCGCCGCCTCGGCTCCGACCCGCCGCAAGGCCACCGCGACCTTCCGCGTGATTTTTGCGCGGGCACACCGCCCACCTGTTCCCCACGTTCTCCGATCGCGCTCCGGCCACTGACGGCGTGACGGGGAACGCGGTCCATGTCAAGCTCACCGACCCGGACTCCAACGCCGTCGTCCCCACCGGACTCGGTGATCCGTTCGGCGGCCAGTACATGTCTGGACAGCCAGGCCGACCAGGAGCTCATCTTCGCCAAGGGCAAGACCCTCACCCGGCTGCAGCTGACCTACGGCGACAACAGCACGCCGGCCGGCGTCGACGATGTCCGCTGGGCGCCTGTCGACAACGCCAAGCTCTACGTCGTTGACAATAAGGCGGCCAAGATCTATCGGGTCACCGGGCCGTTCTCGGCCGATGACGCGCTGGCCTCGATGGACAGCCTGGGCAGCCGGAGCTTCGGCAGCGTGGTGGCCTCGTTCAATGACGGGGACGGCAGCCTGACGCCGTTCATCACTGGTTTCAAGGCCGTCAAGGGGCTCCTCTTCACCTCGTAGCCGCGCCGGGCCCGGGCCACCACGGCTCGGGCCCGCCGGCTAGACCGGCTCCCGGCCACACCCGGACCCGCCGGCTACACGGGGCCCCCGGCCATACCCGGGGCCGCCGGCTAGACCGGCTCCTCGGTCACGTCGCGGGCCACCAAGGCGGCGTAGTGACCCTGGCGTTCGAGCAGCTCCTCATGTGTCCCGTGCTCGACGATCTGACCCTTGTCGAGGACGAAGATCTGATCGGCGTCGCGGATCGTCGACAGACGGTGGGCGATGGTCACCGTGGTCCGTCCCTCGGCCAGGCGCTCAAGCTCGGCCTGCACGGCGAACTCGGTCTGGGTGTCCAGCGAGCTGGTGGCCTCATCGAGGACCAGCACCGGTGGATTGCGCAACACGGTGCGGGCGATGGCCATGCGCTGCTTCTCTCCGCCCGAGAAGCGGTAACCGCGCTCTCCGACAACGGTGTCGTAGCCCTCGGGCAGGGAGGCGATCAAGGTGTGGATGCGCGCCGTGCGGGCAGCGTCCTCGATCTCCTCGTCGGTGGCGTCGGGCCGCGCGAAGCGCAGGTTCTCGCGCACGCTGGCGTGGAACAAGTAGGTCTCCTGCGAGACGACGCCGACCGTGGCCGCCAGCGAGGCCAGCGAGGCGTCGCGCACATCCACCCCGTCGATCGTCACCCGGCCCTTCTGGGGCTCGTAGAGTCGCGCGACCAGATAGCCGAGCGTCGTCTTGCCCGATCCCGTCTCCCCGACCACTGCGGCGCGAGTACCGGCCGGCACGGTCAGGTTGATGTCATGCAGCGTCCAGGGATCGTCGTCGCCCGTCCCGTAGCGGAAGGAGACGTTCTCGAGGCGCACTTCACCCAGGACCTCCTCCGGGCGCAGCTCCACCGGATGCTCGGCCTCGACGATGTCGACCGGCAGGTCCAGGTACTCGAAGATGCGGTCGAACAGGGCCATCGAGGCCTCGATGTCGGTGCCCACGTTGAGCAGTGACTGGATCGGGAATAGGAGCCGGGTTTGCAGAGTCGTGAAGGCGACCACCGTCCCGATCGAGATCGGGCCCAGGAAGCTCTGCCCGGCCAGCCAGTAGACGATGGCCGGTTGGATGGCGAACGTCATCTGGATCGTCGACATGACCCACCGACCGGCCATCCGGGAGCGGACCTCGAGATCGGCGATGCCCTTGGACTCCCCGGTAAAGCGATCGGCCAGGTCGGCCCCCCGGCCCATCGTCTTGCCCAGCATGATCCCCGAGACCGACAGCGACTCGGAAACCAGCGCGCTCAGGTCGGCCAGCCGGCGCTGCTGCTCGGAGGTGATCTTGCGTCTGACCTTGCCCACCCGCCGCGTCAGCCACACGAACAGGGGCACGAAGATCAGCGAGATGACTGCCAGGCGCCAGTTCAGCAGGCACATGGCGACCAGAGTGGCGATCACCGTGGTGGCGTTCTGAGCGATCGACGTCGCCGTGGTGGTGACCACGGTCTCCAGGCCGCCGATGTCGTTGGCGATCCGGGACTGCACCTCGCCGGTCCGCGTGCGCGTGAAGAAGGCCAGCGACATGCGCTGCAGGTGCTGGTAGACCGCCGCGCGCAGATCGTGCATCACCTGCTGGCCGATCGAGTTCGAGAGATACGTCTGCCACACGCTGAACACGGCGGTGGCGATGGCGATCCCGATCATGGCCAGCACCAGCTCGGTCAGCAGCGTGGTCTGGTGATGGAAGATGCCCTTGTCGAGCACCGTCCGGAGCAGGAACGGCGAGATCATGCTCAGCCCGGCGCTGAACACGATCATCCCCAGGACCACGGCCAGGCGCACTCGGTAGGGCCCGAACAGGCGCAGAATGCGGTGCCGGTCGCGCTCGCGCGTGGGGTCCATCAACGGCGTTGGCTGCTTGTCTGGGCCACCGGCCCGCCTCAGCGCGCGGCCCCCGCCGGAGGACTCACCGCCCGACGCCGCGAAGCCACCGTGACCGGAACTCATATGCCCTCATGATGACGCACAGCTCCGGCCGCCGGACAACATATGAACGCCGAATCATGCGATGATGTGAGCATGAGTCACGGTGGTGAGACCGACCTGGCCTTCCTGTCGGCCACGACGGCCCGGTCGGTGGCCGAGACGATGCAGGCCCTGGCCACCCCGAGTCGGGTGCGAATCCTCAGCCGCCTCGGGGCCGGCCCCTGTTCTGTCGGTGATCTGGCCCGGGCGGTTGAGATGGAGCAATCGGCCGTCTCCCAGCAGCTGCGGGTCCTGCGCCACCTCGGCCTCGTGATCGGCGACCGGGATGGTCGCCAGGTGATCTACGCCCTGCACGACGAGCACGTCCGCATGCTGTTGACCGAGGCCGTGTCGCACACCGAGCACCTGCGCCTGGGCCTGGCCGCCACTCCGGCCAAGCTGGCTGTCCCGGCATGACCAGCAGTGGTCCCGCATTGCTGGCCGCCGCGGCGGGGGTCGGTTTCGGCCACGCGATCCTGCCCGACCACTGGCTGCCGCTGGCGGTACTCGGCCGCACGCGGCGCTATCCGCTCGCCCGGATTGCCCGCCTCTCCGGCCTGGCCGGCGTGGCCCACGTCCTGGTCTCGATCATCCTCGGCGCCGTGATCATCGCCATCGGGCTGCAGTTCCGCTCCACGATTCAAAGCGCCCAGGACACGATCGTCGGCGTGATCCTGATCGCCACCGGTCTTGCCTTCGTGCTGCTCGAACTCACGGGACACGGTCACCACCACGCGCACGACCACGACCATCACCACCACACCCACCCGCACCCCTCAGGCCGACGAGGCCTCGGCGGACTGGCCGCGGTGATGGTCCCCTTCGGAGCGGCCGCCTCTCCCGACCTGACCATTCTGCCCGTCTTCCTGGCCGCCGCCACCGCCGGAGTGGCCACCGCGGTCGGCTCGCTGGTCGTGTTCGCCGTGGTGACAATCGGCACCATCGTCGGCCTCACGCTGGCCGCCACCCGCAGCGGCTACGAAATCCGCGGTCAGTGGCTCGAGCAGTGGGGCAACGCATTCACGGCGCTCGTGCTGGTCATCATCGGCCTGCTCGTCCTCACCGGCACGATCTGAACCAGTGGCATGATGATGTCCATGCTCCCGGCTGTCTGCGCTGCGTAATGGCGGACCCCCCGCTGCTGACGCGGCTTGCCATCTCGTGGTTGACCAACGCCCTGGTGCTCGCGGTTGTGGCCGGGCTCCTCGCCGGCGTTCACGTCCGCAACGCCGGATCGCTGCTGGCCGCGGCCGCGGTCTTCGGGGTTCTCAACACGGTGCTCAAGCCGCTGCTGCGCCTGATCACGCTGCCGCTGGCAATCCTCACCCTGGGCATCGCCTGGTTCCTCGTCGCGCTGTTGATGCTGGTCATCACCCGCGACGTGGTCAGCGGCTTCCAGATCCACGGGTTTGGCACGCTCGTGGCGGCGACGGTCATCGTCTGGGTCGTCAACATGATTCTCGACCTCACGCCCGGCCCCTGGCAGATCACGGGACGCCGCCGCCGGGGCAGCCCAGCAGCGGGATATCGGCGGTCAGCACCTCGGGGTCCCCGTCGGTGATGAGCACGTTGTGCTCGAGGCGGATGCCGCCGAAGCCGATCATCGACTCGGCCCGGTCCCAGTCCACGGCGCCACCAAGTCGCGTCCGGGCCTCCTCGTCGCCCAGCAGGGCGGGGACGAAGTAGACCCCGGGCTCGACCGTGGTCACATAGCCGGCCAGCAGAGGCAGGTTGTTCCGCAGGCCGGGAGTCGAAACGTCAGGCTGGGAGCCGGCCGGCAGCGCACTGGCGTCGCGAACGCCAAGGCCAACCAGGTGACCGACCCCGTGGGGAAAGAAGATGGCCACGGCACCCTGGGCCACGAGATCCTCGGGCGCGCCATGGAGCAGGCCGAGATCGATCAGCCCCTCCGCGACGACCGCGGCCGCGCTCAGATGCAGGTCGCGTGATTCCGTGCCGGCGATGCAGCGCTCCACGGCCGCTTCCATCGCGCCGCGCACGACCGCGTACAGGGTGGCCTGCTCGCCGTTCAACCGGCCAGAGGAGGCATACGTGCGAGTCACGTCACTGGCGTAACCGCGATACTCGGCGCCGGCGTCGACCAGGACGAGCTCACCCTCCCCGATCCGCCGTCCCGTGGGCGGAAAGTGCAGCACGGCCGAGTTGGGGCCGGAGGCCACGATCGTCTCGAAGGCCAGGTCGTCACCGCCCTGGCGGAAGAACTCGGCCTCCATTTCAATCTGGAGCTCACGCTCGCTGATCCCAACCGCCAACCGGGAGGCCAGTTGTGCGAATCCGGCCCTGGTGGCCGCCTCGGCGACGCGCATCCGGGCCAGCTCGACCGCGTCCTTGGGCCGCCGGACGTGGTGCAGGCCGCGGCGCAGCGCAGAACTCAGCTCGACGTCGGCGTCGACCCCGGACGTAGGTGCACCGAGCATGGCCACCGGCCGCCCGCGACGCTCGGCCAACCAGCCCTCAAGCTCGCTCACCGGCCGGCCGGGAGGCTGACCGGGGGGCGCTCCCTCCCACAGCCGCTCGGCCGTCGACACCGGACGCAGGAAGTCCACCCAGCCCTCGCCCGGATCGAAGGCCAGCACGCCGCCCGAGCGCTCGCGATCGGTCAGGTAGAAGTAGTCGGAGTGGGCGCGGAAGCGGTAGGTCAGATCGTCGCGACCGGGAATGTGGATCGGGTCGCCGGCTCCGATCAGCACCACCTCCGGGCCGAGGTTCCAGTACTCGGCCACCGCGGCCCGGCGGCGCTCGAGCGCGGCGGCGATCGCCGCTTCGTCGTCGGCCAAGCTGCGTGTTTGTGCCCGAACGGCCACGGCCCAGAGGGTAGCCAGGCCGGTTAGAGTCCCGACCATGAATGACGACTGGCGCCTGCGCATTGGACTCGCCGACAGCCGACAGGCCGGGCAGCTCACCGAGGAGCTGAAAGCCCACACCCTGGATGAGCAGCGCACGCGGTCGATCCACGACCGCATCGTCGTCTCTCAGGACGGTGCAGCGGTGTTCGGTTACGCCGGGAGCCGGGAGCAGGCCGAGGCCACTCGGACCGCGGTCCAGGCGCTGGTGGCCGCGCGCGGGTGGAGCGCCGACTACGAGCTCACGCACTGGCATCCCACCGCGGAGGCATGGGAGGACCCCGATGTCCCCCTGCCCCAGACCGACGCCGAGCGGGCGGAGGAACTCGGCCGTCGCGTGGCCCAGGAACGAGCCGACTCCGAGGCTCAGGGCTACCCCGAGTTCGAGGTCCGGGTGCAATGCGCCTCGCGCGGGGAGGCCGGCGAGCTGGCCGAGCGGTTGCGCGCGGAGGGAATCCCGGTGGTCCACCGCTGGAGCGCGGTTCTGGTCGGTGCCCTGGATGAGGGCAGCGCCAGTCAGCTCGCCGAGCGTTTGCGCGCTCTGGCTCCGGCGGGCAGCGTGGTCAGCGTGGAGGGCAACCTCCGGGCCATCTACGACGAGAGTCCCTGGCGCCCGTTCTCGGTCCTGGGCGGTCTGGGCGGCTGAGTCGCGACCGGCAATCAGCCGGTCAGGGCTGGACTTTCGCCCGCAAATGGAGATACTGCCGGTTTGCGCGAAGACCTCGCCAACGAGAAGCCCGAGCGGGGACGTGCTCCCTCGCCCAGCCTGCCCGCCCGTCAGCGCGAGACCGCGAGCCAGTTCAGCAGCAGCACCTTCCCACCGATAGCCGATTACGCGTTCCTGTCGGATTGCGAAACGGTGGCCCTGGTGGCGCCGAGCGGGGCCGTGGAGTGGCTCTGCCTGCCTCGCGTCGATTCGCCCAGCGTGTTCGGGGCCATGCTCGACCGGGACGCGGGCTGGTTCCGGCTCGGCCCGGACGGCGTATCGGTGCCCGCCGCCCGCCGCTACCTGCCCGGGACGGTGGTGCTGGAGACAAGCTGGGGCACGGGGTCGGGCTGGATCATCGTCCGCGACGTGCTGCTGATCGGCGAATGGCACCACGGCCGCGACCGCTCCCACACCCATCGACGCGCCCCGACCGACTACGACGCCGATCACGTCCTGCTCCGCACCGTGCGCTGCGTCAACGGCGAGGTGCAGCTGCTTCTGGACTGCGAGCCGAAGTTCGACTACGGCCGTGACCCGGCCCGGTGGCGCTACAGCGGCGACAGCTACCACGAGGGGGTGGCGACCAGCTCAGACGGCAAGGTCGAGCTCAAGCTGACCACCGATCTGCGCCTCGGCTTCGAGGGCTCGCGGGCCACCGCCAGGCACATGATGAAGGAGGGTGAGCTGGCCTACTGCGCCCTGTCCTGGAGTGAGCATGCGCCGCCGGCTGACATCAAGGAGGCCTACGACCGACTGGTCTGGACCGCCCACCACTGGCAGCACTGGCTGGACCGCGGCAACTTCCCGGATCATCCCTGGCGAACCTTTTTGCAGCGCAGCGCCCTGACCCTCAAGGGGCTGACCTACGCCCCGAGCGGGGCCCTGCTCGCCGCCGCGACCACCTCTTTACCCGAGGCTCCCCAGGGTAGGCGCAACTGGGACTACCGCTACAGCTGGATTCGCGACTCGACCTTCATGCTCTGGGCGCTGCTCTCGCTGGGCTTTGACTGGGAGGCCAACGATTTCTTCTACTTCATCGCCGACGTCGCCGCCGGCGAGGAGAAGCTCCAGGTCATGTATGGCCTGGACGGCGAACGCAACCTCGACGAGCATGAGCTCGATCACCTGGAGGGCTACGAGAGCGCCCGGCCGGTGCGGGTCGGTAACGCCGCCTACGAGCAGGACCAGCACGATGTGTGGGGCGCCCTGCTGGATTCGGTCTATCTGCACACGCGCTCGCGCGATTCCCTGGATGACCGGGTGTGGAAGATCCTCTCGCGCCAGGTCGAGGAGGCCATCGAGCACTGGCGCGAGCCCGACCGTGGGATCTGGGAGGTGCGCGGTGAGCCCAAGCATTTCACCTCGTCCAAGGTCTTCTGCTGGGTGGCCTGCGACCGAGGTTGGCGTCTGGCCGAGCTGCGCGACGACTCCGAGCGGGCCAAGCGCTGGCGGGAGGCGGCCGACGAGATCCACGCCGACGTACTGGAGCACGGCCTCGATGAGCGGGGCGTATTCGTCCAGCATTACGAGACCAAGGCCCTGGATGCCGCGCTGCTGCTGCTCCCGCTGATGCGCTTTCTGCCCCCCGACGACGAGCGCATCCGGAACACCGTCCTGGCCATTGCCGATGAGCTCACCGATGGCGGACTGGTATGCCGCTACCGCCCCGATGAGACCGACGACGGGCTCGGAGGCGAGGAGGGAACGTTCCTGATCTGTTCCTTCTGGCTGGTCTCCGCCCTGTGCGAGATCGGCGAGGCCAACCGGGCGCGCACACTGTGCGAGCGGCTGCTCGGCTACGCCAGCCCCCTGGGGCTCTACGCCGAGGAGATCGACCCCGATACCGGACGCCACCTGGGCAACTTCCCCCAGGCCTTCACCCACCTGGCTCTCATCAACGCCGTTATGCACGTGATTCGGGCCGACGAGCAGGACGCCGAGAGAGAGTCGCCCTGGTCAGACTGGCGCGGGATGTACTAGCTCGCGGGGCGCCCCGGTGCCGGGGTCAGCTCGCGCCCGCCGACCGCGGCCCGAGCTTGACCGGGAGCGTCTTCAGCTGGCTGATGAAACCCGACTCGACGAAGCTGACCGGACCGGCCAACTCCATCTCCGGGTAGCGGGCCAGCGTCTCCTCGAACATGATCTTCAGCTCCAGGCGAGCCAGGGCTGTCCCCAGGCAGAAATGGCGGCCGCCGGCCCCAAAGGCCTGGTGGACCGGGTTGCGCCGCACATCGAAGCGATCGGGATCCTCGTAGCGGGTCTCGTCGCGACCCGAGGACACGTACCACAGGACGACCTTCTCCCCCTCCTTGATCGGCTGACCGGCCAGCTCGGTGTCCTGGTTGGCGGTGCGGCGGAAGTGGGCGAAGGCGGGGAACATGCGCAGCGACTCCTCGACCGCGCTGGGGATCAGCTCCGGCTCCTCGAGCAGCGCCTGTCGCTCTGACGGGTTCTGCATCAGCGCGCGCATGCCGCTGCAGTACGTGGCCTTGGTGCTGTCGTTGCCGGCCGCAACCAGCAGGAAGAAGCCCATCACGATCTCGTGCTCCTCGAGCTTCTGGCCGTCGATCTCGGCGTGGACCAGGACTGAGGTCAAATCGTCGGTGGGGGATGCGCGCCGCTCGGCGATCATCTTCTGACAGCGCATGAAGATCTCCGGGATCTCCTTCTCGAGGATGCTCCCGATGCCGTCGGGGTTGAGATCCGGGTCACCGGCACCGAGCGAGGAATTCATCAGCCGGGCCCAGATCGCATCGTCCTCGGGCGGGATGCCCATGAAGCTGCCGATCACCCGGGAGACGATGGGCTGGGCGACCTCGTTGACCAGCTCGCATTCCTCGCGTCCCTCGAGCCGGTCGAGCACGCTGGTGACGATGGTCCGGATGGCATCCTCGTGGTCGGCGATCCGCCGCGGGGTGAAGCCCGCCTGGAAGAGCATCTTCAGGCGGTCGTGCTTGGGCGGGTCCATCCCGATGAACATGGCCCGCATCAACTCGAGCGGGAATACGTCGGTGATCGCGGTGATGCCGCCGCGCTCGGACGAGTAGGTCCGCCAGTCCCGGCTCACCGTGTGGATGTCCTCGGCGCGGGTCACCGACCAGTACCCCTCCTCATCCGGGTACTCGCTGACATGCGATGTCCAGTGCACCGGGCACTGGCTGCGGAGCTGCGCGAACAGCTCGTGCGGGGGGCCCTCTAACCAGTTGGCCCGCTCGGTGACCAGAACGTGCTCAAGGTCGCTCCCGGTTTGAGTCACTGCTCCTCCTGACGGTGCCGGACGGGCCGCAAATCATACCTGGCTGGCTGGCCAGCTTGGGGTCTGCTGTTGGTGCGGTTTAGTCGGCTCGGGAGGGTCGCGCCACCGGCCCGGCTCGCCATCGGCTGGCGCCCACGAGGCGTTGGCATCAACCGGGCATCGCCGGCCCGGAGCGCCCGCGGCGCTGGCGGGCGGGCCGGCAAGCGGGTCAGACAGTGACCGCGGGACCCGGAGCGTCGGCGGCTGCGGGGCGAGCGGCGCGCTCGGCGTCCGTGGGCTTGCCCCCGCGGAAGTACGAGGCCAGCGCGGCAACCAGGCAGGCCACGACGGCGAAGGCGAAGGCCTCGTGCAATCCGGTGCGGAAGGGGCCAGAAATCAACCGGGGAAAGAACGAGCGCCCGAGCACCAGGGCGTGGTTGGGGGCGCTCAGGCCGACCAGGCCCGAGTGGCCGACCAGGTGCTGAATGGGGTTGTAGCCGAGGAAGGCGGCGAACAGGACCGACACCGGCGGCTGGTGGGCGGCGTGTACAGCCGCGGCGGCGGGGACGCCGTGGGCCTCGAGACCGATGGTCATGGCATGGGGCAGATTGGCGGCCAGCCCGAGGATCATCAGCGTGAAGAAGATCCCGATCGAGAGCACCTGGGCGGAGTTCTGGAAGGTCTGGTTCATGCCCCCGCCGGCTCCGCGGTCGGCAGCCGGGAGGCTGTTCATCACCCCGGCCCGGTTGGGTGAGGCGAACATGCCCATTGAGATGCCGTTGAGCAACAGCACGGCGGCAAACAACGGATAGGGAAAGTCGGTGGGCAGGAGGCTGAGCAGAATGAAGCTCAACGCCGCCCCCAGCATCCCGCCGGTGGCAAACGGCCGCGAGCCGAAGCGATCGGAGAGGAAGCCCGAGGTGGGACCAGCCAGCAGCATCCCGACGGTCAGCGGCAGCATGTAGATGCCCGCATACAGCGGGGTGTTGGCGAAGTCATAGCCGTGCTCGGGCAGCCAGATTCCCTGTAGCCAGATGATCAGCATGAACATCAGCCCGCCGCGGGCCACGGCGGACAGGAAGGTCGACAGCGTTCCGAACGTGAAGGCGCGGATCTTGAATAGGGGCAGGCGGAACATCGGGTTCTCAACGTGGCTCTCGATCACCGCGAACACGACCAGGGACAGCAACCCGGCGCCGAGCAGGATCAGGACCCGGGCACTCCCCCACCCAGTCGCCGCACCGTCCGCGGGACGGATGCCGTAGGTCACCGCGACCATGATCAGGATCAGGCCGAGGGCGAAGCTGAGGTTGCCACCCCAGTCGATCGGCGCCCGGCGGGGCTTGGAGCGTTCCTCGAGCTTGAGGTAGGCCCAGACGGTGCCGAACAGGCCAACCGGCACCGAGATCAGGAACACCAGGCGCCAGCTGATCGGAGCCAGCAGACCACCCAGGATCAGGCCCACGAACATGCCGCTGACCCCGACGATGTTGTTGATCCCCAGGGCCATGCCGCGTTGGTTGACCGGAAAGGCGTCGGTGATGATGGCGGCCGAGTTGGCCAGCAGACAGGCCGCGCCCACTCCCTGAACAATTCGGAACACGATCAGGAAGATCGCTCCCGCCCGGCCGGTCATCCAGTCCACGGTGAGGATCAGTGAGGCCACCGTGTAGATGACGAAGCCGAGGTTGTAGATCCGGACCCGGCCGAACATGTCGCCGAGCCGGCCGAGGCTGACGATGAGCACGCTGGAGACGACCAGGAAGCCGAGGATCATCCACAGCAGGTAGAAGCTGTTGGCGGCCACCAGCGGATCGAGTGAGATGCCCCGGAAGATGTCCGGCATGGCGATCAGCGTGATCGACGCATCGAGCGTGGCCAGCAGCACGCCGAGCGTGCAGTTGGATAGCGCGATCCAGCGGTAGCTGTCGCCTCTCGGGTCGCCGTGCTCGGGCGGCTGGGCGCGTCCGTCGGCCGTGGCCGAGGTCCCTGTCAGGGCTCCCGGCGCGGCACGGTCGCGCGGCAGACCCACTACTAGCCGGCCTCCTGCACGAGCTCGAACTCGCGCGGGGACCGGTCACGCCGCGGGCGGCCGGGCACGAGCAGGCCGGCGAGTACCGCCACGATCAGGAAGGCTGCCTCGAGCGCGAATGAGTCGGTGAAGCCGGTAACGGTGGGCAGCCGGTGCGAAATGTTCCCGGCGATGATCGTGGCCACTACCTGGCCTCCGAGCGCGCCGCCCAGGGTCCGCATGACCGTATTCATGCCGGTGGCCACGCCGGTCTGTTCCGCCGGGACGGCGGACACGATCAGGTTGCCCAGCGCGGAGAAGGCCAGGCCGATTCCGATGCCCAGAAAGGCAGCGCTGATCAACATGTCGTAGGGGCGCGCATGGGCGACGGCCATCCAGCCGAAGCCCACCGCGGTCACGGCGCTTCCGACGATCAGGGCGAATTTCGAGCCAAAGCGCCGGGCCAGCCGGCCGGCGAACGTGCCCATCAGGCTCATGAGCAGGGCCGAGGGGAGCAGATAGATCCCGGCCGTGACGACCGAGGCGCCGAACCCGAAGCCAGTGCTCTTGGGCAGCTGGGCGAACTGGGGGAAGATCAGGAACGAGGCGTACATCCCGGCGCCGAGCAGAAAGGCGACCAGGTTCGTCGTCCACACGCCCCGGATCCGCATCATGGTCATGTCGATCAGGGGCTCGTCGCTGCGGACCTCGACCAGCACCCAGAGGGCGCAGCCGATCAGGCCGGCGGCCAGCAGGCCGAGCGTCCGCGCCGAGCCCCAGCCCCACACCGTGGTTTCCGAGATGGCGATCAGCACGCAGCAGAATCCGGCCGTCATCAGCGCCGCAGCCCCCCAGTTGATTCTCCCCGGGACGCGGACCGGCGACTCGGGGACAAAGCGCCAGGTGAGAATGGCCGAGGCGACGATCACCACCAGTGGGATCCAGTACAGCCAGTGGTAATCGAGGTGTTCGACGATCAGGCCGCCGATGACGATGCCGATACCGCCGCCGACACCGAGGATCGAGGACACGATCCCGATACTGCCGGCCACCCGCTCGGGCGGGAACTCATCCCGAACGATGCCGAAGGCGAGCGGGAACACGCCACCGCCCGCACCCTGAATCACCCGTCCGACGATCATGGGGAGCAGCGAGCTGGACAGCGCCGAGATCAGCGTGCCCACCGCCAGCAGCGCCAGGGTGATGAGCAGCAGACGCTCCTTGCCGTACATGTCGCCCAGCCGGCCGAGGATCGAGGTTCCCACCGAGGCCGACAGCAGGTACCCGGTCAGCAGCCAGGTCACGCCGGTCTCCGTCGTGTGGAGGTCGTGCTGAATCGGTGGTCAGCGCGGGGATGACCGCCGAGCTGAGCATCGCATAGGACAGGCCGGCCAGCGCGATGACCGCGAGAATCAGGTTCGGGTGTAGTCGCCCCTGCGTGCTGGCCTCCGTGGACACGCTGGGCTACTCTAGCGGAATGATCATTCCGCCCCCCGAGGCGGCCTCCGAGGTGACCCCGGTCCCCTCGTCCCGGAAGATTTGGAGCAAGCTCGAGCCCGAGAACAAGTGCGAGCGGCTGCTCAACGCCGCCGCTGAGGTGTTCACGCGGGATGGGCTGGAGGCGCCGATGAGCGAGGTGGCCGAGGCCGCCGGAGCCGGCGTGGCCAGCGTCTACCGCCAGTTTCCGTCCAAGCACGAGCTTCTCGCCGCGCTGGTCATCCGGCGGATGGACCAGATAGCCGTCGCGGTCGACGAGGCCCAGCAGCGTGAGGGCGACCGCTGGGACGCGCTGGTCGGCCTGCTTCGCTGGGTGGTCGAGCGCCAGTCGGCAGACGACTTCATGGGCGAGGCGCGGGCGGTCGTGGCCGGCCACCCGGAGGTGGCCTTGGCCACCGAGCATGCCGCCACGGCCTGGGAGCGCCTGCTGGCTGACGCCCGGGTCGAGGGACGGCTGCGGGCAGACGCGACCTTCGTCGACCTTCAGCTACTGTTCGCCGCCACCCGGGCGGCCAAGCGGGTCGAGCCGGAGCAGTGGCCCCGCATGCTCGACCTTATGATCGACGCGCTCGATTCCCAGCCGCGCCCCTGAGTCTTTGACACGCCAACCACGACTGCGGCCTGGGCGCCGGACCGTCCTGGGTGCCCTTCTCGCACTCGCGGCCGCCTCGCCGGCACACGCCTTCTCGTTCACCCCCGAGTCGCTGAACGGGGCCGGCAACAACCGCTCGCACCCCCACTGGGGCCAGACCGGGATGCCGTATCTCCGGCTCACCCCCCCGCGCTACGCCGATCAGATCGGCGCACTGGAGGGCGGGCCAAGCCCCCGCTACGTGAGCAACCGGATCTTCAATTCGCTGGGCGTGGACCTGTTCTCAGCGCGCTACGTAAGCCAGTGGGGATGGGTCTGGGGGCAGTTCCTCGACCACACCCTGGGACTGGCCCGGACCGGATCGGGGTCCGCTCCGATCCCGTTTGATCCCCACGACCCGCTTGAGCTCTACCGAGACGCCACGGGCAGCATCGCCTTCACCCGAGACGCGGTGGCGCCGGGCACCGGAATCGGCCGGGCCGCTCCGCGCCGGCAGGTCAACACGGTCTCGTCCCTCCTGAACGCCTCAGCCGTCTACGGCACGAGCCAGCAGCGCCTCGATTGGCTGCTGCAGGGCCCCGACAACGGGCGCCTGGCCGCCTCCGGAGCCAAGCTCATGCTCCCCGGCGGCTACCTCCCCCAGGCCAACGCCCGCGGTCCCCGGCACCCTGCGCCGTACATGCAGGCCGAGGGGATGCTGGCCGGAAACCCTCAACACGCCTCTGTGGCCGGGGATGTCCGGGCCAACGACAACGTTGAGCTGACCGCCGTGCAAACGCTGTTCGCCCGCGAGCACAACCGAATCGTCTCTCGCCTGCCCCGCTCCCTGCCCGCGCCGCTGCGCTTCCAGATCGCCCGGCGGGTGGTGATTGCCGAGCAGCAGTACATCACCTACACCCAGTTCCTGCCCGCCATGGGTGTTCGGCTGAGCCGCTATCGCGGCTACCGCCCGCGCGTCGACCCGGAGCTCTCCGATGAGTTCGCGACCATCGCCTACCGGGCCCACAGCATGGTCAATGGCGAGGAGCACATGCTCGTGCCCAGTGCACGCTTTGGCCGTGCCCGCCTGGCTCGCCTGGCCAGCCTCGGGATCAGCGCCATCCGCACCGGGCCGGTCGTCGCCCTGACGCTGCCCCAGGCGGCCGCTTTCTTCCATCCAGCGGTGCTCCCCGCTGTCGGTCTGGGGCCGATCCTCACCGGGCTGGCCGGGGAGCCGGGCTACCGCAACGACGCCCAGATCGACGATTCGCTGCGCAGCGTGCTGTTCGAATATCCCGGACCGGGGCAAGCGATCCCGGGGCGCTGCCTGGCCCAGGAGAGCCTGCCCGGCTGCTTCACCGGAGTCACCGACCTGGGCGCGATCGACCTGCAGCGCGAGCGCGACCATGGGATGCCCACCTACAACCAGCTGCGCCGGGCCGTCGGACTGGCTCCACAGACCAGTTTCGATCAGGTCACGGGCGAGCGCACGGACCGGTTGCCCGCCGGGCGGACCCTCAACGACCCCAACATCCTCGACGTCACCTCGCTGCGCGATTTCTTCGGCCGGCGCCTCGCGCTGGACTCCACCGTGCGCGCAGTCAGCGAGACCCAGCGCAGCACGTCGGCCGCCCGGCTGAAGGCCATCTACGGGACGGTTGACAACCTCGATGCGTTCGTGGGCATGATGTCCGAGACGCAAGTGCCGGGGACGGAGTTCGGTTCGCTGCAGCTGGCCCTGTGGCGTCGTCAGTTCACTGCGCTGCGCGACGGCGACCGCTTCTTCTACGCTCGGGACCCGGTGCTGACCCAGATCAAGCGCCGCTTCGGCATCACCTACCGCCGCACCCTCGGGCAGCTGATCGCCCTCGATGCCGGCGTGTCGCTCCGCTCCCTGCCGCACGACGTGTTTTTCGCTGCACACCCGCAGCGCAACTGATCGCCCGGAGCGCCGCGGTCAGCCGGAGACAGGCGCGAGAGCACCCGGCACGAGGTCGAGCGGCAACCCGGATGGTTCGGCGCCGACGATGCTCTCGACTCGGTTGCGGCCGTTGCTCTTCGCTGTGTACAGGGCGCGGTCGGCCTGGCGCATGAGCGTGGCCGCGTCAGCGGCGTCAAGGGGCAGGATCGCCACGCCGAGGCTGGCCGTGATGTGCCGTTCGACCCCGGGCACGGCGATCTTGGAGATCGCCTCGCGCAGCTGTTCGGCGAAAGTCAGTGCACCTCCGCGCTCGGTGTCTGGCAATAGCACGATGAATTCTTCGCCTCCATAGCGACCGGCGAAATCAGACGCGCGCATGTTTGCCTGCAGAACCGCGCCCAGAGCGGCCAGGACGTCATCGCCGCGGCCATGGCCGCAGGTGTCGTTGATCTGCTTGAAGTGATCCAGGTCGAGCAGGATGGCCGCCAGTGGCGTATCGGTACGCGCGGCGTGGGCGACCAGACGTTTGAGGGTGTCCTGGATCGCGCGATTGTTGGGAAGGCCGGTCAGTGCGTCGGTGGCGGCGCGCGTCTCGGCTATGGCCAGGTTGCGCAGGTTGGCCAGCACGGGAGCAGCCTGGGCGACCGAGTCCTTGATGCTTCGTGTCTGGGCCTCGCTGAGCGCAACGGAGTGGGTGGTGAGCACGGAACCGATCACCTCGCCGCTGACCAGCAACGGCTCGCAGGTGACCTGCTCGCCGGACTTTCCGCACACCTCGCACGACAGCAACGGATCGCTGGTCACCCCCTCGCGGTGGGTGCGGGCGAAGCGCACCGCCAGGCAGGAACGCGGCGTGGCCGAAGCCAGGCGGTCGGCGATGATGGCATCGGGGGCGATGGGGGTGGTCGCCTGAAGGCGGTCAGCGCTGTTGTTGCGATTGAGCACCACGATCGCGCTGCCCGGGATCGAGCGCTCGAGCTGGCGCTTGAGCAGCCCGTGGGCTTCCGCCTCGCTCTCGGTCAGCTGCATCGTTTCGGCAAACTCGGCCTGAGACTCCTCCTGCGCACGCTGGACGACCTGGTGCTGGACCATGGCGTTCAGCGCTCTCCCGAGCTCGGCGAGTTCGTCGTGACCGGTCACCACGACGCCCCCGTTGGCGTCTCCGGCGGCCACGCGGGCGGCGAAATCGGCGTAGCGGCGCACCCGCAAGACGACGGTCCGCGTGAGCAGCGCCACCAACCCGACCCCGATGAGCAGCGCGACCAATGCGGTCACGATCATCAAGGTGCGGCTCCGCTCATACACGCGCTGTGCACCCGCGGCAGCAGCACCGGCCTGGGCGGTCTCCAGAGCGATGCGCTGCTGCGCCAGCCGATCGATCGGCGTAAAGATGCTCGCCACCCTTACCGCGAGAGCATTGTCATGCGCCGCAGCTCCGCCTGAGACCACATGGTCGATCGGCCCCCTGCTCAGCAGGGCCAGGAAACCTCCCCACAGCGTGGCTGCTCGGTCGATTCCTCGCTTCTCGGCGGGCACATCACCCGCGATGACTTGGCGCAACGCGGCGAAGTCAGCGTTGACCTGCGGCACGACCGAGTCCGACAGCTGCATTTGCAAGCGGTTGATCGTCGATTGCTGGTTGGAGGCGATGATCCGCAGCGCCAGGTTGGCCGCCATGTTGGTGTCGCTGGCCAAGGCGGCGGTGCGCTGCAGCTCCAGGGTGTTGTTGTGATACACGCGGCTGGTTTCACCCCGCAGATCGCTCAACCCACGCAGGCCCGCGAACCCCACTGCCAGCAGGGCAACCAGCAAAACGATCAACGTCGACGCGAGCTTCGCGACGACGGGAAACCTCACACGGGGCACATCAATAACTCACGATCTAGATATCCGGACACTCATCCATCGACGTCGTAGCACGCGACCTTGAGCCCGCCATCGCTGTGCTGAGCCCGCTCGTTAGGGTTGCTCCGTCCCCGGCGAGAGGAGCCGCAGTGAAGATTCGGGCCGCCGTACTGGAGGAGTTCGCCGCACCGCTCAAGGTCACCGAGGTCGAGTTGGCCGAGCCACGGGCCGGCGAGGTCCTGGTTCGCCTCGAGGCCTGCGGGGTCTGTCACACCGACCTCTACACGGCCTCCGGCGTGGATCCCTCCGGCTACGCGCCCACTGTCCTCGGGCATGAGGGCGCGGGCGTGGTCGAACGTATCGGCGACGGGGTGAGCAGCCTGAACCCGGGCGACCGGGTCGTAACGCTGTTTTCGCCCCAATGCCGGGAATGCATTCACTGTCGCAGCCCGCACACCAACCTCTGCCTGGCCATCCGCGACCAGCAGAACCGCGGCTACCTGCCCGACGGCACCACGCGCCTGTCGCAAGGGGGCGAGCCGATCCGGCACTTCATGGGCACGAGCACGTTCGCCGAGTACACGGTGATGCCCGAGATCGCCCTGGCCAAGATCTCCCCCGAGGCGGAGCCCGACCACGCCTGCCTGTTCGCCTGCGGCCTGTCCACCGGTCTGGGTGCGGCCATCAATACGGCTCAGGTCAGCGCGGGATCCACGTGCGTGGTGTTCGGTGCCGGGATGGTCGGGCTGGGCGCGGTGGCCGGCTGTCGCCTGCGCGGTGCGGAGCGGATCATCTGCGTCGACATGTCCCCCGAGCGGCTCGAGCTAGCCCGCGGCCAGGGGGCCACCGACGTGTGGACCGGGGGCCCCGAGATCGTCGACCGCGTGCTCGAGGAGACCGGCGGCTTCGGCGCTGACTTCACCTTCGAGGCCACCGGGCTGGTCACGGTGATGCGGCAGGCTGTCGAGGCCGCGCGCATGGGCTGGGGCCTGTGCACGGTGGCCGGGGTGGCCGGCAAGGGCGAGACGCTGGACATCATCCCTCGCCTGCTGATCACCGGACGGCGCGTCTGCGGCTCCTCCTTCGGAGGGGTGAAGGGCCGCGATCAAGTGCCCGAGCTGGTGGCGCTCTACCTCGACGGCCAACTCGACGTCGATCCGTTCATCTCGCACCGGATCACTCTCGACGAGGTCAATCGTGGCTTTGAGCTGATGGAACGCCAGGACGGCATCCGCAGCGTGATCACGTTCTAGTGCCCCGATCCGGACAATGAGGTCTGGATGTGCTGGTCGAGACGGTCGACAAGTTCTCGGCTGGCCAACGGGTCGATCTTCCGCGCGAAGAACGCGTCGCTCTCGCGGATGGCCTCAAAGTCGTCCAACGTCAGGAGGTCGGGATGGTCCGGGCGGCCAGGATTCTCCGACCGGTAGAAGCGGCGATCGCGACAGACCAGCCTGAGGTCCGTCGAGGAGTTCAGAAGCAGTGTCGGAAAGAAGGCTTCCGACGGCGCGGGCATGGACCGGAAACGATGCCGGAGACGGCTGAGCATCGCTGGGTCCTCGAGGATGACCTCGACCGACCGGCGAGAAAGATTCATCCACACGGAGCCGGCATGGACCTGGATGCCGTCGAGATAGGTCCGCACGCGCGGCACGGGTACGGTCCGCTGCGTTCCGGGGAGCGTATGCCAGTAGTAGCGGTGGGACGCGCCACGCTGCCATTCAGTGAAGCGACGCGACGCGATGCGGGGAACAAACTTCCAGCGCAGGAAGCCGTCGGCTTTCGAGTCCCACAACTCCACCTCGATGTCCCGGGGGGCCACGACCGGGTAGTCCTGCCCCGAGATCATCACGATCCACGAGAAATCCGGGATCTCATCCCGAATCCAGCGCAGGCACTGAAGGGTGATCTCAACCAGACCCAGACCGCCCCAGGCGTGGCTGGCCGGGTCGGGCATCAGTCTCGCGCGCCCGTTGGTGGGCAGAACCGGAATCGCCGCGGACCTGGCGTCGTGGTGAACGACCGTAACCGCGCTCTCGGTGTCCTGCAGACGAGCCACCAGGCGCTGCACCAGCTCAGGCTCCTTGTGCGAGATCACCAGAAAGACGACCGGCCCGCGTCCAGTCGGGCTCGGAGCGTCTAGCACTCAGGCACGGACGCCGGTCGCTTCTGGTGAATCCGGAAATCTGGGCATCGGCGCGAATGGTAAGTGTTCTGTTAGCGCTCTGCGCCCGCTCCCCGCGGGCGTCCACCTAACGGCGACGCGCCTCGGACGTGGCCTCGGCCTAACGCCGACGCGCCTCGGGCGTGAGCGCCGGGTTTCCCCAGCCGCCGTCGGCCGGGCTCACGTTGACCCCAGGCGCGACGATTTCGTCGATCTTGGTGAGCACATCGTCGGACAGCACGATGTCGGCGGCGCTGAGCTGTGACCCGAGCTGGTCCATGGTCCGAGGGCCGATGATCGCCGCGGTCACGGCCGGGTGGCGGACGACGAAGGCCAGCGCCAATTCGATCAGCGTCATGCCCGCCTCCTCGGCCAGCTGGGCGTAGGCCTCGGCGGCCTGGAGCTTGCGCTGGTTCTCGGGCTTGGACAGGTCATAGCGGTCGGGGATGCGCTCGGCTCGGGTTGACCGGGGCGCATCCTGGCCCTGGCGCCACTTGCCCGACAGCCAGCCGCCGGCCAGAGGGCTCCACGGGATCACGCCCATGCCGTGGCGCTGGGCCGTCGGCAGGACGTCCTTCTCGATCTCCCGGACCAGGAGCGAGTAGGGCGGCTGCTCGCATACGAAGCGCTCGCGGCCGCGCCGCTGGGCCACCCACTGGGCCTCGACGATCTGGCTGGCCGGGAAGGTGGAGGAACCGATGTAGCGGACCTTGCCCGCGCGAACCAGATCGGTCAGCGCGCCGAGCGTTTCGTCGATGTCGGTGTCGGCCTCGGGACGATGAATCTGGTAGAGGTCGATCCAGTCGGTCCTCAGCCGACGCAGGCTGTTCTCGACCTCCTTGATGATCCAGCGGCGGGAATTGCCGAACTCGTTGGGATCGTCGCCCATCGTCCCGTGGACCTTGGTGGCCAGCACGACGTGCTCGCGCCGTCCTGCGGCCAGCGCCTTACCGACGATCTCCTCGGATTCGCCCCGCGAGTACACGTCGGCGGTGTCGATGAAATTGATCCCCGCATCGAGCGCGCGATGGATGATGCGGATGCTGTCCTCGTGGTCCGGGTTGCCCCAGGCGCCGAACATCATGGCGCCGAGGCACAGCGGACTGACCTTCGTTCCGGTGCTGCCAAGTGTGCGGTAGTCCATCTCTTCAACCTAGCTCGCCCGACCGGGTAGGTTCAGGACATGAGCTCCTCCTCCGCAGAAACACACTTCGGCCTCACCGGCCTGGCCACCATGGGCGCCAACCTGGCCCGCAACGTGGCCCACCACGGCATCCCGATCGCCGTTCACAACCGAACCACGAGCCGGATGTCCAAGTTCCTGGAGGAGCACGGTGGCGAGGGGCCGATCAGCGGCTACGAGTCGGTGCAGGACTGGGTGGGCGCGCTGGCCCGGCCCCGGGCCCTGATGATCCTGGTTCAGGCGGGCCCGGCCACCGATGCCGTGATCGGAGAAATTGTCCCCCACGTCGATCGGGACGACATCATCATCGACGGCGGCAACGCCAACTTCCGCGACACCCAGCGACGGCACTCAGAGCTCCAGGAGAAGGGCATCCACTTCCTCGGCGTGGGTGTCTCCGGTGGCGAGGAGGGAGCGCTCAATGGTCCGAGCATCATGCCGGGGGGCGCCCGAGAGCCCTACGACGCGTCGGTCAAGCCGATCTTCGAGGCCATCGCGGCCCGGGTCGACGGGACCCCGTGCTGCACCTACGTCGGACCGGACGGCGCCGGGCACTACGTGAAGATGGTCCATAACGGCATCGAGTACGCCGACATGCAACTGATCGCCGAGAGCTACGACCTGCTCCGCCACGGGGCGGGGCTGGACGTGGACGAGATCGCCGATCGCTTCCGCAAGTGGAATGAGTCCGAGCTGGAGAGCTTCCTGATCGAGATCTCAGCCCGCGTGCTGGCCAAGCAAGACCCGGCCACGGGGAAGCCTCTGGTCGATGTGATCCTCGACGCCGCCGAGCAGAAGGGCACCGGGCGTTGGACGGCTCAGAACGCGCTCGAGCTCGGCGTCCCCCTGACGGGCATCACCGAAGCGGTCTTTGCCCGTAGCCTGAGTGCCCTCAAGGACGAGCGGGTGCATGCCGCCGGCGTGCTGAGGGGACCGGACGGCCACGGCCATGACCAGAGCCTGATCGAGGACCTTGAGCACGCCCTGTACGCATCCAAGATCGTCGCCTACGCGCAGGGCTTTGCCCAAATGGCGGCGGCGGCCGACGAGGAGGGCTGGAAGATCGACCTCGGCTCGATGGCGACGATCTGGCGCGGCGGCTGCATCATCCGCGCACGTTTCCTCGACCGCATCCGCGAGGCCTACGACAACGAGCCCGAGCTGAAAAACCTGATGCTGGCCGACTTCTTCGCCCAGGCGCTGGCCGAAGCCCAGGACCCGTGGCGCCGGGTCGTCGCCCGCGCCGCCGAGCTCGGGATTCCCACCCCGGCCTTCTCTTCCTCACTGGCCTACTACGACGCCTACCGCCGGGCCCACGGACCGGCCAGCCTGATCCAGGGTCTGCGCGATCTGTTCGGCGCTCATACCTACAAGCGCCTGGACCGAGAGGGAACGTTCCACATCATGTGGGGCGCCGATGGCAACGAGGTGCAGCAGTAGCCACGTTGGCCGCCGTTCGCGCTCAGCTCAGCAGCCCGATGCGTAGGACTTGCTCGGGCGCCAGGTAGACGAGCCAGCGCTCGCCGCACTCCGGGCAGCGACAGCGAACCGAGGGATCGTGACCGTCGAGCGCGCCCTCCCACCGCACCTGCTCACTGCGCAGGCATAGCGGGCAGGCCAGCGATGCTGTCACCAGTGCGTCTGGATCGCTGGGGCGAAAGCGGGCGACATCGGCGAGCCCGACCATGTCGATCAGCATCCCGCGCTCGTGCTCGGCGGACAACCGGGGACCGCCCCTAACCCCCTGTTTGGGGGGTGGGCGATCCCCGGCCACCGGGCGTCATCGTGACCTCAGCGCAGGCCCGGCAGCGTCGGCGTGCCCTCTATCTGGACAGCCTTCAGCGCCGTGGGGTCGAGCCCCAGCAGCGACAGGATGCTGGGAGCGATGGAGGTCGTTCCGATGACGCCACCGCGCACACGCGGTCCCTGCTGCGCCCCCGGGGCGTAGACCAGCAACGGCACGTGACGATCCTCGATGTCAGCGCCACCGTGCTCGGCGATCTTCGCGGTCTTGCCGGTGTAGACCACGCCGTGCTGCACGACGCCCCAGACGTCTGGGTGACGCGGGTCGCTGGCCGGCACGTTGAAGTAGCGAGCCGCGCTCGCTCCCGCGTAGATCGCCTTCAGTCCCGAGTGCGCGAGCGTCCGGGACGGCCCGCGCCGCGGATGGATTCGAGACGTTGTACGTGTTGCCGGTCGCGCTGTTCTGCCACAGGTAGTTCCTGACGAATGTCGTCGCCGCTGCCGAGCGGTCGTTGAGCCACAGCGGGAAGGCGTCATCGCGGCTGCCCGCGGCCAGGTCGCCGGGGTCGCCGGCCACCAATGTGTCACCCGGGTGAGACTGCGCCCAGGCCGCGTTCAGCGCCGAGATGATCGGGCTGTCGTTGATCCGAGTCAGCGTGTTGGGGTCAATCGGAGACTGGCCGTGCTTGGCCGAGAGGATGATCGCGGTCGAGTGGGAGAGACCATGAGCCCTCAGCTCGTTGACCATCGCCGTGAGCTCGCTGTTGATGTAGTCAAGCGCCCGGGTCAGCAGCGGGCCGGGAGTGCTCGTCCCCGGAGATAACCACCGTTCAGCCCGTCGGAGACCGGAAGCTTCTGGGCCGTTGAGACGGTCTGGAAGTTCATCCCGAAGATGGCCGGCGTCCCCACCCGGCGGCTGCGGCTGTGGTTGTAGCCGTCGATCTCGTTCAGGACGGCCTGAACCTTGTAGGTGTCGTAATTGATCGTGGCCTGGTTGTCGAGCGGTCCAGTCCCCGCCGGTCGGCCAGGGCTGGCCGTTGGGCTTGAAGGGCATTGCTGTTGATCTCCGGCGCGAACAGATCCTGGATCCCCGTGCCCGACGGGCCGTTGAGGATCTCGTAGGCGACGTGCTTGTCTGACCATGCGGTGCGAAGCCCGTGCTGGCGTGCCACCTCGAAGACGGTGTTCACCTTGAGGTACTGGTGCGGATATACCGGCCGGCAGGTGGCCGGATCCACGGGCAGAGAGGCTCGGTTGATCAGTGAGTACTGGGGCCGGCCGGTGAGCTGCAGAATGTCGCTGGGCAGGTTGGGCAAGCCCTGGCCGGAGTCCAGGGACAACGGGTTCTTGGCGATGACCTCGAAGTAATTGACCTCGCCGCCGGTCCTCTGGCCGGTGCACGAAGTGGTGCCGGCGGGGAGCAGGTTGTGGTTGTACTCCGCGTCGTAGTAGACGCCGGTGGTGCCCGGATCACCGCCCGTGACCTGGCCGACCATGCCCGGGAAGGAATCTGACGGAATCGGCGTCGGGCCTGGGTGTAGTTGATCCCCTCACCGGAGAGCGTGGCCAGAGTCGAGTCCGGGTGATGGGACGACGTACCAGCTCAGATCCGATTGGTGCATGCCATCGACCGAGATGAGCAGGACGTGCTTGATCCCGGTCGCGTGCGATCGACCGGTGCGCCGGTGACCGGAGGCTCGGTGGGCCGCGCGGCCGCGGTGACCGGCCTGCGCGTGGTGGCTGGTAGCGCGAGCGCTTCCAGCAGCCACCGGTAGACCAACGGCCAGGGCCGCGCCCGCGGTGGCGGCGAGCGCGCCGACTCTGGTGCGTGTACGCATGCGAATTAACTCCCTGTCGATAAGAGAAACGAAGCTCGCCTGGCGTCCGAGGAGGGGAAGCGCAGGCGAGCGACTTCGGGTTATAGGTGCGCGCCGCGCCGGTCGTGTGACCGCGTTGTGTCGCCCGTGTGGCGCTGGCGTTACCGAGGACCGGGAGGGCCGCTGGCCAGCTCGTCGATCAGCGCCGCCAAGCGCACGAGCAGATCCGGGGCGAGCTCGCGCTCGGACGTCAGGCAGGCCGGCATAGAAGGCGCGCTGGCAGCCGCGCATCCAGGCGTCCTGGGCATCTAGAGCCTGCGCGGCCGGCGTCCGTCAGCGAAACGGTCACCCCGCGCCGGTCCTCGGCCGAGCGGGTGCGGCGGACGATCGCCCGGCGCTCCAGAGCGTCGAGGATGCGGGTCGCCGTGGACGGCGCGATCCCGGCTTCACAGGCCAGATCCCGAACCCGGGCCGCCGGCCGGCCCGACAGAGCCTGGAGCAGCCCGTACTGAGACAGGGTCAGCGGGGCCTCCCCTCCGGACGCCCCCCGGGCACGCCGCACCGCCTGGGCCAGGGCATCGAACGCGTCCAGGAAGGCCTCCTCGGGCCCCGGCTCGGGCTGCGCGCTCCCTGGCTGCGCGCTCTCTGGCTGCTGGCTCTCGACCGCCATTTGAGGCCGAGCGTAGCAGCGGTTGTCATGCTAATCTTTGGCATGCCAACTAAATCCTGCGGGGTGAGTCATGTTCCGTAACATCCTGGTCTGCGTTGATGGCTCGGTTCACGCCGAGCGCGCCCTGACGGAGGCGATCGACCTGGCTGAGGCCAGCCGCGGGCGTCTGACGATCCTCACCGCGGTCTCGCGTCCCCCGTACTGGGCCGCCTCGCCGGTGACGATTCCCGCGGTCGAGCCGCTGGCGGTCGAGCTCGCCCAGGAGGCCAAGAACCACCTGCGTGAAGCGGTCGACCGAGTCCCCGAGTCGATCCCGGTGACCACCGTGCTGAGCGAGAAGCCGATCCGGGAGGCGATCATGGACCGCCTGCGTGGCGGTGGCTATGACCTGCTGGTCATGGGCTCCCGCGGACGCGGCGCCCTGAGCGCCTCAGTACTGGGCAGCGTCAGCCACTACGCCCTGAACCACAGCCTGGTCCCGGTGCTGATCATCCACACTCCCGAGGAGAAGGCCCACCCGGCCGAGGTCGACGGCCACCTGATCACCGCGGCCTGAGGTCTGGACTCTCAGTGCGCGGTGTGGGCCGCGCACACCGGGTCGGTCGCGCCGCGGCGGTCCTTGAGCCAGAACAGGGCGGCGAAGATCACGATGCCCAGAGCGTTGAGCACGAGCTTGTAGTCGACGCGGATCGAACTGAAGATGTCCGCCCGCGTGGGCCGCGGCCCGCTGGGGATCAGGCCGAGCGCGCTGAAGGCACCGCCGACGAGCAGCGCCGCGATCACCATCGTCACGAACATCAGGGCGGCGATCCGAAGCGCGAACGTCGTCCCGTAGTACTTGCGGTAGATGGCCAGGATGGGCAGCACGATCAGGTCCGCGAAGAGAAAGGCAAGCACGCCGGAGAACCCGATCCCACCCGACCACAGCACGGCGGCCAGGGGAACATTGCCGACCGAGCAGACGAAGCTGAGCACCGCGATGATCGGTCCGATGATCGCGTTCTCGATCGCGGGCAGCGGCGCCGGTGCGTTGCGGATGAACAGGTGCTCGAAGAATCCGTTGCCGAGCTGCGCGACGAACCCGGCGAGCAGGAATCCAACCGTGATCTCCTTCCAGAGCATGTGCCAATCGCCGCGGAAGTTCTGCGCGACGTCCGACCATCCGCGGGCGGATCTCAGCCGCTCCCGCCAGGTCAGCTGCTCGCCGGCCGTGTGATGTTGGTGGCCGGTGTCGGCCACCGTCGCGTGAGCACGGGCCTGCTGCTCGATCTGCGGACTGATGAACACCCGCAGCAGAGCCGCCATCAGCACGATCATGACGATGCCGCCCACGTATTCGGCCACGGTGAACTGCCAGCCGATCAGCACCCATAGCACCAGGCCGAGCTCCCACACGAGGTTGGTCGACGCGAATTGGAACGCCAGCGCGGAGACGGCGCTGGCGCCTTTCTCGAACAGCGACTTGGCGATCGCGACGGCTGCGTAGGAGCAAGACGAGGATGCGGCCCCTAACCCGGTCGCCCAGCTGATCGAGCGAGCGTCCGAGCCGCTCATCAGGCGCTCGATACGTTCGCGCGGCACCCACGCCTGCACGATCGCGGAGATCGCGAACCCGAGCACGAGCGCCCACCACACCTCCCAGGCCATCAGGAACGAGTCCCGCAGCCCATGCCCGATCACGTCGACGACGCCCATGCCCAGTACGCTAACACATACCCCTAGGGGGTAGGGGTAGTGATAGAGTTGCCGATATGCCGAAGACCGAGGCCCCGACCCGGGGCTATACCGCCAGCAAGGACCAGCTGCTCGCGCGACTGGCGCGCATCAAGGGTCAGATTGGCGGGATCGAGGGGATGGTGCAGGACGACCGGTACTGCATCGACATCCTCACTCAGATCAGCGCCGCCCAGGCCGCGCTGGACAAGGTCGCGCTCGGACTCCTCGATGGGCACGCCCATACCTGCGTGATCGGCGCAGAACCCAGCCAGCAGGACGAGCGGACCGAAGAGATGATGGCCGCCGTCGGGCGCCTCATGCGCCGCGGCTGATCAGCTCACCAGCCTGGCGAACAGCGCGTCGAGGGTGGCCTCCGGATCGTCGCTGAGGCCGGTGTGGACCGCAGAGGGCTGGATCACCGTGCTCGACGGCGCCGCCAGCCAGCCGAAGCGCTCGCTCTCGGGAAGACTCGCGATGGCACCGGCGGCCGGGTTGCCCTCGGCCACGCGGACCAGACCCGCGAGGTGAGCGGCCACGGCGCCCAGGTCAAGGCCCGGGGCCAGCGCGCGCAAGCGGTCCCGGTCCAGGCCCACGCGCGCCCCCAAAAAGCCCCGCTGGCGGCAGAACAGGACCACGCCCACGTTGAGCTGCTCGCCGCGCTCGACGCTCGGCACCACGCGCAGGATCGCGTAGGTGAACGGGGTCATGCCTGCGCCACCCGGGCGCGCTCGGCCTCGGCGGCGAAGCCGCCCTCGTTCAGGCGGCGGTTCAGGTAGTCCACATACACATCGGGCCGCGTGCCGATCAGCCAATCGTCGGGCACCATGGCCACCGCGGCCGAGATCGCCTCCGGCCCCAGGCGACCCTGGAGCCGCTCTCCGGCGGCGAGGATCGAACTCGCGCGGGGCAGAAGCACGTGCTCGGCGATGGCCGGGAAGGGACGCCTGGCATCGGTCTCGGCGTCGAGCCCCCGGTGTTGCAAGTAGAGGGCCGCCCCGTGGTCGATCAGCCATAGGCGGTCGTGCCACAGGAGCAGATTGGGATTGCGCGGGGTGCGATCCACGTTGGTGGTCAAGGCGTCCAGCCAGACCACCTCGGCCGCCAGGTCGGGCTCGGGCTGCCAGGCGCCGGCCGGCGAGTACGTGAGTGCTTCGGGCAGGAAATCGACCCCCAGGTTGACCCCGGCGCTGGCCGAGATCAGGTCCTGGATCTCGGGGTCGGGCTCGGCGGCACCCAGCCGCGGGTCGAGCTCGATCGTGACCAGATCAGGGACGGCCAGCCCCGCAGCACGGGCCAACTCCCCGACGATCACCTCGGCGGCCAGCGCGCGTGGGCCCTGGCCGGCCCCGCGGAACTTGAGCACGTAGAGGCCATCGTCATCGGCCTCGACCAGGCCCGGTAGCGAGCCCCCCTCGCGCAGCGGCGTCACGTAACGGGTGGCCCGCACGCTGCGCAGTGTCTGCCCGACCGGCATGCGGGCTTTCTAGCATCCGTAGTGGTGCTCGTCTCCGTCCTCGATCAATCGCCAATCGCCGAAGGCTCGTCCGGAGCCGACGCGCTGCGTAACACGATCGACCTGGCCCAGCTGACCGACGCGCTCGGTTACCACCGCTACTGGGTGGCCGAGCACCACGGCGGCCCGATGCTGGCCGGCCCCAGCCCTGAGGTCCTGATCGGGCCGATCGCCGCCGCCACGGAGGGAATTCGCGTAGGCAGCGGCGGGGTGATGCTCCCCCACTACAGCCCGCTGAAGGTGGCCGAGTCCTTCACCATCCTCGCCGCGCTCTTCCCCGGCCGCATCGACCTCGGCCTGGGCCGGGCCGCCGGCACCGACCCGCTGACCACGTTCGCCCTCCAGCGGGACCGCCGCCAGGCCGCACCGGACGACTTCCCCCAGCAGCTGGCCGAGCTGTTGGCCTACTTTGAGGACAACCTGCCCGAGGATCATCCCTTCCGCCACCTGGCCGCCACGCTGCCCGGCCGGCCGGAGCTGCCCGAGCCCTGGCTGCTCGGCTCCTCGTCGCAGAGCGCCATCTGGGCCGCCGAGCTGGGCCTGCGCTATGCGTTCGCCGACTTCATCAACCCCGAGGGCGCCGAGATCGCCAAGCTCTACCGCGAGCGCTTCACCCCCGCCCGGGACCTGTCGGCGCCACGCACGGCCGTGGCCGTGTGGGCCGTCTGTGCGCCATCCGATGAAGAGGCCCAGGCCCTCGCCTCCTCGAGCCGGATGGCCATGATCCTGCTGCGGCGCGGTCAGCTGACCGCCGTGCCCTCGCCCGAGAAGGCAATGGCCTTCCTGGCCCGCGAGGGACAGGCTCCGGGCGGCGCCCCGGGCGGCCGGCGATCGTCGGCACTCCCGAGAAGGTGCGCGCCGGCCTGGAGACGGTGGCCCAGGACTACGGCGCCGACGAGGTCATCGTGGTCACCATCACTCACGACCACGTCGCCCGCCGGCGCTCCTACGAGTTGCTGGCCGAAGCCATGGGCCTCGAGCCCCGGGGGCTCACGGCCACCGCGGCAGCCTGAGTGCCTTCCCACCGGTTAAGCCGCCAGGCCGGGCGGGTAGCTCTTGACCATGGCCTACCGGCTCCAGACCAACGAAGAGGTGACCACTGGTCTGCGGCGCTGCGCGCGCGAACAGCTCGAGGCCGCGGTGCACCGCCTCGAGTCGGGCGTTGCCGATGATCCGGTGGGTGCCGTGCACGACGCGCGCAAGGCGCTCAAGAAAGAGCGCTCGCTGCTACGACTGGCGCGCGCGGCCGTCAAGCCGGGGCAGCGCCGGCGCGAGAACGCCCGGCTGCGTGCCACCGCGCATCATCTCGGGACAGCCCGGGAGGCCGACGCCCTGCTCGACGCTCTTGAGGGGATCGCCGAGCGCTACGCCGGCCAGTTGCCCGAGACGACCATCATGGCCGTCCGTCAACGCCTGAGCCATGATCGCGAGCAGGCTCGGGCCGACCTGCTCGAGCAGGACATCCCCGGGCGCACCGCTGATGAGCTGCGGGGCGCCCTCACCCGGGTTGAGGACTGGAAGCTCGGTGACCGCGGTTGGGCCACGGTGGGCGAGGGCCTGGAGCGTGAGTACCGTCGCGGGCGGCGGGCCCTGAAGCGCGCCGCGCAGGCTCCCACCCCCGAACGGATGCATGCCTGGCGCAAGCGGAGCAAGGATCTCTGGTACCACCTGCGCCTGCTCGAGCCGCTCTCACCGGGCACCGTGCGCGGGCAGGCCAAGGACGCCCACCGTCTCGCCGATCAGCTCGGTGACCGGCACGATCTGGCCCTCCTCGAGGCCGCCGTGCGCCGGGTGCAGGCCGACCTCCCGGCCGACACCGACGGGCTCATCGCGCTGATCGAGCATCGCGGCGGCCAGCTGTCCGCCGCTGCCCTGCAGCTGGGCGCTCGGGTCTACGCCGAGCCGCCGAAGGTGTTCCGACGGCGCCTGCGCACCTACTGGCGCGCGTGGCGCGAGCAGGCGGCCTTCGCCGAGGCGCAGGACCCTGCGGTGCTGTCGGAGATCACCCGGCACGCGTCCACGGCCTGACGCGGCGGCCGGTCGCGCCGCCTACGGGTTTCGCGCCTCGAGGCCGAGCCGGGCGCGGATAGCGACAATCGTCTGAGGGTCCAGTTCAGCTGCGCTCAAGGCCGCCCGCAGTCGCTTCTCCTCATCGCGCAGCCCTGCCGCCGTCTCGAATTCCTGGCCCTCGGCTGCCGACTGCTTGGCGCGGTTTGTGTCATCGATCGCCCGGATCAGCTCGGCCGTGGAGGGGCCAGCGGCGGCGCGAGCCCGCTCGACCTCCCGGGCCAGCGCGCCGGGGTCCAGGCCCAGAGCCGCCAAGGCGCGTCCGGCTCGCGTCGCGGGTGCCGCGGCCAGGGCCAGCACCAGGTCTCCGGTGTCCGGTGCCCGACCCAGGTCACGTTCGATCTCGCGCCCCAGCTTGCGAAGAATGGGAACCAGGCCGTCCAACCAAGAGCGCTCCAGCTCTTCACGCTCCTCTCCCCTCGGGCCGGCCACCCCGATCCGGGGTCCGGCTCCGCCCCCGGCGAGCAATGCGCTCGTCGCCTCGCGCAGCTCCTCAGTGCCGATCCCCAGCTCGGTCAGAATCCGCACCGCAACCCCATCCTGCTCGGACACGACGGCGAGCAGGAGATGCTCAGTCCCGATGTTGTTGTGACCAAGGCTGAGCGCCTCGCGCAAGGCGAGCTCGAGGACCCGTTGAGCCCGGGGTGTGAACGGGATCTGACCCGAACTGGGCTCGGTCCCGCGACCGACGATGCCCACCAGCTGCGCGCGAACCCCGTCCAGGGTGAGGCCGAAGGATTCGAGCGCCTGGGCGCCGAGGCCCTCCTCCTCGCGCAGCAGCCCGAGCAGGAGGTGCTCGGTCCCGATGTAGTTGTGGCCGAGCATCCGGGCCTCCTCCTGGGCCAGGACCACAACCTGACGCGCGCGCTCGGTGAATCTCTCGAACAGAGATCTAGGATCGCACCCGCCGCCCGCATCGACAAGACTGCAGCCCGATCCTGGGTAGGATCGCTGTGATGCCACGGTGGGTCTACGATTTCGCCGACGGCTCCAGGGAACATGCGGGAGCTGCTCGGCGGCAAGGGCGCAAACGTCGCCGAGATGACCCGGGTCCTGGGCGCCGACCGGGTGCCGGCCGGCTTCACCATCACCACCGAGGCCTGTGTCGAGTACATGCGGGCCGACCGCCACGAGCCCGATGGGATGGCCGACGAGGTCGCCGACGCACTCAAGCGCCTCGAGGAGCAGGCCGGCAAGACGCTCGGTGACCGCGAGGACCCCCTGCTGGTCTCGGTGCGTTCGGGAGCCCGGGAGTCGATGCCGGGGATGCTCGACACCGTGCTGAACCTGGGATTGGGCGATGAGTCGGTGCTCGGCCTGGCCCAGCAGACCGAGAACGAGCGGTTCGCCTGGGACTCCTACCGCCGTTTCGTGCAGATGTTCGGCAACGTCTCACGCGGGATTTCGGGTGAGCGCTTCGAGGAGGCCATCACGGCGGCCAAATCCGAGCGCGGCGTGAGTGAGGACACCGACCTTGACGTCGACGCCCTGCGCGAGCTGACCGCCACCTTCAAGGACATCTATCGGGAAGAAACCGGCGAGGACTTTCCCCAGGAGCCTCTGGAGCAGCTGCGTCTGGCCATCCGCGCGGTATTCGACTCCTGGGTGGGCGAGCGGGCCGTCTCCTACCGCCGCATGAACCGGATCCCCGACGAGTGGGGCACGGCGGTCAACGTGCAGCAGATGGTGTTCGGCAACAAGGGCGACACGAGCGGGTCGGGCGTCGCCTTCTCCCGCGACGAGGTCACGGGAGCACCCGAACCGAGCGGTGATTTTCTGCCCAACGCCCAGGGCGAGGATGTCGTCTCCGGCGCACGCACTCCGCGCGACATCGGCGAGATGGAGGAGTGGCTGCCCGACGTCCACGCCCAGCTGATGGACATCCTGCGCACGCTGGAGGCCCACTACGAGGACATGCAGGACACCGAGTTCACCGTCGAGGAGGGGCAGCTGTACATGCTCCAGACCCGGAACGCCAAGCGGCCCGCCCAGGCCGCGGTGCGCTTCGCGGTCGACGCGGTCAACGAGGGGTTGCTGGACCGCGAGCAGGCCCTGGCCACGATCGACCCCGCCTCGTTGGACGCGCTGCTGCATCCCACCTTCGACCCCTCGGCCGACTTCGACGTGCTGGCCACGGGGGTCAATGCCTCCCCGGGCGCGGCCAAGGGCACGATCGTCTTCACCGCCGCTGACGCCGTGTCCGCCGCGGAGGAGGGTCGCGACGTGATTCTGGTCCGTCCGTTCACCGACGCCGAGGACGTGGCCGGCTTCCACGCCGCCAAGGGCATCCTCACCTCCGAGGGCGGCAAGGCCTCGCACGCGGCTCTGGTCGCCCGGGGGATGGGCCGCCCCGCCGTCGTCGGAGCCGACGCGATCGTCATTGACCTGGGCACGAAAACGGTCACCGTCAACGGCACCCAGCTGCACGAGGGCGATCCGATCGCCATCGACGGGACCAAGGGCTGCGTGACCACCGAAGATGTTCCCCTGGTCGAGGCTCAGGTGGACGAGAACTTCCAGCAGGTCCTGACCTGGGCCGACGAGCTCCGCCAGCTCGGCGTGCGCACCAACGCCGACACGCCGCGAGGACGCGCTGCGCGCCCGCGAGCTCGGCGCCGAGGGGATCGGCCTATGCCGGACCGAGCACATGTTCATGGCCGAGGACCGCCAGCCCAAGATGCGGGCCATGATCATGGCCAACGACGCCGATGCGCGCCGGGCGGCACTGGCCGAGCTGCTGCCCCTTCAGCAGGAGGACTTCGAGGGCCTGTTCGAAGCCATGGCCGGCCTGCCGGTCACCGTCCGCCTGCTCGATCCGCCGCTGCATGAGTTCCTCCCCAACCTGCCCGACCTGGCCGCCCAGGTGGAGCGCGCCCGGATCGAGGAGAGCGATGAGCTGCCCGAGCTCGAGCGCATGCTCGCTCGAGTCGAGGACATCTCCGAGGAGAACCCGATGCTGGGCACGCGCGGCTGCCGGCTGGGCATCCTCTATCCCGAGATCTACGAGATGCAGGTCCACGCCATCTTCCGCGCGGCCAAGGCGGCCTCGAAGCCGCCCCACCCCGAGATCATGATTCCGCTGGTCGATTACGAGCACGAGATCGAGCTGATGCGTGAGCTGGTCGTCGGCGTCGGTAAGGAGGAGGGCCTGCGCGAGGGGACCGACTACACGGTGGGGACGATGATCGAGCTGCCCCGGGCCTGCTTCGTGGCCGATCGCATCTCCCGACACGCAGACTTCTTCTCCTTCGGCACCAACGACCTGACCCAGACCGCGCTGGGCTTCTCCCGCGACGACGTGGAGTCGAAGTTCGTTCCCGCCTACCTGGAGCGCAAGATCATCGACCGCAGCCCGTTCGAGACGATCGACAAGCCCGGCGTGGGCTGGCTGGTCCGGCTGGCCGCGTGGGTCGGCCGCGAAGCTCGCCCCGACCTCAAGCTGGGCATCTGCGGCGAGCACGGCGGCGACCCCGAGTCGATCCGCTTCTTCCACGACGCCGGGCTGGACTACGTGTCCTGCTCGCCCTTCCGGGTGCCCATCGCCCGGATTGCCGCCGCGCAGGCCGCGGTGGCCAGTCCCCGCAGCGGCTGGGGCTAGCGCGGTCCGGGGCCGCCCGCGTGTCGCGGCGAGGTTTCACCGGCGGGCCCAGGCGGGTACGGTCCGGGCAGCCATGCTGGCCGCGTTTGCCAAATCCATCAATCCCGAAGACCCGCTGTCCGGACTTGAGATCGGTGAGCGCCCCGATCCCGAGGTCCCCGCCGGCTGGACGACGGTCAACGTCAAGGCCGCCTCGCTCAACCACCACGACCTGTGGTCGCTGCGGGGTGTCGGCCTGCCCGAGGACCGCCTGCCCATGATCTTGGGCTGCGATGCCGCAGGCATCGACGAGGATGGCAATGAGGTCGTGGTCCACTCGGTGATCACCGAGGACGTCTGGCGCGGGCGACGAGACGCTTGACCCGCGCCGGTCCCTGCTCTCCGAGCGCTACCAGGGCGCGCTGGCCGAGAAGGTCGCCGTGCCCAAGCGCAACCTCGTACCCAAGCCGCCCGAGCTTTCCTTCGAGCACGCCGCCTGCCTGCCCACCGCCTGGCTTACCGCCTACCGGATGCTCTTCACCCGCGGAGCGATCGTCCCCGGCATGACCGTGCTCGTGCAGGGCGCAGCCGGTGGGGTGGCCACCGCGCTGACCGTGCTCGGCAGCGCCGCCGGGGCTCGGATCTGGGTCACCAGCCGCTCCGAGGAGAAGCGCGTCGAGGCGCTCAAGCTCGGAGCCGACCAGGCCTTCGAGTCAGGCGCCCGCCTGCCCGAGCGGGTCGACGCGGTCATGGAGACCGTCGGCCAGGCCACCTGGAAGCACTCGATCCGCTCGCTCAAGCCGGGCGGGAAGGTCGTCGTCTCCGGGCGCCACCTCGGGCCCGGCACCCGGAGCGGAGCTGAACCGGGTGTTCTTCCTCCAGCTCTCGGTGATCGGCTCGACGATGGGAACCCGCGACGAGCTCGAGCGGTTGACCCGGTTCTGCCTGGAGCGCGACATTCGCCCGGCGGTCGACGGCACGATGCCCCTGGCCAAGCCAGAGAGGGCTTTCAGGCCATGCTCGAGGGGGACATCGTGGGCAAGATCGTCTTCACGACCTGAGTCGTTCAGCGGGCCGCGTCCTGCTCGAGATCGAGCTCGGTCCGCACCCCGATTTGCTCGAGGGCGACATTGGCCTCGATCAGGGACTCGGCGCCAGAGACGGCCCGGGCCAGATCTCCGGCGGCGTTGAAGGCCACCGGCACATCGAGATAGACGGTCAGCGCGGCCAGCGGAGTGAGCTCCAGAAGGTGCTCGCCGCCCCGGATGGCCACCTGACCGCTGACCCCCCGGAAGGCGCGCACGGCCTGGGCACTGGCCTCCGTGGGCACATGCCGCATCGCCGCTTCGAGCCGGGCCGCCACCGGCTCGGTCAGCCCCCGTACTCCGGCCAGGCCGCCAGCGGCGGCAACCAGAGAGATCCGCTCGAGCACCTCCTCGTTGGTCAGCTCCGCGTCACAGCCGATCCCGAAGATTCCCAGCAGCACGCCGACGCCGTCCTCGGCCAGCTGGGCGGCCGCGGCCAGCATCACCGCGTCACACAGCGGGCTGCGCAGCCCGGGCTCGTCACCTCGCGCCAGCACGTCCCCGCCCACGTCGACGAACAGGATCAGGTCAGCGCCAAGGCGCCGACCGGCGGCGGCCAGGCCGGCGGCGATCTGCGCCGGGCCGGCGTCGATGGCCACGAGCACCGTCGGCTCCTCCAGGAAGGCGGCCATCCGCGACTCTCCGAAGTACACCTCGCGCTCCCGCACGCGGGTGTCTGGGCCGGCCAGCAGCACCCCATCGGCCAGCAGCTCGGCGTCGACGATCTCCTCCACCCGGCGCGGGCCGGGCACGGGGTCGATCGGCCGCCGCTCCCAGGTCAGGCCGCCGATGATCGGCGCAGCACCGTCGTACAGGCGGCTGAACTCCGCGCTGGCCAGGGCGCCGACGACGTCACCGCCGCCGCCCATGCCGATGACCAGGGGGCGCCGGGCGGCGCGGAGAATCGCCTCGGCGTCAGCCACGTCGCACGAGCATCGAGGCGTGCAGCTCACCGGCCGGACTGAGGATCCAGCGCCAATCTCCCTCGCTGCGCAGGCGCTGGGTCGCCCGCCTGCGCCGGCGTGCGGTATTCGATCTCGGCGTCGATTTGCTCGGGATCAGGATCTGGGCTGGTCAGGATCTCCTCCTCGAGCGGCTGCCAGTAAGCGGCGTTGTTGACGTGGGCGGCGATGTCGCATTCGGTGTGCCGGAAGGTCCACTCGGTCACCTCGGGGCCCTCGGGACCTCCTGAGGGCAGCGGGTGACGCAGGCGAGCGCTGACCCGGGAGTCGACCGCTGCCGGACCGTAGGTCTCGATCTCGACCTTGGTCAGCGGCACCGGGCGCCAGTTCCGAACGTCCAGGTGAACCCAGAGCGAGACGGCTTCCACGTCAGGGACCGTCGCGCCTTCGCTGGCGACGTTGGTGCGACGCTCGGCCCACATGCGACCGAGGCCGCTGCAGAATGTCGTGCACCGAAAGCGCTCGCCGAAGCGGGGAAAGCGATGGACCCGCATCCGCGTGCGCCGCACAACCCAGACCGCGGTGTCGGCCAGCCCGGCGTCCTCCACGTCGGCGTAGGCCACGTCCTGCAGCCAGCAGGCCAGCGCGTCGAGTCGCACGCGCCCCGACGGCGCGCAATCGGCGAAGCCGGGCCGACGCGACTGCGTGAACGATCGGCCCCCGGGAGCCATGGGACGCAGTTGGTTGAACTCGAGCGACTCCACGAAGCCGCAGGGTACGAACGTCAGACGCCTCGGCCTACGGCCTGGCCGACTCGCCACACGGGCCGCTCAACGCCTTCCGGCCTCGAGCACCCAGGCCACGAACACGGCCTGAAAGGGAAGGCGGCCCCACAGAGCCGGGCGGCCACCGGGCACCTGGGGGTACTCGTCCGGGTTCAAGGCCATGTGCAGATTGGCGGGGAAGACCGCAACCAGGGTGGCCACCAGCCACCAGGCGGCCAGCCGACGATGCCTCGGAAGGATCAGCCCCACCCCGCCGGCCATCTCGGCCACGCCGCTCGCGTAGACCATGACCTCGGGCGCCGGTACGTAGGGCGGCACGATGCGCTTGTACAGCCGCGGCTTGACGAAATGCATAGCGCCGGCGAGCACGAAGAAGGGGCCGGCCAGCTGGCGTATGACGCCCATCGCGCCGGCACGCTACCGGACGTGGACCACGCAGGTGTCCCGCCCGGACTGGAGAACTGAGCCCGGGCTGCCGATAACTCCTTGATCGCCGTAACCCCACGGGCGCGGCGAGTGTCCCCATTTCTTCCCCGCCTTGTCCGACTCCATCAGCTCCGGCATCGTTGTTCCGGCTACGCGCGACGGTACGCTGCCTCTGGTCGACCTGCTCACCGAGCTCAGCGACTGTCAGGGTGAACTGCAGGCGGCCGAGCTCGCCGTCAATGCGGCCCTGGCGGGCTTGGACGCCGACTTCGCCGCGCTCCTCGTCGCCGGCCGGGTGCTGTGCACCGGCGGCCCGGCCCTGACCCCGGCGGCGGAGGAGATCCTGTTCGACGCCGCCAGCCGCAGCCTCCATCACGCCTCGCTGCCGGGACTCGGCCCGGTCGATGTGGCGTCGGCCGCCCTGACCGCAGACACGACCTGGCTGCTGGTCGGGCGCCACCACCGCGCCGCGTTCGACGCCGGCGAGCGCTCGCTGCTGACCGGGCTCGCCCGGGCGCTGGACCTGCAGCTGCGGTCGCTTCGCGCCACCGGGGAGGAGTTCGAGCTTCGTCGCCAGAGCGAGAAGGAAGCCCGTCAGCGCAAGCGCGCCGAGCGCGAACTGGCCCATCAGGCCCTTCACGACGGTCTCACCGGACTGCCCAACCGCAGTCTCCTGCGCGAGCGAACCGGGCACGCGCTGGAGCGCAACCGGCACGGTCAGGGCTTCGTGGCCGCGCTGTTCGTGGACATCGATCACTTCAAGCTGGCCAACGACTCGCTGGATCACCGTCGCGGCGACAAGCTGCTGGTCCTCATTTCCCGGCGCCTGGCCAGCCTCCTGGCCCTGGAGGAGAACAGCCGTCGGGGCTGCACCCTGGCCCGTCCAGGCGGAGATGAGTTCATCGTCCTGTGCGAGGACCTCGACGCCGAGCACGACGCGGTGACCATCGCCCAGCAGATTCACGACGTCCTGCGCGCGCCGTTCTTCGTCGACGGCCAGGAGGTATCGCTGAACGCCAGCATCGGCATCGCCTGCACCCGCGGGCCCGACGGCGCGGCTACCCGAGGAGCTGCTCCGGGACGCCGACGTCGCCCTGTCCCGGGCCAAGGAGCGTGGGCGCGACCGCTACGAGATCTTCGATGAGCCGATGCGCGTTCGGCTGCTGGACCGCGTAGCCCTGGAGAGCGACCTTCGCGCCGGACTCGAGCGCCAGGAGCTGGTGCTGCGCTACCAGCCCGTGGTCTCGGTGGCTCGACGGCAGCCTGGCCGCAGTCGAGGCACTGGTCCGCTGGCAGCATCCCGACCCGGGGCCTGCTCGGACCCGGGGAGTTCATCCCCGTGGCCGAGGAGAGCGAGCTCGATCGTCTCGATCGGGACGTGGGTCATCGAGGAGGCCTGCGCGCAGATCCGCCGCTGGCGCGAGGCCCACTCGGCCGAGCTCGGCGTGCCGGTGTCGGTCAACGTCTCGGCCCGCCAGCTCTCCCCAGCGCTGGTCGAGTCGGTCGCCACCGCGCTCGAGCAGAACGGCGTCCCGCCTGCCCAGCTGGCCCTGGAGATCACCGAGAGCCTGTTGATCGAGCACACGGCTTCTTCGCGCGAGGTGCTGGCCGCCCTCAAGCGACTCGGCGTCGTCGATCGTGCTCGATGACTTCGGCACCGGCTACTCCTCGCTCGGCTATCTGAACGAGTTCCCGCTCGGCCAGCTGAAGCTCGACCGCACGTTCACCGCCGAGCTGGCCCGGGATCCGCGCAGCGCGAAGATCGTCGCCGCCACGATCGACATGGCTCGTGCCCTGGGGATGACCGTGGTCGCCGAAGGTGTCGAGACCGTCGACCAGCTCGACGTACTCAAGCGGCTCGGCTGCGACTACGCCCAGGGCTTCCTGTTCGCCGCGGCCGGAGCCTCCCGAGGCGGTCTTCGACCGCCTGCTGGCCGACTATGAGCGCGACCGCGACATCGCCGGCCGGCCGCCGGCAGCAGACAAATTCGCTGTCGTTCGGCTCGCGCAGCCGCCCGCAGGATCCACACCGCCGCCAGCAGCAGGCCATCGGCCGCATGGCGGGATGGCTGTTCCTGGTCGGCAGCATGGTCGCCCTGCCGTCGGACCTGGTGATGGGCATCCCCAGCGTCCCGGTCGCCATCGTGCTCACCCTGATGGGCGTGCTCACCGGGGCGAGCTGCCTGGTCCTGCCCTGGAACCGCATGTCCGAGCGCTGGCTGAACGCTGTCGCCGCGTTGGCCACGGTGGAGATCACGCATCTCGGTCCTGACTCTGGGCCGTTACGGCGCGGTGCTTCAACCTGTCTACCTGCTGGTCGCCACCACGGCCGCATACGCCTTCCATAGCCGCCGCGTCATCGCCGCGCCATCTCGCCCTGATCGCGGGGGTCATGACCATTCCCGCTCTGCGCGCCGACAGCACCAACGGCCGGCTGTCCCTGACCTTGATCTCCATCTTCGTCCTGCTGGCCATCTGCGTGGTGATCACCTACCTGCGCGAACTGCTCGAAGGCTCGGCCACCGAGTTGCGGGAACTGGCCGCCCGGGACCCACTGACCGACGTCGGCAACTACCGAATGCTCCACGAGCGCCTGGAGTACGAGCTTGTCCGTCACCACCGCGACCACGGACAACTGACCGTGCTGCTCATCGACCTCGATCGCTTCAAACAGGTCAATGAACGCCGGGGACACGCGGCCGGAGACGATGTGCTGCGCCGTGTGGGCCGCACGCTGGCCGAGACCGTCCGCGCCCAGGACACGGTCGCTCGTCAGGGCGGCGATGAGTTCGCTGTCCTGGCCCCGGGAACCGACGCCGAGGGCGCGGCCATGCTCGCCGCCCGGATCCGTGACCGTCTCAGCCGGGTGCAATTCGCCGGTGACCACATCGGTGCCACGATCGGCTGCGCCATTTATCCCGCCGACGGACGGACGCCCGGTGAGCTCCTGGCCCGCGCCGACGAGCAGCTCATGGCCAGCAAGCTTCACCCGGTCCGCGGTGGCGTTGCCACAACTGTCTTAGAAGCTTCATAGCCAGGCCTTCACCCCGGCGGCGAAGCTCCGTGGCGTGAAGTCCCCCGCGCCGTCCGCCGCTCTCCTCGCCGTTCCCCGACGCGCTGGTCTCGGCCGGGTCGACCTTGTCGTCCCGGTGTTCAACGAGCAGAACGCGCTCGAAGCCTCGATCCGCCGACTGCACGACTTCCTCAGGCGGGAATTGCCCTTTGACTGGCGAATCGTCATCGCCGACAACGCCAGCACGGATGCCACGCCCGGCATCGCCCGAGCGCTGGCCTTCGAGCTTGAGCGCGTGACTGTGCTGCGGCTCGAGCACAAGGGGCGGGGCCGGGCGCTGCGCGCCGCCTGGTCGGCCAGCGACGCCGACGTGGTCGCCTACATGGACGTCGATCTGTCCACCGACCTCCGCGCGCTTTTGCCACTGGTCTCGGGGCTGATCTCCGGACACAGCCAGGTGGCCATCGGCTCCCGCCTGGCCGCCGGGGCGCGGGTGACGCGGGGTCCCAAGCGCGAGTTCATCTCCCGCGCCTACAACCGGCTGCTGCGCCTCGTGCTCCGCGCCCGGTTCTCCGACGCCCAGTGCGGCTTCAAGGCCCTGCGGACCGATGCCGCCCGCGAGCTGCTGCCGCTGATCAAGGATCAGGACTGGTTCTTCGACACCGAGCTCCTGGTGCTGGCCCAGCGCCGCGGCATGCGTATCCACGAAGTGGCAGTCGACTGGACCGATGATCCCGACTCCCGGGTGGACATCCTCAGCACCGCCGCCCAGGACCTCCGCGGCGTGGTCCGCCTGCGCCTGGCCACGCCCTGGGTGCGCTTCGCCTTGATCGGGGTCGCCTCGACGCTGGCCTACGCGCTGCTCTATCTACTCGCGCGCGGCCCGCTGGGAGCCGGCGGCGCCAATGCCAGCGCTCTGGCCGTGACCGCCGTCGGCAACACCCAGGCCAACCGGCGCTGGACCTTCGGTCTCCGCGGCCGGACCGGAATCGTCCGCCAGCACTGCGCCGGCGCGCTGGTGTTCCTGATCGCTCTGGGACTGACCGCGGGCGCCCTCGGTGTGCTCCGGGCGGTTGATCCTCATGCCGGGCGAGTTCTCGAGGTCTCGGTCCTGGTCGCGGCCAGTGCGTTTGCCACCGTGACCCGCTTCCTCGCCTTGCGCACCTGGGTGTTCGCCCGGGGTCGTGCGGCCGCCGCCGCGGGGATCGAGCCGCTGGCTGGTCGGGGCTAGCGTCGTCGTCGCGGTCGGCGCCATGGACCGGCGTGCACTTCTGGACGCGCGCCGCGGCCAGGCCATGGACCGGCGTGCACTTCTGCACGCAGGCCGCGGTCCGGATGACTGTGCGTGCAAGAGGCCACGGTTTCCGTGCTCTTCTGCACGCACGGCGGGCGATGGCGCACCGTGCGTGCAGAAACGCATGCTCTGCTCTGCGTCTGAGCTAGAAGCTCACCTCTAACTCGTGTGCGTCTGAGCTAGAAGCTCACCTCTAACTCGTGCGGGTCCGCGCCCCGGAGAACGCTCACGCTGAGCGAGCCGTTCGCGCTCTGCACCGCGCGGTCGAGGTCGCCGATCGAGCGAACCGGGTTCGCGCCGGCATCGGTGACCAGGTCGCCCCGTTCCAGGCCGGCCCGGTCAGCGGCCGAGTCGCGGGCCACGCGCAGAACGATGATCCCGGGCACGTCCGGCAACCCAACGGCCCGGCGCATCCGCTTGGCCGTCGCGGCGCCGGCCACGGCGACGCCGAGCCGTGGCGCCTCACGCTCGCCGGGCTCGAAGAAGGCCAGCCAGTGATGCAGCTGCTCGGCCAGGCCCGGCGCTGCCCCGGCGGGCAGCCCATCGCCCAGCCGCGCGGCCCGCTCGGCGTAGGCGGGACGGGCCGCCTCGACCAGCCTCCGTCCCCGTTCGGTCAGACGGACCGTGACGCTGCGGCGGTTCTCCGGATCGGGCTCGCGCTCGATCAGGTGCGCGCGCTCGAGCCGCCCGAGGCGGACCGACAGCGTCCCCGAGGTCCGGCGCACCCGGTTGACCAGCTCGCGCTGGCCCAGGCTGCCGCCCTCGGCGTGGGCCAGGGCATCGAGGACGAGGAAGCTCGGTCGGGTCAGGCGGTGCTCGGCCAGCGCCTCCTCGAGCTCTGACTCGAGGTGGGCGGCCACGCGGATCGCCGTGTCGGCCAGGGAGGTGTGATCAACATCGTTAGACATACTGCGCTCCAAATGCTTGAGTCGAAACGTTCTGTGTGTACGATTATGACATGGAATCAAGTAACGGCAATCTCGCCGCCCCCGCACCCGCTCTGCCGCCCACCGAAACCGGCAGCCAAACCGGTACTCAAACCGCCAGCCAAACCGGCAGCCAGACCGCCAGCCGAACCGCATCCGAGGTCGCTGCGGATGCCGCCGCCCTGGACGCCTACTCACGCGCGGTGATCGCCGTGGCCGAAGACCTGTCTCCCAGCGTGGCCAACCTTCAGGTCCGCCGGCGCACCCGCCGAGGCCCCGCGGTCGGCGCGGGCAGCGGCGTCGTCATCTCCCCGGACGGCTTCCTGGTCACCTCGGCGCACGTGATCGAGGGCAGCCGCCGTGGCGTGGCCAGCTTCGGCGACGGCCGCGAGGCCGACGTGTCGCTGATCGGCGCCGACCCGCTCTCCGATCTGGCCGTCCTGCGTGCCGATGGCGGAGACTTCGTTCCCGCCACCCTCGGCGACGCCGCAGCAGTTGCGAGTGGGACAGCTCGTGGTGGCGATCGGGAACCCGCAGGGCTTCGCCGGGTCGGTCACCGCCGGGGTGATCAGCGGCCTGGGCCGCTCGCTGCCCGTCGGGGCTCGCGGCGGCCCGCGGCGCCTGGTCGAGAACGTGATCCAGACCGACGCGGCGCTCAATCCGGGCAACTCGGGCGGGGCACTGTCCGATGGTTCGTCGCGGGTCGTGGGCATCAACACCGCGGTGGCCGGGATCGGGCTCGGACTGGCCGTGCCGATCAACGCCGCCACCCGAGCGATCATCTCCACCCTGATCCGTGACGGCCGCGTGCGGCGGGCCCAGATCGGCGCCGGCGTCGCTCCGCGACCGCTGCCGCCGGCGGCGGCCGAGCGTCTGGGCGCAGGGGCGGCGGTACAGATCCTTCAGGTGCTCGAGTCAAGCCCCGCCGAGCGCGCCGGCTTGCGCCGCGGCGACCTGCTCGTCGAGCTCGACGGCGAGCTGGTGGATGATGCCAATGCCCTGCAGCGGCTGATGGTGGCCGAGCGGATCGGGCGCCGGGTCAGCGCCACGGTGCTACGCGACGGCGCCGAGCTGAGCGTCGAACTGGTCCTCGAAGAGCTGTAGGCGCAGCTAGGCTCGCGAGGCGGCGGCCGCCGCCGGCGCAGCTCGCCACACGACCCAGGATCAGGTCAGCCGCCCGCTCGGCGATCATGATCGTCGGCGCATTGGTGTTGCCGCGGACCAGGGTCGGCATCACCGAGGCGTCGACCACGCGCAGGCTCGTCGAGCCCGAGCACGCGCAGCTCAGAGTCGACGACCCGACCCATCGCGCAGGTTCCCACCGGGTGATAGAGCGTGGTCGTGTTGCGCTCGATGAACGCGGTGATGGCGCCATCGCTGTCGTCCTCGGGCCCACCGTAGGCGCCCGTGCTCACCGCGTCCAGCGCCGGCTGCCCGGCGATCTCCAGGCAGCGCCGGATCGCCTTGACCATCGTCGCGCGGTCCTCCTGGCTGACCAGATAGTTGTGCAGGATCCGCGGCTTGGCCGATGGGATCCGCGAGCGCAGCTTCACGAAGCCGGCGCTGGTCGGGCGCAGCAGGCAGGGCGCGAACGCCCACCCGTCGACCAGGATCTCCCCCGCTCCCGCCTCGGGGAACAGGATCGGGAATCGTGTGGATCTGGATGTCGGGCGCCTCGAGGCCATCGTCGGTGCGGAAGAAGCCGCCCGACTCGGCGAAGTTCGAGGTCAGGGGCCCGCGGCCCTGGGTCTGGAGCAGACCCAGGTTCTCCTCCGTCTCGGCGCTGAGCAGCGATGCCTCAGACGTGGTGTAGGTGAGCCAGGTGGCCGGATGATCCTGCAGTCCCTGCCCGACGGGCAGCTCGTGCACTGTCGGCAGACCGACCAGCTCCAGGTCGGCGGCGGGGCCGATTCCGCTCAGGAGCAGGATCTGCGGGCTCTGGTAGGCGCCGGCGCTGAGGATCACCTCGCGCTCGGCGCGGATCTCCGCTAGCTCGCCGTCGCGGTCGATCTCCACCCCGGTCGCGCGTCGTCCCGTCGAGCAGCAGCCGGGTGACGTGCGCGCCCGGTGATCAGGTCGAGGTTCGGACGCCCGAGCACCGGGTGCAGGTAGGCCGACCGCGGCCGAGCAGCGCATCCCGTTTCGCTGGGTGACCTGATACCAGCCGACGCCGTCCTGCTCGGCGGCCGTTGAAGTCGTCGTTGGCGGGCAAGCCCGGCCTGCTGGCCGGCCTCGATGAACGCCTCACAGGTGCGGTAGCGCGAGCGGTTGTCGATCACGCTCAGCGGGCCGCCGGCGCCGTGCAGCTCGCTGGCCCCGCGCTCGTTGTCCTCGGCGCGCAGGAAGTAGGGCAGCACGTCCTCCCAGCCCCACCCGTCGTGGCCCATGGCCGCCCAGCCGTCGTAGTCGGCGCGGTTACCGCGGATGTAGACCATCGCGTTGGTCGAGGAGGAGCCGCCGAGCGTCCGCCCGCGGGGCAGATAGCGCTGGCGGCCGGCGAAGCCCGGCTCGGGATCGGACAGGAACGCCCAGTCGTACTTGCTCTGACCCGAGGGCCAGGCAGCCGGCGGGCAGGTGGATCTCGTCCACGGCGTCAGGCGGGCCGGCCTCGAGCAGGCACACGCGCACGTCCTCGTCCTCGGTCAGCCGGTTGGCCAGCACGCAGCCCGCCGAGCCGGCGCCGACGATCACGTAGTCATAGGAACTCATCCGCCCTCCTCGAGCCTGGGTCGCTGGCCATTCTCCGTCGCCCGGGGGCCGGGCGTCAAGGCGGCACGGTCAGGCGGCCCGCGGACGCCGGGACGGCCTCGCCGCCTAGTACCAGTCCTCGATCCAGGCCGACCAGCGCGCGGTGTCCGAGCCCGGGCGAGATGCGCAGGCGGAAGCGCCGGGCCGGTGAAAACCTGGTCTGGCGTCCCCCGTCGCCGAGGCCGAACGAGCCGACACGGCGCCCCGGTGGCGACGTTGTCAGCCTGGGCCGATGGGACCCGAGCAGAAGAAGATGAACGTGCAGTCGCCCGAGTAGCTCATCGTGTAGACGACCCGCCAGCGCGTGCCGCGGATCGCGGAAGGCGCTGCTCGGCTGTGTCCCGCTGCCGCTCAGGCCGGTGACCGGCTGCCAGCGGGGTACCTCGGCCACGTCCAGCCGACCGGGTGCGACCGGGCTCAGCATGGCTCCCGGCGCCGGCGACTGGCTGTAGACCGCGCCGGCCGGGACCCGCGGCGCGATCGTGGTCTTCAGCACGGCGCGCAGGCCGACGCTCGGCGAGACTGCTCTGCGCCTGGGCGGCGGCCTCGCCGCCCAAGTCGCGGCACCTTGACCGGCGGCGGACCCGGGCTGAGCGTCACCAGGACCGTCGCGCCCTGGGCGACCCGCCGGCCCGCGCCGGGGTCTGGGCGATCGCCCGGCCGGCGGGGACCGCGGAGTGTAGCGTGTCGCGGAAAGTCGGGCTAACAGGGCCAGCGGCGCGGGTTCGGGCCCGGACCTGGCTCCGAGTCAACGCGAGCAGGCGCGGCACCCTGACGCTGCCCCGGCCACTCACGATCATCGGCGGCGGCGATCATCGCCCCGAGCAGCGCGAACGCCGCGCCCAGCGCGGCGACGCTGCGCCGGCGAGCCGACGGGTTGAGGTTGCGGCGTGGGTAGCCGTGCGGGCGCGCGCCGGGTGGGGTCGAGGCCGTCGGCGCGGCGCGGGGCGTGCGACCGGCGCCGCGCGGCGGCAACGGCGCGCGGCGTCCGAGACGCCGCCGGGCACTGCGTCCGGACGCGCCGCAGCCAGCGCTCGGCCATCTCGGCCCCGGTGGCGTAGCGCTGCCCGGGCTCCTTGGCCAGCGCGCGGCTGACCACGACGCGCAAGCGCGCGCGGCACATGCGGCGGGCAGCGGCGGCGGGCTCGTCGCGAAGGTGGCGCAGCGCGAGCTCGACCGCGGAGCCGCTCGGTGAACGGCGGTTGGCCGGCCAGCATCTCGTAGAGGACGATGCCGGCGCTGTAGACGTCGGTGGCCGGCGTCACCCGCCGCCCGCGCGCCTGCTCGGGCGCCATGTAGCGCGGGGTGCCGACGATCGTCGCCCCCGCACCGTCACTGCTCGCCCTCGGCCAGCCGCGCCACCCCGAAGTCGCCCACCTTCACCCGGCCGTCGCGCGAGATGAGCAAGTTGGCCGGCTTGACGTCGCGGTGGACGACCTGGCGCGGCGTGGGCGCGTCCGAGGGCCCGGCACAGCTGCTCGGCGATCGCGGCCGCCTCGCCAGCGCCGACGGACCGCGGGCCAGCCGGCCGGCCAGGCTCTCCCCCTCGACCAGCTCGGAGACGTAGTAAAGCCCCTCATCGGCCTGCCCGACGTCGAAGATCTGCACGATCCCCGGGTCGCTGACCCGGGCCAGCAGCCGCGCCTCACGCTCGAAGCTCCGCGCCCACTCGGGGTCCTCGGCCCACCAGGGCTTGATCAGCTTGATGGCCACCGTCCGCTCCAGCCGCCGGTCGCGACCGCGGTAGACGCGCCCGAACGCCCCCTCGCCGATCACGGCGTGGAGCTCGTAGCGGTCGTCCAGGGCGCAGCCGGAGAGATCGGGTGCGTAGGGCATCGGCTCACATGATGGCCGATGGCTGAATCCGGCCGCCCCGGTCGCGGCGCTGGGTCTGAGCGGCGGACGTTCACACGAATACAGGCAGACGCGTACGCGAGCGCGCGACGGGGAAGCATATGTCTGTCCTAACTGGAGGTAGACATGCTTCTCATACTGGGAATAATCCTGCTGGTCATCTCGATCGCCGGTGGCGTGATCATCCACCCGATTCTGTTCGCGATCGCCCTTCTGGCTCTGCTCGCGTTCTTCTCTCACCGCCGCCGCGGCGTCCTGCCGTAGCCACGGCGCGCCTGCTGTAGCCCCGGGGCGCCTCCGCCGGCCCCGGGGCCGTTGACCCGCCGCCGCGGCTCAGGTCATCGCCGCGGCCAGCCGATGATGGCGCAGCTCGGTCGGCGGCGCGCCGTGCAGCAGCCACGTCCGGTCCTCGCGCCGGCTCAGCGCCCCGCCCCGGGTGAGCTCGCCCATCGCGCTGGTCACCGCGGGCCGATGCGCGCCGATCAGGTCGGCCAGCCGCTGGTGGGAGAGCGGCAGCGGGATGGCGATGCCCGTCCGGGGTCACCTTCCCCCAGCGCTCGGCCAGGTGCCAGAGGGTGAGGAGCAGCCGCTCGTCCACCCGCTGGTGATGGGCGATGGCCAGCGACACCGCCAGCCGTGGGCCCGCCGGGTACCGCGGCTGAACAGTTCGAGGCCGAGCTGCGGCCACGGGTTGAGCCGCACGACGAGGCCGTGGTCGAGCACCGCCAGCGCGCTCGGCTCGAGCACGATCCAGCCGACCTCGGCCTGGACGTGCGAGCCCTCCTCGTCCCAGCTCCACGGCCGCAGCACGTCGCCGGGGCCGATCAGCTCGACGCAGCTGCGCCCGAGCACGTCGACCTCGCGGCTGATCAGGCCGTCGATGACCATGAAGCCCCGGTGATGGCGATCGGGCTCGATCGCCTCCGCCACCTTCCACTCCCCGGGCTCGAAGCCGGCGCAGGTGGGTGAGTGCCTCCCGCCGGGCGCGCTCGCGTTCGGGCTCGGACAGCAGGTCGCCGAGCTCGGGATCGGCGTCGATGATGCTGATCAGCTCGGACACCGGCGTCCCTCAGCGCAGGATGATGGCCACGACGAGGATGATCAGCGCGACGACCATGCCCGAGGCCGGCCAGCGGCCAGGCCCGCGCCAGTACTCCGGCTTGGCCCGGTCACGCGAGTAGTGACCCTCCGGGCGGGGTTCCCACCCAATCGTCGTCGTCATCCCAGGGTGCCACGGCAGCTCAGCCTTCCCGGCCAGCCCGAACGGGCTGCCCTCGGTGTCCCGGCAGATGGCCCAGCGCGCGCCCGGGTGGATGATCTCGCCGCCGAGTTCCGTGACCCGGTGCCATCGCCGCCTCGAGGTCCTCGACCTCGAAGTACGGCAGCGAGAAGGAGTCTCCCGGGCCGCGGCCGCGGCTCGTGAACGCCGACGCTGGCACTCGGACGGCCCCGGTGTCGGCCTGCCAGCCCGCGCCCTGCTCGGAATCCCGCGGGCCCGAGCTCGGTCGCCGAGCAGCGCCGACCAGAACGCCCGAGCGCGCTCGGGATCATCGGCGGGAAACTCGATCAGCGCAGGCCTCAGCAACATTGCCTGACTCTATCGGGGCGGGGACGGAGGGGCCCTCCATCGACCCTCCGCCCGCGCCCCGGGGCTCAGCGCCCCCGAACTCGCCTGGCCGATGCGGTAGGCGCCGGCGGCCGCGCATCCGGCGCCCGCATGACCGCGCGGAAGCCGGGACCCTCTGGCGGACACTGACCCGGAACCCATCGCCGCATAGCCAGCTCGGATTCGGGTACCGGAACCTGGCGGGGCCGTCGGGGCTCCGGTGCGCTCCCCGGCCGGCTCAGGAACACGTATGCATCGCGGTGGAACCGCATGGTCGACCCTCCCTTCGGATCTCGGGTTTGGTGGCTGGTGAAGTTGTCGTCCGCCACCCGCGTTGCGGGCAGGGGTGAACGCGAGTGACACTCGAGTGTCACCACAGACGGCAAACTGTTTGTCGGCGTTTGGCCCTGAGGGCCTGATGGTGTTTTAGATCTGCGGCACGGCGGTCAGTCACCTCTACAGTCACGAATTTGGGCACAAAAAAGGCGACCCCTGGGGGTCGCCCTCGCGTCCGGCTATGCGCCACCGAGATCAGGGGGCGCTCCAGGAAGCGAGGGCAAATCGAGCAGTGGCGGGGCGCACGCAGACAGACTCATGCGTCGAACCCATGCCGAACCACCCGGCAGTCGGGGCGAGGGGGAAGTGGATGTCGATTGCGCTGATCATGAAGATTGACACTCCTTGGTGGGGCATCCTAACCCCTGCCTGTTACGAATGCAAGGCGATTGGTGACAATTTTCACTCATCGGTGAAAAGAGTGGATCAGATCCTCTGGCGCGCCGAATTCCCCGATCGTGTCGACGGGTGCGCCTGAGACAATCGGCGCGTGCTCACCGTTCACCGCTCAGACCGAGCCGACGCCCTCGCCGACGCCCTGGCCGAGCTGCTCGCCCGCCGCTCGACCGACCCGTTTGCCGCCGAGGTGGTAGCCGTGCCCACGCGCGGGATGGAGCGCTGGCTGACCCAGCGCGTTGCCGCGGTCCTCGGCGCCTCGCCGGGCGGCGCCGACGGGGTGTGCGCCAACGTCGACTTCCCCTTCCCGCAGCGGCTGCTCGGCGACGCCGTGGCCGCCGCCTCGGGGATCGACCCCGACAGCGACCCTTGGCTGCCCGAGCGGCCGGCCTGGCCGCTGCTCGAGGTCGTCGACCGGCATCTGGCCGAGCCCTGGCTGGCCACGCTGGCCACCTACCTCGGCGCAGCCTCTGACCCGCGCGCGACCCGGTCAAGCAGTCACGTCGCCTCTCCGTCGTGCGCCACCTCGCGCGGCCTGTTTGATCGCTACGCGCTGCACCGGCCCGGACATGCTGGCCGCCTGGGCCGAGGGCCGGGACCTCGACGCCGCCGGTGGCCCCGCTCCCTGCCGGCGCGGCCTGGCAGGCCGAGCTGTGGCGCCGGCTGCGCGACCGGATCGGCGTGCCCGGCCCGGCCGAGCGGCGGCGGCGGGCCTGTGAGCGTCTGGCCGAGGACCCGGCGTTGGTCGAGCTCCCGCCCCGCCTGTCGCTGTTCGGGCTCACGCGGCTGCCCGCCGGCCAGCTCGAGGTCCTGCGCGCGCTGGCCAGCGGCCGCGACGTCCACCTGTTCCTGCTCCATCCCTCCCCCGCGCTCTGGTCGACGCATCGCGCGCCGGCTGGCCGGACCGGCCCGGCCTGGCGCGACGCCGCGCGATGACCCGACGGCGGCGCTCCCGGCCATCCGCTGCTCGCCTCGTGGGGCCGGGACGCCCGGGAGATGCAGCTGGTCCTCGGCCTGCCGGGGACGGCAGCATGTCGACTCACTTCAGCTCCCGCCGCCGGGCGCCGGCGGGCTGCTGGGCCGCCTCCAGGCCGACGTGCGGGCCGACCGGGCCCCGCCCGGGGCGCCGCTGCCCGGACAGCCGGACCAGCGCCTGCGTCCTCGCTGCCGAGGACCGCTCGGTCCAGATCCATGCCTGCCACGGGCGCGCGCGCCAGGTCGAGGTTGTGCGCGACGCGATCCTGCACGCGCTGGCCGAGGACCCGACGCTCGAGCCCCGCGACGTGATCGTCATGTGCCCCGACATCGAGACCTTCGCGCCGCTGATCCAGGCCACCTTCGGCGCCGGGCGAGGGCTACGGGGACGACGCCGAGGAGCGACGCCACCGGAGACCGAGTGCCTCGGGCCCGCAGCCGGCCGACCTCCGCGTGCGGCTGGCCGACCGCTCGCTTGCGCCAGACCAACCCGGTCCTGGGCGTCGTGGCCGAGCTGCTCGAGCTGGCCGAGCAGCGGCTGACCGCCTCCGAGGTGCTCGACCTGGCCGACCGCGCGCCGGTCCGCCGGCGCTTCCGGCTCGACGACGATGACCTGGCCCGCGTGCAGGGCTGGATCGCCCAGGCCGGGATCCGCTGGGGCCTGGACGCCGCCCACCGCGAGCGCTTCAAGCTTGAGCGCGTGGCCAGCGGCACCTGGGCGGCGGGCCTGGAGCGGCTCCTGCTCGGCGTGACCATGACCGAGGACGGCCAGCGCCTGTTCGCCGACGTGCTCCCCCTCGATGACGTCGACAGCCGCGCCATCGATCTGGCCGGCCGCCTGGCCGAGCTGGTCGAGCGGCTTGGCGGCGCGCTCGACGCCCTCGGGCGCCCCAGCCGCTGGCCGATTGGGCGCAGGCCATCGGCGACGCCGCCGATGCCCTCACCGCCACGCCCGTCGCGGAGCGCTGGCAGCGGGCCGAGCTCCAGCGCCTCCTCGATGAGATGGTCGCAGGAGGCGAGCGAGCACGGCGGAAACGGAGCTGGCCCCGGCCGAGGTCCGCGCCTACCTGCTCGACCGCCTGGCCGGCCGCCCGACCCGGGCCAACTTCCGCACCGGCCACCTCACCGTGTGCACGCTGATGCCGATGCGCTCGGTCCCGCACCGGGTCGTCTGCCTGCTCGGACTCGACGACGGCGCCTTCCCGCGCAAGACCCCGCGGGACGGCGATGACCTGATGCTGGCCGATCCGCTCATCGGCGAGCGCGATCCGCGCAGCGAGGACCGCCAGCTCCTGCTCGACGCGCTGATGGCCGCCACCGAGCGGCTGATCGTCACCTACAGCGGCAACGACGAGCGCACCAACACGCCCGCGCCCCCCCGCCGTCCCGGTCGGGGAGCTGCTCGACGTGATCGACGCCACCGCCGTGCGCCGGGACCGGGCACCGCCGGTCGCCGACAGGTGCTCATCCGCCATCCGCTGCAGCCCTTCGACCCGCGCAACTTCGACCCCGGCGCGCTGGCCGGCGCCGAGCCGTGGAGCTTTGACCGCGGTCACCCTGGAGGGCGCCCGCGCCCTGGCCGCCCCGCGACGCCCGCCGCCGCCGTTCCTGGCCGAGCCGCTGGCCGCCGGTCCGCGACGGCTGTGATCGAGCTCGAGGATCTGGTCCGCTTCGTCGAGCACCCGGTGCGGGCCTTCCTGCGCCAGCGGCTGGGCATCAGCCTGGGCGGCGGCGACGAGGAGATCGCCGACGGGCTGCCGGTCGAGCTCGACGGGCTCGAGCGCTGGGGGGTCGGCCAGCGCCTGCTCGAGGCGCGGCTGGCCGGCGTCGACGGCAAGACCGCCATCAAGGCCGAGATCGCCCGCGGCACGCTGCCCCCGGCGCTGCTGGGCCGTGCCGGTGATCCGAGCCGTCTATCCGCTGGTCGAGGCGATCGCCGCCGAGGCGCGTGCCGCTGGCCGCCGGCGGCCCGGCCGCCGATCCGGTCGACGTGCGCGTCGAGCTCGACGACGGGCGCCGCCTGAGCGGCACCGTGTCCGGCGTGAGCGGCGACGTGCTGCTCAGCACCACCTACTCGCGGGTCGCGGCCAAGCACCGGCTGGCCGCCTGGGTGCGGCTGCTGGCCCTGGCCGCCAGCCGCCCGGAGCGCGAGTTCTCCGCGGTCACGGTCGGACGCGGCGGGGCCGCGACGACGTGCGGGTCGCGCGCGTCGCGCGGCTCGCCGGCCGACGCCCGCAGAGCGCGAGGCCTGCGGCCCGGGCCCAGCTCGAGGCGCTGATCGATCTGCACGACCGCGGGATGCGCGAGCCGCTGCCGCTGTTCTGCGCGACCTCGGCCGCCTACGCCGAGGCCGCGCGCCGCGGCCGGGACCCCGTGGCCGCCGCCGAGCAGCGAGTGGCACACCGATTGGCAATTTCGACCGCGAGGACCGCGAGCCCGAGCATCTGTTCGTGCTCGGCGGCGTGCGCACCCTCGCCGAGCTGCTCGAGCGCCGCCCCGCCCCGGCGAGGCGGGCGAGGCTGGGATGACGAGGAGCCCACACGGCGTCGGCCGGCTGGCCCGCGCGGCTGTGGGCCGGCCTGCTCGACCGCGAGGAGGTGAGCGCCCGGTGAGCGACGTCCTTCGAGGCCCGGGAGTTCGATGTCTGCGGCCCGCTGCCCACCGGCGTCACCGTGCTCGAGGCCAGCGCGGGAACGGGCAAGACGTACACGATCGCCGCGCTGGCCGCGCGCTACGTGGCCGAGGGCATGCCGCTGGAGCGACTGCTGCTGGTCACCTTCACCCGGATCGCCACCGGCGAGCTGCGCGAGCGCGTGCGCGAGCGGCTGCTCAGCGCCGAGCGGGGGCTGCCAGGCGCCTGGCCGGGATGGCCCGGCGCAGACCCCGTGCTGGCCCAGCTCGCCGGCGGCCCCCGCGCCGAGGTGAGCGCGCCGCCGCGACGCCTGCGCCCGGGCGCGTGGCGAGCTTCGACGCCGCGACGATCGCCACCACCCACGGCTTCTGCCAGGAGGTGCTCGACGGGCTCGGCATCGCCGGCGACCTCGAGCCCGACGTGACCTTCGTCGAGGACCTCTGTGACCTGGCCGACGACGTGATCGACGACCTCTACGTCCGCCGCTTCAGCCCGTGCGGGCTCCCCGGCCTTCGGGCGCGCCGAGGCGGCCGCGATCGCCCGGGCGGCGATCGACAACCCGGCCGCGATCGATCCTCGCCGGCGACGCGGAGGTGCCCGCGATGCGCGGCCGGCTGGCCGCAGGCGTCCGGGAGGAGTTCGAGCGCCGCAAGCGGCGGCCTGCGGGTGATGACCTACGACGATCTCGTCATCCGGCTCGACACCACCCTGCGACGGCCCCGGAGGGCCGGCCGCGGCCGCGGCAGCTGGCCGCCGCTTCGCCGTCGTGCTCGTCGACGAGTTCCAGGACACCGATCCCGACGCAGTGGGCGATCCTGCGCCGCGCCTTCGCCGACACCGGCGTCGACGCTGGTCCTGATCGCCGATCCCAAGCAGGCCATCTACGCCTTCCGCGGCGCCGACGTCTACGCCTACCTGGAGGCCGCCCAGGCGGCCGGGTCGGGCCACGCTGCGCGTCAACTGGCGCAGCGACCAGGCGCTGATCGACGCCCACGACGCGCTGCTCTCGGGGGTCAAGCTCGGCCACCCCGGATCGCCTACCGCCAGGTGCGGGCCTCCGCCGCCCACGCGCGAGCCGCGGCTGATCGGGCGCGCCGGCGCGCGGCACCGCTGCGCTTCCGGGTCCTGCGCCGCGACCACCCCGACGCTGTCCGCTGACCGCCAAGCGGCTTCGCGCGCAACGCCAGCGCCCGCGAGCTCATCGCCGCCGACCTGGCCGCCGACGTCGTGGCCCTGCTCGGACTCCGGGCGCCGAGATCGAGCGCGCGCCGCCGACGGGCCGAGCCGCGAGGCACGAGCGCGTCTGCCCGGGCCACCTGGCCGTGCTCGTGCGCACCAACCGCCAGGCGGCGATGATCCGCGAGGCGCTGGACGGCGCGGCGTGCCCGCGGTCATCAACGGCGCCGGCAGCGTGTTCGCCACCGAGCCCGCGCGCGACTGGCTGGCCCTGCTCGAGGCGCTCGAGCGCCCGGCCTCGATGTCCGCGCGCCCACGCCGCGGCGCTGACGCCCGTTCCTGGGCTGGTCGGCGGCGCAGCTCGCGGCCGCCGACGACGACGGCTGGGCCTGGGAGGCCGTGCACCGCCGGCTGCACGACTGGGCGCGCGTGCTGCGCGGCCGCGGGGTGGCCTCGCTGCTGGAGACGATCACGCTGGCCGAGGGGCTGCCCGCCGCGGATGCTCGGCCTGGCCAGGAGGGCGAGCGCCCGCTGACCGACCTGCGCCACGTCGGCCAGCTCCTGCACGCCGCCGCCGCCGAGGAGCAGCTCGGGCACGACCGCGCTGACCGCGTGGCTGCGCAGCCGGATCGCCGAGGCCGAGCACGACACCAGCGACGAGGAGCGCAGCCGCCGGCTGGAATCCGACGCCGAGGCGGTGCAGGTCCTGACCATCCACCGCAGCAAGGGGCTCGAGTTCCCGATCGTCTACCTGCCCTTCCTGTGGGAGGCGGGCTCCCTGCGCCGCGAGGCACAGCCGGTCTTCTTCCACGACCCCGCGGCCGGCGATGCCCGCACGCTCGACGTCGGCCTCGAGGGCGCCGACTACGACGCGCCACCGCGAGCAGTTCCTGCGCGAGCAGCGCGGCGAGGACCTGCGTCTGGCCTACGTGGCCCTGACCCGGGCCCGCCATCAGGCCGTCGCTCTGGTGGGCGGGCTCGTGGGACAGCCGTAACTCGCCGCTGGGCCGGCTGCTGTTCTGCCGCGACGAGGACGGCGACGTCGCCCCGAGCGGCTCCTACACCCCCGACGACGCCGCGGTCGCCGAGCGGCTGGCGGCACGTTGCCCAACGCGCGCCCGGGCCGGATCAGCGTCGAGCACGCCGCCGGCCCAGCCCGCGGCCGGTGTGGCGAGCGCCCGCGGACCGCCCCGGCCGAGCTCGACGTGGCGGCGCTTCGACCGCGCGCCTCGACCGCCGCTGGCGGCGCACCTCCTACACCGACATCACCGCGGCCAGCCACGAGGCCTGGGTGGGCAGCGAACCCGAGGAGCCGCTGATCGGCGACGAGCCGCGCGGCCCGCTGCCCGCGCTGGCTCCCGAGGACGGCCTACGGCCGGAGCGGCGGCAGCGCCGACTGCCGCTGGGCGGCGATGCCGGCCGGCGCCGAGGTCGGCACGTTCGTCCACCGGGTGCTGGAGGCGACCGACTTCGCCGCCGCCGACCTGGCCGCCGAGCTGAGCGCGCAGCGTGGCCGAGGTCCAGTCGCGCCGCGGCCGTCGAGATCGGCGATCCGGCCGCGGTCGTGGCCGGGCTCGAGGCCGCGCTCGCGGACCCCGCTCGGGCCGGTGCTGGGCGAGCTGCAGCCTGGCCGACGTCGCCCGCGCGGACCGGCTGGACGAGCTCGGCTTCGAGCTGCCCGCTGGCCGGCGGCGACACCCCGCGGGACGCCCGGCCCTGAGCCGCATCGCCGAGACTGCTGCGCGCTACCTGCCGGCGGGCGATCCGCTGGCCGCGCTACGCCGAGCGGCTCGCGGACGCCGGCCTGCGCCAGAGCGTGCGCGGCTACCTGACCGGCAGCCTCGACCTGGTCGTCCGCCTGCCCGGCGACGGCGGCCCGCGCTTCGCCGTGCTCGACTACAAGACCAACTGGCTCGGGCGCCTTCGACGCAGCCGCTGACGGCGCCGAGCACTACCGCCCGGCGGCCTGGCTCGGCCGAGATGCAGCGCCACCACTACGTCCTGCAGGCGCTGCTCTACCTGTCGCGCTGCACCGCTACCTGCGCTGGCGGCTGCCCGGGTCCGACCCCGAGGCCAGCTCGCCGGCGTGGTCTACCTGTTCCTGCGCGGCATGACCGGCGCCGAGGCACCGCTCGTCGATGGCGGCCGCACCGGGGTGTTCAGCTGGCGGCCGGCGCCGGGCCTGGTCGCCGCGCTGAGCGACGCACTGGACGGACGGGAGGCACTGGCGGCATGAGCACCGGCGAGCTCCTACCTACCGACCCGTTCGAGCCGCGCTTCGCCGGCCGGGCCTCCGGCCTGCTGCGCGACTTCAACCGCGCCGGCGTGCTCTCGGCCGCCGATGTGCACGTGGCCCGGCGGCTCGGCGCGCTGGCCGGAGAGGACGATCGAGCCGGTGCTGCTGGCGGTGGCCCTGGCCGTCCGCGGCCCGCGGCTCGGCCACGTGCACGTCGACCTGCGCCGGATCCGGGAGACCGCCGCCGTCGACACCGAGGAGCCGGTCGACCTCGACACCCTGGCCTGGCCCGAGCCGAGCGGCTGGGTAAGCGCTGTGGCGGCCAGCCCGCTGGTGGCCGGCGAGGATCGCTCCGGAAATGGTGCGGCCCCTGCGCCTGACCGGCGCGTGGCTGTACCTGGACCGTTACTGGGCCGAGGAGGTGCCGGTCGCTCAGGCGCTCAAGCGATGGCCGGACGGGAGCCGGCCGGCATCGATCCGGAGTTGCTCGAAGACGGCCTCGACCGCATGTTCCCCGATCAATCCGACGGTGACCAGCGCCGAGCTGCCGCGGCCGCGGTGCAACGAGCCCTTCGCGGTCGTGGCCGGCGGACCGGGCACGGGCAAGACGACCACCGTGGCCCGGATCGTCGCCCTGCTGGGCGAGCAGGCCCTGGCCGCGGGTGGCCCGCTGCCGCTGGTCGCGCTGGCCGCGCCCACCGGCAAGGCGGCGGCCCGCCTGCAGGCCGCGGTCGCCGCCGAGGCCGCTCAGCTCGACGTTCGCCGAGGCGGTCGCGAGCAGCTGCTGGCCCTGCCGGCCACCACGCTGCATCGGCTGCTCGGCTGGCGGCCGGGGAGCAATAGCCGCTTTCGCCACAACCGCCAGCGCCGTCTGCCCCACGACGTGGTCATCGTCGATGAGACCTCGATGGTCTCGCTGTCCCTGATGGCGCGGCTGATCGAGGCGCTGCGCGCCGAGGCCCGGCTGGTGCTGGTCGGCGATCCCGGCCAGCTCGCCTCGATCGAGGCCGGGGCGGTGCTGGGTGACATCGTCGGCCCGGCCGGGGACGGCACCCCCGTGGACAGCGGCCCCACGGACCGCACCCCCGCGGACGGCACCCCCGGCCCGACTCCCGCCCGTCACCTGGCCGACGGAATCGTGGTCCTCGACCGCGGACACCGCTTCGGCGCCGGGATCGGTGCCCTGGCCGTGGCCATCCGCTCGGGCGACGCGGACGGGGTGATGGCCCTGCTGCACGACCCGCCTGAGGGCGTGCGCTGGATTGAGGCCGACGTGGCCGAGGAACCCGAACTGCGTCCGGTGCGCCAGAGGGTGGTGGCCGCCGCCCGGACGATGATCATGGCCGCGCGGGACGGCCAGCCCGAGCCCGCCCTCCGGGCCCTGGGCACGTTTCGCATTCTCTGCGCGCACCGGCGCGGGCCCTACGGGGCCTCGACCTGGACCGCTCGGACGGAGGCCTGGCTGGAGGCCGAGCTGCCGGGACTGGCCACGGGCGAGCGCTGGTACCCCGGCCGGCCGCTCCTGGTCACCGAGAACGACTACGAGCTCGGGCTCAACAACGGCGACACCGGGGTGGTCATCCAGGAGTCCGACCGGATCCTGGCCGCCTTTGAACGCGGTGGCGTGGTCGTCCGCTACAGCCCGACGCCGGCTCGGTCCCGTGGACACGGTCTACGCGATGACCGTTCATAAGAGCCAGGGCTCTCAGTTCGACACCGCCGCCGTGCTGCTCCCCGGGCCTGACTCGCGCATCCTCACCCGCGAGCTGCTCTACACCGCAGCCACGCGGGCCCGCCGGGAGCTCATCCTGGCCGGCACCGAGGAGGCGATCCGGACCGCGGTCGGGAGGCCCGTGGCCCGGGCCTCCGGTCTGCGGCTACGGCTCTGGGGGGTGTAGACCCGAGCGCCGGGCTCCGGCGAGTGGTGAGCCGCCCTGGCTCCGGGGACGACGCCTGAGGCGGCCTGGCCGAGTGGCCAATCCCCTCTGGCCGCCCGCACATGGGGGTTCCGCTGGCTCGGCTGTCAGAATCCCGCCAGTCAATCGGGCGTGATGCTTGCCGCCCACCAGATAGGAGAGCCTGCTGTCCATCGGTAGCGAGCAAACACGACCACTGATCGCCGTCACCACCTCGGAGGTCCGGCGCGGCGAAGCCGTGTCCCTGACCCCGCAGGGCGAGCCACCGCGCCACGAGATGGCCCTGGGGCTCAAGTACCTTCACGCCCTGGAGGCCGCTGGGGCGATTCCGCTCGTCGTGCCGCCACTCACCACCGCGCTGATCGAGGACCTGCTCGACCGCGTCGACGGACTCTGCCTGTCCGGTGGACCCGACCTGGATCCAGAGTCCTACAACGAGCGCCGTGACGAGCTCACGGGACCGATCGAACCCCAACTGGATGTGTTCGAGATGGCCCTGGCTCGCGCCGCCGATGCGCGAGGCATGCCCATCCTGGCCATCTGCCGCGGTGCCCAGCTGCTCAACGTGTCCCGGGGCGGCTCGCTGTACCAGCATCTGCCTCACGTCGTGGGGGAATCGATAAACCACCGCCAGCCTGAGCCCGGACCGCACCCCACCCACACGGTGGCCGTCACGCCGACCACACGGCTCGGCGCCATCCTGGGCAGCGACGAGGCCGAGGTCAACTCCTTCCATCACCAGGCCGTGGCCCGGCTGGGCGACGGGCTGATCGTGACCGGCCGCGCCCCGGACGGCACTGTGGAGAGCATCGAGGCCACCGACCGGGCCTTCGTCCTCGGCGTGCAGTGGCACGCGGAGACGCTGGTCGATCGTCCCGAGCAGGCCGCCCTGTTCCGGACGTTCGTGGACGAGGCCCGGCGCGCCCGGACGGGCACGTCCCAGCTCCGAGTGGCCTGAGGACCCCGCGCCGTGTGCGGCTTTGCCGGGGAGCGGGCGATCGGACGCGCGGCTGACCTCGAGGCGGTGGAGCGCATGGGGGCCACGATGCGCAACCGGGGACCCGATGGCTCCGGGGCCTGGGCCCAGGACGGGATCGCCCTCGCCCATCGCCGCCTGAAGATCATCGACCTCTCCAGCGCGGGGGATCAGCCGATGACCGACGCCGAGCTCGGTCTGACCGTCGCCTTCAACGGCTGCATCTACAACCACCGCGAGCTGCGCGGCGAGCTCGAGCGCGATGGCTACAAGTTCTTCTCCACCAGCGACACCGAGGTGATCCTCAAGGCCTACGCCAAGTGGGGCCGCAGCTGCGTGAACCACTTCAAGGGGATGTTCGCCTTCGCGCTCTGCGAACACGAATCCGGTCGGGTGCTGCTGGCCCGTGACCGCCTGGGCGTGAAACCGCTGTACCTGGCCCCCACCTCGGACTCGCTGCGCTTTGCCTCCACCCTCCCGGCCCTGCTGGCCGGCGGCGGGATCGATACCGAGCTCGACCCGGTGGCGCTGCACCACTATCTGAGCTGGCACTCGGTCGTCCCGCCACCTCGCACCGTGCTCAAGGGTGTGCAGAAGCTCCCGCCGGCACACACGCTGCTCATCGAGCCCGACGGCAGCACCAGCGAGGAGCGCTACTGGCGGGCCGACTTCAGCCGCCAGGATCGCTACGCAGACTGGAACGAGCAGGACTGGTCAGACGCGGTACTGGAGGCTCTGCGCACGGCGGTCAAGCGGCGCATGGTCTCCGACGTGCCCGTCGGGGTTCTGCTCTCCGGGGGGTTGGACTCGAGCCTCATCGTGGCTCTGCTGGAAACCTCCGGGCAGGAGAGACTGGCCACCTTCAGCATCGGCTTCGACGATGTCGGCGTCCGGGAGGGCAACGAGTTTCGCTACTCGGACATCATCGCCGAGCAGTTCGATACCGATCACCACAAGATTCACGTGAATACCGCCCGGATGCTGCCCGCCCTGGACGGCGCGGTGGCGGCCATGAGCGAGCCGATGGTCTCGCACGACGCGGTGGCCTTCTACCTCCTCTCGCAGGAGGTGGCCAAGTCCTACAAGGTGGTGCAGTCCGGTCAGGGCGCCGACGAGGTGTTCGCCGGCTACTCCTGGTACCCGCCCCTGTTCCATGCCGAGGGCACCGGCGCCGAGGCCTACCGCCACGCCTTCTTTGACCGCCCCGACAGCGAGATGGCCGACACGCTGGCCGACGCCTACCGGTTGGACGCGGACCCCAGCCGGGCGTTTCAGGAGGCCCACTTTGCCGCCGCCGGCGCCGATGACGCCGTAGATCGCGGCCTGCGCCTGGACACCGAGGTCATGCTGGTCGACGATCCGGTTAAGCGCGTGGACAACATGACCATGGCCTGGGGGCTCGAAGCCCGCACCCCCTTCCTGGACCACGATCTGGTCGAGCTGGCCGCCGCCTGTCCGCCGGAGCTGAAGCTGGCCTCGGGCGGAAAGGGTGTGCTCAAGGAGGCCGCCCGCCGGGTCCTGCCCGCCGAGGTCATCGATCGACCCAAGGGCTATTTCCCCGTCCCCGCGCTCTCCACCCTGGAGGGCGCGACGCTGGAGCTGATCGCCGACACGATGCACGGATCGCAGGCACGCTCCCGGGGGCTGTTCCGACCCGAACACGTGGACACGCTGCTGGCGGCCCCCAACGATCACCTGACCACCCTGGAGGGCTCAAAGCTCTGGCAGCTGGCCCTGCTCGAACTGTGGCTGGAGAGCCATGGGCTCTGACCCGGAGACGGGCACGCCGTTCGATGAGCACCGCGCCCCCGACGGCCAGCCTCGGCCCGGCTACGCCCAGACCCTGGCTCGCCTGGCGGAGATCGACCTCGACGCGCTGACCCAGGCGGTGGCGGACCATCTCAGTGCTGCCGGGGTCCGGTTCGGTGACGGCCCGTTCGTGGTCGATCCCGTCCCGCGACTGATCGCCGCCGAGGAATGGCACCGCGTCGAGCAGGGGCTGATCCAGCGCACCCTGGCGCTCAACCAGTTTTTGCACGACGCCTACGGCGAGCGGCGGATCGTCGCCGCCGGCCTGATCGCCGAGGAGACCATCGACGGCGCCGAGGGCTTCGAGCCCGACCTGGCCGGACGCCTCCCCTCCAGCGCCCCACCGGCGGCCATCATCGGCTTCGATCTCGTCCGCGCACCCGACGGCGAATTCCTTGTCCTGGAGGACAACATGCGCACGCCGTCCGGCTTCGCATACCTGTTGGCCGCCCGGGCCGCACTCGAGGCGGTGCTTCCGGCCGGGATGCCCGCCGCCCGGCCCGTCGACCCGGCCCTCTACGACCTGCTCGAGGCGACGCTGCGGGTCGTCCTGCCCGACCGGCGAAACGGCGATCCGGTCATCGTCGTGCTCACCGATGGTCCCGACAATGTCGCCTACTACGAGCACGCCATCGCCGCCGAGCGGCTGGGGATGCCTCTGGTCACGCCGGACGCGCTTCAGGCCCAAGGCGACGAGCTGAGCGTTCGCCTGCCGGGCGGCGAACTGCGCCGCGTCGATGTCATCTACCGCCGCACAGATGAGGATCGCGTGCGCGATGCGGACGGCCGGCTCACCCGGGTCGGCGAGCTGCTGCTGCCCGCCTGGCTGAGCGGACGCCTCGGGCTGGTCAATGCCTTCGGTAACGGCGTGGCCGACGACAAGCTCGTCCACTCCCATGTGGAGGACTTCGTGCGCTTCTATCTCGATCAGGAACCGCTGATCCGCTCCGTCCCCACCCAGTCCCTGGACAAAGCCGGGTCAGGCCAACACGCGGCCGCGAACATCCGGCGGCTGGTGGTGAAGCCCCGTCACGGGCACGGTGGCAGCGGCGTGGTCATCGGCTCGCACGCCGACGAGGACGCGCTCGATGCGGTCCGGGCCGAGCTCGAGCGCGACCCTGAGCGCTATATCGCCCAGCCAATCGTCCCGCTGTCGCGTCACCCCACCGTGATCGACGGCCGGCTCGAGCCGCGCCATGTGGACCTGCGCCCATTCGCCTTTTGCGCCGCAGAGGTCGCGCTGGCCCCCGGCGGGCTCTCCCGCGTCGCCTTCGACCCCGGGGAGATGGTGGTCAACTCCTCCCAGAACGGCGGCGGAAAGGACACCTGGATCATCGATCCCTAGGCGGCTGGTCGGAGGCCGGCCTCGCGCCGAGCCTCCCGGTGTGGAGAAACTCAGCCAGCGCCGCGTGCGTCTCCTTGGGACGCTCGAGCTGGGGCACGTGTCCGCAGTTCAGCTCGAGGTGCTGGGCCCGCGGGAGGACGTCCTTTACGTGGCGCTCGAAGCTGATCGGCACCAGCGGATCCTTACGACCCCAGACGAACAGGCTGTCAGGCTCCAGCCCGGAGAGCCGGGTCCACAGGCCTTTGGGGCCATGGGGCTCTTCGAGGTAAATGGCCCGCGCGGCCGTGTAGAAGGCAGCTCGCCCCCGCCGGGTCAGGTAAGAGCGCAGGAACTCGTCGACCCCGGCCGCCGTCCATTCCTCGCGTCCGCCGGGCACCACCCGACGGACGATGGACTCGACCACGAACCGGGGGGCGGGCTGGATCAGTCCGAGTTGAGGAACGACCAGGCGCAGCCACGGGGCCCATGGCCGGTCGCGCAACCAGGCCAGGGACGGGGCCAGCAGACCGAGCCGCTCCACCCGGTCGGGGTTGCGCAAGCCGACCTCTAGCGCCACCCGGCCGCCCATGCTGTTGCCCACCACATGGGCTCGCTCGAGCTCGAGGGCATCAATCAGAGCCACCATCGCCCGGGCGAAGAACGGCGGCGTGTAGGGCGCGCGGATCGGTTTGACCGAGTCGCCGAAGCCCGGCAGATCCACGGCGATCGTGCGGTACCGGTTGGCCAGCGCGGCCACAGTGGGCAGGAACGAGACCTTGGTCGCCCCGAGGCCGTGCACGAGTAGTACCGCTGGCCCCGCTCCCGCCTCGGTAACGGACAGGGGTCCCTCCGCCGTGTCCACCTGCCGCATCCGCAGCCGCCCGTCGCCGGGGCCGGCGGTCGCAGCCAAGAAGCCCACGCCGAGGTGGAGGTCATTGCGAATGCGAAGGCGCCCGGCCCGATAGGCGTTCATTCCGCCCCGTACGTCCGCGGCGATCTGGCGCCAGGTCTCCTCATCGGCGCTGAGCAGGGCGTCGGGGCGCCCGCGGCCAGCGGCGGTGATCCGAGGCGCCCCGCCATCCAGGTGCACATCCACGGGCTCGGCACCAACGCCGCTCAGGCGGATTCGGGCTGACGGGCGCCCGACCTCGAACACATCCGGGTCATAGCGGCCGACCAGCTCGCGCACTATTTCGGGGACGCGGGAGGCCATGTCGAGTTCGTCCTCTCCGGTCCCGGGGACTTCTAACCGGGAATCCAGAGTTCCGAGCCTGGGTCCGGATCCACCAACAGCCCTTCCTAACATGAATCGTTCTATGAACGAACTCAAAATCACCGAATACACCGATCCCGGATGCCCATTCGCGTGGTCGGCCGAGCCGGCCCGCCGGCGCCTTCAGTGGCTCTATGGCGAGCAGCTGAGCTGGGAGCTGCGCATGGTCGGTCTGTCCGAGCGAGCCAGCGACTACGAGGCCAAGGGCTTGACGCCCGAGCGCCTGTCCGCCTCCTTTCGCCGCCTCTCCCACCAGCATCACATGCCGATCGACTTCTCCGTGCGGCCACGGATGGCGGCCACGCTTCCGGCCTGCCGCGCCGTTGTAGCGGTGCGCCGCCATCTCCCCGAGCAGGAGGCGGCCATGCTCCGCGCGCTGCGGGTCCGAAACTTCTCCGGGGACCTGCTTGACACCCCCGAGACCCTGGCCGCCGCGGCCGAGCAGGCCGGAGTGGATCCCGCCGAGCTCGAGGTCTGGCTGGCCGAGCCGGAGACCGAGGAACTGCTGCGCGCGGATCTGGACGCGGCTCGACGTCCCACCGCGGGCGCCCTGGGCCTGGCCCACAAGCTGGCTGGAAACGGCAACGGCGGGCATCGCTACACCTGCCCGTCTTACGAGATTCAGCGCGAGGACGGGGTCAGCTTGTCGGTGCCCGGATTCCAGCCCGTGGCCGCCTACGAGGTGGCGATCGCCAACCTGGCCCCCGAGGCGGAGCGGCGCTCGGCGCCGTCCGATGTCCGTGAGGTCCTGGAATGGGCCGACGCGCCTCTGGCCACCGCTGAGGTGGCCGCGGTGTGCGACATCGGCCTCGATGACGCCCGCGCCGATCTGGGCGCCGTGGCCGAGGAGCAGCACATCGGCTTCGACGGCATCTGGCACCTGAACGGCGCGCCGGCAGTGCCCTGAGCGGGGCCGCGGCTATCCGGCCAGCTCGGGCTCGCCCAGGGGGAGCGGCGCGTCCCCGCGGGCGACACCTTGTCCCTCCAGGCGGCGCACTTTCGCACGCACGTCGCCCTCACCCCGGGCCTGCGTGCAAAAGACCACGGTGGCCGGGGCATTCCGCACGCACGCTGACCGAAGAACCACTGTGCGGGCAAAGTGCACGTGCTCGGTGGTGTCCTTCACTGACCACGTGGATGGCCGCAGTCGACCCCTTGCCCCGTCCGTCCGCGCCCGAAGACGGGGACGAACCCATTTCACGCCACCGGGCCCTCGCCGTCGGGGGCCAGACCCTCCTCGCGGGCCAGCGACTCACCGATCCGCCGGGCCAGGCGCGGACTGGCGAGCACGAACAGCAGGCCGACGAGCAGCCAGACGGCGACCACGATCGGGAAGCGGCTGTAGGGGAAGGCCACACCCTGAACGTTCTTGTACAGGGTGTAGATGAGGAAGGCGATGCCCAGCAGCGGGAAGATGATCTCCCACAGCGGAGCGCGCCGCGCCCGGATGAACAGGTGGCGGATCGCCCCCACGTTGGTGACGATGTAGGCCACCAGCAGGCTGAGCACCCCGACCGTGCCCGGGTAGAAGAAGGCGTTGACCGCCGACACGCCAGCGATCCGTTGCACCACGATGGCCGCCACGCCAATGGTCAGCACGACGGCCAGAGCTCCGGCGGGAGCACCGGTACGGGTCGACGCCCGGCCGAGGACGCCACCCAAAGCGGTGTCACGGCTGAGCGCGTACAAGATCCGCGCCCCGGCGGCCGCAGCCCCGAGCCCACTGGCGAAGGCGCTCACTGTTGCCCCGGCGTTGATCAGATCCGACATCGTCGAGCCGACATACATGCGGGCCAGATCGCCGAGGGGCGCCGCCGAGGAGGCGAACCCCTTGGCCCCCGCCGCATTGGCGCCGAAGCCCCACGTTTGAACGGTGATGCAGAGGATGTAGAAGATGCCCGACGCGACCACCGCCGTGCGGATCGCCCGCGGGATCTCGCGTCGCGGATTGTCGGTCTCCTCGCCCAGCGCCGCTGCCCCCTCAAAGCCGGCGAAGGACAGGAAGCCGAATACCGCCGCACTGGCCACGGCCGACAGCGACGTACCGCCTGGGAGCTTGAACGCGTCGAGGGTGACCGTCTGATGATGGGGGGATGAGCCGGCCACCAGCTTGACCACGATGACCACCATCAGAACCACGATCAGGATGACCGAGATTCCCTCCATGCCCAGCAGCGAGCGGGTGGCCACGCGGATGTCGCCGAAGGCCAGGACCGCGATCAGCACCCCGGCGACCAGGGCCACGACCACGTAGTCGGCGGAGTTCCAGATTCCCGTCCCGCCGAGAAAGGCGACGCCAAACGTGCCCGCCTCGGCCGTCGAGGCGCAGGTGAAGGCCAGATAGGTGCCCAGCAGAGCCCAGCCCGAGAAGAAGCCGACTCGCGGGCCGAGGGTTATGCCCGAGAAGGCGAACACGGAGCCGGCGTGGCTGAAGTAGCGCGACAGGCGGATGAACGCGTAGGAGACGAACAGGACTCCAATCGTGGCGAACACGAAGGCCAGCGGCACCGCACGGCCGATCAGACCCGCGGGCGCGGTTCCGTTGAGAGCCATGGCCGCGGTAGGGGCCATGATCGCGATGGAGAGGGCGATCGCCTCCCAGAAGCGAAGCTCTCGACGCAGCCCGCCGGAGGGCGAACCGGCTGGCCCGGCGGACGCCGGAGGTGAAGCCGAGGAGGAGGCGGGCGGGTCGCTCACGGCTAGCCGAAGATCGCCTCGGGCAGGAAGGCGCCAACCACCCAGTTCGGCATGTCTACGACCTCGTGGATTCGGAGGTCGACCGAGACCGAGGCGATTGCGTAGGCCTCTTCGCGGCTTCGGCCATAGCGTTCGACGACATGATCTATGACCGCGCGAGTCGCTTCCCGGGTGGCCTCCAACAGGTCGGAGTGAACGCCGGTGCAGACGTGGTAACTCGAGGTTTCCGTGGCCGCCAGCTGGCCCGCTGGGAGGTGATACTGCGGATAGTGGAGGCTGAGATCGCGCCTCACCGTGAGGCGCACGGCCACATCCATGGCCGTTTCCACCGCGGTGCCGCAGACCTCGGCGTCACCCATCGCCGAGTGGGTGTCCCCGAGCGAGAACAGGGCGCCGGTCACCCCCACCGGGAGCAACAGGGTCGTTCCGGGACGCAGATGCTTGATGTCCATGTTGCCGCCCCACCGGCTGGGCGGCACGACGGAGTGCTGCCCCGGTTCGGCCGGGGCGACGCCGATCGTTCCCGGGAAGGGCGAGAACGGCAGGGTGATGTCGTCGGCGAATCGCACCTGGCCCCCGTCTGGATCCACGTCCGAGATGCGCAGCCAAGGCTGGGGAAATTCGTCCGCCAGCAGACCGAAGCCCGGAATGATGGCTGTCCACCCCCACGGCTTCGGGCGGAGCTCCAGGATCTCCACGGCCAGGACATCGCCGGGCTCGGCTCCCCGGACGAACACGGGACCGGTGATCGGGTTGACGCGACCCAGGTCCATGGCCGCCACGTCAGCGGCGCTCGATTCGGCGCTCAGCTGACCACCAGAGGCATCGGCGGCCTCAAGCTCCACTACTTCACCAGACTCGACCTCCAGGGCCGGGTGAGCGGCGTTGTCCCAGACCACCGCCGAGTGCTCAGCGCTCAGGCTGTGCAGCGAGTGGGCGTGTCCGGGGTCGGGCGCGATGCGCGGAACCCTACCCCGAGATACGCAGGGCCATGCAGGTGAGTCGCATGAGCCTGGCCGATCAGGTCTGGCACACCGGACACCAGTAGGTCGTCCGGCCGCCAATGGTGGCCCTTTCCAGCGGGGAATGGCCGTCGCGCGGGCATGCGCCATCGCGTGTCCGCGCCGGGATAAAACGTCCCGTGTGGGCGCCGCCTCGGCGGATAGCGGAACGGATGGCCGACCGAAGCTGGCGGCGCAGGCGGTCCAGCTCCTCGGTCGACAACGATCCGGACTGCCGCTGAGGCGAGATCCGGGCCTGCCAGAGGGCCTCATCGGCGAGCAGGTTGCCCACCCCGGAAATCCTGTGCTGATCGAGCAGCCGAGCCTTGATCGGTGCCCGCCCGGCGCCGATCCGCCGGCGAAACTCCTCCCGGCCGACGCCGGCAGCGTCTGGGCCGACGTGACTGAAGTCGGGGTTCAGCAGCGCCCGGCCGAGACGCCGCCGGTCGCGCAGCGCGAATCGGCTGCCGTCCTCGAACTCAACTACGAAGCGGTCCCAGCGAGGTACCGTGGCCGGCCCTTCGAGGACAATGTGGCCCGCCATCCCGAGGTGCAGCCCCAGAGTCGGGCCGTCCTCGGTCTCGAGCCAGAGAAACTTCCCCCGCCGGTGGGCGCTGACCAGCTCATGGCCGACCAGAGCGTCGGCAATCTCTCCGGGAGCGTGGGGCCGGCAGACATAGGTGTCGCGGTCATCAACGGCGGCGATCCGCCGGCCGAGCACCTGCTCGAGCGTCTGTCGGGCGCGCTCGGCCTCGGGCAGTTCGGGCACGAGGGTCAGGTTAGTGGGCGCTTGGTCGGCGAAGCCGGCGCCGGGTCGCCTCCCTCCGCGGCTGCTTTTGTCCCGCACGCCCGCGCCCAATAAGGTTCAGCCCGTGAGCGTGACCATCCAGCGACACGGCGTCGGATTGACCTGGTACGAGGACGACGCCATGGCTCGTGCCGCCCAGGCCGTGCGCACCGAGGCCGGTGTGTGGCTGATCGATCCGTTCTTTGACGACGCCGGCCTGGCTGCCGCGGCCGAGCTGGGCCCGGCGCTCGGGGTGGTGCAGCTGCTGAGCCGGCACAACCGAGACTGCATGGGCATTGCCGATCAGCTCGGCGTCACCCACCACCGGCTCCCGGCCTCGCTGCCCAACAGTCCGTTCGAGGTCATCTCGGTCGTGGCCCGGCCGTGGTGGCAGGAGGTTGCCCTGTGGTGGCCGCAGGAGCGGACGCTGGTGGTGGCCGAGGCGGTCGGCACGATTCCCATGTTCGCGCTCGGGCGGGCAGTCGGCGTTCACCCGATGCTGCGCCTGGTTCCGCCCCGGGCCGCCCTGGGCGCCGTCAATCCCGAGCGGCTTCTGGTCGGCCACGGCCCGGCGCTCGACGGCGGGGCTGACGAGGGGCTGGCCGAGGCGCTGGCCAATTCCCGCTCGGATCTCCCCCGCCTGGTCCTGAAGATCCCCGGGGCGATGCGCGGCGGGCCGCATAGGCCCGCGCGTGCCTAGGCCGAGTCCCGGGGCGATGCGCGGCGGGCCCCATCGACCCGCGCGCACCTAGACCGCCGGGTCGGACTACTGGTTGACCGAGGCCATCCCGGCCTCGTCGTAACGATCGCCGGCGGCGGCGGGCAGCTCAGCCTCGATCCGGTCGAGATCCTCCTGAGTCAGCTCGACATCGACGGCGGCAGCGTTCTCCTCCAGGTACTTCCGGCGCTTGGTACCGGGAATCGGGACCAGGTCCTCGCCCTGGGCCAGGACCCAAGCCAGCGCCAGCTGGGCGGGGGTGACGCCCTTCTCCTGTGCGATCTCGGCCACCTTTTCGGCCAGCTTCAGGTTGGCCTCGAGGTTCTCACCGGTGAACCGGGGGCCGCTGCGGCGGAAGTCGTTCTGGTCCAGATCCTCGGGGCGCTTGAAGCGCCCGGAGAGGAAGCCGCGGCCGAGCGGCGAGTAGGGCACGAAGCCGATGCCCAGCTCCCGGCAGACGGGCAGGATCTCCTCCTCGGGATCGCGGGACCACAAGGAGTACTCGGTTTGCACCGCGGTGATCGGGTGGACGGCATGGGCGCGACGGATCGTCTCCGGCGCCGCCTCACTCAGGCCGATGTGGAGAATCTTGCCCTGTTGCACCAGCTCGGCCAGCGCACCAACGGTCTCCTCAATTGGGACGTTGGGATCCACGCGATGCTGGTAGTAGAGGTCAACATGATCGGTGCCCAGACGCTGGAGGCTCCCCTCGATCGAGCTGTGCACGTGGGCGGCCGAGCCGTCCAGCGGGCCCAGGGTGGACAGGTCGCCGGGCTGGGTCGTGGGCTCGATCCGGCGGGCGAACTTGGTGGCGATCACATACTCGTCACGATGGCCGTTGATGGCGCGTCCGACCAGCTCCTCATTGGTCATCGGCCCATAGAGCTGAGCCGTGTCGAGGAAGTTGATCCCCAACTCCAGCGCACGCTGGATGGTGGCCACCGATTCGGCTTCGTCGGCGGAGCCGTAGAAGGCCGACATGCCCATGCAACCCAGCCCGAGAGCCGAGACCTCGAGCGAGCCGAGCTTGCGCTTGTTCATGGTTGCTCCAATCTTTTTGCCAACACGTCCTTCCCAACATAGGAAGGGGCCGTCCTGTCCCCGGCCAAGCCTCCGGTGACGTGCGACCATGCCCGCCATGGCAAAGGGCTCCGACCACGGCGAGCCGGTTGAGCTCACGGTCGGCGAGCGCACGGTGCGAATCTCCAGCCCGGAGCGGGTCTACTTCTCGACTCGGGGGGAGACCAAGCTCGACCTGGCCGGCTACTACATGAGCGTCGGCGACGGAATCGTGCGGGCCCTGCGCGAGCGGCCCTGCATGCTGCACCGCTTTCCCCGCGGCACGGAGGGCGAGAAGGTCCATCAGAAGCGGCTGCCCCCGGGCGCGCCCGACTGGCTCGACACCGTCAGGGTGCACTTTCCCCGCTATGGCCGGCACGCTGATGAGCTGTGCGTGACCGAACTGGCCAGCGTCATCTGGGCCGTGCAGATGTCGACGGTTGAGTTCCACCCCTGGAACTCCCGCCGGGCCGACGTGGAGCGGCCCGATGAGTGGCGCATCGACATCGATCCGATGCCCGACTGCCCGCTGGACCGGGTCAAGCGGGTCGCCGGCGTGGCCCACGAGGTTCTCGACGAGCTGGGCGCGATCGGCTGGCCCAAGACCTCGGGTGGCTCGGGTATCCACGTGTACGTGCGGATTGAGCCCCGCTGGGGCTTTGCCGACGTGCGCCGGGCGGCCCTGGCCTTTGCCCGGGAGGTGGAGCGCCGCGCTCCAGCCGAGGCCACCACGACCTGGTGGCGCAAGGACCGCGAGCCCGACAAGGCGTTCGTCGATTACAACCAGAATGCCCGCGATCACACGATCGCCAGCGCGTACTCCGTGCGGGGGGTCAGCGAGGGAACCGTCTCGACCCCGGTCGACTGGGCGGAGATCGACGACGTCGAGCCGCGGGAGCTGACCATTGCCACCGTGCCCGAGCGCTTCGCCCGGCTGGGTGATCTTCACCGGGGCATCGACGATCAGGCCTTCTCGATCGAGCCGCTGCTCGAGTGGGCCGACCGCGATGAACGAGACCGCCTGGCTGACCCCGGCGGCGCAGAAAGCTAAACGACGTGCATGCGTCGCCTGAGATGACCCTACGGGTCCGCACCGGGGAGACGCTAGGTTCGCTCCCGTGCTTACGCCGAGCCAGACTCGAGGTCGGGCCACAGCACGCCCTCGGCCGCCGCCCCCTGCTCGATCTGTTCAAGCGCCTCGTCGGTCTGTCGGTCGGCCACCATGGCCTGTAGAGCCGCGGCGATCGTCGGCGCCCACACGCGGCGCATGACCGCCGGGCGTCCGTTGCGGATTGGCGACAGCTCGGCCCAATCGAGCGCGACCGGAGCCCTCGGCCCGTCGCCCTCCAGCTCGTCGGGCGCCGACTCGAACAAGATGATCTGGGCCTGCCAGCCATGCGGGCAGAGCTCGCTCATGATGACCCGCGCCCGACGCTCCGCGGTGGCGGCAGCGCGAGCCTGGCGGCGCCGGACACGCCGCGCTCGCAGCCACCGGCGCGATCGGGGCACGATCAGTCCGAGCAGCGGCAGAACGATCGCGGCGAAGGCCACGCCGCCCAGGAGCAGGATCACCGGCTGGAGCAGGTCGACCCGGCCGGGGTGGTAACGCGCGCCGCCCCACTGGATCAGAAAGATCAGCATGGCGCCAAGCTACCTCCGCAAGCAGGGCGGCCAAACCGGTTGTGCTGGAAGTTTCTAGTGCGGACTCACTTCGAGCAGAAGCTTGCCCAAATTCTCCCCTCGGAAGAGGCGCAGGAGCGTTTCGGGGAACTGCTCGATGCCGCCGGTGGCGATGTCCTCGACCGATTTCAGCTGGCCGGATGAAAGCCATTCACCCAGGTCCCGGGCGCCCTCGGCATAGCGATCGGCGTAGTCAAAGACCAGGAAGCCGCGCATGGTGCCGCGGTTGACCAGCAGGGACATGTAGTTGGCCGGCCCCCGCATGCCCTCGGTGGCGTTGTACTGCGAGATCGCTCCGCAGAGCACTACGCGAGCGTCTCGGGCCAGCTGAGCCAGGGCCACATCGAGCGTCTCCCCGCCTACGTTGTCGAAGTACACGCCCACCCCATCGGGGCAGTGCTGGCGGACGGCCTTGTAGAGGTTCTCGGACTTGTAGTCGATCGCGGCATCGAAGCCGAGCTCCTCGACCACGTACCGGCACTTCTCCGGGCCGCCGGCGATCCCCACCGCGCGGGCACCCTTGAGCTTGGCGATCTGGCCCACCGTTCCCCCAACCGCACCAGCAGCGCCGGAGACGAGCACGGTCTCACCGGCCTGGGGACGTCCGATGTCGAGCAGGCCGAAGTACGCCGTCATCCCCGGCATGCCGAGGGTGTTCAGCCACACCGGCTCCGGAGCCAGCCCGGTGTCGATCTTGGTCAGCGCCTCGGCGTTCACGATCGCGTACTCCTGAGCACCGGTGATTCCGGAAACGTGATCCCCGACCGACAGCGACGGATGCTCTGAGGCGACGACCTCCCCAACGCCGCCGGCCCGCATCACATCGCCGAGGCCCACCGGGGGCATGTAGGAGCGGGCATCGCTCATCCAGCCGCGCATCGCCGGATCCAGCGACAGGTAGTCGACGCGAACCACGACCTCGCCCTCTCCGGCGCCCGTCACTCGCTCCTCGGTGAACTCCCAGTCGCTCGGCTTGGGCAGGCCCACCGGGCGGGCGGCGAGGCGCAGCTGATGGTTCACGACAGGTTCCACGGGTTTCCTCCACGGTCGGACGGCGTCGGTGCCAGGCGCGAGCGTATCGTGGCGGCGATGGCCACCGGGACGACCCCAAGCTGGGACGCAGTCTGCGTCGGTGCCGGCCACAACGGTCTCGTGGCCGCCACACTGCTGGCCCGGGCCGGCCTCCGGGTGCTGGTCCTCGAGCGCGGTTCCCGGCCGGGCGGGGCCGCGGTGTCGGCCTCTCCGTGGCCCGGCCTCGACGTGCGCCTGTCTCGTTACTCCTACCTGGTCAGCCTGTTCCCGCGCCCGCTGCTGGATGAACTCGGCGTGGCGGTCGAGCTGCGCCGGCGCCGGGTCTCCTCCTACACACCCTGTGGCGAGCAAGGGGTGCTGGTCGGCGAGGAGCGCTCGACATTGGGCAACGAGGCCGCCGGCTTTGCCGACTTCTATGCCATGACCACGGCGATGGCCGGGCGCGTGTTCGGATCCCTGACCCAGCCGCTGCGCTCCCGGGCCGATTTCCGTCGGCTGCTGGACGACGAGGAGGCCTGGGCGTCGCTGTTTGAGCGCCCCCTGTCCGAAGTTCTCGAGGCGCGCTTCGCCGACGATGTGGTCCGCGGCGTGGTGGCCACCGACGGTTTGATAGGCACCTTTGCCTCACTGACTGATTCCAGCCGGTTGGCCAACCGCTGCTTCCTCTACCACGTGATCGGCAACGGGACGGGTAACTGGGACGTTCCCGTCGGGGGCATGGGTGCGCTCACCGACGCGCTGGCCCGGAGCGCCGTGGCGGCAGGAGCCGAGATCCGAGTCGATGCGCCGGTGGCGGCAATCAGCGCCGACGGCGGCCGGGTCCGGGTCCGCACGGCCGACGGCCGCACCCATGTGGCCCGGGACCTGCTGGCCGGGGTCGCCCCGGCCGTGCTCGCCGGCCTGCTCGGCGGACCGCCGGATGACGGGCCGGCGCCTGAGGGCTCGCAGCTCAAGCTCAACCTGCTCCTGAAGCGGCTGCCCAAGCTGCGCGACCCGGAGGTCTCGCCCGAGGAGGCCTTCGCCGGGACGTTTCACGTCAACGAGCGCTACACCCAGCTTGAGGCCGCCTACCGCCAAGCCGCTGCCGGCGAGATTCCCGCCCTCGCGCCGTGCGAGGCCTACTGCCACTCCCTCACCGACCCGAGCATCCTCGGGCCCGAGCTGCGAGCGGCCGGCGCCCAGACCCTGACCGTGTTCGGCCTGCACATGCCCGCGCGGCTGTTCAGCGGTGCTGATCGGGCGGGCGCCAAGGCACAGGCGGTGGTGGCCACGCTGCGCTCGCTGAACTCGGTTCTGGCCGAGCCGATCGAGGACTGCGTGATGCGGACCAGTGACGGCGAGCTCTGCCTCGAGGCCCGCACTCCCCCAGAGCTCGAGTTCGAGCTGGGCCTGCCCGCCGGGCACATTTTCCACCGTGATCTGAGCTGGCCGTTTGCGGAGTCGGAGGAGCAGGTCGGGCGATGGGGGGTCGAGACTGAGCGCGAGAACGTGTGGATCTGCGGCGCTGGGGCCAGGCGCGGCGGCGGCGTGAGCGGAATCCCCGGACACAACGCGGCCCAGGCGGTCCTGGCCGCCCGTGGCTAGACACACCGCCAGCGGCGGCCGACTTGCACCGAGGGCACGGAGGGCGCAAGCTCTAGCCATGTTCTGGCGCTCGCTCCCACTGGCCGGCATCGTCATCGTCCTGGGGAGCTGCGCGGCGAGCGCCACCTCGCGCCCTCCCGACTCCGGGGTGCGGGGACGAGTCCTCTATGGCCCGACCTGCCCGGTGCAGCGCCCGGGCCAAACCTGTGAGCGCCCGTACCGGGCGACACTTGTGTTCAGACGGGAACCCGGCAACCGGCTTGCCTTGCGCCTGAGGACTGCGGCCGACGGCAGGTTCACGGCGCACCTCACGCCGGGTCGCTACCGGCTCGAGCCCCGCAATGGCAATCCGTACCCGCAGGCCCGATCAGTGACCGTCTCGGTACATCCGGGGAGCTTCACCCGCGTGACGGTCCGCTACGACAGCGGCATCCGGTAGCCCGCCCGAGGACGGGCTACCGGATGAATACCGCGGCTTACGGCGTGGGTACCTCAAACACGCGCGTCCCCCAATTCCTCCGACCGTCCGGGGTCTGGCTGGACTTGGGCGGTATGTACTCGGTGGCTCCCCAGACCGAGTGACCGGAGGGATCCAGCACCGACCATGAGTAGTCGCCCCATCTGGTTGCGTTCGGGTCATACGGACCGGTGCCGCCGGCGGCGACGTTGACCGGCCCAAATGACGATGCGCCGCTGTCGAGGAGCGAGTAGACCGCGCTCGGGTAGCGGCGGGCACCGGACAGGCTCATGACGAGCACGGTCTTCCCGTCCGGAGCCCGTTGGATGGCCGGATACATCAGGTAGTTGCCGGCCAGGACGACGTAGCCCTGCTGGAGAGTGGCGCCGCTGATCGTGTTGCCGCTCAGCGATGGGCGGGCGTCGAACCACGCCGCCCCGGCGCGGGCCGCGGGATCGCCCGGGATCGTCACCGACGAATCGAGCGCCCCCAGCACGTGACCGCCGATGTACTGAACCTGCTGCATGCGGTCGTCCCCGGTGTTGATCAGGCTGGTCGACCCCCTCTGCTGGGCATTCGGGGGCACGCCATAGGCTTCGGACGGAGTCACGATGCTGGACAGGGTCGGCCTGACGCCATGGGCAATTCCGGTCCGGTTGGTCATTGCCCACACGCCGATGCGCTGGTCAAAGGTGCCGTTGGGATCCAGTGAGTTCAGGAAATACTCCGCGGGCGCCGTCCCGGTGGTCAGGGCCGGCTGTACCGACGCCGCCACCGTGCCACCGATGCTGAGGTTGTCGAAGTGGACGAAGTGAGCCGGCGTCGCCGTCGGCTGAGTCTGGGCGACGAGGTCGCTCCTCGGCACGGCGTAGACCTGCGCGCCGTTGAACTGCGGCCCCTTGAGCGAGAACTCGTTGGTGGTGATGTAGACGTTGTAGGCGTCGATCCCCAGCGTGGGCTGATCACCCAGGCAAGGACAGCCGGGATGGCGGGGGCCGGTCTGGCCGCCGATGTCGGTCGTGTCAATGCGGTAGGTCGTCCAGGCCTTCGTCGGATCACCGCTGGTGTTGACGGCGAGGTCGACGCGCGACTGGGTGTTGCTGGCGTTGATGAACAGAATCGTGGCGTACCAAGTATGGGTCGCCGCGTCATAGTGACACCGGGGATCGCTGGTGAACTCGGTCAGTCCCTCGTCGAACGGCCCGTTGACGTTGAAGGGCCCGGTGACCACGGTGCCATTCGGCTTGTAGACGGTGTAGGCGGAGTTGACCATCTCGACCACGTAGCCGTTGCCGGTGCAGAGGCCTTGATCCGGGGGCTCGAATTCCGCTCCGAAATTGGTCACCGCACTGTCACGGCTGCTGACACCGTTGAAGTTGGCCAGCAGCGACGGGGAGCTGGCCGCCATCCCTGGAGACCCCGCTTGCGGGCGGGCCGGGGCGGCGCCGTGTACGCCGGCCGAGGAATGCGGGATGCGACGCACGCCTCGAGATCGGGCTTGTGCGGCGGCCGATCGTGCTGTGTGCGCCGGCCGAGCACGTCGGGCCACCGGCGCGGTTCCCCAGTGCGCACTTCGGTGCACGACCCTCGGCGCCCGCGCCAAGGCGCTTGATCCGAGGACAAGCAGGACGCTCACCCCCAGCACAACCGCGCCGCAAAAACGAAGTCGATTACGCACGAAACGTCCCCCTTTGGATCGAACCTCAGATCGGCGACCAGTTTACGGAAGACGAGGGGGACGGGTCCGCTTGCCTGGGACAAATGTGAAACTCGTCTAGCATGCGCCAGGTTCTGGTCCCGAGGAGGAGGCGCAACAACATGTCACGTGGATTCCGGCTGGTGAGCAGCCTGCTCGTTGTTGCTGCCCTCACCCTTTCGATAGCGGCGGCCTCGGGGGCGCACTCCCCCCAGGCCCAGACGGCCAAGGGCTGCGGCGTGGGGTCCGGACAGGGCTACGGCTACTCCTATCTCACCTCGCTCAACGTGACGAACACCAGCTGCTCCACCGGCCGCAATGTTGCTCACCACCACGGGCACGTCCGTGGTTGGCACTGCACCAAGACCCGTCTTGACACCAGTCCGGTGCAATACGACGACAGGGTGGCCTGCAAAAACGGTTCTCGCCGCGTGAAGTGGACCTTCACGCAGAACACCTAGCGGCGGAAGTTCTGGTCAATCGCGGCCAGGACCAGCTTTGCCGCCAGGGCCGAGCCGGCGTCGTTGAGGTGAATGCCGTCTGATTGGCGGACGATCGCGGGCGCCCCGCCGATCGTCATTGAATCGCGGTAGTGGTTGCCGGGCGTGAACACGGGCACGGTGTCGATGACACTGACCTGATCGCGCCACGGCTGGGAGGCGACCTTGATCGCCGCATTGACCTCGAGGGCGATCGTCTGCCGCGCTGCCTCCCGCGGGGTGGGCAGCGTCAGCCAGTAGACGTGGGCGGCGCCCGCCTGGCGGTAGGTGTTCATCATGCCCCGAACCCGGTTGGCGTAGATCGTGGCCCAGGCCACGCCACAGCAGTTCACCGGCTTGCCGTCGGGACCGGGCATCGAGTAACCATCGTTGGCGCCGATGAACACGACCACCGCATCGGGATGCAGCTGCTGCACCTGGTGGGCGGAGAGCTTGCCCCAGTCGACCAGCACCGTGTTGGAGATCCCGGTGCCGATATGGGGGTCACGAGTCACCTTGACTCCGGCGGGATCGAGCGTCTGGGCCAGATCCTGGTCGAGCGGCTGAGACATGGAATCCCCGGTCACCAGCAGGCTGTGGAGCCGGCGGCGGGGAGCGGCGGGAAGACCGAGATCGCCGGGCGTGAACGCGTCCGCGGTGACCGGGGGAATGGTGGCCGCCGAGGCCGCCACCCGGGCGCTGGTGAAGCCACCCGGCCCGGTCAGGCTGACGTCCGGCGACAGCCACGCGGTGAACGTGTGCGCCGTGGAGTGGAGCGGAAGCTGATTGGAAATCCAGGCGGCGGGCCGCCCGACGGCCAGGAGTAGGGTGCGCTGGATCCCCGACGGGGTGGTCTCCCCCGCCTTGCGGATCGACCCACCTGCGCAGACCACGAGCACCAGAGCACCAACGGCGACGGCCAGGATCGCGTCCCGGGCCCGCGAGCGACGGACGCCGGCACGGTCAAAACGCTCCATCAGGTTGTCGTCGCGGTGCTCGGGCTCGGTAGGGGTCATCGGGTCTAGAAGCGGAAGTAGATGAACGGAGGCACGCCCTGGCTGGGGACGGTCGCGGCGACGAAAAGTATGAGGACGGCGAGGGCCGCCCCGAGCACTGCGGGGTTCAACTTACCCATCCAGGTCTGCAGGCCCTCGACCGGCCGTTCGGGCAGTAGTTGCAGGCCGATGACCACCACGACGGCGGCGATCACCGGCACGCTCCACAGGGTTGCCGCTCCGGGGGAGGCCAACCGGCTGATGAAGGTCCCGATCTCGCCCACGCTCTGAGCCCGGAAGATAACCCAGCCCAGGACAACGAGATGGAAGGTGATCAGCCAGCGCAGCCAGCCCGGCAGCTTGATCTTGATCGATCCCGATAGCGCGTGTTCGGTGGCCAGGCCGACACCGTGGAAGGTACCCCAGAGGACGAACGTCCAGGCGGCGCCGTGCCACAGGCCGCCGAGCACCATCGTGATCATCAGGTTGCGGTACGTATTCAGCCGGCCGCGACGATTGCCACCCAACGGGATGTAGAGAAAGTCCCGCAGGAAGCGCGACAGCGTCATGTGCCAGCGGCGCCAGAAGTCACGAAAGCCCAGGGCTCGGTAAGGGCTATTGAAGTTCTGGGGGAAGACAAACCCGAGCAGCAGAGCCAATCCAATCGCGATGTCCGTGTAGCCCGAGAAGTCGCAGTAGATCTGGGCCGCGTAGGCGTAGGCGGCCAGCAGCGCATCCGGCGCGTGATAGGCCTGGGGCACCGCGAACACCGGGTCGACAACAGTCCGTCCGAGGTAGTCGGCGATCACCACCTTCTTGACCAGCCCCAGCCCAATCAGGAAGAGCCCGGAGCTAGCCGCCACCCGTCGCGGGTCTCGCGGCGTGGCGAGCTGGGGTAGGAACTCACGGGCGCGGACGATCGGACCGGCCACCAGGTGCGGGAAGAAGCTCAGGTAGATCGATACGTCGAGCAGCGAGGCGGGCTCGATCAGCCTCCGGCTGACGTCGACGGTGTAGGAGATGGCCTGGAAGGTGAAGAAGCTGATGCCGACGGGCAGGGCAATCGTCAGCAACGGGAAGGGCACGCCGAAAGACAGCTTGTGCAGAATCTGGGCGAAGGCCTGGGCGAAGAATGAGTAGTACTTGAAGGCGCCCAGGGCGAGCAGGTTTCCGGCCACCGCCACTCCGGTCAGCGTGCGTCGCGTGCGGGCCCGCCCCGCGCGGTGGATGAGCCGGGCGGCGAAGTGATTCCACAGGGTCACCCCGGCCAGGAGGAGGCAGAAGGTCGGACTCGCGGCGGCATAGAAGACGTAGCTGGCCACCAGGATGAACGGCTTCCACAGCGCCGGGCGGGCCATCAGCGCCCAGGAGATCACCAGCACGATCGGGAAGAAGATCGCGAATTCGACGGTGGGAAAGAGCATGGAAGATCCGCGTGCCCGCCGTGCGCAGGACGTGGTTCGCGACGGCTCGCGGGCAGATCGGGCAGAGTACCCCCTCAAATGAGGGGCGTCATTCATCGGGTGTCGGCGCGGCGTGGTGCGCTGGGGCTGGTCTGCGTCGTGTCGCTGACCCTGGGACTCACCGCTGCTCGGCCCCGGTCCGCGGTGGCCGCTTGCGGCGGCGTCCAGACGGCCGGGCCGGCACACCATCCGCGCGGCCAGCGACCACCCCTGGCCATCGGCGATTCGACCATGCTCCTGGCCATGTACGACCTGACTGCCGCCGGCTTCCAGGTCAACGCCCACGGCTGCCGCCAGTTCCCCGAGGCGCTGGCTCTGCTGCGAGCCCGCAAGCGGGTGGGGACGCTTCCCCACATGGTGGTGATCGCCCTGGGCGCCGACGGAGCGGTCACCCACGCTGACATCGGCCAGGCCCTGGGGCTGGTTTGCTGCCAGCGGTTGCTGGTGCTCGTGACCCCAAGGGAACTAGGCGGAGGCTCAGGATCGGACGCCGCGACGGTGCGTCAAGAGGTTCGTCGTCACCCCAAGCGGGCCCGCCTCCTGGACTGGGTTGACTTCAGCCGCGGCCACGGCGGCTGGTTTCAGCCTGATGGGGTCCACCTGACTACGGCCGGCGCACTGGCCTTCACCGGCTTTCTCAGGCATGCGCTCCCCTGGGCCTATCCGAAGCCCAAGCCCAAGCCGAAACCGAAGCCACCGCCGCCCTCACCCCGGCCACCCCCGCCCATCTTCTGATCCGCACAGCGGCCGCCTGCGCGGGCGCCGGCCTCGGCGGCTAGCGGAAGCTGGAGAGCGAGATATGAGCTGTGGCGGCTAGCGGAAGCTAGAGAGCGAGATATGAGCTGTAGCCGTAGCCGTGGCGTCGCTGAGCACAACGCGCACGCCGAGCTGATTGCCCTTGGCCCGGGCGAGCAGGCTGCGGCCGTAGCCGGTCAGCCGGTAGCTCAGGTACGCAGCCGAGTTCGCGCCCACGAACTCCGGCTTGGTGAGGGCCACGGTCTGGCCGCCGGCCGAGATTTTGGTCGTGACCAGGCAGGGAGCGGGCCCCGTGCACGAGGCCAGGATCCCGCCGCTGGCGCTGCGCAGGACGAAGTCACGCTTGCCCAGCAGACTCAGGGTCGAGGCCGGCGCGGCACTCCGCCTTGGGCCTGAGCCGACCGTCGTGTAGGAAACGAGGTTCATCGCCGCCGACGCACTCCGGCCCGAGACATCGCGAATCGTGATGCGGACGGGCAGGCGCCGCCCACGGGCATGGGCCAGGAGCCGCCGACCAGTCGCGTTGAGGCTGAAGAACAGCAGCCCCGCGCTGCTGTTCAGGCGCTCGCCGCTGGCGCTGGCCAGAAGCCGCCGCCCCGAGGTAACGGTGGCGCTGAGCTGACAGGCGCCGCCGGTGAAGCAGCCCGCGGGAACGCCGGTGACCCCCGTCCGAGGAACGAACACGCTGTGTCCGTAGAGGACGACGTGGGGACGCGTCGGGATGGTGGCCGAGGTCCCGATGACCTGACCCGAGGCGTTCAGCGCCTGGACGGCGTAGTAGGGGAAGGCGCTGTGCTCGGCGATCGTCGTCGTGACGCCTCTCAGCCGACTGCTGTCGACGCTGGCCAGTGCGGAGGGGTTGGTGCCGCCGAGGGTGCGCCAGGTGGTGATCCCGCTGATCCCGGGCCAGCTGGCGGCGAGCTGGACGATCCCGCTGCTGGTCGGCGAGACCCGCAGTGAGGGTGCCGCCGCGGGGGTGACCGAGCCGCCGCCGGCGGTGGCGGCATCGAGGTAGTCGCCGTCGATGTTGAGCCTCACCCCGCCGTACGTTTCGTTGTGAGCGCCGCTGTACTGATGCAGGCGCTGATGGGAGGGCCAGTCGCTCGCGGGCAGGTAGGGGTCACTGGTGCTGGCCGACCCGTTCCAATCGGCCACCCAGATGTCGTCGGGCTCGGCGTAGGTGGTCCCGTAGCGGGAGACCAGGTCAGCGATGCCCGAGCCCCCGCTGCTGTAGATGCCCGATAGGTAGCCCTCCGCGTGCAACTGCGTGGTCCAGGCGGCCAGGAAGTTCATCACCGCGCCGGAGTTGGTCCCCCCGCGCGAATAGCCCTCCATGTCGTTGTAGATCGGGTTGCCAGTCCCGATCCCCACGGCCTGGGCCTGGGCAACGGCGTCCTGAGCGGCGGCCGCGCCCTGGCTGGCGGCGTGGCTGGAGCTGATCGCCGCGCACCCGCACGAGTTGCTCGGTGCCTGCAGTCCCACGTAGATCGGGATCATGTGCCACCCGGCCGCCGACTGGGTGCCGATCCAGGTCGAAGTCAGATTGGGCTGCGCGCAGGCGCTGTTGGCGCCGCCGATGTAGATACCCAGGGCTCGGTACGGGGAGCTACCCCAGGCGTTCATCGTGTTCTGGCTTGGGGTCGAGCAGGCGTCGAACCCAGGCCCGGTGTACACGCTGCCCGTGGCGTGGGCGACCCGGCGGGCATGAGACTGAAAGCCGCTGCTCAGGGCGAGACGGGCGGTCGCCCGGGGGGTCAGGGAGCGGATATGAAGCGCAGTCTTGATGAGCCCCGATGACCGGTTCCAGGTCGCGGTCACGGCAACGCCGTGGCCGGCATCGGTCAGCGTGGTTTCGCGACCGGCGGCGCCGGTGGCCCGGGCCGGGGCGGAGGCCGCCTGGGTTTGAAAGCCGCTGTGAGAAATGGTCGCACTGGGTGCGACGAGGATCGCCTCGGTCCGGCCGGCGGCGTGGGCCGGACAGCGCTGGGCGGCGCTCGGGGTGCCCAGGTAGACGGCGTGCCGGTTGAACCGCACGCAGGTCTGGGCGTTGGCGCCGAGCCGGTAGACCGGCCAGCTGGCCGGTACTCGGAGGCTATAGCCGCGGTAGCGCACCGTTTTCAGGGCCGTTGCGGCGGAGGCACTCGAGCCAAGAGCGCCGATGAGGATCAGCAAAGTCAGGCCAAGTGGCCCGAGGATCCGCAGAAAACTGCGGTTTAGCTGCCTGTTTCTCCCCACACGGAGCACGCTCATCATCACCCTAACCCCTCTCGCGGCGTCGAGTCGCGTCCTCGTCGACTCTCTTACGTCTGCTTTAGGAGCGGTCGAGGTGCCGCTCGGGCGTCTGCGGGTAGCACCATCCGATGAGGGATGCGGCGGTGCAGCGCGACGGTGCCACGAGAACCGGTGGCCGCGATGCGGGCGGCGCTTCGCAGATCTACCGCGGGCTGATCCGAACCGGCTTCTTGGCTCGAGCCATCACCTACGGGGTGATCGGCGCCCTCGCGCTGGCGCTGGCGCTCGGGGCGGGGACGGACGGTGCTGCTCCCAACCAGCAGGGCGCGCTGGCCCTGATTGCCCGTGAAGGGATCGGCCGGGTGGCCCTGATCGTGATCGCCGCCGGGCTGCTGGGCTACGCGCTGTGGAAGCTTGAGCAGGCCGCGCGTGGCCGCGGTCCGGAGGGCGGCGGCAGTCCGGATGCCAAGGACAGGCTGGCCAACGTGGCCGGCGCGATCGCCTACCTGGTCTTCTTTGCCGTGGCGATTCGCGCTCTGGCCGGAAGCGGCGACAACGCCTCCGGAGCTCCCCGGACGGCGGCCGCAGGCGTGCTCGGCTGGCCCGGCGGTCAGGAGTTGGTGGCCATCGCGGGCCTTGTCCTGATCGTGGTCAGCCTCTACCAGGCCTACGAGGCTTACCAGTGCCGGTTTGCCCAGGAGATCCGAACCAGCGAGATGAGCCCGGCACAGCGCCGGGTATTTTTGCCACTCGGGCAGATTGGGCTGACGGCCCGCTCCGCCGTCTTCGCCCTCGTGGGCTACTTCCTCCTACGCACGGCGATCGACTACAGATCGCGCACGGCGGTCGGCGTCGACGGTGCCCTCGAGCGCCTGCACCACCAGCCCTACGGCCCCTGGCTGGTCGGGGCGACCGGCCTCGGGCTGCTCATCTTCGCCCTGTTCTCGCTGTTCGAGTCGCGCTACCGGCGCCTCTAGTCAACGCCGTCCGAGAGCGTACTCAAAGCCAGAGCCACGGGCGGCAGCGCCACCAGCAGGGCCAGGCTGACGGCCTGCCCGGGCTTCGGGCGTCATGGGGCGCGCCTCAGCCACTCGGCGAAGGTCAGCTCACCTCGCGCGGCGCCGCTCGAGGTGAGTGCCCCGCGCTGGAGCGCGCGGATCGGGGGCAACAGGGGCGGAATGGGAATCGTTGCCTGGCGCTTGCCCATGGCCGCCATCCAGGTACGGGCGAGCTCCTCCAACGGGAGAATCTCAGGGCCGGCCAGCTCCGGGCGGCCCTGCCCCGGTCCACCTTCAATGAGCTCGGCCAGCCGAACGGCAACCTCGGCCGGGTCCACGGGCTGAAGCTGGATCCGGCCGCCGGGCAGCACTCCGAACCGGCTGCTGGCCTTCATGACCCCAGCCACGAGCTGGTGAAACTGGGTGGCGCGCAGGACGGTGACCGGAATCCGGGCCGCCGCCAGGGCCTGCTCCTGCTCGACCTTGACCTTGTAGTAGCCCAGCGGGACAGACTCGATACCAACGATCGAGATCAGCACATGGTGCTGGACGCCCGCTCGGGCTCCGGCCGCGAGCAGCCGGTGCGTGCCGGCCACCAGCACTTCGCGAACAGCCCGCCCCCGGGTGGCGTTGGTGGCATCGAGCACCACCTCCACCCCGGCCAGGCCCGCGTCCAGCCCGGCTCCCGTGCTCAGGTCAACCCGATGGTGCCGGACATGCTCACCGGCTCCGGGTGAGCGAGACAGGACCCGCACATCGTGCCCGCGCCGGGCCAGCTCGGCCACGGCCAGGCTGCCCACGGTCCCAGTTCCTCCGACAACGGCGATATTCATGGTCATACGAGCCAGACGACGCCGACCGGGAAACTGTGACAGCCGCGGTCGCCCGCCGCAGACCGGGGACCCGGCCGCGGACCGGGGCCCGGGAGCGTCTACGCGGCGGCGGCAGCGTGGAGCGGGAAGCTCACGCCGGTCAGCTGCTCGGAGACGTCCCACAGGCGCCGGCCGACGTCTGTGTCCTGGGCGGCCTTGGTCCGGCCGACGAGCTTGGGGGCACCCCGCTGCTCCATGAATCCGCTGGGTCCGGCAAAGCTGTTCCCGGGCACGTCGGCCACGGCGGCATACAGCGTGGGCAGAGCGCCACCGTTCTCGTCCTGGGCGATCACTCGGTTGCCGATCCGCATGATCATCTCCTGCAATTGGCTCCCGCTGTGGAATTGGAGATTCGTGGCCGCATAGCCGGGATGGGCGGCGGTGGAGAGAACCTTTGAGCCGACCTCGGTCAGACGGCGCTGCAACTCAGCGGTGAACAGGATGTTGGCCAGCTTGGACTGACCGTAGGCCCGCGTGGCCCTGTAGTCCTTGCGCTCCCACTGCAGATCGTCGAAATCGATCTTCCCGGCGCGGTGGGCGGTGGAGGAGACAGTCACCACCCGGCCGGTGACGTGCTCGAGAAGCAGGTTGGTGAGCGCGAAGTGGCCCAGATGGTTGGTGCCGAACTGCAGCTCGAAGCCGTCGGCGGTCCGCGAAAGCGGCGGGATCATCACACCGGCGTTGTTGATGAGCAGATCGATGTCGCCATCCCAGGTGCTGGCGAAGGCGCGTACCGAGGCCAGGTCGGCCAGGTCGAGCTGGCGGACCTCGGTGTTGCCCGGCAGCGAGGCGGAGGCGGTCTCGCCCTTGGCCGTGTCGCGCACGGCGAGGATGACGCGGGCCCCCTTTTCGGCCAGCGCGCGAGCGGCTCCGCGGCCGATCCCGCTGTTGCCGCCGGTGATGATCGCTGTCCGGCCGCTCTGGTCAGGAATGTCTGAGGTGCTCCATGAAGTAGTCATGGGCAACAATGTAGTCGCTGACCACAATGCTGTCAACGTCTACTTTGTCCGCTAGGGTGTGCCTGTCATGAGCGTCCAGTCCGACATGCCCCTGAGCGACCACTCCGACACCCCCCTGAGCGTCCGCCCCTACCACCACGGCAGCCTCCGCTCCGCGCTGCTGGCCGCGGCCGAGCGCACCCTGCGCGAGCGCGGCTCTGGCCAGCTCTCCCTGCGCGAGCTGGCCCGCCAGATCGGCGTCAGCCACGGCGCCCCCCGCCGCCACTTCGCCGACCGCCAGGCGCTGCTCGACGCGCTGGCCGAGGATGGCTTCGTGCGATTGGGTACCGAACTGCGGGCTGCCGTCGCCGGTGCCGGCGGGGCCTTTTCCGCGCGCCTGGAGGCCGCCACCGCCGCCTACGTGCGCTTCGCCACCGACGACGCCGCCCTGCTCGAGCTGATGTTCGCGGGCAAGCATCGCGAGGGCGCGGCCACACTCCAGGCCGCCGCCGAGCGGACCTTCGCCTTGATGCTCGAGCTGATCGAGCAGGGTCAGGCCGAGGGCGCACTCGAGCCGGGCGATCCGGAGCGGGTCGGGCTCCTCCTGTTCGCCACCATGCAGGGGATAGCCGCACTGGAGACCTCGGGCATCCTGGCGCCCGAGCGGCGCGACGAGCTCGTCGCCGACGCGGTCACCCGCTTCCTGCGCGGGGCCGACCTGCCGGCCTAACCCGAGGCCCGTTTCTTGCGCGGCGGCGCGCGCCCGGGACCGCGGGGCGGCATCTCGACCTTGCGCAGCTTCACCTGCCAGCCGGTGGGCCCCACGGTGACCGCATCGGCGATTGCCCAGTCAAGCTCAGCGCTCCAGACCTCGGATATGAGCCGGTCTCCCACCTCCGTGGCGCTTCGCTTGATCGAGGCCGCCGTTAGCCCGACCGCGCTCAGGACCGAGAGCCCGGCGCCGCTCAGCGCCTTCAACGTGTCCGAAGCCGTGAGGATGAAGTAGATGCCCAACGCGATCAGGATCCCGGCGGCGGCAAAGGTAACCCAGATCCAGGGCCGCTTGCGGACCAGGCTGCGGAACAGGGTCTTCGACGCGTCGAGGTAATCCTCGGCGGCGAGCATGTCCTGGCCGAGCTTCTCGCCCGCGAGCACTGAGCGCCAGAGCTCGCCCTGACGCCGCAGGACATCGGCCAGCTCATGGTCGGGCGGGATGGCCAGCTTCTTGCTCGTGCTCCATTTCTTCCACTGGGCCAGCGACAGGCTCACCGAGCGGCTCGAGTGCGGCGGCAAGCCTGAGGCGAGGTCGCTCAGGGCAGCCTGAAGCGCCATGACCGGGGTGCCGAAGCGTTCAGCCAGCTTGGCGGCCGACGCGTCGCCGGGGCCAAGCCGGCAGATGTCAGCGAGCCCACACCCAAGCTCGCACGCCCGTCCCAGGCGGGCATGGGCCGCGGCCAGGGTCATGACCAGCGCGCGGTAGGCGCAGTCGACCTGCGCCCCCCGGGTGGGTGCCTGGAACTGGCCGATGAGGTGCTCGAGCCCAGCGACGAACTGCTCGAGCCCATCGGTGTCCGTGCCCACCTGGTCAAACGCGACCTTCAGCGGGCCGGCCTTGGCCTCGATCTGCCGCACGGCCAGATCCCAGCGCTCGGATACCGGCCACTCGTCCATGCTGGCCAGGGGCGGAAGGCCGTTCACCCGACCGTTTCCCTGGGCGGCCCGCGGGTCCTCGGTCTCGCCGGCCATGGCGAACAGATCGGACAGCTGCCAGCCCAGCGCCAGTGCCGTGGGCACCGAGGCCTGCCAGTCAAGGGGTGGCGAGATGATCGCCGCGGGCGGGTTCTGAAGCACGGTGGTCGACATCAGAGCTGGCCACCGTCGCCAAAACCGGCGTTCGGATAGGGAAGCGTGCCGGCGGGCAGAGCGGGGTCGACGTGAGATCGCAGCGCCGTATCGCAGATGACGTAGCCCCAGTTGATGAGCCGCTCCTGGATCTGGTCGGGCAGCTTGGCCAGTCGCGTGGCCACTCCGGCCAGGGCCTTGACCTCCTCATCGGTGGGAGCGGCCACTGGGTCTGCAAGCGGGAAATCGCGCACGTGGCTGCGGATCCCCCAGTAGGCGCCGGTGCGCTGAGAATCGCTGAACGCGACCACGGCCTGGCGTTTGCGGAGATCGCGAACCTGGTTGTCGATCACGGCCAGGACGCGGAACAGTTGCAGCGGCCAGAACGCGTGCACGCGGGGCTGGTTTCCCATGTGACCGCCGGCGTCACTGATCAGGACCTGCCGGTAGCGCTCCCAGATCGCCTCGAGTCCGAGGTTGTCGTACACCCCACCGTCGGACAGGACTACGCGGGTGGTGTACGGATCACCGTTGACCTCGTTGTCGTCACCGGGTCGCAGGGCCCCTTTCCGGAAGGACAGGCGCGCCGGGGAGAGGAGCGGCGGGAAGGCTGAGGAGGCGGCCACCACGCACCGCAGCGGCGTCTTGGGCGTATCGGTGACACCCACGCGCCAGTCGCCCTCGACGCTGCTCGAGAAGCGCCACAGGTCGCCAGACTGGAGGTTGGTGGCGTCGAAAACGAAGTCGGGCTGCCGGGGCAGATCGGCCAGTGTCTTATCGCCGAACAGCCGCCGGTAGCTGCGCGCGAGCTGGTCACTGATGGTCCGCCCGGGGATGAGCGCGCCGAGCAGCACCGCCGGCACGTCAACCGTGCGCCGGGCGAACGCGCGCAGCGGCCCCACCACCAGCTCGTCGAGGTTGAGCGCCACGTCGCGCTCATCGAAGCTCAGCTGGCTCCAGGCCAGGGCCAGCACGCCCGCGGTGATCGACCCCCCGGACACGCTCGAGACGCGCTGCAGCTTGTGCAGCAGGCCGGCTTGGTTAAGCCGTTGCAGCGCCCCGAGGTGAAAAATCATCGCCCGGTAGCCACCCCCCGACAAACACAGGCCGAGCCCAGGTAGGACCTCGGCTGATCCGTCATCCGGCGCTCGACGGATGACCGGCGTCCCGGTCCTGAGACGGGCGCCACGTTCGGTCACTGACGCTTCCATCTGCCCCCTCCTGCTCCCTCGACCGCCCCTGTGGGTCGACTGGGGGCTCACGTTATCCCGGTCTTGCCCGCGGAGTCAACCCTCCTCATTGTTCATTAAAGCTTTCGCAATTACGCAAGAGCGCGTAAGCCAGGGGCCCCCCGATCCGCGTTACGCAGTACTGTGTAACGCGATGGCTCGGCCTGAGAGAACCAACCCGTTCCGCTTCGGTGACCTGGCTCTGGATGACGCCTTCACCGACCGCACGGTGGAGGTCCGCGAGCTCAAAGCCGATCTGCGCAATGGCCAGAACGTGGTCGTGTTCGCGCCCCGGCGCTACGGGAAGTCCTCGCTGCTGTGGCGCGCCGCGAACGAGCTGATCCGCCGGCGCGAGGTCCTGGTCGCTCAGGTAGATCTGATGAAGACGCCGACCAAGGAGCGACTGGCCGCCAAGCTGGCCGCCACCATCTACGAGGACGTGGCTTCCCCCATGTTCCGGGCCCGCGATCGGGCCACGGGAATCTTCCGCGGGCTGCGGGTGGAGCCGACGATGACCCTCGACGTGGACGGCTCCATCGGCTTCAGCTTTCGCGGCGGACTGGCCGGGGATGACATCGACGCCACGATCGAGCATCTGCTCGAGCTGCCGGCGCGCCTGGCCGCAGACCGTGGCCGGCGGGTGGCCGTGGTGTTCGACGAGTTCCAGGAGGTGGTCGGAATCGACCGCCACCTGCTGCCCCTGATGCGCTCGGTCTTCCAGGAGCAGCCCGAGGTTGCCCACGTCTACCTGGGCAGCAAGCGCCACATGATGGAGCGCATCTTCAACGACGAGAATGAGCCGTTCTGGCGGGCGGCCAAGCACATGGAGCTCGGCCCGATCCCCGGGCCACAGTTCTCGCGCTTCATCCGCTCGCGCTTTGAGCGCAGCGGGCGCGGGATCGAGGACACGGTCATCTCGACCCTGCTCGAGATCACTCACGCCCATCCGTACGGGACCCAGGAGCTGGCCTACGCGCTGTGGGAGGCCACGCCTGCGGACGGGCTCGCAGGAGAGGCTGAACTGGCCGAGGCGCTCAGCCGCGTTCTTCACTCCGAGAACGCCCACTTCCTGCGCATCTGGGAGAACGCCGCCCGGGCCCAGCGACAGGTCCTCGAGGCACTGGCCCGTGACCCGGGGCGGCCGCCCCTGTCGGCCGCCTATCGGCGTACTCACAGCCTGCCTGGGACCTCGACCGTCCAGCGGGCCCTCGAGACGCTGGTCCACGATGAGCTGGTGCAACGCTCGGGCGGCGGCTACCGCATCGCCGAGCCGTTCCTGGCCGAGTGGATCCTGCGCGCCGAGGCCTGAGCCACATCAAACCGCGATCGCGGGGGCCCGAGCATGCCAGGAGGCGCCAACACTGGCCGCCACCACCAGGGCCATGCCGAGAATCGCCCGGGCGCTGAGTCCCTGGCCGAGCACGATCAACCCGGCCAGCGCCGCCATGGCCGGCTCGATGCTCATCAGCACCCCGAATACGTGGGCCGCGATGCGGCGCAGGGCCTCGAGCTCGAACGAGTAGGGAATCGCCGAGGAAAGCATCCCCACCGCGCTCCCGATGGCCAGCGAGCGCAGGCTGAGCAGATGCGTACCGCCGGCGGCGATCCCGAAGGGCAGCGCCACCACCGAGGCGAAGCACATGGCCAGGGCTAGACCAGAGCCACCGACAAAGCTCTGGCCGACTCGGGCGCTGATCAGAATGTAGGCGCCCCAGAAGGCTCCGGCGAGCAGCGCGAAGAAGACTCCGGCCGCGCTGAGATGGCTGGTGCCACCGCGGGTGAGAGCCAGGATCCCACCGGCGGCCAGCAGCACCCAGAGGATGTCGATCCGCCGGCGCGAACCGGCCACAGCCACTCCGAGCGGGCCCACGAACTCGAGCGAGACGGCGATGCCCAGGGGAATGCGGTGAAGCGCGGCATAGAAGCTCAGGTTCATCGCCGCCAGGGCGATTCCGAACGCGCCGGCCAGGACGAGATTGCCCCGGCTGTGTCCCCTGAGCCGGGGGCGGGCGACAGCGACCAGCACGACGCTGGCCGAAACCAGGCGCAGGAGCACCGCTCCGGAGGGCCCGACCGCAGTAAACAGATGCGTGGCCACAGCGGAGCCGAACTGCACCGAGGCGATCGCACCTATGACCAGAATCCCTGACGGAACGCGCGCCAGAGGACCCGCGTTCATCTCCTGCGTTGCCCGTGCGTCGAGATCAGCCACGGGACTCGACTGTAGAGCGAGCTACAGCAGGTGCGAGAACAGCCGGCGGCGGGCGCGAGGGCCAGAGCTCACCGCACGGGTGGCGAGGCCAATCTCCCCAACCCGGCCATGGCTGACCTTGAGCACGCCCCGGCTGCGACCAGCGAGCACCGCATACCAAGTGTTCTTGCCCACACGGGTGCCGTGGCCGGCGCGCAGGCGCCGGGACACCCGCGCCCAGCGCGTGCCCGGGCGTATGCCCTTCAGGGCGTAGTGGCGGTTGGCGGTCAGGGCGATCACCGCCCGGCCGCGCCGGTAGCCCACCCGGATGGCTCCGCCGCGCAGGCAGAAGCGGTCCATCGCGCCCTGCCGGCGAACGGCGCTGTGAGCGAACGCCCGGCGCACACGAGCCCGCGTCGCGCCGAGTCTGGCCGGACCCAGCCCGAGGCCGTGCAGGCTCCCGGTGGCCGCCGGACAGCGCGTCTGCCCCGCAGGCCTCTGCGCCGTGGCGTTGGCCGGCCAGGCACCGTTGGTGATGTGCACGACGTAGAAGCCCGTGCCGCCGTCCGTGTACCAGATGTCGTGGCGGGCGACGTCGAAGGCCGGCTGGGACATCGCGTAGTCGCTGTTCGTGTAGCCGGTCTCGGTGTTGGGCTTGGTCGGGGAGACGAAATAGCCGACCTCGCGGGGATGGACAAGGTCGCTGATGTTGAACAGCCTCAGCCCGAGGCGATGAATGAGCAGGCCACGATCGTCGGATTGACGCGCGTCGGGATGTTGCAGTAGTGGGCGGCGTAGCCCTGGGCCGGACTGAACGTCCCGGGGTCATTGCCGGCGGCGTGGTGATCAGCGGGTTGATTGACCTGCAGACGCAGGTTGGAGACCACGAAGGGCGCGGCCTCCTTACTGATGTCGATGATCCGCGCGGCGCCGACGGTGTCGCGGCTGCCGTGGGGATTCAGCGTCCCGGCTGTGTACTCGTCGAACTCGAGCACGTAGGCATGGCCGTTCTCGGTGAACGGGATCGCGTTCTGGGGAATCGAGGCCGTCTTCCAGGTCAGGCGACTGATCTCCCGGACCTGCGGGTTGGGCTTGCGCGCCTGGATCTGGGAGGTGTCCGCGATCAGCAGGTCACCGCCGGTCGGATCGGCCATGTAGGCCCGGTCGCCGTTGTCGCTGAGCGTCATGCCGTGGACGACGCACGCCGCCCTGCCAGATGGCATGCGGGTGCTTGGGGTCGCTGACGTCTACGGCGGTCACCGACGGCAGCGAGGTGGAGGTGGCGTAGAAGGTGCGCCCGTCGGGCGAGAACCCGCTCTCGTGGCCGAAGCGGGCCACCAGCGAGGTCGAGTCGAGCGTCGGGTGTAGGCAGTCGCGGTGAACGTCGTAGATCGAGACCAGGCCGGCTCGGTGGCTCGGGTTGCCGTTGACCGCGGCCAGGAGCCCTCGCGTGGTGTTCAGGTTCAGCGACTCGTGCGGGGTCATCATCGGCACCTGAGTCAGCGTGTCCGTCTGCACCGGATGGGTCGGATCGGCCATGTTCAGCACCGCGACGCCGAGCGAGGCGCCCGCCGGGTTGATGGCGTTGGTAGGGAACAGCAGCGCGGTGTCGTAGAAGGCACACACGTGTCCCTGAGCGTCGATGTAGCGGAAGGTCTTGAACCCACCCGAGGTTCCCTGGTGCGAGACGACGCTCATGTTGCACCACAGCCCGCCGTTCCCGGATCCGGACGGCACGCGTCCGTCCACGCCGGGCTCAGGCCTTGCCCCAGGCCCGCATTTGGCCAGCGGCGTGGCGGTCAGCGGCGGCTCGGCCCGGTCGATGGTCGGAACCCTGGCCGGCGTCTGCCCCGCCCCTGCCCGAGCGCACCCAGGTCGTTGAGACCATTGGTGCTGCCACCACCGATGATCGGCAAGGTGGGCAGCGGCAGGGTCACCGCACCGGCTGCGGACATCGCCGAGAGAACGCTGAGCACCAATACAACCGCGCTCACGGCAAGCGTGGAACGACGCCGACGACCCGATCCAAACACCGCGCTCCTCCTCCGCACCGGAAACCTGTCGGACCCTACCACGGGGTGCTCCAGGCGGGCCCCGGTTCAACCGCGGTCCTGCCGCCAGTCATCGACCACCCGCGGCGCGCCGCCCGCGCCAGACGCGGGGCGCGCCTTAGTAGCTGAGTCCAGTCGCACTCCCGGGGGCTCATTTTTTCTCCGCCCGCGCCGAAAACCGCTCCATGCTCAGTGCTCTGCGCATCGCCGCGCTGACCGCGGCCATCGCCACCTCGGCCAGCTTCGCCATGGCCGGCGGCGCCACGGCCGGCGGCACCATGGCCGGCGGCGCCATGGCCGGCGGCGCCATGGCCGATTCGGCCGGCCGGGATCCGGGATCCAACTACCCCGCTCCGGCCATGCCCGCCGCCTGCGATGCCCCGACCTCGGCGGCGTGCATCGCGGCCACCGTGGAAGTGCTCGACCAGGCCCGCGCGAACCTCGGTCAGCCCCGCTATTCCCTGCCCGCGAACTTCGTCTCCCTGACCCCGGCCGAGCAGGCCTTCGTGCTATCCAACCTTGATCGGCTGCAATACGGGCTGGCGCCGGTTCCCGGCCTGACCGCGGCGCTCAGCGCCGATGCCATGAGCGGCGTGCATCAGGACGCCGACCCGCAGCCCGCTGCCTCGAACTATCTCGCCTGGACGGCCAACTGGGCTGGAGGCTTCACCAACATGCCCCTGGCCTACGAGGCCTGGATGTACGACGACGGGCCGGGCAGCGGCAATCTCGACTGTACGGCCGGCCACCCCACCGGCTGCTGGGGCCACCGGCACGATGTGCTCTACCGATTCGACACCTCAGGGCCGCTGGCCATGGGCGCCGCGCAGGGCACCGACTCAGGCGGCCAGACCGGCTACGCCATGCTGCTCTTCGAGGGCGATAGCACCTACACCCCAACCTACAGCTACACCTGGGCCCAGGCGGTCGCCGCCGGCGCCAACTCGGGCCGGCCGGGCCCGGTCCTCGGCACCGGAGGCACCGGGGGGGCCGGGCGTGCGGGCGGGAGCTCCCACTCCCCTGTCCCTGGCGCCATCAGCAGTGGACACGGCCGGGTGCGGATCACCACGCTCCGGGTCCACGGCCGTCACGTCACCGTCATGATCACCGCTCCGCTCGGCTCCAGGCGGCAATGCGCGTTCACCCCCCGCGGCAGGTACGGCTGGGCTCCCGACCACTTCGGCGCCTGCCGCGCGACGCTGGTCCTCGCCGGCCACTATCGCCTTCGGGTCCGTGCCGCCGGCCTGGTGCTCACGCGGTACGTCTGGGTGCGCTGATCAGCCTACGGGCCGGTCACTGCCTCCTGGGCCCAGCCCGAGGAATGCGAGCCGATGGTCACGGCGGCCGTGATGACCGTCGTGCCCGACGGGGTGGGCACGGTGACCGAGAAGTGACCGTCCGGCGCGGTGGTTTCCACCACGCTGGTCGGGTTGGTGGCCGAGCCCGGCTGGCCGGCCGAAACTGCAACCTGGCCGCCGGGGGTTGTCATCCCACTCACCACGGTCGATGAGCCGGGTACCGAAGCACCGGGCGCCGGCGAGGTGAGGGTGATCGGCAGGACCGTCGGCGCTCCGGCGGTGGCGTAGCGCGTTCGGGTTATTTCCGGCTGATCAAGCACCTTTCCGCTCTGCAGGTCGCGCAGCAACCGCACATACTGGGCCTGGGCCCAGATGAGCGGCGCAGCCGACCCAGCCGCCAGTCCAGCCTTGAATCCGATTGAGGCCGTGGTCGGATCGGCACCGTAGGGGGAGGCGGGGTAATCGGGATCCTCCCATGCCTGCTCAGGCACCATGCCCAGCCCCCAGGACATGCGGCGCATGTCCACGGCCAGGTTCGCCGCCCCCGCTGTGTTGCCGGTCTGCATGTCCTGCTCGGCTCGCTCGCCGTTGAGCGTGGGCCAGAGATGCCCCGAGCCGACGGCGGGACCGAACCACGGCGCGCCGGTGGGCGAGCAGTTGGTCGGATCGGGGACGTAGCAGTCGCCATATCCGTCGGTGCTGCCGCTGGCCTGGATCCCGTACCGGTGCCACCCGGGACCGGAGGGCGTGTTGCTGCGCAGGACCGAGTCCACGACACTCAGGGATGTACGGACATCGCCATCGTTGGGCGCCAGCTCGCCCAGGCGGGTCAGTTCCAGGAAACCAGCGTCGATCACTCGGCGCTGATCGACGGCCGGCACGCTGCCGTTGCCGAGGTCATAGGTCTCGGCCGCATTCGGGTTCCCCGTCGGCGATAGGCGAATGAAGTAACGGTGGCCGGCATACGGACCGTTGGTAGTCACTGTCCAGCGCTTGACGTTGCGCTGGTAGTAGTCGGCGGTGGCCTGATACAGGCGAGCCCGTGTTCGATCCCCGGCACTCTGAGCCAGATGGGCAGCCGCCGTCAGCCCGGCGATCTCGGCGGCGATTGTCGAGGGCGAGTAACCCGGGTGCTCCTCCCAGCGCTCGACACCGTAGTTCGGACCATGGTCGACGATGAAGTCCGCGTTGGGCCGGATGTGATTGCGGTAGAAGGCCCGGTCGCCCGCGAAGCCGGCCTCCCAGGCCATCAGCAGTGGGTAGGCGTCTTCGTCGATCTCGACCAGGCCAAACGTATCCGGAGCCACCGCACCGTTGACCTCTGAGTCGCGCGGGAAGCTCCCGTCGGGCTGCTGCGCGCGGTCATACAGGAACGTGACCATCTGCCGAGCGCTGGCCCGGTCTCCGGCGGCCAGCAGGCCGGTCAGCGTCTCGTAGTTGTCGCGCGTGAAGATCTCGCGATAGGTCCAGCCGGCGTGGGTCGTTGTGGCGGGCACCGCCTGACCCCACGGGTCGGTGGGCGAGGCCACGAATGCGCCAATGTAGGTCTTGTCCTCGGCGGCCTTGATCACATTGACCGACAGCCAGTACGGTCGTCGCGCCGATGCGGGCGGACTGCGCAGGCTGCCGTCGTAGGCATGCCATCCGGCCTCATAGCGTGAGAGCGTGGCGCTGTACGACGCCGACGCGCTCCGTCGAGCGACGGCGATCGCCGCCCGGGAGGTAGGCCCGAAGCCCAGCGAGAGTGTGAATGGCCGACCGGCGGACGCGCCCAGGAGCGCGGTCTGCACCACGTTCCCCGCCGTCGCCCGGCGGTAGGCGTAGCGCAGCCGGTGATAGGTGTCGAGCTGGCTGAGCCCGTCACTCGGCGTGCCGACGAAGCCGCTCGAGGCGCGACGGAAGGGCTGGTTGGCCAGTAGAGCACCGACCACCCCGGCCGCGAACGGTCCCGTGGGAGTCATCGTGTCGGAGGAAACCAGCGCACCCGTGCCCCGGTCGATCACCGCATTGTTGGGCAGAGCGTTCGTCTTGCCACCACCCCCCGTGTTATCGATCGTCGCGTCGTAGCGGACGTACACCTTCAGGGGGCGGATGCTCCTCGCCGTCCGGCCAAGGGGCCGGAGCGTGGTGTGGATCAGCACGCTCGAGCGCGCCGGGTCGGTGATGTAGTCGCTGACCAGCTCAAAGCCGTGGCGCGGGTCACGACTCTTGACTCTGCACACCATGCCGCTGCGGTCCGGGGAGCTGACGCTGTAGGTCATGTCGCGCTGCTGAAGGTCGGCAAACGTCCGGCCGTCCGTGACCACATACTGCAGCGTGTTGACGTTGCTGTTCTCGATCGTTGGGCTGAACGCATCCGAGAGAACGCCACCGGCGACCGTGAACCAGGCCTTCGAGGCCGTGTTGCGCGCCGTCCCAAAGCAGTCCTTGCGCGCGGTGTCGAGGTAGGACTGGGCTCCGGGGCCCCCAGGCGCCGCGGAGCGCGACCGGGAGCCTGCCGCGGCGGCCGTGCTCAGACCGGCACCGGGGCTCAGCACCACGGCGCCCAACGCGAGCAGCCACGGTGCAATGACTGATTTCAACCTCATTTGCCCTCTCCTCCTCGGTACGACGTGTGTTGCGTCTACCCGCCGTCGTCGGAGTGATAACTCGGGGTCGCGCCGGCCGGAGCCAGCGGCCGCGAACGCGGGTGCGCTGAAGCCTGCGGCTCAGCCGTCGCCCTCGCCGCCCAGTCCCCCGCGAAGGTTGTGGTGCCGAGCCAGCAGCGCACGCACGAGCAGGGCCCGCTCGTGCTCCACCGGCGAGGCGTTGGGGCCGGGCAGGGGAGGCTTTGTGTAGGCGCCGTGGATGGCCGCCCACAGCGTGGCATCGGAGATCTCCTGCGGGACCTCGTCGATGCGATTCCAGGGCAGCCGTGCCGACTGCTTCGCCAGTGGGGCCGAGGCGCCGTTCTTCTGGGCGATGTTCTGGGTGGGCGCGGTGACGTTGTAGGGGGTGTTGTTGGGGCCGGCGCCGCCGCTGACGAAGGCGTCGTACATCGGTGTGGCCAGGCCGTCGTTGAGCGACAGCGGGTCGACCCCCGTGATGAGCTCGACCGTGCGCAGCATCGAGTACTGGTCATAGCGGGTGTGCACGACGGCGCCGTGGCGAGCCCACGGGCTGATGACGAGCGCCGGCATGCGGTGGGAGTCGACGTGGTCGGCTCCGTCCTGCGAGTCGTCCTCGACGACGAAGATCGCCGACGATGACCAGATCGAGGAATGGGAGATCGCGTCGATGATCTGCCCCAGGGCGAGGTCGTTGTCGGCGATCATCGCCTGCGGGGTGTAGTCGCCGGACGTGGTCCCGTTGGTGTGATCGTTGGGCAGGATCATGTAGTTCAGCGTCGGCACCTTGCCGGCGGCCACCTGGCTCTGGAACTGCCCCGACGTAGGCGTGGACTCCATCCCGGGCGATGGCGATCCCCCCGTAGCACCCGGGCAGCGGCAAAGTCTGGAGCACCGCCCCGGTGGCGACGCTGAGAACCTTGACGTCGTCAGAGCCGTGTCCGCAGTCGGTCACCCACACGAACCGGCCGTCCGGAGTCAGCGCACTGCCGGTGGGGAAGTCACCGACCGTGGTCATCCGGCCCACCGGGTGCAGCAGGCGTCCGTTGGCGGTCATGCCCGTCGCGGGGCCGATCTCGCCCGTGGTGACACTGTCAGCGATGGCGACGCCTGCGCCGGATAGCCCGGCCACTGCAGCCAGAGCGATCAGGGCAGTGCGCAGTCGGCGTGGCGGTGGTCTCACGGCCGCGGAAATCTATGGATCCAGGGACGCCCGGCTGTTATCAGGTCGTATCCAGACCCGACACGGGCACGCCCAGCTGCTCGCGCAGGAACGGAATGACCACCTCGGCCACGCGCGCCGGATCCTCGAGGAACGGCCAGTGGCCCAGGCCCTCGAGCAGCTCGATCCGCGCCGAGGGGAATGACTCGCGCTGGCGCTCTGCCTGCTGCCAGGGGATGTAGGCGTCGCCGGTTCCCCAGGCCACCAGCGCGGGCCGGTCCAGGGTGCGCAGGGAGTCACGCAGCGCCCCCATCGCCGAGGCCGGGGTGGCTCGGTAGAGCTTGAGCACCGCCCGCTTGGTCGGCCAGGGCTTCGAGACCTCGTACAGGCGGTCGAGCATCGCCGGCAGCAGACGCGGGTTATCGCGGCCCAGCAACGCGCGGAAACCCGACCGCGTGGCGCTGAGCTGAAACAGCTCGCCGAGCCCGGGAGTGCGCCAGATCTTGGCGAACTTGTGCCACTTGTAGTCGAGCAGGATCCCGGTGTTGATCAGGGTCGCGCTGGCGAACTGGTCCGGGTGCGCCGCGGCCCAGGTCAGCCCCCACGGGCCGCCAAAGTCGTGCATGACCAGGTGGGCGCGCCGGATGCCCAGTTGGTCGAGCACGCCGGCCAGATGCTGTCCGTAGCCCTCGACGGTGTAGGGGAAGTTCTTCGGCTTGTCCGCGTGGCCGTAACCGGGCATGTCGGGCGCCACCGCCCGGGCGAACTCCCCAGTCTTCTCGAGCAGGTCTCGCCAATCTTCGGCCGGGCCCGGGTTTCCGTGCACGAACACCACGGCCTCGGCCCGCTCGGCGTCACCAGCCTGAAGGACCGGAGAGCGGACGCCGGAGACGATCGCGGCGGTTTTAGTTGCGGCGCTCACGCCGCGACCTCTTCGACCCCGGTCGGGCTGGCGTCGCGCTGCGCGCTCACGGGCACAAACTCGGGCCGACGGTTCAGTCGCTGACGGCGGGCTTCGATGGCCACGAGCTCCTTGAGTTCGCGTAACGCCTGGCGCCGATCAGCTCCCGGGCGCGCCATCAGGCTGGCCGTGGCCCCGAGCAGCTTGCCGGGGGTGAACACCTTGGATGGCAGCTGCCGGTGCTGGAGGACGTCGCCCAATTGCTCCAGCTGACCCCGCTTCTGCATGCGGCGCAGGATCTCCACCGTTAGCCCCGGAGCCTCCCCGGGAGCACCGAAGTCGGCTGCCAGCCAGTAGTGCTCGGCGGCATCGCGGTCTCGCCAGCGGGCCCAGGCCGCGACCGCGTCATCGAGCGCCCGATCGGACCCTCCGATTCCGCCGGCGATCACCGGGGCCAGCGCCTGGACCTGGCGGAAGGCGTCGGAAATTCCCTGCCCCGGAGCCGGGTCCTTGAAGTGGCCGGCGTCCCCGGCCAGCGCCCAGCCCGGCCCAGCCGATTCCCGAAAGAAGCACTCGTACTTGATGACGCCGAGCAGCTTCCCGGTTCGGCGGGCACCGCTGATGATCTGCGCCACCGGCGCGCTCGCGCGCGCGTGTTCCATGAATGCGGCCTCCCGGTCGCGCTTGAACTCGGGCAGGAAGGTTTTGTCCGGAAGCACGATCACCTGATAGAGGTCATCGTCGGCAGATATGGCGATGACGAAGCGCCCTGCCCAGCGGTGGTACACGAGGGTCGGCTCGGGGCTCGGATTGGAGTCGGCGAAGAAGCCCCAGTAGCCGATCCGCTCCCCGGGGGTCACGTTGTACTTGCGCGCCCCGACGAGCTCGGCCACGGTCGAATGGCGTCCGTCGGCCCCGACGACCAACCGGGCGTTGAGCGTCCGCTCCCGCCCGCGGTAGTTCACCCTGACGCCGGAGACTCGGCCGCCAGTGTGGAGCACGCCGGTGACCTTGGTGGACATCATCACCTTGGCTCCAGCGTCCCGGGCTGCCCCGGCCAGGATCGGATCGAGGACGTGCCGCCGCACCGACATGAATGAACCGAGGTCGCCCGGCCGCTGCGAGACATCAAGCCGGTAGAAGAGATCCTCCTGGCGTCCATCCACCTTCACCCCGGGGCGAGCGCCGGTGGCCAGCACCTGCTCGAGAACGCCGAACCGGCGCAGGGCATTGATGGCCGGCCCCTGGAAGATGTGGGTCGACAGCGTGTCCTTGGGGAACCGGTCCCGTTCCACCAGCGCGGTCCTCACCCCCTGACGCTCAAGCAGAGTGGCCAGCGGCGCTCCCGCGCACCGCGCCCCGACAACGATCACGTCGAACTCGTCGGCCATTGTGGCCCTCCTATTTCTGTGCCCCTGACGACCGTGGGGCCGCCGCCGGCCCAACCATATCGACGCGGGTCGGGGATGACCAGCGACCGGTCGGGGATGACCAGCGATGGTTACAAGAGACCGGCGCTGCGTAGTCTCTCCGGATGGATTCTGGGCTCCAGGCGGTCGCCGGTGGGCAGGCGACGGCCAGCTTTCGTCCCGTGGCGGCTGCGTTTGCCCGCCTGATGGGTTCGGGACCGGGCGGAGGCGCTCTTGTCGTACGGTGGCAGGGAAAGCCGGTGCTCAACCTCGTCATGGGCTTTGCCGATCGCGCCGGGCGCCGGCCGTGGACTGCGGACACTCTGGCCATCAGCTTCTCGACCACCAAGGGGGCGGCCTCGACAGTCGTCCATCGTCTCGCCGATCGGGGGCAGCTCGGCTACGACGAGCCTGTGGCCGCCTACTGGCCCGAATTTGCCGCCGGGGGAAAGGGCGGGGTCACGGTCCGCGAACTGCTCAGCCACCGCGCCGGCCTATCCAGCGTTCAGGCCGTGGCCGCGCAGGCCGAGGACCTGCTCGACCACCTGGCCATGGAGGAGCGACTGGCCGCCCGGACGGTCCACGCCCCCACCGAGCGCTCGGCCTACCACGCCATCACCTACGGTTGGCTGGTGGCCGGACTGCTGCGGCGGATCACGGGCCGGGGCCTGCAGGATCTGGTCCGCTCTGAGCTGGCCGAGGTGCTGGGCACCTCGGGGCTGAGCATCGGCGCTCCGGCCGAGGTCCGCCAACGGGTGGCCGAGCCGGTCGGCTCCGCGCTGCGGCAGCTGGGCGGCGCGGTCCGGCTCCTGCGCCCCCTGTGGACGCGGGCCCAGCTAACGCGGATGGGCTTGGAGGCCCTGGTCGTGCCCGGCTTTCACCGCCTGTTCGAGGGAGCTGAGCCGCCGATCTGGACCACCGAGATGCCGGCGGTCAACGGCGTGTTGAGCGCCGACGGCCTGGCCCGGATGTACGGCGCCCTGGCCAATGGCGGCGCCGAGCCCGGCGGCCCGCGGCTGCTCTCCGGCCCCGCCGTCCACGAGCTCGGGCGAGTCCAGGTCCGAACCAACGACGCGGTACTGGGGCTGCGCATGCGCTGGCGGCTCGGTTACCACCAGGCGTTTGGCGGCGGTCCGAGTGCCCCGCGCGCCTTTGGCCACTACGGGTACGGCGGCTCGGGCGGATGGGCCGACCCCATCAGCGGGTTGTCGCTGGGCTTTGTCACCAACCGGATCGGGTCCTTGACCACCCCGCTCGGGGACCTGACCCTGTTTCGCCTGAACAAGGTCGTGCGGGAGTGCGCAGCGGCTGGGTGACGCTGGTCGCACGGGCGGGGCTGTCATGAACGCTCTGCCTGTCGCCCTGGCCGTGGGCGTCTCGCGCTCGCTGGCCGCGGGCGTCACCCGATCGCCCTCCTCGGTCCCCCCGGCTCGCTCGGTTTGCGAGCATGCAGAAATCCACAAACTCGATCGGGCCCGCCGGATTTTCCCAAAAGCGCGCGCTAGCGCCCCAGATTGCAGAAAATCCAAATCCGCACAAGCGATTTTCCCAATTTTGCACGCCAGATTCCGGTAGATCGGGCTGCGGGCGGCCCCCGGCCCGGCGCGGCTGGCGGCCCGGCGCGCCCCGCGGCCCCGCGGCCCCGCGGCCCCGCGGCCCCGCGCAGCTAACGACGGGGGCGTTCAGGACCCCGGCGCGCCAAACGTCGAGCGCAACGAGCGGACCAGTCGCCGGGCGCGATCGGTTCCCCGCCGTCCCGCCCACGGGTGGGGGCCCATCGCCCAGGGATGCCAGCCCAGCGTCCCGTAGAGCTCGCGGATCTCCGCCTTGAGTTCCCCGCGGTGCCGGCCGCAGGCGTAGCGCTGGGGCCCGTACATGCCGCGGCCGTGCCAGGTCAGCCAGCGGCCCGGCTCGGCGTCAACGTACTCGCCGTGGCGTAGGTCAAGCAGCTGTCGTTCCAGCGCCACCTGAGTCTCGGGGTCCGGGCGCGAGCCGCACACCGTGCAGCGAAAAACGACCTTCACCGGCATACAGACAAGGTACCGCGACGCTCGGGCCCCTAACGGCTATTGACGCGCTCGTACCGCGACGCTCGGGCCCCTAACCGCTATTGACGCGCTCGCACCGCCACGCGCGGGCGCCCCAACCACACCTAACCATTATTGACGCGCTCGTGCCCCACCGCACAGAGCGGGTGATCGGTCAGCGACTCGAGGTGAGAGTCCACCGACCCATGCAGGTGCCAGTCCCCGGCGCCCCCGGTCACCAGACCCGCCCCGGACAGGCGACCCAGCGCGTGCGAGATTGACGGCCGTTCGGCGGCCACGAGCTGCCCGAGCAGGCGATGGGTCAGCGGCAGCGTGAGCTTGATGCCGCTCGGCTCAACTCGTCCCCAGCGCGCCGCCAGATGCCAGAACAGGAGGTCCAGCCGCATCTCGAGCCGCGGGTGGCAGGTGATGGCGCGCATTTCGTCGATATCTGTGGTGCGCCGGCTGGCCCGGCGCATCAAGGCCTGGACGATCTGCGGCCAGGGACGCACCCGGGCGGCAAAGTCGGCGTCGAGCAGGCCCAGCTGCGTGGGTGCCAGCACGCGCCAGGCGGCGCGGCGCTCGAGCATCGCATCGGCGCGGCGCGACGGCGGGGCGAGCAGATCACCGGCACCGATCAGCTCGGTGGCGGTCCGGTCCCCCACCCGTACGTCAAAGGCGATCAGCCCGTCGAGGATGAGGAGGCCGTAGCCATTGCGCAGCGAGGCCAGGGCCGGCGCCAGATCACACTCGCCGAGCTCGGCGACCAGGACCTTTACGGTGATGCCGGGCCGGGCGGCCAGCCGCGTGCGCACGTCGAATTCGGTGGCCAGGTCATCGTCAGCGTCGAGCAGGTAGCGGTGAATCGCCGCTGGTGCCGGAAGCACGCCGACGGCGTTAGGACGCTGGCTGGGCCAAGGCCGAGCCATGGCTACCGCACTGCTGAACTGAACTTCACGCCTCTCCTCAGGGCCGCGTTGGGCACCTCTCTCCCCCGGACGTTTCAGTTTAGAGAAACGCTCCCGGAGTGGGAATGGCGGTAATCCAAGTTACGCCCCGACCGGTCGGCGTAACTCCCGTTACCGGTGGAGTGGCCTGTCACCTAACCGGGTGTTACAACGCCTCCCGTGTGTTTGGCAATCCCCGGGCAGGTGGTGGAGATCGTCGATGACGTCAACCGTCTGGCCAAGGTTGAGGTGGCCGGCGTGCGGCGCACGGTCAACATCGGCCTGCTCGACGTAGAGGAGGGTGGCGTAAGTCCGGGGGATTGGGTCCTGATCCACGTCGGCTTCGCCATCTCGAAGGTCGACGAGGAGGAGGCCAGCGCCACTCACGATCTGCTCGTGCGCATGGGGGCCGATTACGAACGGGAGCTCGAGGAGCTCAAGGGCAGCGTGATCGAATGAGCGCGCCGAGCGGTACGCAGTCCGCGCCACGGGCCCGTGCACCGAACGAGCCGGAGACATGCGGCTCAGATCACTGCATCACCTGCGGTGATGACGGCGTCCCGATGACCGTGGTGGCGCTCGATCCGAGCCGGGGACTGGCCCTGTGCGCCGGCGAGGACGGGCGCTCGAGTGTGGAGACCGCGCTGGTCGAACCGGTGGTCCTCGGAGACCGGCTGCTGGTGCACGCGGGGACCGCGATCGCCCACCTGGGAGTCTCATGAGATACGTCGATGAGTACCGCGATCCCGAGCTCGGGCGTGCCCTGTCGGCCGAGATCCTCTCCCTGGTCGAGCCGGGCCGTCACTACAAGGTCATGGAGGTGTGCGGGGGGCACACCCACTCGATCTACAAGTACGGCGTCGATGACCTGCTGCCGGCCAATGTCGAGCTCGTCCACGGCCCGGGCTGCCCGGTATGCGTGATCCCGATGGGACGCGTCGACGACGGGATCGCCGTTGCCCAGCAGGAGGGCGTCATCTTCACCTGCTTCGGCGACATGATGCGCGTCCCGGGCTCGGCAGGCAGCCTGCTCGAGGCCAAGGCCCGGGGGGCCGACATCCGCATGGTCTACTCGCCGCTCGACGCGCTGCGGATCGCCAAGCAGAACCCCGATCGCGAGGTGGTGTTCTTCGCCATCGGATTTGAGACCACCGCACCCTCCACGGCGCTGACGCTAAAACGCGCCCGGGCAGAGGGCGTGAGCAACTTCTCCTGCATGTGCAGCCACGTGACGATCGTCCCGCCGCTGCGGGCCCTGCTGGAGTCGCCCGACCTTCGGCTCGACGGGTTCATCGGCCCGGGTCACGTGGCCACGGTCGTCGGCGCGCGGCCGTTTGAATTCATTCCCGCCGCCTACGGCAAGCCGGTCGTCGTGGCCGGCTTCGAGCCGCTGGACATCCTCCAGTCGGTGGCGATGATCCTGCGCCAGCTCCGTGACGGACGCTGCGCGGTGGAGAACCAGTACAAGCGCGTGGTGCCCTATGAGGGCAACCTGCGCGCGCTGGAGGTGATGGCCGAGGTGTTCGAGCTGCGTCCCCACTTCGAGTGGCGCGGCCTCGGGTTCATCTCCCACAGTGGACTCCGGCTGTCTGACGCCTACGCCGAACTCGATACCGAGCGGCGCTTTGCCGTCCCCGGCGTGCGAGTGGCCGATCCCAAGGCCTGTCAGTGCGGCGAGGTGCTCAAGGGCGTCATCAAGCCCTGGGAGTGCAAGGTGTTCGGCACCGCCTGCACGCCTGAGCGGCCGATCGGCACCTGCATGGTGTCCTCCGAGGGCGCCTGCGCCGCGTACTACAACTTCGGCCGCTTCGCCCGCGAGCGGGAGGTCGTGTGATGGCCGGCAGAGTGGCCGCCGAGCACGAGCGGGAGGTCGTGTGATGTCCGGCGGCGCCGTCTCCGAGCGCGAGCAGAAGATCCTGGGGATCATCGAGACGGCGCGGGGCAAGCGGGCCAAGTTCCGCGACAGCCAGATCACCATGGCCCACGGCGCCGGGGGCAAGGCCACCCAGACACTGATCGAGGGGCTGCTGGTTCCGCTCCTGGGCGGCGGCGCGCTGGAGGAGATGGGCGATGCCGGGATCGTCGGCATCGATGCGTTCGAGCTCGCCTTCACCACCGACTCCTACGTGGTCAGGCCGCTGCGCTTCCCCGGCGGTTCGATCGGTGACCTGGCGGTCAATGGCACCGTCAACGATCTGGCCGTGGCCGGGGCGCGACCGCTGGCGCTGAGCCTGTCGCTGATCCTTGAGGAGGGGCTCTCGGCTGAGACCCTGCGCGCCGAGGTGGAGGCGATCTCCGCCGCCGCCCAGGCCGCGGGGGTCTCGGTCGTGACCGGAGACACCAAGGTGGTGGAGCGCGGTCACGCCGATGGCATGTACGTCTGCACGGCCGGCATCGGGCGCCGGGACCCGCGGGCCCGCCTGTCCCCGGCCAGCCTGCGCCCGGGCGACCGAATTCTGCTCTCGGGCAGCATCGGCGAGCACGGGACGGCGATCATGCTGGCCCGCAACGAGTTCGAGCTCGACGCCGAGATCGTCTCCGACACCCGGAGCGTGTGGCCGGCGGTCGACGCCCTGCTCGATGCGGTGGGCGGTGAGCTGCGCTGCCTGCGCGACGCCACCCGGGGCGGGGTGGCCTCGGTGCTGAACGAGTTGGCGCGGGCCTCGTCGGTGGCGATGGTCGTTCGCGAGGGGGAGATTCCGGTCGATCCCGCGGTAGCCGGCGCGGCCGAGCTGCTGGGCATCGACCCCATGTACGTAGCCAATGAGGGCAAGTTTGTCGCCTTCGTGGCGGCGGAGGCATCGGATCGGGCGCTGGCCGCGTTGCGCGGCGTGCCCGGGGGTGAGCAGGCGGCCGAGATCGGCGAGGTCCGGTCAGAGCCAGGCGGGATGGTGTTGATCCAAACGAGCTTCGGTGGCAGGCGGGTCCTGGACCAGCTGGTCGGGGACCCACTGCCGCGGATCTGTTGAGAGGAGCAGGAGTGAGCGCAACGGCAAGCCCATATTCAAAGCAGCATGAGACGGAGGCCGTCACCGCCCATGTCCTGTGGATGACCACAGGCCTCAGCTGCGAGGGGGACTCCGTGGCGATGACCTCGGCGACCAATCCGAGCCTCGAGGACATCATCCTGCAGGCCATACCGGGCATGCCCAAGGTCGTGGTCCACAACCAGGTGGTCGACTACGCCGTCGGCCAGGAGTACGCCCAGGCCTGGTTCGACGCCGAGCAGGGCAAGCTCGATCCGTTCGTGCTGGTCATGGAGGGCTCGATCGGCAACGAGGAGATCAACGGAGAGGGTCACTGGACCGGGTTTGCCATCAACCCCGAGACCGACCAGCCGATCACCATGAACGAGTGGCTGGATCGCCTGGCCCCCAAGGCCGCCGCCGTGGTCGCCGTGGGCACCTGCGCCACCTACGGCGGGATTCCGGCGATGAAGAACAACCCCACCGGCGCGATGGGCGTGCCCGACTACCTGGGCTGGAACTGGAAGTCCAAGGCGGGGCTGCCCGTGGTCTGCATCCCAGGCTGCCCGGCGCAACCGGACAACATGACCGAGACGCTTCTCTACCTGGCTCTGCACCTGGCCGGCCTGGCCCCGGCACCCGAGCTCGACGAGGCTCTGCGGCCCAAGTGGCTGTTCGGCCGCACCGTGCGCGAGAGCTGCAACCGGGCGGGCTTCGCCGAGCAGGGTGACTTCGCCACCGAGTACGGGTCAGACCATCGCTGCCTGGTCAAGCTGGGCTGCAAGGGCCCCGTGGTCAAGTGCAACGTGCCCGTCCGCGGCTGGGTCAACGGCATCGGCGGTTGCCCGAACGTCGGAGGAATCTGCATGGCCTGCACGATGCCCGGCTTCCCGGACAAGTTCATGCCCTTCATGGACGAGGACCGCTACGGCGGGTTGGCCGCCAACGTCATGAAGTACAGCTACGGGCCGATCGTTCGCAAGTTCCGCCACCGCAACATCAGGAAGGAATACGACGTCGAGCCGACGTGGCGGCGGAAGGGGCGCAGCCTGACCAGCGGCTACGCCAAGCGCTGGTAGCACCGGACCGGTAACGAGCACCGAGAACTTCTTTCGAGGGAGAGGCAAGACATGGCGACTGAAACGCCCCAGAAGGTCATGGTCAAGGAGATGTCGTGGGATCCGATCACCCGGATCGTCGGCAGTCTCGGTATCCACACCGAGATCGACTTCTCCAATCAGCGGGTCAACAAGTGCTACAGCACGTCGATGATCTTCCGCGGCTTCGACATCTTCATGAAGGGCATCGATCCGCGTGACGCCCACTTCATCACCAGCCGGATCTGCGGCATCTGCGGCGATAACCACTGCACCTGTTCGTGCCTGAACCAGAACATGGCCTACGGCGTCAAGCCACCGGTCCTGGGTGACCTGGCCTTCAACCTGGCCGAGACCGCCGACTACATCTTTGACCACGCGATCTTCAACGACTGCATGGCCAACGTGGACTTCTGCGAGCAGATGGTCAAGGAGACCAATCCCTCGCTGCTGGCCAAGGCCGAAAGCACCTCCGCCCCGGGGAGCGACATCCACGGGTACAAGACGATCGCCGACATCATGCGGGCGCTGAACCCGTTCACTGGTGAGTTTTATCTCGAGACGCTGCACGTGGCCCGCTACACCCGGGAGATGTACTGCCTGTTCGGTGGCCGGCACACCCACCCGTCGACGATCATGCCCGGCGGCTGCAGCGCGGACATCACCCACCAGACCTGCACCGATTACTACGTGCGGCTGATGCGCTACTTCGACTACGTCAAGCGCAGCGTGCCGATGCACGACGACCTGTACGACTTCTTCCTCAACGAGCTGCCCGGGTACGACATGGTTGGCTTCCGGGAGACGAACCTGGTCAATTGGGGGTCCTTCGACGATCCGGACTACGTCGACTACGACTATCGGAACATGACCGAGTGGGGGCGCAAGCGCTACATCACCCCGGGCGTGGCCATCAACGGCGAGCTGATCTCGACCGACCTCGTCGAGATCAACCTGATGATCCGCATCCTGCTCGGCTCGTCCTACTTCGACTCGTGGGAGAACGAGCCCACCTACGTCACGCAGGACCCACTGGGCAATCCGGTGGACAAGAACCACCCGTGGAACAAGGTCACCCTGCCGCGGCCGCAGAAGCGTGACTTCACCGACAAGTACACGTGGGTCGTCTCGCCGCGCATCTATGACAAGCGCACCGACACGCACGTGTGCTGCGACACCGGCGGCGGCCCGTTCGCCCGTCAATGGTGCACGGCCAAGGCGGGGCTGGTCGACTTCGGCTACGCCAAGGCCACCGGCCACTCGATCCAGATGGTCCTCCCCCGCTCGCCCAACCTGCCCGAGATGGAGCTCGAGTGGAAGGTGCCGGAGAAGTCAAACGCGATCGAGCGTGACCGCGCCCGCACGTACCACCAGGCCTACAGCGCTCTGATCGCGCTGCATTGCCTGGAGCGGGCGATCCGGGAAGTCCAGGCCGGCCGGACCAAGAGTTGGAACAACTTCAAGGTTCCGGAGAACGCGGTCAGCTGCGGCTTCCACGAGGCGGCCCGCGGCGTGCTCTCTCACCACATGGTCATCCGCGAGGGCAAGATCGCCAATTACCAGCCCTATCCACCCACCCCCTGGAACGCCAGCCCGCGCGACAGCTACGGCACCCCGGGCCCCTACGAGGACGCGGTGCAGAACACGCCGATCTTCGAAGAGAACGGGCCGGAGAACTTCAAGGGTGTGGACATCATGCGGGCGGTGCGCTCGTTTGACCCCTGCCTGCCCTGCGGCGTGCACATGTACACCGGCGCCGGACAAGTGCGCAAGGTGATGCACACGCCGACGGCCATGGCCTAGGGGCGCAGTCATGAGCGCGGTGGTCAGGGAGGGGCCGGAGCGGCTGTTCGAGCGGGTCCAGGAGCTTCAGGACCGGCTTGACGAGTGCAGTGATGTCACCGTTCGCGAGCTGGCCGACGAGCTGGTCTCGGCGGTCGTGGCGATGTACGGTGCCGGGCTGGAGCGGATCTTCTCCAGCCCGGAGGGGGAGCGTCTGGCCGCCTCCCTGAGCGAGGACCCGGTGGTGGCCACGCTGCTCCTGATCCACGACCTGCATCCGGTTCCGCTCGAGCAGCGGGTGCAGGAGGCGCTGCAGACCGTGCGCCCGTACATGGAATCCCACGGCGGCAACGTCGAATTCCTGGGTCTCGAGGATGGGGTCGCCCGGCTTCACCTGCGCGGGAGCTGTTCTGACTGCTCGGCCTCGACGGTGACGCTGGAGTTGGCCATCAAACGGGCTCTGGAGGAGGCGGCGCCGGACCTGGTCGGACTCGAGGTTCAGGGAGTGGCCCCGCAGATGAGCGGGCTGGCCCTGCCGATGAGCGATTCGGGCCTGCCCATGGCCACCGGCCTGAGCAGCGGTGAGGCAAGCGCCGGTGCGCCCAGCGGGATCGAGCTCCCGGTGGTCATGGCCGGCCCGGACGGTCCGGCGCCGCCCACCACAGTCCCGCCGGCCTGGGTCGACGTCGACTCGGTGGCCGCGCTCGGGGTGGGAGCGCTGACCGATGTCCGGGTGGGCGAGGCCGAACTCGTGGTGGCCAACGTCGAGGGCACCCTGCTGGCCTACCGCAACCGCTGCGCGGCGTGCGGCGAGGCCCTGCACGACGGGGCGCTCACCGAGGGCGCGCTGGCCTGCCCCAGCTGCCACCGTTCGTTCTTCCTGCCCCGGGCCGGGCGCTCACTCGACGATGAGAAGCTCCAGCTCGAACCGGTGCCGCTGCTGCGCGAGCGGGACCACGTTCGGGTGGCGCTGGCGCGGGCATGAGCAGCCGCCCCAGTGGCGCCATGAGGACTCGCGCCCAACTCGTCACAGGGCTGCGAGGCCGGGCCGGGAGCTCGGGGCGGGGTTCGGCGCCGAAGGGCCGCCCGGAGGGTCCGGCGCTGAGCGGGCGCACCGCTCGCCCAGCCGGGGATGCCCCGGCCTCGACGGCCACCGAGTTCTGCGACCTGTGCGGGGTCGATCTCGATGAGGACCACCGTCATCTGCTCGCCCTGGTTGAGCGGCGGATCATCTGCTCCTGTGAAGCCTGCTGGGCCATGCGCGCTGGGGAAGGCGACTACCGGCCGGTGGGCAACCGGACCCTGTGGCTGCCCGATCTGGATATCCCCGACGATCTCTGGGCCGCCTTCCAGATCCCCATCGGCCTGGCCTTCTTCATGCACTCGACGGTGACCAGCTGCGTGGTGGCCATGTATCCCTCCCCCGCCGGGGCCACCGAGTCAGAGCTGCATTTCGAGTCCTGGAGCCGGATGTGCGAGCTGAACCCGGTGCTGGGCGAGCTCGAGCCCGACATCGAGGGGTTGATCGTCAACCGGCTGTCCGATCCCCCGGTCTACGCAATCGCTCCGATCGACCGCTGCTACGCGCTGACCGGAGCGATCAAGGCCACCTGGCAGGGGATTTCCGGGGGCACTGGGGTGGATCACGCGGTCACCCGGTTCTTCGCTGAGCTGCGCGAGAAGGCGGGGGTCGTCTCATGAGCGTCGGCGTCGAGGTTTCCGACACCCCCTGGGTGGGCCCCGAGCCCGAGTTTTCGGTGCTCGGCGTGCGGCCCGTGCGCCACGCCGCCAATCCGATGCTGAGCCTCGATCTTCAGGTCAGTGAACCCAGTGGCCGGCAGGTCTACATGATCGCCCTGACCATCCAATTGATGATCGAGCCCGCCCGGCGGGCCTATGACGACGCCACCCGGGCCAAGCTGGTCGGTCTGTTCGGCGCCCCGGAGCGCTGGGCGGTGACCACCCGCAGCCTGGTCTGGTCCCAGCTTGACGTGCTCGTTCCCGCCTTCACGGGCTCGACCACCGTGACCGTGCCCGTGGCCTGCAGCTATGACCTCGAGGTGGCCGCGGCCAAGTACCTGTACTCGCTGCCCGACGGGATGGCCCCGCTGGCGCTGCACTTCAACGGCACCGTTTACTACCGCGGCGATGACGGCGGTCTGCAGATGGTCCTGGTGCCCTGGAACAAGTCGACCGACTTTCGCATGCCGGTGGCGGTGTGGCGCGAGACGGTCGAGCACTACTTCCCGGGTACAGCCTGGGCGGTACTGGGCACCGACACACTGGCCGCGCTCCAGCAGCAGAAGCTCTCGCGCGGGTTGGCCACGCTGGACGCCACGGTGGCGTCGTTGCTGAGCGAGTCGGCTGATGGCTGACCAGCTGGAAACCCTGGTCGAGTCGCTGCTCTGGGAGGGCTACGCGCTGTTCCCGTATACGCCGAGTGCGACCAAGAACGCCACCCCGACTCCGTTCGGGATCGCCTATCCGCCGGCGTACGCCGAGCAGCTGGCCAGCACCTATGACCACCTGGAGCTGCGGATCGTGCTGCGGGCGCCGGCCGATGCTGTGCTGTCGGCCGAAGGCCATCTACTTGCCCCCGTGGGAGAGCGCCACCAGGCGCAGGCGGAGCGGCTGACCATGCCGGGGGCCATGGTCGGCGCGCTCGCCCACCAGGCTGCGGTCAAGCGGACCACCCTGCGGGGGGAGGGGTCGGCTCCGCTCGAGGTCGAGCTGCGGCTGAGCGCAGCGGCGCGGTCCAACGAGGAGTACGAGGTCGTCTTCCGCGTCTCCAATCTGACCCTGGCCTCCTCGGGCCTTGACCGCCGGGGGGCACTGACCCGCTCGCTGCTGTCCGTCCACCCGGTGGTCTCAGTGACCGGGGGCCGTTTTGTCTCGGCCCTGGAGGCGCCGTGCGGCTCGGTCAACACCTTCCCGGTGCTGGCCCGCGACGATGAGACGGCCGTGGTGGGAGCGTCGATCATCCTTCCCGACCATCCTCAGATCGCCCCCGAGAGCCGCGGCGGACTGTTTGACTCCACCGAGATCGAGGAGGCGCTCCTGCTCCACCTCCAGGTCCTGAGCGACGATGAGCGCGCCGAGCTCGAGGAGCAGGACCCCGCCGTGCGCGAGATGATCGCCCGCGCCGCGCAGGCCACACCCGACGACATCCGCGCCCTGCACGGCCGGGTGACGCTGCGCGACCCGCAGGCCCACGATGCCGAGTTCCGCGATCCGGTGACCACCGAACCTCCGCCCGAGCCGGCCTGGCTACCGGATCCCCGCGCCGGCGAGGCCGCGGCCGAGGTCGACGGCGTGCGCTTTGCCTGCGGCGGCAAGCTGGTCATCCGCCCGCCGCTGGACGCCGACATCCAGGCCCGGATGCTCGATGGCCGAACGGCCACGCTGGAGAAGATCTTCACCGACTACGACGGCCGGCTCCATTTCGGGGTCACGATCGACGATGACCCGGGTCAGGAGTTGATGCGGGAGACGGGCCGGTTTCTGTACTTCTTTGCTGAGGAGGTCGAGGTGATCGAGACATGAGCGAGACGGAGAGGATTCGGCTACCCATTTCCGAGGGGCTGGGGTTGCCCGAGGCCGAAGAGCGGCCCGCGCACGGAACCGACACCCTGCGGTCGATCCTGATCGCCGGGGTGGGCAATGCCTGGCTCCGAGATGACGGCTTCGGGAGCGAAGTGGCCCGCCGCCTGCACGAGCGCGAGCTCCCGCCGGACGTGGCCGTGATGGACGCCGGCACCGGCGGACTGGACCTGGCCTACGAGGTCATGCGGGGCTACGACGCGCTGGTCATCGTCGATGTCTCCCAGCAGGGCGGCGCGCCGGGCACCCTCTACGTCATGGAGCCAGACGAGGACTCGGTGCCGGGCGCGATCGAGGACGGCGACGTCATCAACCCGCACGGCATGGACCCCCAGACTGTGCTGCGCTTCCTCAAGGCAGCCGGGGCGTGGCCCGGTCGGGTCGTCGTTGTCGCCTGCGAGCCGGCCGAGATCGAGGAGATGGGCTGGGGCCTGTCCGACCCTGTGCGCTCCGCCGTTGACCGCGCCGTGAACGCGGTGCTCGAGACGGTGGCCGAGTTGCGCTCCGGACGGCTGGCGCCCACGGAGGGCTGACGCCGTGCACGAGCTGTCCCTGTCGAGCGCGATCGTCAATACGGTGGCCAAGCACGCCGGCGGGCGCCCGGTGGCGGTGGTCAACCTGCGCGTGGGCAAGCTCCGTCAGGTAGTTCCCGACACGCTGGCCTTCTACTTCGAGTTCGTGGCCCGCGACAGCGTCTGCGAAGGCGCGCGGCTCGAGCAGGAGGTCATCGACGCCCGGCTGCGCTGCCGCCCCTGCGACTGGGAATGGGCGATCGAGATCCCCGCCTTCCGCTGTCCGATGTGCGGCGGGGATGACGTCGAGATCGCCGCCGGAAACGAGTTCGAGGTCGAGTCAATCGAGATCGAGGAGGCCGCATGCATCGCACCAAGGTGACGGTTGTCGAGGAGGCGCTCGACGCCAACAACACCATCGCCGCCGCCAACCGGGCGGACTTCGATCGTCACGGTGTCACCGTGGTCAACTTCATGAGCGCGCCCGGCGCGGGCAAGACGACCCTGCTCGAGCAGTCCGGTGCGGCGGTGTCCGGAGTACGGATCGGCGTGCTGGAGGGCGACGTGCAGGGAGCGATGGACGCCGACCGGCTGGCCCACCTGCATATCCCGGTGATCCAGCTGAACACCGACTCGGGCTTTGGCGGCGAGTGTCACCTGGACGCCAACATGGTGCGTTCGGCGATCCCCTCGTTGCCGCTGGCCGACATTGACCTCCTAATCGTCGAGAACGTCGGCAATCTGGTCTGTCCCGCGGAATTCAAGATCGGCGAGGACGCCCGGGTCATGGTCTGCTCCGTGACCGAGGGGGAGGACAAGCCGCTCAAGTACCCGCTCATGTTCCGAGCCTGCGAGCTGGTGGTGATCAACAAGATCGACCTCCTGCCCTACCTGGAATTCGACCTCGACAAGCTGATCTACAACATCGATCAGGTCCACCCCGGCGTGCAGCGCATCGTGTTGAGCGCGCGCACCGGCGAGGGCGTCGAGGAGTGGCGGCGCTGGCTGGCCGGGGTGGCGGGGCGCCAGCCGGTTCCGGCGTGACATGACCAACAGCGCCGTCGCCGCCGATCGGATCCACGCCCAGGCCTCGGACCGGATCCAAGCGCTGCTGGACGAGCGCACGCGAGCCAACCGCGCGTTTTTCTCGTCCGAGGCCGCGCGGTTATCGCGCGTCTGCCACCTGATGGCCGAGCGCTTTGCCCGCGGCGGGCGGCTGATCGCCTTCGGTCAGTCGCCGGCGGCACGCTCGGACGCTCGGCATGTAGCGGTGGAGTTCGTGCACCCGGTGATCGTGGGCAAGCGAGCCCTGCCCGCGCTCGGCCTGGCTGGTGAGGGCGGGGATCTGGCCGCGCAGGTGGGCCTGCTGGCCCGGGGGGATGACATCGCCATCGCCTTTGGGGCCGAAGATCCCGCCGTTGCCGTCGCCGTGCGGGTGGCCCGAGAGCGAGGCTGCCTCACCCTGGCCTTCGGTCAGCGCTCGGGCGCGGAGCATGAGTTTTTGCCGCCGTCCGAGGACCCATCGGTTCGCCAGGAGCTCGTCGAGACGCTGTACCACGTGTTGTGGGAACTGGTCCACGTGTTCTTCGATCACAGCGGGCTGCTGGGTGGTCGCACCGCGCGAGAGCATCACGACGCCGGCGCCAGCGCGTTTCTGTATCCGTTCCTCGATGAGCGCGAGAACCAGCTCGAGCCGGTCCTGACCGATGTGGCCCGTTCCGTGCTCATGAAGTCCGAGGAGATCGGTGCACTACGGGCGCAGACGTTGAGGGAGAACGCCTCCGTTTTGGTGGCCGCGGCCGATTCGCTGCGAGCGTGCTTTGACGGCGGCGGTCAGCTTCTGGCGCTGGGAAACGGCGGCTCGGCCACCGATGCCATGGATGTGGTGGCGGACTTCCGTTCCGGCGGGGTTTCGGGCTCGGCTCCCTGGCGCCCGCGGCCGGCCATCGACCTCACCGAGGACCCGGGAATCATCACCGCGATCGCCAATGACATCGGTGTCGAGGCGATCTTCCTGCGCCAGGTGATCGCCTACGGCGGCGCCGGTGACGCGCTGGTCGCTCTGTCCACCTCGGGGAACTCGGGGAATGTGATCGCCGCGCTGGAGCAGGCCCGTAAGCGCGGTCTGGTCACCGTGGCCATGGTCGGCTACGACGGCGGCCGGGTCGCCTCCGAGGGACTCGCTGACCACGTGATCGTCACCCGGTCCGAGCACATTCCCCGCATCCAGGAGGCGCAGGCCAGCGCCTACCACGCATTGCGGGAGCTGGTCAGATGAGCTCCTCGGCCTCGGTGCGGATGCGCCCGCGGGCGGGGGTGCGCGTGCGGCGGGTGCGGCTCCGGGTGCGCGGCGTCGTCCAGGGGGTGGGCTTCCGCCCCTACGTCTACCGGCTGGCCTCGGAGCTGGGGTTGGCCGGGTTTGTCTTGAACGATTCGCGCGGGGTCGTAGTCGAGCTCGAAGGCTCTCCCCGGGCTGTGGAGGAGTTTCGGGCCCGGCTGGGTGCTGAGGCCCCGCCGCTGGCGGTGATCGATTCAGTTGTGTGCTCGGAGTGTGCCGGCGTCGTGGGAGTGCGGGGATTCGAGATCCGGCCGAGCCCGGGCGGCGGAGTTCCAGATGCCCCGGTGAGCGCGGACAGCGCCACCTGCGAGGACTGCCTGCGCGAGCTGTTTGACCCCACCGACCGCCGCCACCGGTACCCGTTCATCAACTGCACCAACTGCGGCCCGCGGTTCACGATCGTGCGCGGCGTCCCCTACGACCGCCCGCTGACCTCGATGTCGGGGTTCCCGATGTGCGCGGCGTGCGCGGCCGAGTACCAGGATCCCGCCGACCGCCGCTTTCATGCCCAGCCCAACGCCTGCCCGGTGTGCGGGCCGTCGGTGGCTCTGATCCCGGGACAGCCGGTGGCCCCCGACCCGATCGGGGGAGCGGCGGCGGCGCTGCGGGATGGGGAGGTCCTGGCCATCAAGGGGATCGGCGGCTATCACCTGGCCTGCCGGGCCGATGACGAGATGGTGGTCGCTCGGCTGCGAGCCCGCAAGCACCGTGAGGACAAGCCGTTCGCGCTCATGGTGTGCTCGCCGGCGGCCGCGGCCGAGTTGGTGGGGCTGAGTCCCGATGAGCGGGCACTGCTGGTATCTGCGGCCCGCCCGATCGTCCTGGCTCGTCGCGTCTCCGGCGCCCCGGTGGCATGGTCCGTGGCGCCAGGCGCGCGCGAGCTCGGCGTGATGCTCCCCTACTCCCCGCTGCACCACCTGCTGCTGACCGACCTGGCCGCGCTGGGCGTCGCTGCGCTGGTCCTGACCAGCGGCAACCTCTCCGACGAGCCGATCGCCTTTGACGACGCCGACGCGCGTGCGCGACTGGGCGGGATCGCCGACCGCCTCCTGGTCCACGACCGGCCGATCGTCACCCGCACCGATGACTCGGTGGTGCGAGTCGCGGCTGCGCCGGGGCGCCCGCGCCCGTTGGTGATCCGCCGCTCCCGCGGCTATGTGCCCGCCGCGCTGCCCCTGGCCGAAGGGACCCCGCGCCACCTGCTGGCCTGTGGTGCCGAGCTCAAGCACACCTTCTGCGTGGCCAAGGGTGACCGGGCCTGGGTCAGCCACCACATCGGTGACCTCCAGAACTACGAGACGCTCGGCTCCTTCCGCGAGGGGGTATCGCACTTCGAGCGGCTGTTCGCGGTCACACCGGAGGTGGTTGCCCACGACCTGCATCCCGAGTACCTGTCCACCAAGTACGCGGTCGAGCGCGAGGCCGTCGAGCTGATCGGCGTCCAGCACCACCACGCCCACCTCGCCGCCTGCCTGGTCGAACACGGCGAGGCCGGCCCGGCGATCGGCGCGATCTTCGACGGCACGGGCTACGGCCCCGACGGCACGATCTGGGGCGGAGAGTTCCTCTACGGCGGCCCGGCCGGGTTCACCCGCGTGGGCAAGCTCCTGCCGACCCGGCTGCCCGGCGGCGAGCGAGCCATCAAGCAGCCCTGGCGAATGGCCTGCGCCTGGTTGGGTGCTGTCTTCGGCCCGGCCCCGCTGCTCCCCGCTGCTCTGGAGCGGACGGTTGACGAGCGCGTTTGGTCATCGGTGGCGGAGCTCGTCCAGTCCGGCTTCAGCTCCCCGGTGACGACCTCGATGGGCCGCCTGTTCGACGGCGTCGCCGCCCTATGCGGCGTCCGGCCGACGGTCAACTACGAGGGGCAGGCGGCAATCGAGTTCGAGGCGCTGTGTGACGCGGCCTGTGACGCCGATCCGTACCCGCTGTCCATCTCCTCGGGTCCGGACGGCTTCGTTCTCGACCCTCGTGGAACGGTTCAGGGTGTGGTCGCCGACCTGGGTGCCGGCGTCTCGGTCGGGGTCATCGCCAGCCGCTTCCACGCCTCGGTGGCGGCCGGGACGGCGCGGGCCTGTGCCCAGGCCTGCTCGGAGTGCGGAGTGGAAACCGTCGTTCTTTCCGGTGGTGTGTTCCAGAACCGACGCCTGCTCGAGTCGGTCCTCGAGCGGCTGGATCGGCTCGGCCTGCGTGCGCTGGTACCCGAGCTGTTGCCGATTGGCGACGGCGGGATCGCCTTCGGTCAAGCCGCGGTGGCCGCTGCCCAACTGCGAGAGGCGGCGTGATGCCAGCCCCCACCGACCAGCCCCTGACCGAGATGCTGGCCACCACCGTCTACATCGACGGCGCCAACCGGCCGTTCGGGGAACTGACCGTGGAACAGGTCCGGGGCCGCGCCGATGAGCTGCGCTCCACCGTCGGTTTCGGCCCCACCGTCCGCGTCGCGCCCGTCGCCCGCGCCTGGCGCGAGCTGTCGATGGAGCTCGACCGGGCTGGGGTCGAGACCGTCGCCGCTCTGGACCCCGACAAGCTCTCCGAGCTGGCCCCCAAGCTCTGGATCGTGCCTCCAGGAGGGTCGCTGCTCTGATGCAACGAACCAGCGCCTTCTGGGCTTCCCTTGACCGCGGCCAGCGCCGCACGCTCCTGATGATGGGCGCCGTCGTGGTCGGACTTCACGCGATCGGCTTCGCGATCCTCTTCGCCCTGGTGGCTCCCAACCACTATGCGCTGGGTAAGACCGGCGTGTTCACCGTCGGCGTCGGCATCACCGCCTACACCCTCGGGCTGCGTCACGCCTTCGACGCCGACCACATCTCAGCCATCGACAACACCACGCGCAAGCTCATGCGGGAGGGTAAGCGCCCGCTGAGCGTCGGCTTCTGGTTCTCCCTCGGGCACTCCTCGATCGTCTTCGCGCTCGCCTTCCTGATCTCCGTCGGCGTCCGCTCCCTGGATGGCCCGGTGCGCAACGGCCGTTCCGGGCTCCATCAGGCCTTGGGCTCGATCGGTACCGGCATCTCCGGCGTCTTCCTGTATCTGATCGCCGCCATCAACCTAGTCATCCTGCTGGGGATCATCCGCGTGTTCCGCGAGATGAAGACCGGTCAGTACGACGAGGCCGCTTTGGAGCGCCAGCTCGAGCACCGTGGCTTCATGAACCGCTACTTCGGCCGTCTGACCAAGACGGTGACCCGGCCGCGCCAGATGTACCCGATCGGGGCACTGTTCGGGCTCGGCTTTGACACCGCCACCGAGGTGGCGCTGCTGGTCATCGCCGGAACCGCGGGCGCAGCCGGCCTGCCCTGGTATGCGGTGCTCTGCCTGCCCATCCTGTTCGCCGCCGGCATGTCCCTGATGGACTCGATCGACGGCTCATTCATGAATTTCGCCTATGACTGGGCGTTCTCCAAGCCTGTCCGCAAGGTCTTCTACAACCTGACCATCACCGGCCTCTCGGTGGCCATCGCGTTGCTCATCGGCACGATCGAGGTCGGCGGCCTGCTCGCGTCCCGGTTCTCCCTCACCGGACCCTTCTGGCAGTGGTTGGAGGGCATCGACCTCAACGCCCTGGGGTTCGTGATCGTCGGGCTGTTCGTGGCCACGTGGCTGATCGCGGTGTTCGTCTGGCGCCTCGGGCACATCGAGGAGCGCTGGACCGCCCATCTGGTCGACGAGCGGCCCCAGCCGCGCTGAAAAGCCGGCTAGTACGACGAGGTCCAGGGTCGCCGCGAGCACGACGGTATAGGGGCGCTGAAGCCGCGGCCCCGGTCGCCGGTCCGCTGATCGCTGCTTCTGGGAACCGCCCGGTTGCCAGCCCCCCCGAGACCCTCGGGAGACCGCTGGCCCGGCTCACTCGATGACTGTTCGCGCAGCCGCCCGAATGCGTGGACGGCATACCTGGCCCCGGTCATGCCGGCTCCCCCACCCATGTACCTGTCTGCACGCCAGCCCCGACGAGCGCCGAAAGCCGCTCGACATAATGCGCGGCAGCCTTCTCGCGCTCCAGCGCCGCGAGGTAGACCGCGTACGCCAATGGCCGCCGGCTCGCCGTCGCCGCAAGCCAGGTCCGAAGGGCCGTGCCGGCCTCCATCTCGGCCGCGGCCCTTGAGTTGCAGGCGTCCTCCCGAAGGCGGAGCGCCTCCGCCACTGCATCGTCTTGATCTTGCTCGCTCATCCCGTTCCCCCTGAACTCCTCACTGGGCGCGGCAGGAGACACCTGCCGGTACCCGTCGCGCGCCGGAACTGCGATGGCCGCGCTCATCGCGCCACCGTCCACGGTGCCAGGATGTGGGCGCGGTATGCCCGGCGCCGACGCGATCGTGAGGATCGCCGCGCTCCGGAGGTTGACCGCTTCGGATGCTCCCCGGCCGCAGTGCGCAGACTGGCAACCCGCTCGTCCGCCAGCGCCTTGATGAAGTGATAGTTGGTGGGCATGTCTCCCCCGGTGTAGGTAGTCCGAGGCCGCATCGAAGGACCTCGGTGATTGGGACGCCTCAAAACCTACGGAGAGCAGGGAGAACGCACATCGGGCAACCTCGTTATTCGCGGGCCGCCGACCGCACTATCTTTGCCGCCTGGTTCGTTACCGGCGAGGGGCGCGATCGCCCGGCCCTGGGCTAAGGAGTAGCCTTGCCGCCGGGGGTAACCGGATTGGAATCAGTACGCCGGGGCACGGCTCGTGAGGTCATAACTGCGCCGCTGGCCGGCCGGCAGACAGAGCTCGCCGCATTACGCTCGGCGTTGGATGCGGCTGACGCCGGACACCCCGCGCTCGTCGTGCTCACCGGGGAGGCGGGTGTCGGCAAGAGTCGTCTGGTGCGTGAGCTGGAGGCGGTGGCCCGAGACGAGCGTGCCCTGGCGCTGCGAGGTCAGTGCCTCGAGCTGTCCTTTGGCGAACTACCGTACGCCCCCATCGCCTCGGCCCTGCGCAGCGTCGATGCGGTCGACCTCGCTAGCGCTCTGTCAGAGCTTCCCGTCGAGGCGCGCCGGGAGCTGGCTCGGGCCTTCCCGGACATCGTCAGTGAGACGCCGCCCGAGGCCACAAGCGAGGACCGCTTCGGACAGTCCCGTCTGTTCGGCTGGATTCTCACCCTGCTGCGCGGTCTCGCTTCCCAGGCGTTGGTCCTCCTGTCCGTCGAGGACGTCCACCTGGCCGACACCTCCTCTCGGGATTTCCTTCGCTTCCTGGCCCAGAGCCTGCGGTCCGAACGGCTGCTGGTCCTGGTCACCATCCGCTCCGACGACCTCCATCGTGAGCACCCGGCTCGGACCCTGGTCAGCGAGCTCACGCGCTTGCCGGCCGTGAGCCGGATCGCGCTCGAGCCTCTCTCACCGGCGGATATGGGCAGTCAGGTCCAGAGCATCGTGGGCAACGTCCCATCCCCCGAGTTCGTCGATCGCCTCTATGCGCGTACGCAGGGCAACCCGTTCTATGCCGAGGAACTCCTCGCCGCCAGCGTCGACGATGGTGAGAGTGTTCCGGCCAGCCTCCAGGATGCTCTGCTGCAGCGCAGCGACCGGCTCGAGGAGTCGGCCCGGGCGCTTCTGCGACTGACCGCCGCCGCCGGACGGCCCCTCGATGAGATGCTCCTCGAGCACGCCAGCGGCCTCTCCCGAGCCCAGATCGAGACCGCGCTGCGCCAATGCATCGACCACAACGTGCTCGTGTGCGACCGGCGGACCGGGGAATATCGCGTCCGCCACGCACTGCTGGCCGAGGCCGTATACGCAGATTTGCTCCCGGTCGAGCGGGCCTCCCTGCATCGGCGGATAGCCAGCGCTCTCGGCGAACAGGCCACGGCTGAGACGGCGGCCGAGCGCGCCCGCCACTGGCAGCTGGCCCATGAGCCGGGTCGGGCCCTGCTGGCCTCGATCGAGGCCGGCACAGCCGCCGAGCGCGTGTTCGGCTACGGCGAGGCGCTGGCGCATTTCCTGCGAGCGGTCGAGCTGTGGGACAACGCCCAGCCGGTGGCGGGCACGGCTCCACTTGACCGGGTCGACCTGCTCACGCGCGCCGCTCGGGCCGCCCGCTGGATGGGAGATTCGGACTCGGCGTGCGATCTGTGCACTCGCGCCCTCGAGGGCTTTGATCACGCCGCGGACCCCTTGCGGGCGGCACATCTTCTCGAGCGCCTGGGCCGTTACCAGCCGTGGAACGTCGAGACGTCGCTCGAGGCGTTCCGCCGGGGTCTGAGCCTGCTCCCCGGGGACTGCCCGGCCGAGCGCATGCGCCTCTATGTCGATGAGGCCTTGGAGCTCTCCTTCCAGGGCAAGTGGGAGGAGGCAAGGGCCAAGGCAACGGAGGCGATCCAGCTGGCCCGTGGCGAGGAGACCCTGGCCTGCGAGAGCGCGGCCCGCGCCCTACTGGGGACGGCAATGGCCTTCCTGGGAGATCCCGTCGCCGGTGAGCGCGACCTCCGGGGCGCCTTGGCGCTCGCTCGACAGGCCGGGAGCACCGAGGACCTCGTGCAAATCTATTTGGACCTTGGCGAGGTGCTCCGGCTTCAGGGACGGATTGCCGACGCGCTCGAGGTCATGCTCGAGGGCGAGGCGGCTGCCGTCGCCCTCGGCGCGCTGCCGTTTGCCAACTTCATGGCCGCCAACGCCGCTGATGATCTGCTGCGCCTGGGCCGCTGGGATGAACTCGCCGAGCGTCTGACCGAGCTCGTCCGGCGCCAGCTCGACCGCCCCGCAGCACTGCTGCGGGAGAGCGTGGCCGGCCGTCTCGATGCCGCCCGCGGGCATCTCGATGCGGCGGACGCTCACTTCGCCACGGCCATGGAGCTCTGCGGGGACCTCGACCTGGTCGAGTTCGTTCCCGCGGTCTACGGCGGGGTGGCCGAACTCGAACTATGGCGCGGCCGCCCCGAGCGAGCCCGCGAACATCTCGCCCAAGGGCGTGAGAAGCTCGGCCCGGGCGAGAACCTGCTCCACATCCCGAGCCTGTACTCGACGGGCGCTTGGGTCGAAGCCGATCGGGCTGAGTTGGCCCGCGCCCGGCGCGACCGCACGGGCGCGGCCCAGGCCGCGGCGTCCGCCCAGGGCCATCACGACCGGCTGGCCGAGTTGCTCGAGCCGGGTGTCAGCACAAACCCACCGCCCGAGGCCACCGCGCACCTGGCCACCTGCGCGGCGGAGCTCTGCCGGGCCCTGGGAACGCCCAAGCCAGAACGCTGGGAAAGCGCCGCCACTCTGTGGCGGGGACATGGAAACCTCTACCGCATGGCCTACGCCAACTTCCGCCACGCCGAGGCGCTCGTGGTCACACGGGGCCCCCGCCCAGACGCCCAGGCCGCACTCGAGTCGGCCCTGGATCTATGTGCCCGGCTCGGAGCTGAGCCGCTCGCCGCCGAGGTGCGGCGGTTGGCCCGGCGAGGTCGCTTCACCGTGGCCGTGCCCAGAGATCGTGACGGGCAGGCGGCCGGTGCCGACGACGTCATCGAGCCCGAGGAGAACCCGTTCTCACTCACCGAACGCGAACTCGAGGTCCTCCGCCTGCTCGGGGCGGGCCTGACCAACCGCGAGATCTCCGAGAACCTGTTCATCAGCCAGCACACCGCCGGGGTTCACGTGTCCCACATCCTGGGCAAGCTCGGCGTTGCCAACCGGGTGATGGCCGCTGCCGTAGCCGAGCGGCTGGGGCTGGTCCCACGCGGCGAGTGAACCGTGAAATTGGCGCCCGGTGCTTCTCACAGCACCGGGCGCCGCTCATCTTCTGTGTCAGAGCGTGTCGATCTGCTGCTGCGTGAGCCGGCCCTTCTTGGTGTAGGTGCTCACCTTCGGCTTGCCGTCCTTGGGCCGCGCCGCGGCAAACGCGGCCTCGGCGGCCTCCGCGGCAGCCTTCTTGCCCGCCACCTCGTCCGGGTGGTCGATTTCGCAGTACACGTGGACCGACGAACTCACCGGGTCTGCGATAACTGCACAGCATCGAGGCATCGTGCCCCACCTCCTGTTGCCCTGTTATCCCGCGTGACCGCCCCGCCGGCTCTCCGGGTCTGCGGCGAGCCTAACCGAGGGACGGTGTGTAGTGGTCGAAATGCGCCTTTCTGGTACGGCAGCCCCAAGGGTTAAGGAGACACCCGGGCCGGCAGGCCCAAGAGGGCCCGGCCGGCACCATGAAAGGGTCTTGTGAACTTTTATGAGGGTTGGCAGGTTCTTACCAACTCACTGTCGTTGATACTGCCTTGACTTTCTGAGAGCGGGTGGCGAGGATGGCGCCATCGACTCGGTTGTGGTCGATGGCAGGTGTCACTCGGTGGCGCCTGCTGAGGGCAAAACGCGAGGGGGCACCACGCGGTGATGTCGCGCACTCGGGGCGAGCGGTGATGGTTTCAGTGACTGTGAGGGATAGGTGAGCCTGGCTGGCCTGGCACTGGTCGCCGCCGGGGTGGTGGCCGCTGTGCTGATCGTCGTCCAGGCCATCTCGCTGGTCGCGCCCTCGAGCTTTCTCTCGACGGTCATCCTCGGCGAGGACGGCCGGACCTCTACCTCGAAGACGTTCATCCTCCTCTGGACCCTGCTCGTCGCGTGGGCGCTCGTGGCTCTGCTCATGGCCGGGGAATTTGTCCCCACCCATGCCTGTATCACCAGCGGTCCCGCCGCCGACGGGATCAGAGCGCTGCCATGCCGATGACGTGGCCCTGCTTCAGCTCGGCTGGACCCATTTTCTTCACGCCGGGCTGACCGGAAGCTATCTCGTGCTGTTGGGGGTGCCGGCCGCTGCCGGCGTGGCGGCCAAGGGCATCTCTCAGGCCCAGGCCCAGAGCTCGACAGCGGTCAAGACAGTCAAGACGAGCATCCCCGGTGGCGGGCTGCGCCGGTTCATCTCCCGTTTCGCCGAGATCTTCAGCGCCGATGACGGCAGCACGGACGTGGGCGACTTCCAGTATCTGATCTTCAACCTGATCACCGCGGTCTACTTCGTCTCCGAGTTCCTCAGGCCGCACGGGAACGGCCTGCCGACAATTCCCGACACACTGCTCGGCCTGACCAGCGTCTCGGCCGGACTGTACGTCGGCAAGAAGGCAGTGACCCGCAACCAGCCGACCGTGACCAGCGTGTTTCCGGGCATCCTCCAGGACGGGCAACCGTTCACCATCATCGGAACCGGCCTGACCTCCGACCCAGCGGTGCCCACCCACAGCGTGGCGCGGGTGACGATCGACGGAGTGCCCGCCACCGGCGTCCGGGAGGAGAACGGCAGCCTGGCCGCCATCGCGCCTCACAACCTCGCCGTCAGCGGTCAGCCGGTCACCCGCCAGCTGCAGGTGCTCAGCCCCTACGGGGGCGTGACAGCGAACTTCCCAGTCCAGTGCCTGTAGGGCCGACCGTCCAAGGAGTCACATGTCACCCGTAATCAACCAGACCGATTCAAACTTCGTCTTCGAAGACCCCGCAGGCCTGGCCCGGGCATCAATCACGGCCGTGCCGGCCACCGATCCTCTCGGCCCGCTGGCCCAACTTCCCGGCACCTGGAAGGGCCACGGCTTCAACACGATCTGGCGTCCGCATCAGGGCGGCCAGGACCGCTTCCTGGAGCTCAATCAAACCACCGAGACGCTCGTCTTCAGCAAGATCAACGGCGCGATCCCCAACCGGGGTTTCGTGATGCACGACATCAACATGTTCGGCATCACCTACATGCAGCAGATCTCGGAGACCAGCAGTGGCGCCGGGCTGCACGTCGAGCCCGGCATCTGGGCCCACGTTCCGCCCACCAGCAACCCCAGCGAGCCCGCGACGGTGGTGCGAATGGCCTCCATCCCCCACGGGACGGTCGTCCTCGCTCAGGGGCCGTTCCAGTTTTTGCAGGGCGGTCCGCCGCACATCCCCGATAACAACATCATTCCCTTCCCGATCGGCACGCCGCCGCCCCAGAACTCGGATTTCCCCTCAGGCGAGCAGGGGTTCCCGGAGCTCAACCTGGGCATCAACACGGCCTTCCGCCAAGCCTCTCCGGGGGTGACCCAGGAGATGGTCCGCAACCCAAACCACGTCATCCAGAAAGCGCTGCAGGACTCCCTACAGGGAAAGACGATGAAGAACCGGACCTTCCTGCAGGTCTCGACCAAGCACACGCCGATCGCGGGCGGAGGCACGGCGAACACGGCCTTCTTGGCCGACGCCCATCCGGATGGAAACGCCAGGGCATCGGAGGTCGACGCCACCTTCTGGATCCAGGAGCTACAGGGGCCGGGCGGCCAGACCCACCTTCAGCTGCAGTACACGCAGCTGGTGCAGCTGGACTTCAATGGCCTGCGCTGGCCACACGTGACCGTGGCCACGCTGGAAAAGCAGTGAACCGGCTGCAGCCTGGACAGACGGCGCCCGGCCGCCGACGAGTGGGGCGGCGATGAGCCCGGGCGTATTTCCGCCCCCGACAAGCGTGATTCCGCCCCCGGCACGGAGGGCCGGCAGCCGGCCTTTCCCCCAGGTGCCGGCCGGGACACCGAACAGCCAGATGCCGTTCGATCACCTCGTCGTCCTGATGATGGAGAACCACTCCTTCGACAACCTCCTCGGGGCGCTCTCGCTGACGCGCTCCGACGTCGATGGATTGACCTTCGACAGCTCGGGCAAGGCGCAGAACTGGAACCCGGGCGTCAATCACATGCCCCCACAGGTGCACGCCTTTCCGCTCCCCAACACCGCGCAGGCCACGCACATCACCCAGAACTGGAAGGCCACCCACCAGCAGGTCAACAGCGGAGCGATGGACGGCTTCGTTCGCTCGTCCGGTGCGCTGGAGCCGATGGGCTACTACACGCCGGACGTGCTCCCGTTCGCCTACTCGCTGGCCGAGGCTTTCACGCTGGCCAACCGCTGGTTCGCATCCGCCCCGGCCCCGACGTACCCCAACCGTCGCTTCATGCTGGCCGGAACTGCGTTCGGGGGCACCGTGACCGACGTGAGCTCGCTGCTGGACTCACCGCCGCCGAACGGCACCATCTTCGATGTCCTCTCCAGCCATCACATCAACTGGTGTGACTACTTCACCGACGTCCCCATGACCGCCGTTATCCCGTCAATCCTGCTCAAGCACTCCGACCATCACGCACACATCGACAAGTTCTTTCATGACTGCCAGGCCGGCACGCTGCCGGCGGTCAGCTTCGTCGACCCGGGGATCGGCGTGGTCTCGGAGATCGGCTCGCAGCTCTCCTCCCTGCCCTTTCCGGTCAAGGAGCTGCTCGGCGTGCTCGGCGCGGACTTTCATGATGCGGCTCCCGCCGAGACCGAGGAGGATCCGCAGAACATGTTCTTCGGTGAGGCCTTCGCCCACCGGGTCATCTCAGCGATCCTGCAGTCCCCGCGCTGGAACCGGACGCTGCTCATCTACACCTACGACGAGCACGGTGGCTACTACGACCACGTGCCGCCCCCGCGCGTCACTCCACCCGACAACATCCGGCCCAACCTGTCACCCGGCGATCCAGCCGGCGGCTACGACATCTACGGCCCGCGAGTTCCGGCGATCGTCGTCTCGCCGTGCTCAAAGCCGGGCGGCGTGAGTAACAAGATCTATGACCACACCTCGATCCTGGCCACGATCGAGCACAAGTGGAACCTCCCCGCCCTCACCGTCCGCGACGCGAACGCGAACACGATCATGGATTTCCTGGATCCGGCGCACCCGGCCCTGATCAACCCGCCCGTGTTGCAGACGCCTCCGCGGCCACCAGGTATCTGACCGGTTCACGAGTCGATCGCCCCTCATCCGGGTAGCTGAGGGAAGACCGGCAGCGAGGAGAGGACGGTCACCAATGCAGAACGCGACAACGAGCACTGAACCACGGGCCCAGGAGACCTCAGCCCCTAACGGCTCCCAGGCCAAGCGCCACGCCGAGCAGGCCCAGCGCCACGCCGAGCAGGCCAAGGAGAAGGTGGCCGAGCGCCGCGAAGGCCAGTCCGGGGTCAGCGGATGGATAGCCGGCCGGGCCTCGGAATGGTCGCTGGACGGTCCGGATTACGACTTCATGGGCCGCCAGAAGTTCCTTTGGAACACGCTCATGGACTACTGGTTCCGGATGGAGATCGAGGGCTGGGAGAACATCCCCGACGCCCCGGTGCTGCTGGTCGGCATCCACGCCGGCGCCCCGTTTGTGTGGGACGCGTGGACTATCGGCGCCCAGTGGTGGCGGCGCTTCGGCAGCGACCGTCCGCTGCACGGCACCGCCCACGACGCGCTCATGGCGCTGCCCGGCGTGGGCGGCTACTTCCGCCGCATGGGCGTCCTGCCCGCCGCGCCCGACAGCATCGCCGCCGCGCTGGCCGAGGGCCATGACGTGGCTCTGTGGCCCGGCGGCGAGCGCGACTCGCTCCGGCCCTGGACCCAGCGCGACGAGGCTATCCTGGCCGGCCGCACCGGCTTCATCAAGCTGGCCATCCGCAGCGGCGTCCCGATCGTTCCCATCTCCACCGTCGGCGGCCCGGACTCGATGCCCGTGCTCGCCCGCGGCCGGCGTCTGGCCAAGCTGCTGGCGCTGGACAAGGTCGCGCGCCTGAAGATGTTCCCGATCGCTGTCCAGGCCCCCTGGGGCATCTCCCCCGCGCTGCTGCCCGAGATCCCGCTGCCGACCAAGATCCGCACCGCGTTCCAGGCCCCGATCGACGTTGGCACCGACCCTGACCTGGCCCAGGACCAGGACCACGTGGAGGCCAAGTACCAGGAGGTCCAGGCCAGCATCCAGCGCGGCATCGATGTGCTCGCCCGGCGCCGCCGCTGGCCGCTGTTCGGCTAGGTGGGTCTCATCGGCCCCGCCAGTCCGCGGCCAGGCGCCAGGCGAACAACACCGCGGCGACCGCGGTGGCGAGGTTGAGGCTCGAGACGCCTTCCTTCATCGGCAGGGCCACGCGGGCGTCGCAGCGCAAGAGAAGTTGGGTGGTTAGGCCGCTGCGCTCGGTTCCGAAGGCGAGTACGGCGTCGCTGGGAAGCTGAGCCGGCCTGAGCAGGTCCCCGCCCGGGGTCAGGCCGAGGACCGGCCGCTGGGTTGTGAGCGTCTCGATCCGCCCCACGGGCAGGGCAAAGTGAAGGCCGGCCGAGCCACGCAAAGCTCCTGGATCCCACGGATCCGCCTGCCCGGTGGTGACCAATCCGGCGACATCGGCGGCCGCTGCCACCCGGACGGCGGCGCCGACATTGCCGAGATTGCGCGGGTCCTCGAGGAGGACCACCGGGCGCTGGCTCGGGCTGGCCAGTAGGGCTTGAAGGTCCGGGCGTGGTCGCCGGGCGATGCCGACGACGGCGGTGGGCGTGTTGGGCGCGGCGCGTCTGATCGCTGCGTCGGTTGTCTGTCTGGTTCTGGCGGCGAAAGCGTCGAGGAGGTCAGGGGCGAGATCGGCGGCCAGGGCAATGACCGCCTCGGGGTCGGCGGCAAAGAGATGGATTATTTCCGCGCCAAATCGGAGCGCATGCTTCAGGGCATGAAATCCCTCCAGCACGACTAGATCGGGATCGACTCGCGCCGACTCGATTAGCTGAAGGTCGGCTCCGGCGCTCATGCGAGGAGAATGGTCAGCATGAGTAAACGGTCCCGGTTTGGTTGGTTCGGCTCGGCCGCGCTGCTGGTTGTGCTCGGGGTGGCGTCCGCGGTCGCGCTCAGCGGCACGGCGGGCCAGGTGATCGCGTTTGTCCTGATCGCGCTCGGCCTGGTGCTGGCCACCAGCCTGGTGTTCTTGGAGGTTGGATTGAGCGAGGACCGGGATCGGGCGCGGGACGAGCGCGCCGGCTTACGCAGGAACCCCAAGCGACGCGTCGTGGCCAGACCCGGAAAGCTCGACCGCTCACGCGGGCATCGACGGCGACTGCGATGACGTGGGCGCAACCGGTTCGCCCCGGAGCGTGAAGTACAGGACCGACGCCCCAAGAGCGGGTACAGGCGCGAGCAGCACGGTCACCGCGAACTGCACAATTGCCCGTCCTCCCGTTCCCAGTCCAGCGCCGATAGCCCCGGCCAGCAGACTGATCACGACAACGGCGAGGTAGAGCAGCATGATCACGCCGAACACCGACCAGCCGTTGCCGCGGACCAGCTCCCGGCTGCGCCCGAACGCCGCCAGTACCCCAGGGTGCTCGAGGACGGTGACCGGCGCGACCACGGACCAGATCGTCAACAGAATGAGGCCGGGGATGACGATCAGGATGAACCCGATGGCCACGCCGAAGCCAAACAGCACCGAGACCACCATCAGCGGCCACAGCACCGGTTCGACACTGCGCAGCAGTTCCATCACTGAGTAATCGCGGCGGCCGTCCTTGACGTCGCTGACCAGTTCCACAACCACGCCCTGATAGAGCGTGCTCAGCACCCAGAACAGCACCGCGACCACGAAGATGAGCGACCCCGAGAGCACCAGCGCGATCACGAACTGCAGGGCGAACAGGACGATCGCCGTCCCTACCAAAACGCTGAACTGGCTGCGGTAGATGGCCCATACCTGGCTCACCACCGCCCCGGCACTGATCCCCGCACCCATCTGAGCCTCCACTCCGTTTGATCGTCGTGACCAAGCGGCACCATAACCCGTTTTCTGATTGCCGTGCCGCCGTTGGCGCCGCTCTAGGGTGCGGGTCGGATCAGTACTCTCTGGCTAGCTCCTCAGGGTGTCGTCCCCAAGGGTCACGGGCCCCCCAGTTCCTGGAGCAGTGCCGCCCCATTGGGCGAACCGAGCCCTGTGCAGGGATCCCATCCAGGTCCGGCATGGTAGGCGCCGTTGTTGCCCTTAGTGATGTCGCGGAAGCCGCCTTTCGAGGATGCGGCATACAGCTGCGGCTGGAGAAAGCCGACGGGCTTTTTGAGCGACTCGTTCATCAGCGCGGCGAGACCGGCCCACAGGGGCGCCACGGCGCTGGTGCCGCCGATCACCTGCTGCTGGCCGTCGACGAGGATCGAGTAGCCGGTCTGGGGGTCGGCGTCGCCAGCCACGTCCGGCACCCCACGGCCCGGCTTCCCGGTCTCGATGTTCTTCTGGCCAGCGATGTTGCTCTGGTAAGAGGGCACCGGAAATTCGATGCTGATCCCGCCGCCTCCCGCGCCTCCAGCAGCCCCGTCATTCCACACCGTCTCAGCGGTGATCTTGCCGTTTGCGACCTGGAGCGAGGTTCCTCCGCACGCGAGCGCGTGAGGGGCCGAGGCCGGGAAGTCGACGTGCTGCTTTCCGTCGTTGACGCCGTCGGTGGACCCGTTGTCACCCGAAGCCGCCGTAATGGTCACGCCGAGTGCTGCCGCCTCAGTGAAGATCTGCTCCATCTGGGTTCGCGCCTGCCCCGTCCAGGAGTCCTCGGGGCCACCCCAGCTGATCGACACCACTGAGGGTTTGTTGGTTGCGTCGTGTACCGCCGTGGATACGGCGTCAAGGAAACCCTTATCCGAGGTGTCGGAGAAGTAGACGACTATCTTGGCGCCCGGAGCAACGGATCCCACGACCTCGATGTCCAGCATCACCTCGCCGTCGGCGTTCGTGTCCGCGCCGGGGTTGTTGCTCCCACCATCCACCCCGACCGCACTGACACTCGGCGGGGGGATGTTGAGACTCCCGAAATAGCTGTCGAGATCGCTCTGGCTGTATCCCCCTCCCAGCTCGATGATCGCCACCGTCTCCCCGGCGCCCTTGAGCTGGCTGGGAAAGTTGTAAGCGGCAGCGACCTGAGGCGGGGTGTAGGACGTCGCCGCCGTCGCGTTGGCATGGGCGCGGAAATGGGGGTCCGCTTGAGGACGCTCATCGATCCCGAATACGCCGGTGATCACGTCCTTCAGTTCGGCTGGAACTGTCAGTGGGCCTCGACGCGCGCGATACGCGCCGGCGGCTGGGTGCTCGAACAGACCGATTTCTTGGGCTCCGAACGCTGCCGACACCGCCTCCACCGTGCCGCGGAGCGTGACCGTGCGGCGGGTCTGGTCTACAGCGGCGACCTCGAGTCCAGCGGCATCTGCGAATTTGCGCACTGCGTCAATGTCCTGCTGGCTGGCGCCGTAATTCTGGGAGAAATCCTCGCGTGAGAGCACTCGCTTCTCCCCAATTGGCCGAGTGGCGTCCTCGTCCACCCAGTCAAGGGACGCCGACGGTCGCAGATATGCCGTCACCTCAATCGTCTTGCCCGCGTCGGCATCTCGGATGCGTTGATGCTGCGGTTCGAACTTGCGCTCGCTGCCCGGAATCGCGACACGTTGCCCTGATGTCATAACCGTCCTCCTAGTGCTTAGTTCGAGCGCAGGGTGAACTGCGCCGTAGGGATGCCCAAACCCTCGCCGTGCTTGTTTCTCTCGTCCCCCGTTCCCCCTGCGTCTTCCAAGACGCGCCTCCGTGGCCCCTGAGCGACCATTGCCCCTGCATCACTGGTCCCGATTACCGCCGAGTGATCGTACCCCTTTCACACACTCCCCGGGGGTTTTTTGTGGACGTGCACTGCGCCCACAAGAGGTAACTAGGAATATGTAGGGTTCACCAGTGAATATGAATATTTGAAAGAGTTCCCGGGGGGTCCGGGAACTCGCGGCCGCGCTGCCACGGCGAGGACGGACTCGAGGGAACACCTCGAGCTAAGTCGGAGCGTCCTGCGGCTTAGCCGCGATGGCCACCAGCATCCGCTCTGGCACCGACAGGCGCCCGTCCGGCTGGCGGTATGCCTCGGCCGCCTCGGCCACCCGGGCGCTGATTGCCGTGCGCCCGGCATCGTCGATGTTTGCCAACAGGACCCGGATCGGGCCCGCGAGACGTGCGAAGGTCTCCAACCAGGCCTCGGCCGAGTCGTACTGCACGTGATCCTCCAGCGCCTCGATCCGCGTCTCGCCAAGGCCGGCGTCGGCGAGCCGCTCGCGCAGGCGCCCCTCGTCCGCCAGCGCCCACAGGCCCGCTGTTTCCGGGGGCGGAGGCGGAGCCCCGAAATGGCTCGAGATCGCCTGCAGCGGCGCCGCTCCCCATGGGTTCGACGCCGCCTCCGACCACACTGCCAGAGCCAGGCGCCCACCACTGCGCAGCACCCGCCCGCTCTCGCGCAGAGCCGCGGCCGGATCGCCCATCGGCATGTAGCCCATCCGGCAGAGCACCACGTCAACGGCGCCTTCAGGCAAATCCATGGCCTGCGCATCCATGACCCGGCAGTCGATGTTGCCAGTACCCTCCTGCGCGATCCGGCGGCGGGCGTTCTCGACCATCGGCTCAGCGAAGTCAGTGCAGATGACCTGCCCGCGCTCTCCGACGCGCGCTGCCGCCATCAGGCTGAGCGTTCCGGGACCTCCGGCCAGCGCACACGCTCACCCGGCTGCGGCTTGGCGACATCGATCATCCACTCGGCGGCGCGGTCCAGTTGCCGGTCCACATCTGAGATCAGCTCTCCCCAGTCCGGCGCCACCACTGACCAGCTCTGGAGGGAGGCGGCATCGAAGTCGTTCATGGCGCCACCTTAAAGTGTCAGTGCTCGGCTCATGGGCAAAATTCCCGCTGCCGGCGTCGGTTGCCTAAGATCCTCGCGTGGCCACGTTCGTGCTTCGCCTCAAGGCTCCGCGCCCTGCGTTCGCCCAGACGCTGACCGACGAGGAGCGGACCATCATGGTCCGTCACGCTGCTCACTGGCGCCCGTGGGTCGAGCGCGGCGCGATGGTCGTCTTCGGCCCGGTGCTGACCGTCGATGACTCGTACGGCCTCGCGGTGGTGGAGACCGAAGACGAGCAGGAACTGCGGGACTTCGCCGCTCAGGATCCGGTCGTGACCACCGGCACGGCCGAGTTTGAGGTTGGCCGGCTGGCGCAAGGGTTCGTCCGCCCCGCCTGATGCGACGGTCGCCTAGCGCCGCTCATGCCGGTGCGGGGACCGTAACGCGCATCCGACGCCAGTCGAAAGCCGCGGCCGGGATCGCCATGAGCGCCACTAGCGCCGCACCGGCGAGAAACACGCCGCTTGGGTCCAGCAGCGCGGCGATGGCACCGAACAGCACGGCGCCCACGGCCTGTCCGACATCGAAGGCCATATTCCAGATCACGCTCGCCCGTGCGACTCCGTCTTTCCCGACTCGATCGAGCGTCATAACCAGCGTCGCGGTACACACGCACCCGATGCCGAGGCCGCTCGCCGCGGCGCCCACGGCGACGACTGCTGTATTTGACGTGCCCAACAGCGCCAGCCCGATCACCACGCCAACCAGAAGCCAGAGGACGAGCCGCGTGGCTGTTCGTCCGCGATCCAACAGGTAGCCGGCCAGCAGCCGCCCAGCGGTGAAGCTCGTGCCGAAGAGGACCAGGAGGAACGTTATCGAGCCGACCCGGAGGAGGGGCACGAAGGTAAACGCGGCCGCCAGCGTCGCCGCCACCGCCACGAACACCATCACGGTGGAACGAGGGTGGCGCTGACGGCAGTCTCCGCCCGTGAACCAGGATGTGTCGCGTAGTCGGGAGCGGGTGGCATCCTCGGGATGAGCGCGATCAACCCCAGGAGGGGAGGCAGCCCACCCATCGCGAAGGCGGTCAATGGCGGCCAGCTGCGAAAGGCGGCCAATCCGAGGGCAGGAGCGAAGAGTGGCCCAGATCGAGCTCGCCACCCCGTACGCACCAAGCGAACTGCCGCGCGCCCCGGCACCGCGTAGCCGGCAATCAGCGCCGACCCCATCACGGTGAGCAGGCCGAATCCGGCTCCCCGCACCAGCGTCACCGCGATCAGGTTGGGCAGCGATGGCGAGGCGGCGTAGACGAGCGTTGGCGCTCCGATCAGGAACAGGCCGGCGGCGAACAAACCGCGGGCACTGAAGCGCCGCAGCAGCCGAGAGATGACCGCCTGCGTGCCGACGGTGGTGAGCATCAGAGCGAACGTGAGCAAGCCTGCTGCGAAGCGCCCTCCCTCCCGGGCGGCGATGTAGGGCACCACCGAGAGCTCGAGATAGAGCCCCAGAAAGCCACCGCCGCTGGCTATGAGGACCCGGCGCCGCGCCCTCGCCGCCGCGCGCGTCGTCGTCGCCTGGCTCGTGCGTGGCGCTCCGGCGGCCGTGGCGTGAGTGCTCCTCCTGCCCTTTGGCGTCACGTCCCGGGAGCCTCGAGCCGGGCAACGACTTCGGCATCGGAGTCGGACATGTACCGACGCAACGCCCGGTCGAACGACTGAGTGTTCCCCGCGATCAGCAAGCGGAGGAGCTCTCGGTTTCGCTCCAGCCATGGTCCGGCCACGTCGGACCCCAACCAGGTGAGGATGAGGCGAATCTCCGCGAGGAGCTGGTCGAAGATCTGGTCGAGCTTTGGGTTCCCGATCAGGCGGACCATCTCGCGGTGAAAGTCGAGGTTCGCCGTCAGCACCCCCCGCAGGTCCTTCTGTGCCGCTGCGTGGTCTGACTCATCGAGCGTGGCCTGCAGTCGGGCGAGCTCGTCGGGGTCGAGCGTTCCCGCGCGACGGCCGACCGTGGTTTCAATCAAGGTGCGGACCTCGAAGACGTCGCGCACCTCCCGCGGCGTGTGTCGGCGCACGGCCACGCCGCGATGGACCTGGTGAGCGGCGAGCCCGTCCTGAGTGAGCAGGCGGAGCGCCTCGCGGACGGTATTGCGCGCGACCTTGAAGGCGTCGGCGAGCTCGGCTTCACGCAGAGGATCTCCCGGGGTCAGCTCGCCGGCCAAGATGCGCGTACGAATCTCCGTGGCCAGCAGGTCGGCAGTGCCCCGGCGCTGCAGCGGGGAACCGCGGAGGCTGGCCTTGACGCTTGGCCGCACCGGTGACCTAGCCGGTCGGCAGCCGGTGGTGGGCCGGCGATGTTGTCACGGTGGTCAGGGCGCCAAGAGACCGCGCGCGACCCGGCGGGCAACCACCGGCGAGCAGCAGATCCAGATCGTCGCTGAGTTGCTCGTGACCACGGGACAGCCAAGTCGGGTCTCGAGCTCGTCGATGAGCGTCAGAGCGGGCAGGTTGGTACAGCTCAAGAACAGCGCGTCGGACCCCTCCTCCCAGGCGGCATCAGCCAGGCTCCGAACATCGTCCAGGCTGAGATCCCCGATCTCGCGGTCGTATCGCTTGCCCAAACCGACGATGCCACGGACCGAGATCCCCGCTGCCTCGAGGAACCGCCGCTCGCGCAAATTGATGTCCTCGTCGTAGGGCGTGCCCACGGAGACTGACCGCACATTCAGCGCGCTCAGCGCTCGCCGGACTGCCGTGGCCGTCGTCGTGGCCGGCAGGCCCGTGCCCTGGGTGACCCGCGTGCTCACCACCTCATCGAAGCCGGGACCATGGAGCAGTGTCCCGCTGGTGCACGCCACCGTGATCGCCGCCACTCCGGCGTCGGCGAGCTCGAGCGCCGCTTCCTCCAAGCGCTCCCCGCCGAGCATGGCGTCCAGAGCCTCGACGCTCACCTCCCCCCGCGGCAGGCGAAGCCGCGAGTAGAGCACGAGAACGTCCGTTGGTGCGGCCAGGCCAAACTCAGCCACCAAAGACGTGCAGGTGCTGAGGTCGATGACCCCGATCTTTCCCTCTCGACCGTAGACCGCCATTCCCGGCGATCGTACCATCTCTCAATTGTTGCGCAATCTGGCTGGTTTGTGGCATCCTGCCCCTCGTGGCTACCACCTACACGCGAGTCGGTGTTGACGTCGGCGGCACATTCACCGACCTCGCCGCGTGGGTGGACGGCGAACTCCGGACGCTCAAGGTGTCTTCGGTGCCGCATGATCAGTCGCTCGGGGTTGCCGACGCGATCGCCCAGACTCATATCGAGGGCGGCACCATCCTCGCCCACGGGATGACGGTGGCCACCAATGCTCTGCTCGAGCGCCGCGGCGCCCGCACGGCCCTGATCACCACCGCCGGCTTCGCCGACGTGATCGAGATCGCCCGACAGTCCCGCGCGGATCTGTATGACCTGAGCGCCCGCCGCCCCCCGCCGCTGGTGCCACGAGAGCTACGGTTCACGGTCCGCGAACGGGTCGGGCCTCACGGGGTGCTCACGCCTCTCGAGGACGGGGATGTCGCCACCGTTATCGAGGCGCTCCGCGGCGCGGCTGTCAACGCCGTCGCGGTTTGCCTGCTGTTCTCGTTCGTCGACGACCAACACGAGCAGAAGATCGGGCAGGCGATCCGTGACGCGCTGCCGGGCGTTCACGTGTCGCTCTCGAGCGAGGTGCTACCGGAGTTCCGTGAGTACGAGCGCACCTCTACGACGGTCGCCGACGCCTTCCTGGCTCCCGAACTGATCGGCTCCTACGCCGGCTGCACGCCCGTGTCGAACCCCTGGGGGTGCGCGAGACCCACGTCATGCAGTCATCCGGTGGCGTCGCATCGGTTGCGGATGCCGCCGCCCGCCCGGCCGGCTGCGTCCTTTCGGGGCCCGCCGGCGGCGTCGTCGGGGCCGCCCGCGCGGCCGCCGCGGTTGGTCTGAGCAGCGTGCTGACGCTGGACATCGGCGGGACCAGCGCGGACGTGGCCACCATCCTCGAGGGCGACATCCTGACCACCATCGAGCGCGCGGTGGCCGGCGTGGATATACGGCTGCCGATGCTCGACGTGCACACGATCAGTGCGGGCGGAGGCTCGATCGCGTGGATCGACGACGGGGGAGCATTGCGCGTCGGACCGCGCTCAGCCGGCGCCGTGCCGGGACCGGCTTGCTATCAGCTCGGCGGGACTCGCCCGACCGTCACCGACGCAAACCTTGTCCTCGGCTACCTGCCCGAGCAGGGACGGCTGGGCGGCGCCATCACGCTGTCCCGCACCGCCGCCGAGGCCGCGCTTCAGACCGTCGCCGACCAGCTGGAGATGTCCACCGCCGAGCTGGCATCCGGGGTGCTACGACTGACCAATTACGCGGTCGCCCAGGCATTGCGGCACGTCACGGTGGGGCGCGGGCTGGACCCGCGCCAATTCGCCCTCGTGGCCTTCGGCGGCGCCGGCGGGCTGCATGCCTGCGCCACCGCTGCGGAGCTCGGCATCGACCGGGTGGTGATCCCACCCGCCGCAGGCGTGCTCAGTGCGCTTCGGCTGGCGGCGGCCGATATGCGCCAGGACGCCTCCCGGGCGCTCGTCGGTGAGCTCGCCGCACTCGATCCGGATGAGATTGAGAGTGCGTTTCGCGCTCTGGAGCACCGGCTCCAGGACAGGATGCCTGGCGCGCACCTGCAGCGCCGCGCCGATCTTCGCTACCGACGCCAGGCTCATGAGCTGACCGTCGACGCCGATGACATGGCGGGGCTCGCCGCCCGCTTCCATGACGCCCACCGCCGTCGCCACGGCTACGCGATTCCCGATGAGCCGGTCGAGCTGGTGGCGGTCCGGGTCACCGCCACCGAACCGATCCGCGATATCCCCGAGATGTCCGCCAAGCGCGGGCGGGTGCACCACGTCCTACAGCGAGAGGCTGTGTTCGACGGCGACCTTCATCGCGTGCCCGTGTTCACTGACCCTGCACCCGGGCACGAGTTCAATGGTCCCGCCATCGTCGAGTACCGGGACGCGACCTGCGTCGTGGCGCCCGCCTGGCGCGGCGAAGTTCACGACACCGGCGCCCTTCTCCTGGAGCACTCCGGATGAGCGCAACCACACTGGACCCGGTCGGGCTCGCGGTGATGGCCAATGCCTTCGCCGGGATCGCCGAGGAGATGGGGGTCACGCTCGTGCGCAGCGCCTATTCCTCGAACATCAAAGAGCGCCGGGATTGCTCCGCGGCGCTGTTCGACGCCCGCGGCCGGTGTGTCGCCCAGGCAGCCCATGTTCCTGTGCACCTCGGCGCCCTGCCCGGCTCGGTGGAGGCAGTGCTGGAGTGTGACCCGAAGCCCGGGGACGCATTCTTGCTCAACGATCCCTTCCGGGGGGCTCGCACCTTCCCGATCTGACCCTCGTCTCGACGCTCGGCGATGACAACGGGGTGCTGGCCCTGGCGGTGTCCCGCTGCCACCACGCCGAGGTCGGGGGCATGGTGCCCGGGTCGATGCCCAGTGGGGCCCGCGAGATCTTCCAGGAGGGACTGATCATCCCGCCTGTGCGGCTGATCCGCGGGGGCGTTCTGGTCGAGGACATTCTCGAGCTGATCACCCGCAACGTCCGCACCCCCAGCGTATGCCGCGGCGATCTGCGCGCTCAGATCGCCGCAGGTGCCGTGGGACGCGAGCGGCTCTTCGACGTCATCGGCAGGCAAGGACTGGACACGGTCCGCCGCTCATTCGATGCTGTCATCGACTATGGCGAGCGTCGGGCTCGGGCGTTCGTGGCATCGCTTCCGGACGGGGCCTACAGCGCCGTCAGTGAGATCGAGGGCGACGGCATCTCCGAGACGGATGTGCCGATTTGCGTTCGCGCCCGCGTGGAGGGAGACCGACTGGTTGTCGACTTCGAAGGAACGTCCGCCGCGGTTGAGGGGAATGTCAACACTCCGCTGGCGGTCACTCGCTCAGCCTGCATATTCGCGTTGCGGACCCTGCTCGATCCTGACGTCCCGGTCAACGCGGGCGCCGAACGCGTGCTGGAGGTCCGCGCGGAGCCCGGAACCGTGGTCGACGCACAGTGGCCCTCCGCGGTTGCCGCCGGCAACGTCGAGACCTCGCAACGGGTCGCCGACACCGTGCTGGCCGCGCTGGCTGCGGTCGCCGATGTACCGGCGCACGGTCAAGGCACGATGAACAACCTGATCATCGGAGCCAGGGAATGGTCCTATTACGAAACCATCGGTGGAGGCCAGGGGGCTTCGTCCTCCGGTCCTGGCGATTCGGGGGTCCACGTGGGCATGAGCAACACGCTCAACACGCCCGTGGAGGCCTTGGAACTCGAGTATCCGTTGCGCGTGGAGCGCTACGAACTGCTTGATGGCACGGGCGGTTCTGGCCAGCATCGCGGCGGCGACGGGCTCGAGCGCAGTATTCGGGCTCTGGAGCCGGCCACGCTGACCATCCTCGCCGACCGCCGCCGCCATGCCCCGCTGGGCGCCCACGGGGGCGGCGACGGAGCCCGCGGACAGAATCTGCTCAACGGCATGTCCCTCCCGCCCAAGTGCACTCGCCCTCTGAATCCCGGCGACGTCGTGACGGTCCGGACGCCGGGCGGCGGCGGGTCAGGAACTTCCCGATCAAGCCAACAGGAGACGTGATGAACACCCACCCAGGCGGCCTCGCGCCCAGCCCCTCCTATGTGGCGGACGGTGACAGCCCCCTCCGGGCCAACCCGGCTTTCTATGGTCCGCTGGCCCGAGCCGAACGCACCCTGGTGACCGAGTTCGTGATCCCGATTCGCAGCGGCCGCGCCTGGACCGTTCCCGCCGGGCACATCTGTCGCTTCTCGATCATCGAAGGGCCACAGGTCCTCGACTTGAACCTGTGGAGCGGCCACGACCCCCGCGAGCGCTTCTGGGCGGCTCGCACCCGTCAGTTCTATGGCGCTCATGTGACCACCGGTCACCGGCTCTGGTCGACCCTTCCCTTCCTCAGGCCGATGGTGACTGTGATCGACGACAGCATCGCCTACGGGATCGATGAGCACGGCGCCGGCTGCCACGACCTGCTCGGCACGCGCTGCGATCCCTACGTCAACCAGATCCTGTCCCGGACGGCATACGACTTTCACTGCCACTCGAATCTCGTTCGGGCGGTTCTGCCCTTCGGCCTGACCGAATTCGATGTTCATGACGTCATCAACGTGTTTCAGGTCACCGGGCTCATGCCCGAGGACGAGCGCTACTTCATGAAGCCGTGCCCGGCGCGTGTCGGCGATCACTTCGACGTGTTCGCCGAAATCGATCTGCTGATGGCCGCATCGACGTGTCCGGGCGGCGATCTCTCGGTTCCCCTCTGGGGCCCCGGGAGCGGCGCGGACCGCCCTGCCACCCGATCAAGGTCGAGGTGTTCTCAGTGCCGGATCGCGCCCTGTCCGGCTGGTCCCCCCAAACCGCAGCGGATTACCGCGGTGCCTCCGACCTCCGGCACGGTCTCCGCCACCCGGAGGCCCATCCCCCGCTGACCAGCGCCGTGGCCGTACACGACCGCGGGCTGGACCGCTAAAGCCACCCCGCCGGAGGGATCAGGACGTCTCGTGCTCGAGGCCCGACCGGTCGACCTCCTCGGGTTCCTCGTACCAGCGCTTGCGCTCGCCAACCCGGGCGCGCAGTTTCCAGCGTCGTGTCTTCGGGCGCGCCGCGATCGTCTGGGTCAGCTCCTCGATCCGCCCCTTCACGAGCACGCGCTCGTCATCGCGGAGCGGTACCTCGGGCAGGCGCTCGACCACGCGGGCCAGGTTGAGTTCCAGAGTGTGTTGCAGCCCCCAATCCTCGGCACACAGCTCGGCCACGCGCTCTGCGTTGACCGTCTCGTGATCGTGATCCCCGACTGGGTGCGACACGAGTAGCGAACACGTGTCGTTCACGTCCTTCCGGTTCAGATGTACGATCTGCAGCTTCGTGAGCAGCAGCTCAGCCAACGGGAGCGTGTGGGTATCGACGGCCAGGCGGTCGACAAACGGCACCACGTGGCACATCTCAAAGCGCTCTACGAACACGTCCACGTGGCGATCCGCCGCCTCTGACTCGTCGACGAACATCAGCCGACTCGCGCCGTGCAGGGCGTTGAACGAGGCGTTCGGCGCAAACCCATGGGCCGAGAAGATGACCGCCAGCTTGCGTGAGGACTGCCGCGAGGTGGCGAAGTCCATATCGAGCATCTCCCGCTGCAGCGACGCACGCGCGGAGTCGGTGGCGTGCAGGAACACCGCGATCCCGCCGATCGCTTTCAGGGCGACGTCTTCGGAGTCCGCCGACTCGAGAATCAGGCGAGCGTCATCAACGATCGCAGGTGACGCACCGGCGGCCGTCACCGTGCCCGCCTCAGGCAACTGTCGGAGCCTCGATGGCGAGACGCTCCTTGGCATCGCCCAGCCCGATCACATAGCCGATGAACGGCTCGAAGCACAGTCAGTCCCGCCTCGTGGGTCTCGATGGTGGCGCCGGCTAGGCATTCGCGTATGAAGAAGTTCCGGTAGTCCAGCGACTTGGCTTGGTACGCGGTCGAGGCGACACACAACTCGGTGCACACGCCGGTGAAGAGCAGATTCTCGATCTCCCAAACTTGCAGGATGGCGCGCAGGTCGGTGTCGAAAAATCCGTCATAGCGGCGCTTCACCACCAGCGGCTCATCATCGCGGGCGGCGAGCTCATCGACGATCTCGGCTCCCCGGGTGCCCTCGACGCAGTGCGGCGGCTCAACTTCCAACTGTATTCCATAGTCCACCCCTGACGGGCGGTGGCGTTCGTTGACATGCACCACCCGCACGCCGGCCTCGCGGGCCACCTCCAGCAGCTCAGCAATCGGGCTGATGATGTCCGTCGCCCCTCGGCTGCCACCGGAGCGTCCGGATCGACGAAGTCGTGCTGCATGTCGACGATCACGACAGCCGTGTTCTCGCGGCTCAATCGCGCCAGGGCCCGCGCCCTGAGCTCATCCCGATGTGAGGACATAACTCAGTACTCCTTCCTCGGACAGGTCGACCAGGACGCCGCGCAGCACGCCGTCGGGGTATTCGCTGCCCGGGTTCACGGCCAAGGTGGTGCCGAGTCGGGCTGCGCAGCGGCTCTCGTGGATGTGGCCGTGGAGCGACAGGATCGGCTGATGGGCGGAGATCGCATCACGGACCGCGGTGCTGCCGACCGGCCCCGTCACCGGCTGGCCGCCCTCCAGCACGGGCGATAGGTCCTCCTTGAGCAGGGCGCAAACGTCCAAACCCGAATCGTGCGGTGGGCAGTGCATGTTGAACACGAGCTGCTGACCGTCAGCTCGGAGTTGCGCCAGGCTGTCCTCGATGCGCCGTCCGATCTCCTCCTCGGGGACATCGCGCTGGCAGCGCCACGGCGTCAGGTTGGCGAAGCCACAGCTCACCAGCGTGCGGCGCTCATCGAGCGGAATCAGTCGCCCTTCGGCGAACGTCACCGAGGGCGCCTGGTCGATCTGCGCGTCAAGCTCGAAGGGGTCGTCGTTGCCGCAGTTGATGATCAGCTTCACTCCGGTCCCGGCGAGCCGCTCGTCGGCGATCTCCAGCCACTCCTGCAGCCGCGCCTGAGCCAGGCGAAGGAATACCTCCTCCACCCGATCGGGCTCCTCCTCCATCGCCTTGACCTCTTCGACCGACGTCGATACGCGTACAGTCCGCCGTCCGCGGCGGACTGCTCGAAGGCGGCGAGGTCCCCCTCGCTCTCGAGAACGTAATTACGCCCGGCCAGCTGTCCCTCGTCGCGGCCGTCAGCGCGCTTCACCGCCGGGATGACGCGCTTGCCGGCGATGTCGCCCCCCAGCAGCAGGACGTCCGGCTTATAGACCTGGGCCGCGTTGATGAACTTCTTAAAGCACCGCGTGGATCCGTGCACATCGGTGACGAAGAAGATCCGGGCCTCTCTCGGGGGACGACGCTTGATAAGTCGCATCAGCCTCCCCGACTACTCGGGCGGGAGCTCCTGGAAGGCGGCTTCGATCGGAATACCCTGAGCGCGTCGAATGGCGCGCGCGATCAGGAATCCGACCAAGCCCACCATCCACAAGCCGATGAAGAACACGATGTCGCGGCTGCTGTTGGCGCCGAACACCGAGTTACTGAGAAATCCGTAGATGAGGACCCCGAAGACCACGACCGTCAGAACGCCGGCGATCGAGATCAGGGGGATACCGAAGACCCGCGGCTTCAGTGGCGAGGCTTCATACAGGAAGCGGGTCTTCTTCATGTACGGGAACACCACGGCCGCTGCGGCCGTGGTCGAGAACGTGGCCATATAGCCCATCGTAGACCCGCCCAGGAAGCTCGTGGCATCGGCCGAGAACGTGTACCAGGCCAGCGCGATCTCGGTCACCACCAGGACGAGGAGGACCGCGTTGATCGGGCTGTGCAGACGCTCGTTGACCTCGGCCGCCTTCTCCGGCATCAGGCGGTCGGCCGACCACGCGAACACGCACCGGCTGTTGACGATGTAGTTGAAGATCATCGAGGCGATGGGGATCAGGATGAACCCCAGGCTGATCAGGACGATCAGGATGACGTTGGGGTGGCCCAAGGCCGCCAGGAAGCTGTAGCTCGGCGCCGAGGCGAACGGGTAGTTCTTGCTGTCCGCGTTGAACACTTGGTTGATCGCCGCCATGAACTGGTTGCCCCAGGCGTGCTCGGCCACCAGCCCCATGATCAAGAACAGAAATCCGCCCACGATCAGACACCCGTAGATCGAGGTCGGGATGCTCTTGGCCACGTTCTTGACCTCACCGGCGGTGTAGACCGAGAACACGACAAACAGGGTGCTGAGGCTCAACAGGCCGACGGCCAGAATCGTCGGACTCAGATGCGTCCAGCTCGCCGGGAAGTGAAATCCGGAGGCGCTCGCGTGCTTGGCCAGTGCGGCCGCCGAGCCGCCGTGCTGGCTGACCTCGTGGAGGAAGTGCCCATGACTGGTCAGGGCGACCGAGACGATGGCGACGATGATCCCAAACGTCCCGATGAAGAACAGGTACTTCATCGTCCGTAGCGCGGGTCGAAGGCCCCGGATGACGACCACAGCCATGCTGAAATTGACGACCGTCCCAATCGCGAACGCCCAGCCGTGCCCGCTGACCGAGGTGGCCGCACTGGCCCAGGAATGTGACGCTCCGGTCAGGCCGAAGGCCGCGAACATGCCCGACAGGCCGATCGTCGACACCCAGTTGGCGTAGACGCCGATGTAGATCGAGTTCCAGATGACGAACGAGAAGTTGGCCGCGAACCCCAGAGCCGGATGAAGCGTGCGCGAGATGAACACGTAATCGCCGCCGGACCGAGGCATGGCCACGCCGAAGAGAACGTAGACCGTGGCCAGCAACGCCGCCGGGATGAAGCTCAGGACGATCGACAGCGGCAGGCTGGCGCCCGGGAAGGTCCAGGGGATCAGCAGCAGGGTGACCGACGCGATTACCAGGTTGAAGATCAGGACGTTGCCGATCAGTGCGTCGGTTGCCGAGATCTCCCGTACGAGGCCGGATGAGCGGCGGACGAAGAGCTTCGCGCTTCCGGCCGCTTGCGAACCAGCCTGCGACCCACCGAGTGCTGTATCTGACATGTGCTTCCTCTCCTTTGTCGCCGTCCTCACAGAGCGAGGCACCGGTCCAGGCGGTGGTCAACCCCGGCGAGCGGGTGACACCCCCGATGATTTCAGGGGGAGAGCGGGCCGCCTATTGACAGGTTGGCGCATGGCGACGGTCAAATCTTGCGCAGCCTTGACAATCTGGCGCGTCCTGATGGTCACGACATCGCCCCGCGGCGCACGCAGAGCGCCCCCGCGTCAGGCGGCCGCGCTACCGTCCTGCGCCGTCGTGATCGAGCGGCTCTCGTGCCGCTGGACCAAGCGCAGGAGTTTCAGGCTGAGGTCGAGCATGAAGCGGTCCTCATACTCTTCCAGCGAGCGGCCGGTGAGCTGCTCGATCTTGTGCAGGCGGTAGCGCAGCGAATGTCTATTGAGGTACAGAATGCGTGCAGCGGCGCTCGTGTTGCCGTTCTCGCGAAGGAAGACCTCCAGCGTTCTCAGCAGGTCGCGCGCGGTCCCGCGGTCGTAGTCCAGGATGGGCTTCAGCATCTCCCGCGCGCTCTCAACCGCGGGCGAGTTGCGCGCGAGCACGTCCAGCATCAGGTACGGGCCGAGCGAGTGTGCGTCGGTGACGTGTCCGGGCCCGTGAACGATGGTGCCGATTTCGAGCGCCTGCGTCGCCTGCCCGTACCCGCGTCCAAGTTCCAGCAACGGAAAAGCGCCGTCGGCGATTCCCCAGCTCGATGCCGTGCCCTCGAGGGCAGGCTCCAATAGCTTCCGGACCCCCCGCGGGCCGCCGGAACGGGAGAGAAACAGGAGCTGCTCTGACTGACGGGCAACGATCACATTGGAGGAGCGTGCGCCCTCGAGCCGCAGCGCGACTCGTTCGGCCTCGGCCATGCGCGAAGCGGGATCCCGACCCCCGCCGACGCCGACCGCCACCTCATACGTGGCGCGTAAGTCGTACCCGAGCAAAACGGCGTTGGTCGCTACCTCGCTCGGCGAGCCGGCGATTCCGGCCACCAGGCTCCAGAGGAAGTTCCCGCGCACCCGCGACTCGGCTTCAGCAGCGGCCCGCAGTCGCAGCATCTCCATTGCCACAGCCACCGCGGCATGCGAAAGCGCCCTTCGTTCCAGCGTGGGGATCAGCGGCAGGTCGTCGCTTCGAGGCACATAGACATATCCCAGGGGCCGATGGCGAGCGACCGCGGCGGTGATCAGGCCGGGACCCAGGCCGAGCTGCTCGACCCCGTCGATCAGACGAGGCGAGTCGCCGCCCAACGCTCGCCTTAGCTCGGCCAGGTCGCTCTCGGTGAGGGCCACCGTCGCATCGCCCCATCCGTCGAGGACCGAACTGAGTGCCGGTCGGGCCTGGGCGCTGTGAGCCAGACAATGGAACTCTGCGTTCAGGATCAGAACCGGGCGCTGGATGATCCCCGCCAGCGCCTCGGCAATGGCGGTCAGGCCGGCCCCGCCGAGGAGTGCGCTGGTGAAGCTTCCGATCAGGCGGTCCGGCTCGTCGAGAACCGCGGCGTACTGCTGCTCAATCAGCCGATCGATGATCCCCATCATGATCTCCGAGAAGGGGACCGCCCACGGAACGCTGATCACCGGGAAGCCCTGCTCATCGGCGAAGCGAACAACGCCTTCGGGGACCGTGGTGAGCTCGCCCTGCTCGTGGAGGCTCACGCAGACCGCCGCCGCGCCCGCATCGGCCAGTTCTCGCGTGAAACGCTCGAAGCGGCGGGCATCACAGCCGAGGCCGGTGGTGAGGATGAACTCACCCGGTCGGACGAAGTCGGCCCCGCGCCATTCGATCACCGTTGTCCAGCGAACCTCGCGATCGTGCACTCCGCTAGCCCCGCCGAGGACGTGCGCGTCGCACATCATGGGCGCGCCGAGCACATCCTTTACCGTCACCGTCATTGCCTGCATGTTAGATCTGGCGCCGAAGAGCGCCTCGGATCGGCATCGGTCCGGCGACCGCCGCTCCGCCTCAGGCTGCCGTGTATCCGCCGTCGATCGCCACCGACGCGCCGGTGATATGGGCAGCCTCGTCGGAGGCCAGGAAGGCAACTGTCGCGGCCACCTCCTCGGGTGAGCCGAGCCGGCGCTGGGGAATTGTGCCCTCCACGTCCCGCTGGAATGCCGGCGGTTCGTCCTGAGCGCTGATCCACGCGTCGATCAGGGGCGTGTGGGTCGGGCCCGGAGCGACGGCGTTAACCCGGACCCCACGCGGCCCCCATTCAACCGCCGCTCCCCGCGTGAGCGCGAGTAGGGCACCCTTGGCAGCGCTATAGAGCGCCATCTGCGGCACACCGATCGAGGCCAGCCGCGAGGTGATGTTGACGATTGACCCTCGGCCGTTGGCGAGCATGTGAGCACCGGTGACCTGAACCATGTGAAGCGCGCCAAAGAAATTCACCTCGAACATCTCGCGCACCTCGTGCTCAGGTGTCGTATCCAGAGCGCCGACGTGATCGAGCCCGGCGTTGTTGACGAGCACGTCAACAACGCCGAAGCGCTCCACCCCCGCGGCCAACGCCTGCTCCGCCACTGCGCGGTCAGCCACGCTGCCCGCGATGAACACAGCTCGTTCGGAGCCGATACGACTGACAAGCGCCGCGCCCGGGTCCGGTCGGCGCGCCACCAGAATCAGGCGGCAACCCTCCTGCGCGAACCGCTCGGTGATCGCCAGTCCGATGCCCTCCGTCGCTCCGGTGACGATGGCGACCTTGGCCTCAAGTCCCTTCACGCGGCGATTTCCTCTTGCACGAGTGAGTCAAACGTTTCGCGGAGCGTTGCGGCCAGCCCGGCGAGCTGATGCTCGGTGATCACGAACGGTGGCGATATCTGGAGCGTGTGACCGACCAAGCCCCGAACCAGCACCCCGCGGTCGCGGGCCCCTCGCACAACCCGTTCGATCAGGTCGGGCTGCCGGGCGAGCGCCGCGCCATCCAGCTGCACTCCGGCCAACAGACCAGCAGTCCGCACCTCGGCGACAAGCGGGTGGGAGACAAGGGTCTTGAGCTCCCGGGTGAGGACCGGCTCGAGAGCTGTCACCCGTTCGCGAAGCCGCTCGAGCTCGATGATCTCGATGTTCCGCAGTCCGACCGCAGCCGCGACCGCGTGGCCTGAGTAGGTGTATCCGTGCCGAAACGGCCCCGCCGATCGATCCCAGAGCATCGACCGCACCCGGTCGCCGCACATCACCACCCCGAGCGGCACATACCCGGAGGTCACACCCTTGGCGCCAGTCACCATGTCGGGCGTGATGCCGTAGCGCTCGGAGGCGAACCAGGTACCGACGCGCCCGAAGCCCGTGACCACCTCATCCGCGACGAGTAGGACCTCGTGACGGCGACAGAGTTTTTGAACACCCTCCCAGTAGCCGTAGGCCGGTGGATAGATGCCGCCCGCACCGATGACCGGCTCTCCGAAGAACGCCGCGATTCGGCCTTCATGCCGTTCCAGGGTGTCCTGGAGGGCATCCAGATCGTCAGCGGGCACCAGCAGCACGTCGGGGATCAGCTCCCCCCACCCCTCCGCGTTAACCTCGATCCCGGCCAGGCTCGTGCCGTAGGCGTTCATTCCGTGATAGGCCCCCTCGCGCGCGATGATCATGGTCCGCTGCGGCTGGCCGCTGACCTGCCAGTAGCGCCGAGCGATCTTGCCCGCGGTATCGATGGCGTCCGAGCCGCCATTGGTGAAGAAGACAGCCGACCCCGGGCCGGTGGGTGTCATCGTGGTGAGGCGGTCGGCCAGTTCGAGGGCCGGCCGGTTGGCATACACGTCGAACGTCGAATACGACGGCAATCGCAGCATCTGCGTCGCCGCGGCCTCCACCATCTCCCGTCGCCCGTAGCCGATGTTGCAGTACCAGAGGCTGGCGGTGGCGTCGAGGTACCGGTTGTCCGCCTCGTCCCACAGCCAGGAGCCCTCCCCACGCGCCATCACGATCTCGTGGCCTTGGACGTCAGCCATGTTCGAGAATGGATGCCAGAAAGAGCTATGCATCGTGGGGCCTCCGTGGAGATCAACGCGCTGGGAACGGCGTTGCGAGCCGTCCAGCACATCGTGTCGGCGCGGGCCTCGCATAGCTAGCCGCAATCTGGCACAACAGCGAGGCGACCATTCCAACATCACGTGGACCTGTTGTGGACAGGTTGGCCCCCGCGGAGTGCGTTCGTTTGCCCATGTTGTTGATGGCGACAGGCTGATCCTTCCCCTACGGTGGGATCAACATGGTCAGCGAATACGTGAATGCGCCGACGCTCGAACTGAGCGTCGTCTCGCTCGATGGGGGATCGGCGGAGGTCCGAGTGCCGGTGGCTCAAGCGTTCAACTTCGGCTATGCGGCCAGGGATCAAGCCGGGCTGGAAGAGCATCTCCGAGAGACGGCGAATCTCGGTCTTGCAGTGCCGGTCACGATTCCCGCCCTGTACCCGATCCCGCCTGACCGGCTGACAACCGCGGTCAGCATCGTTGTCTCGGGAGACGACACATACGCCGAGGTTGAGTTCGCGCTGATCTGCGACGACGACGAGCGATGGCTCATCACCGTCGCCTCAGACCACACCGACGCCGGTGTCGAGCGGGGCAGCGTGGTTCGAGGCAAGAGCATCACACCGAACGTGGTGGCGCCCACCGCGTGGGTTCTGAACGAGGTCGAACCGCACTTCGACGACCTGTGTCTTTCCTGCCGCCCGGGGCTGGCCGAGGCCGTCCAGTCTGACTCGCTCGCCACCCTCCTGCCTCCGTCGTCACTGATCCAGGTGCTGACAAGGCGCGCGGGCGCCGTCCCGGGGCCCGGGACCGTCATCCTGTCCGGGACGATCGGCGGCGAGCTGCCGGTGGGGTCGGCGAACTGGCTGGTCGCCCTGGAAGATCCGATCCTCCACCGAAGCATCGAGCACGGCTACCGGGTGCACGCGCTCCCGGATGAGCTCCCCGAGCCTGCTGCCGAATCAGCGATCGCCGGACTGCCATCGTGAGCGGATCACCGGCCGGCCGCGACCCTGGCCCGCCGCGCTATGGACCGGCCGACGCCAAGCAAGCGCCGCGCTATACCGGCGTGCGCACATTCGCCCGCTGTCCTCATGTGCGCGATCTTGACGGCGCCGACGTGGCCGTCATGGGCGCGCCATTTGACACCGGCACGAGCTTTCGGGTCGGCGCCCGTTTTGGTCCGGAAGCGATCCGCAGCGGGTCGACGCTGTTGCGGCCGTACAACCGCAACCTTGATGTGAACGTGTTCGCAGAGCAGTCGGTGATCGACTTCGGCGACGTGAATGTGACCCCTGGCGACGCGGTGCGCTCGCTGGGGCAGATCGAGGATGGAGTGGCAGAGATCCTCGACGCCGGCGCAAGGCCGATCGTTCTCGGCGGCGACCACACGATCACGCTCGGTGAACTCCGCGCGGTGGCAGCCCGCTATGGCCCCGTGGCCTTCGTTCTGCTCGACGCCCACGTGGACACGGGAGATGAGTACTACGGACAGCGCTACTTCCACGGAACGCCGTTCCGGCGAGCGATCGAGGAGGGGCTGATCCAGCCAGAGCGATCGGTGATGGCCGGAATGCGCGGTCCGATGTACGACACCTCCGAATACGACTTCCCGCGCGAAGCCGGGATCGAGGTCATCCCCTGCGAACAGCTGCGCACACTCAAGCCAGAAGACTACGGGGCGCTCGCCCGCGAGCGCATCGGCGGCGCTCCAACGTTCCTGTCGTTTGATATCGACGTTGTCGATCCTGGCCTGGCCCCGGCGACGGGCACCCCGGAAGTTGGAGGGCTGCTGCCGTTCGAGGCGCTGGCCTTCGTGCGTGCGCTGGCCGGCTTGGACTTCAAAGGGTTTGACGTCGTCGAGGTCTCGCCCCAGCTCGACGGGCCGGCCCAGCCCACAGCAATGCTGGCCGCCAACGTGGCCTGGGAGTACCTGGCCTTGAACCTCCTGGCCGGCCAAGCGCCGGAGACATGAGCCTCATGCAGGACTCCGCCCCTTTTTTGGTCGACGCACCCCCGCTGGCGCCAGCCGTTCGAGACGCCTTCGACCAGCCGGTCACTGACCTGATCCACCTTCCTCGCGACCCGGCAGCGACCGACGCGCTGCTATCGCTCGTCGGGGTGCCGTTCGACACGACCACGATGGGCCGCCGCGGCAGCAAGCACGCCCCCGGCGCGATCCGCCAGGCGCTCACCGGCCTCCTCTCCTACCACGGGGGCTTTGACGTCGACCTCGGGAATTCGGGCGGCTTGGTCGACTACGGCGACGTTGAAGTGGTCGATACCGATGTCGCCGAGACCTGGTCGCGGATCAGCGCCGTCACCCGGGTACTGGCCGCCCAGCCCCGGCCGCTGGCCGTGCTGGGGGGCGACCACGGCCTGACCTTCCCCGCGCTGCGCGGTGTGACCGAGGAACGCACCGGCACGGTGGCGCTGGTGTCGCTCGATGCGCACTTCGACGTTCGACCCGAGCATCGAGGTCAGCCGGCCTCCGGCGTGCCCTTCCGCTACGCGCTGGAACGGCTCGGCGGGCGTGTCGTGGCCGAGGCGAGCAGCCAGATCGGCGCCGCCGGCTGGGAGAACTCGGGCGCTGCCGCCACTTACCTGCGCGAGCACGGCGTTCGTGCGATCCCGACCCGGGAGGTCCATGGCCGAGGCGTCGAAGTGGTCACCGGGGAAGCGCTCGAGCGGGCGGCCGGCGCGGACGCGCTGTGGCTCACCCTCGACATCGACGCCGTCGATGCCGCGTTCGCCCCGGGGACCAACGCTCCCACCGTGGGCGGGCTGACGAGCCACCAATTCCTCGAGTTCGCGTGGCTGCTGGGCCAGGGGTCGCGCCTGGCCGGCTTCGACATCGTCGAGGTCTCCCCGCCGCTGGACGTGGCTGGGATCACCTCGCTGCTCGGCGCCCAGGTGCTGCTCACGATGCTTGCTGCCCGCCACGCGTCACGTCAGCGATCGTCGGGCACCCACGATGACGAGCACCCGTGACCGGGCCGCGGCGGCGCTCGATCGCATTGACCCGACCCTCGGTGCGTTCATCGCGGTCGATCCCCATGCTCTTTCGGCGGCCGAGGAGGATCGCGGCGGGCGCCTGCGCGGTCTGATTCTCGGGGTCAAAGATCTGGTCGACACCGCCGCCCTCCCCACGACATACGGGTCTGCGCGCCACGCCGACCACCGCCCGGCCCGCGACGCCGCAGTCGTCTCTGGCTTCTTGCAAGAGGGCGCGCTGCTGCTCGGAAAGACGAACCTCAACGAGTACGCCTACGGCGTATCTGGCTACAACCCGCATTTCGGAGCCATGCTCACGCCGGCCGACAGGTCGCGAACCGCAGGCGGCTCGAGCGGCGGATCGGCCGTGGCGGTGGCCACGGGCGTATGTGACCTGGCTCTCGGCACCGACACCAGCGGCTCGGTCCGGATACCGGCGGCGTGCTGCAACGTCTACGGCTTCAAGGCCGCAGCGGGCGCATACCCGCTCACCGGCGTCTTCCCACTCGCGCCGACTCTGGACAGCATCGGGTTTCTGGCCCCGGACGTAGCGACTCTCGCCCGGGCTCTCGACGTCGCTGGCATGCCCGACGCGGCGGCGCTGCGGGTGGCAAGGCTCGGCCGTGACGTGCGCCTGCCTCCGCTGCCGGCGGCGCACTGGGTCCTGTTCCGCAGCGAGGCCTACCCGATTCATGCCGAGGCCCTCGCCAAGGATCCGGAAGGATTCGGTGCCGACCTGCAGCTGAAGATGAGTGGACAGGTCGGCGACGTGGCCAGCGCGCGGGCGGCAATGGCCGCTTGGCGAGCTGAGGTGAAGGCCGCCCTGGCTGGCGTAGACATCCTCGAGAGCGAGGTGTTCCCCGGGGCGGCCCCGACCCTCGATGCGGTGATGCGCGACTATCGAAACGACACGTTGATCGAATCGGAGCGACTGATGACTCACACCCCGGTGGCCAACGCGCTGGGCTGGCCGGCCATGGCCGTGCCGACGGAAGATGGTCCGCGTCACCTGCTGGCCCGTCCCGGGGACGAACCGGCCCTCCTGGCCCGCGCCGCGGCCATCGGGCTGGCGCGAGCGGACATCCTAGTGGAGCTGGCGTAGGTGGACGGTGAACGCGAGGGCAGCAACTCGCCCAGACTCGACCCTGTGGGCAGCGACCCGCCCGGACCCGAACGCGATGGCAGCGACACGCTCGGGCTCGACCCCGAGCTCATGCGCGAGCTTGGATATTGGGTGGTGGATCGCGTGATCGACCACGTGACCGGGGTGGGTCAGGGACCGGCGATGCGCGCCGCCAGCCCTGAGGACCTGCGCGCCGGGCTGGGCGGGCCCCTGCCCGAGCAGCCCGGAGACGCCCGCCAGGCGTTGCTCACCCTGAGCGAGACAGCGCTGGCGAACATGCAGCACATCGACCATCCCCGGTATTTCGCCCGCGTACCGGGACCCTCGTCGTTCACGGGGATACTTGGCGATTGGCTGGGCACGGGCTTCAATTCGATCGCCACCTCGTGGGGCGGCGGCTCGGGCCCGACGATGGTCGAGCTGGTGGTGATCGAGTGGCTAACAGAACTCCTCGGACTTCCCCCAGGCGGCGATGGCGTCCTGGTCAGCGGTGGCTCGATCGCCAACCTGACCGCGATGGCGGCGGCGCGTCACGCGCGGGGACCGGGGGTTGCCTACCTGTCTGACCAGGCGCATGCCTCGATCGCCCGCGGCCTGGGGGCAATCGACTTCGCGCCGGATCAGGTGAGAACACTCCCGGCCGACCGGAACCTGCGGCTAGATGTCGATGGTTTGCGGGCGGCCATCGCCGGCGACCGGGCGGACGGCCAGACGCCGCGGTTCGTCATCGCCTCGGCCGGAACCACCAACACCGGTGCGGTTGATCCGCTCCAGGAGCTGGGCGACCTGTGCGCGGCCGAAGATCTCTGGCTCCATGTCGACGGCGCCTACGGCGCGCCGGCCGCCATGTGCGAGGCCGGGCGCCGAGCTCTCCCGGGCCTTGACCGAGCCGATTCGCTTGTGCTCGACCCGCACAAGTGGCTGTTTCAACCCATTGACTGCGGCTGTCTGATCGTCCGTCATCCCGGCGTCCTCGACCAGACTTTCGGGATGGACCCGGAATACCTGCGCGACGTCCGCGGGGCCGGCGACGAGGTCGACCTGCGCAACCGCACGCTGGAGCTGACGCGCCGCTCGAGAGCGCTAAAACTGTGGCTGACGCTGCGGGTGCACGGAGCCGATCAGCTCCGGCGCGCTGCCGCCCGTGGCATCGCACTGGCCGAGCATGCGGAGGAGCTCTTGCGGACCGACCCGCGTTGGGAGGTCGTCACGCCGGCCCAGCTCGGGGTTGTCACCTTCGCCCTCCGGGGCGCCAACGCCTCCGATCACGCCGCCAGAGCCGCCGCGCTGGCGGCCGACGGCTTCGCCGCGGTTTCCTCGACCACGCTCGCCGGCCGTTCGGTGCTCCGGCTGTGCACGATCAACCCGCGGACCACCGAGGACGACATTTCCGAGACTCTGGGGCGCCTCGCGGGTTAGGTACCGAGTCGAGTTGGGATGTGGACGGGGCGATACCGGCCGTCCGGCATCGAATCGAGCCAATCCAGCGCGTGAGCCCACGATCCTCCAGCCCTGACCCCGTTCTCACCCGGCGCGCGCTGCTCGGCGCCGGAGCCCTGGGGGGCGCCGCGCTCGCGGTCGGCGCTCCGGCCGCCCAGGCGTTGAAGAGCCGGCGGCCGAAGCGGTTGCCGCCGTCACTGCCGCCGATCACCAAGACGTATGACTTCAATCAGGGCTGGCGGTTCGGAGGGGTCTATCGCCCCGGATCGCAAGATCCGAGCTACGGCGACGCTGGCTTCGCCCGGGTCAACCTCCCCCACACCGTCGTTCCGCTGTCCTGGGGGGATTGGCAACCGTCGGCGTGGGAGCATCTGTGGATCTACCGCAAGCGGTTCTCCGTCAAGCCGCTCTTCGACGGGCGCGTGTTTCTCGACTTCGATGGGGTGATGACCAACGCCACCGTGTACCTCAATGGCGTCGAGATCGCTCAGCACGTCGGCGGGTTCCTGCCCTTCTCGGTAGAGCTGACCGAGCTGCTCGTCACCGGCCAGAACGATCTCGCCGTCGTCGTCGACGGCCGGCTGCTCAACGTTCCGCCCCTCGGCAACCGCAACGGGGCGACCGCCGTCGACTTTCTCATGCCGGCCGGGATCTACCGTGACGTGAGACTGCGAGTCGTCCCGACGACCTACATAGCCGACGTGTTCGCCAAGCCCGTCGGCGTCCTCGCACCGCGTCCGGGCCTGGCCCTCAGCGTCACCGTCGAGTCCCCCGTCACCGTGAGACACCGGATGCAGATGACAGTCGAGCTGCTCGACGGCAAGAGAAGGATCGCGACCCGGACGGTCCCGCACAAGGTCCTCCGGGGGACCAACGTGATCTCCGTCAACCTGTCGAACCTGCACGTCTCCCTGTGGTCGCCGAGCGCGCCCAAGCTCTACACGGTCCGCGTCACTCTGAGCGGCAGCGGCGTCCGCCCGCATACCGTCGTGGTGCGTACCGGCTTCCGGCACGCCACCTTCGAGCTCGACGGGTTCCACCTCAACGGTGAACGGCTGCAGATCGTCGGGCTCAGTCGCCACCAGTTGTTTCCGTACACCGGCATGGCGGCGTCGGGGCGCCTCCAGGCCCGCGACGCGCAGCTGCTCAAGCACGAGCTGAACTGCAACATGGTCCGCTGCTCGCACTATCCGCCGTCACCGCACTTCCTCGACGCCTGCGATCAGCTCGGCTTGATGGTCTGGGAGGAGCCGCCGGGCTGGGACTACATCGGAGACGAGAATTTCAAGGCCATCTTCCTGCAGAACGTCCAGGACATGGTCCTGCGTGATCGCAACCGGCCCTCGGTGATCGTGTGGGCACCGCGGCTGAACGAGACCCAGAGCTTCCCCACGCTCTACGCCGAGGCCCGCCAACTGACCGAGAGGCTCGACGGGACGCGACCCACCAGCGGGGCGATGAGCTCTCGGTCAACGACCGGGTGGGCGGAGGACGTGTTCGCCTACAACGACTATGGGTCCACGGCCTACGGCTCCGCGAGCGCCAACGTCGCGCTGTCGCCGCCGCTCCCCGGGGTCCCCTACCTCGTCAGCGAGGCCGTGGGAGCGCTCACCGGACCGCCGAACTACCGGTGGATCGATCCCTCAACAACCCTGCAGGCCCAGGCCAAGCTCCATGCCCAGGTAAATCAGCAGGTGCGCGCCAACCCGGCGTACGCGGGCGCGCTCTGCTGGGCCGGTGTCGACTACGCCTCGCTCGTCGGCGGTAATCGCGTCTGGGACAACCTCCGCTCGCCGGGGGTGCTCGACACCTTCCGGGCTCCCAAGCCCGGCGCCTCGTTCTACCGCTCGCAGGTGAGCCCGCTCGTCGCCCCGACGATCGTGCCCGCCTTCTACTGGGACTTCGGCCCGAATTCCCCTCCCGGCGGCCCGGGACCCAACTCGATCCTGGCCACCAACTGCGACGAGCTCCATATCTACGTCGACGGCCAGCTGCTGACCGTGGCGACGCCCGACAGGACCGACTTCGGCAACTTGCCCTACCCGCCGGTGCTGGTCGATCTAACGGTCAACGGCTCGACGTTGCCGACGCTGACAGTGACGGGCTACTACCAGGGCCGCCACGTGACCACGCTGCAGATGTCATCGAATACGGCCACCGACCGTCTCGGTCTTCACCTGGAGGACAAGAAAATCATCGGCGATGGCTCTGACACGACCCGCCTCGGCTTCCGGGCCCTGGACGCGTTCGGCAACCAGCGCCCCTACGTCTCCGGCGATGTATCGCTCTCGCTGCGCGGGCCGGCGGCGCTCGTCGGGCAGAACCCGTTCGCGTTTGCCGAGTACGGCGGCGTCGGCGCGGTGCTGATCCGTTCGCAGTCCCGGCGCTCAGGCACGGTTCACGTCACCGCGCGCCATCCGACGCTGGGCGCGGCACGGGCCACGCTGACCGTCACCAAGGCGACGGGCAAGTACCTCTGACCCCGCCTATTTGCGGCGCTTGCCCGCGGGCTTCTTGTGCTTGTGCTTGGGCGCGGGCGGGTGGGTGAAGGTGAGTCTGCGCAGGACGCGCAGCGAGCCGGTGCCGGCAGTGAATGTCGCTGTCGCGGCGACCGTTATACGCGTCCTGGCGGCGCGGAACAGGCGCACCCCCACGGGGGTCAACCGCAACGTGAGCGCCCCGGCGCCGGGGGCGCTGAAGCCGTGACTCCCGGACGCGATCGTCACCGCGGGCCTGGCGCGCCGGCCGGGCACCGTCCAGGCAAGCGTGACCCGCGCGGCGATCGGGCTGCTGAGGACCAGCTTCCGTTGTCGTGTCCGGTCCAGCGCGGCGATCGTCGGCAGGTGACGCGTGGTGAGCAGCTTGGTGCTCAGAAGGGACGTGATCGCATGGGTGCTCAGACCAGCGGCGACATCGCCCTGGCCGTCACCGGCCAGACAGAGCGATGTTGACGGGCAGGCGACCGCGTTGACGGCACCGAGGCTGCTCACTGACCAGGTCGATGCCGGAGCGGCTGGGTTGTAGGACCCGAGCAATCCGGAAAGACCGCCCTGCGTCTGGGCTGACGCGAGGCACAGCGAACGCGATTGGCACCAGATTCCATACGGCGCGCCGGGCAGCGACCGGGCGTGTTGCACGGTGGGAACCGCCGGGTCAAACGTGATCGCGCGGCCGGCGGTCCCATCCACGGTCGCACAGAAGCCGAGGAACGGGCACGAGATCCCCCACAGTGAGCCGAGCCGATTGCCGTCGCTCGGGGTGCTGCTCCACGGCCCCCCCGCCGTCGGACTGTGTGTGGTGAGAATGTTGCCCGAGAAGTCGACGGCCACGCACTGCGCGATCGACGGGCACGAGACGCCCACGAGCGGAGGCTGGCAGGTCAGCCCCGACCCGCTGCAGCCGTATCTGCGGTTGGTGTCGGCGTGCGTGATCGCCCACGCCCCGGCGCCGCCGGTTGGATTGGTCGAGACGAGGGCGTTGCCCGCGCCGTCGACGGCGACGCACAGGCCAGTGGACGGGCACGAGATGCCGCGCAGCAGGACCGGACCGGTGGTGTCGGTGTTGCCCTGGGTCGGGCTGGAATCGATCTTGGCCACCGTCCACGCCGCTTGACCGCCCGTCGGGTTCTGCGAGCTGATCACGTTGCCCGCGCCGTCGACGGCCACGCACAGGCCGGTCGATGGGCAGGCGATGCCGGTCAGCGCATTTCCGCCGTCGACCCTGGCGGCAAGCCACGTGCGCGACCCCCCGGCCGGATTCGTCGACCAGAGGACCCTGCCGGCTCGGTCAACCGCCACGCACAGGCGTGTCGACGGGCAGGCCATCGCATCGATCGGTGAGCTGTCGACTCCGCCCGGGACCGTCCACAGCAGCGGACCGGCGCTGTTCCGAACCGCGGCCTGCGCCGGCGGCACAAGAACGCCCGCCATCAGCGTGACCGCCGCGATGAACGTGACCGAAGCGATGAGAGGGCGAGCGAGACGGAGCATTGTGGGCGCGTAAAGACGACGGCGGCGCGGTCAGGACGAGACGATGACGGCGCCGTCGATGGACTGGCTCAAGGCAGGCTAGCGGGACTGGGCGGCCACAGTCGCGATTCGGGACGCGCGCGCGCGTGTCCTGCGCCCCGGGGCCCAGGGCACGAGCAGCAGCGCACACCCGGCCAGCAGGCCGAGGAGGGCCCAGTCCATGCCGACCGGCTCAAAGGAGAAGGTGACACGGTGAGAGCCGGCCGGCACCGTCACGGCCTGGAAAAGCCCGTCGACCCGGCGGATCGGCGTCGGGCGGCCGTCGACCTGCGCGCTCCAGCCCGCAAACCAGGTTTCGCGGCGAACCAGGGTCGTCGATCTTGGGCAGAGGACCCGGACGCTGTCGCGCTCCGAGGACGCCACCTGGCAGCCCGGGGCACCGAAGTACGGCCCCGCTCGGGTCAGCAGGTAGATGCTGGTGGTCGGGCTGCGGAACACGAGCCGGAACGCCCGCCGGGTCCCCTGGAGCGGGTCGCCAGCGGGTGTGAGCACATAGCGCACGGCGGCGGATCGGTAGCCGCGTACGTGGCGCATCAACTCGTTCTCCGCCGACAGCCGGCCCCCCCGCCCAAAGCCGACGAACGTGGCGGCAGGATCCAGCCGGGAGTGGACGTAGCGGGCGTAGCTCTTGGGCGGGAAGTCATCCACGCCGAGCGAGGCGATCCCGAAGTAGGAGCCGTAATCAGGCGCAATCGGGCCGAGCGTGAAGAAGCGCGACTCGCCGAGGTGGCCGCGCAGGTAGCTCACCGGGGTGAGGTCGAGTTTGGTCTGGCGTGGGGCTGAGAACTCGGGCACGGCGAACAGCGCGACCGCATCGACAACGACGACGAGCACGAGCAGGACGGCGCGCAGGCGGGCGGCGCGCACGAGCGCGATGGCCCCGACAGCCGCCGCAGTCACCAGGCCCCAGGCGATCGACGCCTGGAAGTAGGTGGCGCCATAGGCGACGGTCGCCTTCAACGAGTGAACGACCGGCTGGGCAACGATCGCGGCGCCGGCGACCGCCGCGATCCCCGCCAGCGCGCCTGCGATAAGTCGCCGCCGATGTGGCTGGCCCCGCGTCAGATCGTCGACCCCGAGAGTGGCGAGCACGATCACCGGCAGCTCGAATGCCGCCGTCGCGTAGCGGTAGAACTGGATCTTCGACATCCCCGGCAGGACGCCGAGGACATGGCCTAGAAGCGGTGGCTGGCCGTACATGTGAGCGAAGACCAGCAACCCCCACGCGAACAGAACGAGCTTGAGCCCGCGACGGCCTGGGCTGATGAGGCCAAGCGCGGCGAACAGCCACATGACCGTCGACAGGTATCCCCCCACCCTGACCCAGATCGGCGAGTAGGGAGCGCCGTTGACCGGGCCGAACACGTAGGGCATCACGAGCTGCGGGAACTCGGACAGGGGAAGGTGCCTGGTGCCGAGATGCGTACCGGCATGAGAGGCCAGATACGCATGGCCCACGTAGTCGATCATCGCCAACAGCATCGGGGCCGCGAGCAATGCCCCGGCAACGGCCCCCAGGGCGAGCTTGACCAGGAACCGGCCGCGGTCCGAGCGCTCGAGACAGCCACAGCGCCAGCCGACCCAGGCCACGGCCATCAACCCGTCGATGTAGGCGACCTCGGGAAACCCCGCGTAGGCCGTCAGAGCGCCGGCAAGCGCGATCAGGCGCCAACCCGCCCCCCGATGTGCTCGCGCCGCGTCAAACGCCCGCTCGATGCCCAACAGCAGCATGGGAAGAAACGGCAGCGGATTCACACCGGCATCGGCGAACCAGGCGAACTTGCCGTTCAACGCGAACGCCACCCCACCGGCGAGGGCCGCCGGGAGGGTGAGGCCGATCCGCCTCAGCAGGCGGTAGGTGCAGATCCCGGCGATCAGCTCGAGCAGCACGTGCTCGTAGATCTGACCGTTGGAGAAGGCCGTCAGCAGCGTCGGCGGAAACAAGGCGGCGGCCTGCGTCTCGCCGAGCAATGGCATCCCCGTGCCCTCGTACACGTTCCACCACGGCAGGTGGAGGTGCAGCAGATCGAGCGCGGCACGGTGCCCGATCGCCTGCGAGGTGAATCCATTACTGGGGTCGATCGTCGGCCTGCCGCCGATCAGGCCGTGCGTGATCGCCTGCGTCAGGCCGCCACGGGAGTCGAGCGGGTTCGGGTCAAAGAACCCGAGCAGCGAGGGCAGATTGGCAACGAGAACGGCGGCAGCGATCGCCAGCAGGGCCAGGGTGTCCGGGGACAGGCGGACACGACCGATGACGATCCCTGGGCGGGGGGCGCACGCTCCCCCGTCATCGCGCCCGCGCGCGGCCACCGCCATAAGCTCAGCGTAAAGCGTTCACGCGGGTGCTTGTGTGAAGGGTTGGTTCGGTTTCTGCGTCAGCGATCGGGCGTCGGAGCGGCAGCGAGAGCGACCTCGACGGCCTTCTCGACGTGTAGGACGACGAACTGGTTCATTGCGCTGCTCAGGGGGCCGGCTCGACGATCAGGAACCGGTTGCCTTCGCTGTCGCGAAAGAAGAACTGAGGCGGCACTGGATCCTTGATGGTGACCTCGAGCGAGACGAGCCCCGCCCGGTGCTTGCCCTGGCCCGCGATCTCTGGGTCGACGTCACGCCCGCGGCGCGGAGGCTGCGTGGTCAGCTTCGATGTCTGCGGTCTGAAACGCGCACAGGGTCTCGTCACTGCCGGCGGACTCGCCCTCGCTGGGCGGAACCAGCGCGATGGTGTTGGCCGCGCCTGGCGGGGCCACCTCGATCCAGCGGCCACCGTGGCCGTAGGGGAAGTCAGCGCGCTTCTCGAACCCGAGCTTGTCGAGGTAGAAGGCCAGCGCTCGCTCCTGGTCGGCAACCGGGGCGAACACGGTGCCGACCTGGTTGATGCGGCTTGCCTGTGCAGTGTTGGTCATGCGACGATCCTTTGTTCTGACTGGGTCTGCGCCATCCGCATCGTCAGCCTAGGCCGCTTGCCGCTCGCCGTTGATGGCAGTCGCCAGCAGCGGAACGGCGGCCTCGATCTGCGCCCCCGTCGGTAGTGCGTATCCGAGCAACAACGCCGGCCCGACGGGTCCGTACGTCGTGCAGTGACGATGAAGTTCGTGGACGCCCACACCGGCGGCGCGCAGCCGTCTGGCGGTGTCCCGTTCGTCGCAGTAGTGGGGAAGCCAGGCCACGAGGTGCAGGCCGGCGGCGGCGCCGCCCAGGCGTATCTCTGGTGTATGGCGGGCGAGCGCGTTGATCAGCAGCTCACGTTTCACCGCGTAGCGTCGTCTCATCGCCCGCAGGTGACGGTCTAGGGCCGCATCCTCGATGAATGAAGCCATGGCGATCTGATCCACCGTCGGCGGCCTGGCGTCGGTGATCCGAAGCTCGTCCTGAACGCCGGCCAGCAGGTAGGACGGGGCCACGACCCAGCCGATGCGCATGGCCGGCGCCAGGGTTTTGCTCGTGGTGCCGACGAAGGCGACCCGATCCGGAGCGAGAGCTTGGAGGGAGGCGGTTGGATCCCGGTCAAACCGATATTCGGCGTCGTAGTCATCTTCGATGATCAGCGCATCTCAACCTCGCGCCGATTCGACTAAGGCCGTGCGGCGTTCGCGGGACAGCACGACACCGGTCGGATATTGATGTGCGGGAGTCACCATCACCGCGTCGACATCGGCCTGAGCCAGCTCGGACACGATCAGTCCCTCAGCATCGACACCCACCGGGACGGGCTCCAGACCGGCGCGCTCGACAGTTAAACGCCGAACCGCCAGCCGGGATCCTCGATCGCCACCCGCCGGGCACCGCGAGCCCGCAGCGCGTGGCACAGGGCGGCGGTCCCGTGAGCCGCTCCGCAGCAAATGACCACACGCTCGGGTCGGCGGCGACGGCGCGCGCCCGGCGAGATACGCCGCCACGGCGGCCCGAAGCTCTGGCGCACCGCGATAATCGCTGTAGGTCAACCGGGCATCGGGCAGGCTTTGGACGGCGTCGATCAGGGCGGCCTGCCAGCGGCGCCGGGGAAACGCATGAAAGTCCGGCTGGCCTGGTCTCAGGTCATGGCGAAATCCTCGCCGCAGGGCTTGTCAAGCCGGGGGGGCCGGCTCAGGCACGGTCCGGGCGGCGACGCGAGTGCCCGACCCCCGTTTGGCGGCGAGATAGCCCTCGGCGATCAGCTGGGAATAGCTGTCCACGACAACGCCCCGCGAGACGCCAAGTTCCTGCGCGAGTAACCGACTCGGCGGGAGCGTAGACCCGGGCGCGAGGCGGCCGGAGCGGATCGCCGCTCGCAAAGCCCGCTCGAGCTCTGCCCGCGCGGCCGTCCTCTGAGAGATCGATTTGGAGGTCCACGGGCCTGGCTATTGCGACAGTCCGCTGTCGACCCAGCGGGCGAACACATCGATCTGCTCTTGCGGCCAGGCGCCGTCGCAGGGCATGGTGCCGTTGCGCAGGCGCTCGAGGATCGCCGCGGCGTGCTGGCGGACGTCGTCGTATGACCACAGATCGAATGCGAACTGCATCGACTGGCGGTCGCGCTGGCGAAACAGCGCCTTGATGTGCTGCTCGAAGCTGAGCGGCTCGTCGGGGCCGGGCAGGACCACCGGTGGCTGCGGCTCCGTCGTGGGCGGCGCGAGTGCCGAGACGCGGCCGCCGGCGGTCCGGCGGCGGTGTTCCAGTCCCACCGCGGCATCGGCATCTGCTCGGGGGCTGCGCCTCGGTTTGGGAGTTCTCCACCGCCAGCCGCGAGCCCCATTCGATGTAGGACTGAAACGCCGAGCGGAACTCGGCGTCGTTCGGTAGGCCGGCCTCGTGCGCGGACCGCAGCAGCAGCGTCACCCAGCGGGATCGCTGCTCCTCGGTCAGGCACTTGCCGACGTGCTGGGAGAGCATCCGCGGTAGCCGCCGTACTCCTCGCTGTAGCCGTTCGGTCCGCCGAACACCTCACCGAGCCATTTCGCGACCCGCTCCGGGTGGTCGGCCGACATGTGGCGAACAGCGGCGCGAGCAGCGGATCCTGGGCACGTGCTTCTCGTAGAACAGCCGGGTCATCCGGGTCAGCGCCGGCAGGCCCCCCGCCCACTCGAACATCGTCGGCGTGCTCTCCGGGTCAGGCACGGGATCGCGGAACTCGACGTACCAATGCATCCCGCTGCAGAACGGCTTGTTCTGCGAATGCCCGCAGCGGCACAGCGCGTATGCTCGAGCGAGGCGCCGGCGTTGCGCGGGGTCGCCGCCGTCGGCCGACGAGTTCGATCCCGCCGGTGACCCGCAGCGGTCCGTCCTTGGACACCTCGATCTTCGGCTCGCTGGTCCGTTCCAGTCGACCTCTGCCCGCGCCTCCACGCCGTCGATCGCGTAGCTCAGCGCGCCCGACGGGCAGTCGCGGACGGCTCGGATGATCTCGTCCATCCGGCCGCCGCTCGGCGCGACGAACGGCTCCTCGTGCAGCCGGAACACCGTCGCCAGCCGGTCGGTGCAGAGCCCGAGTGCTGGCATGCGCCGCGGTTGTCGAGGACGTCACCTGCTGGCCGACGTAGCGATCGAGGCGATCGGAGATCCGCTCGGGGTCCTTGGCGTCGCTGAAGCCTGTCGCGCGTGGCTGCCGTCGCACAGCGGCTTGGTCGCGGACGCGCCGCAGCGGCACAGCGCCATTGAGGCGCTCGGGCAACGGCTGGCCGAGCCAATCGACCACGCGCGGCACGTTGGTCACCAGATACGGGCCGTTGTGCGCGCACTGGATTCGCGGGGCCAGCCCGGCTGAGCGGCCTTGAGCTCGGCGGTGCCGTCCGCCGCTTGGGCCTCATCGTCGGCGAGCTTGAGGGCGAGGTCCTGCAGCGCGGCGACGGCCTCGGTCAGCTCGGCACTGTTCGTCGAGCGCGCCCGTGCCGTGGTCGCCCGCTTGGCCAGATCCCAGATCCTGTCGCCAACCTCCCGGGGGCTCCCATCGGGGCCCGGTCCGGGTTCCTCGGCCTCCTGGTGCTGCCGACCACCAACCCCAGCGGTCGCAACACGCCGTCCTTGAGTCGCGCGCAGATCATCTGTGCGCGGTCGTCTGGCCGGCGCTCAAGCGTCGCCACCAGCGCTCGCGCCTGCCGGACCAGGTGCGACAAGTCGATCACTGGCGTCCGCTCAGCTGGGCGGCATGGTCTCTCACCTCGTACTCTGATCACCGTCCGTCAACAATACGATACTGTACCGGATTGCTATGAGTACCACCAGATTGGATTCGAGACAACGTAACAGGCGCCGAGCCGGTGTGCGTCCGGTGGGCGGCGCGGACGCGTGCGAGATCCAGCCATCGATGCCCGGATCCTCGCCGTCGCGCAGCAACACCTCTCGACAGTCGGCTACCAGGCCATGTCCCTCGCCGCCGTCGCCGAGGAGGCTCAGACCACCCGTCAAGCTCTCTACCGCCGCTGGACCAGCAAAGCAAGCCTGGCCAGCGCGGCCCTGAAGGCGGCCGAGGACGCGGGACCCGAGGTGTCCTCCCAGATCCCCTGCGCGACCTCGCGGCCGAGTTGGCCACTTCCAGCGCGGCGTCTCCGACCGGGCCGACTCTCGTTGGTCGGCACGATGTTGCAGGACAGCACCGACGCCGACCTCCGAGCTCGCTACCAGGCGCGGGTGATCGCGCCGAGAAGGGAACGAATCCGGGCGATCCTCGAGCGCGCGCAAGAACTCGGCCTGATCCATGCGGCCGCGGACCTCGACGTCGCGGTCACGCTCCCCACCGGCTCCTGGTACGCCCGGGAGCTGGCCGGCAGCGCCCCCCTCGCGGCTGGCCCGAGCGCACCGCGAAGCTGGTCTGGCGCGCGGTCGGCGGGACGATACCGCCGGCTTAGCGCGAGCCGGCGATCCAGTAACAAACCGCCACCGCCTCCGCCACACTGGGGTCGGCTCCGAGAGGGCATCGTCGAGGTGGCGGGCGCCGATCATCACGACGAGCACGGCGAACTCCAGCGACGCCGGCGAGCACGAACGCCGCTTGCGCTCCGGCGTCTGACTTGTGCCCCGGCGGCGATCGCACCGGCCGAGCCGCCGGTAGCGGATGCGGTGGTGAGCCATGCGAACGCCTCGGTGTGGGTGCCGGCGGGGGCGGCTGTGTCGACCATTGTGTAGATCGCCGCCAAGGTCGGGGTGATCGTGGCCCCGGCGAGTACGATCACCGCGTCAACGCCAGCGTGCTGCCGGTCGCCACGATCAGGAATCCGTGTGCCAGTGAGAGGGCGACGAGAAGCACGGTCAGGCCTCGGCGCCCGGGCGCCCCAAAACGGGTAGCGGCGATTCCGCCCAGCATTGACCCGACGCCCCACAGGCCGAGCAGCGGCCCGGCCGCGGCGGTGCTGCCGAGCGCCTTGGCCGCGCTACGCCAACTTCGACCGCACCGAACGCCATGCCGGCGCCGAGCAGGGTCAGCACCAGCGTCCTGATCGCCGGCGAGCCAGCGAGCCGCCGCGGGGGCGCAGCGCGGTTGGGTCAGCTCGCCAGCGTCGCGATCCGGGTTGGGCGGCAAAGGCCAGGGTGGCGGCGAGCATGACCAGACCACTGACGGCGAGCGCGCCGCCGGGCGACCACAGCACGCCGAGTCCCAGCGCGAGCGGCGGCCCGAAAATGAACGTCAGTTCGAGCACCGTCGACTCCAGCGCGTACAGCGCCGGCAGTCCTTTGGGGTCAAGCACGAGCCCGGGCAACATGGTTCGCAGGCACGCCGCCAGTGGCGGCGTCGCGGCGCCGCACGCGGCCGAGAGCCTGACGAGGATCGACGGAGACGTGGTGGCGGGTAGAAGCCCGATGGTGACCAGCAGGAGGGCCGTTACCGTCGCGCCCGAGACGAGGACCGTCGTCTGACCGCAGCGATCGACAAGCCGGCCCAGAATGGTGAGGAAACCGCACCGAAGAGGGCGTAAGCCCCGGTGACGAGGCTGGCCACGGCGAAATAGCCGGTCAGCCGCTGAGCATGCACCAGTAGCCCGATGCTGAACATGGCGAGCGGCAGACGGGCCAGAATCGAACTGGCGAAGAGCGCCGACGTTCCGGGCGCCGAGATGCTGGAGAAGCCTCTGCGTGTAGTGGTCATGCGGTGAATCTACGTCTCGGATGGTCCTCTGATAAGGGCCAATTCCGTGCTCGCTTAGTGAGCCGCTTTGGGCGCGCGCCTGAGGCGGAACCGGTGCCGCCGGGAGGTCTGTCCGGGGCCCGGCCCGGTGGTCATTCCGCTCGGTGTCCATCAAGTGGGCCGGTTTGGGCCCGGAGCTGCTTCTGCGGCTAGATCGCGGCTCGCGAGCCGTTGGGATCACAGCTCGAGCGCGAGTTGCGAGCCGCGACCGCTCTGAACGCTCGCGGCGGGCGAGCGCCTGCCTTCCTCACGGGAGCTGGCCCGCGAACTGGGTGTGTCTGGGGGGCTGGTTCAGGAGTGCTACGCGCAGCTGCTCGCCGAAGGGTTCCTGCGCGCCCGCAGCGGCTCGGGGACACGGGTGGCCGCCGGCGCCGCCACCAGGCACCGAAATCCGTCGCCCGGCCCGCTTTGCTCATGCACCCCAAAATCGACTTCCGGCTGGGTCGCCCGGATGCGGACAGCTTCCCGCGTCAGACTGGATGTGGGCGATGCGTGAGGTCAGCCGCACCGCACCGTCTACACGTTCGGATATGGCGATCCGCGCGGAAGCCAGCGCCTGCGAGAGGTGCTGGCGAGCTATCTGCGGCGCGTTCGCGGCGCGGTTGCCGATCCGGATCGGATCGTTATCTGCGCCGGTTTCGCGCAGGGACTCAACTTGGTCTGCCAGCCCTCGCGCGCGCGGGATTGAGCCCGTCGCCTTCGAGGACCCAGGCCACCCCGAGGATCACGCGACCGCCGAGTACTGGGGACTGAACGCAATCCCCGTCACGGTCGACGAGCTTGGGATCGACGTCTCGCAGCTCGCGCCGACGAGTGCCCGCGCGGCCGTCCTGACACCGGCACATCAGTCTCCCACCGGCGTCGTACTCGCTGCCGAGCGGCGCCAGGCCCTGGTCGAGTGGGCTGCGGCCGGCGACGGCGACGATCATCGAGGACGATTACGACTCCGAGTTTCGCTACGACCGCGACCCGGTCGGCGCTCTCCAGGGCCTCGCGCCAAATCGCGTCGCGCTGTTCGGCACGGTGAGCAAGTCGCTCTCTCCGGCGCTTCGCCTGGGCTGGATCCTCTGCCCGACCGGGCTGCTCGACGCTGTCACCGAGGAGAAAGAGCGAGCATCCGCGGATGCCCGGCCCTGGAACAGCTGGCGCTGGCGACGATGATCGAATCAGGCCGATTCGATAAGCACCGGGCGGATGCGCGGCATCTACGCCGGCCGCCGCCAGGCCGTCATCGACGCATTTGCCGCGCACGCCCCCGCAGTCGAGCTCCGGGGCTGGCGGCCGGCCTTCACCTCGTCGCGCGACTTCCTGATACGGCCGACGAACTCGCCGTCGTCGCGGCGGCGCGTGAGCGCTCCGTTGGCCTGTATCCGATGGCGGCTATCGAGCGGACGGGCAGTCCCGGCCCCCGCAGCTCGT
>CAWJSN010000001.1:0-406954 GCA_963845575.1 uncultured Solirubrobacterales bacterium | reverse complement strand
CGACGAAGAACACGGAAGGACATCCCGAAGTCCGCCACGGTGGCGAGCGCGCTCAAGGAGAGCATCTGGGCCCACAGTCCGAACTCGGCTTTGGGTAAGAAGCGCGTCAGGAGCGGCAACGCGATGATCGAGGACACCAGCGAGCCTTGGGCCCAGCCCCAAGTAGCCAGCGTGTTGACGTACAGCTCGCGTCGGGGGCGCGTCGATTCCGACCCCGCGGTCACGCTGCGGCTGCGACTGTCGTCTGCGGCGACCCTGACGCCTCGTCCGTGCACCGCCGACAACGTCTCTGAGCCTCGCCGGCAAACGATCAACGTGGCCAGGATCAGGCCTCCGAACGTCACCAGCATCGGCGCGATCGCACCGCGAACGTGGATCTGCAGCAGGACGGCGAACGCGACCGAGACCATCACCGACTCCCGCAGGCTATGCGTGCCCAGGCCAGCCGGATCCACAGTAGTTCAACCAATAATCCAAGTAAAAGCGACCCGACCCCGACTCCGACCAGGCCGAAGTCGGCGTACATCTCCCCGAACTCTGGAAACGCAATTCCTGAATTCGAATCGGATCGAAAGCCCCGATCACCCCAGAAATTGCTCCGTGAGGTTTTGCGTGCCACAGCGAGCGGGGGATGGGGAACACGAGCGTTTCCAGGTAGCTCTGCCCATCGAGATAGTGCACCTGCGAAGGCACGGTTTCGGCCAGCCCGGCGATTGGAGAGAACAAGTCCGAACCCGACCCGAACGGGGCAGCTAGGACCCTGGCCACCGAGACTTGACGTTCACCGGCCGCTCCGCGGGCGATTCCGATCACGCCGCTGACGGCAAGCAGCGCCGCCGCTACCACGAGCGCGAGACGGCGGACGGCACCCGACGACCGGTGGTCTTGAACCAAACGAGCCCGGCGGCGACCAAGGCGACGAAGAAGCGGCCGCGCTGTCCTCCGCCCAGCAGAACGAATGCGCTCGCCGCCGCGATCAGGACCGGACCATTGAATCGTCGCGAGCTCGTGCATGTCAACCGGAGTGCCAGCAGGATCAGCGCGAGCCCGGCAACCAGTTGCAGGGCGGTGAAATACCCGCTCTTGGTTCCCGCCGCCGAGAGGTAAAACGCTCCGTATCCCTGAGTGGTTCCGAACACGAAGAAATCCTTGAGGTTGGCGCCTCCAACCGTCGAGAACAGCAGGACGCCCACCACTCCTGACGCTAGGGCGAGGAGCGCCGCTCGATCGAGCCGCGCGCTCGACAGTCGCGGATGAAGTGAAACCACCGTGGCAACCGGCCAAAACACTCTCGCCAACGCTGCGCCCGCGAAGATCGCTGCCTGTCCCAGGACGGCGATCTGCAACGCCACCGTCGTACCCGGGGAGTAGTCATTCCCCGCGATAGTCGTCTGACCAGAGGCCACGGCGCCGGTAGCCGGGAGCACCACGAACACGAGCGTCGCGACGGTCACCGCCGCGGTTGGCAAAGAGAACGCCCGCCTGGTGAGCACCCAAGCGGCGGTCGTGCCCCAGGTCAACCACAGAGCCGCCAGCCAGAACGACGCGCCGGAAACCGGCGCCGCAGGGATCGCAGCGCCGATCGCCACAGAGGCCGCGACGGCAGTCACCACAGCGACGACGCCAGGCACCGTCGGCGTTGCCGTTTCCCGCTTCATCGCACCAAGTCGGTTCAAGGGCTGCGGACACCCGATCGACCTCGCGGTCTTCCAGAGAAGGGTAAGATCGGGACGGACACCAGGCCGTCATAGAGTGCGTCCGAGACCGGGAAATGGCCGCGCGACGCCCACCGTCGCTCGGGAACTGGCCGCGCGAAATGGACGCCCTCGGCATTCGCACGCTCGACGATGCTCCGCGGGTCACCCGGGGTCACATCGATGAGATACCGCCACCAGGTGCCCTGATTGCCGGGAGCAGCGCGGAGCACGCAGTCGCCCCGGTCCCCGAGGACGTCGTCGTAGTGGCTCGCGATCGCCCGACGGCGAGCCAGAAGCTCCGGCAGCCTTCTGAGTTGCACGCCCCCAAGCGCGCAAGCCATCGCCGATAACTTCGCGTTTCCAACCGGCGCGTCAAAGGGGAGCGGCGACTCGGGATCCACCCATTCACGTGCGCGCTCGACATCGGCCAACTCGCCGGCAAGCGCGCCCCCTTCACCCGCACAGACCATCTTCGTCGCCGCCATGGAGAGCACTGTGATATCTCCGAAGGCACCGACATGGCGTTCAGCCAATGTTGCTCCAAACGCTGTGGTCACGTCCTCGACTACAACCGCTGATAGATCCTCGGTCGCCGTTGTGCAGGTGGGGGAGGGAGACTGAATCGGTGATCAGACAAGGGCGTGACATTCGCTCGACGGGATCCGAGGCAGTTGAAGGGAAGCGACAGATCGCCTTCATTCGACATCAATCAGATGGGGTATCCCTCCGGCCCTGACGATGGCACGCTCGATGGAAGCGCAGGAGAAGGCTGGCATCGCGACTGGCTTACCCTCTCGCACCAAGCACCCGAAGTGCTATCTCGAGTGCAGCCGTCCCGGGAGGACACCGGACATGCTTGCGGACGCCCAAGTTGCCGTGCCAACTGTTGAGCGAATTCTCTCGCTGGCTTCTCCACCAGCACCCACCCAACCCTGCTCGATCGTCGCCAGGACGGCGGCTCGCTCTGCGTCCCCCAGCAGGGGTCGCGAGTGAGGAACCGGAGGACTTGTCATGGAGCGCCGGACGCAGGCCCTGGAGAAGACGCGATCCACCGGAGAACCTGCCAGGAGGTCTCGAAGCCGACCTCGGCACCGAGATTGGCCACCAGATGAACAGCTCGAGGGGTTTGCGAGTCGGTTCCGGGTACCGGCGCCGGCCATCGACCGGAGGATTGTCGCGATCCCGGCATCGGTCGGAACTTCTCCAGGGCGAGGTAGGTGAGACCCGGTGCCCCGCTGAGATATTCGGTCCCGCCCACGGCTTTGACGAGATCCAGGACCAACTCCCCTTTCTGTCGACTCCACACCCAGCGACGAACTACGGACGAGCGGCACTCGGGTTTGAGGACTGACCTCATAGCGGACATGGTTCGCCAGCAGACCTCGTCGATCGTAGTGGCGTCCTCGACATAGACGGATTCGACCACCGGTTCAATTGTCGCCCAATGCGGTCGCCTTGAGTAGCACTGCTTGATGGTCTCGAGATGCCGGCGCCATCCATCGTTCAAGCCCTGCATCCGACCATTTCGCGAAGACGCGACCCCCGCAAGGGCAGCCGGAGCACGATCGGCCGACCATCGGAGCCTTCGACCACCGTCCGATCCTCCCACTTGGTCGCTGAGCGCGAGAACTTGACCGAGTCCAGCCAGATGAACACATCGCTGGAAAAGATTCGGTTCCAGACGTGAGCCCTCGCCCAGTAGGTCGGCTGCAGGATCGAGACCCTTACGGGCCCAGTCATGTCACCAGCCGTAACAGCCGGAAGGCCTCGGCATGCTCAACGCCGACGAAGGCCCCTCGGAGGCGCGCCCAGCCGGTGACCACGGCCGGATCGATGATCGCACGCCCGCGCTGCGAGCCGTTGTTGTAGAGCGATACAGCAGAGAGCTTCGCGTCCATCGAGGCGTTATGTCGACGTAGTAGTTGAGGTCGAGTTCTCGTCCCTCATATCCCCAAGCGGACCCAGGGTATTCATAGGCAGACACCATACGGGCGAGGTAACCCCGTCGCGACAACGGCCGAGTCGCAGCCAGGCCGGCCTCGAACATGACGACGTGATCCTGGTGGTAGGAAGGAGACGGGATATAGACCCGCTCGGGACGCTCCACCTCGAGCACCTCCTCGATCCGTCCCACGAGTTCGCGGTGGTCGACCCCCGGCAATCGAGCCTCGAACGAGGAGTCATAGAGCACGCTGAAGCGAAATCCGAGCAAATCGGACACCTCTTGGACCTCAATGCCCTCGTCGCGGGACCACATCCCGAAGACCACGAGTGGATCCTCGGCCGCGGACAGGATTCCGCCGCACCCCAACGTCTCGTCGTCCATGTGCAGGAGCCAGGACGACGACGTCAGCCATCGTCCCGCCCAGGATCAGTACGCCACGCTCGGACACATAAGTCGTTGGGCAAATAGGATCGGTCGAACTCGAGCTCCCCCCAAGCGAGCTCTTCGAACATTCCGACCAGCTCGCTGACCGAGTAGTGAAGCCGGCGCTTCGCGGGTGTGTGCAGGACCGTAACCGCGACCCCGCGAGTGCTAGCTCGCCACATCTTCACGATCGCGGCAGTTGTTCGCGCCTTCGACCAACCGCGTTCGTAATTGAACGGTCCAGACGCGACGACCCAGCTCGCGGGAGTCAGGTCGTCCTCGGCGCCGGTCCGGAACTGTGCGTTCGGCCGCCGTATACGTGCCTCGTTGACCACCGTTCAGACCAATCCAGTCCCGCGTAACCTGACGTCAACGGGAACCAGATCGGCCAGCCGTCCCGTCCCACATCCCAGCTCGAGGAGCGTGTCGCCGGCCCGCAGTGGTGCTCGGAGGATTGCCCGTAGCCGTCGCTCGTGGGACTCAGCCGACCCGCAATCCGCGATTGCGTGGTCTGCGCCACCCAGGCGGGCGAGTCCGCCCCATGTCTCCGGCGTGCTCTCCGCCAGCCAAGGAGAATCGTTGGAGTTCCCTGGGCGGTTCGTCTTACTGGTCACGGGCGCTCCAGTTCGAGCGGTCGGCAGTCGGAATAAGTGGCCGCTTTCAGGTAGACGCGAGCTGCTGCCGAGCCACGTCCGAGCCGTAGATTCATAGCACAAGGATCTGACGATTCGATAGACCGGCGATCGACGCACGACGACGATCAGATCGTCGTTAGCAGGCCGTTCAGCATCTCAATGTGTCGGCTGCGCAAGTGAGTCCGGGCAAATGACCGACCAGCTTCTCCGAGCCGGTTACGAACCTCATCGTCGTTTCGGAGCTGACGAATGGCCGACGCCATCTGATGCGGGTCGCCAGGGGGCACACACAGCGCCGCCCCGAAGCTCTTCACCAGGCGTTCAGGCTCTCCGGCGGCCGCCAGGACGACCGGTCGTCCGGTCGCACAGAAGTCAAACAGCTTGGACGGGACAAATGCCGAGAGCGATGGATGCGCACCCAGTGACACCAGGAGGCAATCAGACGCACAGAGATGGTCGCGGGCCAGCGGAGCCGACACCTGGCTTCGGAACAGCACCCTTCCTTCCGGCAGGTCGCGTGCCCGCTCCTCCAGTGCTCCCCGCGCTGGCCCATCACCCAGCACCAGCAACTGAAAGCCGTCGTCGAGCAGCCGGGCTCGCGTCAATTGCCGCCTCGAGACCCTGGGCCCCGCCGATGTTTCCGGCGAATGTCCAGACGAAACGGTCTGGGGCCAGACCTAGTGCCGACCGGTCGATTGATTGCCCGACCGCCGGAGTGTTCAGCCAGAATTCTGTCGTCCCGTTGGGCAGAACCTGAATCTTCTCCGGATTCACGACCCGTTCGGCGATGTGGTCTCGAAACGGCTCGGTCGTCACCGTGATCGCCGCCGCTCCCTCGTATAGCCGTCGGGCGAGTCGCTCGACAGTGTGTACCAGCGGTCCCTCAGGCAGTTCTCCCATCGCCACGGCTGCCTCCGGCCACAGGTCACGGACATCGAGAACCCACGGACAGCCGTGCCGACGGGCCACCGCGCGCCGCCGCGACGCCGACAGGAAGTGGGGGCGAGGACCCGAAGACAACATCTGGCCGCGGCAGTGCGCAGCCGACGAGGGTCGCCATCGCGACATAGCTTCCGGAAGCCACCCTGGATCTGGCGGTCTTCTCAGGTCGCGCGTAGACCCAGACGTGGTTGATCCGTACCCCATGGTGCCGGTGCCGCGCAGCGGTCTTCCCCCCACCCGGGATGGAAGGTCCCCTGGGGATGGTTAGGCAACTCGCAGACGACATCGACGGAGTGACCCGCAGCTGCGAGGCCCTCGGCGAACGTGAACAGGCGGGTCTGGGTGGCGCCGATCTCCGGCGGGTAGAACTGAGTGAGGATCTGGACCCGCATGAGTTGCCTATTCTCGCTGACTGGTGCTGAACCTAGTCACGCGGGCCTGCGCAGCTGTCCTGGGACACGCAGCGACGGCACGCACTGGACCGCCACGCGTCCTCGCGGCGGCAGAGTGCTGAGGAACTCCGCGTCGTACTCGCGCACTGCACAAACCAGCAGGTGGGGCTTGTCGTAGAGGGTGCAGCCATCCGAGACGGCCGCCGGGGCTAGGAGCGGCGCGAGCGTGACGCTCGCCCATCCGGAGAACAAGCTGAGATTGTCGAACACGCTGTAGCTGTAGGCCAGCCCGTCGCCATTGGATGTGCGGTACCGGTGTCCGTGGTTCCGGAGCCTGACCAAGGGCCACCAGAGGCCACTGCGGTAGAGGGCGAGTTTGAGCCATCGGGCGCGCCCCGGCCGAAGCGGTTCGCGTCGGAGATAAACACCGCCAGGCCAGCCACCCGCGCCATTTCGCGCACGACCGCCGCGGGGTCGGCAACATGGCGCAGCACGCCGAACTCGCAGACCACATCGACGCTCTGATCGTCGAACGGCAGCGCTTCGCCTCGTCCAGCGATGCACGTCCGCGGGGAATTCCTTTGCTTACTGCGATGTCGATCAATTCCGGCACAGGCTCAAGGCCGGGATCCCGAGATTTGGGTGGCGCTCAGCGAGGAACGTCAAGGCCCGGCCGGTGCCAGTCCCAACATCAAGAACGCTGATGGCTCCAGTGGCGACGATGAACTGGGAGACAACGGCGAGGGAGCGATCATGCTCAGGGCCCGGTCCGCAATGGAGCGAGTCGTACTGAGTGGCGGTTTCGGCATAGTACCTCGCTTGGCGGGCCTCACTCGAGGACATGCACCGCGAGCATAACCGACTTCCGTACCGCGACAAGCGATAGACAGCACTATGGGCGCTCCGCCAAATCCGGTTCTGAGCGACACTCGTGTCCTCGCGTCCTCGCGCTCCCTCGATGCCGAGAGCGCCTGCACTTCGAGGCGGAGTTCAGGTGCACCGGGTGCGAAGCGGTCTACCCGATCAGCGCCGGAGTGCCGAGGCTCGTTCCACGCCACCCCGGCCACCAGCACGCGGCGACGTTTTACAGCCGTGAGGAGCCTGCCCGGTACGGGCGCTCCAGTGGGGAGATGTCTGAAAGGTTCGTGGATCCGGTGCGGACCTTCGTCGCCGATCTGCCCGATGACGCCCTGGTAGTGGAGATCGGGTCCGGCCGGGGGCGTTTAACGCGGTTCATCCCGGCTATCTGGCCACGGATTTCTCGCTCGCGGCACTGTCCTATTCGAGCGGCAGGCGGGTCCAGGCCGATGCCGAAGCGCTGCCCTTCGCCGACGGCTCAATCGACGCCTTCTTCTCGATCGCCACACTCGAGCACGTCCCCAATCCAGAGCTGGCACTCGCCGAGATCGACCGCTGCCTGAAACCGGCGGCCGGGTTCTGCTCTACCCCGCCTGGTACGTGAGGTCGTGGGCGGCGAAGGCCATCCATGTGCGTCGGATGTCCGAACTCGGGCCGCTTGAACGGTTGATCAAGCTGACGATCCCGTGCGGGACGCAAGCGTGTGGTGGTTCGCGAAACTGCTGCCGTTCCGGCTCTGGCGTGAGTACGTGCTGCGCTGCGACACCCGGTCTCCTTCCATTACCGCCGCCTTGAGCCGGAATCTTCAGGAACACCTAGTGTCGGACTCGGACGCGTTTACCTCGATGGATGCACACGCAGCCGCTTGCTATTTCGTGTCCCGGGGTTACAAGGACCTACGTCGCAGCTCCGCGCTTAGCCGGCTCGGCTACCGCGCCGAACCGGTCTGCGTGATCAAGCCTGGCCGTGTGCTAGCGTCGGCGACCTGCCTGTGAGTTCGCGCTTACACCGCCCACCCGTCGTTCCGGGTCCGCTGGTTCGTCGGGGCGTCGACAAGGGCGCTGAATAGCGTATGGATCTTCGAACCGCCCTTCGAATTGTCCGCAGGAACTCCCTGCTGATCCTCCTGTGCGTGGTCACTGTCACGGTCGCTGGCGTATGTGACTGCCCGCAACTCAGCAGAAGCAGTACTCAGCGACCGCCGTCCTGCTGTTTCGTGATCCTGGGTATGGCGCAATCCCGTTCGGCTCCTCGGGCGCCCCTGCGCAAGCAACGGATCCGACCCAGAACGCGTCCACAGATCTGCAACCTCGTGTCGCTACGGTACGGTGCGGTCCGAACCGCGAACGCGCTTGGGTCGGGCCTCACCCCCGAGGGCGTGACATCCAAGATCGCGGTTAGCCCTGAGGGGCAGAGCAGCAACGTGACGATCACGGCTAAAGATTCACAATCCCACTTTTGCCGCCCGACTCGCGACCACATACGCACGGCAATTCATCGCGTTCCGGCGAGATGCGGCGCGCGCACAGCTCGTGACTGCGCAGCAGGTGGTTCAACGGCAGCTCGAAGTCGCTCCCCAGCCACGGCATCGGGCCTGCCGGAGCTTCGTTACGGAACCGCGCCGACGAGCTTCAGGTGCTTGCTGCCCTTCAGACCGGCAACGCCGAACTTGTGCAACCGGCGGCGGTGCCCAGTTCACCGTCATCGCCCAGGCCGACCCGTAGCGCAGCGATCGGTCTGGTCTTGAGCCTGCTCCTGGCCGCTCTTGTCGTCTTGATACGCGAGCGGCTCGATCGTCGACTACGGGACATCGAGGAGGCCGAGGAGATATTCCAGCGGCCGGTCCTTGGCTCCATTCCTCAGAGTTCAGCCTTACGTGGGACCCCGTGGCAGCTGCCGCCATCGGAACGTGAGGCATTCATGATGCTCAGCACGAGCCTGCGTTACTTCGACGTCAACCGGAAGATAGAAACGATCCTGCTTACCTCTGCCGCATCAGGCGAGGGCAAGACGACCATCGCCCTCGACCTGGCCGCGGCAACTGCGCTCGCAGGCCGAAGCGTCATGCTGATCGAGGCTGACCTGCGTCGCGGGGATTTGGCTAGCAAGCTCGGACGTCCGCGCGAGGTGGACTCAGCGATGTGCTTGCGGGCCACTTCCACTGGCGGGACAGTTGCATCACCGTTTCGGTCAACGGCCCCGACGACTCGCCGGCCGGCGTCCATTTCGACGTTCTGCTCGCCGGGATGCTTCCTCCGAACCCCACGGACTTGATCAGTTCCCCGAGGATGCGAGACCTGCTTGCGGACGTCGCGGACCGATATCAGCTGGTGGTCATAGACACGCCCCCAACAACCATCGTGTCCGACGCCATTCCGCTTCTCTCGCTTGTCGACGGTGTGCTCACGGTTGTCCGGCTGGGCAAGACCACACCGAGACGGCGCCCGTCATTTGCACCGTCAATTGGAGCGTCTGGGGGCACCCCTGCTGGGTATCGTGATCAACGGGTGTCGCCGGGCCAAGGGCTACAACTACAGCGATTACGCTACCGCTACCAGGATCCTGCGCCCTCGGAGCGCCGGTTGACCCCGCGTAACGGCTCTGAGGCTTCTCGGCAGACGGTGGACCGTTAGCGGCTCTCGACGACTCCCCGGCACGCCCGGGACGCGGTGCTAAGCGGTGTACGAATCCGGACGGACGAGACGGTGGATAGTCGCCAAATGTCATTGCCTCGCACGCAGTAGCACTCCCTTTGGCGCGGGAATGCAACCGCCGCCTGCCTTGGTACTGTCCGTAGGAGCTTGTCTGCGTTCACAGGTCTGGAGGCACGGGGGATATGCGCTGTTTGATCACCGGCGGCGCGGGTTTCATCGGCTCACATCTTGCCGAGGCGCTCCTGAGCGGGGTCACGTTGTTCATGTCGTCGACGACCTCTCGACCGGTTCGATCGACAACGTTCGGCACCTCAAGATGCGAGCCGCGCTTCAGTTACACGATCGACTCGTGTCACGACGCGCGGCTGTGGCCGAGCTGGTGGACGACTGCCGACTTACGTCTACCACCTGGCCGCGGCCGTCGGCGTGCAGCTGATCGTCGATAGCCCGGTGCGGACGATCGAGACCAACGTCCACACCACCGAGATCGTGCTCTCGCAGGCGAGCAAGAAGCGCCGGCCGGTCTTCATCGCCTCGACGAGCGAGGTCTACGGGAAGTCGACCCGGCTTCCCTTCCGCGAGGATGGCGACATCGTCCTCGGAGCGAGCACGACCGAGGACGATGGGCCTACGCCTGCTCCAAGGCGCTGGACGAGTTTCTGGCCCTGGCCTACTTCCGCGAGCGCAGGCTGCCGACGATCGTCGGACGGATGTTCAACACCGTCGGCCCACGCCAGACCGGCCGCTACGGGATGGTCGTCCCCACCTTCGTGCGCCAGGCGCTGGCCGGCGAGCCGATCACCGTGTTCGGAACCGGTGAGCAGCGGCGTTGCTTCTGCCATGTCAAGGACGTCGTCCGCGCGCTTGTCGACCTCTGCCAGCGCGAGGACCTCTACGGCGAGGTTCTCAACATCGGCTCCACCGAGGAGGTCTCGATGCTCGAGCTGGCCGAGCGGGTCAAGGTGGTCACTGGCTCCGAGTCTGAGATCGTGCTGGTCCCGTACGAGGAGGCCTACGGCGAGGGCTTTGAGGACATGCATCGTCGCGTTCCCGACATCTCCAAGATCGAAGCGGACTCTCGGCTGGCGCCCGACCGCGTCGCTGGACGAGATCCTCCGCGACGTGGTCGAGCACGAGCTGTCGCTCAACCCGCTCTCGCCCCATGGGGCATCGCTGGCGCAGCCCGTAGCCAGACGAGCCAGAAATTCTGGAATGGGAGGAATCATGTGAAAGTCCACTCGGAGAGTTACGCTCTCCCTGCTCAGCGCCGGACTGCTGGCCGGTCACCGCCAGCAGCGCGCAGGCCGCGGCGCCGCCCGCCACCACGCTGCCCGCGCGATACGTCACCGCCACGACCGCGCTGCTCCGGGGGACGGTCGCCACTGGTGGCCAGCGCACGCTTGTGGCAGTTCCAGTACGGCCGGACCGCACTCTATGGGAACACGACCGCAGTCCAGGTGATCCCGTCGGGCCGGGGCACGTCAGCGTCTCGGCGATGATCGCCGGCCTTCGCCGCCACACGCGGTACCACTTCCGGCTTGATCTCCAGCACGGTCAGGGCACGTCTATCTACAACCCGCTCTTCGTGAACTTCGGGCGTGACCGCAGCTTCGTCACACGGGCCCACGGGAACTGGGGTCTAGGGCCCACGATCTGGTCTTTACGCGGCCGCTTCGCGCCCGTCTCGCTCTACTGCGCCGGCGCGAGCACCTGCAAGGGCAAGCTCACGCTGACCCGGATCCAGAACGGACATCTCAAGACCTTGGCCAAGCGGTCAATCGCCCTCCGGGAGGGGCCGCTACCACACGTTCAGCGCCAAGCTCAGCAGCCTGACGCTGACGCTGCTCAAGCATCACCGACAACCAAATCGGCGCGACGCTGACGATCATCCCGAGGAGGCCCCCGGGGAAGATGACCCGCGGCGTCACCCTGACGCGGCGCTGATCAGCGAACGCCGCGCTGGCGTCGCCGCGCCGGCCGGCGCCGCCGGCTCTACCCGTGCTCGAAGGCGAAGAATGGCGGGCTTGGGTGCTCCCTGCACCGTGAGCAGCCCCCCGTAGCTGGTGGGCGGATCGTCGTAGACGTGGATCCAGCCCATGGCGTAGATGCGGTGCCACCGTCGGGCCAGGTAGAGAGCGTTCGTGACCCAATTGGCGGCCACCTTGGGATCGACGTAGAACGAAGAACTCTAGATCGGGCTTGGTGGGAATCGTGAACTCCGACAGGAAGATCTTCATGCCGCGATGGAGATACCGGTCGATCCAGCCGGCGAGCTCAGGGAGATCTGAGAACTGGGTCTCGCCGAAGGGCGACGGCGGATCGGAGAAGTTCGGGTTCTTGACACTGAAAGGGTTGTGGGCGTACATGTCCATGCGCGGAGGGCGGCCGTTGGGCAGGCGCAGGTTCTGATCCACTGCTGCGCGACGATGTTCCCACCCGAGAAAGTCGACCCCCCGATGACAAGATTTCGCCGGCTGACCGCCTTCAGCGAGCCGTAGGCGGAATCCACCAGGCGGGCGTAGACGATGCGGAGCGGCCTGCTGGCCGGCGTCGAGGTTCGCGCCCGGCGGCACGGCCTGCGTGAGCGAGAAATTGGGGGTGCGGTCCGGCTCGCCCCAGATCATCCACAGGTGCACGCCGGGGTACTCCCGCGCCGCCGCCTTGGCAAAGTTCCCGTAGATGGCCGGGGTTGTCGGCGGCACGTTCTGGCGCGTGCCCGTGGTTGGCCCACCGCGGCGTGAAGATGAGCTGAATGCAGGACCCGCATGTGGTAGCGCTGGGCCTGGCTGACGATCTGCTGGCCATGGCGGCGGGCCAGCGGTACGCGGGATCGCGCGGGTTCCGACCGTCCCGGGGCCGACGGGGGGCGACCTGAGCCCAGTTGAGCTCGTCTCCACGATCCGCACCCCGAGCTTCTTGTAGAGCGGGAACTGGTTGACGCCCGTTTCGATACGCGGGGCCCCAGATGGCCTTGCTGAAGGCCTGCGCGCCAGCCGGGAAAAAGGCCATTACCGCCAAGGCGGCCGCAATCGAGCAGCCCGCTCTGCGTCCCCTGAACCAGATGAGCCACAGCGCTGCGATCGTAGCTGACGACCGTGGCCCTCGATGCTGACGCCGCATCGACGGAGGTCCCGGCGCGGGCGCGACTGGGGCCATTGGTAGCGTTGGCCCCGTGACCTCGGCCGATGCCCCGGCACCACGTAGTCCCCTGCGGGTGCCCGTGTCTGGTCAACCCCGACCATGCCGACATCGCGGCCCACCTCGAGGCCGAGAACTTTGTCTGGGTCGACTTGAACAGCCGTCCGATGAGGCGCTGGAGCGGCTGGCCGAGCTCGATCCACCTGCATCCCCTCACGCTCGAGGATGCCCGCACGTTCAACCAGCGGCCCAAGTTCGAGGAGTACGAGGGCTACGTGTTCATGGTCGTGTTCGGCGTTGACCCGGAGGTCAAGTCTGGCGATCCGCTGCTGCGCGAGGTCCACCTGATCATCTCCGGTGACTACGTGGTCACCATCCACCACCGGCCGATCGACGGGCTGGCCGACCTGCGCGCCCGCTACGACGACCAGCCGATTCGCAGCGAGCAGTTTCTGGTCTACAAGATCCTCGACGCGATCACCTCGACCTTCGTGCCCACCCTTTCGCGGATCGATGACGACATCGATGACATCGAGCAGCAGATCCTCGACGACGCCGCGCCGGAGAACCTGCAGCGGATCTTCTCGCTCAAGCGTGACCTGGTGGCCATGCGCCGGGTGGTCACGCCGATGCGGGACATGCTGGCCCGCGACAGCGACACGCTCGCCTCGCTCCCCGGGCTACAGGCCGACGACCGGCTGTACTTCCGCGACGTCTACGACGGCCTGGTCCGCGTCTCCGAGCTGGTCGACTCCTATCGCGACCTGCTCAGCGGCGCCACCGACATGTACCTCTCGACCGTGGCCAACCGCCAGGGCGAGGTCAACAAGCAGCTGACCGTCATCGCCACCATCTTTCTGCCCCTGACCTTCCTGACCGGGTTCTTCGGGCAGAACTTCGCCTTCCTGATCGATCACGTCCTCAACACCACCCTGGTCCTTCGTGGTCTTCGGGATCGGCTCGCTGATCGCCTCGACGATCGGGTTCGTGATCTATTTCCGGCGCAAGAGCTGGATCTAACAGCCGGCCTCAGCCGTAGCGCCGGTATGCCGCTGACCCAATCGCGGGCGACGGCCAGCTGGGCTGCGGCCAGGCTCATCTCGCCGTCGCAGACCCGATCGTGCAGACGATTCTCCAGCTTGTCCTTGGGGTTCGGACTTGCGCCCGGCTCGGGCCACAGGTTGCGGGCATCGTTGCGCGCCCCGCCCAGCTCGAGCGAGACCAGATGGTCGTACTCGTAGTAATGCAGGGCCTGATGGTCGCCGTAGGCGCGCAGGCTGGCCCGCTTCTCGCGCTCGGTGATCGACTCGGGCGGGCGGACGCTCGCGCTGTAGCCCGGCCGGCAGATCGTCCGCGCCAGATTGCGCTGGGTCACCGCCGGGTCGATCGCCCCCGGCGTGCAGCGGGGGTCAGGCAGCGAGAACAGCCCCCGGCCGCGGGCGTGGCAGGAGCCGGCCGGCGGTTGGCGCTGCACGACGTGGGAGCTGGCCGTGCTCCGGGGCAGCGCGGCAGCCTCAATGGCGGTTCCGGCACTGGCCGTCGCGCATCCGGCGACGGTCAGCGTACTGAGGATGATCAATGACAGACGCCGCACGAGGACGAGTCAAGCACCGTCGCCAGACGGCTGACCCAGATGGGATGTGACCTCAGCGGGCACTTTTTCCATCCGAGTCGCAAGCCGTCGAACTCAGCGGGCCGCCCGTCCCGAAGGGAGGCCCCGCCTACCGCGATGCTCAGACCGACGCGGTGGCCGGCTCCTCGATGCGCCGCGGCAGCAGCGTCTCGCGGGCGATGACCAGACGCTGGATCTGGGCGGTGCCCTCGTAGAGCTGGAGGATCTTGGCGTCGCGCATCAGCTTCTCGACCTTGTACTCCTTGATGAAGCCGTAGCCACCGTAGACCTGGACGGCGTCGGTGGTGACCTCCATCGCGGTGTCGGCGGCGAAGCGCTTGGCGTGCGAGGACTCGAGCGTGTTGCGCCTGCCCTGGTCGAGCAGGACGGCCGAGTTCCAGGTGGCCAGGCGGGCCAGATGGACCTTGGTGGCCATGTCGGCGATGATGAACTGGATCGCCTGGTGCATGGCGATCGGCACGCCGAACTGGACGCGCTCCTTGGAGTAGTCGATGGCGAGCTCCATTGCCGCGCGGGCCACGCCGACGCCCATGGCGGCCACGCCGGGGCGGGTCCGGTCAAGGGTCATCATGGCGATCTTGAAGCCCTTGTTCTCCTCGCCGACGAGGTGATCGGCGGGGATCTCCACGTCGTTGAAGGAGATCGTCGCCGTGTTGGAGGCCCGCTGGCCCATCTTGTCCTCGTGCTTGTCGACGACGACGCCGGCGTCACGCGGGACGATGAAGCAGGAGATGCCGCGGTGGCCGGCCTCCTTGTCGGTCTTGGCGTAGACCGTGTACCAGTTGGCGTACTCACCGTTGGTGATGAAGCACTTGGAGCCGTTGATGACCCACTTGTCGCCCTTGCGGACGGCGTTGGTCTTCATGCCCGAGACGTCCGAGCCGGCGTCGGGCTCGGTGAGGCAGAAGGAGGCCAGCAGCGGCGCCTCGGAGAGGCGGCCGAGGTACTCCTTCTTGAGCTCCTCCGAGGCGGCCAGGATGACCGGCGCGGTGGCCAGGCCGTTGCAGGACAGCGAGGTGCCGATGCCCGAGCAGCCCCAGGCGATCTCCTCCTCGATCAAGGCAGCCGTCCAGGAAACCGAGGCCCGGGCCTCCGTACTCGGACGGGAGGTGATTGTTCATCAGCCCGAGCTCCCAGGCCTTGTCCAGGATCTCGCCGGGCCAGGTGCCCTCGCGGTCGTACTCCCAGGCGACGGGCCGAATCTCCTTCTCCGCGAAGTCGTGCGCCATCTCGCGCATGCTCTTCTGCTCGTCGGTGAGCGTGAAATCAACCACGGTGGGTTCTCCTTGAATTTCTCGATTGACTAGTCAGTCAATTCTCTGGAGAAGGTTACCCCATAGTCCGCGATCGGCAACACCAATGGCCGCCACGTCGAGGCGCCGGCACCCGATTGGCCGCATCTCCGCGCCGACCGGAACGAAAGGCCGGTACCCACCTGACAGGACGGACCGCGTGCGCAACACTTAGCGCTGTGCAGAGCGCGTTCGGCACGGTCGTATGGGTGGTGTGCGGAGTCGGGATCGTCGGGGCGCTGGCCGCTGTCCTGCTCAACGGCCGGACCTGGGAGGACTACGGCAAGAACCACCTGCTGCTCGACAGTGAGGACGACCGCAGCTCCAGAAGCCCGGCGGCCGTGCGCGATCGAGCGTGACACCGAGATCCGCCAGCTGCTCGAGGCGCGTAACGCCCGGCGCCGGCGCCGGGGCCAGCCCGAGGTGGATGTCGAGCGGGAGCTGGCCCAGCTGACCGCGCCGGCCATCGATCCCGAGTTGCGCCAGGAGATCCGCGACCTGGTCCTGGCCCGCAACCACCGCCGCGCTCGCCAGGGCAAGCCTCCCCTCGACGTAGAAGCCGAGATCGAGCGCGAGATCGCCGGTCTGCACGGGGTCTGAGCCTCTTCACCGGTTGCCGGGCCGCCGTGCGACCGATTAGTCTGGCGACGATGCCCGAAGCCCGCCGCGTCCAGCTGGACGAGCTCGTCAACCGTCCCGGCACCTACTTCAATCCGCTGACCGAGATTGTCCTGGTCGTGGACGACAGTCCTCACCTCGACACCGAGATTTTCGCCGAGGAGAGCTTCGAGGCCGAGGATTGGCTGCTGATCTCCGACGAGGTGCCGCTCGACGAACACGAGCGCGATCGGCTCCTGGAACGCTTCCAGATCCGCCACGAGGCCGGCGTCGCCGAAGAGGAGGACGAGGACCACAACGAAGTCCTCGAGCCCGACGCCGAACCGGACGAGGATTAGCGGCCGGCTAGCCGCCGCCGGCAGCGGCGCGCCGCTCACGCCTCGCCGCTACTTCGGAGCACGCTCGACTTCCGAAGGCGCTCTGCACAGCGCCCAGGATGCCCCTTGATCCGTTCCGGAGAAAAGCCGGTGAAGGGCTGGATCTTCGCCGGGGCGGTGATCGACTGGGGCTGATTGAGGTTGGCGTACTGAACGGTGAGGTTGATGGCCGCCGAGCTGAGGCCGCCGAGGAGGGTCGAGATCCGGCCGGTGACCGATACATCAAGATCCACCGAGAGCTTGCGCAGCGTCTTGTCGCTGCTTCCCGTCCAGACGTCAACGGTGGCGTGACGGACTGCCGCGGCGATCTGCCGGCGGGTGGCGGCCGAGATCGTCGTCGGCAGCGCCGCGCCCCCTGTCGCCCCGGTGCTGGAGGCCTTCCCGAGGAAGCCGTTCAGGTCACGCAACAGGGCAGCGACCTGGACCCTGGCCCGGATGTGGGTCGTCGCCGCCCCTCCCACCGTCTCGTTGCCCACAATCCTCGGATCGGCCAGCCAGTGCAGCGGATCGATGCCCAGAGTGGACAGGCCGCCGGTGCCGGCGCCGGCGGCGGCACCGGAGAAACTTGAGACCAGCTTCTGGTAATCGGCGGCGGGGAGTTGATAGTCGGCGCCCCCGAGCGTGACGTAGCCGTTGGTCCCCGTCGAGATGATGCCGAGCTGACCATGGTGTCCGAGGCCATCGATGGTGAAATTGAGGCTTGAGGCGGGCAGCTTGCCGTTGCCGCGGCTCTGAAACGGACCGCCGAGGCCCAGGGCAATCGGAGTGGTGATCGTCCGCGAGCCCGACGGCGTCGCCGACAGGCGCAAATCCAGCACCCCGCTGCGAACGCTGTGGGGGCCGCTGAAGGTAGCCCGCAACAGGGCCTGGGCGGGGCCCGAACCCGGGCTCGTGGTCCCACAGGCGGCCACCGCCAATGCGGCCAGCACAACCACGGCGAGCGTCCTGATGGGCTTGGCCCCAACCATCGCCGCGATCCTGCAAGTTCCTCTCCGGCGTGGCACGGACACTGGCGCGAATGTACCATCGGCTTGGTGCGCAGGGGCCCGCTTGTCCTGCTTGCGCTGTTACTCGCCTTGCTCGTGGAGGCCAGCACCAGCGCCGCCGCGCCGGTGCTCTTCCGAGCCGGCGACGGCACCGTGAGCACCCGCAACGACCCGTTTGTAACCGGTCCGGCGCTGACGCCTGCGCCGAGCACCCCCGCGGGCGGACGGGAAGCGCCCCTGGCCGGCCCAGGGTCAGTGCGACCGGCTCTGGCCGTCGCACACGTGGCGCGCAAGCGCCGCCCCCGCCGCACCGTGTTCAGCGAGCTGACCAGGCTCTACCGTCAGCACGCCATCACCGCGTCGGCCTACCACGGCTACGAGCTCTCCTATAACCGCGCCCTGAGCACTGAGCGCCACCTGCACGGCACCCGCCGGGCCGAACTGACCGCGGTGACCGCGACCGTTCACCAAATCGCCGAATCCGGCACGCTGACCGCTTCCCGGCTCCCGGTCCTGTTTCAGACTGTGGACCGCAACCGCCAGTGGTGGTCCAGTGGGCCGCTGCTGGCCAACAGCCAGCGGGTCGAGTTCGCCGGCTCCCAACTGGTCTGGGAGTACTACGCCGGCCAGGGAATCCAGCTCCAGGTGCTGGGCACGTTCGGCAAGGCCGACGGCCTGTACACCTCGGGGCGCTTCGGGTATCCCGCGCTCACGCAACTGCTGAGGGAGATGATTCCGCTGGCCGCGCGGCGGGGTGGTGGCCTCACCTGGGAGTACTACTTCCACTTTGACGGCGGCGCTCCGCCCTGGACGAGCTCCATGTCGCAAGCCACGGGGCTTGAAGCGCTGTCCCGCGCCTACAAGGCCACCAGCAATCCCTACTACCTCCGGGTCGCCCAGCAGGCGCTGGCCGTATTCACCGTCCCGCCTCCGGTCGGCGTGAGCCTGCCCACGGTGCGCGGCGTGCGATTTGTCCAGTACAGCTTCACGCCGGGGACCTCGATCATCAACGCCTTCCTGCAAACCCTGATCGGGCTACACGATTACGCCGCGGTGAGCAGAAACGCCCAGGCCCAGCGCCTGTTCGCGGCCGGGAACACCGAGGCGCGGGCCGAAGTGCCGCGCTTCGATACCGGAGCCTGGTCCCTTTATCAGCCCGGCGTGGAGGACAGCCTCTCCTATCACCAACTGGTCACCGGCTTCTTGGTCCGGCTTTGCTCGGACACCAAAACGCCGGTTTACTGCACCACCGCTCAGCACTTCCAGAGCTATGAGAGCACTCCCCCGGTCCTGCATCAGCTGACCTTCCGGGGAAAGACCCGCCGTCAGACCCGGCTGCGATTCAAGCTCTCCAAGTTCTCCCATGTCGGAGTGGTCTTGACCCGGGGCTCGAGCACGATCTACACCACCAGCGCCTACCTTCCGTACGGAGCGGAGCGGATCGTCATCCCCGCCCTACGGGCCGGTACATACGCCGTGCGCATCGCCGCCACCGATCTGGCCGGCAATTTCTCCCGGGTCAACGGGACGCTCACCGTCACCCGCTGAGCCCCGCCTTTCGGGAACGCGACCGCCGCGCCATCGGGGCGTCCGGCCTAGACTCGGCCCGCCATGACGCCACGCATAATCCTCTACACGGGAAAGGGCGGCGTTGGCAAGACGTCGGTCGCCGCCGCCACGGCTCGGCGCTGCGCCGCTGCCGGGCTGCGCACGCTGATCATCTCCACCGACCCTGCCCACAGCCTGTCTGAATCTCTCGGCGCCGAGCTCAGTGGTCAGCCCGCGGAGGTCTCAGAGCGGCTCTGGGGCCAGGAGGTCAAGGCCCAGGAGGAGATGGAGCGACACTGGTCCGGGGTTCAGGAGTGGCTGGGCGAGCTGTTGCAGGAACGCGGCGTGGATCGCATCTCGGCCCAGGAGCTGACCGTGCCGCCGGGCATGGACGAGCTGTTCTCGCTGCTGCGACTGCAGGCCCACCACGAATCCGATCGCTGGGACGCGATCGTGGTTGACTGCGCGCCCACCGGCGAGACTCTGAGGCTGCTCTCGTTCCCCGACGTGGCCCGCTGGTGGATCGACAAGGTGTTCCCCTACGAGCGGCAGATCCTGGCCGCAGCTCGGCCCCTGGCCCGCTCGCTACTGGACATCTCGCTGCCCAGCTCCGCCGTGTTCGCCGATGTCGAGCGGCTCTCCCAGAATCTCATCGCCATGAACCAAACCCTCCGCGACCGGGCTCACTGCAGCATCCGGCTGGTCATGAATCCGGACAAGATGGTCATCGGAGAGGCGATGCGGACCTTCACCTACCTCAACCTGTACGGGTATCTGACCGACGCGGTGATCGTCAACCGGCTGTTCCCCGCCGGCGTCGGGGATTACTTCTCCGCCTGGCGGCGAGTCCAGGAGGAACACCTCGAGCTGGTGCACTCGGCCTTTGCCCCGGTTCCCGTGCTCTGTGCGCCCTTCTATGAGCAGGAGGTGGTGGGGGCGGAGATGCTCGACCGGCTGGCCGAGGACCTGTTCACCGACCGTGACCCCGCCGCGGTCCTGTATGCCGGAATCACCCAGCAGCTCGACGTGGATGAGTCCGGAGCGCGGCTCCGGCTGACGCTGCCGTTTGCCAGCAAGGGCGACATCTCGCTGAAGAAGATCGGACTCGAGTTGATCGTCAGTGTCGACGGGCAGCGGCGAACGATCATGCTCCCTCCAGCCCTGGCCGGCTTCCGACCCAGCGCGGCGACGTTCTCGGACGGCGCCCTGGAGGTGCGCTTCGATGGATAGGCCCGAGACCCCGGAGTCCCCCGAAAGCGAGGCCGGGAATCCCCTCAGCCGGCTCGAAAAGCGGCTCGATCGCGCCTCGGAGGCAGCCGAGCGACTGATCTCAGAAGCGGCCGGCGCCGCCGTGCGCCGGCCTCCGCCCGCCGGGTGGCAGTCAGCGTCCCCCGACCCGGATGAGGACGGCGCTCCGCTGTTCGGCGCCAACGAGGTGGATCTCCTGCTCGAAGCGATCCGCTCGCTGCGCGACCGCATCCCCCCCGATCTGCAGCGGCGTGTCGGCGAAGCGCTGCGCGAGCTTCTGCTCGCCCTCCGGGCACTGATCGACTGGTATCTCGAGCGCTCCGAGCGCGAGCGGCGCGAGCCGACCGAAGTGCAGGACATACCCATCGCCTGAGGCCCTCTGACGGAGGCGGTCTCGGGCGTACGGGACCGCCCGAGCCGGGGCCTACAATCGAGTCGTGGTCCGCCCCCCGGATGCCCACGACGCCACGTCCGTCCCCGGCTCGCGGCCAGACCGGGACCGAGGGCCGCGCCGTTCACGCGCCCGTGGCGGTCCCGCTGGTAGGACCCGCAACGTGTGGCGGACGCTCCCACCGGAGCGGAGGCTGGCGGCAATCGCCGCCGTCGGGATGATCCTGACCCTGTTCCTGCCCTGGTACCAGGAGACGGTCATCGCCCGCGGCTTGACGGCAAACTTGAACGCCATCAGCGCCTCGCTGACCGGGTGGGGAGCGTTCTCGTTCGTCGAGGCGGCGGTTCTGCTCGTCGCCGCCGGCGTGCTCGTGTTGCTGTTCGTCCGGGCCGAAGGCGCCGCCTTCCACGTCCCCGGCGGAGATGGCGGAGTTCTCACCGCTGCCGGCGTCTGGACCTGCCTGCTGATCATCTGGCGGATATTCGACAAGGAGGGAACCACCGGTCACGGGCTCTACGAGACCACCTCGGGCATCGAATGGGGAATCTTCATCGCCCTGGGCGTGGCCGCCCTGCTGGTGTATGCGGGTTCCCGAGTCAAACTCGCCCACGAGCCCGAGCCCCCGCTTCCCGGTGAGAGCCCGACCCGACGGCGCCCCGCGCGTCCAGCCCGGCCTTCTCCGCAGGCCGCCTCGGCTCCCGCCGGGCCACCGGTCGCTCCCGGCCGCCGACAGCGCGTCCGGCCGTCAAGCCTGGCCGACCGGCCACCGAAAAGCGACGCTCGGGGCCGCACGGCGGCGGATGATGTCGAGCCGACCCGGGTGCGGCCCGCTGATGCCCGCCCGCGGCGGAGGACCACCGGGCCAGCGCCTCACCAGGCGCTCGATTTGTCCGAGCTTGAGCGAATCGAGTTCGACGAGCCTCCCGAGGCGCCTCGGATTAGCCGCCGCCAGCCTGACCCCGAAGATCCCCTGGGCACTCGGCCAGACCGGCCGGACTGAGCCCTGCTCTGCGGGTCCGGTGGCGCACTAGCGCACCGCGGCCACCACGAACAGGAAGTACACGCTCGCCCCACCAATGATCGTGATCCCGGTGAGGATCAGCGTTCGGGAGCGGATCACGTGCCCGAACACCCCGATCACGAGGCCGAACACGAGCACGACGACAAAAGCGTTCAGCTGGGACTGTTGGGAGGCCAGAGTGAGGACCACGGCGCCGCGAACCCTATATTTGACCCCAGCGGCGCACGCCGGTCCTCCCCGGCTTGCCGCGCTGAGACCCGACCGGCCGACACGAGGAATGCTGCCCTGAGCGACCAAGATCATCAGCCCACATCGGTGCAGGACGTCTCGGAGGGTTTGCGCCAGGTGGGCTATCTCCCCGGTGAGAGCACCGCGCTGGTCTCCTTCCTGGCGACCAAGCTCGACAAGCCGGTGCTCGTGGAGGGGCCGGCCGGAGTGGGCAAGACCGAGTTGGCCAAGGCCCTCGCCCGCTATCTCGGGCGCACGTTGGTGCGGCTGCAGTGCTACGAGGGCCTGGACGAAGCCAAGGCCCTCTACGAGTGGAATTACCGCAAGCAGCTGCTGCGCATCCAGGCCGAGTCCGGCGAGACGGGCTGGCAGGACGTGCAGGGCGACATCTTCGGCGAGGAGTTCCTGCTCGCCCGGCCGCTCATGACCGCCATCGCTTCGCCCGAGCCGGTCGTCCTGCTGATCGATGAGATCGACAAGACCGACCAGGAGTTCGAGGCCATGCTCCTCGAGCTGCTCAGCGATTTCCAGATCTCGATCCCGGAACTGGGCCGGATCGAGGCTCGCACGCAGCCGGTTGTCCTGCTCACCTCCAACAACACCCGCGAGCTGACCGAAGCACTCAAACGCCGCTGCCTGTACCTGTGGCTCGATTACCCCGAGCTCGAACACGAGCTCGAGATCGTGCGTCTGCACTCGCCCGACCTCGACGCCTCCGTGGCCCGGAAGCTGGTCGAGATCATCCAGGAGATCCGGGAGCTTGACCTCAAGAAGCCGCCCAGCATCGCCGAGTCCATCGACTGGGCCCGGGCGCTACTGCTGCTGGGAGCAGCGGAGATCGACGCCGACACCTTCCGCTCGACGATGAGTGTGATCGTCAAGCACCGCACCGATCTGGACACGGTCGCGGCCCGGGTGGGCGTGAAACTCGAGCGGCCGGCCGACGACGGCGCTCGTCCCGCCGCCTGAGCGATCCATGCCCGAGCCGAGGCTCTACGCGAAGATCCCGGACCGCGGTCCGAGCAGTTTCGGCGCCCAACTGCTCGGCTTCGCTGAGGAGCTGCGCGACGAGGGCATGGCGTTGGGAACCTCGGAGCTGCTTGACGCCTTCGCGGCCATCGAGCAGGTGCCCTGGACCGGCCAGGCCGACTTCCGCGGCGCGCTGTCGGCCACCCTGGCCAAGTCCCCCGAGGATGAGCGGATCTTCGCGCTGGTCTTTGAGCGTTTCTTCTTCCGCGCCGCCGAGGCGGAGGCCGCGCGACAGCAGATCAGCGAGTCGCCCAGCCAGCCCGGCTCGCTCCAGGTTGATCTCGAGGCGCTGCGTCAGCAGATCGCTGCGGCACTTCGCGAGGGGTCCGAGGCGGCCATGCGAGACCTGGCCCGGCTGGCCATAGCCGCCTTTGGCAAGGGCGAGGGCTCCGGCGTGCTGGGCGTCGACGTACAGCGGATCCGCCGCGCTCTGGGGCTGCGGACCGAGCCCCAACCCGACCTGCCCGAGGATGATCCGCGGCGCCAAGGCGTCCCCCGCGAACAGCTGCGCCGGTTCGAGCAACAGCTGCGGCGCGAGCTCGAACGCGCGCTGATCGAGCGCACGGCCACCCTCCCCCCCAAGCGCCCGTTGACCGAGCTTGACCGCGCCCTGCCCACCGGACCGATCTCCGACCTGGCCGCCGTGCACCGCGTTGTCGCCCAGCTGAAGCGACGCCTGGCCACCCAGGGACATGAGCAGAAGGGGCGCAAGCGCCACGCCCATGTCGACGTGCGCCGCACCATGCGGGCCTCGCTGCAAACCGGCGGGGTGCCCATCGAGCTCAAGTACCGACCGCAGCGGCCGCGGCGACCGGAGATCTTCGTCCTCTGCGACGTCTCCACCAGCGTCACCAGCGCCAGCACGTTCTTCCTGTCCGTCCTGCACGCCCTGCACGACTCGTTCCGCAAGCTGCGCTCGTTCGTGTTCATCGAGCGGATCTCGGAGGTCACCGAGGTGTTCGAGCGTGAGCGAGACTTCCGGGCCGCGAGTGAGGCGGTGTCAAAGGACGCCGGAGTGGCTGACATTTCAGGCTACACCGACTATGGCCGCGTCTGGACCGAGTTCCTGGCCCTGATCGAGGACGAACTGCACCCGCGGGCCACGGTCATCGTCCTCGGTGACGCCCGCACCAACGGCCGCCCACCCCGGGACGACGTCTTCGAGGCCATCACCTCACGCGCCGGGCGTACGTTCTGGCTGAACCCCGAGCCGCGCCTGTACTGGAACTACGGGGACTCGGTGATCGCCGCCTACGAGCAGCACTGCACGGCCTTCGAGTGCTGGCGGACCGACCAGCTCGAGGAGTTCGTCAAGGCGCTGGCCCAGCCCATCAAGATCTAGTGGGGCACTAGCGTGACGGGCGGACCAGCCACCGCAGCGCTAGCATGCCCAGCGCATCTGGAAACCAGGGGGGCTGGCGGGTAAGCCGGCTGAGATAGCGCCCCTCGCGAGCCTCGCGACCTGCGCTGACCCTTCGAACCTGTGGGGTAATGCCCGCGGAGGGAGTGAGACAACCGATGATCGAGGCTCCGCCCGAGGAGCCCCGCGGGCGGGAACGCATCGACACCGTCCGCGTCGAGTCCGTCGGCCGCAGCTTTGCCACCAAACGCGGCCCGGTGGTCGCCCTGGATGGCATGTCGCTGCGTGCGGCCGAGGGCGAGGTTGTGGCCGTGGTCGGACCCAGTGGCTCGGGCAAGACGACTCTCCTGGAGCTGATCTGCGGGCTTCAGCAACCCGACGTCGGCCGGGTGCGATGCGCGCCGGCCGCGCTCATGCCCCAGCGCGACCTGCTGCTGCCGTGGCTGAGCGCGCTTGACAACGCGACGCTGGCCCTGCGGGCTCGGGGGATGGCCCGTGACGCCGCGCGGACCCAGGCCCGCCCCTGGCTTGAGCGCTTCGGCCTGGGCGGATTCGAGGAGACGCGGCCGGCTGAGCTCTCCGGCGGTATGCGCCAGCGGGTGTCCTTCCTGCGCTCCCTGTTGGCCGGCAAGCCGGTGCTGGCCCTGGACGAGCCCTTCGCGGCCCTGGACGCGATCACCCGCGCCGAGATGCAGACCTGGCTGGCCCGGATGCTCGAGGACGAGTCCCCCACCGTGGTGCTGGTCACCCACGACGTCGAGGAGGCCGTGGTCCTGGCCGACCGGGTCGTGGTCATGGCGCCCCGCCCTGGCCGTGCGCTGGCCGAGATCCCCGTCGGACTGCCGCGGCCCCGGCGGCGCACCGATCCGGAGCTGACCGCGCTGCGCGAGCGGGTCTACACCGAGCTGGGGATGCCGACGTGAGACGGGTTCTCGGGCCTGCGCTCCTGCTGGCGGCGCTGGTGGGAGTCTGGGAGCTCTACGTGGACGCCGGCGGCGCCGATCCACTCATTCTCCCCGCCCCCCATGCCGTCGCCTCCTCCCTGTACGACGATCGTGCGCTCCTGTGGTCGAACTTCCTGGTCACCGCCGAGGAGATCCTGCTCGGCATCGTGGTGGCGGCGCTGGGCGCGCTCCTGATCGCCAGCGCGATGCACTTCTTCGTCACCGTCCGGCGGGCCTCGCTGCCGCTGTTGATCGCCTCCCAGACGGTTCCGATCCCGATGCTCGCCCCGATCCTGGTCCTGTGGCTGGGCTTCGGGCTGCTGCCCAAGGTGCTGGTCGTCGCGCTGGTGTCCTTCTTCTCGATCGTCGTCACCACGCTGGCCGCCTTTAGCGCCATTGACCCCGACCTCCTCAAGCTGATGCGCACCTTCGACGCCACACGCTGGCGGACGTTCCGGCGCGTGGAGCTGCCGGCGGCGCTACCCGGCGTGTTCACCGGGGCCAAGATCGCCGTGATCGTGGCCGTGATCGGCGCCGTGTTCGCCGAGCAGTCCGGGGCCAACGCCGGTCTGGGGTACCTGTTCGAGCAATCGATCCCCCAGCTGCTGACCGCGCGTGCGTTCGCCACCGTGGTCATCCTGTCCCTGTTCGCGATCGCCCTATTTGCCCTTCTCACCCTGGCCGAGTGGCTGATGCTTCCCTGGGCCCACCGACCGACTGGAGAACCGATTCGATGAGACGACCGCTTCTGCTTCTGCTGACCGCGTTGGCCGCAGCTTTCACCCTGACCGCCTGCGGGGAGAAGAAGGACAAGCTGACCCCGTCTAGCAGTGCCTCACAGCCTGTCTCGGTGATGCTCGATTGGTTCCCCAACGCCGATCACGTCGGCCTCTACCAGGCGCTCTCCTCCGGCTACTTCCGCGACGCCGGGCTGAGCGTGCGCGTGCAGACGCCGAGCAACCCGGCTACGCCGCTGCAGCTGCTGGCCGCCGGGAAGATCGACGTGGCCATCTCCTATGAGCCCGAGCTGCTGCTGGCCCGCGACAAGGGGCTACCCCTGGTCTCGATCGGTGCGCTGGTCCAACGGCCCCTGACCTCGATCGTGTCCCTCGGACCCAAGCACGTCACCAGTGCCGCGCAGTTGCGCGGAAAGACCGTGGGCGATGCCGGTATTCCCTACCAGCACGCGTACCTGCAGACAATCCTCCAGCACGCCGGGGTCGCTGCGCAATCGGTCAAGGAGATCAACGTCGGCTCCAATCTCGTGCCGGCCATGCTCTCCGGGCGCGTCGCCGCGACTCTGGGGGCGTACTGGAACTACGAGGCGCTCCAGCTTCGCCAGCTCGGCCGCCGCGTGAACGTGATCCATGTTGAGAACGCCGGCGTGCCCACCTACGACGAGCTCGTCCTGGTCACCCGCGAAAACGAGCTCGCCAGCCGGACCAACGTGCTGCGCCGCTTCGTCCAGGCCCTGGGCCGCGGTTATCAGACAGTGCGCGCCAACCCCAGCGCCGGCGTCAGCGCCCTGGTGGCGGCCAACCCCTCGCTGAAGGCCAAGCTCCAGCTGGCCAGCGTGCAGGCCACCCTGTCCTCGTACTTCCCGACGGCATCAAACCTTCCCTGGGGATGGCAGAACTCCCGGCAGTGGACCGTCTACGGCGAATGGATGCTCAACCATCACCTGATCTCCAATCCAGCGTCGATTGTGGCCGCGTCGACCAACCAGCTGCTGGCCGGCCAGGGTCCTTAGGGGTCCTTTTGAGGCCCAACCCGGCAGCGCGTCAGGCAGCCAACCGCAGCACGGCCGCCCCGGACCCCCCGGAGCGCAGGGCATGCAGGCCGGCCACGCCGCTCCACGGAGCGAAACGGGCGAAGAACTCCGCCACTTCCGGCTCGGTGGAGCGCGAGCGCGGGTCGTCGTTCAGCAGGCGGCCGACCAGCTTGATGTAGGCCAGATCACCCGCCGGAAGCTGATCCAGACGCCCCTGGCCGGTCAGGGCGAGCATCTGGATCGTCCAGCTGCCGATCCCGCTGATGCGGCGCAGCCGCCGCCACCCGCGTTCGTGGTCGGGGTCGAGCAGGTCAACCCGTCCGCTGGCCACCTCGCGGGCGACGCGAATCAGGGTCAGCGAGCGGGCGGGGCTCAAATCCAGCGAGGCCAGAAACGCCGGAGCCTGCCCGGCGAGGACGGCCGCGGTGGGTGAGTCGCGCAGCCCGGTGTGCGGGCAACGGCGCCCCAGGCGCTGGGTGAGCCGCCGTTCGATGAGCGCCGCTCGCTCGTACTCGATGAGCTGCTCGCAGATCGCCCAGACCAGGGCCTCGAACGGATCCGGGCGTGAGGAGACGCGCAGTCCGGGATTGGCCCGGACCGACGGGCCGATCAGGGGGTCGAAGCGGAAGCGGTCGTAGAAGGGACGCAGATCCTGGTCAACCCCGAGGGCCAGACGCATGCGCTCGATGCCCCATTCCGCCACCTCGCGGCGCTCAGCCCGAGCGCCGAAGAGCACGCGGTCGGGACCGATCTGAGCCACGCGGATCGATACCGGCTCATCGCCGGCATGCAGCAGACGATGCAGGACGCCGCGACGGACGCGGGCCACGCCGTCCAGACCGGTCCGCCGGGAGAGGCGAAACGGCCAGCGGGTCCGGACCTCGATCCGGACCTCCACGGCGTCGGGCTCGCTCACTCCCCTGGCTTGGCGAGCAGGTGGACGTCGACCAGGAACGAACGGCTGGCCAGCACCGGCAGCCCACCCGTGCTTCGCCGCTGAAGCCGAGCCCGGGCCAGCCGCCGAGCGCTGTGGCGTCGCATCAGCGCCAGGGTGGCGGCTCCGGCCACGAAACCGGTGGCCGCCGCCGCAGCCGCCTGGACCGCGGGCAGGGCAGCCACGGTGGCCGGCTCGAGCGTGCGAACCTCGGCCAGCACGGGCAGGCCGTCAACGACCTCCTCGTCCTCCTCGATCACGTAGTCCGGTTCCATTGGACCGCTGTTGGGCTTCTCAGAGCTCATCGTTCCCAATGGTGACACCGTTGGCGGTCGTTAGCATGACTGCCTCATGCCGACTTCGATCGACGTCTTCGCCAAGGCGCGCGAGCACGAGCGCCTGGAGCAGTTGCGGGTGGCCCGTGAACTCGATGCGCTCCCGTACTTTCGCGTGCTCGAAGGGCCCACGCTTCCCGTGGTGGAGATGGAGGGAGCCCGACGGATCATGCTGGGCTCCAACAACTACCTGGGTCTGACCGGCGACGAGCGCGTTCGCCAGGGCGCTGCCGACGCGCTGGCCAAGTACGGCACCGGGCTGACCGGATCGCGCTTCCTCAACGGCACGATCGACCTCCATCTCGAGCTCGAGCAGGAGCTGGCCGAGTGGATCGGCACGGAGGCGGCGATCGTCTTCACCACCGGTCACCAGGCCAACCTGGGCGCGCTGGGCACAATTCTCGGCCCGGGCGACACGGTGATCGCCGACTCGGGGGATCACGCCTCGATTCTCGACGGCTGCATCCTGTCCCGGGCCAAGCTCCGGCCCTTCCGTCACAACCGGCTGGATCGCCTGGAGTACGCGCTCCAGAAGGCCGCCGGCGACGGCGGCGGGGTGCTGGTCGTGGTCGATGGCGTGTTCTCGATGGAGGGCGACGTTGCGCCGCTGCCGGAGATCGTGGAGCTCTGCCGCCGCTACGGTGCCCGCCTCATGGTCGACGAGGCCCACGCCCTGGGTGTCCTCGGGGCGCGCGGCGCCGGCACCTCGGAGCTGTTCGGCGTTGAGGACCAGGTCGACCTGCGTATGGCCACCTTTTCCAAGTCCCTGGCTTCCTGCGGTGGCGTGATCGCCGGCCCGGCCGACGTCATCGAGTTCCTACGCATCCAGTCACGCCCGTTCATGTTCACCGCCGCCTCGGTGCCGGCTGCGGTCGGCGCCACCCTGGCCGCGGTCCGCATCTGCCGCTCGGAGGAGGGGCCGCAGCTGTTCGCCCGCGCGCTGGAGAACGCGCGCTACCTACACACGGGTCTGGCCCAGCTGGGCTTCAAGGTGGTTGAGCCCACTCGGCTTGCCGACGGCACGCAGATCGTGACCACGGTGGTCCCCGTGGTAGTGGGCGACGACTGGAAGGCAGCCTTTCTCTGGAAGGCCCTCTACGACGCGGGGGTGTTCGTCAACGTCGCCCTGCACCCAGCCGTTCCGCCGGCTGGGGCGCTGCTGCGCACCAGCGTGATGGCCACCCACGAGCGCGAGACGCTGGACCAGGCACTGGAGATCTTCGCCCGCGTCAAGCGCGACTTCGAGGCTGAGCACGGCCCGCTGCCGACCGGTCGGTCCGAGCCCGGAGCCTGAGGCTCCGGAGCCCGCTTCACTGCGAACCGCGCTTGGCGCCGGCACTCCGCATCGGAGTACGAACCGCCAAACACTTGTCCGCGGATGCACAAACACCTTGACGAGATAAAAAAGGCGCTCTGTGCGTATCCAAGGCCAGTTGTGACGTTGCTGTGACCGCCCCGTTGGACTAGGTTTGAACACGTCGCACGGATGTGGTTCACCGAGCGACTGAGAGAGTAAGCAACGGGCGGGGCGAGCAGTCTCGGAGGCTCATTGGAGCCGGGGGGCTCCAACTCCATAGCGCAGGAAACCGGCCGAAGGCCGCGGGTGAGAAACCGCGCGGTCCGGCTGGCAATCGTCAACGTCCGCTTGCGAGCGGAACGATCAAGAGCGGAGTGAGAAATCTACATGACGCAGCAGATCGCGAGAAGTACCCCTGAGCCACAACGGCTACGGGCGCTCGAACGCGCAAACGAGATCCGGCTCGCGCGCGCCTGCCTCAAGCGACGGATCGCGCTCGGTGAGGTATCCGCCGCAGAAGTGCTTATCGAATGCCCGGAGGAGGCGAGCAGCTGGCCGGTGGGCGACCTGCTCACCAGCCAGCGTCGATGGGGCAGCACTCGATGCCGGAAGTTCCTGACCCGCAACCAGATCGCGGAGACCAAGCCGATCGGCAAGCTGACCGAGCGCCAGCGCGGCGTTCTGGTCGCCGCTCTGCAGGAACGCATCCAGCCGCCACTGGCGGCGCTCGACGCGCCACTGTCGCGCGAGCGAGAGCTGGCCTTCGCCTGAGGAGGACGCTGGCCCGGGGCCAGGGGGTCCCGGGCCGATGTCCCTCCACCGTTGAGCCGACCGTTGAGGGGCGTCAACGGTCAGACGTGAATGCCGACCGTTGAGGGGCGTCAACGGTCAGACGTGAATGCCGACCGGAACCGGGCTCGCGCCGGCAAAGATGAAGAACCAGATTATGAACACGGCCACCGTCAACCCGGCGCTGATGACCAGCACCGCTTCCAGGACCACATGGCCGGGGTCGCTCAGCCCGCGGGCCAGGCAGTTGGCCCGGTAGTAGTCGCTGAGCTTGGCCAGAACCGAGGCCAGCACCATGACCTGGAGAACAACTCCGACGAACATGGCTCCGATGGCCGTGCCGATCGACTCCGTGGCTCCCTGAATCTGCGAGCCCACCCAGAGCCAGAGCAGTGGCGTTCCCACCCACAGCCCGAGGCTGCCGATGAACATGATCAGGGTGATGAGCACGGCTCCGGCGCCGTTTCTGAGCAACGGGCGCATCGGTCACCGTCTCCGCGGCGTCAGTGACGGGTCGCGGCGGCGCCGCGACCCCGGGCTAACGGACAGCCCGAGGAGAGCTTGACCTGCCACCAGCCCATCAGCATTCCGATCAGGCCCAGGCGAGGGCGGACCTGCCAGACGCCACAGCCCGGCTCCCCGAGCTCGGCCCGGGAGACCCGAGCGAAGCGATATCGAGCCGGATCGATCAGCATGCGCTCGAGCGTGCGCCGCTTCTCCTCCTGCTCGTCGGCGCGCTCGGCGATCAGCGCCCGCGAGTCGTGCAAGCGTTCCGCGAGCTGGTCGCGGACGCACTCGAGCTCGGCCAAGCCGAGCACCCGCGGCGAGGCGGCGACGGCGGCCGGCTGGGGTAGCCCGCCCATCGGAAACGCGGTCACGAAAGCGTCAGCCAGATCGCGCTCCAGGCGAGCGATCTGTCCACGCAGGGAGCGCCGCGCAGCCCGTTCGTCGAGCTCGACGGCCGGCGCTCGCCGCCAGCTTCGACCCTCCGGCGGCAGCGTCTGGGTGTACGCGTAACTGCCTCCCATTGGTTTCACAGTATCAACTGGGCGGGGCGGTAAGCGTCAGTTCAGCAGCTCCGCACACATCCACAGCGCCTCCTCGACGTGGATGTCGGGAACCCCGTCGACGGCCACGGCAAACAGCGCCACACGCTCGGTCTTCGCGGTCACCCGGTGGGCCCGATCCAGCTCTCCGAACAGCAATCCATAAACGGTGTTTGTGTCGGCCACCACCAGCATCCCCGGCTCCGGGTAGACGCCCAGCGCCTGTAAGCGCTGGCGATCATCCTGCGAGGCGGTACGGATGCCCAGGCCACCAACGTCGATGTGATCGGCATCCAGCGCCCACACGGGAACCCCGGTCTCGACCAGCGCGACCAGGCAGGCGTCGGTGATCAGGTCAACGGAGCGAAAGCCGCCGTGCAAAAGCCGCTTCAGCGCCGCGCCCTCGCTGGGAATCCGCCGTACGTCCGGGTCAAGCCCGATCTGGCGGAAGAAGGCCCGGTAGGCCTGCGGGACCGGCTTCGTCCGCATGGCCACGACGCTTCCCCCACGGTAGCGACTGGACAGATCGCGCAGCCGGGCCACGAGAGCCGGCGGGCTCGGGCCCAGGGCGGCCGTGGCCGTGATCCAGTGCAGCCGCAGGCCAGGGAACTCATCGCGCACCGTGTCCTGCACGGAGCCCTCGGCGGGGCTGAGCGGGAACTCGTCGCTCACCGGGCCCGGCCGCTCGCGGTGATCAGCGCTTGAACCCGCGGGGCCAGGGCCCGCGTCGATTGCCAGCCATCGCCGATCAGGCGGTCGTGGACGATGCCGCCCCGCTGCGCGAGCTCGGCCATGGGGCAGACCGCGACCCCGTAGAGGGCGCCCACCGATCCGTCGCGGTCGTAAGCCACCGGAATCGTCCAGTGGTGCGAGCGGATAAGAGCATCCGTCGTCGGCCGGTCGGCGTGTATCGCCACAGCGGCGAACTGAACCCCGGAGCGACGAAAGCGAGCCGACAAGCGCTGGAGGGCATCTACCTGGTGCTCGCATTGACCCGAGCCGGTGACGAAGAACGACAGCACGAGCGGCCCGTGCCGGGCCAGCAGGCAGATGTTCAACGCTCGGCGATCGTGCCCGGCCAAGGTGCACGGAGGGGCAAGGTTTGCATCGCCGAGGAGATTGGAGTTGGCCAGCGGCGCGGCGAAGTAGTGCAGGCGCTGGCCCGGAGGCACCCCCGTCGTACCGACTCCGTGGGTGGCGAACTGGTACACGGAGACGACCACGACCAGGAAGAGGCCGAAGATGCCGATTATCCAGCGGTACCGTCGGGGATCGACAGAAGCGGCGCTGGCCAGGGTCACCGACGAGGGACGGCGGCTGGACCGGGCCCGCTCGGGGTCGAGCCGACCGAGGAGGTCCGGGCGATCCTCTCCCGGACCGGAGCGGTTCGGGCGGTCGGGGTCCTCAGGACCCGCGCCTGAGCTCACGCCAGTCGCGGCCGGCGGCGTCGTCGCCGTAGGACCATTGCGACGCTGGCGGCCAGCGACCGGACGCCGACCAGCGCGTCATCGCGCTCAGCAAGGGCGAGCACCGCGGGCAGCACGACGAGCACGCCGCCCAGGGAGACCGACAGGTCGACCAGGGTGACGAAGCCGAAGTCGCGCAGCATGGTGATGTTGGAGAAGACCAGGACGCCGAAGCCGAAGATGGCCGTCACCCCGGAGGCCAGCACCGCGGTTCCGGTCGAGCGGTAGGTACGGCCGAGGGCGGCACTGAGGTCATGGCCGGCCGCGCGCTCCTGTCGGAAGCGCTCGGCGAGAAGCACGCTGAACTCGGTCGAGATGGCGATGACCAGGGTGCCCAGGGTGGCCGACATCGGGTTCAGCGGTATACCGATCAGGAACAGGATCAGGGCCGACCAACCGGTGGCCAGGGCGATCGGGATCATCGGCACCACTGCGCGGCGCAGGCTGCGGAAGACCAGCACGAGCACCAGCCCGACAGCCAGGAGGCCGGCCAGGAGCGTGAGCAGCCGGCGTGAGGAGGAGGAGAGAGCGGCGTTGGCCTGGGCGGCCAGGACGGGCAGGCCGGTGAGCTGGGCATTCACGCCGCTGGGCGGATGCAGGTGGGCGGACATGTAGTTGAGCACCCGCTGCTGTCGGGCCAGCGGCATCAGCCGAATCCCGAAGGCCAGCGTCGCGTGCCGGTGATCCTGGGTGATGACGGCCTGGGAGAAGTAGCCGGGGACCGCGGCCAACAGCGAGTCAATCTGGGTCTGGGTCAGGTGCGGCTGCTGACTGGCCGTCTGGCTGCCGGTCGAGAACAGATCGGGCAGCGAGAGCGCGGGGCAGAGCGTGGAGTAGGCGCAGCCTCGGGCCTCCAGGTAGCCGTAGTGGGTCAACAGCTGGTTCTCGTAGCGGATCATCCAGCCGACCGTGGTCGGGCTGGCTACATTGGGACCGTTCACGGTCACGTCGATCTCGCCGGAGACGCCCGTGACGCGCTCCAATGTGCGCAGGTTATGCAGAGCCGGCATGCCCGCCGGGACGAGCTTGGTGACATCGGATTGCACCCCGGTCTGCGTATCGGCCACCCAGCCCAACACGGCCAGGACGGCGGCCACAGCCAGGACACGTCCCGGCTGGCGCAGGACGCCCCCGACGAGCCCCCCGCCCCCCGGCCCCGATGGCCGCGGACGCCCAGGACGCGGGGCCGGTCCGCGCAGCGGGGAACGGCGTGAGCGCCGGCGCAGAGGCGCGCTGATCCCGCGGCCGACCCAGGCAAGGATGTCCCGCGCCCCGCGCCCCGCCGTGGTGATCGACCCGGCCATAATGCGGCGCGGGCCCGACAGCGAGCGGCCCACCCCGCCGAGGAGGTCGCTCGCCCCGCGCAGCGAGGCGCCGAACACCCCAAGATCACGGTCAGCCAGGACCAGTGCGGCCGCCCCCGCGCTCAGGGCGCAGAGCAGGGCAACGGCGATCCCGGCCACCAGCACCAGGCCAAAGCCCTGAACCATGGGAACGGGTGAGAGCAGCAGGACCAGAAAGCCGGTCGCGGTGGCCAGGGCCGCGGTGGCGATCGTCGGCGCGGCGCGTCCGGCTGCCTCGGCCACCGCTCGTTGGGCGCTGATCGGCCCGCCGGTGCCGTCACCGCCTCGGCGTGCCTCCTCAGCGCGAGCCTGGAACTGGATCCCGTAGTCGACGGCCAGCCCGATGAGGATCGGCAGCACGGCGATCGAGGCCATGGTCAGGCTGATCCCGAGCACGGCCAGCAGGCCAAAAGTGATCCCGGTCGCGGCCAGAGCCACGCCCAGCGGCAGCAGCCGCAGGCGGCTGCGGAAGACGATCAGCAGCGTGGCGGCCATGACCAGCAGCGCCGCGATCAGCAGTCCGGCGATCGAGCCCGAGATCTGGCTGGACAGATCGTGCAGGACAACGGGGACACCGGTCACCGTGTAGCGGCCACCGTAGGCCGAGCGGAACATGGGCATGGCGATGGCCTGCCGGATCCAGCTGATGGCCTGGGCCTGCTGGGCATCGGTCAGCGAGGCGCGCAGGCGAATCTGAATCAGCGCCGAGTTGGCGGTCGGGAACAGGTAGGCGAAGCGGGCCTTGGGCTGATTCACCCCTCGGGTCTGGTCAAAGACGATCTGCGGGATGAACTGGTGAGAATCGATCGACGGCATCGAGGTAATGCCGGAGGTGAGCGCGAGCTGCTCGAGCGACTGGAGCTCCTGCTGGTAGGCCAGCTGTCCCGCTGACGTGGCCGCCCGGGTGGCTTTGGCCGGGGACAGGTGCTGGGCCCGGGCGAGCTGGTAGGCAGCGGACTCGGCCCGCTTGACCGAAACCTGGACGCCGCTCATCATCGACTGGATCTGGGTGTTGACCGCTGCCACGGCACGGTTGAGGAACGTGCCCGGGCCGTAGACCACCTGCACCGGCTTGTTGCGGGCCAGCTTGCCGCAGGGGCTGTCCTGACCGCCGTACGGAGTGTGGTTGACCGCCGTCGGCGTGAACGCGCGCAGGGTGGTGTTGGCGACCACGTACTGACCCGCGAAGCAGGCTTCAAGCTGGGTGAGACGGGCCAGGTCGGTGGTCTCGACCAGGTCGTTCAGCGGCTCGTGGATGAGCACAATCACCGGGTCAGCGCCGAAGTGGTGCTGGGCTGAGACGGTGGCCTGGTAGCTGGCCGAGGACTTGCCCACGAAGGTGTCGATCCCCGCCGACGGCTTCAACCCCAGCGAGAGCAGACCACCGGCCAGGGCCAGGGTCACGACGATCGAGATGGTCAGAACCGGCCGGCGGACGACACGGCCGCGCGCGTCGGCAGCGAGCTGTTCGAACCTCTTCCTGACTGTCATACGGTGTTCCGCAGAGTACCGGCGGGCTCTGGCCGGCTGCGCCGGTCGACCCCGGCGCCGGCCGGGACGCTCAGTCCATGGCCAGCGGGCCCTGGGACTCGCCGGAGAGGAACTGACGGATGAACGGGTTCTCGGAGTTGAGCATGTCCTCCGCCGGGCCCGCCTCGACGATGCGGCCCTTCCAGAGGACGTTGATGTAGTCGGCCACGCGGCGGGCGCTCATGATGTCGTGGGTGATCACGCAGAAGGTGGGCAGATGCTCCTTCTGGTTCTCCTTGGCCTCGTCCATCATGTCGCGATGGATCTCGAGGATCAGCTCCCCGAGCAGCGCGGTACGGACCGGATCGAGGCCTGAGTCAGGCTCATCGAAGAGCACGATGTCGGGCTCGAGCACCAGCGCACGGGCGAACCCAGCGCGCTTGCGCATACCGCCCGAGAGCTCGTTGGGCATCTTCGTGCGGGCCGAGCCCAGGCCGACCTCATTGAGGCGGCGCATGACGATGTCCTCGACCTCGTCCTCGCCCTTCTCGGTGTGCTGTCGCAGTGGGAAGGCGACGTTGTCATACAGGTTCATGGACCCGAACAGGGCCCCGTCCTGGAACAGCAGGCCGAACTTCTTGCGCATGTCGAAGAGCTCATCGTCGGGCATGTTCGGCACCGACTTGCCGTGGACCAGAATGTCTCCCTCGTCGGGGTAGAGCAGGCCCACCATGTGCTTGATGCAGACCGACTTGCCGGTTCCCGATGGACCCAGGATCATCGAGACCATGCCCTCAGGAAGGCCCATGTTCAGACCCTGGAGGATCTTCGAGCGGCCGAACGCCTTGTAGGTGTCGATGAACTCCACCGCGTCGGGACGGCCGGAGGGATAGACCTTGTAGGTATGCCACTTGTACTCGTCATCGGAGGCGCCACTGGGCGGTCCCGGGCGTGGCGGGGACTCATCGACGACCGACACGCGTGAGCCGCCGCGCTGCTCCTCGTCGGCTTCTCCGTCCTGCGCAGCGGACTCGCTCTCGCCCTCCTCGTGCTGAGCCTCCTCCCAGCTGGGGGTGTCCTCGATCTCGCCACCGTGCGGTGCGGCGCTGGTGATCTTCTCCTCGCGCTCCTGGGGGGAGAGGTCTACTGTCGCGCCCCGCGCCTCGGCGTTGTGCTCGTCGCTCTGGTCCCCGATGTTGCGCGGGTCCTCGCTGGCGTCGTGCGAGCTCCGGGAACCCTCCGAGCCGCCGGACTCCTCAGAGTCGCCCGACTTCTTCTCAGAGTCGTCTGACTTCTGCTGTTGCTGATGCTGGAGCTGTGGGCGCCACTGGCCGTCCTGACCGCCCTGCGATGTCCCGAAAAGACCCATTTAGCCTCCGATTGGTGCTCGGGGGTTGGCGCCCCAGAAGAGCTGGGTTCCGAGCATGCCGATGAGATGGACTGAGACGAGGTTTAGCACCATCGATTTCGCGGTCGCGGTACCCACCCCGACCGGGCCGCCGCTGGCGTTATAGCCGTAGTAGCAGCCCACGATCACGATCACGATGGCCATGCTCATCGCCTTGATGAGACTGAATAAGAGATCCGGGGGGTTCTGGAACTGCCAGAAGATCAGGAAGAACCCCCCCGAGGTCACATAGCCGATCTGCTGCACCACCGCCAGATAGCTGGCAAAGAAACCCGCGCCGATCGAGCAGATGTACACAAACGGCAGCACCAGCAGCGCGGCCAGCAGCCGGGTGGCGCACAAAAAGCGCATGCCGCTGATCCCCATCACCTCAAGCGCATCGATCTCGTCCGAAATGCGCATCGACCCGAGCTCGGCCACAATCCCCGTCCCCACCTTGGCGGCCATCATGTAGCCGAACACCAGCGGGACCAGCTCCCGCAGGTCACACCAGGCCGCGAACACGCCCGAATACGCCGGCGTCCCCTCCCCATAAGTGAAATACGCCCCCTCGATCCCGCACTCGAGGCCGATGATGAACACCAGCCCCCAGATCACCAGGGTGGAGGAGACGATCAAGATCCCTGCCTGACGCAACGCCTCGCCGAAGAAACGCAACACCCGCAGCGTGGCCACATCCTTGACCATCGTCCCGCCAAACTTGACGATCTCGCCAAAGGCCTCGATCCAGCCGCGGGGGGTGCTGACCAGGCTGCCCATCTACTTGATGATCGTGGTGATCTCGGGATGCGTGGCCAGCAACGTCTGCGTGAAGGCGTAGTTGAACGCGAACACGCCCAGGAAGGCGATCACGACGGCCTGGTTGACGGCTCGTCCGACCCCCTCGGCCCCGCCTGAGGCGGTCATCCCCTTGTAACAACAGACGATGGCGATGATCGCCCCGAACAGGGTCGTCTTGACCACCGATCCCCAAAGGTCGGTGGTGGAGGCGTTGTTGAAGAAAGTGGCCCAGAACGGCCCCAGCGGAGCGTGGTTGACCACGGTGGCCAGGATCCCGCCGAACACGCCGAAGATGAGGGCGTAGATGTCAAACAGGCCGGTCAGGAGCATGAGGGCAAGGAAGCGCGGGACGACCAGGTTCTTGACCGGATCGACCCCGAGCACCTGCAGGGCGTCGAGCTCCTCGCGGATCTTGCGCGCACCGAGATCAGCGGTGATTGCCGTGCCGGCCACGCCGGCCAGGACGATGGCGTCCACGAACGGCGCGAACTCCCGGATCGAGGCCAGGATGAAGAATCCGCCCAGGCGGTCGATGGCGCCGAACAGGACCAGGAAGTTGGCCGCCTGCAGACCCGGCGCCTCGTAACCGAAGGCGATCGTCGAGATCAACAGCGGGAACCAGCACAGCCTCATCGCGAACAGGAACTGGCCCACGAATTCGCTGCCATACGGATACGGCGGCCGCACGGCGGACACGAGCGTCTTCCCGGTGAGAATCATCATGTTGCCGACCTCTTCGAGCACGCCCTTCGTCGGCAAGAAGGCTCGGTCGGCGACTGCTCTGATCAACTGGTCTCTTCTCCCAAGTGCGATGAGTCCGCCGGCGCGGAACTACCGGCGCGTAAGCCTACGCCACCGGTGCGGCAAAGACCAAGTGGCAACCGTCGTCTGACCGCAAACCGGCGTATGGAGCGCCCGCCCCGTGGTATGTTGCCCCCGCCGTGAGGGCTAGGAAACTGAGGAGCTGCGCGATCGCCGCCGGGTTCGTGACGAGCCTGGCCCTGACCGCGTGCGGCTCGTCCGGACCACGTCAGGACGCCTCGGAGCGGAAGGCCAACTTTCCCGTGGCCGTGGACACCGCCGCCTTTCCGACCAGCCAGACGCTCTCCCAGCACGCCCACCTGACCATCTCGGTGCGCAACTCCGGCAGCAAGACAATCCCCGACATCGCGGTGTCCATCTGCAACATCACCTGCGCCTATCCGGCCTCAGTCGCCCAGGGCACCGGCGCCCGGGCCTTCTCGCAGGACCAGAACGCCAAATACCTGGCCAACCCATCACGGCCGATCTGGGTAGTTGACCAGGGACCCGGCACCTGCAGGTACAGCTGTACCAACGGCGGCGCGGGAGCCGCTGTGACCGCCTACTCGAACACCTGGGCGCTGGGAAAGCTGCGTCCCGGCCAGACCGTGCGCTTTGACTGGAAGGTGACCGCGGTGGCCCCCGGTCGTCACGTAGTCGCCTGGGAGGTGGCCGCCGGACTGAACGGCAAGGCCCGCGCGGTGGCCGCCAACGGCTCGGTACCCGGAGGCACGTTCGCAGTCAACGTGGCCAACAAGCCCGCCCAGTCCTACGTCAATAACTCGGGCGCGATCGTCACCGGGTCCGGGCAGCCCTAGTCGCCGGGGGCCGGCACAGAGCCCTGCGTTGGCGTTGCCGCCGCCCGGAAGCCGGGGATTCCGCCCGAGGCGGCGAGCAGCCGTGCATTTCCGGGAAAACTCAAAGACGGGCGCCGGATTTTCCCGGAAGTGGTCGCATAGCGCGCGGATCTGGGAAAACAAGAGCGGCGCCGGCAACGTTTCCCAAAACTGCACGGTCGACTCCTCCCTCGGTGCCGCCTTCCGACCGTGTGGGCCGCCGCAGCAAACCAGAGGACGAGACCTCAGGCGTTGCTGGACGACGACCAGATGTTGAGCGATCCGTCGACCGCGAAGCGCTCGATGGCTTCGAGCTCGTCGGCTTCGAAGTGGAGCTTCTCCAGGGCGGCGAGGTTCTGCTCCAGCTGGCCAACACTGGAAGCGCCGACCAGCGCCGAGGTCACCCGCGAGTCGCGGAGGATCCAGGCGATCGCCATCTGAGCCAGGCTCTGGCCCCGCTGCTGCGCGATCTCATTCAGCGCCCGGACCCGCTCCACGTTCTCCTCGGTGAGCAGGTCCTCGCTGAAGGCCTGGCCCCGGCGGACCCGGGAGTCCTCGGGAATGCCGTTCAGGTACTTGTTGGTGAGCAGCCCCTGGGCGAGGGGCGAGAAGGCGATGCAGCCGACTCCCTCGCGCTCGAGGATGTCGAGCAGCTCGCCCTCGATCCAGCGATTGAACATCGAGTACGAGGGCTGATGGATGAGCAGCGGCGTACCCAGGTCGGCCAGGATCTGGATCGCTTCCTCGGTCCGGCGCGGGCCGTAGGAGGAGATCCCCACGTAGCGAGCCTTCCCGGCCCGCACAGCGGTGTCCAGGGCGCCCATCGTCTCCTCGAGGGGGGTGTCAGGATCGAAGCGGTGGGAGTAGAAGATGTCCACGTGGTCCAGGCCCATCCGCCGCAGGCTTTGATCCAGGCTGTCCAGCACGTACTTGCGCGAGCCGTGGTCCCCGTACGGTCCGGGCCACATGTCGTAGCCGGCTTTGGTCGAGATGACCAGCTCGTGGCGCAGCTGAGAGAAGTCCTCGGCGAAGATGCGCCCGAAGTTTTTCTCGGCACTGCCGTAGGGCGGCCCGTAGTTGTTGGCCAGGTCGAAGTGGGTGACGCCGAGGTCGAAGGCGCGGCGCAGGATGGCCCGGCTGGCGGCCAGCGGTCGGTCGTCGCCGAAGTTCTGCCATAGGCCCAGAGAGACGGCGGGTAGATGCAGTCCGCTGCGCCCGACCCTGCGGTAGGGCAGATTGTCGTAGCGCGCTGCGGCGGGCACATACATGGACATTGGACCCCGCTCGGCCTCTTCGGGCCGTGGGCTGGATGCACTCTGATCGGACATCGTGCCAGTATTACCACGCGCCGTCCTCGGGTGCCGGCCGTGGTGCCGCCGCGCCGCCGGAACCCGCACACGCTGCGGTACTCCTGGGCTTCGCCGTCAGGCGAACCAAAGCGGGGTCGGTTTGGACATCGGGATAGTGACCGGCGCCGGGCGGTCGCCTACGCTGGCCTTCTCTCTCGACGAGACGAATATTCACGCGTGCGCCCGGCCGCCGAGGCGCCGACAAGGAGGGAACAGCCCCGCATGCCCCGACAGCAGAATGTCCTCGCCGCTCAATGGAGCCCGAATGGCGAGCGCCTCGGAACTCCCGATCTCACCACGTCCGACAACCAGGTGTTCGGGGAGAACGTCTTCAGCCCGGCGATCCAGCGCCAGCGACTGCCCAAGGATGTCTACAAGCGACTGTCAAAGACGCTGGCCAAGGGCGCGGCTCTGGACACCTCGCTGGCCGACGCTGTCGCCCTGGCCATGAAGGAGTGGGCACTGGAAAAAGGCGCGACCCACTACACCCACATGTTCCAGCCGCTGACGGGCTTGACCGCCGAGAAGCACGACAGCTTCTACTCACCCACCGGTGAAGGCACCGCGCTGGCCGAATTCTCAGGCAAGGAACTGATCCAGGGCGAGCCTGATGCCTCCTCTTTCCCGACCGGCGGCATCCGGGCCACCTTCGAGGCCCGCGGCTACACGGCGTGGGACCCGACTTCGCCGGCGTTCATCCTCGAGAACCCCAATGGCGCGCTCCTCTGCATCCCCACCGCATTCGCATCGTGGACCGGTGAGGCACTGGATCACAAGATTCCCCTGCTCCGGTCCATGGACGCGCTGTCAAAGTCAGCCATCCGGGCGCTGAAGCTGTTCGGCAACCGCGAGGCCTCGCGCGTGTTCACCACCGTCGGCCCCGAGCAGGAGTACTTCCTGATCGACGAGCAGTACTACTTCCAGCGTCCTGACCTGGTCACCACCGGCCGGACCCTGTTCGGGACCAAGCCGCCCAAGGGTCATGAGCTCGACGACCATTACTTCGGTTCGATCCCCGAGCGCGTGCTGGCGTGCATGCTCGACACCGAGCGAGAGCTGGCCAAGCTCGGCGTACCGATCAAGACCCGCCACAACGAGGTCGCGCCGGCCCAGTACGAGGTGGCCCCGATCTTCGAGAACTCCAACGTGGGCGCCGATCATCAGCAGCTCACCATGCAGGTCATGCAGAACGTGGCCCGTCGCTACGGACTGGTCTGCCTGCTGCATGAGAAGCCGTTCGCGGGCGTCAACGGGTCGGGCAAACACAACAACTGGTCGATGGGTACCGACGGCGGGGAGAATCTTCTCGAGCCCGGCGACACCCCGCACGAGAACCTGCAGTTCCTGTTCTTCTGCGCGGCGGTCATCCAGGCGGTCAGCAAGCACCAGGGGCTCCTGCGGGCGTCGATCGCCTCGCCCGGCCAGGACCACCGCCTGGGCGCCAACGAGGCGCCGCCGGCCATCATCTCGATCTTCCTCGGCGCCGAGCTGGAGAAGGTCTTCGGGGCGATCGAGCGCGGTGAAGTGGGCGAGTCCACACCGGAGTCGTTCCTCGGCCTCGGCACCCCGGTTCTGCCGCCGCTGCCCATGCACGGCGGCGACCGCAACCGTACGAGCCCGTTCGCGTTCACCGGCAACAAGTTCGAGTTCCGTGCCCTGGGTTCGAGCATGTCGCTGTCACTCCCCAACACAGTCCTGAACACGATCGTGGCCGAGGCGATCGACTACCTGGCCGAGGAACTCGAGGACGCGCTGCAGGCGGGCACCGAGCTCGAGGCGGCCCTCCGGCCCATCCTCCAGCGCAGCTATGCGGCCAACAAGCAGATCGTCTTCGGCGGTGACAACTACTCCGAGGAGTGGCACGCCGAGGCGGAGCAGCGCGGGCTGCTCAACCTTCGCACCACGCCGGACGCCCTGCCCTATCTGATCACGGACGAGACCCAGGAGGTGTTCTCCAACTACGGAGTTCTCTCCCCGCGGGAGCTCGAGTCACGCTACGAAGTGTTTCTCGAACAGTACGTGACCAAGCTCAACATCGAGGCCGAGACGGCGTCGTCGATTGCGCGCACGATGATCGTGCCCGCAGCGGCTCGCTACATCGCCGAGCTCATCGCGGCGCAGCTCCCGGAGCTGGCCGGCGAGGTGGAAGGCGTGCTCAGCAAGATGGTCGATGCGCTCAAGAACCTCGAGTCGGCCAACCTGGAGGAGAACCAGCCTCATGGCGAGATCATGGTTCAGGCCGAGTACATCCGCGATACGGTGAATCCGGCCATGGCCGCGGTGCGCGAAGGGGCTGACGAGCTCGAGCGGATGGTGGCCGACGATCTCTGGCCGCTGCCCAAGTACTCAGAGATCTTGTTCATCAAGTAGCGATTCAGATGCAGTCCAGAAGCGCCGAAAGCCCCGTCACCGCGGGGCTTTCTGCTCTGTTCGTCAGGTCAGGCGCGCCTCGTCAGCGCAATCGAGTCGCAGCTCGTGGGGCGGTGTCCGCTCGAGGCGAAGGCGTGCGTCTCTGCGTTGCAAGTCCAGGGTGGCGATCTCGTTCTCGAAGTACGGGCCGTGCTTCATTCTCCAACTCATCGGGGGCCTCGGTAGCCTCGCGGAACGAGCAAGCATTTTGCCTACGGCTTCAGCGGTACGGCCAAACGCGATCTTGTTCGCCAGTTCGAGCGGTGGCTCCAGGGAGTGCCGGAACGGCGAGCAGACGGCCTGATAGAGCTTGGTCTCGAATGGCCCGTCCGGGAATTCGCCTTCCGCGAGGTACGCGTAGTGAACATCACCGGAGAGAACGATGATCGAGGCCGGCGGGCGTCCGCGGTCGCCCGCGGCCACGTCCCGCAGCGAACCTGCGAGCCGCTCGAAGGATGAGCGAAACGAGGCCCAGTGCTCGAGGTCGATCGCTCGTCGCAGGCGCTCTGCGAGCTGCCCTGCTTTGGCACCCCACGCACCGGCGCACAGCGCTTCGTTCCAGGCCTCGAGATCATGAATCGCGGGGGGAAGCAGGAAAGGAAGCGACGTCGCTATGAGCAGGTGGTCGACGTCACCGCGAAGGTGATCATCGACCCAGCGCCACTCCTCGTCATCCACCATCTCGCGACGGTTTGCGTGCAATAGCCGGCCCGCGCGGGAATCGATCACGACCAAGCGCGAGCAACCGAGCTGGCGGCTGTAGCTCCAACGAGTGCCAGATGTGGTGCGGTCGGCCTCCAGCGCGAACTCTCGCAGCAGTGGCCCGGCATCCTGGACGTCGCGCACCTCGGCATAAAGTTGATCCTCGCGCAGCTCGGTCGGTGAGAGGTTCCCGATGTGCTGGTAGAGCCAGTACGACATAAACGCGCCGGCGATCCGCTCGGCCCACCATGGGCGCACGGCCATCTGCCGCTTCCACGCGGCAGAGATGTTCCAGTCATCGATCACCTCGTGGTCGTCGAAGATCATCGCGCTCGGCACCGTGGAAAGCAGCCAGCGGATCATCGGCTCGCCCCAAGCCTCGCGATACAACCGGGTGTACTCCTCAAAGTCAGCCACGTCCTCGCCGGGGGGCTGGTCAGTGGAGCGGCGCGAGCGTATGAACGCCCGCGTCTCGGGTGACGCCGCGTCGGCATAGACCTGGTCCCCGAGCATCAGCAGCAGCGACGGCCAGTCCTCTGGTCGCTGATCACGCATGCGGTGCGCCAGCGCCGTGAGCGCGTCCACGCCGTGGCCTTGTCGATTCTCCGTTCGCTCGAGCACCCAGGGCTCCCCGTGCGGAGCGGCCACCCGGCAAGAGCCGAACGCCACTCTCAAGCCTCGCTCTGGGTCAAGCGTGTTGATCCGGCTCGCCGGCAGGGAACTTCCCGGAACCGGCCAGCGGCGCACGCCATCGAGCGCAACTGCATACGGTGCGCTGTCCCCAGGGTCGAGCCCTTCGATAATCACCAGTGCGAAGTGATGCCCAGAAGCGTGAAAGGTGTTCGTTCGCCGTCCCAGCACCTCCACCTCACACGGCGCATCAGTCTCGACCCACACCGTCGCGTCGCGCTCGTCGGCGTAGCGCAGCAACGGCCCCAGGATCAGCTGCGCCACCGGCCGCGTCGCTTACCGGCTCGACCGGATCAAACCCGTGCGCGCGTAGCCCGCGCAGCCATGACCGAGCTGATCGCCTGACATTCCCATGCGCGTAGGCTGCCAGATATGCCCCGCCGAGTTGGCCAGCCGACCAAAATCTGACCGAGCCGAAGCCCCGGTTGGACTGAGTCGCGCTGCGCGTTCGACGGCGTTGATAGATCGTCCTGAGGCGTCACCGAACCGTCACACCCGTCCGCGATCAGCGCAGCAGCTGGGAGATCTGCGGTAATCGCTCCTGCGGCCCGCGAGCAGCGGGTCAGAATCGCCAGCGGCTCGCTCCGTGGGGCTCGCGTAGCCCAACGCCGAACGCCGTTTGGACTATCACGCGGTACAGGTACCAAGGCGGCGGCCCGGCGCTCTGAGCGCTGTAGGGGGCCGTGATCGCGTCACCGTCGACGACGGCCGGCCAGCCTCCATCGCGAAAAACCGCCGCAACCGCCTCAAGCGTTGCGCTGTCGGCCACGCGGCGCGCGTCGCCTTCAAGAATCAGGTCCATGCCGTCGAGCCGCAGCGACAGCGTGCACGCTGGATTCTCAGCAAGGTTGCGAGACTTTCGCGTCTTGGGGCCACTCGTGAAGTAAAGGCCGCCATTGTGTTCCGCAACGCCAACCCCGGCCGAGTTCGGACGTCCGTTGGATCGAACTGTGCAGAGAAAGCATGGGATCTCCGGCCCCACGGAGCCGGTGCCGAGCGCCTTCAAAGCACGATCCCATGGCATCACATCCTGCTCGTAAAGCTCTGCCAAGTTGACCGTCTCCAGCGGCATGCCAATGCTCATGCTGACACTTCCTCTCATCGCTGCCGTAGCAAGGACTATGACCGGCGACCCTCGCCGGATTCATCGCCCTCCCGACGAACTGATTGAGCTCCTCCCTGAATCACCGGTGACCAACCTCCGCCGGGATTCGCGGACACGTCGGCCCTAGTTGGACTCTGCTGGACAGCCGCCGCGATCGCGCTGCGACGCGCCTTCTAGCCCGACCTCCTGAGAATCCGGCCGCACGCAGCGCAACTTGCGGGGATCCGGCGGGGTTTCCGGTACGGTGATTCGCCGTATGGTCGAGGACCGCGAGACGCGCGGTCGCCGGACCCTGGGGCATCGCCGGTCGGGCAACGCCTCGTTGGCGCTGCTGGTGCTGGTGGCCGCTGTGTGGTCCTGGGCGGCGCCCGCGCACGCATCCGGGCGTCACGCCGGCGCCACGCATAAGCCTGCCCTGGCCCGGGTCGCCCGGCACTCGGGCAACCCGCTGGCTCGCAGGGCCATGTGGATCTGGGAGCTGCCCCACCAGCGGCGGCAACGTGTCCTCGATCATCGCCACGGCCCACCAGTACGGCGTCGGCACGCGTGATGGTCAAGAGCAGTGATGGGATCAGCTACTGGACCACCCAGTTCACCCCGGCGCTGGTCTCGGCCCTGCACGCCGGCGGCATCGGTCTGCGCCTGGCAGTACGTGTACGGCAACCACCCGATCACCGAGGCCTACATGGGCGCCGCCGCCGTCCGCGACGGCGCTGATTGCCTGATCATCGACGCCGAGAGCGAGTACGAGGGCAAGTACGTGGCCGCCCAGTCCTACCTGACGCGGCTGCGGCGGCTGATCGGCTACCACTACCCCGCTCGCCCTGGCCGGCTTCCCCTACGTCGATTACCACCCTGCCTTCCCCTATTCGGTGTTCCTCGGACCGGGTGGCGCCCAGTACAACGTGCCCCAGATGTACTGGCGCGACATCGGCACCACCACCGACGCGGTATTCGCCCACACCTACGCCTACAACGAGCATCTACCAGCGGCCGATTTATCCCCTGGGCCAGATCTACGGCTCGCCGCCGATGCGTCAGATCGTCCGCTTCCGCCAGCTTCTCGCGCGCGTACGGCGCGCCCGGGGTCAGCTGGTGGGACTGGCAGGAGGCGAACCCCGCCGACTTGGCGCGCGCTCTCGCGCCCGGCCGGCCCGCTGGCCGGCTACGCCGCCGAGACGGCCATGGCCAGCATCGGCAAGGGCGCGACAGGGCGATCTGGTCGTCTGGGCCCAGGAGCACCTTGTCGCCGCCGGCCAGCAACGTCGGAGTCGACGGCGGTTTCGGGGCCAACACCCGAGCAGGCGGTGCAGCAGCTTTCAGACCGCCCACGGGCTCAGCCCGGACGGCGTCATCGGGACCGCAGACCTGGATCGCGCTGCTGCGCTACCGCGACGCCCGCATCGTCTGGAGCACCCGGCACGGCGCCCGACTGGGCGTGGCCCATGCGGCGCTACTGGGGTCCGGCCCGGTTCGCGTTGCCGCGGTGCCCAAGTCGGCCTCGCGTCCCGCCCGGCGCAACGAGATCGCCAGCGCCGGCGGCCGCGGTGGCGTTCCCCGGGCGCTAGACGCGCGCGACGCCCTCAGATCAGGCCGAGCTCGCGCGTGTAGGCCACCAGCGCCGCCCGTGAGGAGCGCTGGGTCTTCTGCTGGATGCGCGCCCGGTGGGACTCGACGGTGCGCACGCTGAGATACAGCTGGGTCGCCACCTCGGCGTTGGTGTGGCCGAGCGCGATGAGGCGCAGAACCTCGAGCTCGCGCGGGCTGAACGCATCGGGCGGACCGTGCGGGGCGCCGGGTACCTCGGCCGCCAGCCGGGCGCCGAGCTCCGGGCTGAGATACGTGCGCCCCGCGGCGGCCAGCCGGACAGCCTGGATCAGCTCGGCCTGGGCCGCCTCCTTGAGCACGAACCCGGTCGGCCCCGGCTCGCAGCGCCTCCCGGGCGAGCTCGGGGTCGTTCTGCATGGTCAGGATCGACGATCTGGGTCTCCGGGGCCTTGGCCCGCAGACCGGGAATGGCCGGGATGCTCGAGCCCTCCGGCATCCCGACGTCGAGAATCGAGCACCCGGGGGCGAGCGCGGCACGCGCCGCTCGGTGGCCGCCACGTCACCCGCCTCGGCGACGACCTCGAAGTCCGCCTCGGCGTCGAGCAGCAGGCGCAGCCCGGCCCGGACGACCTCGTGGTCGTCGGCCAGATCACGATCGTGATCGGCTCGCTCCGGCGCCGCATCTGGTCGCTCGGATCCATTCCCACTCACGGTGTGATTCCAGCACGGTGCCCGGCTCGAGCCGCCGCGGCTCCTCGGCTCGTGCAGCTCGACCGCGCCCGCGAACCACGATCCCGCGGCGAAGGTGACATCGCCCGTGCACCACCAGCCGCTCGGCTTCTCGCAGCGAGGGCGGGCCGTCGGGGAACCGGGCCTCGAAGTTGTCGATCAGCTTGTAGAAGCGTCGATCGAGCTCGACGTAGGGCAGGTTGCCGGCGCGCTCGGGCACCGCATCGACCTCCGAGCTGGCCACTGAGCGCGTAGACATCGGAGCGCAGGACAAGCAGGTCGTCGGTCGTCTTGACCGGCACGAACCGGGTCCGGGGCACGAGCAGCAGGCTGGCGCCCGGCGAAGCTCTCGATCGCCGCCCCCATGGCGCTCTCCAGCTGGATCACCGGCGTCGAGTCCGGGTCGCGGGGTCGACTGTCTTGCGATTGACGATCAGGGGCAGCTCGAGCACGCCATGCGAATGCTCGAGCGTGCTCGGCCAGAGCGCGCAGATCGATCCACAGGTTGTTGGTGTTGTAGTAGCGCCAGCGCCGGAAGTCGCGAAACGATTCCTCGTCCTCGGGCGGGGTCTGGGCCGTTTCGCGCAGGACGAGCTGACCATCCGCGCGGCGCCGGGCGATGTGACCGCCCTTGCGGTCGGCCTCGGTGCCCTGCACGACCTCCATCAGAAACGGGATCTGCTCCCGACGCCAGGTGAGCGGCGATCCGGGGGTCAAGCCGCGCGCCGAGGTTGTCGGAGTTGGAGATCATCGCGTAGCGGAAACCCTGCTCGAGCAGCGCGGCGAGCATCCCCGAGCGGCGCAGCGCGCCGTAGACGTCGCCGTGACCGGGCGGACACCACTCCAGGGCCGGGCGCCTTCGGCCAGCTGACCGGGGCCAGACGAATCCGCCTCGAGCTTGGGGATCATGCTCTGCATGAAGTCCGGGCGCGATGCCCTCGTGGGCGATCTCCGGGTAGGCTGCCAGAGCGCTTCTCGGTGGCTGCCCGGGTGGCGTCGCTGTTCATCAGCACCAGCGGCAGGCGCACCCCGTGGCGCTCGCGCAGAGCGAGGGTCTGGCCGACGATGATGTCCAGGAATGACCGCCCCTCGCGAGCCTGCGACCAAAGACTTGGGCTCCTGCAGCCCCATCGAGGTGGCCAGTCCGCCGTTGAGCTTGATTACCGCGACGTGCTCGAGAGCCTGCAGCACGTCGGCATCGGGCAGATCCTCGAGCGCGGGCACGTCCCCGGCCGGCTCAAGCTCGGCCGTCGGGAGCATCGCCTCGCGACCCGAACGCAGCCGGGTGTAGGCGCTCTCAAAGGCCCGGATCGCCTCCTCGTGCGCACCCGCCGCGCGCATCTTTTCGGCCGCTTGCGGCGCAACCCGTCGTTCTCGTTTCCATAGCTCCATTGTGACGAGCGACCTGCGACGATGGGTCCCGCGATGCAGACCCGCGAGATCAGCCGGCTGGGTCGAGCCGTCAGCGTGGTGGGCCTCGGCACCTGGCAGCTCGGGGCCGACTGGGGCGACGTCGACCCGGCCGCCGCCCGGGCCACGCTCGAGGCCGCCCAGAGCGCCGGCGTCACCTTCTTCGACACCGCCGACGTCTACGGCGACGGACGCAGCGAGCGCTTCTGCGGCGAGCTCCGAGCGGCGCATCCCGGACGTCTTCGTCGCCACCAAGATGGGCCGCCGGGTCGACCAGACGCCGGAGAACTACAACCGTGAGAACTTCCTGGCCTGGAACGAGCGCTCGCGCGCAACCTCGGGCCTGACACCCTGGACCTCGTTCAGCTGCACTGCCCTCCGGACGGCGTCTTCGCCGACGACGCCGCCTTCGCGGCCCTGGACGAGATGGTCGCCGACGGGCGGATCGCCGCCTACGGGGTCTCGGTCGAGACCTGCGCCCAGGCGCTGGCGGCGATCGCTCGCCCCCACGTAGCCACCGTGCAGATCATCCTCAACTGCTTTCGCCTCAAGCCGCTGGAGGAGGTGCTGCCCGCCGCCCGTCAGGCCGGCGTGGGGATCATCGTCCGCGTCCCTCTCGCCTCCGGCCTGCTCTCCGGGCGCTACGACGAGACCACCCAGTTCGCCACCGAGGACCACCGCAACTACAACCGCCGCGGCGAGGCCTTCGATGTCGGGGAGACCTTCGCCGGCGTGCCGTTCGAGGTCGGGGTGGCGGCCGCCCGGGAGCTAGGCAAGCTCCTCGACCCGGGCATGACGCTGGCGCAGTTCGCGCTGCGCTGGGTGATCGATCAGCCCGGTGTGAGCACGGTCATCCCCGGGGCGCGCAACCCCGAGCAGGCACAGCAGAACGTGGCCGCCGCCGCGACAGCGCCGCTGCGCGAGGAGCAGCTGGCCGGGGTGCGCGACGTCTATGACCGGCTGATTCGCGAGCACGTCCACCACCGCTGGTAGGCGTCGGCCGGTAGCGAGGCCCGCGCTCAGGGCTGGCCGTAGTACGCGCCCGGCCCGTGCTTGCGGGCGAAGTGCTTCTCGCGTAGCACCGCGACGAGCGGACCGGCCGTCCGGGCTCGAGCATCGCGCGTGAGCAGGGCCATCTTGGCCACCTCCTCGAGCGTGACGGCGTTCGGCCACCGCGGCGGCCGGATCGCGGCCCCAGGTGAACGGCCCGTGGCCTCGGACCAGAGCGCAGGGCACGCTCGTGCCGCACGCCCGGCGACCGCCTCGATCAGGACGTCGCCGGTCGCGCCCTCGTAGTCCTCGGCCACCTCCGCCGGCGGTCAGGGCCCGCGTGAGCGGGATCGCCTCGGCGCGAGATCGGCGTGGGTGGTGCCCAGCACCGGGATCTCCCGCTCGAGCCTGCGCCCAGGCGGTGGCCCAGGTGGAGTGGGTGTGGACGATGCCCCCCACGTCGGTCAAACGCGCGGTACAGAGCCAGATGGGTCGGCGTGTCGGTGGACGGGCGCGGGCCGCCCTCGACGACGCGCCCCGCGCTCGAGATCGACGAGCACGATGTCGTGCGACGCGTCATCGCCTCGTAGGCGACGCCGCTGGCCTTGATCGCCACCACGCCCTGCTCGCGGTCGATCCCGCTGACGTTGCCCCAGGTCAGCTTGACCAGACCGTGGGCGGGCAGGGCCAGGTTGGCGGCCAGGACAGCCTCCCGGAGCCGCGAGAGCTCGTCCACCACTCAGATCTCCTCGTAGTCGAGCTCGAGCAGCTCGGCCAGCCGCCGCCAGCGACCGGCGTGCTCGCCCGAGGTTGGTCACGAAGTGATGCGGTCCGCCGAGGCTCGAGCCAGTCGTCCATGAACGGCTCCAGTCCCGGCGTCGGGCCGGAAGTGGAAGTAGTGCATCTCGACCTTGGGCAGCTCGGGCGTATCGAGGACCTCGCCCGTGGCCGACGAGCAGCCGGTAGTACTCGCCCTCGATCGGGATCAGCGCCGCGGTGGTGGCCGGACCGGGCACGGCCGAGAACACAGGCGTCGGCGGGTTGTCCAGCCCGCCGATGCCCAGCGCGCCGGTCGATCAGCCGCACCGGCCGGTCGGGGCGGGCGACGCGCCAGTTGCCCTCCCCCATGTGGCTGATCAGCACCGAGTCGAGCTCCCAGTCCATCGCGTACATCTCGCAGAAGTGGGCATCGCCGATCATCGTCTGGGCCGCGCACATCAGCGTCGCCGTGTTGGTGTCCCCCTCCGCGGCGTAGCCGTAGCCGTCGGCCATCAGGTTCGAGGCGGCCAGCAGCGGCAGCTGCCGGAAGCGCCCGTCGCCCCCGATCGCGTCAAAGTGGAACGAGAAGCCGGCGTAATCGCCCTCCTCGAGCATGGCGCGCAGCGCGATCTCGAAGCGCGCGGCGTAGGCATGGCGCGTCGGCGGGCAGCGCGGGGTCGATCTCGAAGCGCTCGCGGTGCTCGGCCACCAGAGCGTCGCACGGCCGCGTCGGGCACCGCCTGCAGCCGGGCGTGCAGCCGACCCGAGGTCCTCGCTGAGAACGGTGGTGCCCATGCGGCGCAGCATCGCCTCGGGGTCATAGCGGATGTCGCCCATGCCGTTCATCGGGTAGCCGAGCAGCGCGACTCGAGCGCGGCGCAGAGTGCTGATGCCGACGCGCCGCCCAGGCCCATTCGCTCGAACGCGCGGGCAAATCGCTCCGCGCGCCAGTCGCCGGTGATGACCGAGAACGGGACATCCGCGCGCACGAGGGCGTTGGCCTGGTCCTGGGCGCCGTGGATGCCCTGGTTGTAGGTCAGGCTGTCCATGTCCCAGTCGGCGGTGATGCTGCGCTCGGGCTGGATGTTGGCCAGCAGAATCGGCACCGGCAGCTTCATCAGGGCCCGGATGCTGCGCATCGCCGGGCTGTAGGTGAGCATCACGATCATTACCCCGTCAACGCCGGCGGCGACCAGCTCGGCGGCCGACCGCCTCGATATCGGCCTGGTTGCGAGCCGGGCGGATGAACACCACCTCGGCCTGCTCGCCCAGCTGCTCGGCGACGGCGCGAGCGAACGTGGCCTGATGTTCGGTGATCCCGGGGATCATCTCGTCGTAGAGCTCCTGCATGATCCCCAGCAGTCCGATTTGGGGGCGGTCAGTCATGGGCTCTCCTTGCTTGGCGATCATCGGTCAGCGCTCGGTGCGGATGCGCTTGAGCTCGTGCAGGAGCTCGACCTGCGTGCGGCCTAGCGTCTCGTAGAGGCTGGCGGTAGATCGGCATAGACGCGGTCATAGACCGCCGCCGCCGCCGAGTCGGGTTCGTAGGTCCGCGCGCCGGCCTCGCGGGTGGCGTTGACCGCCGTCCCGATGGCTGGATACAGCCCGGCGGCCACCGCCCCGAACAGAGCCGACCCTCGGGCCGGGATCTCGCGCGAAGCGGGGACACGGACCGGACGCCCGCTGATATCCGCGATCAGCTGCATGGTCAGGGGCTGCGCTGCGCGATACCCCCGCAGGCCACGATCTGGCGCAGCGGGACGCCGTGCTCGGTGAAGTTGTCCATGATCCGGCGGTTGCCGAAGGCGATCGACTCGAGCAGGGCGCGGTAGATCTGCTCGGGCCGGCTCTGCAGGGTGAGCCCGACCAGGGCTCCGGTCAGGTCAGCGTCGGCCAGGATCGACCGGTTGCCGTTCCACCAATCCAGGGCCAACAGGCCGGTCTCCCCTGGTGCATAGGCCGCCGCCTGGGCTTCGAGCTGCGCGAAGGCCTCTGGCCCTCGCCCCAGCGTGCGCACGAACCAGGCCAGCATGTCCCCCACCGCGACCTGACCGGCCTCGTACCCGTAGAGGCCGGGGAGAATCCCGTCGGCGGCCACTCCGGTGATCCCGGGCAGGCGGATCTCCTCGGTGCCGAGGACCATGTCGCAGATCGAGGTGCCGATCACCGTGACGAAGGTTTCCGGACCACTCACGCCGGCTCCCGGCACCGACACGAAGGAGTCGACGTTGCCGACCGCGACCGCGGTCCTCTCGCTCAGCCCAAGCGCCCGGGCGCGCTCGGGGGCCAGCGTTCCGGCCCGGGCCCCGAGCGGCAGAAACTCGTTGCCCAGCTTGGCCGCCGGATCGGCGAAGCCCGGGTAGGCGGCCTGGAAATACTCCCTGGAGGGCAGGCCTTCGGACTCGTGACCACATCGCCTTGTAGGCCGCGGTACAGCGCTGGCGGCGCTCGTGGCCGGTCAGGTGCCAGACGATCCAGTCGGTGGCCTCCACGAACGCGGCACTGGCGTCGTAGGTCTCGCGGTCCTCGAGCCAGATCTCAATCAACTTCGGGAAGTACCACTCCGATGAGATCCGCCCCCCGTAACGAGACAGGAATTCTTCACCCCGCTCGACAGCGACCAGGTTCAACCGATCAGCCACCGGCTGGGCGGCGTGGTGCTTCCACAGCTTGGGCCAGGCGTGGCGGCGCTCTCGCCGACCTGCGTGCCGGCTGAGCGGAATCCCGTCCCCGTCGACCGGTAAGACCGTGCAGGAAGTGAAGTCAACCCCGATGCCGACCACCACATCGGCGTCGATCCCGGTTTCGCTCAGGACCTCCGGCACGCCGCGCTCGAGCACGGCGACCCAGTCATCCGGATCCTGCAGGGCCCAGTCGGGCGGGAGCGGCTCGCCAGTTCCCGGCAGCTCACGATCGATCACCGCGCTGGCGTAGGGCACGACGCTGACCGCCAGCCGCTCCCCGCTGCGCGCGTCCATCAGCAGCACGCGCCCGGACTCGGTGCCGAAGTCGACACCGATAGTGCAGACGAGCTCGCTCACGCGGGGCCCGGGCCCCTCACGGTCACGTGCCGGAAGCGGGCGGGCCGGGCGGGTTCTCGGGCGAGCCCGGCCCGGTGGGCGGCGAGACGCCGGAGCCGGCCGAGGTGGGCTCCGCTGCCGTGGCCGAGCCGTTGGCGCCAAGCGCCTCCAGACGGGCACGCCGGTACTCCTCGACCACGATCTCGGTCAGCTCCTCCACCGAGGTCTCGGCGGTCGGCTTGTCCAGCGCGATGACCCCATCCTGGATCAGGTTGACCCGGTCGCACGCCGCCAGCACGTGCACATAGTTGTGCAGGATCATGATGATCGAGACGTTGCCCTCGTCCTTGAGGCGGGCGATCAGGTCAAGGATCATCGCCCCCTCCTTGGCGCCCATCGCGGCCAGCGGCTCGTCCAACAGGATGATGTCGGCATCGCCCGAGATCGTGCGCGCCACGGCGATGGCCTGACGCTGACCTCCTGAAAGCCGCGCCACGGGAACGTCGATCCGAGGAATGTTGATCCCGATCTGATCCAGGGCCCGCCGCGCCTCCGTGCGCATGAGCGAGTTGTTCAGGAACGGGAGCGGCTTGCGGAGCCGCTCGCGGCGCAGGAACAGGTTGTGGTACACCGACAGCTCGTTGATCAGGGCCAGATCCTGGAAGACGGTGTCGATCCCGTGCGAGCGGGCGTCATCGACGCTCTTGGGCGCGTAGGACTCACCCTTGAGCCACATCGTCCCCCCATCCGCTTTCTGGAAGCCGGACAGGATCTTGATCAGGGTCGACTTGCCCGCTCCGTTATCCCCCAGGAGTCCGAGGACCTCGCCCTTGCGCAGATGCAGGCTGATGTCGTGCAGCGCGATCGTGGGTCCAAAGCTCTTGCTGACGTGCTCTACGCGCAGCACGTCGTCCTCGGCCGGATTTAGCCCGACGATGGTCTGGGCGGCAACCGCGTCAGGCACGTCCCGACCCCGTTCGGACGCGGGAGACGTAGGTGTTGAAGGCCATGGCGATCAGCACCGCGAGACCGAGGTAGAAGAGGAAGTAGTTGGCGCTGACCCCCTTGATGATCAGGCCGTCCTGCAGAACACCGAGGAAGATCGCCCCGATGAAGGCCCCGATGACCGTGCCCGATCCACCCTGGAGCAGCGTTCCCCCGATCACCGCCGCCGAAATGGCCTGGAACAGGATTGCGTTCGAGCCCGACGGGTCCGGCGTGGTCGTGCCGGCGCGGACCGCCTCGAGAATCCCCACGAAGCCGGCCAGCAGGGCGCACATGACGAAGTTGCGCGTCATCACCACCTTGGTATTGACGCCGGCCTCGGAGGCGCCGAGGCGGTTGCCGCCCACGGCCACGGTGTATATGCCCCAGCGGGTGAAGGACAGCAGGATCTGGAGGATGGCCACGATCCCGATGGCCCAGAACAGCTCTGAATACGTCCCGCCGCCGAAGACCTGGGCAAACGTGCCCACGTTCACCACCGACGTCCCTGGGGTGGTGACCTGCGTGGCATGGGAGATGATCAGGGTTAATCCGTCGAGCGTGAACAAGGTGCCCAGCGTGGCCACGAAGGACGAGATCCCCACCACCGAGACGGCCAGGCCGTTGAACAAACCCACCACCATGGCCACGATCAGCGCGCCGATCATCGCCGGTACGAGGGGCAAGCCAAGACCGCTGTTGAGCTTGTAGAAGACGAACGGCGTGAACAGATAGACGGCCCCGATGGAGAGGTCGATCTCCCCGTTGATCATCACGAAGACCTCGCCCGCGGCCATGATCGCGAACGGGGCAAAGTACGGCAGCAGTGCCTTGAGACTGGAGCCGGTCAAAAACCGGCTGCTGCTGGTCGAGAAGTAGACGATGGCGATCAGCGTGACGATCACGATGCTGCCTTCGCGCAGGGTCAGGAAGCGCTGCCCCAGGCTTAGCGCCCCGCCGCGTCGGGCCCAGGACTGAGCTGGGCCCGACGGCGGGACGCTGGCCGGAGGTGGGGTGTCGGACGTGACCGCCATCGTCTGAACCGCGGAGAGCCTACGCCTTGGCGACACCGGCGGAGGTGCTGGTGCCCTCGTACCGGCTCTTGGTGCTGTTGTACGGAGCGACGGTCGTCTTGTCCAGGAACTTCAGTCCCGTGTTGACGTCCGCGGCGCCGCTCAGCGACTGGGAGACCTTGTACAGATAGAGCTCCAGAATCGGGAGGAAACCCTGCAGGTAGGGCTGCTGATCGATCGTGAAGTCAATCGCGCCCGCGGCCAGCAGCTGCTGGGTGATCGGCGTCAGGTCATACCCCCCGCCCTTGACCCCGGAGGAGCGCAGGTTGTGCTTCTTGATCACCTGGGCAATGCTCTGCGTGCTGCCGCCATCGACAGCGAACAAGCCCTTGGTGTTTGGGTGCGCGGTTGCATAGGAGTCAATCGTCGAGAGCTCCTGCGGGAGCGCGGCTCCGGTGGAGACGACGTGGGTCTTGATGCTCGAATGCGACTTGAGCGTGGCCAGGGCCCCATCGATCCGCGGCTGGATGTTCAACGCACCGGGTGTGGCGATGAACAGGGCAACGTCACCGGAGGGCACGAGGGAGAGAATGTGCTGGCCCATCTCCTGCCCGGAGACGTAGAGGTCCTGGCCGATGTAGGCCAGACGCGGGTTGCTGGCGGCGTCGGCGTTGTAGGCGACTACGGGAATCTTGGCCGCCAGGGCCTTGGCCACCGGGGAGTTGAAGGCGTGCAGGTCGACCAGGGCGACCCCGATCCCGTCCACGCCGGCGCTGACCGCGCTGTTCAGCGCGTTCACCATCTCGCCGACGTTGCTGTTCTGAGAGCCGGTCCACTGATAGCTGCACCCGAGCAGCTTGCAGGCGTCCGCGGCGCCGTTCTGGGTCGGCGTGAAGAACGGGTTGGTGGTCACGTGGTTGACCAGGGTGAACTTGTATGACGAGCTGGAGCCGAAGATGCCCGCCGCTCCGCTGCCGCCGGCGGCCTTTGCGGTCGAGCTCGAACTGGAGCTCCCGCAGGCCTGGAGCGCCAGGGCAGCGATGCCGGCCGCGCCGCCGGTAAGTGCGGTGCGCCGCGTGACCTGAGCGAAGCGATTGGGCGCCTCGGCGTACTTGGCGGCCTCTTTGTTCTCGTCCCATTCGAGCCGTTCTATGGCCTCGTGGACGACATCGGTATCGGACATCAGACTCCTCCTCTCGGTGGCCTGTGAGCCAGGCCGGCTTTGTTCTGGACTGGCTTCGCAGTGGTCAGTCGACTAGACACCGGAGGCTGGTGAGGACGGGCAACGGACCACTTGCGGGAGGTCGCGGCGTGATCGCGAGCTCCTGCACGTGCCTTCTCCGGAGCGCAGCAAAAGTTCCCCTCGTGTGCCCGCTTCTCCTCTCTCCTCTGACGACTGGCGACGCGATGTTAGCGATCACATCGGAGCCGTGTCAATCACAAAGCGTCTCCTTCGGGTTGGGCCCCGCGTCCTCAGCGACGGCCGGCATTCAGCGTGCGGGCGGGAGCGCGGTACTCGCTCGCACCATCAGCTCAGGGGCCACGAGGGACCCTGACGGCGGGTGCTCGCCGGCCTGGTAGGACTCGATGGCTCGGACCAGGACCCGCAGACTGCGGCTGCCCACTTCCCCAAAGTCCTGACGAACCGTGGTCAGCGGCGGCGTGAAGAACGGCGCTTCCGGGATGTCGTCGAAGCCGACCACGCTGATGTCCCCCGGTACCGCTCTCCCGCTCTCGTGCATGGCCCGATACAGGCCCAGGGCCATCTGGTCGTTGGCCACGAACACCGCCGTGGCCGATGGCTCGCGGCTGAGCTGGCGGCCGAGAAAATAGCCCGAGCGCGCACTCCAGTCACCGGTCAGTGGTGCAGGCACCGAAGCCCCCGCCTCCCGCAGCGCCGATTGCCAACCGTCGATCCGCTGCCGAGCTTCGAGCGAATCGACCGGGCCGGTGATGTGCCACACGGTGTGGTGGCCCAGCTCGAGCAGGTGGCGGGTGGCCAGGGTCGCGCCCCGGCGCTGATCGACCGCGACCACAGGAATTCCCTGGTCAGGACCACCTTCCACTGCGACCATGGGCACTGTCGCTGGGGCATCGAGCAAGGCCTCGGCGGATCTCTGCTCGGAGACGATGACCAGGATCCCGTCGACGCCGTGGAGGCTGAGCCGGTCCACCGCCTCGCTCACCGAAGACCGGTCCAGGGCCTTGAGACTGGCGATGATGATGAAGTAGCCGGCCTCGTGAGCGGCGCGTTCGATCCCGAACAGGGTCGAGGCCGGGCCGTACAGAGTCGTGTCGAAGCTGACCACGCCGAGCGTCTGAGAGCGGCCGGTGACCAGCGCGCGGGCGATCGAGTTCGGGCGATACCCGAGTTCCTGCATCGCCGCCAGCACACGCTCGCGCGTAGCCGGACTGACGTGGCGACTGCCGTTGATGACTCGGGAGACAGTCTGGTGCGAGACGCCGGCCAGACGGCCGACATCGGACATCACGGCAGGGCGGCGTGAGCGGTTGGGCGGCTTCGCCGCGCCTTCGACATCCACTGGCCCTCCTCTCAACCTGCTCGGTCCAAAGTCCGCCGCTGCCCGATGGAGCCCGAACCGGTGCCGGTGCGGTCCGCGAGGCGGTCCGCGAGGGCCAACACCGACGGGTGCCCGGGCGGCATGTTAGCGCTAACGTTACGCTCGTGTTGAAGACCAGTCTCGGCATCTGGGCCCTGGGTCCGATGATCACCCGCTTCGTCCCCGGCGGTTACCAACCGAGCCACGACTACGTGTCCGAACCGGTGGCCGAGAAGGTGCATCGGGCCGTCACCGGGCTTGGCGAGCTGATGGACGGCTACGAGTTTCACTACCCAAACGAGCTCTCACCCGAGAACCTCGACGACGTCCGCGCGGCCCTGGGCGAACACGACGTCTACTGCATCGCCACGGGCCTGCATCTGGACCCACGCTTCGCGCGGGGCGGCCTGGTCAATCCCGACCCCGGTCTCCGGGCCGAGGCTCAGGCGATCGTGCGCGACGCGGCCGCCTTCGCCGGTTCGCTGGGCGCGCACCTGATCATCTGGCCCGGCGGCGAGGGCTACAACTACCCCTTCCAGACTGCCTACGTGGAAGCTTGGAACTGGCTGATCGAGGGCATGGCCGTGGCCGCCGAGGAGTGCCAGCGCCAGGGCATCAAGCTGCTGCTCGAGCATAAGAACTCCGAGCCGGCCATGAAGATCCTGATGCGCAACATCGGCATGTGCCTGCACGTCGTGCACAAGCTGGGTGAGCGGGGCCTGGACAACGTGCAGATCAACATGGACTGGCAACACCTGCTCATGAACGGCGAGCATCTACCTGAGTACGCCGCGCTGCTGGCCTCCGAGGGCCTGCTCGGCCACAATCACGCCAACTCGGGCTGGGGCACCTTCGACGACGACAACATGGTCGGGACCACCGCCTTCATGGAGACCCTCGAACTGGCCCTGGAGCTCCGTCGCTGCGGCTACGGCTCCGGCGGTGAACGTCTCGGCTTCGACCTCTACCCCTACACGGAGGATCAGGTCGGCGCGGTGCGCCGCTCGGTTCTGCAGTGGCGCTTCATCGACTCCGTGGCCGCCCGGATCGACGACGCCGCATTGCGTGAAGCCCAGCGTGAGAAGGATGCCGTGCGCGCCTACGAGCTCGTCTACGCCGCGCTCGGCGCCGGCGCGTGAGCCCCGTCCTCGTCGGGATCGACGTGGGCACCACGGCGGTCAAGGGCGCCGCCCTCGACGAGACCGGTGCGGTTCTGGCCGTGGCCGAGTCGGGCTACCCGTTCGCTACGCCTCGGCCAGGCTGGGCCGAGCAGGATCCCGAGCAGTGGTGGCAGGCCACGCAGTCCGTGCTCGGCCAGCTGCGCAGCCGGGCCGGGCCCGCCACCGGAATCGGCCTATCAGGGCAGATGCACGGCCTGGTCGCGCTGGACGGGGCCGACCAGGTCCTACGCCCGGCCATTCTCTGGAATGACCAGCGCACCGCCGAAGAATGTCGCCAGATCGAAGAACGGATCGGCTTCGAGCGCCTGATTGCCCTCACCGGGAATCGCGCCCTGCCCGGATTCACTGCGCCCAAGCTGCTCTGGCTGCGGGAGAACGAGCCGGACATCTGGACGCGTGTCGCTCATGTGCTGCTGCCCAAGGACTACGTCCGCCTGCGGCTGTGCGGGGTCCGAGCCGACCGATGTCTCCGATGCCTCGGGGACGCTGCTGCTCGACGTTCCCGGGCGCCAGTGGAGCGCGAGCGTGCTCGAAGGTCTCGAGCTCGAGCGCGACTGGCTGCCAGAGGTGCTGGAGAGCTCCGAGAGCTGCGGGCAGCTGGATGACGGCACGCCGGTCGCGGCCGGCGCCGGCGATCAGGCCGCGGGGGCACTTGGCGTGGGCGTATCCGCACCCGGCCCGCTCTCGATCGTGCTCGGAACCTCGGGCGTCGTGTTCGCGGCCGCGGATGAGTTTCTACCCGATCCCGAGGGGCGCCTGCACGCGTTCTGCCATGCCCGTCCGAGCGGCTGGCATGTCATGGGGGTGATGCTGTCCGCGGCCGGATCGCTGGACTGGGCCCGGGACACCCTGGCCCCGGAAGCTGGGTTCGCCGAGCTCGTCGCCAGTGCCGAGCCCTGGGCCCCCGGCACGGAGGGACTGACCTTTTTGCCCTATTTGTCGGGTGAGCGCACGCCGCATGCCGACCCCGACGCGCGGGGGGCGTTCACCGGGCTCAGCCTGCGCCACGACCGGGGCGCACTGATCAGAGCGGTCCTGGAAGGGGTGGCCTTTGGTCTGGCCGACAGCCTGGCCCTGATCCGTGCGCTGGGCCTCGAGCCGAACGTTGGCCGGGTCTCGGGCGGCGGGGCCCGCAGCGAGCTGTGGCTGCGCATTCTGGCCTCGGTGCTCGAACTGCCGCTCGAGCGCATGGCCGCACCCGAGGGGGCCGCCTTCGGGGCCGCGCTGCTGGGCGGCGTGGCGGCGGGAGTCTGGCCCGACGTCGAGAGCGCGATTGCGCGCCACCGTGCGCGGGGGCGAGCGCATCGAGCCGGTCGCGGAGTGGGTCGATCCCTACCGCGAGGCAGCGGCCCGCTTCCGCGGCCTGTACCCCGCGCTGAAAGACGCCTCAACCCAGTAGACGGGCACCCGGACCGGGCTCCACGGTGACCGAGCCCTCCGGCGCAGCGGCGTGAGGCGGGAGAAGTCCGAGCACGTGGCCGCCGAAGCCTCCACCGACGATCCGGGCCCCGACGGCGCCTGCTGCCTTCAGCCGGGCCACAGTGCGCTCGACCGCCGGGGTCGAGATCTCGTAGTCGTCGCGCAGGCTGGCGTGGGAGGCGTCGAGCAGCGCGCCGACCCGCGCAAGGTCGCCGGACGAGAGTGCGCTCACCGTCTGCTCGACGCGCTCGTTCTCGGTGATCACGTGGCGAACGCGCCGATCCAGAGGAGCGGGCAGCTCCCCGGCCTGGGTGAGCGAGACATCGCGCAGGCTGGCCACATCGAGCAGTTCCACGGCGCGTGCGCATTCGGCCCGGCGCTGGTTGTAGCCCGGCTCCTGCGGTCCATCGCCGCTGCCATGCCCAGCGTTGGCGTGCTGCTGACCGGAGTCGAGGGTGACCAGCGAGTAGCCGCCCAGTTCGAGCGGCACCGGCTGCACCGACCGGGTCTGGAAGTCGATCCGCAGGGCCCGCGCCTCCTCGCCGCACAGCGAGGCGATCTGGTCCAGCAGCCCCGTCTGCGCCCCAACCCACTCGTTCTCGACCTTCGAACACAGGACCGCCAGTTCGAGTCGATCAGGCATCGGTGCTTCGGCCGCGCCCAGGAGAGCCAGGCACAGCGCGACCTCGAGCGCCGCCGAGGAGGACAACCCGGAGCCACGGGGCACGGTCCCGCTGATCTCCAACTCACAGCCGATCAGCGAGGCCCCCGCAGCCCGAAGCTCGGCGACGGCGCCGCGGGCGAAGGCGCGCCAGCCACGCGCGGCCGGCGGGCGCTCCAGCGGGAAGGCATCCCGACTGCGCAAATCCTTGGCCACCACGGTGACCTGGCCCGCCTGACCCGGGTGGGCCCGCACCGTCACACCCTCGCTGATGGCGAAGGGCAGGGCCAGGCCCTGGTTGTAGTCCGTGTGCTCGCCGATCAGGTTCACGCGGCCCGGCCCGAAAGCGGTTACGTCGTGTTTCACGGTGTACTCTGACTGGCCATGTCCGGCCCCATTCTCCATCCCCTGCGGAACCTCCGCATGGGTTGATGAGCCGGACGGGGGCGAGAGGGGTGAGCGTGCGGTGGGGCCTCCTGTCCACGGCGAGGATCAACGACAAGTTCATCGCCGGATGCGCGCCCTCGGACGTGGTCGAGATCAGCGCGGTGGCCAGCCGCGACCTTGACCGTGCGCGGGCCTACGCGCAGGAGAAGGGGATCCCACACGCCCATGGCAGCTACGAGGCTCTGCTGGCCGACCCCGAGGTCGATGCCGTGTACATCTCGCTGCCCAACGGGTTGCACCTGGAATGGACTCAGCGGGCGCTGCAGGCGGGCAAGCATGTGCTGTGCGAAAAGCCGCTCGGCCGCGACCCGGCGAGCGTCGCGGCGGCGTTCGACCTGGCTGACCGGGAGGGTCGTGTGCTGATGGAGGGATTCATGTACCGCCATCATCCTCAGACCCTGAGGATGACCGAGCTCGTCCGCTCCGGGGTCATCGGCAGCGTGCGCCTGATCCGGGCCACGTTCAGCTTCTGGCTGGGCGAGGGCGACGTTCGGCTGCGCACGGCGCTCGAGGGAGGTGCCCTGATGGATGTCGGTTGCTACTGCATCAGCGCCGCTCGCCTGCTGGCCGGCGAACCGGTCGAGGTGAGTGCGCAGCAGGAGCTCGGCGGGGACGGGGTCGACGTCCTGCTCACCGGACTGCTTCGTTTCGGCGGCGGCGAGCTGGCCCTGTTTGACTGCGGCTTCGTGGACGCCTCCCGGGACGAACTCGAGGTGGTCGGGGAGTCGGGAAGCCTGTTCCTGGATGATCCCTGGCATTGCCGCACCCCCGTCATCGAGGTCCGCACTGGGGAAGGCGTCGAGCAGGTGGTGCTCCCAGCGGCGGACTCCTACCGCCTCGAGGCCGAGAACTTCGCCGCCGCCGTGCTGGGTCAGTCCGAGCCGCTGCTCGGTCGCGCCGACGCCGTCGGCCAGGCGGCCACCATCGGGGCGCTCTATGCCTCCGCCGCCAGCGGACACGTGGAGACTCCGGTCCATGGATGACGAGGTGCAGCGGCGGCTGGCCGCCAACGAGGCCGTCTTTCGCAGCGTCAACGAGGGGATCCAGCGGGGCCAGTGGCCGGGCGACGAGTCCCGGCAGGTCGGCTTCCGCTGCGAGTGCGCGCGGCTCGGATGCAACGCCCTGCTCGAGCTCACCGCATCCGAATACGAGCACGTGCGGGCCAACCCGCGACGTTTCGTGATGATCGCCGGCCATCAGATCGCAGCAGTCGAAACCGTGATCGAAGGCCACGACGGCTATCTGGTGGTCGAAAAGCGCGAAGAGGCCGGCGAGCACGCCGCGGCCACCGACCCTCGCTCCGACGGGGCGTAGGGCCCCGGTTCACAGCTCAGGCGTACTGCTGCTGGCCGCGAAAGCGACCCGCGCGCGCCCGCGATTCACGCCCTGGTTCGAACGGGGCGCGCGAGGACTGCGGGGTATTGTCCTGGCCTCCCTCAGCCCGGTCGGCCCGCACCAGGTCAAAGCGCATCCGCACCTCGAGCCCGCCTCCGGCGCGCGGCACGATGGCCAGCTCGTCGCTGACCTGCGCGATCAGCGCCAGACCCAGACCAAGGCCGGGACGGTTGGCGCGGGGCTCCAGGCCACGCCCCTCATCGGCGATCAGCACCCAGAATTCCCCGGGAACCACCGCCGCGGTCACGTAGACGTGGCCCGGCTCTGCGCTGTAGGCATGAAGGACTGCGTTGGTCATCGCCTCAGAGACGGCCAAGCGCACCGCGTCCACCTGATGGCGATCAGCGCCTGCCGCGGCGGCAAATTCGCCCACCGAACGTCTGGCCTCGGGCACCGACTCGGGCTCCGCCCGAAGGGTAAGGCTCAGATTTGTGCCAACACTCTTCATATCGATGCTTTACCCAATATCCGCCCAGACTACGCGCTCCCCGGCGACTGGCAACGGGCCCGTCAGTCGGAGCTGGGGCCTCCGCGCACGGAAGCGCTGGGGCGGGTAAACCGAGCGGCCAGGCGGCGAAAGAGCGAGCCTCGGTCGCCCCGGGCGCCGGCGGCTTGCACGCCGGCCAGCTGAGCGTGCGCTTCGACACACTGAGGATCGACGGCCAGCGCCGCGCAGAAGGCAGCGGCGGCATCGGCCCGCTGCCCGGCGGCGAGGGCCACGGCTCCGAGCGCCAGATGGGGCTCGGGTTGCTCGGGTTGGAGAGTGCGGGCACGCTCGGCGGCCTCGCGGGCCTCATCCAGGCGGGCTCGGAACGCGGCCAGACTGTGGGCCAGCCGGACGTGAGCCCGCCATGATCCCGGTCCGCAGCGGGTTGCCCGCAGCGCGGCCTCGGCAGCGTCGTCCTCGCGACCCAATCGCTCCAGGGCCAGGCTGGCCAGACGGTGCGCGCGCTCATCACCGGGGCTCAGCTTCGCCGCGGTGCGCGCCGCCTCCAACGCCGCAGCGGGCTTCTCGCTGCCCAGCTGAGCATCGGCCATCACGCACCAAGCTTCGACATCGCGTGGATCCTTGCTGATTGCCGTCGCCACGGCACTGACGGCATCGGCGTAGCGCCCCAGCTCACACAGCGTCTGGGCCCGGATCAGGGGCGGTTCGGGCTGGCGGGGTGCGGGGTCTAGGCCCCAATCATGCCCCTCGGGGGCTGCCGGCTCGCCACCGTCGACCATGGTTTCTTCATCAGCCACGCCCACGCTATCGCGCATCTCGAGTCCGTCCTTGGTTCTCGTTTTCGTGTCTCTGGTCCCTTCTGCCGGCAGGCCGACAGCGGTCTCCGAGGACACCTTGCACCCGCTATCGGCGGCGCTGGCGCCTACCAGAACTAGACATAGGTGGAGAACGGGTAAGACAGTTCCCATGCGAACGCCAGGCCAGGAAGCAGCGAAGGCCAATCGCGGAACACGGGCCGCCCGGTGAGCGAGCGCCGAGCCGCCCTGGTCACCGGTGCCGCAAGCGGGATCGGGCGCGCGGTGGCCGAGCGTCTCGGTGCCGACGGGCTCGACGTGCTGGCCGTCGACTTGCAGCCTGATCCGGACGGCCCGGGTCTCCCCCACCAGGCGGATCTGACCTCGCCGGCCGAGAACGTGGCCGCGGTCCAGACGGCGCTCGAACGTTTTGGCCGACTGGACGTCGTGGTTCCCAATGCCGGCATCCAGCACGTCGCGCCGATCGAGGAGTTCCCCGGCGAGCGCTGGGAGACCATCATCGCCCTGTTGCTCACCAGTCCCTTTGTGCTGGCCAAACACGCGTGGCCGGCGCTGGCCGACTCGGGCGCCGGGCGGTTCATCGTCATCGCCTCGGCCCACGGCCTCGTCGCTTCATCGTTCAAGAGCGCGTATGTCGCGGCCAAGCACGGGGTGCTCGGATTAATGAAAACCCTGGCCCTGGAGGGAGCCGATCGGGGCATCACCTCGACCGCAGTCTGCCCGGGGTATGTGCGAACCCCGCTGGTCGAGAAGCAGATCGCCGAACAGGCCCGGGTCCACTCGCTGGGAGAGGACGAGGTGCTCGAGCGGGTCATCCTCGAGCCACACGCCGTCAAGGAGCTGATCGAGCCTTCCGAGGTGGCCGAGGTGGTCGCCTTTCTGGCCGGCCCGGGCGGGCGGTCGTTCACCGGCGCGCCGGTGACGATGGACTTCGGCTGGACGGCCCGCTGAACACCGATTGCTGACCCGGTGGGGACCCGACCTGACCCGGTGAGGCCCGACTAGCGCAGACCCAGGGGGCCCAACCTTGCCATGATCATGTCAAGGTTTAGTAGGATCCCTGGGATGCGTGATTTCATCGCCGCCGCCCACGAGCGCACGATCGTCTTCGACGGGGGGATGGGCGCCACCCTCGAGCAGTTCGACCTCGATCTCGAGCGCGACTACAAGCTGCCCGGCCGCTGCCATGAGGCCCTGGTCCTCAACCGCCCGGACGTGATCGAGGGCGTCCACGAATCGATGCTCGACGCCGGCGCCGAGGTGCTGGAGACCGACACCTTCCAGGCCTCGCGGCTGAAGCTGTCGGAGTGGGGGCTCGAGGAGCACACGCACGAGATCAACCTCAAGGCGGCCGAGATCGCCCGCCGGGCGGCCGGCGAGCACCGCTTCGTGGCCGGCTCCATCGGGCCGACCGGCTTCCTGCCCGCCAGCGATGACCCCACCCTGGGCCAGATCGGCTTCCGCGAGCTGGTCGAGGTGTTCACCGAGCAGGCCACCGGGCTGCTCGCCGGCGGCGTCGACCTGGTCATCATCGAGACCGCCCAGGACATCCTCGAGGTCAAGGCGGCGGTGTTCGGCGTCCGCCAGGCCTGCGCCGAGCTGAACCGCCGGGTCCCGATCCAGTGCAGCGTCTCGCTGCTCCCCCAGGGCGGCAAGATGCTGCTCGGCACCGACATCAGCGCCGTGCTGGCCACGCTCGAGGGCTCTCGAGGTCGACGTGATCGGGCTGAACTGCTCGACCGGGCCCGAGGACATGCGCGACGCGATCCGCTTCCTGGGCGAGTTCGCCTCGGTCCCGGTGCACTGCATCCCCAACGCCGGGCTCCCGCTGCAGGGCCCCAACGGCGAGACCATCTTCCCCGAGGAGCCCGAGCCGCTGGCCGCTGTGCTGGGCGAGTTCGTCGACCGCTACGGCGTGTCGATCGTCGGCGGCTGCTGCGGCACCACCCCGGAGCACATCCGCGCGATCGCCGAGCGCGTCAAGGACCAGATCCCCGAGCCCCGGCCGCAGCGCCGGCCGCCCCACGTCAGCTCGATGATCGCCGCCACCCCGCTGGTCCAGGATCCCCGGCCGACGCTGGTCGGCGAGCGGGTCAACTCCCAGGGCTCGCGCAAGGCCAAGGAGATGCTGCTGGCCGATGACTACGACGGCCTGCTCGTGGTCGCCGAGGACCAGGTCACCGGCGGCGCCCACGTGCTCGACGTGTGCGTGGCCCTGACCGAGCGCCAGGACGAGGACGAGCAGATGCGCGCAGCTGGTCAAGCGGATCTCGCTCAGCCAGCCGGCCCCGATCCAGGTCGACTCCACCGAGCCGGAGGTGATCGAGGCCGCGCTGGAGCAGATCCCCGGCCGGGCGATCGTCAACTCGGTCAACCTCGAGGCCGGCCGCGACAAGCTCGACCGCGTCGTGCCGCTGGCCAAGGCCCACGGCGCCGCCCTGATCGCGCTGACCATCGACGAGGTGGGCATGGCCAAGACGGCCGAGCGCAAGCTCGAGGTCGCCCAGCGCATCACCGAGCTGTGCTGCGACGAGCACGGCCTGGACCGCGAGGCGCTGATCTTCGACTGCCTGACCTTCACGCTGACCACCGGCGACCCCGAGTGGCGGCCGAGCGCGGTGGCCACGATCGAGGGCATCCGCCAGGTCAAGGCGGAGCTCCCGGGCGTCAAGACCTCGCTCGGCGGTCAGCAACGTCAGCTTCGGCGTCGGCGCTGCCCGCCCGCTCGGTGCTCAACAGCGTGTTCCTGCACCACTGCGTCGAGGCCGGTCTGGACCTGGCCATGGTCAACCCCAACCACATCACTCCCTACGCCGAGATCCCCGAGGCCGAGCGCGAGCTGGCCGACGACCTCGTCTTCGACCGCCGCGAGGACGCGCTGGAGCGCTTCATCGCCCACTTCGAGTCCAAGGGCCCCGAGGCTGAGAAGCCGACGGGGGCAAGGCCAACCCGACCGAGGGCATGGAGCCCGAGGAGGCGCTGCACTTCCACATCCTGCGCCGCAAGAAGGAGGGCGTCGAGGACTGGATCGACGCCAGCGTCGAGAAGATCGGCGCCGTCCCCACCCTGAACAAGGTGCTGCTGCCGGCCATGAAGGAGGTCGGCGACAAGTTCGGCGCCGGCGAGCTGATCCTGCCCTTCGTGCTGCAGTCGGCCGAGGTCATGAAGCGGGCCGTGGCCCGGCTCGAGCTGTACCTGGACAAGCTCGAGGGCTACACCAAGGGCACGGTGGTCATCGCCACCGTGTTCGGCGACGTGCACGACATCGGCAAGTCGCTGGTCAACACGATCCTGACCAACAACGGCTACACGGTCATCGACCTCGGCAAGCAGGTGCCGATCTCGACCATCCTCGACGCCGCCGTCGAGCACGACGCGACGGCGATCGGCCTCTCCGCGCTGCTCGTCTCCACCTCCAAGCAGATGCCGGCCTGCGTCCAGGAGCTGCACCAGCGCGAGCTCGAGTTCCCCGTCCTGATCGGCGGCGCGGCCATCAACCGCAACTTCGGCCTGCGCATCCTCTATCCCGGCGGGACCGAGGCCGACGACGTCTACGCGCCCGGCGTCTTCTACTGCAAGGACGCCTTCGAGGGCCTGGCCAAGATGGACCAGCTGATCGACGCCGAGGCTCGCGAGGCGCTGGTGGCCAAGACCCGCACCGCCGCCCAGACGCTGCGCGAGCAGCCCGCCGGCCGAGCCCGACGACGCGCCCGCGGTCACCGACGACACGGTGCGCAGCGGCGCGGCACCGACAACCCCGTTCCCGACGCCGCCGTTCTGGGGCGTGCGCGAGCTCGAGGTCCCGCTGGACGAGGTCTACCCCCACCTCGACACCCACGTCCTGTTCAAGCTGCACTGGGGCGGCCGGGGCGTCAAGGGCGAGGACTGGGAGCGTCTGCTGCGCGAGGACTTCCAGCCCCGGCTGGAGCGCATGTGGCGCGAGCAGACCTACCTGCAGCCGCGCGCCCTGCTCGGCTACTTCCCGTGCAACTCCGACGGCAACGAGCTGATCGTGTGGGACCCCGAGGACTTCGACCCCGCCCACCCGCGCGAGCTCGAGCGGCTCGTGTTTCCCGCGCCAGCCCCGTCACGACCGCATCTGCCTGGCCGACTTCTACCGCCCGCTCGGCTCCGAGCCCGACGTCGTCGCGCTGCAGGCGGTGACCGCCGGCGCAGCGAGGTCACCGAGCTGATGGCCTCGCTGGAGGCCGACGGCGAATTCGCCGAGCAGCTGTTCGTGCACGGCCTCGGCGTGCAGACCGCCGAGGGAATGGCCGAATGGCTGCACGCCCGCGTGCGCTCCGACCTCGGCATCGCGCCGGCCCAGGGCCGCCGCTACTCCTGGGGCTACCCGTCCTGCCCCGAGCAGTCTGAGCTGACCAAGGTCTTCCGGCTGCTCGACGCGCCGTGCGATCGGCCTGAGCTGTCCGGCGGCTACGCGGTCGAGCCCGAGCAGTCGACGCTGGCCATCGTCGCCCATCATCCCCAGGCGATCTACTTCGGGATGAGAGTCGGGACGCTGCCCCGAAACGAGCGCCAGGCCAACGACGAGCTGATCGCCGGCACCGACAAGGATCCCACTCGGCGCGCTGCCTGACTGACGACGATCCCGACCGGCGAGGGCGAGCCGGCTCTGACCGGAGCCTGACCTGAGCGGTTGGCGAGTCCGAGGGCGAACCGGCGCTGATCGGAGCCTGTTCTGAGCGGTGGCCGGCCCGCGAACCCCGGACCGACGCACCACGCCAGGATCAACCTGCCGTTAGCTGTGCTGCACGCACCCGACGACGGCGTTGCTCCACTCCTGCTGGAGCCAGTACTTGCCGCTGGAGATCGGCTCGTTGTACTCGGCGCCCGGAGTGCCGCCGAGCGGCGAGCCGAAGTTCCAGGCGCACTTGTCCCCGATCTCGTTCCCGCTCGGGTCATACCAGGCGTTCCCGAGCGGATCGGTGATCGCCTCGATGTTCTCGTGGCTGGTCACGTTGATCTCCGAGTCGGCCGGCGGCATCGCCGTTCGGGTACTCGCCCGCTCTCGCAGCCCGAGACCCCGTCGTAGGGCATGTTCGCGTACAGCATGGCGCTCGAGCCGCTGCCGATGTAGCTGTGGTACGCGCAGTAGACGTTGCTCGAGCACTGCGCTGCCGGTGCTGTCGAAGCACGTGGTCACGTTCGGACGGGAAATACACGAAGTAGATCGTGTTCATGCCCGTGCGGGCAGGCCCTTGGCGGTGATGACCTGTTGAGCTCGGTCTGGAGCTGGGCGTCGGTGATGCACGTGCCGCCGCCCGGCGCTGCAGCCGTTGGCCGGATACGGCGTCGGTGTCGACCGGCGCGCCCGCCACTGACGGCGCTGTAGGTGAACCGGTGCCCGAGCTGTCGGAGTACTGCGTGGCCACCGAGTAGTCGTTGCTGGTCGCGCCGCTGGCCGCCGCGACGTTGGCGAAGATAGCCATTGATGATGCTCTCGTAGTTCGAGCTGGTAGCTGTAGCCGCTGGCTCCCAGTAGATCGCGTAGTTGGCGTCGGAGTGCATCACCGGGCCGCCGTTGTAGGCGAGGTTGCTGGTGCCGGCGGTGCGTGCCCGCGCAGGTCGACGCTTGAGCACTGCGTAGGCGCGTACGCCCGTCCGGCCGTGGGTCTTGGTCACGATCGCCGCGGAAATGGCCCGGAGCCAGAGCTGCCGGGCGCTGGCCACCGCAGGGCAGCAGCGATCAGCGCGACAGCCGGCGACCGCAGTCGCCCAGCGCCACCTGCTCCTGAGGCCGCAGTCGAAATCGCATGTGCCATCCGTGTCTCCTGTCGATTGTAGTCGGGCGACGCGCTGCCCGACGCCCAACTGCGTGACTCGAGCGTACCTCCGAGGCCGCTTAAGCGCTTTTGCCGCGCCAGCCGGGCGGCGAACGCACCTCCGCCGGTGGCGTGCTCAGCCCTCGAGCTCTCGAGCCTGTGCGCCGTGCCGCGACCGCGTGCCGCGCCGGACCGGGCCGGCAGCTTGACCGGCGCGGCGTGCATCGCCCGCAGGCGCACCTCGCGCCAGGACATGCCCTCCTTGACCAGCGCCGGGCGCCCCCATCAGCAGCGCGGTGGCGACCTCGACCGCCTGCAGGATCACGCCGTAGGCGACGCCGGTGCCGAAGCCCGACGTGCCAGCCGGTGTGCAGCACGGCCGCGCAGGCGGCCTGGAAGACGCCCAGGTTGGCCGGCGTGGCCGGCAGCACGGCGGTGATGTTGACCGCGAACAGCACGGCCGCCGCCGCCGCCATGCCGGCCTGGTGGTTGAGGCCGAGCGCGACGAGCAGGAAGTAGCAGGACAGCCACTGCAGCGCCCAGGCCGCGAACTGGGCCAGCGGCGGCGATCGACGCCGAGCCGCGGGCTGGCGGAACACGGCCAGCCCGGCGCGCACCCGGGTCATCGCCGCCTCGGCCCTGGGCGAGCAGGCGTGGAGCGCGCCCGAGCCGCGAGCCGGGCGCACCGTGGCGCAGCACGACCGGCGCCAGCAGCACCAGCACGAGCAGCGCCAGCGGCGCGATGGCCGCGACCAGCAGCGCGTCCTGGTGGCCGCTGAACAGGTCGACCGAGGAGAACATGACCGCGCCCAGCACGGCCAGCGCGGCGATGTTGAGCAGCGTCTGGGAGACGAGCGTGCCGAGCACGACGGGCAGGTTCTCGCGCGGGCGCCCGGTGCGCCGGGCGACCACCAGCGCGCGCGAGGGCTCGCCCAGCCGGGCGGGCAGCGTCGAGGACATGAGCACGCCGATGAACGTTCCCTGCATCGCGTCGGCGAGCCTGATCCGGGCGTCGGGCAGCGCGGCGCGCAGGATCGCGTGCCACGAGAAGGCGCGCATCACCATCGCGCCGCACATCACCGCCAGGCCGAGCAGGACGTAGCTGGGGCTCGAGTTGAGCAGCGCGCTGGCGATGTTGTCCAGGCCGATCTTGTTCAGGGCCAGGACGGCCAGCACGATCGCCGCCGAGCGACACGCGCGAGCAGCGCCACGCGGCGCAGCAGCGCTGGCCAGCGGAGCCGTGCCGGCCGGCGAGCGGCGGCTCGAGGCTGGGCAGCCGCCGAGCGCGGCACGTGCGGCTTGAGGTCGGCGGCGCGCAGGCCGACGCCGCACCGCGCGCGCTGCGACGGCGCCGGCCGGGCGCGGGCGTGGCGATCGCGTCCTCGTAGGCCGCCATCACCTCGGCGGCCACGTCGCGGCCAGGCGAAGCGCTCCACGTCGCGGGCCGCGGCCCGGGCCATGCCGCCGCGCCGCTCGGGCTCCTCCCACAGGTCGCGCAGCGCCTCGGCCAGCGCCTGCGGGTCGGCGCGGCGGCACGAGCACGCCGTCGACGCCGTCGCGGACGACGTCGCGGTAGCCGGCGATGTCGGAGGCGACCACCGGCGTGCCGGCGGCGAACGCCTCGGTCAGGACCATGCCGAAGCTCTCGCCGCGCAGCGACGGCGCGCAGAGCACGTCGGCGCGGGCCAGCTCCTCGCGCTTGCGCTCGTCGTCGACCTTGCCGAGCACGCGGACGCCGCGGTCGTCGAGCATCATCGGCGCCAGCTCCTCGGGGTCGGGCCGATCACCGTCAGCTCGGTCGGGATGTGCTCGCGCAGGGCCTCGAAGGCGCGCAGCAGCAGCGGCAGGCCCTTGCGCTCGACCGCCTGGCCGACGAACACGATCCGCAGCCGGTCCTCGGACGGCCGGGCCGCCGGCCAGCGCTCGAGCGCGCTCGGGATCGACGTGCACGCCGTTGGGGATCACCCGGTAGTGGCCGCCGAAGAAGCGCCGCCCGGTCCAGGCCGCGGCCTCGGAGACGGCGATCCGGACGTGCAGGCGGTTGAGCACCCGGCGGGCGCCGATCAGGTTGGCGATCCCGTTGGAGACCCGGCTCTCCGAGTAGGAGTGGAAGGTGCCGACCAGCGGCAGGCGGGTCCAGTCGGTCGCCACCCAGCCGGCCAGCGGCGCGACCGGCTCGTGGATGTGGACGACGTCGTAGCCGCCGGTGCGCAGCTCGCGGTGCAGGCGCGGCCACGCCGCAGGGCGGTGACCGACAGATTGGAGACCGCGCCGTTGGCCTTGAAGCCGACGGTACGGCCGAGCGAGACCAGGTAGTCGGGCGGCGTCGAGCGGTCTGCGGGCGCGCGCCGCGGTGCAGGACCGCCGCGAGCGTGTCGGGCGGGTCGTACGGCGCCAGCACGCGGACGTGATGCCCGTCGGCGATGAACTGCTCGGCCAGCGCCTCGATGTGCCTCGTGACCCCGCCCGGATACGTCCACGAGTACGGCGAGACCAAGGCGATCCGCATCAGGTCCATTTTACCCTCTACCCCGGCCCGGGAACAGGGTTTCTGGGTCGCCTATCATCGAGCCGCGATGCCCGCCCGGCATTTCGTCAAGTACACGTTCCTCCAGGTCGATCCGGCCTGGCGGCGGCTCGACGCCGAGCAGCGCGCCAGCCGACAAGCGCGAGTTCATCGCCGCCTGCGAGGACTTCGCCGACGGCCACCTGCTGCGCTCCTTCTCGCTGGTCGGCACGCGCGGCGACGCCGACCTGCTGCTGCTCAGCCAGGCCCAGAACCTGGAGCGGATCCACGAGTTCCACGTCGTGCTCGCCCAGAGCGGGCTGATGAAGTGGTGCACGGTCCCGTATTCGCTGCTGGCCATGACCAAGCCGTCGGAGTACTCCGACGAGTCCCGCCTAGAGGTTCGACCCGGGCACGGCAAGTACCTGTTCGTGTACCCGTTCGTCAAGACCCGCGCCTGGTACGCGCTGCCCGCCGACGAGCGCTGGCGGATCATGCAGGAGCACATCAAGGTCGGCCGCGAGTATCCCGTCGGTGGACCTCAACACCAGCTACTCGTTCGGGCTCGACGACCAGGAGTTCGTGGTCGCGTTCGAGACCGACAACCCGGGCGACTTCCTCGACCTCGTCCAGCGCCTGCGGACCACCGAGTCGAGCTCCTACACGCTGCGCGACACCCCGACCTTCACCTGCATCGCCTGCTCGGTCGAGCGCGCCCTGGGCGCGCTCGACGGCGCCGCGCTGTCGCTGACCGCTGCGCCTGAGCGCCGTGCCGGTGCCGATCCGCGCCCAGTCGCGCACCGCTCGCCGGCCGCGGTCGGCGGCACGCTGCGCGCGCGCCGACCCGGTGCTGGGCGCGCGTGATCGACTCGGTCGGGCTCGAGGCGCGCTCGGCGATCCGCGGCGCGGCCGTCCCCGCGACCACTACGGCGCGCTGGTGCGCTCGATCGTCGGCCAGCAGCTCTCGACCAAGGCGGCCGCGCGCCATCTACGGCGCGGCTGACCGAGCGCTTCGGCGGCCGCGCGCCGACGCCGGAGGAGGTGCTCGCCGACGACCCGGAGGAGCTGCGGGCCGCGGCCGGGCTGTCGCGCGCCAAGGTCGCGCTACCTGCGCTCGCTGGCCGAGCACGCGCTCGACGGCTCGCTCGAGCTCGACAAGCTCGGCCGGCTCTCCGATGAGGAGGTGATCGCCGAGCTGGTCGCGGTCAAGGGCATCGGCGCCGTGGACCGCGCACATGTTCCTGATGTTCCACCTCCAGCGCCCCGACGTGCTGCGCGGTCGGCGATCTCGGGATCCGCCGGGCGATGATGCTCGCCTACGGCCTGGCCGAGCTCCCCGGCGCCGGCCGAGATGGAGGCGATCGCCGAGCCGTGGCGTCCGCACCGGACGCTGGCCTGCCGGTTTCTCTGGGCGTCACGCCACGCGACGCCGCTCTGACCAGCGGCGCCGTCCGCGGTGCACGGCCGCGCCGAGGCCGGCTCAGACGGCGGAGACTTCTTCTTCTTCGGCGACGCGGAACGAGGAGCCGCAGCCACAGGCCGCGACCACGTTGGGGTTCTCGACCTTGAAGCCGGCCCCCTGGAGCCCGTCGACGAAGTCGATCACCGAGCCGCGCACGTAGGGCAGGCTCGGGCTATCGACCAGCAGGCGGATCCCCTTGTCCTCGAACACCTCGTCGCCGTCGCGCTGCTCGTCGAAGGCCAGCGCATACTGGAAGCCGGAGCAGCCGCCGCCCCGAACGCCGACCCGCAGGCCGGCGGTCTCGGCGACCGCGCCCTGGGTGGCCAGGAACTCGCGACCTTCTCAGCGCCCTTGTCGGTGAGAGTGATCATGCTTCATGCAGTATAGCGGTGGGCCTCGGTACCCTTGAGGACATGTCCGCGACTCCCGAGGAGCTGAAGACGCGGATCGAGGCCGGGATCCCCGGCGCCGTGGCCAGCGTCACCGGCGACGGCCATCACTTCAACGCGGTCGTCACCGCGCCGGCCTTCGCCGGCCTGAACCGGCTCGCCCAGCACCGCCTCGTCTACGACGTGTTCGGCGCCGAGGTCGGCGACCGGATCCACGCTCTCTCCATCCAAACCCGAACTTCAGAAACGGAGGCCACGCGATGAGTGACACAGCCACCAACCCGATGCGCGACGCGATCCAGGAGGCGATCACCGAGAACCCGGTGATCCTGTTCATGAAGGGCACGCCGGATGCTCCGGCCTGCGGCTTCTCGGCCCGCACGGTGGCGATCCTGCAGTCCGTCGGCACGCAGTTCGCGGCCGTCGACATCCTGCCCGATCCGCGGATCCGCCAGGAGCTCTCGGCGATCTCGAACTGGCCGACGATCCCGCAGCTGTTCGTCGGCGGCGAGCTGGTCGGCGGCTGCGACATCATGACCGAGATGTACGAGTCCGGCGAGCTGCACCAGACGCTCGGGCGTCGAGCCGGCCGCCGAGGCCGCGGCGGCGCCCGAGCGCCGCGCCGGTGCAGTCGGCGCCGATGACGATCGAGAACCGCCTCTGAATCGCAGTCCGCCCGGCCGGCACGATCGGGCCGCTGGCCGCGACGGGTCCGACCGCCCGCGTCGCGGGCCGGTCCTGCTCTGCGCTACGGCGACGGCGCGCTGTGGGCGCTCGACCAGACGCGGCTGCCGTGGCACGAGGTCGAGCTCGAGCTGCGCGACGCCGAGGCGGTCGCCGCGGCGATCCGCCGCCTGGCCATCCGCGGCGCGCCGCTGATCGGCGTCGCGGCCGCCTACGGGGTCGCGCTCGAGCTCGCCCGCGACCCGGCGGGGCTCGAGCGCGCCTGCGCGATCCTGCGCCGGCGCCCGCCCGACCGCGGTCAACCTCGCCACGCCGTGGACGGGTCCGGCGCGGCGGTCGCAGGCCGACGCCCGGCGAGCGCGGCCGCGGTCGCGCTGGCCGAGGCGCGCGCGCTCGCACGCCGAGGAGGATGGCCGCCAGCGCAGGCGATGGCCCGCCACGGCGCCGACTGGCTCGCCGGCGCGCCGGCGGATCCTCACCCACTGCAACACCGGCGCGCTGGCCGCCCCGGGGCGGGGCACGGCGCTGGCGGTGATCGCCGAGCTGGCCGACCGCGGCGAGCTCGAGCTCGTGCTCGCCTGCCGAGTCGCGGCCGCTGCTGCAGGGCGCGCGGCTGACCGTCTACGAGCTGCGCCGGCTCGGGATCGCCCACGAGCTGATCGTCGACGGCGCCGCCGCCGGGCTGATCGCCGCCGGCGAGGTCGACGCGGTGATCGTCGGCTGTGACCGGGTCGCCGCCAACGGCGACGTCGCCAACAAGGTCGGCACCTACGCCCACGCGCTGGCCGCCGCGGCGGCCGGCATCCCGTTCGTCGTCGCCGGCCCGACGTCGACGATCGACCCGAGCTGCCCGCGCGGCGCCGAGATCGAGATCGAGCAGCGCGACGCCGACGAGGTGCTCACGGCCGCGCCGGACCGGACGGCGCCCGGCCCGCTCGCGCCGCCGGACACCCCGTGCCCGCAACCCCGCCTTCGACGTCACCCCGGCCGCGCTGATCACGGCGCTGGTCACCGAGCGCGGCGTGGTCAGCCCCGCCGCGGGCGAGTCGGTGCTCAGCCTGCTCTAGACGGCGGCGCGCCGCCGAACTCGAGGTGCTCGACGATCCGCCGCGAGTCGCAGATCACCTCGCCGTCGAGGATCAGCGTCGGCACCCGCGCTGGCCGCTCAGCGCCTCGACCTCCGGACGCCGCGAGCGCCGCTGAGGCACCGCCACGGTCTCGAACTCGATCCCATCCCGGCGCAGCGCCCGGGCCACCTTGCCGCAGGGGCACAGCCAGTCGGTCGGGGTGGTGCAGCGGTAGAGGGTGGCCACCTGATCCGAGCGCTCAGAGCCCGGCCCGTGCGCAGCGCGCCGCCGGCCACGCGCGAGCGGCCAGCGGCTGGCGCGCGCCCGGCGGCCGGCCACGCCTGCGCCGTCCCGCTCCCGGTACCAGGCGACCGTCTCCTCCAGGCAGTCCTCGTGCGGCGAGGGCCTCCAGCCGAGCTCGCGCCGGGCCTTGCGGTTGACGAACGCCCAGTTAGCGACGGCGCCCGGATCTCGGTCGGGCTCGGCAGCGCCAGGCCGGCGACCCGCCGGCCGGCCGCGGCCAGCGCCAGGCGACCGGAGCGGCAGCTTGATCGCCGGCGGCTCGATGCCCGACAGCCGGCCGAGGTCGGCGAACAGCCGGTCGAGGGTGAAGTTGCGGTTGCCGAGGATGTAGCGCTCGCCGACGCGCCCGCGCTCGTCGGCCAGCAAGTGGCCCCGGGCGACGTCCTGGACGCCGACGACGTTGAGCGTGCCGTCGACGTAGGCGGGGATCTGGCGGCGCATGAAGCGCCGCACGAGCGCGGTCGAGGAGCGACCGCGGATCGCCCGGCGCCGAGGACGTGTGGCCGGGTTGACGATGACCAGCGGCAGCCCGCGGGCGACCAGGCGCAGCGCCGCCGTCTCGGCCTCGTGCTTGGCGTCCAGATAGGCGATCCGGTAGCGCCCCGCCTCCCAGGGCGTCGTCTCGTCGGCGCTCTGCCCGGGCGGGGCCGGACCGATGGCGGCCACCGAGGAGGTGTAGCACGACCCGCTCGCACCCCGGCCCGCAGCGCCTCCTCGAGCACGATCCGCGTCCCCTCGACGTTGACCGAGAAGATCCGCGCCCGCGAGGCCGACGAGCTCGGCCGTGCCGGCCACGTGGAAGACCCGCTCGACGCCGCGCATGCGCGCGGCGGATCGCGCGGCGGTCGAGCATGTCGGCCCGAACCGTCTTGACGTCGAGCCCGTCGAGCGCCTCGAGGCGCGAGCGCTCGCGCACGGTCACGCGCACCTCGTCGCCCCGCTCGCACCAGCAGCCTGCGTGACGTGCGAGCCGATGAATCCGGTCGCGCCTGTGACCAGCGTCCGCGGCACTCGGCGGCGTCAGTGTACGGCCCCGCGGGCGCTGGTAGGGTGCCGCCGGTCATGAGCGTCGCCATCGTGTCCGACACCTGCCACTACCTGCCGCGCGAGCGTGGTCGGCCGAGCAGGGCATCCACGAGGTCAGCCTCTACGTGCGCTGGCCCGAGGGCGCCCAGCGCGAGTCCGAGATCACCGATTACGACGCCTACTACCGGCGCCTGGGCACCGAGCGCCGACCTGCCCAGCACCTCGCAGCCTTCGATCGGCGACTTCCTGGCCGTCTACGAGCCGCTGCTCGACGCGGCCACGAGATCGTCTCGATCCACCTCGCCGGCGGCATGTCGGGCACCGTCCGCTCGGCCGAGCAGGCCCGCGAGCAGCTCGGCGACCGGGCCGACGGCGGTCCACGTGTTCGACTCGGCCACCGCCTGCGGCGGCGAGGGGCTGGTCGTGCTCGCCGCCGCGGCGGCCGCCGCGCGGCGGCGCCACCGGCGCCGAGGTGCTCGAGCACGCCCAGCGCGGCCCGGGCGAGCTCAAGATGTGGTTCGCGATCGACACGCTCGAGTACCTGCGCCGCGGCGGCCGGATCGCCGGCGCGCAGGCCTGGCTCGGCTCGGCGCTGAAGATCAAGCCGATCCTCACCGTCGAGTCCGAGATCACCCCGATCGAGCGCGTCCGCACCTCGCGCCGCGCCTTCGAGCGGATGGTCGATCTGCTGCGCAGCCGCCACGAGGACGGCGCCGACGCCTGGATGGTCCAGCACATCCAGGCGCCCGCCGAGGCCGCCGAGCTGGCCGCGCGCGGGCAGCGAGATCTTCGGCGGGCCGCCCCACGTCATCTCCGAGATCGGGCCCGTGATCGGGACCCACGTCGGCCCGGGCCTGCTCGGCGCCGGCGGGCTGCCCAGCTCGTTCCTGCGCCTAACCGGCCGCCGGCGGCCCGAGCCGGACCCGGCCTCGGACGGACTGGCGAGCTCGCAAACGGGCGCCTGACGCCAAGCCGACGCTCGCAGTATCGGGAATATCGGCCGGTGCCTACCGGGGGTTGCCGCAAGACCGTCGTCAGATGCGCGCGTGTGGGACACCGTCGCCTCGGCGCGGCTGACTGCTTTGCCGAAGCTGGCAGCGTCAAGACGCGCGCAGACAACGCACAGCTCGCGACTGCCGCTCCCGCAGCGGACCGTTACCGCCAGCGCTCGCCTCGACGCCGCGAGGCCGGAGTCGGCGCCGCCTAGCGGCCGAGGAGCGCCTTGCGCCTGCGGCGCCCGAAGGTGAGCGCGCCGAGGGCGGCGACGCCGCCGCCGAGCACGAAGCCGGCCACGCCCGCCCCGATCAGTACCTGGGGCTCGTGGCGGCGCAGCTGGCCAGCGCCAGTCGGTCAGCTGCACGACCTCGACCCGCAGCCGCTCGACCGCGGTGCCGAGCTCCTGGCGGTTCTGCTCGATCGAGGCGCGGATCTCGTCGGGGCGTGCGGGTGGCCATCAGGCGCGGTCCGCCCGGCTTGACGGTGGCGCGGATCTTGCGGCCTCCTCGATCGCCATCTTGGGCGTGGGCGCGCCGACCTTGAACTTGCGCCACGCGAACAGGAACGCGCCGACGGTCAGGAGCGACCAGCACGGCGGTCACGATCAGGAAGCCCGAGCCAGATGCTCGAAGCGCGGAGTTGAGTCGCCCAGGCCATGGTGAGCAGCACGAAGATGAGGGCGAACACCCCGAACACGGCGCCGACGGCGACCGCGGCGGCCCCGCGGGCGAGGCTCGACACCTTCGTGGTCATCTCGACCTTGGCCAGCTCGATCTCCTCGCGCACGAGGACCGACATGCGCTCGGAGACCTCGGTCAGCGCCTGCGGCGAGATTCTCGTTCTCAGCGGGCAAGGCGCTTGAGGATCAGGGCCAGGACGAGGCCGCCGGCGAACGCGGCGCCGACGGCGACCTCGGGGCGCTCGGTCGACCACAGCGCCGAGCTCCGCCGACCAGAGGCCGGTCGGCGCCCACGGCGGTGACAGTCGGCGGGCAGTGCGTCAGGCTCGAGCGGAGCCGGCCGCGGGGGCACGCCGCCGGTTCAGTCGCCGGCGTACCGTCGGCTGAGTTCTCGGGCGACTCGCTCACTCGGGCGGGCTCTTCCCCGAACATGCGCATCCAGATCACGGCGGCCAGTCGGGTCGTGGCGACGCTCGCGAGCGCGCCGATCCCGGCCAGCAGGCCGGACCACATGAGGCGCTTGACCAGTGGGCTCTCAGTCATCGGGGGGATTCAAGCAGACTCTCGCCCGCCCACGCGGAACTAACCGCTCGGGGCAGCTCGATGCCGGCGCAGATCGTGCTCCACGATCAGGGTCTTGGCCAGCTCGAGCTCGTCCGCGGCCGACCGGCTCGTCCTCGAAGATCCAGCCGGTCAGGACCTGCTCGACGCAGCCGTAGAAGGCCTGGGCGGCGAACTCCGGGGTGATCTCGGGCCGGAACACGCCCTCTGCCTGGGCGCGCGGCGACGATCGCCGCGATCCCGGCGTACGCCTCGCGGATCTTGGCCAGGTGGGTGAGACCGAACGTGTTCGCGGCCCGGGTCACCTCGACGATGATCACCTTCATCAGCTCCGGGTCGTGGCGGTAGGAGTCGATGATGAACGCGGCGATCGCGTACAGCTTCTCCCGCGGCGGCCGGGCCGAGGCATCGGCCTCGGCGATCGCGGCCAGCATCACGTCCCAGCGCTCGAGGAACAGCGTGTCGAGGATCTGCTCCTTGGAGGAGAAGTAGTGGTAGACGAGCCCGTAGGCGACGCCGGCCTCGTCGGCGATGTCGGAGACGCGGCAGGTGTGAAAGCCCTGGCGGGCGAACACGCGCACGGCCGCGTCGAGGATGACCCGTCGCTTTTCGGTCGCGGCGGTGGTCACGCGGCGCCTCCGAGCCGTAGACATCGGGCCGGCGGTGGGCCAGGGCCGGGATCCGGCTCGCGGACTTCGGTCGACGCGCTCCAGATCCAGCTCGGCGACGATCGCCGTCTCGGCGTCGGGGGCGCCGGCCAGCACCAGCCCCCACGGGTCGACGATCAACGAGCGGCCGCCGGAGCGAAAGCCCCCGGGTGCGATCCCCGATCTGGTTGGGCGCGATCACGAAGCACTGGTTCTCGATCGCCCGCGCACGGACCAGCGACTTCCCAGTGGTCGCGGGTGGTGGCGAGCGTGAACGCGCCGGGCAACGATGATCACCGGGCGCCGCGCAGCGGCGAGCATCCGGTACAGCTCGGGGAAGCGGAGGTCGTAGCAGATGCTGAGCCCCAGCCGGGTCCCGTCGCTGAGCGCGGAGACGACGATCTCGTCGCCCGCCGGCTCGGTCTCGGATTCGGCGTAGCGCGGTGCCGTCGACCTCGACGTCGAACAGATGGATCTTGCGGTAGACGGCCTTCAGTTCGCCGTCGGGGCCGATGTGGACGCTGGTGTTGCCGCGGCGCTCCTGCCCGGGCACGTTCTCGAGATCGAGCCGGCGACCAGATCGATGCCCGAGCTCGCGCGGCGATCGCGCGCGCCCAGCTGATCGCCGGCTCCGTCGAGCGGCTGCGCGCCCGGCGTTCAGTTCCCTCGGCCCGTACCGAGGACGGTCCATTTCTCGGGCAGGCAGACAGCTCGGCCCCGTGCGCGGCGGCCCGCGCACGAGCCGGTCCGCGGTCGCTGAGGTTGCTGCTCATAGTCGTCGGTCGCGTTGAGCTGCATGGCGCCTGCGCGCATACGGTCTCCTCCCTGCTCCGGTGCTCGATTGACTGGTCAGTCAAGTGAGGATATCGACATGCCAACGCACTCCGACGCAGGATGAAGCGCCCGGCAGCGCCGCTCAGGCGCCCTTCCCTACCGCGGGCCGTTCGGCGACCGCGCGCCCGCGGCGCTGGCCGAGCTGGCCCTGCCTCCCGCCCCGATGCCCGCCCACCAGGGGCTGCGGCCACTGAAGGCCTGGCGCTACGTCGGGGTATTCGGTCCCGAGCTGATGCTCTGCCTGGCCGTCGGTCCGGATCGGGCCCGCCCGCCAGAGCTTTCTGGGCGGTCTGGGACCGGGCGAGCGGCCGCCTGCACGAGCGCACGCGTCTGGGGCCGGGCGCGGTCACGCTCAGCCGCGGGCGCGGCTTGCGCCGAGCGGCCCGGAGTCCAGATCGAGCTCGAGCTCGAGGAGACCCAGGGCATCGAGACGGTCTGCGCCGAGCGCCGGCAGCTATGCCTGGACGCGCAAGCAGGGCGGCATTCGCGCGTCCGCGGAACGGTGAGCATCGACGGCGTCGAGCACCCGCTTCGAGGCCCGGGCGATGGTCGATGACACCGCCGCCTACTACGAGCGCCACACGCACTGGCGCTGGAGCGCGGGCGTCGGGTCGCGCCGACGACGGCACGAGGCCTTGGCATGGAACCTGGTCGAGGGGGTCAACGACCCGCCGAGCGGCAGCGAGCGCACGGTCTGGGTGGACGGCGCAGCCGCCGCGAGGCTCGCGCCGGTCCGACTTCGCCGCCGACCTGCGCGCCGTCGGCGAGCTGCGCTTCGAGCCCGAGGCGACCCGCGAGCATGCCGAGAACCTGCTCGTGCTGCGCAGCCGCTATCGCCAGCCGTTCGGCACCTTCTCAGGCCAGCTGGGCCGGCCTCGAGCTCGCCGAGGGCTACGGCGTGATGGAGGACCACGACGTCTGGTGGTGAGCCGCGCGAGTCAGCGCTTCATCGCGGCCAGGCCCGCGCACCAGCACCTCGAGCCCGAACTCGAAGCGCTCGTCCCCGTCGCCATCGCCCGCGGTGAGCGGCGGCGGCCAGGGCAACCACGTTGGGAAACCGCTCCGGCGGCAGCCCGGCGAAGTAGTCGCGCATCGAATCGATGAAGGCGCCCATCTCCTCCGGCGAGCTGTCCCTCGGCGTACAGGCTCTCCTCGTAGGCGACGGCCATCGCGTAGAGCGGCAACAGATCGCACGCCAAAGCGATCACCCGGTCGGGCAGTGCGCCCGCCCGCATCACCCCGATCATCCACTCGCTCCCGCGCAGCGCGTTCTCGCCCAGCGGAATGCGGGCGAACGACGCCCGGGCCAGATCCCGGTGGCTGCTGAACACGGCCCGCATGCCCCGCAGACCCTCCTTGAGCTGCTCCTGCCAGTGAGCCGGATCGGGCTCGCCCCCGAACGGAACCTCTCCGATCACCCGCTCGATGACCAGCTCGAGCAGCTCCTCCTTACCGGACACGTGCGCGTACAGCGAAGCCTGTCCGGTGCCGAGCGAGTGCGCGACGGTGCGCATGGTCATCGCGTCGAGACCCTCGTTATCGATGATGGCCAGGGCGGCCTCCGCGATCGTCTCTCGAGACAGGGCGCGCGGCCGGGGCGGCCGCCGGCGGTTGGCCGCGGCGCGGGAGGGCAGCCGGGGTACCGGAGGCAGCTCGTCCGGGCTCATGGGCCGAGCTTACTTGACACGAACGGCGTTCGTTTGGAACACTGTTCGCCTAAGCGAACGTTGTTCGTCCGTCGCCGTCAATCATCGTCTTGAGGTCTCCATGTCACACCCCCACCCCAAACGCTGGCTCATCCTGTTCGTCATCCTCGCCGCCGAGTGCATGGACCTGCTCGACGGGACCGTGGTCAACGTCGCCGCCCCCACCATCCACCGCGAGCTGCACACCTCCTCGACCGCGCTGCAGTGGATCGTCGGCGGCTACGCGCTGGCCCTGGCCGTGGGCCTGCTCGCCGGCGGTCGGCTCGGTGACCTGTTCGGTCGCCGGCGGCTGTTTCTCATCGGCGCGATCGGATTCACCGCGGCTTCGACGGTGTGCGGCCTCGCTCCCTCGACTGGCGTGCTGATCGCCGCCCGCGTTGCTCAGGGACTGGCTGGCGCGCTGATGATTCCGCAGGGCCTGGGCGTTCTGCGCGAGGTGTTTCCACCCGAAGAGCTGCCCAAGGCGTTCGGCCTGTTCGGCCCGGTCATGGGCTCGGCGGCCATGATCGGCCCGATCCTCGGCGGTGGGCTGATCGCCCTGAATTTGTTTGGCTCCGGCTGGCGGATGGTCTTCCTGATCAATCTTCCCTTGGGCACCATTGCCGTGTTCGGCGCGGCGGCGCTGCTACCGGTCACGCACCGGCGTCACGCTCAGCGCCTGGACCTGGGGGGAGCGCTCCTGGCCGGCCTGGCGGCGCTGGCCATCGTCTACCCGCTGATCCAGGGGCGGCAGCTCGGCTGGCCGGTCTGGACGTACGCGTCGATGGTCGCCGGCCTGGGTCTGCTGGGCGTGTTCGCCCTGCATCTGCGGCACCGCCGGCAGGCCGGCCGCGACCCGCTTGTCGAGCCGAGCATCTTCGCCCACCGCGGCTACTCCGCGGGGGCCGTGGTCCTGCTGCTCTACTTCGGCGGGATGGTCGGCTCGATGCTGACCATCACCCTGTTCCTGCAGCTCGGCGAGGGCTTCAGCGCGATTCATGCCGGCCTGACGCTGGCCCCGTTCGCCCTGGGCACGGCAGTCACCGCGCCGCTGGCCGGGGCGTGGATGGGGCGCATCGGCGGCCGGACACTGATACAGGCCGGTGCGACGGTCTCGCTGCTGGGCTACGGTGCCGTGGCCCTGATCCTGACCGGCACCGGGCAGATGTCCAGCTGGGGCCTGCTCGCGCCCCTGCTGGTGGTCGGAATGGGAATGGGGCTGTTCGTGGTTCCGGTGTTCGAAACGATCATCGCCTCGGTCAGCGATGCGGAGACCGGCTCGGCCTCCGGTGTTCTCAACGCCATCCAGCAGCTGGGGGGCGCCATCGGCGTGGCCGTGCTCGGAACGATCTTCTTCAGCGTCCTGAGCCACAACGGCTTCGCCACCGCACTGCGCCACACGATGTGGTGGCAGGTCGCCGTGCTCGCGCTGGTGCTGGTCATCTCCCCGCTGCTTCCCAAGCACGCGCGCGAGCCGGTGGCGGTCGAAGCGCAAACGCCTGAGCCTGTGGCCGCCTGAGGGATGTAAGGGAAGGCTGTCACCCCGAGCCCGAACCCCCGCCCCGCTGGCGCCGGAGCTCGGCCAGCAGCAACTTCGAGTGCATGGCCCCGATCAGCTCGCGCAGAGGCTCGGCCCCGGAGGCGACGATTTCCACCGCCCGCTCGACGTCCTCGCCGACGACCAGGCGGTCGAGCAGCACCCGGACCTCCTCCTCGACCAGGGGGCCGAGCGCCTCGCGGTAGCGCAGCGTGTCGTAGACGGTGAACCCGATCGCCTCCTCGTAGCCGCCGGCCCGGAAGCGGGAGATGGCTTCGATGATGGCCACGTCGTCGGCCTCGTAGCCGCGGCGGTCGGGGGTGAGGATGCCCAGCTCCTCGAGCCGGCGCAGAACATTCAGCGGCAACGAGTAGGTGGCGCGCACCGTCGCCCGGGAGACCCGGCCGGACTCGCCCGCCTCGATGGCCCGTTCGAGGATCCGGTCCTCCAGTTCGATCAGGCGCATGGCCCGGTCGGGATCGTCGGCGACCACTTCCCGGATGACCCGCAGCGGCATGAAGCGCTCTTCCTGCAGGCGCTTGATCAGCCGGATGCGATCGACGAACTCCTCCGGGTAGTAGGCCATGTTCCGGCTGGTACGGAGCACACCCTCCTCCGTCCCGAGAAGCCCCTCCCGCAGGTAGTGCTTGATCGTGCCCGCGCTCACCCCGGAGCGCTCGGCCAGCTCGGACATCTTGAGCCGTCCCGCGGCCGCTGCGCTCATCGCCCCATCAGCCCAGGAACGAGCCGGAGACGGTCTGTGCGCTACCGGCGATCGCCCCACTCGCGTGCAGGGCGGCGATCTGCTCGGCGCTGTAGCCGGCGCCGGCCAGCACCTGGTCGGTGTGCTCACCGAGCCCGGGCGCCGGTGTGCGTCCGGGCGCCGCCGGAGTCCGCCCCAGTTTGATCGGCACCCCCAGCTGGCGAACCGGCTCGGCCACCCCGGGCTGATCGATCTCCACGACCATCTCGCGGGCCCGGACGAGGTCGGAATCAAGCGCCTCATCGAGGTCGAGAACCGGCTCCAGACAGCAGTCGTGCTCACCCGCGAAGCTCGCCCACTGCGCCCGCGTGCGCTGCGCGAAGATGGCCTGCACCTGCTCGTGGGCCTCTGAGCCCGGGGGATCGAACTGGTGCGCGATCAGGTCCGGGCGCCCCACCCCCTCGCACCACGCCGACCAGAACTTGGGCTCGAGCGCGCCGAGCGAGACGTAGCCGTCGGCGCACTCGTAGGGCCGGTAGCAGAGCAGCCGCCCGGCCAGCGGGAGCTCTCCCCGGCCGGGCGCGGGCCCGCCGGCGAAGATCTCGGCGGCGACCATGGCCAGCCAGGACAGGGAGCCGTCGAACATCGAGCAATCGACCAGCTGACCCTGCCCGGAGCGCTCGCGCTCGCGCAGCGCGACCAGGATGCCCACCGCGGCCATCAGCGAGCCGCCACCGATGTCGGCTATCTGGCCCCCCGATTGCACCGGGGGCCCGTCGGCCTCGCCGGTGAGTCCGAGCAGGCCGTTCAGGGCCAGGTAGTTAGTGTCGTGTCCGGAGCGACCGCGCAGGGGCCCGTCCTGCCCGTAACCACTGATGGCGCAGTAGACCAGCCTCGGGTTCTCCTCGTGCAGACGTTCGTAACCCACCCCGAGGCGATCGAGCACGCCGGGCCGGAAGGACTCGAGCAGGACATCCGCGTCGCGCACCAGCCGGAGCAGGATCTCCTGGCCCGCGGGGTCCTTGAGGTTGACGCGCACCGAGCGCTTGCCCCGGTTCAAGGCCAGAAACAGCGCGCTGGCAGCGCTCTGCGGCGCGCCCTCGTAGCGCGGCGCCGACCAGCGGGCGTAGTCCCCCATCCCCGTGTCCTCGACCTTGATCACATCAGCGCCGAAGTCGGCCAGCAACAGAGAGCAGAACGGACCCGGCAGCAGGCGGCTGAGATCGAGCACCCGCAGGCCGGCCAGGGGCAGCTCGCTCATGCCGGGGCCGGCTGTGCGGCGATCCCGAGCAACTCGCGCGCCTGGGCCACGGTGGCCGGGCGGCGCCCGGCGTCCTCGGTCATCTGCCGCGCCTTGGCGATTAGCTCTCCGTTGGAGCGGGCCATGCGGCCGTCGGGGAGATAGAAGTTGTCCTCCAGGCCTACCCGGATCGAGCCGCCCAGGGTGAGCGCGGCGGCGACCAGCATCCACTGTTCGCGGCCGATCCCGATCACGCCCCAGTGGTGAGAGACGCCGTTGGGCGCGACGGGCATGTTGTCGGCCATGGCGGCCAGGTTGCGGGCGCTGGCCGGCACTCCGCCGACCACGCCCATCACGAAGTCGGCGTGGAGCGGCGCCTCGAGCAGGCCCATGTCCACCAGCGGCGCCAGCGAGCCCACGTGGCCGAGGTCGAAGCACTCGTGCTCGGGCTTGATGCCCAGCCGGCGCATGGCCTCGAGCAGCTCGATGATCTCCTCGAACGGGTTCGTGAATACGAACTTGAACACGAAGTCCTTACGCGAGCGCGAGTATTTGGCGTAGTTCAGCGAGCCCATGTTGAGGGCGGCCACCTCGGGCCGGCAGGCCTCCAGGTAGGCGATCCGCTTTGGCACCGGGACGCCGACGGTGCCGGTGGAGAAGTTGATGATCGCCGCCTCCCCCACCTCGCCCACGATGGCCTCCTTGATGGCGGCGAAGTCCTCGATCTCGTAGCTGGGCCGGCCGTCGGGCGAGCGGGCGTGGATGTGGATATGGACGCCGCCCTCGTCGACGATCCGCCGCGCCTCGGCGGCGTACTCCTCGGGCGTGTAGGGAATCGCCGGGCACTGCTCCCGGTTGGCGATCGCGCCCGAGATCGAGCAGGTGATGACGGCCGGATCCTCGACGCTCATACCGGCACCACGCCCGAGCGCTTCCACGGCCGCTCCACCCTCTTGCCGGCGGCCATCTCCAGCCCGCGGCAGATGGTGGCCCGGGTCTCCCGAGGGTCGATGACGTCATCGATCATGTCGTTGCCGGCGGCCACATAGACGTCGATGATCTTGCGGAAGCCGTCGATCAGCTCCTGGCGCTTGGCCGCTGGATCGTCGGCCTCCTGGACCTGTTTGCGGAAGATGATCTCGACCGCACCCTCCGCCCCCATCACGCTGATCTCCGCCGACGGCCAGGCCACGATGAGATCGGGCTCATAGGCACGGCCACACATGACGTAGTAGCCCGCCCCGTAGGCCTTGCGCAGCACCACGGTGATCTTGGGCACGGTCGCGTTGGCCGTGGCGTAGAGCATCTTCGCCCCGTGACGAATGATCCCCGCCTGCTCGACCTTGGTGCCGACCATGAAGCCGGGCACGTCCATCAGGTAGACGAGCGGGATCCCGTAGGCATTGCACAGGTTGATGAAACGGGCCGCCTTGTCGGCGGAGTCATTGTCGAGGATGCCCCCGAGCTGCTTGGGCTGGCTGGCGACGATCCCCGCCGGACGCCCGCCGAAGCGAGCCAGACAGGTGATGATCGTCTTGGCGAACTGGGGCTTGAGGTCGAAGTAGTAGCCGTCGTCAACGATCCGGCGGATGACGTCGTACATGTCGTAGGGCTTGCGGTTGGACTCGGGCAGCGCGTCCAGCAGTTCCTCGTCGGCCCGGTCGGGCGGGTCGGTGCTCTCCAGCACCGGCGCCGGCTCCTCGCAGTTCTGCGGGAAGAAGCTCAGGTACTGCTTGATGGCCTCGATGCATTCAGCATCGTCGGCCACCTCGAGGTCGCCCACGCCCGACTTCCGGCAGTGCACGCGGGAGCCCCCGAGCTCCTCCTGGGTGACATCCTCCCCGACCGCGGCCCGGACCAGGTGCGGGCCGGCCAGAGCCATCGAGCCCCGCCCCTTGACCATGGGCACGAAGTCGGCCAGTCCGGGGATGTAGGCCGTACCGGCCGCACACGGCCCCATCAGGGCGGCGACCTGGGGGATCACCCCGGAGTTGATGACCTCCTCGCGGAACAGGTGACCGCTGCCGGCGAACAGAGAGCCGACCGCCTCCTGGATGCGGGCGCCGGCTGAGTCGAGCAGCCAGATCAGCGGGATCCGCTTGGACAGGGCCAGCTCCCGCAGCCGGGTCACCTTCAGCTCGCCGGTCATCCCCATCGAGCCGGCCATGACCGTGAAGTCGTAGGCCGCCACCGCGACCAGGCGACCGTTCACCTTGCCGTAGCCGGTGATGACGCCATCGGCGGGCGCCTCCTTGCCATCCATCGCTCGCTGGGAGAAATGCGGCCGGCCGTGGAGGCCGAGCTCGACGAAGGTTCCGTTGTCGATCAGCAGATCCAGCCGTTCGCGAGCGGTCAGCTTCTCCCGGGCATGTTGGGCTGCGATCTTCTCCTCGCCACCGCCGCGGCGGATCTGCTCCCGGCGGGCGCGGAGGTCCTCGGCGAGCGGACGGAGGAGACTGGTGGCGGGAGCGTCGGCGGACACGGAACGGGAACGGCGAGAAGTGAGACGTTCTACTTCTCACTCTGTCAGCGGCTACCGGCCCCGTCAAGAGCGGCGGCCGTTAGCATGGGCTCGTGGGCATGGGGATCAGAGGCGTACTGCTGGCCGGCCTGAGTTTGGCCGCGGCCTGCCTCGTGGCCGGCTGCGGAAGCTCGCAGGCTGGCAGCCGGTGGGCCATCCAGGTCAGCCGCGCGGCCGACATAACCGGTGGCGTGCCGGGCTACCGCATCCAGGCCGATATGTCCCTGACCACGGGCGCCGGCCCGGCCAATGTCGTGATGTCGGGGATCGTGGATCGCAAGATCCGGCGTGGCGTGTTCACGACCCAGGAGTCGATTCTCGGCCGCCGGCTCACGCTGACCGAGAAGTTCAGCGGCACCACCTTCTATCTCCAGACCGGAGCGATTCCCGGGGTGTCCCGGCTCACCCATGGCAAGCGGTGGCTGAAGGTCGATTTCGGCGCCGCGCTGGGCGCCCTAGGCATCGGCACGCTGCCCACCAGCGGATCGGACCCGAGCAAGTTCGTGGACTACCTGCGGGCGGTGAGCAGCAACACCACCCGGGTCGGAACGAGCACCGTGCGGGGCGTCAAAGCCACGCACTACCACGCGAAGATCGACCTGGATCGCTACCCGAGCCTGCTCCCGGCCGCCGACCGAGCCTCCGCGACCCGCTCGATCCGCACGCTGGAGGCCGCCCTCGGAGGCCACATCCTCCCGGTTGACGTGTGGATCGACGCCCATCGGCTGGTCCGTCGGATCGACATGTCGTTCAATGAGTGCGTGGCCACCCAGCACGTCCGCCTGTCCATGTCGATGGACCTGTTCGACTACGGTCCGCAGCCCGAGCCCACGATGCCAGCCGCAGGCCAGAGCTTTGACATCACACCGCTGATGAAGTCGGCGTTGAGCCGGGTCAAGCTCGGCTGCTCGGCCGTCTGAGGGCGGTGGCGGTCAGCGGCCGCGCCACTCGGGCGGTCGCTTCTCGAAGAAGGCCCGAACGCCCTCCTGGATGTCCTCGGTGGAAAAGGCCAGGCTCAGCTGGGAGCGCAGGAAGTCGACCGCATCGGCATAGGCCATGTCCTGCTGGCGGAACATGGCGTCCTTGCCGAGCTTCATCAGGACAGGCGACTTGGCCGCCAGGCGCTCCGCCCAATCGGCCACTCCGGCCTCGAACTCGTCCGCGGGCAGGACTCGGTTGACGATCCCGATCCGCTCGGCTTCGGCGGCGGAGATCTGCTCGCCGAGGAGCATCAGCTCGTTGGTCTTCTTGCGCCCCACGTTGCGGTAGATCAGGGCCATGATCATGAACGGGAACAGCCCGACGTTGATCTCCGGGGTGCCGAATCGCGCCCCCTCCTTGGCCACGATCAGGTCGCAGGCCAGGGCCAGGCCGAGCGCCCCGGCCAGGACATGCCCGCCCGCCGCACACAGGGACGGTTTGCCGAGCTCACCGAGATGCCGGAACACGGCCGGGAAGCGCTCGGTGGTGAAGTGCTTGCCGATCAAGCCCTGCTGATCGGCGAAGCCGGCCAGGTTCCCCCCGCTCGAGAAGACCTTCTCGTGGGTCGAGGTCAGCACCAGGCAGCGGACCGCCGGGTCCTCACGGGCGGCCTCGAGGGCGGAGAGCAGCTCGCCCAGAAGCTCGTCGGACAGGGCGTTTCGGGTCTCGGGCTGATCGAGGGCCAGCGTGGCCACGCCGGTTGGCGCCACGCCGTAGCGGATGGTCTGGAAGGGCATGGCGCGCAAGCCTACGCCGAGTGCTCAGGAGCCGGCCGGCTAGCCGGAGCCGGCGCTGATCCGCACCGCGCCGCAGGCGCTCTGCCCCTTCCTCAGCTGAGCCAGCGAGGGAGGATCGCTGGCCATCAGCTCGGGGAGGCTGACCGACCGCAGGTGTCGCCGGCGCAGGACGGGAAGCAACGTGGTCAGGGCCCGGATCGTCTGACCACGATTCTCGTGCATGAGGATGATCGCCCCCGGTCGCAGGGCGGCCTCCACGTTCCTGATGATCCGGGCGTAGCTGGCGCCGAGCGAGTCCTGGGAGTCTGCGGTCCACAGGACGGTCAGGAGCCCCAGGCGTCTGGCCACCCGAAGGACGGTCGCGTTGAAGGCGCCGTAGGGCGGACGGAACAGGTTCACCGCTTGCCCTGACTGCCGCTGGATCTGGAGCCGATCCCTGTGGATCTGGGCGTAGATCTGGGCCCGGGGAAGCCAGGCCAGATCGGGGTGCGTGTAGGTGTGATCACCGAGCGCCGCCACCGTCCGCTCCCGAGGCAGGTAGCCCGGGAAGTAGTTCATGCTCCGGCCGACGTCGAAGAAGGTCGCTCGCTGATGCGCCTGGGCGAGCTTGCGCAGGGCCGCGCCGGTATAGGGCCCGGGGCCGTCGTCAAAGGTGAAGGCGACCGCGTTTCCGCGGTGCCCGCCGCAGTAGAGGGGCCGACCGAGCCGAGCCAGCTCTCGGATGCGGGCATTGCCGCGCTTGTCCAGGGCGCCCAGAACGCGGCTCTGGCGCAGCGGCGGGGGATCTGGGCTGGCCGCGGGCAGGGGTCGTACGGCGGGCCGGTGCCGGGGATGGGCCTGCGAGCGCCCGGTGCCCAGCAGGCGACCGGATCCGCCCAGTAGGTCGATGGTGAGCACCAATGCCGCGGCCAGCACCAGCACCGCGCCGATCGCCCGGCGCCATCGAGGGCCGCGCAGCCGAGCGGATATGTGATCAGGTGGTGATGGCATGCCGCACCCCAGGCCCGGACGGAGCCTAACCGGCGACACTAAACCGCCGCCAAAGCGGAAAGTAGGAAGCTCTACTGTTTACTTTTCCGGGAACCGTCGGTAGCGTCGACGGCCAGACTGCAAACCAGGAGGAGCTCCTCGATGGCCACCGATGTCGTCAAGCCCGACTTCGCCACCGCGCGCAAGCACTTCATCTTCACCGACGAGCACGAGCAGCTGCGCGAGTCGATCCGCCGCTTCGTAATCAAGGAGCTCCAGCCCCACGCCGAGGAGTGGGAGGAGAAGACGTTTCCTGACTGGGTGTTCGAGCGCATGGGCGAGCTCGGCTTCCTGGGCCTGGACAAGCCCGAGCAGTACGGCGGCCAGGGCGGGGACTACTACACGAGCCTGGTCTTGGCCGAGGAGATGGCGCACGCCCACTGCGGCGGCCTGGCCATGGGCATCGCCGTGCAGACCGACATGGCCATGCCGCCGATCCTGGCCTTCGGCACCGAGGAGCAGAAGCAGGAGTGGGCCGTCCCGGCCATCGCCGGCCAGAAGATCCTCTGCATCGGCATCACCGAGCCCGACGCCGGCTCTGACGTGGCCGGGATCAAGACCCGCGCGGTGCACGACGCGGCGGCCGGCGAGTACGTCATCAACGGCTCCAAGACCTACATCACCAACGGGCACCGGGCCCATGCGATCGTGCTGGTGACCAAGACCGACCCGGAGGCCGGGCACGGAGGGATCACCCTCTTCCTGGTGCCGATGGATGCCCCGGGCGTGATCCGCGAGAAGCGCCTGAAGAAGCTGGGCATGCACGCCTCGGACACGGCCCTGCTGGCCTTTCAGGACGTGCGGGTCCCGGAGTCGGCGGTGCTCGGCCAGATCGGCAAGGGCTTCTACCACATCTCGTGGGAGCTTCAGGGCGAGCGGTTGATCGGCGCGGCCGGTGCCGTGGCCGGCGCCCAGCACGTCTTCGACCGCACGCTTGAGTACGCCAAGGAGCGCCAGGCGTTTGGCCGCGCGATCGGTCACTTCCAGGTCATCCGGCACAAGTTCGCCGAGATGGCGACCAAGATCGAGACCGCCCGGCAGATGGTCTACACGACGGCGTGGCGCTTCCAGAACGGCGAGTACCCGGTGCGAGAGATAACGATGGCCAAGGTCTACGCCGCACGGATCGCCGTCGAGGTGGCCGACGAGTGCATCCAGATCCATGGCGGCGCCGGCTACATGCAGGAGTACGGCATCGAGCGCTCGTGGCGGGATCTGCGGCTGAACCGGATCGGCGCCGGGACCGACGAGATCATGCTCGACGTCATCGGCCGCTCCTACGGACTCTAGGAACGGGTCGGTGCATGCACCGACCCGGCAGGCCGCGCATGCGCGGCCTGCGGCCGGGGTGCATGCACCCCGGCCCACACCCCCGTTCACGCTCGAGCACGAGCGGCTCCGGGCCGAGATCCGGGACTTCGTGCTCACCCGCCTGCGCCCGCACGCCGATGAGTGGGAGGCGGCGGCCTGGTTCCCCAACGAGGTCTTCGGATGGCTGGCCGAGGCCGGCTACCTGGGGCTGAAGTTCGCCCCCGAGTACGGGGGCCGGGGGGACACGACCGCGGCCGCGGTGCTGGTCGAGGAGCTGGCGCGCTGCGGCTCGGGCGGTGTGGCCGCGGGTCTGGGCGCGCATGCCGGGATCGCCCTGCCTCCGATCGCCAGCTTCGGTACCGAGGAGCAGAGACAACGCTTCCTCGGGCCCGGTCTGAGGGGCGAGCGGATTGCCGCCCTGGCCATAACCGAGCCCGGGGCCGGCTCCGATGTGGCCTCGATCCGGACCCGAGCCGAGCGGGTCGACGGTGGCTGGGTCCTCAACGGCGCCAAGACGTTCATCACCGGCGGCGTGCGCGCCGACGTGCTGGTCACGGCGGTCCGGACCACCCCGGAGGGTGGCCACCACGGGATGTCGTTTCTGATCGTCGAGCGTGGTGAGGACGACGGCGTCACCACGAGCGCCTTGCGCAAGCTCGGCTGGCACGCCTCGGACACGGCCGAGATCGCCTTTGCCGATGTGTTCGTCCCCGAGCAGAACCTGCTCGGGGAGCAGAATGGCGGCTTCGCGCTGATCATGGCCAACTTCCAGTGGGAGCGGCTGCTCATGGCGCTGGGGGCGCTAGGGGCCATGACCGTGTGCTTCGAGCATACGCTCGCCTTCCTGCGGGGCCGAGAGCCGGGCCAGGCCGTTCGCCACCGGATGGCGAACATCGCCGTGGACATCGAGGCGGGGCGCTGCCTGACCTACGCCGCGTTGCGACGGCATGTGGCCGGCGCCGACGCCGTGCGCGAGGTGACGATGGCCAAGCTCCGCACCCAGCGCGCCGCCGTCGAGGCGATCGGCGCCTGTCTGGACATCCATGGCCTGGATGCCCCGCCCGAGCTCGAGCGGGCGCTGCGCGATGCCCGCCTCGGTCCGATCGGGGGCGGCACCGATGAGATCATGAAGGAGATCCTCGGCCGCTCGATGGGTCTCTAAGTCCGCCCCGGGACCAGCGGCCCGGCGGGCGGGTGTGAGCTACGCTCGCCGCACATGGACTCGACCCGCGGGCAGCTGCTGATCGCCGGTCCGGGACTCCTGGATCCCAACTTCTTCCGCACGGTCGTGCTCATCGTGGAGCACTCCGACGAAGGAGCGCTCGGCCTGGTCCTCAACCGGCCCTCGGAGACCAAGGTCGGCGAGGCGGTGTCCGAGCTCGAGTCGCTGCTCGAGGAGGATGACCCCCTGTATGTCGGCGGACCGGTGCAGGCCTCCGCGCTGATCGTCCTGGCCGAGTTCGAGGATCCCGGCGCGGCGGCGCTGATCGCCTTCGAGGACGTCGGCGTGCTGGGCGGGACCCCGAGCGACGACCCGCCGGCCATCCGCCGCGGACGCGGCTTTCGTCGGGCATTCCGGCTGGGGCCCCGGGCAGCTCGACGTCCGAGCTCGAACGGGGCGACTGGATCCTCGAGCCGGCGATCGGCGCCGACGCGTTCACCACCGCGCCGGACGAGCTGTGGGAGACGGTGCTCACCCGCAAGGGCGGAAGCTACGCGCTGGTGGCGCGCATGCCGCCAGACCCCTCGGTCAACTAGTGAGCTCTCAAGGTGGCTCACGTCCATCCTCACGAGCACGGCCCCCTTCACCTCCACGGACGGGAGGCCGAGCGCGGGGCGCTGCGCAGCGCACTGGCCCTGATCGTCGCCTTCATGGTCGTGGAGGTGGTGATCGGATTCGTGGCCCATTCACTGGCGCTGCTGTCCGACGCCGCGCACATGCTCACCGATGCTGTCGCCCTGGGCATCTCCCTGTTCGCCGCGCAGCTGGCCGACCGTCCGGCGCGGGGATCGATGACCTATGGCCTCGGCCGGGCCGAGATCCTCTCCGCCCAGGCCAACGGCATCACACTGCTGGTCCTCTCGGTGCTGATCGTGATCGAGGCGATCTCGCGCCTGGTCTCTCCCGTCACGGTCCAGGGTGGCCCGTGCTCGCCGTGGCGCTGGCCGGCATCGTCGTCAACCTGGTCGCCGCTCGCGTGCTGGTCGGCGGCTCCGAGGCCCAGCGCAGCCTCAATGTCGAGGGCTCCTACCGGCACATCGTCACCGATCTGTACGGCTTTCTGGCCACCGCAGTGGCCGCCGGAGTCATCCTGGCCACCAGCTTTGAGCGAGCCGACGCGATCGCCTCGCTGCTGGTCGCCGGCCTGCTTCTGCACGCCGCCTACGGCCTGCTCATGGCCTCCGGTCGGGTGTTCATGGAGGCGGCGCCCGTCGGGACTCGACCCGGAGCGGATCGGCCGCGAGCTGGCCGCCCAGCCGGCGTGGTCGAGGTCCACGATCTCCACGTCTGGGAGGTCACCTCGGGCTTCCCGGCCCTCTCCGCCCACGTGGTCGTCCGCGCCGGGGACGACTGCCACAGCCGCCGGCGGGAGTTGCAGACGATGCTCGGTGAGCGCTTTGGCGTCCGCCACACGACGCTCCAGGTCGACCATGAGGCGGCGGACCAGCCGCCGCTCCAGATCGAGGTGCCTCATGCCCCGAAGTGAGCCTTTGCGGGGATAGACTCGCGAACCATGAGGGTGGTCAAGCCGGGAGAGGATCGCGACGTTCCCCGCGGGGTGCTGGGCGGAGCCGAGATCTCCCAGGCCACGGCGGGCGCCCACAACATCTACATGGGCCGCTTCCGCGTCCCGCCCGGCGCCCGGTCCCAGCCTCACTACCACGAGGGCTGCGAGAGCGCCGTGTACATGCTCTCCGGCCAGCTTCGGGTCAAGTGGGGCGACCGCCTGGAGAAGGAGCTCGTCTCTGGTGCCCGGTGACATGGTCTACGTGCCGCCCCGGGAGACGCACGTGCTCGAGAACACCTCCGACAGCGAGCCGGCCGACTACGTGGTCGCTCGGGACTCATCCGCACGAGGACGCAGTGGTCGTGCCCTGGGCCGCGGAGCCGGTGTGAACCACGCCACCGGCTTCTTGGCCGGCGCCGGCGGCCTGCGGATCTTCTGGCAGTCCTGGCGCCCCGATGGTCAGCCCCGGGCGGTCATCGTGCTCGTCCACGGGGCCAGTGAACACAGCGGACGCTACGGCTACGTGGCCGACGCGCTTGTCCGCGCCGGCTATGCCGTCTACGCCCTCGATCACCGGGGCCACGGGCGCTCGGAGGGACCTCGGGCGCGTCCTCGACCGGCTTGCCCATGCCGTCGCCGACGTGGACCAGCTCGTGCTCCAGGCCGGTGAGGAGAACCCGGGCGCGCCGAGTGTTCATGCTCGGCCACAGCATGGGCGGCACCGTGGCCGTCTCCTACTGCCTGGTCGCATCAGGACCGCTTGGCCGGTCTCATCCTGTCCGGCCCGCTGGCCGCGCTCGAGGCGGCTCCGGCCCCGCATGCTCGCCCTCGGGACGCCTGCTCTCGGCGGTCGCTCCGCGGCTGCCGCTGGTCAGCATCGACGCCAGCCTGGTCAGCCGCGACCCCGAGGTGGTCGAGCGACTACGTCGCCGACCCGCTCGAACCACCACGGCAAGCTGCCGGCGCGCACGGTGGCCGAGCTGGCGGCGGCGATCGGCCAGTTCCCCGACGGCGGTGAGCGCGATCACCATCCCCACCCTGATCCTGTACGGCGACCGCCGACGGCTGGCGCCGCCGGCGGGAGCCAGATGCTGGGCGAGCGGATCGGCGCCGCCGACAAGACGGTCAAGGCCTACCCTGGCCTGTTCCACGAGATCTTCAACGAGCCCGAGCGTGACGAGGTGCTGGCCGACATCACTCGGCTGGCTGGCCGAGCGCGAGTCCGCCGGAGCGGGCGGCTCGCGGAGCGTCTTCGGATGCCGGCTTCTGCGGGCCCGACCACCTCGTAGCTGCCGTCCTCGAGGACGCACAGGCCGCCGTGGGGCAGCCAGCCTGCCGCTCCGGCCGGGCCGCTGAGCACGGCCGCCTTGGCCAGGATCTCCGCCTCGGCGGCCGTGGTGGCCAGGGCCGTGGCCTGGACCAGGCCGGTGAAGGCGGGACGTCCGCTGCGCGGATCGAGCAGATGATGGGCTGGACGCCCGTCGGCGTCGAGCCAGCTGCGCTTGGCCGATGCCGCTGGTGGCGATCGCCCCGTGAGCCGAGCCGGAACGTGTGCAGCGTCGCATCCGTCGAACGGGCTGGCCACGTGGACGTCGCGCGCAGGCCGGCCTCGCCGCCCCGACCGGATGTCCCCGGCACAGTCGACGACGTAGGCGTCAAAGCCAGCCAGCATCCGCGGCCAGCTCATCGGCGAACACCCCCTTGGCGATTCCCCCGGGATCGAAGACCACGCCGCGCGGTCGCTGGACGGTGCCAGTGACGTGATCGACCGCCATGCGCGCCGCGGCCGAGCTGGGATCGGGGGCGGCCGGGCCCGCGCAGCGGGGCCAGGCGCAGCGCCAGCTCCAGCGGCACACCCCGGCCCTCGAAGCTGATGGCGATAGCCGGCGCGCTCGATCTCGGCCCCGAGGGTGGCGTCGACCAGGCCGCCCGTCTCTCGGGCGGCATCGAGCGCCGCCTCGACCAGGCGGCGGAGCATCGGGCTGGCCGGGACGCGAGCCCGCGGATCCTGGTTCATCCGCGTGATCTCGCTGTCCGGCTTGAAGCGCGAGAAGCGCCGATGCCAATCCAGCAGCGCGCGCCGGGCGGCAGCGGCGGCCGCGGCGGCCTCGGCCGGGCGCTCGGCGTCGGCCACGATCAGGGTGCAGACGCCGCCGAAGCAGTCGAACTCCTCCCGCTGCTCGACGCGGCGGGGCGCCGCCGGGGCCGGATAGCTGCGGACGCTCATGACTGGCTCGAGGTGACCGAGCTGAGCCCCGAGCTGCTCGTGCTGCTCGAGCTCGAGGTGGCCGGTGTTGACGTGGTGCTGGTGGCGCTCGTGGTTCGTGGTCGGCGTGCGTGGTCGTCGTGGTCGTGGTCGGCGTCGTGGCCGTGGACGGCGTCGTGGCCGTGGTGGCCTGAGTGACCGAAGCCGTGCTCTTGTGGGCGGCCAGAGCCGGGTCGTGGCCGCTGACCAGCACCATGGCGATGAGCAGCCAGGTGGCCACGAACAGCGCCAGAGCGCCGGCCACCACGCGATGGCGGATCGTGCGCACGCGGGCCAGGCGGGCCTGTCTGGGACGGGCGGACTGCGCCCCGGGGCGGGGCTCACGGTGTGGGAGTCATTCGGTTCCTCGCTCGAATCGGTGGGGAGCACGGGTCCGAGCATCGCCGTCCCGGGTCGGAGCCGGGTGAGGAGGGCTAAGAAGTGTCTATGAGCGGGCGCCGAGGAGACCGAGATCGAACCGGCAGCCGGTGAAGTACGCACCGGCCGGCGAGAGCAGGTACCCGATCAGCTCGGCCAGCTCGGCGTCGGTGGTGCTCCCGCCGGGGCAGATGGCCACCGCGGTCACGGCATGGCGGGCCCACTCGACCGACAGGGTCCGGGCCAGGCTCTCAAGGCCGGCTCGAAGCGGCTCGGCCAGGGGTCCGGCGCCCGCCGACGGGGCCAGGAAGAGAAGCCTGCCGCCCGCCTCGCCGGGAATGAACGCCCCGTTGGCCAGCGACCGCGCACAGACCCAGGCCTGGTCGAGTCCGGCGCGAAGGCCGGCGTGGCCACCGGGCCGGAACGCCGGCCGGGCGTCGTAGAGGAGCGCGTGCAGCGGCGAATGCTCGGCTCACCCACGTTGTGGCCGCGGCGTCGTCCTCGGTCGGCACTTCGGTCATCGGCTCGGGCTCGGCGCCCAGTCCCGATAAGCGCTCGGCGATCTCCGGCGACGCTCCGGCCACGGCGATGCGACGCCCGGAGAGCAGCCCGGAGCGCAGGCTCATTCCGGGGGGCGGTCGCCAGACGCGTCGGGCGTGTGGGGCGCGTCAGGCGTGTGGGCCGCCTCGGGCGTCTGGGCCGGGTCGGGCGTCTGGCCCGCGTCGGGCGTGTCGGCCGCGTCGGGCGCGTCGGCCGCGCGGGCCGCCCCGCCGTGCACGGTGCGCTGCAGCCGGTGGTGGAGCGTCCGGATCCGCTCGAGGATGTAGTCGGCGGCCTCCTGCTGCTGTTCGCGGGTGGGGTGCTCGACCACAGGGAAGCGGAACGGCTCGCCGTAGCAGACCGTCACCCGCGGGAATTGCAGCCGCTTCCAGTTACGAACCTGGTAGGAGCCGAGGATGGCCACCGGTACCACCGGGGCCCCGGACTCGAGCGCCAGCCGGCCGATCCCCGGGCGCGCCTCGGCGGCGATCTGCCCGTTCCGCGAACGCCCGCCCTCGCAGTACATTCCCACCGCGCCTCCGCGCTCGAGGATCTTGTAGGCGCTGACGAACGCCTCCTCGTCCTGATAGCCGCGGCGGACGGGGAACACTCCGCCGTGACTGAAGATGTACTGGGGGATTCCCTTGGCGAACAGCTGCGACTTGGCCATGAATTGGATCCGCCGCCGCACGAACGCGCCGGTGAAGAAGTGGTCCATGAACGAGGCATGGTTGGGCGCGAAGATCACCGGGCCGCCCGGCACATGCTCGCTACCCAGGCCGCGGGCGCGGAAGGTGATCAGCGCGTGCAGCTGGGTGACCACCCGGACGGTCTCGTAGACCTTCGTCTCCGGCTCGCCCTCGCGCACGCGCTGGTGGTAGCGGTCGAAGTGCTCCTGGGGTCGCTCGTCGCGGTAGCTCTGGGGCTTGATCTCGACGTCGGGCATGCCTGTCAGGCATTGCGCATCCGCGCGCTATGTGTGGCCGCAACGAAGGGTGCCTCGCGTTTGCGTTCGGGACGAGACTGTGGACCCTCCCGCCCAAGCTGACCCCGGACACCTACGGGCGGATAGCGGCGCTGTCAGAAGTTGACAACGGTTGGCGCAGCCCGGGGAGGCCGAAACGGCCGGTCGGGCGAATCGCGGGGCCGGGCATGGTCATTTAAGCGAACGTACGGTTCGTTCAGAGACCGACATCGCGATCCGATGGCCTGGAACCCCTCGGCCCGACCGATCGTGCCGGCCTGGCGCAGGGCTCAGCCCTGCAGCGGCAGGACCAGCGCGGGACGATCGATCTGATGGTCGTCGCTGGTCGATACGACCGCGGTGCCGATGGCGAAGAACTCGATCACGTGGGAGCCCCAGCCGTGGCTGCGCTCGACGATGCGGGCGCCGACGATGCCCTTCGGACTCGAGCCCATCGGCCTCCTTCTGCATCCGCTCCATGGCCAGCTCGCGCGCTTCGTAGAGCGCCTGCGTGAAGTTGGGCATCTCGACGTTGCGGCCAATCTGCCGCAACGAGGCCATCATCCCCTGGCGCGCGACGTGGTAGACGCAATTGCCCATCACTAGCCCAGTCGGCCGGTAACCGGCGCGCAGGAGGGTGGCGAAGTCCTGACCGCTCAGATCGGAGGTGAACGGCCGTCCGTTGGGGGCGCGATGAAGCCCCCTCACGGCGTGTTTGACCGCCGTGCCCACGGCGATGAACTCGGCCAGGTCGGCGCCCCAGTCATAGCGACCGATGTCCAGCCTGACCCCGACCACACCGTCGGCGCCGAGCTGATCGGCCTCCTCCTCCATGCGCGTCATGGCCAACTCGCGCGCGTGGTACATGGCCTGGGTGAGGACGGCCATCTCCTGGCTCTGATTCCACATCGCCTGCTGAAAGCCGATGTGGTAGATCGAGCTCCCGAGCACCAGCCCCAGCGGCTCAAAGCCGGCCTGCTTGACGAGCAGGAACTCGTTGACGGACAGGTCACTGGTGAAGAAGCCCCGGGCCACCTCCTGCTTCATCCGGGCGATCCGGTCGCGCCCCGAGTCCGGAATCCCGGCCATGCTGCCCGGCTCGTAGGTGGCGGCCTCCGGGGCGTCCTCCGCGGTCGGGCATGCCCGCGTCTGCTTCGGCCGGACGCGGATCGTCGTCGCGCTTGAGGAAACCCATGTGTCTCTCCTATTGGTTGAGCAGGCGCTCGAGCGCCTGTCGGGTGGTGCGGCTGCGGCTGGCCTGCTCGGCCAGCGCCTCGCCCAGTCGCTGCAGCCACGCGTCGGTATCGAGGGCGTCGCGCTTGAGCACGATTCCTCCCGAGAGCCGCGAGCAGCTGGTCTCGATCCCCTGGCCCTCGCGGGTCAGCTCGAGTCGCAGACCGCCGGCGTCAAGGGCAATCGCGGCGCACCAGCTTGGGGCCGAACAACCCGCCTCGACGGCGTTCCACCCGAACCGCTCCCGGCACCGTCTCCTCCAGCTTCACGGCCAGCACCTCGACGAACGTCCGCAGCTCGCTGGTGTCGGCGCGCAGAGCGCCGGTCGACCAGGTCGATATCGAGCGGGCTGCGGATCTTGCGCATCGAGAGCCATTGGCTGACTCTGAGCCTACGCCTCCTCCCAGCCCTGCGCACGTTCCAGGGCCCGGCGCCAACCGTGCAGGAGGCGCTCCCGGTCTCGCGGCTCCGAGCTGGGGCTCGTAGCGATCCTTCTCGCGCTCAGCCGCGCGCACCTGATCGATCGTCCAGGCGCCGATGCCCACACCGGCCAGATAGGCGGCGCCCGAGTGCCGTGGTCTCCGCCACCTCGGGTACGCACACCGGCACCCCGAGGATGTCGGCCTGGAACTGCATCAGCCAGCGGTTGGCGGTGGCCGCCGCCGTCGGCCCGCAGCTCGGTGAGCGCGTCCCGCGGCGGACTCCATGGCCCGCACCGCGTCGACGGTCTGGTAGGCGATCGCCTCCAGAGCGGCCCGAGCCAGGTGGGCGCGGGTGCTGCCCCGAGTGAGGCCGACGATCGTGCCCCGGGCGTACGGATCCCAGTGCGGCGAGCCCAGGCCGGTCAGGGCGGGCACGAAGTAGACCCCGTCGTTGCTGTCCAGCGACGCGGCCAGCGGCTCGCTGTCGGCGGCGACGTCGATGATCCCAAGTCCGTCACGCAGCCACTGGACCGCGGCGCCGGTGACGAAGATCGCCGCCTCCAGCGCGTAGGTGATCTGCCGGCCGATCTGCCAGGCCACGGTGCCGAGCAGACCCTCGGCCGGCGCGGGAACAGCCGTAGCCGGCGTTCTGGAGCACGAATGAACCCGTGCCGTAGGTGTTCTTGCCCAGCCCGGGCTCGACGCAGCGCCTGGCCGAACAGCGCCGCCTGCTGATCCCCGGCCACGCCGGCCACGGGGACCTCGTGGCCGTGCAGGCGGTCGGCCCGGGTGCGGCCGATCTCGCCGCAGCTGGGCACGACCTCGGGCAGCGCCCGCGGCGGGACTCCGAACAGGTCCAAGAGCTCCTCGTCCCAGGTTCCGCTGCGGATGTCGAACAGCATCGTCCGCGCGGCGTTGGAGGCATCGGTGGCCCGCTCCCCGGTCAGGCGATGGATGAGCCAGGCATCGACGGTGCCGAACAGGGCTCGGCCGCTGATCGGCACGCTCGCGCAGACCGTCCACGTTCTCGAGCAGCCACTCGATCTTCGTCGCCGCGAAGTAGGGATCGAGGACCAGACCGGTCCGCTCGCGGATCGAGCGGCTCGTGGCCCGCCTCGCGAAGCTCACCGCAGCGGCCGCGCCGTGCGCCGGTCCTGCCAGACGATCGCGTCGATGGAGCGGCGCGCCGGTCTCGGGATCCCAGACGCAGACCGTCTCGCGCTGGTTGGTGATCCCGACAGCGCGCAGTTCGCCCGGTCCCACGCCGGCGTCGTCGAGCGCCTCGCCGGCCACCGCGTGGGTGACCGTCCAGATCTCGTCCGCGTCGTGCTCCACCCAGCCTGGGCGGGGGAATGCTGGGTCGAACTCCCGGTAGCTCCGGCCGATCAGCTCAGCTCCTCGTCAAAGACCAGACACGTGGTGCCGGTCGTGCCCTGGTCGATGGCCAGGATCATGCCGCGGCCATCAGCCCACGCGATAGCTGCGCCGCGCGGTGGCCAGCAGGTGCCCGCGGGCCGTGACCAGATAGGCGCAAGCGTGATCTGTTCCCCGCGAGGAGGACGTCCAGCCCGACACCTCGACGAACGTCCCCTGGACTATGTAGGCGTCTGATTGGCCGCCTGTCCGGCGACGCTCGGCCGACAGCGAACGCGCGCACCCGAAGTAGTCCACGAATAGCGAGGCCGTTGCCCGCTCGCGGGCGCTGCCCCTGACGACCACGTTGTAGACACTCCCGGGACGAATCCGTCCGTTCACCGAGATCTGGATCCCGTTGACGAGACGGACCGGGGCCGGATCGGGCACGGTCAGGCGATCGGCGAGAGCCGGTACGCGACCGGCGAGATTCGGCGCCAGACCCGCGGAGCGCCAGCGCGGGACCAGCGAGGTCCGGCCCGCGACCGGCGAGAGCCAGCCCGGGACCAGCGAGAGCCAGCCCCGCCCCCAGCGTGGCGAAAACACCTGCCGCTCGTCTCAGCGCACTGGCCATTTCAGGGCGATTATCGGCCGTTGCGGCGCCAGTGTGAACCTTTTCTTTGTGGCGGCGACAGAGGCTCCGGCGGGGCCGCGATGCGGTCCTCAAGTTCGCGATTATGCGTATATGCCATAAACGCGAACTGGGCTTTCACTCGAGAGATCCCGACGGGCAGAGGGGAGCAGGACAGGCGTACTCAATCGCCCTCTCCGGACGGACCGCGGCCCGGCACCGCCCCGAGACACGGGCGTCGAGCTGAGGCGTCGACGGAGCGGGTTATTCTCCGGCGTCCTGAGAGCGTCCTGAGGAGCACGCCTTGTCTGAGGTCGAAGCCCACATCACCGGCACGGTCTGGAAGATCGAGGTCGAGGTCGGCGACAGCGTCGCGGAGGGCGACGCGGTCGTGATCCTGGAATCGATGAAGATGGAGATGCCGGTCGAGGCCGAGGACCCCGGCGTCGTCACGGAGATCCGCTGCAGCGAGGGCCAGTCCGTATCCGAGGGCGACACGCTGGTTGTGCTCGAATAGCGCGTCTGTGAGCCCCGCGGCGAACCACGGACAGCTGCTGATCGACGAGCCCGCCCCCGGGGTTGTCCGTCTGACCATCTCCAATCCCGATAAGCAGCGGCGCGCTGGATCACGCCATTCTCGACCGGTTCGCCACGCTCCTGCCCGACGCTCGAGGCGCACTGCGTGGTGATCACCGGCCAGGAACGGATCTTCTCCGCCGGCTACGACATCGGCGACCTGCCGGACAGCGTGTTCGCCGATGAGGCCGAGAAGCTGGTCGCCCACCCTTTCGCCGCCGCCATAGACGCGATCGAGGCCTACCCGTACCCAACCCTGGCCGCGCTCAACGGCCACACGATCGGCGGTGGCCTCGAGCTCGCCCTGTCCTGCGACCTGCGGATCGCCGCGCGCCCGATCAAGCTCGGAATGCCTCCGGCCAAGCTCGGCCTGGTCTACTCCCACACGGGAATCCGCAAGTTCATTGACGCGATCGGCGCCCCGCGCACCCGCGAGCTGTTCCTGCTCGGCCGCAACATCGACGCCGCCGAGGCAAGGGAGTGGGGCCTGGTCAACTCGATCCACGAACCCGAGGAGCTGGCCGACGCGGCTTTGGCTCTGGCCCAGGACCTGGCCGGCAACGCGCCCCTGGCCCAGCGCGGAAACAAACGGGTCATCCGAGCCGTACTCGAGGCGCAGGCCAGCCTGGCCCCCGAGGTCGAGCAGGAACTGATCGAGCTCCGACGCGCCTGCTTTCCTCCGAGGACTTCCGCGAGGGGGTCCGCGCCTTTGCCGAGAAGCGGCCGCCCGAGTGGAAGGGGCGTTAGGCGCTCGCGCGAGCTCGGAGCTGCGCCTTGTGCGCGCGCTTGCCCGCCTGGTAGTCAGCCAGGGCCTGGGCGGAGTCGACGTCCCCGAGGGTGGGTGCGAGGGAACCAGGTCGGCCGCCGCGGCGACACCGAACCGCTTGGCCAGCACCGCGCCGATGGCCTTGACCTTCATCTCCCCGAAGCCCGGTAGCGCGGCCAGGTTGGCCCGCAGCTGAGCCTGTCGGCGGCGTCGGTCCAAATCCGCGCGGCATCGCCGTCGTACTCGTCGCGGACGTGGGTGGCGAGGTCGTGCACACGCTTGGCCATCGAGCCCGGGAAATCGATGGATCGCCGGGCGCTCGCGGAAGATCGCATCCAGATCAGCGTCGGCGACGGTTCCGGCGTCGATCGAGCCGAGCCGCTCGCGCAGCACCAGCGGACCCGAGAAAGCCTTCTGCACCGTGACCTGCTGATCGAGCACGAACCCGATCAGGAGGGCCATCGGGTCGGTGGCGATCAGCTCGTTGGCCGCATCGAGGTCGGTGAAGTACAGGCGGTCGGGCATGGGGCGATGATATTCCCTGCGGCAACGTCCGCGGCGCTGTTTAGCGTGCTGCCCATGCCGCCGCTGATCACCCGCGAGGAAGCTCTGGGCCTGGGCGAGATCGAGGACCTCGAGCAGATCGAGGCTCTCGTCCAGAGAGCCTGGGAGGCCCGCGTCGAGCGCTTCGCCGACTCGACCGATATGTGCTCGCTGGTCAACGCCAAGTCGGGCGGCTGTGCCGAGGACTGCGGGTTCTGCGCCCAGAGCAAGTACGCCGAGGCCGAGACGCCGCTGCACGCGATGATGGAGCCCGAGCAGATCCTTGAGCACGCCCGGGCGGCCGAGGCGGCCGGTGCGCACCGCTTCTGCATGGTCACCCAGGGCCAGGGGCTCTCCAAGCGCGATTTCGAGAAGGTGCTGGCCGGGGCCCGGCTCGTCGCTGAGCACACCAACCTCAAGCGCTGCGCCTCGATTGGGCATATGTCGGTGGCTCGGGCTCAGGAACTCAAGCAGGCCGGAATCCAGCGCGTGCATCACAACGTGGAGACGGCCGAGTCCTACTACCCGGAGGTCTCCAGCACCGTCCGCTATGCGGGTCGCCTGCGCACCATCGATGCGGTCCGCGAGGCCGGGCTGGAGACCTGTGTGGGAGGCATCCTCAACCTGGGTGAGACGCGGGAGCAACGCGTCGAGATGGCGTTTGAGCTGGCCGCCATCAACCCCACCAGTGTTCCCATCAACCTCCTCAACCCGCGGCCGGGGACCAAGTTCGGCGACCGCGAGCCGCTGGACCCATGGGAGGTGGTCAAGTGGATCGCGATCTTCCGCCTGATCCTGCCCGAGGCGCTGTTTCGGCTCTGCGGGGGGCGGGTCGAGAACCTGGGTGAGATGCAGGCCACGGCGGTGCGGGCGGGCCTCAACGGGGTCATGATGGGCAACTTCTTGACCACCCTGGGCAACACGCCCGAGGAGGACCGGAGCATGTTCGAGGAGCTGGGCCTGAACGTGAGTCCCCAGGCCGACAACGGTTCCAATCCGCGCCCCGATAACCGCTCTGGGTGGCTGAGCGGCGAGACGCCCGACCTGGTCTCGGCTGCGCTCGCAGAGCCCCCGCCGGCCCCCGCCGAACTCGAGATTCGTCTCTGGGACCCCTCCGCCCAGCTGCGCTTTGCCGCCAAGCGCTCGGTGCCCCGCCGCCCCGATGGAGCGCCCAACCGGGCCCCGAGCGGGCCCCCACCCACGCGGCACGCGGCATGATCGAGCTCGAGGCGCGACTGGCCGAGCTCCAGGCCCTGGGCCTGCAGCGCCGGACGCGGCTCGTGAGTGGACCCCAGGGTCCGCACATCGTCTCTGGACGGCAAGCCCGTCCTTCTGCTCTGCTCCAACAACTACCTGGGACTGGCGGATCATCCGCGGGTGCGCGAAGCCGCCGCTGAGGCGGCCATGCGCTGGGGCGTCGGCGCCGGGGCCTCGCGCCTGGTGTCCGGAACGATGACCGTGCACCGCCGCCTGGAGGAGCGTCTGGCCGCATTCAAGGGTCGCCAGAGTGCGCTGGTGTTCGGCTCGGGCTACCTGGCCAATGCGGGCACGGTCGCGGCTCTGGCCCGGCCCGGGGATGTGGTCTTCTCCGACGAGCTCAACCACGCCTCGCTCATCGACGGCTGCCGGCTGTCGCGGGCCGAGGTCTTTGTCTATGACCACTGCGACCCGGAACACCTGGAGTGGGGCATCGTCAAAGCTGAGGACCGTGGGGCCCTGATCGTCACTGACAGCGTGTTCTCGATGGACGGGGACGTCGCACCGCTGGCCGACATCGTCGAGCTCGCCCAGCGCTATGGGCTCCGGACTGTGGTGGACGAGGCCCACGGCACCGGGGCGCTGGGTCCGGGGGGTCGTGGGGCCCTGGCCGAGGTTGGGCTCGAGGACCAGGTCGACGTGATCGTGGGCACGCTGGGCAAGGCCCTGGGCTCCTACGGCGCATTTGTGGCCTGCGACGAGGTGATGGCCCGCTACCTGGTCAATGCCGCTCGCACGTTCATCTTCTCCACGGCACTGCCGCCGCCGGCGGTGGCCGCCGCGCTGGCCGCTCTCGGCCTGCTGGAAGCCGAGCCCCGGCGGGTCCAGCGACTGGCCGCCAACGCGTCCGCCCTGAGCTCGGCCCTCCAAGCCGAGGGCTTCACGGTGGGGAGCTCGCGGACCCAGATCCTGCCGCTGGTCATCGGCGATGCTGCCCAGGCCATGCGGATCTGCGAGCGCGCTCTCCGCGGAGGGATCTTCGCCCAAGCCATCCGCCCCCCCACGGTTCCGGCCATGACCTCGAGATTGCGCCTGGCCGTGATGGCCACCCACCACCAGGCCGAGTTGGTCAGCGCCGCTCGGACCCTGGCCGCCGCCGCCCGCAGCGCGGGCTTTGACCCGGCGCAGTCAGTGTCACAATCGGCGGCCGCAACCCCGGACCGGCGGGACCCGGGTTCCGGAGCACCCGCTCGCACCGTCTCGGCGCCACCGCCCGTGGCCAGCGCGGGCGTATTCGATTTTGAAGCCCCCGGGTCCGCCCGGCGCGCGGCCTGAGCGGCCGCCGCGAGGCATACCCGAACCGGAAGAGATGGACCTGCGCGGCTGCTTTATCACCGGCACCGATACCGGGGTGGGCAAATCCGTCCTGACGGCGGCCATCGTCGCTACCTTGCGAGCGCGGAGGATCGCCGTGCGAGCGCTGAAGCCGGTCATCACCGGGCTGGCGGAGAAGCCGGACCCGCTCTGGCCCCGGGATCACGAGCTGCTGGCCCAGGTCTCGGGGAGCCGACCGCAGGACACGGTGCTGGTTGGCTACGGGCCACCAGTGTCTCCCCATCTGGCCGCGTACCTGGACGCGAGGCCGCTGGAGCTGGAGTCGCTGGTGGCGTCCATTCGCGCCGCCACCGAACCCGGTCACTCCCTGGTCGTCGAGGGCGTCGGAGGCCTACTCGTTCCCTTGTCCGAGCGCGCGTCCGTCCGGGACCTTGTCCGCGAGCTGGCGCTGCCGGTGCTGATCGCCGCGCGACCCGGTCTGGGGACGATCAACCACACGTTGCTGACCCTCGAATCGGCCCGCGCTGCGGGTCTCGAGGTCGCCGCCGTGGTCCTCACGCCGTGGCCAGAGGATCCCAGCGTGATGGAGCGCTCCAATCGCGAGACGATCGCCCGGCACGGCGAGGTGGAGGTCGCCGGACTGGGGTTCGTTCCCGCCCCGGATCCGACCGCGCTGGTGGCCGCGGCGGCCGAGCTCCCGCTGGAGCGCTGGCTGAGCTGAGCTGAGCAGAGCCGCCGCCGCCAGCCGCTCCGGCGCCCCGCTGTGGCCGGTTACGTGGCGCTTTTCCGACCGGCCCCGGGTCTAGCTTCTCGGATCCGATGCGCCCCACCGCCAACCTCCTCGCCGCCGACCGCGCCCACGTCTGGCACCCGTTCACCCAGCAGCACGGGTGGTGCCAGGACGAGGAAGAGGCGCTGTTGATCGACCGTGCCGAGGGCACCAACCTGTTTGACCGGGAGGGCAACGCCTACATCGACGGGGTCTCCTCACTGTGGTGCAACGTCCATGGTCATCGCCACCCGGCGATCGATTCGGCGATTCGCGACCAGCTTGAGCGGATGGCGCATTCGACGATGCTCGGGCTGGCCCACGAGCCGGCCATCGAGCTGGCCGAGCGGCTGGTGGCGATCGCCCCACCGGGCCTGAACCGGGTGTTCTATTCCGACAGTGGCTCCACCGCGGTCGAGATCGCCCTCAAGATGGCTTTCCAGTGGTGGGCCCAACAGGGTGAAGCGCACCGCACGCGCTTCATCGGCCTCCAAGACGCCTACCACGGGGACACCATCGGGTCGGTCTCGGTGGGCGGGATTGACCTGTTCCACTCGCTCTACCGGCCACTCCTGTTCGAGACCCTGCACGCCAGCGCGCAGGATCCCGGTCACCTCGAGGCGCTCCTGGCCGAGCATGGCGAGGAGGTCGCCGCCGTGATCGTCGAGCCGCTGGTGCAGGGGGCGGCGGGGATGCTCATGCAGCCTCCTGGATTTCTGCGGCGAGTACGCCAACTGTGCGACCAGCATGGGGTGCTGCTGATTTGCGACGAGGTCGCCACTGGCTTTGGGCGGACGGGTCGGATGTTCGCCTGCGAGCACGAGGGCGTCAGTCCGGACCTCATGTGCGTGGGCAAAGGGCTGACCGGCGGCTACCTGCCGCTGGCCGCCACGCTGACCACGGAGCGGATCTACGCCGGCTTCCTCGGCCGCCCCGAGGACTCCCGGACCTTCTTTCACGGCCACACGTTCACCGGTAACCCGCTGGCCTGCGCGGCGGCGATCGCCACGCTCGAGACCTTCGAGCGCGAGCGGACGCTCGCCGGGCTCGAGTCCAAGATCGACGTACTGGGCCGGAGCCTGCACGAGCACGTCGCACCGCTGCCCGCGGTGGCGGAAGTCCGCCGGCGGGGGCTGATGGTGGGGATCGAGCTGCGCAGCGGAGAGGCCCACGAGCGTCTCGGCCATCTGGTCACGCTGGCCGCTCGCCGCCGGGGCGCGGTCATCCGGCCGCTCGGGGATGTGGTCGTCCTCATGCCGGCCCCGGCCATGACCGAGCGCGACCTTCAGCGCCTGGTCACGATCACGGAGCAGGCCATTGCTGAGGTCGCGCCGAGGGTGGGCGCAGGCGCAGCAGCGACGGCCGCGGCCTGAACCGCGCCGGCGCTGCCCCCACTGCCCCCGCCGCTGGCCGCCGTCCTCGCCACCGGAGGCGGCGACTGGGGCTAGTCCTCGTAGGGAGCGAAGTCCCGCTTGCGGGCTCCGCAGACCGGACAGAACCAGGTGTCCGGGATGTCGCTGAACTCGGTCCCCGGCGGGATCCCGCCGTCGGGATCTCCCTCGGCGGGGTCGTAGATGAAGCCACAGGACTCACACATGTATTTCACGCGGGCAAGCGTACCGGTAGGGTCGCTCCGATGAACGCTCACCGACCCGAGCCCGGCGCCGAGATGAACCATGGCGTGGCCACCGCGCCGAGGCTCGCCTCGACGGTGATCGTCCTGCGCGGCCAGGACGCCGGGCTCGAGGTTCTGCTCGCCCAGCGCACGCCCAAGGCCCGCTTCATGGGCGGCGCCTGGGTGTTTCCCGGCGGCGCGGTGAGCGACGAGGACGGGGAGGGTGAGGCCGCCCTGCGCGCCGCTGCCGCCCGCGAGCTGGAGGAGGAGGCGGGCATCTCGCTTAACGATCCCGCCGAGCTGGTGCCCTTCTCCCGCTGGATCACCCCTGCCGAGGTCAAGATCCGTTACGACACCTGGTTCTTTTTGGCCAGCCTGCCCGACGGGGCGGAGCCGGCCATCGACGGCGAAGAGGTTGTCGACGCCCGCTGGTACACGCCGGCCGGGGCACTGGAGGCGGCTCAGGCCGATGAGATCCTGCTCGTCTTCCCGACCATCAAGCATCTGGAGCGACTGTCGGTGTTCACCTCGGCGACCGAGCTGCTGGACTACGCCCGGGCCCGGCCCGTCCGGCCGGTCCAGCCGCGCATCGTCGGCTCCGGCGAGCAGGTTCGCATCGTCATGCCGGGCGAGCCGGGCTACGAACCATGAGCAGCGACAAGCTCACCGTCGCCGTCACCGGTCCGACCGGCGATATCGGCCGCTCATTGCTGCGCGCGCTCGAGCGCAGCCGCGAAGTGGGCCGGATCTCGGCCATGGCCCGTAGCCCCTTCGATCCTCGGGAGGCCGGTCTACGCAAGACGGAATACCGGCAGGCCGACGTCCTCGACGCCGATGCCGTCGCCGAGGTGATCGCTGGGGCGGACGTGGTTGTCCACCTGGCCTTCGTGATCGTGGGCGACATGGAGGAGACGACAAGCGTCAACCTGCAGGGCTCGCGCAACGTGTTCTCAGCCGCCATCGCCTCCGGTGCCCAGCGGCTTATCTACGCCTCCTCGGTCGCCGCCTACGGATTCCACGGCGACAATCCCGACCTGCTCACCGAGGACGTGGCCGCCCGGGGTACCCAGCGCCACTACTACTCAGCCCAGAAGGCCGAGCTCGAGGGCGCCCTGTGGGACCTGCTCGGATCGAGCGGGCCGGACGCATACGTGTTTCGGCCCTGCATCGTGGCCGGTCCCGACGCGCGGACCCTGCTCGAGACGATCCCCTACATCCAGCTCTCGGAGCGCATGCCCTCAGCGGTGCTCCGGGCGCTTGAGTTCATGCCGGCGCTCAAGCCGGTGATCCCCGACTTCGGCGTGCCGTTTCAGCTGGTCCACCACGACGATGTGGCCAGCGCACTGCGCGCCGCCGTCCTCGGCCGCGGTGAGCCCGGCGTCTACAACCTGGCCGCCGAGGGGACGATCACCATGTCCGATCTGGCCCGGGCCCTGGGTTGGTACAGCGTCCCGGTGCCCGACCTGGCCCTCGGGGCGGCGGCTGAGCTGGTGGCGCGATTGCCGTTCATGCCCGCCGAGGCACAGTGGATCGAGAGCCTGCGTCACCCGGTGCTGATGGACACCACGCGAGCGCGCAAGCTGCTGCGCTGGCGTCCGGAGCACGATGCGGCGGACACCCTGGCGGCGATGGTCGCGGCGGAACGCTCGGCCTCGCTCATCCGCTGAGGCCGGCATCGCAGCAGCCCGTCGTCGGGGCCCCGCCTCCTGCGGTGCGGCCGGGCGCGCCCATCAGGACCAAAACCGGGAGCACAACCGGACACCTGAGCACGCACGTTCAGCAGACGGCCGGCGTGCGTGCAGAAGTGACCGTCTGACGGACACCTGAGCACGCAGGTTCAGCAGACGGCCCGCGTGCGTGCGCAAGTGAGCGTTCTGACGGGGGGCTTGGCTCAACCGCCGCCGTAGGCGACGATCAGATCGGTGAGCACGCCGACCATGAATCCGGCGCTGAGCATCAGAAGCTCGAGTTCGCGGTAGCCGTACCGGCGCATCCCGTTCCAGACCTCGCCGATGACGAACAGGATCGCACCGCCGGCCACCGCGTAGAAGGCCATCTCCAGGGCGTGGCTGGTCACTTCGTAGCCGACGATTGAGCCCAGGAACGTGGGACCGCCGCCGATCAGTCCGGCCGCGCCCAGCCACTTCCAGGAGGGGCGTACGTCTCCGAGCGGCCCCACGATGCCAAAGCCCTCGGTCGCGTTGTGCAGGGCAAAGCCGATGATCAGCACGGTGGCCAGGCTGATGGCCCCGGCCCGCGCCGAGACGCCGATGGCCAGTCCCTCGGCGAAGTTGTGCACGCCGATGGCCGCGGCGATGGTCAGTCCGGTGCGCAGGGCGCTGCGCCGTTTGGCCTCGATCTCGTTGGCGACCACGTTCGGGTCAACGCCGGCCACAGCGGCCACTCCGGCACCCCCGGCAATCGGGGGTCGGCGGGCACCGAGCGGCCGCATCCGGCGCTGGATCATGGCCAGGCCCGCGCTCCCGGCCCCGAAACCAGCCGCCAGCAGTACGACCAGCCAGGCCACGTAGGCGAAGGACTGGTGGTGGATCTTGAGCGCCTGGACGGCGCTGTCGACGATGCTCAGTCCATGGGAGAGGACATCGACGAGGATGAAGGACAGAATGCCGACGGCGAACATGGCCAGCGCCACGCGGGAGCGGGCACTGAGCAGCTGCATCCGGCCGACGGGCAGCCCGAGGTAGATGGTGAGCCCGGAAAGGGCTCCGAGAATGACGGTCTGCGCGAAGGACATGGGGAGCGGTTGTTAGGTAACCCTAATACCCAGCCGAAGCCCGAATGTACCACGCGAGTTATTGCCGCCCGCACGGGGAGTGCGGTCGGCTATGTGTCGGCGTTGAAGTTCGGCAGTCCGACGGACTGAAGCCAGCCGCTGACCGTGATGTTCAGCTGGGTGAACTCCCCGGTCCAGATCAGGATGCCCATGGCGATGAGCACCGCCCCACCCAGGCCGATGATCAGCGGATAGTGGCGCTTGACGATGGTGAAAGCCGAGGTGGCGGTGCCGAAGGCCAGGCCGGTGACCAGGAAGGGAACCCCCAGCCCAGCGCAGTAGACGGCCAACAGGATCGCGCCGTGGGAGGAGGAGCTCGAAGTTCCAGCGGCGGTCAAGATCGCCCCCAATGTGGACCCGTGCATGGTGTCCAGGCCAACGCGAACGCCGCACCGGCCAGCGCTGGGCCGCCTCGCCCGGCCCGCTGCATCAGCCGCGGGAAGTGCCACTCTCGGCTCAGGGCGGGGATGAATGGCGCGAGCATGAACAGAGCGCCCATGAGCACGATCAACGCTCCCGAGATCTTCAACCCCGTGGGTCCGGTCAGGGCCGAGCGCAACGCCCGCTGGCCGAGCAGGCCAAGGACCATGAAGATGAACGAGAAGCTGCCCACGAAGGCCAGGCTGGGCAGGATCACCTGCCGGCGTCGAATTTCCCCGGGAACGCCGCCGGCCACGGCCGAGATGTAGCCGGGGACCAGCGGCAACACGCACGGCGACAGAAACGAAATCAGTCCTGCGCCGAAGGCCACGGGGAGCCCGATGCCCGATGCTGGATCCATGTCTGCTATCCGCCGGCCATCGTACTGCCGGTCACTCGCGCCCCAGCAGCATGGCGATCCCCTGACCGCCGCCAATGCACAGCGTGACGAGTCCCAGCGCGAGATCGCGGCGCTCCATCTCATCGACGATCTTGGCCGTGATGGCGGCGCCAGTGGCGGCGATCGGGTGCCCCATGGCGATCGCCCCGCCGTTGGGGTTGACCTTCTCCTCATCCAGGCCGAGGTCGTCGATCACGGCCAGTGCCTGGGCGGCGAAAGCTTCATTGAGCTCGACCACATCGATCTCGTCCAGGTGCGACCAGCGCGCTCGAGCACCTTGCGCACGGCAGGCACCGGCCCGATGCCCATGATGGCGGGATCCACCCCGCAACTGGCATAGGCCAGGATGCGGGCCCGCACCGGGGCCCCGAGCTCGGCTGCCCGGGCAGCACTCATCAGCACGACGGCCGCGCCGGCATCGTTCATGCCCGACGCGTTGCCCGCCGTGACCGTGCCATCGGGCTTGAAGACCGGCTTCAGCCTGGCCATCGACTCGGGCGAGACGTCTTCGCGAATGTGTTCGTCGCGCGTCGAACTGCACCGTCTCACGCTTGACCTTGACGGGCACGGGCACGATCTGTTCGTCGAACCGCCCCTCGGCCCGGGCGGCCGCCGCCCGCTGATGGGAGCGCACGGCGAACTCGTCCTGGCGCTCGCGAGAAATCGATCCCCGTTCGGCCAGATTCTCCGCCGTGACGCCCATGAGGATGGAGTGGAACGGGATCGGTGAGCGCCCCCATCACCGGATCGACCAACTCGGCCTCCCCCATGCGCGCGCCCCAGCGCGCGCGACGGCATCCAGTACGGGCCCGCGGCTCATGGACTCCGCCCCGCCGGCCAGCGCCACCGGCCGCCTCACCGGTCTGGATCGCCTGGGTGGCGGAAACGATGGCCTGTACGCCGGTGCCGCATAGGCGGTTGACCGTGTAGGCGGGGACCTCCTCGGGTACTCCGGCCTTCATCCCCACCACCCGCGCCAGGTAAGCGTCACCCGGCTCGGTGTGGATCACGTTGCCGAACACGACTGGTCGATCTGGTCGGGCTCGATCCCCGCCCGCTCGATCGCGGCCGCCCGCGGCCATCGGCGCCCAGATCCGAGGGCGGCACTCCCGGCCAGGCCCTTTCCGTAGGAGCCGATGGCCGTCCGGGTGGCCGAGGTGATGACAACGTCCGTCATGAGAGTCCTTTCGAGTCCAGCGAAGACCGCCGAAGCGTAGAAGGGCACCGCCGCGAATGCGCCCCGCCGTCCTCACGCGAGTGGTAGCTTGCCCACCAGGATGACAGCCACCACCACCACACTCCAGAACTTCATCGACGGCCAGTTTGTCGACCCCGCCGACGGCCAGACCGAGCCGATCCTCAACCCAGCCAACGCCGAGGTGATCGCCCACGCTCCGCTGTCCAGCCAGCGAGGACGTCGACCGGGCCGTCGCGGCCGCCCGCAAGGCGTTCGAGGGCTGGTCGACCACCACTCCCGGCGAACGCGCCCTGGCCATGCTCAAGCTCGCCGACGCGATCGAGGAGCACGCTGACGAGATCACCGAGCTCGAGTCGGACAACGCCGGCAAGCCGATCAACGCCTTCCGCGAGGACGAGATCCCCTTCATGGTCGACAACCTGCGCTTCTTCGCCGGAGCGGCGCGGTGCCTGGAAGGCCGAGCCGCCGGCGAGTACATGAGCGGCTACACGTCGATCATCCGCCGCGAGGCGGTGGGCGTGATCGGTCAGATCGCGCCGTGGAACTACCCGCTGATGATGGCGGTGTGGAAGATCGGCCCGGCGCTGGCGGCCGGTAACACGGTGGTGCTCAAGCCGGCCGAGACGACCCCGCTCTCGATCCTCAAGGTGGCCGAGTACGCGGCGGAGATCTTCCCCGCCGGCGTGTTCAACGTGGTCACCGGCCACGGCGAGCCGACCGGCTCGGCGCTGGTCACCCATCCCGACGTGGACATGGTCTCGCTGACCGGCTCGGTCGGCACCGGCAAGTGGATCGCCAAGGCCGCCGCCGACACCCTCAAGCGCGTGCACCTCGAGTTGGGCGGCAAGGCGCCGGTGATCGTGTTCGACGACGTCGATCTGGAGACCGCGCTCGAGACCATCGCCGGCACCGGCTACTACAACGCCGGTCAGGACTGCACGGCGGCCACCCGCGTGCTGGCCGGACCCAGAGTTCACGACGACCTCGTCGCCGGCCTGGCCGAGCAGGCCAAGGGCCTCGTGCTGGGCGACACCCGCTCGGCCGATACCACGCTCGGCCCGCTGAACTCCGCCCGCCAGCGCGAGCGCGTCGAGGGGTTTCTGGAGCGCAAGCCGGACGGCGCCGAGATCGTCACCGGCGGCAGCGAGCCCGACGGTCCGGGCTTCTTCCTCGAGCCGGCGGTGGTCGCCGGCCTACAGCAGGACGACGAGATGATCCAGCAGGAGATCTTCGGCCCGGTGATCACCGTGCAGCAGTTCTCCGACGAGGCCGAGGCCATCGCCTGGGCCAACGGCACGCCGTACGGCCTGGCCTCCTCGGTATGGACCCGGGACGTCGGGCGGGCGATCGGGTTTCCAACGCGCTGCGCTTTGGCTGCGTGTGGATCAACGATCACATCCCGCTGGCCTCGGAGATGCCTCACGGCGGCTTCAAGCAGTCCGGGTACGGCAAGGATCTCAGCATGTACGCCCTCGAGGACTACACCGAGGTCAAGCACGTGATGATCTCACTGGCCTAGCGCCGCAAGTCGGGACCATGCCGTCGCGCAGACCCCCCGGCAGTCGAGGGTCACGGCGTAACTTTTCGCCGCTCCTGAACCGTTAGAGTTGGCAAGGGTTACCTAGTGGAAGCCTCCGCAATCCCAGCATCGGTAGGCCTGGCGCGCAGTCGGATCACGATTGGCGCCTCGCTGCTGCGGATCCGCACCGACGAGCAACTGGTCACCTGTTCCGCGAGGGCAACGATGAGGCCTTCCGCGTAATCCACGATCGGTACCGAGCGCGGATGCTCGCCTACACGCGCCAGATGCTGGGCCACAGCGGGCAGGATCCCGAAGACGCCGTCCAGGAGATCTTCATGCGCGCCTACCACGGCCTGCGCGCCAACCATCGCCATCTCGCTCTGCGGGCCTGGCTTTACCGAATCGCTCACAACCGCTGCATCGATGACCTTCGCCGGCCGCCGGCTCTGGCCATCGGGACCCCCGAGGCGACGGCCAGCGGGGTCCAGGACCCCGCGGTCAGGGTCGAGCAACGCGATGCCCTGCGTCGGCTGATCGCCGACGTTCAGCGGCTGCCCGATCAACAGCGCTCGGCGCTGCTGATGCGAGAGCTGAGCGGCATGTCCTACTCCGAGGTCTCGGGGGCGCTCGGCGTCTCTGTCCCGGCGGTCAAGTCACTACTGGTCCGCGCTCGGGTGGGACTGGCCCAGGCCAGCGACGGCGCGCAACACGGCCTGTGCGGAGATCCGAGCCGATCTGGTCCTGGCCCACGACCGCGGCGTGCGGACCAGCGGGCTGGCCCGACGCCACCTGCGCGAGTGCCAGGGCTGTCGCGAGTTCCGCACCGAGGTTCGCGGGGTCCGCCGCCAGCTGGCGCGCTCTTTCCCCGACGCTCGGCCCCCTTGGCGTGATCGCCCATCTGTTGGGCTGGGGTGGCGGCGGCACCAGCGCCGCGGCCGGTAGCGGCGCGGTTGCCGGTGGCACCGCGGTTGGCGGCGGGGCCGCGGCCGCGGGGAGCGTCGCCGCGGCCGGGGGCTCAGCGGCCGCGGCTGGTGCCACCTCAGGGTTGCTGGCCAGTGGCGCCGGCCATGTCGTCACGCTGCTCGCCGCCGCTGTGGTCACGGCGGGTGGCGCGGTGGAGATCCAAAGCACGTTGACCCCGTCCACACGTCACGCCCAAATCCATCATTTCGTCGCCCCGGGCCCGCGGACGCCGGCTTCGGCGTCTGGCGGCGGCGGCGTGGCGAGGGCGGGAACCGGGTCACTCCGCCGCGCGGCATCGCGGGCGGCACGAAGCGGCCAGCCTCGGTGGAACCGGGAGGGCCGCGGCAGGCTCCGGGACTGCCGCCGCCGAGGGCGCCACGGGTACCGGCGCGGGGGCGCGAAAGCTCCCCATCACCATGGTCCTCGATCCCGATATGCTGCTCGCCCAATCAGCCACCGGTCCCCGCGACCGACGCGGGTCGGGCAGCGCGTCGGCTACGGGCAGCCCGGGCACGACCCCGGGCGCAACCACGACAACGCCGGGCACAACCGGCCAGACAGGCCCTGCCAGCGGCACCGGGACGACGCCGGCAGCACCACTCCAACCAGTACGCCTCCCGCTCCGGGCACCGTAGGCAACACCGGCAGCGGCTCGAGCACCGGCTCCGGACCAGCCCCCACCTCGCCCCCGGCAACGAGCTCGGGCAGCACTGCCAACCCGGGCGCCAGCCCGGCGAGCGCCGGCACGACCGAATCCGGGCTCGGTCGGTCGAAGCACAAGCTCGGCGTCGCGAAGCTCTGTGGTCAGCTTCATCGCCAAACGGCGGCGGTTCCGGCACCGCTTCCTTCGGGACAAGCTGCTCACACGCTGACGCCGAACCGCTACCCGGAGACCCTCGATCACGAGGAGTTGTATGTCCGCCGAGGGCGGCGGTCCGGCCTGTACACGATCGTGGCCGTTCACTCCACGGTTCGCGGGCCTTCCCTGGGCGGCTGCCGCATGTTGTCCTACGAGCGATTCGGGCGCGGCCGTGCGTGACGCTCTACGCCTCTCGCGGGCCATGACGCTCAAGGCCGCGGTGGCCGACCTTGCCGCTGGGCGGCGGTAAGGGAGTCATCATGACCCCGGTTGGCCGGCGGCTGCCCGCTGAGCATCGGCGCGCGGCCCTGCTCGACTTCGCCGACACCGTGGACTCGCTGGACGGGCGCTACATCACGGCCGAGGATGTCGGCACCTCGAGCCGCGACATGAGCCTTATCGCTCAGGGCACCGAGCCACGTCGCCGGCCTGGCCCGCAGCCGGGCGGCTCGGGGGATCCCAGTCCGCTGACCGCGCTGGGCGTGCGAGGCGGCGATCCATGCCACCTGCCAGCGGGCCTTCGCCACCCGAGACCTGGCCGATCGAACGATCGGCGTGATCGGCCTGGGCCACGTCGGCTCCCGGGTGGCCAAGCGCTGCGCCCGGGCGGGAGCGCGGCTGACTCGTGGCCGATGTCGACCGGCGCAAGCGGGCGCTCGCCAACGAGCTCGGCGCGCAGCTGGTGCCGGCCCGAGGAGGCGCTGGTGGCCGAGCTCGACGTGCTCGTTCCCTGCGCGCTGGGCGGCCTGTTCGACGACGAGACCGTGCCCCAGCTGCGCTGTCAGGCCGTGGCCGGCGCGGCCAACAACCAGCTCGCCGATGATCGGATCGCCGAACTCCTGCAGTCCCGGGGCATTCTCTGGGCGCCCGACTTCGTGGTCAACGCCGGCGGCCTGATCAACATCGCCGAGGAGCTCGGCGGCTATGACCCGCGGTCGCCGCGCCGTCGGGTGGTGCTCGATCGGCGACACGCTGCAGGAGATCTTCACGCGGGCCGAGGCGCACCGGGTCACGCCGCTCGCCGCGGCCCTGGACCTCGCCCGCAGCCGGCTGGCGTCCGGCAACGGACGCGTGTGAGGCTCAGCCCCCCGGCGGAAGCGGCTGGGTCAGGCGGAACGGCTCCGGGCGCTGCACCCCGCTCGGGTAGCCGGCCCTCGGCGGCGAGCTTGTCCAGGTGAGCCGCCAGGTGACGGTCGCGGCGGGGCGCAGCAGCTCGGGCACGTCATCCCAGGCCGCATCGAGCATCTCGGCGACCGAGCGCGCGCCCGCCGTCCAGCGCCGCCAGCAGGCGCCGCTCGCGCTCCAGCCGGTGGGCGACGTACTCGTCGAGCTTGGCGCCGCGGCTCGTCGACCGGCGGCCCGTGGCCCGGGCAGGATCAGCTCGGGCTCCCGGCGCTCGGAGCTCGGCCAGCCCGTCCAGATAGCCGGCCAGCGCACCCGGGTCGGGGGCGATGAACACGCTGCCCTGCGCCGAGCACGGCATCACCGCTGAAGACGACCGTCCGACCAGAACGCGAAGTGATCGGGAGCGTGGCCGGGCGTGAAAATCGCCTCCAGCGGCCCGACCGGTGCGCCGTCCGGCGAGGCGCACATCGGCGGCGCCGCGTCCGGCGGCCAGGGTCGCGCCCGGGAAGCGCTCACGGAGCGCGGGAACGCGCCTCGGCATGGTCGGCGTGGTCATGGGTCAGCGCGATTCCGCCCAAGCCGCCACGCCGGCTGAGCTCGGCGCTCAGTGACGTCCAGATGATCGGGCAGCGCCGGGCCAGGGTCGACGATCCAGGCCGGGTCGCGGCCCACGATCCATGAGTTGGTCCCGGTGAGCGTGAACGGGCCCGGGTTGTCGGCCCGGATCCCGATCACGTCTCGTGCCGGCTATCTCGATCCGCGTCACTGCTTGAATAGTCAACCATGGCGGCCACGGCGGACGGCGATCGTCCGCACGGTGAGGCGTCTCCGACGGATGCGGAGACCCCCGACGAGCATCTCGAAGCGTCCAGCCGGAGCCTCTGGCGGGGGCTGATCTCATTGGCCATCCTGGTGGCCATGGTCGCCGGGCTGCTGCTGGCCATCCCGGGCCTGCACGGGGTGGCGGAGCGGGTCGGCAACATGAACGCGGGCTGGCTGATCGCGGCCGTGGGGCTCGAGATCCTCTCCTGCGTCGGCTATGTGATCGCCTTCCTACAGGTCTTCGATCGTGCACCGGTCCGCTTTGGGGCTCGTGTGGCGCTCAGCGAGCTGGCCTTCGGGGCCGCGGTTTCGCTTGGAGGCGCGGGCAGCATCGCTGTCGGCGCGTGGCTGCTGCTGGACCGCGGCGGTGACCCCGTACGCATCGCCGAGCGCTCGGTGGTCCTCTTCCTGCTCACCAGCGCGGTCAACGTGATCACCCTGATCCTGGCCGGCCTCGGGTCTGTTCGTGGGCATTCTCCCCGGTCCGAGCAACCCACTGCTCAGCATCGTGCCCGCTGGGGTCGGCACGGCGGCCCTGATCTTCTTCCTCCTCCTGCCCCGGTTCAGCGAGCGCCTGGCCGCTCACCGTGGCCCAGGGCGCCTGCGCACGCTACTGGTCGAACTGGCCGCCAGCATTCGCCTCACCGAGCGGGTCATCCTGCAGCGCGGATTGGCGGATCATCGGTGCTTTCGCCTACCTGTGGTGCGATATCGCAGTGCTCGCAGCCTGCTTCGCCGCCGCCGGGGTGGTGCCGCCGCTGGCTGCGCTGGTGCTCGCCTACCAAATCGGCTACCTGTCGAACCTCATACCCGTGCCGGGGGGCATCGGCCTCCTCGACGGCAGCCTGGTCGGGATGCTCGTCCTCTACGGAGCGTCGGCTACCACGGGTGCCGCGGCCACGGTCGTCTATCACGCAATCGCCCTGTGGATTCCGGCCATGTGGGGCACCGTCGCCTTCCTGATCCTGCGCCGGACCCGCGGACGACCGGTCACCCTGCGCCCGCCGCGTAGTGAGCGACGCGCCAGCTAGGGGCTGCCCTCAGACCGTCGTTAGCTGCGGATCTGGCGCGAGGTTCGAGGATGCATCGTTCTCATCCCTCGTTGGCGAGGCCACCGTGCGGCAAATTGCGTCAACGACGCGGGGGTCGAACTGGGTCCCGGAGTTGCGTCGCAGCTCCTCGAGCGCGAACTGGTGCCCGGGGGCTTTGCGGTAAGGCCGGTCGGAGGTCATGGCCTCAAAAGAGTCCGCGACAAAGATGATCCTTGATTCGAGCGGGATCTTTTCCCCGGCGACGTGGTCCGGGTAGCCCTGTCCGTCCCAGCGCGAGTGATGGTGCCGGATCCACTCGGCTTCAGTGGGCAGGTCCGCGGCGAGGACGATGTTGTAGCCCAGGACCGAGTGCGTCTTCATCACGTCGTACTCGGCGTTGGTGAGCTTGGCGGGCTTGTTGAGGATCGCATCGGGGATGCCGATCTTCCCAACGTCGTGCAGCAGCCCAGCGATGCGCATCTTTTCGATATGCGCCGGGGCGAAGCCCAGCTCGGCACCAATCAGCGCGCTGAGCTCCGACACCGTCTGGCTGTGACTGCGCGTATAGGAGTCCTTGGCGTCGACCGCGAGAGCGAGGGCGCTGGCGAGGGTTTGAGTGTGGTGCGAATTTTCGGCGTCGACCCCTACGGCGTTGGGTTCCATGGCCGGCGAATAGATCGCAGCCGCATTCCCCGAGCGCTTGGCGGCGACCAGGGCGAGCCCGGCTTCGCGGATGAGCACGTCCTTGTCCGAACCGGCGCGCAGTTCCGCAACCCCCGCCGTGACTCGCACAGGCGCACCTGACCCCTCGGCGACGAGATGAGCGCTCAGGCGCTGCGTGAATTCGAGCGCGTTCCAGGCGCGAGTCCCTTCGACTATGACTCCGAACTCATCGCCGCCGATGCGGTATGAGCACTCGGTGCCGCGCTCAGTGGCGCGGATGCCATCGGCGAGCAGCTGGAGCTGCTCATCCCCGGCCTGGTGGCCGAGGTTGTCGTTTACGGCCTTGAGTTCATCGTGATCAAGCATGATCAGCGACAGCGGAGCCGCCGAGCGCCCTGCCTCCTGAACGCTGCGGTTCAGCTTCTCCTGAAAGGCACGATGATTGTGCAGTCCGGTCAGCGGGTCGGTGACGGCGACCTCCTCCAAGCGCTTCAGTTCGGCCAAGAGCGTTGCGTCTCGTAAACGCCGGAAATAGTCGATCACGAGACCCAGGCCTACCAGCAGCAGCACCCCCAAGCCAAAGGCGATGGCGATCGTCCTGGTACGCGCGACGTCACTGCGACGCAGCGCGGCCGCTTCCGCCAGCGATCGCCGCGAGGCCAGGCCGGCCCTGTCAAGGACGGTGCTCTGAATGACCTTGTAAATGCGGTCGGCGCCCGCTTGGGCGGCGCGGATCAATCCGGCCTGGTGCCCGCCAAGATCTAGGAACAACACGCGGGCGGCCTGTACGTAGGCGATATCGAGGCCCAGCAGCTCTTCGACCACGGCACGATTGGCTCGTGACGGGTCAAGACGTGCCAGACGACGAAAACGCTGCGTCTGGGCCTGACTGGCCTCCTCCAGCAATCCCACCGTCGCGCGGCTCGGGTGCACCCGGTACTGGCTGACCAGGTCTTTCTCGTGGCCGACCCAGAAGCGGGTGTCCTGGTAGACGCTGGCGACCAAATTCGAGCTGGCGACACGCCGCGAACTCGCCGCGTCGCGCGACTGGGCGAGGATGGAGAAGCCAGCCAGGAAGGACAGCACGACGAGCAGACCGATGACGCTCCCACGCACGGCCCATTTGCTGCCTGACGGACTGAAAGCCACCTACACCTACCCCTGGAGCGGATCGCCGCCCATACGAAAACCGCCATATGGCGGCCTCCAACTGGTTTATCGGCGCACTGAGCCAGAACTTGAGGAGCGTCGAGCGCTAAAGAAGTTATCCGGGGGACAACCCGTCGCCAACTCCGGCCTCTGCTCAGCGAGGGGTCTGAGCGCCTACCAGCCCCGGGCCGGGGGGCGCCATCTCTGTCGAGCGGGCCAGAGCGGGTCGCAGCCGGGCGTACGCGAGCGTTCCCCCAAGCGTGGGGATCCAGAAGGCAATTGCGTGATAGACGAGAACGGCGGCGGCCGCCTGCGTGACGGGAAGGCCGTACAGGGCCAGGGCGCCGACCAGGCCTGCGTCGAGCACCCCAACGCCCCCCGGGATCGGAGTCGCATTGGCTAGGTAGCCGACCAGGTAGCCGACCACGAGCGGGGCGACGGGCGGTGCAGGCCCGAGCGCTGCGAATGTCGTCCAGAGGACGGCGATGTCGAACAGCAGGTAGCCGGCGCCGCCGAGCAGGCGCCACGTGGGTCGGGCGAGGGCGCGCCGCGCGGCGGGAATTCCGATCCCGATGTCGGTGAGCCAGACAGCCCGCGGGTGACTGGTGGAGATGCGCCGACTGAGACGCGGCAGGCCAAGGACCAGGACTGTGGCCCCGATGGCGGCGAGGATCGGTGATCCTGTCCGCAGCAGGTCGTGCGGTCCATCGCCGATGCCGGTGAGCAGGAGCGCGCCGGCAACAGCGAGGCTCAGCACGTTGACGGCGCTGGTCAAAAAGAACAGGCCACTCGAGCGCCGCACGATCTCGCGCGTCGGCATCCCAACGAGGTGCAGCAACCAGCCGCCGGCCGCCAGTGATCCCACTCCGCCCCCCGGAAGGAGCGCCCCCGAGCCCATCTGCGACCACGCCAGTTCTCGTGCCGCCCGGGCCGGCAGACGCGGGAAGAACATCCGAAAAATGACTACGAAGCTCAGACAAGACGCCAATTCGAGAGCGATGGCGGCGCTTACCAGCGCGGCATTCATCTCGCTGACCTCGCGCAGGACCGGATGCAGATCAGGGACCGCGAGCAGCACGGTCAGCACACAGACCGAGAGCACCAGCACGCTCAGCAGCCGCCTGAACACGGCTCCGCGGTCAAGACGTAGAGAGCGGCGGCTTCCTTTCCCCTCGTCGCGCTTCGGTCTTCTCGGAAGCCCGACCGGCAGGCTGTTGGCGCTCACCGTGTTCACCTCCCGGGATGCACGGCTCGTAGGGAGCTCAGTGAGCGGCGTTGCGGGCGGCTGGCCGGGCAACCGCTCGGGCCATGAGCTCGGCTACCGACCAGCGACGCAGTCGCCGTGGCCGATCCTCCGGTCGCGTGGTTCGCGACCGCCCGTCAAGCTCGCCGCGTACGCCGGCTTCCGAAATGAAGTCCCCGGGCTGAAACGCAGTGGTGAGAAGGTTTTTGTTCATGGGGAGGCTCTCCTTGTTCTGGCTGGCGGTCTGGCGACGGGCGCCTCGACACGCCGGTCAGGCGCCCTCGGCGCTGAGGGCGAGTTCGGGGGCCCCCTCGACCTGCACGCTGCGGGCGCGGGCGGCCCCGTCGGTGGGAAGAATGAGCAGCGCGACCAGCAGGCCGACTCCGAACAGCGCCGCGGCCCACTCGAACGCGACGCTGTAACCGTGGACCGATGCCGCGCCAAGGAGGCCGGCAGCCTGGAGGTGGCCGGATGCGAAGCTGGCGGCGGCGCTGGCGAAGATGGTGCTCAGGAGCGCGGTGCCGACCGAGCCTCCGACCTGCTGAGAGGTGTTGACCATCGCCGACGCGATTCCGGCATCGCTATTGCGCACGCCAAGGGTCGCCGTCGAGAACGCCGGAGCGAAGATCAGGCCCATTGCCACGCCGGTGAGCAGAAGCCCAGGAAGGACATGGCTGATGTAGGCGCCGTGCGGAGTCACGCGCGATAGCAACAGCATTGCCGTCACCCCCAGCCCCATCCCGGTGATGACCAGAGGTTTGGCGCCGGTGCGGCCCAGGACCCGCGTCTGCACTGTGGTCGCAGTGAGGACGATCATCGCGGTCATCGGAAGGAAGCCCAGACCAGTCTTCAGCGGCGAGTAGCCCAGGTTCTGCTGCATGTAGTAGGTGAGGAACAGGAACACGGCGAACACCGCTGATCCGGCGAGGGCGATAGTCGCGTACGCGCCTCCGCGCGCCCGATCCCAGATGATGTGCAGCGGCAGCAGCGGATGCTCGACCCGCCGCTCGAGAGCGATAAATCCGCTCAGGAGAGCGGCGCTGGCCGCCAGCGCAATGATCGTGGTCGGGTTAGACCAAGAGCTGGTCTCTGCGTTGGAGAAGCCGTAGACCAAGGCGAACAGGCCACCCGAGGCAAGTCCGACACCCGGCAGGTCGATTCGCGGGCGGACTGCTTGGCGCTCGTTGTTCAGCAGTCGCAGCGCGACGATGGCTGTGGGCACCGCGATTATCAGGTTGACGTAAAGGCTCCAGCGCCAGGAGATCGCCTGAGTCAGGACACCTCCGAGGAGCAGGCCGAGGGATCCCCCGCCGGCGGCGATTGCGCTGAAGATGCCGAATGCCTTGGGTCGGTCCGGAGAGCCCTGAAAGGTCACGGTCAGGAGGCCGAGCGCGGAGGGAGCGAGCAGAGCACCGAAGGCACCCTGGAACGCCCGGGCAGCAACGAGCATCCCGAACGACTGCGCGAGACCGCCGACCGCGGAAGCGATCGAGAACCCCGCAAGTCCGCCGATAAGTGTCCACTTGCGCCCGAACAGGTCGCCGAGCTTGCCGCCCAACAGCAGCAGACTGCCGAAGGCCAGGGCGTAGGCAGTGATGATCCACTGCCGGTTGTCCGCCGAGAAATGCAGCGCGCGCTGCGCGGAGGGAAGCGCGATGTTGACGATCGTCGCATCCAGCACAACCATCAGCTGCGCGACGCCGAGCAGTGCGAGGACCGCCCATCGGCTGGGAGCGGATCCGCTTCGGTGCGCTAATGCGCTCATGGTTGTCCTCCTGGGTGGCAAGGTGAGTACCACCATAGCACGAATCATTTACGGTGTAGGTATCAATCTTGGAACAGGAATCATGGCGTTTGTGGAAAAGATGACCCCTGCGGCGCTATAGTTGCGAGGATCATGAATTGCCAGAACACTCCTGCCGCCGCCACGATGGTCCTGTTACCGCGCTTGGCCAAGCAGGTCATGCGGCGCAGTGATCCCGAGCGTTTGGGCCTGGACTTGCGGCTCCTGATGGCCCTGAGCTACCTGCGCGACCACGATGGCGCGCCACAGCAGGAGCTGGTCGACGCCCTGTGCATTGACGCCAAGAATGTGGTGCTGCTGCTCAACGAGCTCGAAGATCGCGGACATCTGATCCGCCGTCGCGACCATGAGGACCGTCGGCGCCATCGCGTGTTCATCACCGAGAGTGGCCGTGGGGCGCTGGAGCACGCCGCGCGAGAACAGCAGAGGATCGAAGACGACGTCCTCCAGGCGCTTGACTCCGAGGAGCGCGCCACGTTGCGAGAGCTACTCGCCCGAGCGCTTCGCGGCGCCGAGCCGACGTCTCAGGATCGCACCGAACCCGTTCTGGCGACCGGCGCCCACTAGGCGCCGTGCCTGGCCTCAGACCTTAAGGTCGCGGGATCGCCTCAGGAGAGGCCGCTCCCACGGCGCTGGCTTCGAGCGCGCGGGCCAGCTCCCCGCGGGAGTGGATGCCGAGCTTGAGGTAAACGTGGCGGAGGTGGTACTCGACCGTCTTCGGACTGAGGAACACCGCGGCGGCGGCTTCTCGCGTGGTCTTGCCCGCGGCGAGCAGCAGAGCGATCTGTAGCTCCTGCGGGGTGAGCTCGTCGATCGTGCTCGGATCGCGGCGTCGAACCGTCTCGCCGGTCGCCGCCAGCTCGGCGCGAGCCCGCTCGCTCCACAGGCTGGAGTCGAGCCGCTCAAACGCTTCCAAGGCGGCGCGAAGCTGCTCGCGTGCGAGTACGCGGCTTCGCCCGCGCCGCAGGCGCTCGCCGTAGGCCAGGCGCGTCCTGGCCGACTCGAATTCGTCCGGTGTCAGCTCGTGAAACCCGATCGCCTGCTGGAAGCGCCGGTCGAACCCGTCGTCACCGGCTACGAGGCCAAGGCTCCGCATCGCCCGCGCCAGGGACCACGGCTGCCCCTTCTCGGCCGCCATCTCCGCGTAGCCAGTCGCCACCTGCTCGGCCTCGTGGCGGCGGCCTAAGCGCAGGTAGGTCTCGACGAGCTCGGGGGCGGGCGACAGGTCGGCATCGGTGATCCCGAGCTCGTCCATCACCCGCTGCTGGCGCTGGAACTGCTCGGCCGCCGCCTCGGCCGCCCCGAGCGCGAGCTCGAGCTCACCCAGCGCGGCGATCGACCACACCTCGTATGTGCCGAGTCCGAGGGGACGCGACAATGCCAGCCCCTCGGCAGCATGCGCCCGGCATTGCACCTCCGCTCCACGTCGGGCCTCCAACCAGGCGAGCGCCGCGACGCCGCCGGCGAGCGTCAGCTGCTGCCCGCTCTCGCGTGCCAGCTCGATCCCCTCGTGCAGGGTGGCGTCGGCGACGGCCCACCGATCACTCGTCGCCTGGTCGCGCCCGACGAGGATCAGCAGGTAGGGCAGCACCCCGACGGCCGCCTGCTCGCGCGCCATCTCCAGGGCACGCTCGATGAGCGAACGGCCTGCCGTCGATTCCCGCAGGAACAGCGGACCCATCACCAGCCACGGCAGCAGGCGCGGGTCGTCGCCGACGTCGAGTGACTCCTCGGCAAGCGCCACCGCTCCGTGGAGCGACGCCGCCCCGGCATCCCCATCGCCGCCGAGGATCGACGCCATCCCGTCCGCCATCGCGGCCATGAACCTGGCGCGAGGCGAGGCGTCTTGCGGGAGTCGCTCAACCGCGCGTCGCGCGATGGCGAGCATCTGGACCGTGTTACCCGCGTGAAAGCAGGCCACACTGGCCTCAGCCAGCATCGCCATCGCCTCCTCGGGCTCCGCCCGCTCGGCGGCGGACACCAGGATCGCCTGACCCTCGGCGACCCGTCCCTCCCGGACCGCTATATAGCCTTGGAGGTGGTCAACCCTGGTGGTGACGAGCGGGTCGTGCGTCTCGCTCCGCGCTTCGTCGAGTAGTCCGACCGCGCGTCGTGGGAGCCCGGCCAGCCAGGCCGCCTCGGCTGCGTCGGCCAGCAGCCGAGCTCGCCGCTCGGCGTCGACGGCGAGCCGCGCGCCGCGCTCGAATGCGCCGGCCGCGCTGGCGTACGCGCTCCGGCTGCGAGCCCGCGTTCCGGCCTGCTCGAGCGCCGTCGCGGCGGCATCGTCAGTGCCGATCGCGGCAGCGGCCAGATGCCACGCGCGCCGATCGATATCCAGGTCGGGGAGCGCGGAGGCGAGTGCGCGATGAGCTGCGCGGCGCTCGTCGGCCGGGGCCCGGGCGTAGATCGCCGACCTCGCGAGCACGTGCCGAAACTCGACATGGCCGGCGCGCAGCCAAGCCAGTCCGGCGCGCTCAGCGGCCACGAGCGCCGACAGGTCGACATCGAACTTGGCTGCCGCCAGCTCCAGCGTGCGCAGGTCGCCGGTGTCGCTGGCGGCGGCCAGCAGGAGGGCGCGGCGTGCGGCCGGATCGAGTCGCTCGGCGCGCCGGAAGAAAGCGTCCGAGATCGTGGCCGGGACGGGCACGGCCATGCCGACCGGGGCGAACGCGAGCTCATCGGCCTCGACAGCGAGCTCAAGCAGCGCCAGCGGGTTGCCGCCCGTCGCCGTGTGCAGTCGCTGCGCGGCCTCGGGCGACAACTGCGGCAGCAGTGCTGCTGACTCCTCCCTGGTCAAGCCTGCGAGCCGCCGGGTCTGGAGGTCGGCGTTCGCGACGACAGATGGCTCTCCCTCGCGCGCGGCGATCAGCACAGCGATCGGGTCGGCCAGCAGGCGCCGGAACGCGAACAGGAGCGCCTGGGCACTCGGCGCGTCGAGCCACTGCGCGTCGTCGATCAGCACCGCCACGGCAGCCTGCTCGGCAAACGCAGCGAGCAGGCTCAGCGTCGCGGCGCCGACGGCGAAGCGATCGTGGGCCGGGGCCGCGCGCAGCGCGAGCGCGCCCTCGAGCGCCGCCGCCTGTGGCTTCGGGATTCGCTCGAGCGCCCCCAGGGCGGGCCTGAGCAGCTCGAACAGGGAAGCGAACGGGATCTCGGCCTCGGACTCGATTCCCCGGGCTCGAAGCACCTGCATTCCCTCGGCGCGCGCTGCGGCGTAGTCGAGCAGCGCGCTCTTGCCCATCCCCGGCTCGCCCACCATTACCAGTGCGGCGCTCGTCCCAGACCGCGCCGCCGCAAGCGCGACCTCGATCGCCCGCTGCTCTCCCTCGCGCCCAAGCAGCATGGGCCGATGCTAGGGCGCCGCGCGCGAAAAGACTAGGTGGCCCCCGGAAGCGAGGGCAGGATGCGGCACCTAGGGTCTTGCCCACAGTCAACCACAGGAGGGACCAAGTGAGCACCATCGAAGAGGCCGTCGAGGTCGACGGCGACAAGCTGATGCAGTTTGTCTTCCGTGCCGTCGACGAGGTCGGTGCGACGCTCAACTCGGCGCTGGTCGTGATGGGCGACAAGCTCGGCCTGTATCGGGCGCTGGCCGGCTCGGGCGGGCTCTCGCCGGCCGAACTGGCGGACCGGACGGGCACCGCCGAGCGTTACGTGCGCGAATGGCTGAACGCCCAGGCGGCGGGTGGTTATGTGACCTACGACGCTGACAGCGGTCGCTACACGCTCCCGCCCGAGCAGACCGTCGCGCTGACCGACTCGAGCAGCCCAGCATTCCTGCCCGGCTTCTTCCAGACGGCGGTCGGGTCGGTGATCGATTCGCCCAAGATCATGGAGGCCGCACGTAACGGCGATGGCTTCGGCTGGCACGAGCACGTCCACGATGTGCATGAGGGATGCGAGCGGTTCTTCCGCCCCGGCTACAACGCCCACCTGGTGGCGGAGTGGCTGCCGTCGCTCGCTGGTGTCGTCGAGAAGCTCGAGCGGGGCGCGAAGGTCGCCGACGTCGGTTGCGGCCACGGCGCCTCGACGATCCTGATGGCCCAGGCGTACCCGAAGTCGACCTTCGTCGGCTCGGACTACCACTCCGGCTCGATCGAGACCGCGCGGGCGCGGGCGCAGGAGGCCGGGGTGGCCGACCGCGTCACCTTCGACGTCGCTCCCGCGGCCGGCTACGGCGGGCAGGGATTCGACCTCGTGACGATGTTCGACTGCCTCCACGACATGGGAGATCCGGTCGGCGCGGCCCGCCATGTCCGCAGCACGCTGGCCGCAGACGGCACCTGGATGATCGTCGAGCCGAACGCCGGCGACCGGCTCGAGGACAACCTCAACCCTGTTGGCCGCACGTACTACGGCTTCTCGACGCTGCTCTGCACACCGGCCTCGCTGTCCCAGGAAGTCGGGCTGGCGCTCGGTGCGCAAGCGGGCGAGGCGAGGATCCGCGACGTCGTCACGGCCGGAGGCCTGACTCGTTTCCGGCGCACGGCCGAGACACCGTTCAATCTGGTGTTCGAGGCCCGCATCTGAAGTAGCTGCCTCGGCGCGGTGCTCGCTCGGCCGGCTCGGCTTGCGATCACCGCGCCGGCGGTGGGACTATCTAGCTGACCGCTGGACTTCTGTGGAGGGACAATGGGACCACAACCTGCCGCACGCACCGCCGGGGTACAGCGATGATCGCCGACGTCGACGCTCGTAAACGGCCGCGCGAGCAGACCCGCGCCCGCTACCCCGATGAGACCGGCTACGTCGAGCGCGACGGCGTCCGCGTCTTCTGGGAGCGCTACGGCGACGGCGACCGGACCGTACTGCTGCTGCCGACCTGGTCGCTGGTGTCCTCGCGGATCTGGAAGCCCCAGATCCCTTACCTGGCGCGCCACTGCAGAGTCGTCACCTTCGACGGGCGGGGCAGCGGCCGCTCCGACCGGCCTGCGGGGGCGGAGGCCTACACCGTCGGAGAGTTCGCCGCCGACGCGCTGGCCGTGATGGACGCGACCGGCACGGCAACGGCCGGGCTGGTTGGGTTTTCGTGCGGATCGTTGTGGGCGACGGTGCTCGCCGTCGAGCATCCCGAGCGGGTGGAGCGAATCGCCCACATCGCGCCGGCCCTGGCCCTGACGCCGCCGTTGCCCGAACGCAAACGGTACGCGCTGGACGAGCAACTCGATACCGACGAAGGCTGGGCCAAGTACAACACTCACTACTGGCTGCGCGCCTATGACGACTTCGTCGAGTTCTTCGCCGGCAAGTGCCTTAGCCAGCCGCACATGACCAAGGCGATCGAGGACATGATCGGCTGGGCGCACGAGACGACGCCCGAGACGCTGGGCGACGCCACGCGCGGGATTGCGCTTGGCGGCAGCGAGGGCTGGCGGGAGTACTGCGCTCGCACGCGATGCCCAACGCTGGTAATCCACGGCGACGCCGACCTCGTGCGTCCCCACCGCTCGGGCAGGATGCTGGCGGAGGTGACCAACGGCCGGCTGGTCACGCTCGAGGGCAGCGGCCACTGTGCTGCTGTCAGCGACCCGGTGCGGCTCAACCTGCTCCTGCGCGACTTCCTGTGCCCGCCGCCACCGGCGACCCGCTGGCCGCGCGCGCACTCGCGATCCCGCCGGGCGTTGTACATCTCGTCTCCGATCGGGCTCGGGCACGTTCGCCGGGACCTCGCGATCGCTCGTGAGCTGCGAAAGCTCGAGCCCAACCTCCAGATCGACTGGCTCGTGCAGCCTCCGGTCACCGAGGTGCTTGAGACGGCCGGTGAGCGGATCCACCCGGCCAGCGCCGATCTGGCCAGCGAATCGGCCCACTGGCAGACCGAGGTCACGGACGAGCACGAGCTTCCATGCTTCGAGGCGCTGCGCCGGATGGACGAGATCCTCCTGTCGAATTTCATGGTCTTCCACGACGCGATCCGCGAGCAGCCATACGACCTGTGGATCGGCGACGAGGCATGGGACCTCGACCACTTTCTGCACGAGAACCCCGAGCTCAAGACCGCACGGTACGCGTGGCTGACCGACTTCGTCGGTTTCCTGCCGACGCCCGAGGGCGGTAAGCGCGAGGCAACCCTGACCGCCGACTACAACGCCGAAATGGTCGAGCACATCGCCCGGTACCCGGGGATCCGCGACCGCTCCATCTTCGTCGGCGACCCCGACGACATCGTCCCGGACAAGTTCGGGCCCGGCCTCCCATCGATCCGCGACTGGACCGAGCAGCACTACCGCTTCAGCGGGTACGTAACCGGCTTTGATCCTGCCGAGCTGGACGACCGAGCTGCTTTGCGCGCGGACCTCGGCTATCTCCCCGGCGAGCGCGTCTGCCTCGTCGCCGTCGGCGGCTCAGGGGTCGGTCGTGGGCTCCTGGAGCGCGTGATCAACAGCTACAGCGAGGCCCGGCGGCTCGTCCCCGAGCTACGGATGATCGTCGTCGCCGGCCCGCGTATCGACCCCGGCTCGCTGCCCGGTCACGACGGTCTTGAGGTCCGCGGCCACGTGCATGACCTCTACCGCCACCTCGCTGCCTGCGACGTGGCGGTCATCCAGGGCGGTCTCACCACCGCAATGGAGCTAACCGCCACAGGACGGCCGTTTCTCTACTTCCCGCTGCGCCGCCATTTCGAGCAGACATTGCATGTCGCCTACCGGCTCGACCGCTACCGCGCTGGTCGGCGGATGGACTTTGACGCATCGCCGCCAGAGGCGATCGCGGCGGCAATCGCGGATGAGCTCGGGCGTGAAATTGACTACCGGCCCGTCGAGCCCGGTGGCGCGGCACGCGCTGCGGCAATGATCGCCGAACTGCTGTGAAGTCCGGTGCCGGCTCGGACCCGTACATCGATAGCCGCGTGCCCCCACACTCCCCCGACGACAGAAAACACTGTCGCTCGCTGACCGATCGAGGCCGCGCCCTGGGGGAAGAACATCGGGGCGCCCGGATTTGAACCGGGGACCTCACCGACCCGAACGGTGCGCGCTACCAGGCTGCGCCACGCCCCGATGGGGCCAGTATCCCACAGGCGCTGGCTAATCCGCATCTGGCCCGCCGGGCTCGGACCGTCGCCACGGCTACGGGCGAGAACTCAGCGGCCGAGGAGCCTGCCCACCGTCGAGCCCACCACGCTGGTCAGCTTGTTGGCCGTACTCTTCACTGCCGGCGGGATTTGCCTGACCACCCCAGCCGGGAGGCCGCCGAGAATCGGGGGGGTGCTCAGAACCTGGCTGACCTTCTTGAGCACCGGAATCTGGCTGAGCGTCTTGCCGACGGTCGTAGTCGCGCTTTGCACCACGGACCGCACCGGCGCTGTCGCGGTCTTCGTGATTGTGCCCGGAGTGCTGGCGCTCGTCTTGGGGAGGCCCAGGACCGGGGCGCTTAGCGCCGGAGCGGACCCCGTCACTCTGGCCCCCGACGATGGGGCCGCCGGGCCGGCAGCGGAGTGCGTTACCGGGACGGACGGCGCGGGGTGTGACGAGACGGACGCTGCGGGGTGTGACGGGACCGACGAGAACCGACTCTGCCGCACCGATCGGGTGGCGGTCACCGAGCGGGCGGGCGAGCGCACCGGCGACACGCGCGGGGCAGCAACCAGCGGCGGGCTGGTGAGGCCCGGAACGCTCCGGTGCACGGGTCGGCCCGCGTGATGGACCGGCGCGACGCCGGTGCCAGACCCGGCCACGGCCAGCGCGGTGGCTGCCACCGCGGCTGCGCCGAGCAGCGTCGAGACGCCGGGCTCGGATGCCCCGCCGAGCGACGCCGGCAACGCAGACTGCGAGCCGGCCCGGACAGCAACAGCGCGGGCGGCGCGACCAAAGGGCCACAGCCGCCAGACCGGGAAGGGCAACAGAGCGGCGATCTTGGCCCCGACGCCCGAGCGCACGAAGCCATCATCGACGCCGGCCAGGTGGGCGGTGACCCGGCAGGGCTGGCAATGGGCCAAGTGGCGACTCAGCTGACGTCGCTCGCGCACCCCCAGGGAGCGCTGCGATGTCAGCCTGCCGGTCTCAATGGCGGTCTGGACCTGCTGGCAGCGGCGTCCGCTGGCCAGCTCCTCGTATTCCGCGCCGAGCTTGCGGCGGGCACGGAACAGTGCGCTTTCGACCATTTGGCGCGACATCCCGATTCGCCGGCCGATCTCGTCGTAGGACAATCCCTCGAACTCGCGCATGACCAACAGCTGGTGATGACTCTCGGACAGACCGCCGAAGGCACCGCGCAGGTCATCGAGGCGCTGCTTGCTCTCCATCGCCGCTGGCGGCGTGGGAGCTATGGACAGAAGCGCGCCGCGACCGCCGGACAGTTCGGCTTCGTCGTCCAGCGAAACCTCTCGGGTGCGCTGGCTACGCCGGTGCTCGTCGATACACGCGTTCTTGGCGATCTCGTAGATCCAAGGCTTGAAGGCGATTGACTGCTCGCTGCTGCGTAGCCGGCGCAGCGCGGAGATGAAAACCTCCTGGACGACGTCCTCAGCCCGGCCATGGTCCCGAATCCGGCCACGGATGAAGCTGGCGATGCGCTCGCCATAGCGGGCATAGAGCTCCTCGAATGCCCGGTCCTCCCCGTGGCGCGCAGCAGAAATCAGCTCCTGCTCCGTACAGGTCGGAGCCAAGGACGCGGAGCCAAGCATCACCGCCATTCTGGCCTCACTTCAGGTTGAACAAAGCCGCTCCCTACCGGCGCTTGAGTGAACTTTAGCGTTTATTAGACGATTGTCCAAACATTCTCTACCCTGTCTGGGCTGCGGAAATGCAAGCGAGTTGGATCCAAACTGCATAGATATCCGTCCGTTTCGTTTGCCCACGTCCGGTTGAGGCGGCATACTTTGGTCCACCTTGTGAACGGCAAAGGAGAAGAGCAGCCATGGCCAATCACCTGACGCCCACCGAGCTCGCACGCGAGTCCGGCCTGGAACGGCGCGACGTGATCGTCAAGTGCATCGAACTGGGCGTCCCGATCTTCAACGGTCGGATCGACAAGACACTCTTTCTCTCCAGTCTCCGCGAGGCTCCGGCCTCGGTAGGTCAGCCGCAAATCGCCAGCGCCTAGCGCGGCGACTCGCGCGCCCGCGCCCCGCAGTCACCCCCGGCGCGCCGCCTTCACCCCCCAAAATCCGCTACTGCTGAGCTGACTGTCGCAGCAGCGTTGATGTCGTCTGCTCGAGGATCTTCCGCCAGGCCCGCGTCGATTCCCGTTCGGCCTCGAAATGGCGCATCACCTTACGCACGCGGGTAGCGGAGATCTCTATGCCGTGCCGAGCGCAGATCCGCTTGAAGCGGGGATAGTCGTGCGCCAGCTTCAGCGTCACGGACTGGAAACCGTGACGAGCGATTTCGACCCGAGAGGTGAAATTCATAACGCTGGTCTGGAACATCAGCTCATCGCTGGACTCGGGCTCGATCAGCACGATGTCCACGCCTGGGTAGCGCTCCTCCCAGTGCTTGGCCACCTCATGCAGGCGCTGGTGCGCGAGCAGCTTGAACACCTGATAGCCGATCTGCGGCAGCCCCATGTCGGAAACTCGGCGTACCCGGGATCCAGTGAGGCTGGGGATTCGCTTCTCGAAATCGTTGACGTAGGGCACCAGCGGGTTGACGACGATGATGAACTTGGCTCCCGCCTCGACCGCAATGTCCAGGTTGGTGGTGGAAACGATCCCTCCGTCCACGAGCTCGCGGTCGCGCACGCTGACCGGCTTATAGATCATCGGCAGCGCGCTGGAGGCGCTCACCGCCCGAGAGATGGGAATGTCATCCCACTCCGGCGAGCCGAGCACGATGCGCTCGCAGGTGTCGAGATCGGTGGCCGGGAGATACAGCTCGGGCCCCAGCTCGCGGAAGTCGTCGGTCCGATCGGGATCAGCCAGGATCCGGCGGACGTAGTCCTCTATCCCCTGGCCCGAATACAGGCCGGAGGGCAGGATCTCGGCCAGCACGAGCGCGATGTCCACGGTCGAAATCTGACCCAGATCCCCGGCCAGCCGGCGCAGCAGGTGAACCAGACGCAGAGGGAAGGTCGCCCCCCGGCTGAGAAACTCCCGGTAGTTGGGCCTCAGCAGGGAACCGACTTGGGCATCCGGGAACGGGGTCGGCACCTGCTGGACGATGACTCGCATCATCTCCTCCGGCGTCACCCCGTTTGCCACTGAGGCGGCCACAAACGCCCCCGCGCTGGTCCCCACGTAGACGTCGAACTCGTTCACGGTCCGGTTGACCGACAGCAGATCGAGTGCCCGCAGGGCGCCCATCTCATAGACGCCGCCGGTGAACCCGCCCCCGCCCAGCACCAGGGCGGTCTTGGAGCGCTTCTGACGTCGGGCCGAGGCGGCCTTGGCGGCGGCTCTCCGGTCGGGGTTGGAAGGATCCAGCTTAACGACCTTGCCCATGGGTGCCGAATTCTAAGACTCCTGCCGGAGACCGAAGCTTTCGCGGTCCCCAACGGTTACAACTCGGCGATGCGACGGCTCGTGCTGCTGCTGGCAGCCTCAGTGATTCTGGGTGGTTTGGCCTCCGGCCCGGCCGCGGCCGCTGCCAACCACGCCGCTGCCGCCCGCCCTGTGCTGGACAGTGCGCTCGGCGCCGGTCTGCGCCAGGCCGGCCGAGCCAGCGGCGGCTATGTGGCGGATTTGAGCACCGGCGCAACCCTGTACGCCAATCGGGCGCACGTCGGTCGGCTGCCCGCGTCGGTGGAGAAGCTCTACACCACCTCAACCGCCCTGTTGCGCTTCGGTCCGGCCGCCACGCTGAGCACGCAGGTACTGGCCACGGGAGGGCTTCAGGGCAGCACCTTCGTGGGCACGCTTTATCTTCGGGGTGGCGGGGACCCGACATTCGGCTCCGCGACCTTCGAGCGAACCCAATATGGGACGGGGGCCACGATCCAGCAGCTGGTCGCGAGGCTGGTCAAGGCGACCGGTATGGACGCCTTCCGGGGCAGCGTGGTGGCCGATGAGTCGATGCTCGACTCGCTGCGCGGGACGCCGGCCACCGGATACCGACCTTCAATCGATGTCGAAGGGGTACTGAGCGCGCTGGCCTTCAACCGTGGCTGGGCTAACGCCCACGGCACCGTGTACTACAAGCACCCAGCCGTGGAGGCCGGCCAGCAGCTCGTGGCCGCCCTCAAGGCGGCCCGGGTCCAAGTACCCGGCAGCACCGGGATTCGGGCCGGCATCACGCCTTCCGGCGCGGCACCCCTGGCCGCGGTGCTCTCGCCGCAAATGTCCAAGCTGGTCTCGCTGACCAATACGCCATCGGACAACTTCTTCGCCGAGACGCTCATCAAGGACCTCGGGGCCAGTTTCGGAACCGGCGGGACCACCGCTGCCGGGGCCGGCGTGGTCAGGGCCGCGATCGCCGAGAAGTTCGGGCTCCGCCCCCGGCTCAATGATGGTTCCGGGCTATCTCGCTATGACCGCACCTCGCCGTTCGATGTCGTCTCGCTCCTGCGCCAGCAGGCCGACAACCCACTGTTCGTGGGTTCGCTCGCCGTCGCCGGACGCACGGGAACGCTGAAGCACGAGATGCGCCGGACCTATGCCCAGGGACGCTGCCGGGGCAAGACCGGCACATTGATAGACGCTTCGAACCTGGTCGGTTACTGCCGCGCCCGCGACGGCCACACCCTGGCCTTCGCCTTCCTGATGAACAACATCAATCCGTACTACGCCCATCCGATTCAGAACCGGATGGTCGTGGCCGTGGCCCGGTACGCCGGCTAGCCGTTCTCCTCCGCGGGACTGAGGAGGCCCTTCAGGCCCTCCTCGTCGAGCACCGTGACGCCGAGACGCTCAGCCTGGGCGAGCTTGCTCCCCGGACTGTCCCCGGCCACCACGTAGTCGGTCTTACGCGACACCGAGCCGGTGACTCGCCCCCCGGCCGCGACGATCATTTCGGTGGCCTGCTCGCGGGTGAGCACGGGCAACGTACCCGTGAGGACCAGGGTCTTGCCGGCCAGAACCCCTTCGCCCGGCGGCGGCCCCTCCTGCTCGAGCGTCAGCCCCTGGTCGCGCAGATCGGCGATCAGGCGCTCCATGATCGGGTCATGCAGCTGCTCGTGAATCGTGTGGGCCATCTTTGGCCCCACACCGGGCGTGGCATCGATGGCCTCAGTGTCGGCGGCCAGTAGGGCATCGATGTTGCGGAACTGGGCGGCCAGGTTTCGCCCGGTGACGCCGCCGACCTCCTCGATGCCCAGGGCGGCCAGCACGCGCCCGAACGGCTGGCGCTTGGACGCCTGGATCGCCGCGACCAACTTTTCGGCCGACACGGGCCCAAACCCGGTCTGCTCGGCGATCCGCTCGCTGTCCAGGCGGTAGAAGTCCGCCGCCGTGTGCACCCAGCCCAGATCCATGAACAGGCTCACCTGCTTTTCCCCCAGCCCGTCGATATCCATGGCCTGCTCAAAATGGGTGAGCAGCTGCCAGCGACGCCCCGGGCAGTCTCGGTTGGGGCACCGCGTGAACACCGAACCCTCGGGCTTCACGGTGGGCGTGTCGCAGACCGGGCAGCGCTCAGGAGGACGCGGCGGAGGCGGGCGATCCTCGTGCTCGGCCACGTGGGGGGCTGGTGAGAGGACCTGCGGGATCACGTCGCCGGCACGCAGAACGATCACCTCCTCCCCCTCACGGATGTCCTTGCGCGCGAGGTCCTCCTCGTTGTGCAGGGTGGCCAGCTTGATCGTCACCCCGGCGACGCGAACCGGCTCGAGCACCGCGTAGGGATGCAGATCGCCGAACTTGCCCGGGTTCCAGCGCACGGCCTCGAGCTTCGTCACCGCCGTCGTGGGTGGGAACTTCCAGGCGATGGCCCAGCGTGGATCTCGGCCCACCACGCCCAGACGCCGCTGGAGCTCGAACTGATTGACCTTCACCACCACCCCGTCGATCTCGAATTCGAGCGACCCGCGGCGCTCCTCCCAGGACCGGCACTGGCCCACGACCTGATCCTCGGTGTGCAGCTTCTTGACGTCGGGATGGACCGGGAAGCGGCGCTCGCGCAACCACTGCAGCGCCTCCCAGTGGGAGCTGAAGGACAGGCCCTCAGTAACCCCGATCGCGTAGCACCACAGCGACAAGGGTCGGTCAGCGGACAGTTTGGGGTCGAGCTGGCGGATTGTCCCCGCTGCCGAGTTGCGCGGGTTCATGAACGTGGACAGGCCGGCCTCGGCTCGACGCTCATTCAGAGCCGCGAAGTCCGGCAGCGACATGTAGACCTCGCCGCGTACCTCCAGCAGCGGGGGGGCGGGGTCGAGATCGAGCCGCAGCGGGATGGAGCCGATCGTGCGCAGGTTGTGGGTGACGTCCTCGCCCACCTCGCCGTTGCCCCGCGTCGCGCCTCGCTCGAAGATGCCATCACGGTAGATCAGCGATATGGCCAGTCCGTCGATCTTGGGCTCGGCCACGAACTCGAACTCGGGCGACTCGATGCCCTCCCGAGCCAGGTGGTTGCGCATCCGTTGGATCCAGGCCCTGAGCTCCTCGGCCGAGCGAGCGTTGGCCAGGGAGAGCATCGGCTCGGGATGCCTGACCTTGACCAGGTCGCTGACCGGCTCTCCCCCCACCCGCTGGGTCGGGGAGTCTGAAGTCAACAGCTCGGGATGCTCGGCCTCTATCGCGCGGAGCTCGTCCAGCAGCGCGTCGTACTGGTCATCGCCGATCTCCGGGTCATCGAGCACGTAGTAGCGGTAGCCGTGGTGCTCGAGCTGGCGCCGGAGCTGATCTGCGCGTTGGGCCGGGTCACCTTTTGTGGCCTTGGCCGCCGGGGTCATGGCTCGATCACCTCATCAGCGGCTGGAGCAATCAGCCGGGCCAGGTCGTGGCGTTCCAGCGCATCCAGCCCGTCGCGATCGGTCAGGTCGAAGTGGATGGGAGTCACGGCGATCCGCCCGGCGGCCACGGCGGCCAGATCGGTGCCCTGCTCGTCGCGCTCGAAGCTGGCGTCGCCGTAGATTCGGTAGAGCTTGCGACCCTGCCCACCCTCGTCCACGAGGGCCAGCTCATCCCGGTAGATGCGCTTGCCCAGACCAGCCACTGAGACGCCTTCGGGGTGCGCCCCGGGCACGTTGATGTTCAGCAGCGTCCCCGTGGGCAACGGCACGCTCTCCAACTCGGCCACGAGCCGGGCGGTGAAGTCCGCCGCCACCGAGAAGTTGAATCCCGAGCCGGCTCGGAAGTCCAGCTCCATGGAACTCGACTGCTGGGATACGGCAATGCCCGGCAAGCCGAGCACGATCGCCTCAAGCGCCGCGGCGACCGTGCCCGAATAGGTGATGTCGTCGCCCAGATTGGAGCCATGGTTGATACCCGCGACGACCAGTTCGGCCTGGAAACCCTCGATCAGGCCCAGGTTGGCCAGGCGCACGCAGTCCACCGGTGTGCCGTCGGTGGCGAATCCGATGCTGCCGTCGTCGAAGTCGACCTCCTGAACCCACAGGGGCCGGCGCGTGGTGATCGAGCGCGCCATCGCCGACCGGTTCCCGTCGGGAGCGATCACGGCCAGATCGATGGAGGGCAGCGCGGCCAGGGCGCGCCGCAGCGTTTGCAGGCCTTCGGCCTGGATTCCGTCGTCGTTGGTCAGTAGGACGCGCACACGGTGAATGCTATGCGGCCGCGAGGCGCCATCGCCGCGCCCGCTGGATGACCGCGCAGTCCGATGCGCTCGGCGCAGAAAAACCGCGGCCCGAGGATGCTTTCACACCGCTCGGGCCGTGGCCGCCCCCAAATCTTCTGCGTTCCTTGCCGGAGGTATGGTCACGTTTCCACAGCGTTATGGCAACTGGATATGTGTCCAGCAGACTGTCGAGACGGAGTTGGACGATCGTTGCGCCCCAGGACCGGTCGCCCGTCGTACCCCACACCGACCAGAAACAGACCGTGGGCGGGGGCCGTCGGCCCGGCCGCACTCCGCGGCCGGCCGTTCAGGAGCTCCTGGAAGTCCTCGATCGGGCGCCGGCCGCCGGCCACCTGGAGCATTGTCCCGACCAGGGCCCGGTTCATGTGCCGCAGAAAGGCGTCGGCCTCGATCCAGAACTCGAGTATGTCTCCCGGTGCCGAGTGCCAGTAGGCCGCGGCCACATCGCGCCGGAAGCGAACGTGATCGGTTTCGGTAGGCGTGAAGGCGGTGAAATCGTGGGTTCCGACCAGCTCGCGGGCGCAGGTGTCGAGCGCGTCGCGGTCAAGCGAGCCGCTCATGTGAAGAGCCCGACCGCGCTCGTGCACGCTGCGGGCCCGGCGCAACAGCAAGCGGTAGCAATAGGCGCGGCTGGTGGCGTCACGCCGGGCGTCAAAGCCGGGCTCGGCGGCCCGGCTTTCGAGCACGGCCACGTCGTCGGGCAGCAGTGCGTTGAGCGAGCCCACGCCGGCCGGTGCCCCCTCATAGCTGGCCACCTGCCCGCAGGCATGGACGCCGGCGTCGGTACGGCCGGCCACGGTCAGCGGGACCGCCTCAGCCCGCAGCACGACCCTCAGCGCACGCTCCAGCTCCTCCTGGACGGTGCGCTGGCCGTTCTGACGGGCCCAGCCGTTGAAGGCGGTCCCGTCGTATTCGATCAGCAGCCGGGTCGTGGGGACCGGCTGTCTCACGCCCGGGTCAACCGCATCCGGTTCCAGCTGTCCCGGGCCCGGGAAAATCGCATCCGGCTCACCAACGCCCGGCATCCCGCCGGGCGCCTCAGACCAATTCGAGCAGGACCATCTCGGTCGAATCCGACCGCCGCGGCCCGAGCTTGAGGATCCGGGTGTAGCCGCCCGGACGCTCGGTGTAGCGAGGAGCGATCTCCTCGAACAGCTTGTAGACCACGAACTTGTCCTGCCCGAGCGCCGACAGCGCCTGGCGGCGGGCGTGAAGGTCTCCCCGCTTGGCCAGGGTGATCAGCTTCTCGAGCTCGGGCTTGACCGCCTTGGCCTTGGCCTCGGTGGTCTGAATCCGCTCGTGATCGATGACCTCCTTGGTCAGATTGACCAGGAGAGCCTTGCGGTGCGAGGCGCTGCGGCTGAGCTGATATCGCTGACGCTGGTGGCGCATGGGCTAGATCCTAGTCGCGACTAGTCGTCGCGGAGGTCCAAGCCCCGAGCATGCAGGGTCTCGATGACCTCGTCGATCGACTTCTTGCCGAAGTTGGGGATCGCGTTCAGCTCACCTTCGGTCTTGGAGACGAGATCGCCAACGGTCTGAATTCCCGCCCGCTTGAGGCAGTTGTAGGACCGCACGCCGAGCTCGAGCTCCTCGATGAGGATGTCGTCCATGGCGTTCGGCGGCCGGGAGTTGTTCCCGGCCTGGCCGGCACCGACCAGACCCGCATCCAGGGCACCCGGAGCACCAACGTCGCGCAGTTCGACCACGCGATCGGCGTCGGTGAAGATGGCCAGCTGGGAGATCAGGATCTCCGCCGCCTCGCGCAGCGCGGCGTGCGGATCGATCGAGCCATCGGTCTCGATATCCAGCGTGAGCTTGTCGAAGTCGGTCTTCTGACCGACGCGCGCCTGCTCGACGTTGTAGGCCACGCGACGCACGGGACTGAAGATCGAGTCGATCGGGATCACGCCGATGGGCTGATCGGGCGACTTGTTCTCCTCGGCGGGACGGTAGCCACGCCCGCGGCCGATGGTCAGGTAGACCTCGAGCTTGGTCTTCTTCTCGAGCGTGGCGATATGGGTATCCGGGTTGAGGATCTCGACGCCGGAGGGCAGATCGATGTCCTTGGCCGTGATCTCGCCGGGCCCGGTGACAACGAGTGGCGCCTCGATCTCCGTCGCGTCGCTGTGCATCCGGCACACGACGCCCTTGAGGTTCAGGACGATGTCGGTGACGTCCTCCTTGACCCCTCGGATGGTGGAGAACTCGTGCGCGACTCCCTCGATCCGGACGCTGGTCACAGCCGCGCCGGCCAGCGATGAGAGCAACACGCGTCGCAGCGAGTTGCCGAAGGTATAGCCGAAGCCCCGATCCAGCGGCTCGATCGTGAACGATCCGCGGGTGTCATCAGATGACTCGCTGGAGATTCGGGGGACTTGGAAGTCAAGCATTTCTAGTCCTAACATCGTGGGTTCCTGGCCGTCCGTGATGGCGGCGGTTTAAGGACCGCGCGGGCAGTTGCGCCGGCGCGGCCGTGAGACGTCTACTTCGAGTACAGCTCGACGATCAGCTGTTCCTGCACCGGGGCCGCAATTTCGCGGCGCTCCGGCTTGCGCAGCACCTTCGCCGTCAGCGAATCGTGATCGGCCTGCAGCCAAGCCGGTACCTGACCGGTGAGCTCCGTGGCGTCGCGGATCACCTGTCCGGCACTCGACTTCTGATGAATGGCGATCACGTCGTCATCACGCAGCTGATAGCTGGGAATGTTCACGCGCCGACCGTTGACGGTCCAGTGGCCATGCAGAATCAGCTGCCGGGCCTGGCGACGAGAGGCGGCAAAGCCCAGCCGCACAAGAACGTTGTCGAATCGGCACTCGAGCATGCGCAGAAGGTTCTCGCCGGTCACGCCCTGCTGACGCGAGGCCTTCTCGTAATAGATGCGGAACTGCTTCTCGAGCACGCCGTAGTAGCGGCGAGCTTTCTGCTTCTCGCGCAGCTGCACCCGATACTCGCTCTGCTTCTGACGCCCGCGGCCATGGTCGCCCGGCGGATATCCCCGCCGCTCGACGCCGCACTTGTCGGTCAGGCAGCGCTCGCCCTTGAGGAACAGCTTCTGGCCCTCGCGGCGGCACTGCTTGCACTGGGGAGAGGTATCACGAGCCATCAGACACGCCTGCGCTTTCTGGGACGGCAGCCGTTGTGAGCCTGAGGAGTGACGTCCTTGACCCCGGTCACCTCGAGGCCGGCAGCCTGAAGTGAGCGGATCGCCGTCTCACGACCCGAACCCGGGCCCTTGACGAACACCTCGACCTTTTGCAGGCCGTTCTCGATCCCCTTGCGGGCCGCGGCATCGGCGGTGACCTGAGCGGCGAAGGGGGTGGACTTGCGCGAGCCCTTGAAGCCCGCCCCACCCGCTGACTCCCAGGCGATGACGTTGCCGTCGCGATCGGTCAGGGACACGATCGTGTTGTTGAACGAAGTCTTGATGTGCGCCTGCCCAACAGGAATGTTCTTGCGCACGCGGCGTCGGCCGCGCTGAGGTCTCCGGGGTGCCGGACTCATTTCTTGGCCGCCTTCTTCCGGCCCGCGACCTGCATGCGTTTCGGACCTTTCCGGGTGCGCGCGTTGGTCTTGGTGTTCTGTCCGCGCACGGGGAGGCCGCGGCGATGGCGCAGCCCGCGGTAGCAACCGATCTCCTGCAGGCGCTTGATGTTCTGCGAGCGCTCACGGCGCAGGTCACCCTCGACGGTCAGCTCGCCGTCGATCAGGTCACGGAGCTGGACGACCTCATCCTCGGTCAAATCGCGGACCTTGCGATCCGGCTCGATACCGATCTTGGCCAAGAGCTCGTTGGAGGTCGAGCGTCCGATGCCGTAGATATAAGTGAGGCCTACCTCGACCCGCTTGTTGAGGGGGATGTTGACCCCAGAGATTCGCGCCATACGATCAGCCCTGCCGTTGCTTGTGCCGGGGATTCGAGCAGATCACGAGCACCCGCCCGTTACGGCGGATGATCTTGCACTTCTCACACATCGGCCGGACCGACGGTCGTACTTTCACGCTCGCTTCGCTCTCGTCTCGGGAATTAATTCCATTGGGTCCTTCGGAGAGGCTCTGGAGACCGGTACGGTCGCCGCTACCTCGCCGAGGAGCACACGCAGCACGAAATAGCCGCGCTGCAGGCGCACCGGGGGATATTAGCACTCACCTCCCAGTGTCTGCCGACGCCATTTTCGGCCGCAGCACTGAGCTTAGCCGCTCGCCGGAGTAGGGCGTTTCCGGGGTGTTATGGGCGTTGGCCGGCGGCAGTTGCGCGGGTCGGACGGTGCCTAAAGGCAGCTGCGTCGAAGCCATGGGCCCGGTAGGCGATCCGTGCCAAAACTGCAGCTGGGGAGGGGATCGGGTCGAATCCGTTCCGGCTGAACCGGATTGTCACGTCTTGCCGGCCACCCGGGTGCATTCTTGGGAAAACTTGCTCGCGCGATCCGAAATTTCCCGCTATCGCACCCTGAGGGGCACATTCTGGGAAAACACCGGCGCCCAGTCCGAGTTTTCCCAATTCTGCACGCCGACCGCCCACCGGGGCAACTGACACATTCGGTCTCCCTCCCCAGCTGCCTTTTTTATGCCCGCACTCCCGAGTCGACGGGAACCAAAACAAGACCGCGTTACGCCGCCGCGGCCCGACCGTCCGAGGCCTCGTGCCATGGGGTGAGAATCCGCGGGCCGTCGGCGGTGATGGCGATCGTGAACTCGAAGTGTGCGGCCAGGCTGCCGTCCTGGCTGAAGATCGACCAGTGGTCCTCCCCCACACGGACGGCATGCCGTCCGGCCGTGACCATCGGCTCGACGGCCAGCACCATGCCCTCCTCCAGGGGCACGCCGGTGCCCGGGGACCCGAAGTTGGGGATCTGTGGGTCCTCATGCATGCTCCGGCCGATGCCGTGCCCGACGAGGGAGCGGACCACCGACAGACCGGCCGCCTCCACGTGCTCTTGGACGGCATGCGATACATCGCCGAGGCGGTTGCCGGCGCGGCACTGGGGGACGGCGGCCAGCAGCGACTCCTCGGTGACCTTGAGCAGCTTGTGCGCCACGGGAGTAACCGGCCCCACCGGGAAGGTGCGGGCGGCGTCCGCCACCCACCCGTCGAGCACAACGCCGATGTCGACCGAGAGGATGTCGCCCCTGTCCAGCCGGTAGGGACCCGGGATCCCATGCACGATCATCGAGTTAGGCGATGCACAGATCGAGCCCGGGAACCCACGGTAGCCCTTGAAGGCGGGCTCGGCGCCCTGCGAGCGGATGAACTTCTCCGCCGCGTCGTCAAGTTCCTTGGTGCTGACTCCGGGCCGGATCTTCCCCGCCAGGAGGTTCATCGTGCGGACAAGGATGGCGCCCGCTGCCGCCATCCGCTCGATCTCTTCGGGGCTCTTCTTGATGATCATGCCGAGCCGTCCCCGGGAGCGTACCCGGCTAGACGTTCTCCTCAAGCCGCAGTGTGGCGATGACCGCGCGGATGTGATCGTGGACCTCGGGCGCCGGCCGGGTGCCGTCGATGCGGCGCATCAGTCCCTGGCTGTCGTAATGCTCCACCAGCGGCTCGGTCTGCTCGTGGTAGACGCGGAGCCGGTTCTTGATCACCTCGGGCTTGTCGTCATCCCGCTGGATCAGCCGGGAGCCGTCCTGGTCACAGACGCCCTCGTGCTTGGGCGGATCGAACTCCACGTGGTAGTTGTGTCCCGACTTCACGCACACCCGACGGCCCGACAGGCGACGGATGACCTCCTCATCGGGCACGTCGATGCAGCAGCGCGGCGGTGACCCGGCGACCAAGCTCGCCCAGCAGCTTCTCGAGCGCCTCGGCCTGCTCCAGGTTGCGCGGGAATCCATCGAGGATGAACCCGTCCTGAGCATCGTCCTCCTGAAGCCGCTCGGCGGCCATGGCCACGATCAGATCGTCGGGGACCAGATCGCCGGCGTCCATGTAGCGCTTGGCCTGTTGGCCGAGCTCCGTCTCCTCCTTCACGTTGGTGCGCAGCATCTCCCCGGTGGAGATGAACGGGAGCTGGAAATCGCGCTGGAGGCGTTCAGCCTGCGTTCCCTTGCCCGCGCCAGGCGGACCGAACAGGATCAGATTGAGCTCAGGCACAGGACGATCACTGTATCGAGCGCGCCGCCGCCGCGCAGGTACTTTGCGCGGCGGCGAATCGCGCGAGAGCTGGGCTCCGAGGCCCGTGGAGGCCCCGGAGCTGACACAGCGCTGACTAGGTGGTGCTGGAAGTGGTGCTGGTCTTGGAGTTGTCGGCCAGCTGGCAGAACAGATCACCCAAGGCACCAGCGCCGCGAGTGGCGGTGATGTTGAGGTGAACCTTGTTGAGATTGACGACCAAGCCCAGGAGCTGCAGGTTCAGTGGGCCGACAATCAGGTCCAGGACCGGGCAGACGGCACTACTGGAATGCGCGGCCAGCTGCGGGTTCAGGTTGGCGCTGAAGCGCAGCACGCTCTGGTGACGACGGATCTGTGTGTTCAGCTGGCGAGCCGCCGAGGCCTTGACCGCGGCCACCTTGGCCCGAGCCAGCTTGCAGAACAACGAGCCCAGGACCCCTCCGTGAGGCTGACCGGTGATGTCCAGGATCACCCTGTCCAGATGCGCGGTCAGACCGAGCAGCTGGAGATTGAGCTGCCTGAGGTCGAGGTGCAGGACCTTGCAGCTACCGCCGGTGGAGGCGGTAAGGGCGACCTTGGAGTGCACCGTGGTGCGGCGGCCCGTGTTGTCGACCAGCGTGGCCGAGACCAGGCCGGTGGCCGTGGTCCGGCGGCCGGCGGCGGAAAACTTGAGCACCGAGACCCCGACCTTCAACTTCGCCTGCTGATGGGGTGTCTGTGCCGGGGCAATGGATACCGAGGCCATCGCCGCCGCCGTCCCAAATCCGGCCAGGGTCACGACGACCAACGCCAACAGGCGTCTTCTGAGCATTACGTTCTCCTTGGGTGGTTATGAAACTCGGGCCGTCTCTACCCGAATTGGATCGCCGTAACGCTCAGCCTTGCCACCCCCACCGTCAAACAGATGTGACCTCAATAACTGTCACATCTCCATTTCAACTGGACGGTTTCATGGCCGGTCCCGACCAGAGTCCCGCAGAACCCGATCGGCCGTCGCCGCCTGCGCGCTGCTCGAGTGGGTGTTCATCACCCAGAGCTGGGTCGGCTAAGGGTCAGGCCGCCGAGTCGCGCGGGCGCAGATCTACTTGAGGAAGCCCTCGTAGTTGCGCATCATCAGCTGGGCCTCGAGCTGTTTCATCGTGTCCAGGGCGACGCCGATGACGATCAGGATCGAGGTGCCGCCGAAGAAGAAGTTGGCTCCGGTTTGGCTGATGAGGATGGTCGGCAGCGCAGCGATGGCGGCCAGGAACAGCGCGCCGGGGAAGGTCAGCCGGGCCAGGATGCGGTCCAGGAACTCGGCCGTCGGCCGCCCGGGTCTCACCCCGGGGATGAACCCGCCGTATTTCTTCAGGTTCTCCGCCTGGTCGACCGGGTTGAAGGTCACCGCCGTGTAGAAGTAGGTGAAGAGGATGATGAAGATCGCCTCGCCGAGCACGTAGTGCCAGCTCGTGGGACTGAAGAAGGTGGCCAGGTGGGTGGCGAAGTCATTGCGGTTCTGGCCGATCAGCTGCCCGAGCGTCGGCGGGATGGCCATCACGCTGGCGGCGAAGATGACCGGGATGACGCCGGCCATGTTCACGCGCAGCGGCAGGTAGGTCTGGCCGCCCTGGGTCATACGTCTCCCGATGACGCGTTTGGCGTACTGGATCGGGATCCGCCGCTGTCCCTCCTGGACGAACACGATCGCGGCCACCACGCCGATGGCGATGAACGGCATCGTCACCTTGAAGACCTGGTTGGGGCTGTTCCACCACGACTGGACCCCACTGGGGATCCGGGAGACGATGCTGGCGAAAATCAGCAAAGAGATCCCGTTGCCGATCCCCCGCTGGGTGATCAGCTCGCCCATCCACATCAGCAGCACGCAGTCCCGCGGTCAGCGAGATCACGATCAGAAACACCTTGAACAGCGTGAAGTCCGGGATCAGGTTCTGACCGGCACCGGCTTGCTTCTGGAAGCTCCGGAACAGGAACACGTAGCCGATTGACTGGGCGAAGGCCAGCCCGACGGTCAGATACCGCGTGTACTGGGTGATCCGCGCCTGACCGACCTCGCCCTCCTTGGAGAGCTTCTCCAACGACGGGACGACGACCTGCAGCAGCTGCAGGATGATCGACGCGGTGATGTAGGGCATGATGCCCAGCGCGAACAGGGCGATCCGGCCGAGGCCGCCGCCCGAGAACAGGTTCAACAGCCCGAGAATGCTGTTGCCGCTCAGGCTGTTCTGGATCTGCTTGACGGCGCTCTGGCTGATCCCCGGCGCCGGGATGTGCGTGCCCGAGCCTGTACAGAGCCAGGATCCCGGCGGTGAACAGGATCTTGGTGCGGATCTCGCCGATCCTGAACGCTCCGAGGATCGTGGCGATCATGCCCGGCTCAGCTCTCCTGCTCGGGCCCCGTGCGGGACGCGGCGATGGTCTGGCAGGTCCCGCCGGCGGCCTCGATCTGCTCTCGGGCCGACCGACTGAACCCATGCGCGTGCACGGTGAGCGGCTTGGAGATCTCGCCCTTGGCCAGGATCTTCACCGGGATGTCTCTGCGCGTGGCCAGACCCTTGGCCCTCAGCGCCTCGGGGGTGACCTCAGCGCCCTTGTCGAAGCGCTCTTCAAGATCGGCCAGGTTGACCGGCTGGGTATGGGTACGGAAGGGCTCGAAGGGCATTGACTTCTTCATGTGCGGGCCACGCAGCTTGCGCATCCGCATATGGATCGGCATCTGGCCGCCCTCGAAGCGGGCGCGCTGCTTGGCGCCCGAGCGCGAGCCGTAGCCCTTCTGGCCCCGGCCGGCGGTCTTGCCCGTGCCGGAGCCTTCACCACGGCCGACCCGCTTGCGCGGACGCCGGGAGCCCGGAGCGGGACACAGGTTGTGCAGCCCGATGCGCTCGTTCTCAGCCGAGCGCTCCTGACCTGGAGCGCTCATGAGTCCTGCACCTCGACCAGATGGCGCACCTTGTGAAGCATCCCGCGAATCTGGGGCGAATCGGAGACCTCGACGGTGTGGCCGATGCGACGCAGGCCGAGCGAGCGCAGCGTGGCCAGCTGGCTCTTGTCGGCGCCGTTGCGCGACTTGCGCTGGGTGACGCGAACGGTGCTCATCAGGCGGCTCCGCGGCCGCAGCAGGCTCCGCGGGACGGAAGTCTCGGCCTCGGCGGCTCGGCCCCTGCAGCCCCGGTCAGCGTGCCCGCCGACCCGTCGCGCTGCTTGTCGGCCAGTCCGAGAACCTGGTTGATGGAGATGCCCGCGCAGCTCGGCGACCTCGTCCGGAGTGCGCAGCGACTCCAGCCCGGCCATCGTCGCCTTGACGAGGTTGATCGGGTTCTGGGAGCCGAGGCTCTTGGAGAGGATGTCGTGGATCCCGGCCAGCTCGAGCACCGCACGCACGCCACCGCCGGCGATCACGCCGGTACCGGGCGAGGCGGGCTTCAGGAACACCCGGCCGGCGCCGAAGATGCCCATCGTCTGATGGGTGATGGTCGAGCCGTGCTTGGGGACCCGGTACAGGTTCTTCTTAGCCCGTTCGACGCCCTTCTGGATGGCCACCGGGACCTCGTTGGCCTTGCCGTAGCCGATCCCGACCACGTCGCGCTCATCACCGACCACGACGAGCGCCGTGAAGGAGAAGCGCCGGCCACCCTTGACGACCTTGGCGACGCGGTTGATTTCGACCACGCGCTCCTGGAGGTCCAGTCCAGCGGCGGTAACAGTTCTGATCTCGAGCCATGAAAGGGTCAGGGTAGCGGGGTTAGAAGGTGAGTCCGGCTTCGCGGGCGGCGTCGGCCAGAGCCTTGACCCGTCCGTGGTACTGGTATCCGCCGCGGTCAAAGACGGCGCTCTGCACGCCCGCGGCCTGGGCGCGCTGGGCCAGCAGCTTGCCCACCTCGCGGGCCTGATCGGCGCCGCTGAGCTTGCGCACGTCGGGCTCGGTCCAGTTGACCGCGGCCAGCGTGCGGCCGGCCTCGTCGTCGATGAGCTGGGCGAAGATGCCCCGGTTTGAGCGGAACACGGAGATCCGAGGCCGCTCGGCGGTGCCGTGCACCTTGGCCCGGACCCGGCGGCGCCGGGAAAGCCGACGCTGAGGCTTGGTCAGAACCGTCATGCGCGCTTACCGACCTTCCGGGCGACGTACTCGCCCTCATAACGAATGCCCTTGCCCTTGTATGGCTCGGGCTTACGCTGCTTGCGGATGAAGGCGGCCACCTCGCCGACCTGCTGCTTGGAGGCGCCTCGAACGACGATCCGGGTCGGGAGGGGCACCTCGAACTCGATTCCCTCCGGTGCCTTGACCGGCACTGAATGCGAGTAACCGAGGGCGAGTTCGAGATCGCGGCCCCGCAGCTGCGCGCGGTAGCCAACGCCCTGGATCTCGAGGCGCTTCTCGAAGCCATCGGTGACGCCCTGGACCATGTTGGCCACCAGGGTGCGGGTCAGCCCATGCAGGGCGCGGTGCTCGCCGCGGTCGGTAGGTCGGGTCACGCGGACCTCATCCTCCACCTGCTCCACGGCCATGTCGCGATGAACGCGCTCAGAGAGCTCGCCCTTGGGACCATTCACGGTCACGCGGCCGGGCTCGATCGCGATCGTCACGCCCGCGGGGACGGAGATAGGTTGTCTGCCGATTCGGGACATCTCAGACCTAGAGTTACCAGAGTCGGGCCACGACCTCGCCGCCGACGCCCTGCTGGCGGGCCTCGTGGCCGGTCATGACCCCCTTTGAGGTCGAGATGATGGTCGTGCCCATTCCACCCTGGACACGGGGAATGTGGGTGTGGTCGACATAGGTGCGCTGACCGGGGCGCGACACGCGCGCGATGCCGGAGATGATCGGCTTGCGCTCGGGCGTGTACTTCAAGGTGATGGTGATCTGCTCGCCGGGGCGTCCCGGGACCGGCGGATCGATCTGGTAGGCCTCGATGTAACCCTGTTCCTTGAGGATCCGCGCCATCTCGCGCTTCAGCTTCGACGACGGGATGGCCACGTCGTGATGCTGGGCCTTGGCGGCGTTGCGTAGGCGGGTCAGGAAATCGGCTACGGGGTCAGTCATCGCCATACGATCACCAGCTCGACTTAGTCATGCCGGGGACGTAACCGTTGTGAGCCAGTTCGCGCAGGCAGATTCGGCACACGCCGAACTTGCGATACACGGACCGCGCGCGGCCGCAGCGGCGGCAGCGGGTGTAGCCCCGGGTCTTGTACTTGGGTGTCCGCTGCTGGCGGACGCGCTGGGAAGTCTTGGCCATGGCTCCTTCTAATTCAGTGTGGGGGCGCCAGGCGTGCGCCCCTCCTTGGAAAACGGCATCCCGAAGGCCTCCAGAAGCGCGAAGGACTCCGCGTCGCTGGCGGCTGAAGTGGTGATGGTGATGTCCAGACCACGCACCTGATCGACCTCGTCGTAATCGACCTCGGGAAAGATGATCTGCTCCCGAACGCCCAGGGAGTAATTTCCGCGCCCGTCGAACGAGCGCGGGATTCGAGTCCGCGGAAGTCACGGATACGGGGGATGGCCACCGACATGAGGCGGTCCAGAAACTCGTAGGAGCGCTCGCCGCGCAGGGTCACGGCGACCCCGACCGGCATGCCCTCGCGGACCTTGAACTGGGCGATCGACTTGCGCGCCCGGCGCACGTTGGGCTTCTGGCCAGTGATCGTGGCCAGCTGCTCGGCGGCGGCGTCGAGCAGCTTGGAGTCCTGCTTGGCGTCGCCACAGCCCATGTTGACCGTGATCTTCTCGATCCGCGGAGCCTGCATCACGCTCGAGTAGCCGAAGCGCTCGATCAGCGACGGGCGAATCTCTTCCAGATATCGGGTCTTGAGTCTGGCGTTGGGCATATCAGTAAGTCTCCGTGTCCTTCTAGTCCAGGCGAGCGCCGCTGCGCTTGGCGATCCGCAGGCGCTTGCCGTCGACAATCTCGATTCCCACCCGCGTCGGCTTACCGTCCTTGGGGTCGATCAGCATGACGTTGGAGACATGAATCGGGCCCTCGCGCTCGATCACGCCGCCGGCCTGCTGACCGCCTGCGGTCTGCGTGGGACGCTGGTGGCGCTTGACGATGTTAAGGCCCTCGACGAACAGCCGGTCCTTCTTGGGCTCGACGCGCAGAACCTTGCCCCGCTTGCCGCGGTCCTTGCCGCTGATGACCAGCACCTGGTCGTCCGTTTTGATCCGTGCGGGCATGGCTAGAGCACCTCCGGGGCCAGGGAGACGATCCTCATGAAGTTGCGATCGCGAAGCTCGCGGGCCACGGGGCCGAAGATGCGCGTGCCGCGGGGGGCCCCGCTCTGGGCGTCGATGAGCACGGCGGCGTTCTCGTCAAAGCCGATGTAGGTCCCGTCCTCGCGTCCATAGGACTTCTTGGTCCGCACGACGACGGCGGTCACCACCTCGCCCTTCTTGACCGAGCCCTGCGGGCTGGCGGTCTTGACGGTGGCCGTGATCGTGTCGCCAACGCCGGCGTAGCGGCGGCGCGAGCCACCACGGACGCGAATGACGAGGATCTCCCGGGCGCCGGTGTTGTCGGCGACGCGAAGTCGGGTCTCGTTCTGGATCATGAGTGGCTCCCGCGCTCGGTCACTTAGCCCGCTCCACGACCTGGATCAGGCGCCAGCGCTTGGTCCGCGAGAGCGGACGCGCCTCACGCACGATCACGGTGTCGCCGAGATTGGCGTCATTGCGCTCGTCGTGAGCGTGCAGCGTGTTCGAAGTGCGCACGATCTTCTGGTAACGCCGATGGCGGCGGGCGACGTCGATGCGCACGGTGATCGTCTTGTCGGCCTTGTCGGAGACGACGATGCCCTGGCGAACCTTCTGCACTCCGGGGACGCGCTCGCGCGGAGGCGTCTGCCTCGGCGCCGGTGTGCTGGGCCTTGGCCCGCGCCTTGACCCGCCCCGTGCGACGGGCCTGCGCCTTCTGGCGACGCGCGGCGATCGCGCTCCTCGTGGCGCTCCTCGGGCGTGCGGGGTCCACCCGGCTTGGTCTTGGCCGCCTTGGCGCTCGGGCCCGGCGACCGGCGCTCCTTGGGGGCGACGACCTCGGCCGGCTCAGTGGGTGCGGCAGCCTGTGGCTCGGCCTCGGCCTCGGCCTCGGCCGCGGGCTCGGGCTCGGGCTCGGGCTCGGGCTCGGCCTCGGCAGCCGCGGTGGCCTCGGGCTCGGCCGGGGTCTCAGCCGCCTCGGGAGCCTCGGGAGCCTCGGCGAGCCTCAGCCGCCTCGGGAGCCGCCGGCGCGTCAGCCTCGACGGCGTCTCTTCAGTGTTCTCGTTCGGGGTTTCTTCAGCCATTGTTCTGTGCCTGGGCAGTCTGGGAATCGATTTCGCGCTGTCGCGCGACGGTCAGTGCTCGGGCCACCTCGCGCTTGGCGCGCTTGAGCCCGGCGGTGTTGTCCAGCTCGCCGGTGGCGTGCTGGAAGCGCAGTCCGAACAGCTCGCGCCGAGCCGTCCGGATGTGCTCGGTCAGTTCGGCCTCGGTGAGGTCACGCAGCTCGGAGGGACGCATCTCAGGCGTCCTCTCGCTGGACGAACTTGGTCCGCACGGGCAGCTTGTGGCCGGCCAGGCGCATGGCCTCGCGGGCGAGATCCTCGGGAACGCCGGCCAGCTCGAACATCACGCGTCCCGGCTTGACGACGGCAACCCAACCCTCGGGCGAGCCCTTGCCGGAGCCCATGCGGGTCTCGGCCGGCTTCTTGGTGAATGGCTTGTCGGGATAGACGTTGATCCACACCTTGCCGCCACGCTTGATCTTGCGGGTCATGGCGATACGAGCCGCCTCGATCTGACGGTTGGTCAGCCAGCCCGCGTCCAGGGCCTTCAGGCCGTACTCGCCGAACTGAACCCGGACCTGGCCGCGCGAGAGCCCGGCTCGCCGGCCGCGGTGCTGCTTGCGGTACTTTACGCGCTTGGGGGCGAGCATCAGCGGCCACCACCCGGGGCGCCGCCGCCACGCGGACCACGACCGCCGCCGCCGGAGCCGCCACGGCCGCCGCCGCCGCCGCCCGGCCCACGGCCACCACCGCCGGGGCCGCCCGGCCCGCGACCGCCGCCGGAACCACCGCGACCACCGCCGCCGCCGCCAGGACCACCGCGACCACCGCCGCCGGAACCGCCGCGACCACCACCGGCGCCGCCGCCGAAACCACCGCGACCACCGCCGCCGCCGGAGCCGCCCGGACCGCCGCCACGACCGCCAGGTCCGCCGCCACGACCGCCAGGTCCGCCGCCGCGACCACCGCGGCCACCGCCGCGACCGTCACGGCCATCCCGGCCACCGCGTTCAGGAGCCTGCGGAGCCGGCTCGTCCATGATGGTCAGATCGGCGCCGGTGTAGCCCTCGGGCATGATCTCGCCCTTGTTGATCCAGCACTTGACGCCGATCCGGCCGAAGGTCGTGCGGGCCTCGTGGAAGCCGTAGTCGATGTCGGCCCGCAGAGTGTGCAGCGGGACGCGGCCGTCTGAGTAGCCCTCGGTGCGCGCCATCTCGGCGCCGCCCAAGCGACCGGAGACCTGAACCTTGACGCCCTTGGCACCGGAGCGCATGGCGCTGGTCAGCGCGCGCTTCATCGCCCGGCGGAAGGCGACCCGGTTCTGGAGCTGCTCGGCAATCGACTGTGCGACCAGGCGCGCGTCCAACTCCGGACGCTTGATCTCAAGAATGTTGACCTTGACCTGCTTGCCGGTGATGCGATGCAGGTCGCGACGCAGCGCGTCGACCTCGGAGCCGGACTTGCCGATCACGATGCCCGGCCGCGCCGTGTGGATGTTGATCTCCACCTCGGTGGCGTTCTTGCGAATCGTGATGTCCGAGAGACCGGCGTGCGAGAGCCGGCCGATGATGTGCCCGCGGATGAGCGTGTCCTCGTGCAGGTAGTCGGCGAAATGGCGCTCGTTGAACCAGTTCGACTTCCAGTCGTGGATGTAGCCCACGCGGACCGACTCGGGATGTACTTTCTGACCCATTAGTAAGCGTTAGTCCTTTGGCGTGAGCAAGATCGTGAGGTGGCTGGTCCGCTTGCGGATCCGGGTCGCGCGACCCATGGCGCGCGGGCGGAACCGCTTGATGGTCGGACCCTCGTCGGCGTGCACCGCCTTGACGTAAAGGTCCTCGCCCACGAGCTCGTGGTTGTGCTCGGCGTTGGCGACTGCGGACTCGAGCAACTTGCTCCAATCCCGCGCGATCGCCCGGGGCGTGACAGCGAGGATAGCTCGCGCCTCATCGACCGACTTCCCCCGGATGTGGTCACAGACCAACCGCGCCTTGCGCGCCGAGGAGCGAACGTATTTGGCCTGGGCACGGACGACCGGCGCGGGCTCGCCCGGCTCTCGCCGCGAACGCCGCCGCCTGGGCGCCGGCCGGGCGGGCTTGTCGGCTGCGGGCGTCTCAGCCGCGGGCTTGTCGGCCGCGGGCGCGGGCGTCTCAGCCGCGGGCTTGTCAACCGCGGACGCGGGCGCCTCAGCCGCGGGCTTCTCAGCGTCAGCGGCCTCAGCCTCAGCCGTAGCGTCAGCCTCGACCGGCTTGCGCCGGGCGCGCGTCCGCCGCGGCTTCTTGGGCGCTGGCTTCTTCTCGGCGTCGGGGGTCTCGGGCTCGTCAGCGGGCTCCGCCGGGGTCGCATCCGCGGCCGACGCCGCTCGCGCGGTTTCGGGCTCAGCGGCGGCCTCGGGCTCGTCCGAGCGCGCGGCGTCGGCGCCGGATGCGGCGTCGGCGGCCTCCTCGACCGGCGTGTCCTCGGCCTTGATGTCTTCAGGCTCCTCGGGCGTCATCGCCGCTTACCGGTCCCGGCATGGCCGCGATACAAGCGCGTGGGCGCGAACTCGCCCAGCTTGTGGCCGACCATGGACTCAGAGATGAATACGGGCACGTGCCTGCGCCCGTCATGTACGGCGATCGTGTGGCCCACCATCTCCGGGAAGATCGTCGACGATCGCGACCAGGTGCGGATCATGCGCTTCTCGCCCGCGCTGTTCATGGCCTCGATGCGGTTGATCAGCCGCTCCTGAACGAACGGCCCCTTCTTGCTGGAACGACTCATCGCTTCTTACCCCTTCTCCGACCGCGCACGATGTACTGGTCGGACTTCTTGCGCTTCTTGCGGGTGCGGTAGCCCAGGGTCGGCACGCCCCAGGGGGTCACGGGATGACGGCCGGGCGTTGTCGAGCCCTCGCCGCCGCCGTGGGGATGGTCGACCGGGTTCATCGCGGTGCCGCGCGTCTGCGGCCGCACGCCCATGTGGCGCTTGCGGCCGGCCTTGCCGATCTTGACGTTCTGATGGTCGGAGTTGCCGATCGTGCCCACCGTGGCACGGCACTCGGCCCGGACCATGCGCATTTCGCCCGAGGGCAGGCGCAGGGTCACGTACTCACCCTCCTTGGCCAGCAGCTGGATGCCGGCACCGGCGGAGCGGGCCATCTGGCCACCTCGCCCGGGGGTCAGCTCGACGTTGTGGACCACCGTGCCGGGAGGCATGTTGGCCAGCGGAAGGCTGTTGCCGACGCGGATGTCGGCGCCGACGCCGGACTGCACCGTCGCTCCTACACGGAGGCGCTGCGGAGCCAGGATGTAGCTCTTCTCGCCGTCGGCGTAGTGCAGCAGCGCGATGTAGGCGGAGCGGTTGGGGTCGTACTCGATGTGCGCAACCTTGGCCGGGATCCCATCCTTACGACGCTTGAAGTCGATCTTGCGGTACAGACGCTTGGCGCCGCCACCGCGATGGCGCGCCGTCTTGCGACCAGCCGAGTTGCGCCCGCCGGACTTGGTCAGTCCCTCGACCAGCGACTTCTCAGGCCGCGAGCGAGTGACCTCGGCGAAATCCGGATACGAGACGAAGCGCCGCCCCGGCGAAGTTGGCTTGGGCTTGCGAATCGGCATCTGTTACTCCGTCCCGCCTTCGAAGCTCTGGAAGATGGGAATCGTGTCGCCCTCGCGGACCTCGACGATGGCCTTCTTCCACTGACGGGTACGGCCCGAGGTCTGACCTCGGCGCTTGGGCTTGCTCTTTACCGAGGCCGTGCGTACCGCGACCACCTTGACCTCGAAGAGCTCCTCGACGGCCTGCCGGATCTGTGTCTTATGGGCCTTGTCGTGCACGCGGAAGGTGTACTTGCCCGCCTCGGCGAGCACGAAGGACTTCTCCGAGACGACCGGGCGAATGATGACCTGACTGACGTCCATCAGGACTCCTCTGGACCGCTACCAGCGCGGGCCACCAGTTCGGGCAGTGCCGCTTCGGAGACGAGTAGCGAGGCCGCGCCGATCACGTCGGCCACACCGGCGTCGGCAACCGGCATCACGGCCACCTTGTTGAGGTTGCGGAAGGACTTGCCGGCGGCCGCCTCCCCCCCGGAGAGCAGCACCAACGTGGGGCTGGGAGCGGCCCAATCGAGAAGTAGTGCGGCGGCCTGCTTGGTAGCGGGACCGTCAAACGCCGAGGTATCGAACACCGCCAGCGATCCCCGCTCGGCGTGGATGGACAGCGCGCTGCGCAGGGCAGCCCGGCGGGCCTTGCGGTTGACCTTGACGGTGTAGTGGCGGGGCTGGGGCCCGAATACGGTGCCGCCGCCGGTCCAGATGGGTGAACGCGAGGAGCCGGCGCGAGCGCGGCCGGTGCCCTTCTGGCGCCATGGCTTGGCCCCGCCACCGGACACCTCGCCGCGGGTCTTGCTGGACGCCGTTCCCTGGCGACGGGCATTCAGCTCAGCGCGAACCGCCTCGTGGACCAGGGGCATGTTGAAGCGAGCCTCGAAGGCCGCGTCCAGGGTTTGGGTACCGCCACCGAGCTTGGGAGCTGTTCTAGACATCGCTGCGCACCTCAACGGTCCCGCCCTTGGGCCCGGGCACGGCGCCACGGACCAGAAGGAGGTTGCGCCCGGGCATGACCTCGACCACGGTCAGGCCCCGCTGCGTGATCCGCCCGCCGCCCATGCGGCCGGGCCCGCGGATGCCCTTGAAGACTCGCGAGGGAGTGGCCGAGGCGCCAATCGAGCCGGGAGCGCGCACATTGTGCGAACCGTGGGACTTGGGCCCGCTGGCGAAGTTGTGACGCTTGATCGTGCCCTGGAAGCCCTTGCCCTTGGACTTGCCGGAGATCTTGACCTTCTCGCCAACCTCGAAGGCATCGGCGGTCACGGTTTCTCCGACCAGGAGCTCGCCGACCTGGTCGCGGAACTCGACCACGTGGCGGTGAGCGGAGGCGTCGGCCTTCTTGAGATGCCCGAGCTCGGCCCTGGTCAGCGACTTCTCCTTGCACGCTCCGAAGGCGAGCTGCACAGCCTCATAGCCGTCGCTCTCGACCGTTCGGATGGCCGTGACCGGACAGGGGCCGGCTTCGAGCACGGTCACGCGCTCGACGCGGCCGTCGTCGAGGAAGCGCTGGGTCATGCCGAGCTTCTTGGCGAGGATCGCGGCCATGGCGTCTAAGAAGCCAGCCGGATCTCGATATCCACACCGGCCGGTAGATGGTCCAGTCGCTGGAGCGAGTCGACCGTCTTGGGCGTCGGCTGGTGGATATCGATCAGGCGCTTGTGGGTGCGGATCTCGAAGTGCTCGCGTGAATCCTTGTCCTTGAATGGGGACCGGATCACGCAGTACACGTTCTTCTCCGTCGGCAGCGGAACGGGTCCGGAAACGGTCGCGCCAGTGCGCGTGGCCGTCTCGACGATCTCCTTGGCCGCTGCTTCGATCGCCGTGTGGTCGTAGGACTTCAGGCGAATGCGGATCTTGTTTTGGGCGATGGTTGCCACGGTTTATGTAATGCGTTCGGCTTTTCTCAGTGTGGAGGGCGAGCCCCGTTGTCCTACGGACTAAGGACCCGCCCTAAAAGGTCGTATCGATCTCGGAAAAAAAGGCGGCGCGGCCCGAAGGCCACGCCGCCCACTGCACTACTGAATGACTTCGGTCACGACCCCGGAGCCGACCGTGCGGCCGCCCTCGCGAATCGCGAACCGCAGACCCTGATCCATGGCGATCGGCTGAATCAGCTCGATCTCCATCTGGACGTTGTCGCCCGGCATGACCATCTCCGTGCCCTCGGGCAGGTTGGCCACTCCGGTGACGTCGGTCGTACGGAAGTAGAACTGCGGCCGGTAGCCGGTGAAGAACGGCGTGTGACGGCCACCCTCCTCCTTCTTCAGGACATAGACCTCGGCCTTGAACTTGGTGTGCGGCGTGATCGAGCCTGGCTTGCACAGCACCTGGCCGCGCTCGATGTCCTCGCGCTTGGTCCCGCGCAGCAGACAACCCACGTTGTCGCCGGCGCGACCCTCGTCGAGGATCTTCTTGAACATCTCGACGCCGGTGACGACGGTCGTGGTCGTGGCCTTGATGCCCACGATCTCGACGGTCTCGCCGGTCTTGATGATGCCCTGCTCCACGCGCCCGGTGGCCACCGTGCCCGCGGCCGGTGATCGAGAACACGTCCTCGACCGGCATCAGGAACGGCTTGTCCAGATCGCGGGTGGGCTCGGGGATATAGGTGTCCAGCGCCTCGGCGAGCTCGAGGATCTTCCCCTCGTACTCCTCGTCGCCCTCGAGCGCCTTCAGCGCCGAGCCGACGACGAACGGGATGTCGTCACCGGGGAACTCGTACTCGGACAGCAGGTCGCGGATCTCGACCTCGACGAGCTCGAGGAGCTCGGGGTCGTCGACCATGTCGGCCTTGTTGAGGAACACGACGATGTAGGGCACGCCGACCTGGCGGGCGAGCAGGATGTGCTCACGCGTCTGAGGCATGGCGCCGTCGGCCGCCGAGACGACGAGGATCGCCCCGTCCATCTGGGCGGCGCCGGTGATCATGTTCTTCACGTAATCCGCGTGACCGGGGCAGTCCACGTGGGCGTAGTGCCGGTTGGCGGTCTCGTACTCGACATGGGAGGTCGCGATCGTGATGCCGCGAGCCTTCTCCTCGGGTGCGTTGTCGATCGAGTCGAACGACCGCACCTCGTCCGGAGCCGAACTTGTCGTGGAGCACCTTGGTGATGGCCGCGGTCAGCGTCGTCTTGCCATGGTCGATGTGACCGATGGTCCCGACGTTGACATGGGGCTTATCGCGCTCGAACTTGGCCTTCGCCACTTTGGTGTCGCTCCTTCTGCTGAATCAGATTTGTTCGTCCTGAGGACGAACCTGTACAGGGTATAAGTTTTCCGTCCACCGTAGCTGCTAGGGCAGCCACCGGTTTCGAGGTTAGCCGCCTAGGCGGCTTCCTTCTCGCCCCCGACCACCTTTTCGGCGATGTTGGGGGCACCTCTTCGTACCGATCGAACTGCATCGTGTACGTCGCCCGGCCCTGGGTGTTGGAACGCACGTCGGTGGCGTAGCCGAACATCTCGGCCAGCGGGACATGCGCGGTGATGACCTGCGCGTTGCCACGCTGCTCCATCCCGTTGATCTGCCCGCGCCGGCGATTGAGGTCGCCGATGACGTCGCCCATGAACTCCTCGGGCGTGACGACCTCGACCGAGAACACCGGCTCGAGCAGAACGGGCTTGGCCCGCTGCACCGCGGCCTTGAGGGCCAGGCTGCCGGCCACCCGGAAGGCGATCTCCGAGGAGTCCGTGTCGTGGTACTTGCCGTCGGTCAGCGTCACGCGGACGTCGACCAGCGGGTACCCGGCCCGCGGACCGTTGTCCAGCGCATCCTCGACGCCCTTCTCGACGGCAGGAATGAACTCGGTGGGCACCGACCCGCCCTTGACCTTGTTGACGAAGTCGAATCCCTCGCCAGGCGCGGGCTCGATGTCGATGTAGACGATGCCGTACTGGCCCGAGCCACCGGTCTGGCGCACGAACCGTCCCTCGACCTTCTGGGCCGTGCCGCGGATCGTCTCGCGGTAGGACACCTGGGGTCGACCGACGTTGGCCTCCACCTTGAATTCCCTCATCATGCGGTCGACCAGCACCTCGAGGTGCAGCTCGCCCATCCCGGAGATCTCGGTCTGGCCGGTTTCCTCGTTGGTCGCAACCTGGAAGGTCGGATCCTCCTCGGCCAGGCGGCCGAGGGCGATCGACATCTTCTCCTGGTCGGCCTTCGTCTTGGGCTCGATGGCCACCTTGATGACGGGCTCGGGGAAGGTGATCGTCTCGAGCTTGATCGGTCGGTCAGGCGCAGCCAGTGTGTCGCCGGTGGCGACCTGCTTGATGCCGACTGCGGCGGCGATATCCCCGGCGTAGACCTCCTGCAGCTCCTCGCGCTCATTGGCGTGCATCATCAGGATGCGGCCGATGCGCTCGGTCCGGCCGGTGCTCACGTTGAGCACACGGGAGCCGGCGCTGAGCTTGCCCGAGTAGACGCGGAAGTAGGTCAGCTTGCCGACGTAGGGGTCGGCCATGATCTTGAAGGCCAGCGCCGCGAACGGCTCCTCGTCGGAGGCCTCACGAGTAGCCGGCACGCCGCCGTTGTCCGAGCCCTTCTGGGGCTCAAGACCCTCGACGGCCGGGACCTCCAGCGGGCTGGGTAGATAGTCGATGACCGCGTCCAGGAGCGGCTGCACACCCTTGTTCTTGAAGCTCGAGCCGCACAGGACGGGCGTGAGCTTGATGGACAGGGTCGCCTTGCGGATGGCCTCCTTGAGTCGGGCCACGGGGATCTCCTGCTCCTCCAGGATCATCTCCAGCAGCTCGTCGTCGTACTGGGAGACCTCCTCGAGCAGGAGCACGCGGGCCTCGGCGGCGCGCTCGACCTGGTCGGCGGGGATCTCGACGACGTCGTGCTCCTTGCCGAGCTCGTCCTTGTAGATGATGGCGTGGTTCTCGACCAGATCGATCAGGCCGGTGAACTCCGATTCGGCGCCGATCGGCAGCTGGATCGGGACCGGGCGAGCGCCCAGGCGGTCGATCATGGTCTGCACACCGCGCGAAAAGTCCGCGCCGATGCGATCCATCTTGTTGATGTAGGCGATCCGCGGCACGTGGTACTTGTCGGCCTGGCGCCAGACGGTCTCGGATTGGGGCTCGACGCCGGCTACGGAATCGAACAGCGCGATCGCGCCGTCGAGGACACGCAGCGAGCGCTCCACCTCGACGGTGAAGTCGACGTGGCCGGGGGTGTCGATGATGTTGATCCGGTGGCCGTTCCACTCGCAAGTGGTGGCCGCGGAGGTGATGGTGATGCCGCGCTCCTGCTCCTGCTCCATCCAGTCCATGACGGCAGCGCCCTCGTGAACCTCCCCCATCTTGTAGGTCCGCCCTGTGTAATAGAGGATGCGCTCAGTCGTCGTCGTCTTACCGGCGTCGATGTGAGCCATGATTCCAATATTGCGTGTCTTCTGAAGGGTGAACGTGCGTGGCATAAGTCTGAAAAGGTCTTCGCGGGGGGGTGGGCGGGTTCGCTCTCGTTCCGGCTGCGGTCATAAAAAAGGGCCCAGTGGGCCCGATAACGACGCAGCTGTCGGCTACGGGCGGTTGTCTAGTTGGTCAGCGTCTCCATCTCGAAACTCCGTGTCGGGGAGAGAGCACGCATGAGCGCATCTCGACCCGGGGCGACGTCCGAATATAGCAGAGCATCTGGGGATCCCCGGGCCTCTGGAGGCATCGTGGAGCCTGTCTCGCGCCCTGTTGCCGTGGCCGTTCTGGCCGGTGGTTTGGCCGGCGCGATCCTCCTGCTGGTGGCCGAATTCACACCCCTTCTGGAGGTCCACTCCTCATTGCAGCGTGCGCCGATCGCCACCCTCAGTACGGGTTCGCATGACTCCTACGCGCTGCTTCCCATCGCCCTGCTGGCCGCCTTCTTCAGCTTCGTGGTCTGGCGCACGCGAAGCCGCCTGGGGCTATTGGCCACCGGGGTCCTCGGCTTGGTGGCCGTGCTCATCGCGCTGATCGGGGACCTTCCCGACGCCCAGGCCACCGGGCTGGTGGGCAGCGCGGTCAGTCATTTCGCCATCGCCACCTCCCGCCCAGCTATCGGCTTCTACCTGGAAACCCTGGGCGCGGTGCTCCTGATCATCACCTCAGCCGGCGGGCTGCTTCTGCTCGCCGCCCCGGAGCGCCGGCGGTCCCGGCCCCTGCGCCCGGCCTCGACGGTTGGCGACTAGAACGTCCGCTCTCTGACGATTTCCGTCCGTCTGCGGTTTACCAATTACCCAAGCGTTACATTTAAGGGTACGCGAGGGTTGTCCTGCCGCAGCCCCCGGTCCCGTGCGGTAGGCGGCCCTCGCGTTTCCTTCTCGATCGACGGACGTCCGGCAACAAAGCGTCGAAAATCGATCGTTAGATACAGAACCCCGGCGAAACAGGCAGGCGCCGGCGGGACGGGGACGCCGGCGAAACAGGCAGGCGCCGGCGGGACGGGCACGCCGGCGAAACAGGCAGGCGCCAGCGGGACGGCGGGCGCCCTGCGCGGCTACCAGCGGTAGTGCGCGAAGGCCTTGTTGGCCTGCGCCATGCGGTAAATGTCGTCCTTGCGCTTGTAGGCGTTGCCCTGCTGCTGCTGGGCGTCTAGGAGCTCGTTGGCCAACCGCTGGGGCATCGTCCGCTCGCGGCGACCGCGGGCGTAGCCGACCAGCCAGCGCACGGCGAGGGTGCGGGCCCGGCGGGCCGGGACCTCGACGGGCACCTGGTAGGTGGCCCCACCGACACGGCGGGAACGCACCTCGAGGACGGGGGTGAGAGCCTTCAGCCCGGCTTCCAGCTGCTCAACGGCGTTCTTGCCGGAGCGCTCGCCGAGGATCGCCATTGCGTCGTAGACGATCTTCTCGGCCGTGGACTTCTTGCCGTCCAGCATCACCTTGTTGATGACCTGCTGAACCATACGGTTGCGGTAGACGGGGTCGGCCTCGATGGGGCGGACCGTGGCGGGAGCGCGACGGGGCATTCTGTAGCTCCTACTTGGCCTTCACGCCGTACTGCGAGCGGGCCTTCTTGCGGTCGCCGACGCCGGCGGCGTCGAGGGTCCCGCGGATGACCTTGTACCGGAAGCCAGGGAGGTCCTTGACGCGGCCTCCACGCACCAGCACCACCGAGTGCTCCTGAAGGTTGTGGCCCTCGCCGGGAATGTAGGCGCCGACCTCCATGCCGTTGGTGAGCCGGACACGGGCGACCTTGCGCAGAGCCGAGTTCGGCTTCTTCGGCGTGGTCGTGTACACCCGGGTACAGACGCCGCGACGCTGCGGAGCGGCGACCTTCTTCTTGCGGCCCTTGCCCGACTTGAGGCCCGGCGTGGCGAGCTTCTTCTTGGGCGCTGTGCGGCCTTTACGGATGAGCTGGCTGGTGGTCGGCATGCGGTCGCAGAGCGTAGCAGGGGGCGCTTGAGGGCCACCGCCCCTACGCGGGCACCCCGGCCAGGGCCTCGTCGACCTCCACGTGAGGCGCGCCGACCGCGTCCGCGACCGGGGCGTAGGTGACCGCACCACCGGCGACGTTCACCCCTAACTTGAGACCCGGATTCTTGGCCACGGCCCCGTGCACGCCCTCGCTGGCCAGGTGCAGCACATAGGGCATGGTGGCGTTGGTCAGCGCATAGGTCGAGGTGATCGGCACCGCCCCGGGCATGTTCGTCACGCAGTAATGGGTGATGCCGTCGACCTCGTAAGTGGGGTTGCTGTGGGTGGTCGGACGCGAGGTCTCGAAGCAGCCGCCCTGATCGATGGAGACGTCGACCAGCACGGCCTGACGCTTCATGACGCCGAGCTGCTCACGGGTGATGACGTGGGGCGCGCGCGCTCCATGGACGAGCACGGCACCGATCACCATGTCGACGTCGGGCAGGCGCTCCTCGATCGACAGCGTGGTGGCAAAGCAGGTGTCGGCGCGGCCGCCAAAGGCGATGTCCAGCTCGCGGAGGCGGTCGATGTTGCGGTCATACACGTAGACGGTGGCCTCCATCCCCAAGGCGATGAAGGCGGCATGCATGCCCACCACGCCGCCGCCGATGACCATCACGTTGGCCGCCGCGACCCCGGGCACGCCGCCGAGGAGGATCCCGCGACCGCCGAGCGGCTTCTCGAGCATGAACGCTCCGGCCTGGGTCGCGATCTTGCCCGCCACCTCCGACATCGGGGCCAGGAGGGGCAGGCGCCCCCGCGCGTCCTCCACCGTCTCATAGGCGATGCAGGTGGCGCCGGAGGCCATTAGGCCGCGCGTGAGCTCGGCGTCGGCCGCCAGATGCAGATACGTGAACAGGGTGTGGCGGGGCTCGAGCCGGGCGACCTCCTCGGGCTGGGGCTCCTTGACCTTGACGATCAGTGTGGCCTCGCCGAACACTGCATCGGCGTCGGGCACGATCGTGGCGCCCTGGGCGGCGTACTGCTCGTCGCTGATCGCCGAGCCCTCGCCGGCGCCACTCTGGACATAGACCTCGTGTCCGGCGTCGGCCAGCTCGCGTACCCCGGCGGGTGTGAGGGCCACCCGGTACTCGTCGGTCTTGACCTCCGTGGGGGCTCCGACCTTCATGACACCAACTCCCTTCCGCGCAGAGCGAGCCAAAACTCGATCCGATCGCGCGCGCTGTGCAGATTTCGTCCGGTGAGGTCCTCGACCCGCTTGATCCGGTAGCGGAGCGTGTGCCGGTGGCAGTAGAGCCTCCGTGCGGCCCGCTCCCACTGGCCGTTCTCCTCTATGAACGCCTCCAGCGAGCGCATCAGTTCACCTCCGTAGTGTCCCTCACTGGCCTCTATCGGGCCGAGGATCGAGTCGCAGAACAGTTTCAGGGCCTCGTCGTCCTGGAGCGACAGCAGGAGCTGGAAGGAGCCCAAGTCCTTGTAGTTGGCCACCGGGACGTGGCCGTTGGCGCTGCCGTTCGGGTGGCCGTTTCCATTGGCCGGGGACTCCCCGGCCGCTCCGAGCGCGAGCGCCTCCACGGCGCAGCGAGCCTCGTGGAAGCTGCGTCGCGCCTCTCCCCCGGCGGCCGGCCGGCCGACGCCGAAGCGAAGATCGGGGCCAAGCGCCCGGGATACACGCTCGGCCAGGCGGCCGGCCAGTGAGAACTGGTCGGCCTCGGGCAGCCCGGAAACCAGGGCGCAGGTGTAGGCCCCGGCAGAGGCGACCAAGCCTGGAGCGGCCTCCTCCCGGAGCGCCGTGACCAGCGCATCCTCGACCGGTCCGGGGGCACCCAACGCTCCGCTCGGGCGCTGGACGACGACTGCCGCCACCCGCTCGGCCAGCCCGAAGGGATCCAGTCGCCGGGCCAGCTCGCTGCCGCTGAGCTCTCCGTCAATGATCGCGGCCAGCACGTCTCCAGCCAGGCGGCGCTCCGTGTCCCCGGCCACGCGACCCCGCAACAGCTCCAGGGCGACGATGGTCACCGCTTGGTGCAGGGTGAGTCGGTCAAAGTCGCTGAGCGGTCCGCTGTCCTTGATCGCCACCAGCCACGCCTCCGGGACTCGCTCCACCCCGGCGCCACCTGAGGCCGGCGCTCCGTCGGCGGCCACGGGCAGGGCCAGCGCCCGCTCCGCCGCGTCGCCCAAGGAGGGCAGGAAGGCGCGGGCCTCCCGGCGCTGGGCTCGCTCGCAGATCTCATCCCGCAGGCCCATCACCGTCTCGGGCTCGACCTCCCGGCGGAAGGCCCGCTTGACGAGCGGCTCCCCCCGGGCATCGTGGACCAGCACGGCAGCCCCGATCAGGGTCGAGAGCGTCCCGGCGAGAGCCTCCAGCCCACGTTCGGAGAGGACAACCCGCTCCAGCCGCTCATGCGCGGCGATGGCTCGGCGCAGGACGGCGTACTGCTCGTTGACCAACTTGGTGAAGGCAGCCTCGGTAACGGCGATGAACGGAACGTCGTAGGGGACCGCGAACACCGGGAAGTCACGCTCGGCGGCGGCCTCGAGCAGCGCCGGGGGGACCTCGGCGTGCCGGAAACCGACCCCGAACCCGAGGCCGCTGAGCTGATGGTCGGCCAGGCGGTTCACGTACGCCCGGTGCTGCTCGTCGGTGTCGAGCAGCATGCCCGTGCTGAGCAGGAGCTCCCCACCCGACAGCCACTGGGTGGGGTCCTCGAGCTCGGAGATGTGCACCCACCGCACCGGCAGGTCGAGCGCCGCCTCCCCGGTGTGGAGGCGGACGTCAAGACCAGTCAGCAGTTCCCTAACCGTCAGCATTCGCGCCGAGCTCCCGGTCCGCCGCTCCGCGTGGTCGTTTAGCCCGCGTGAGCGTGCATCCGCTCACCGGCCTCGATCAGCACCGGGCGCAGGATCGCTTCGATCTCCTCGAACTGCTTGGGACCAGCGATGAGCGGCGGCGAGAGCTGGATGACCGGGTCGCCGCGGTCATCGGCCCGGCAGATCAGGCCACGGCGGTAGAGCTCGCCGGAGAGGAAGCCACGCAGCAGAGTCTCGGACTCCTCGTCTGAGAACTGCTCGTCGGTGTCCTGGTCCTTGACCAGCTCGATGGCGTTGAAGTACCCGGCACCGCGGACATCACCCACGATCGGGATGTCGCGCAGTGACTCGAGCATCTCGCGGAACGGGCCCTCGTTGGCGCGCACGTTCTCGATGATGCCCTCGCGCTCCATGGCGTCGAGGTTGGCCAGCGCCACCGCGGCGCATACCGGATGCCCGGCAAAGGTGAAGCCGTGCGTGAAGCTCGCGGTGCCGTGCATGAACGGCTCGGCCACCCGATCGGAAACGATCATGGCCCCCATCGGCGCGTAGGCGCTGGTCAGCCCCTTGGCGGTGGTGATGATGTCGGGCTCATAGTCGTAGCGCTGAGCTCCGAACCACTCGCCCAGGCGGCCCCAGGCGCAGATGACCTCGTCAGAGATCATCAGCACGTTGTATTCGTCGCAGATCTCGCGCACCCGCTGGAAGTAGCCCTCCGGGGGCGTGAAGCAGCCGCCGGCGTTCTGGACCGGCTCCATGATGACCGCGGAAACGGTCTCGGGGCCCTCGAACTCGATCCGCTGAGCGACCGCCTCGGCCAGGTCAGAGGCGTCCATGCCGTGAGCGAGACGGAACAGATTGGTGTTGACGACGTGGCACCCGCCCGGGGTGAGCGGCTCAAACGGCTCCCGGAGGCTGGTGATACCGGTTGCCGACAGGGCGCCCAGGCTGGTTCCGTGGTAGGCGATGTCGCGGGCGATGACCTTGGTCTTGTTCGGATGCCCGGTCACCTTGTGGTACTGGCGGGCCAGCTTCAGCGCCGACTCGACAGCCTCGCTGCCGCCGCTGGTGAAGAACACGCGGTTGAGGTCTCCGGGGGCCAGTTCGGCCACCTTGGCCGCCAATTCGATCGCCCTGGGGTGCGCATAGGACCAGTTGGTGAAGAAGCCCAGCTCCTTGGCCTGGTCGGCGCCGGCCTGGGCGATGTCCGCCCGGCCATGGCCAATGTTCACGCAGAACAACGAGCTGAGACCGTCCAGGTAGCGATTGCCGTGCTCGTCGTAGACGTAGCAACCCTCACCGCGCGTGATGATGGGGATCTCGTGATCCTCATACGCCGACATGCGCGTGAAGTGCATCCACAGATGGCGGCGTCCGAGCTCCTGGAGGGAGCTACGCTCCGTCCGTACCGCTTCCTCGGTGCTGGCCATAGGTCCTCTCCTTCAAACTCTTGGTGGGACGTTTCGTATAACGCTACCTGCCAGACCGCCCACCCGCAATCCGCCTTCCTGTCTAACGGTCGTGGCCGGGTTGTCCAATGCGGCAGCTGAGGAAAGAGTGCTTCGGGGTCTCTTCGCCGGCACCAGGAGGCTAGGTTTCACCCCCACATGCAGCTGAACCACCATCGCGCCGGCCAGGGATCGCCCCTGATACTCATCCACGGGATCGGCAGCCGCTGGCAGATGTGGGCGCCGGTACTCGACGAGCTCGCCACCCAGCACGAAGTGATCGCCCTGGATCTGCCCGGGTTCGGCGCCTCGCCCATGCCCCCACCGGGCACACCGCCTGGCCTCGACTCCCTCGTCTCGCTGGTGGCCGAGTTCCTGAACCAGGCGGGGGTCGAGCGCCCACACTCGGCGGGTAATTCGCTGGGCGGCCTGATCGTGCTCGAGATGGCCCGGCGTGGCCTGGTCCGCTCGGCTACCGGGGTGTCGCCGGCGGGCTTCGCCGGCCGGGCCGAGAATCTCCTCGCCCGGTCCCAGCTCTGGGCGGGTGTTCGGGTTGCGCGTCTGGCAGCGGAGCGGGCGGAGTCGCTGTTGCGGCGCCCGCGCCCCCGGGCGGTGGCCCTGCGCACCTTCTTCGCCCGCCCCATGGCCGTCTCCCCCGCCGAGGCCGGCGCCAATGTGCGGGCGTGGGCCGGCGCGCCCTGGTTCGACGCCACGCTGCCCACTATTCGCCCGATGCAGTTCCACGGCGGCGAGACGATCACGGTCCCGGTCACGGTGGCCTGGGGCGAGAAGGACCGCCTGCTGCCGCCCCGGCAGGCCATCCGAGCGGCCCGCGCGATCTCGCGCGCTCGCATGGTGACGCTGACCGGCTGCGGCCACATCCCCACCTACGATGACCCGGCGCAGGTTGCGCGGGTTCTGCTCGAGGGCGCCCGGGACTGATCAGGACCCGGTGGCCACCGGCCGGCCGGCGTCGGTGATCCACTCACTCCAGGAGCCGGGGTACAGCGCCGCGTGGTACCCGGCCAGCTCCAGCGCCAGGACCTCATGGGCGGCGGTCACACCCGAGCCACAGTAAGCCCCGACGGCCGTCCCCGCGCGCACGCCGAGCCGGCCGAACTCCTCCCGCAGCCGGTCCGGATCCCAGAACTGCCCAGCGCCATCGACGTTCTCTTTCGTCGGCCGGTTGCGCGCTCCCGGGATGTGCCCGGCCACCGGATCCACGGGCTCGGACTCACCCCGGAAGCGCTCCGCCGTGCGGGCGTCGAGCAGGACGCCTTCGACGGCCAGGGCGGCGGCCTGCACCGCTGTGAGCACCGGCATCGCACCGGGCCGGACGATGAAATCACCCGGCTCAGCAGCGGCTCTCGGCGGGCCGGCTTCGAGTGGATGGCCACCCGCGGTCCAGCCGCCCAACCCGCCGTCGAGCACCAGAACCTGGGGATGACCGAAGTAGCGCAGTAGCCACCAGGCCCGGGCCGCTGCGGTGGCGGGACCGTCGTCGTAGACCACCACGGGTCGGCGCGAGCTCACTCCGGCCGCGCGCATCGCGCTCTGAAACGCCCCCGGCGAAGGCAGGGGATGGCGCCCGTCCCGGCCCGGTGGACCAGCCAGCTCCGCGCTGAGGTCCACGAACACTGCGCCCGGTATGTGCCCGGCGGCGAACAGGTCGGGGCGTGAGCCCGCCGCTAGATCCCAGCGGACATCGAGCAGCGACGGCGCGCGGCCCATCCCCAGTAGGGCGTAGAGGCGATCAGCCGAGCACAGCGGGGAGTCCATCCCCGCTTTCTAGTCGGTGGGAGCCACTAGCGCGACGGTCAGGCCGCAGAGGGCCCGGCGGCGACGATGCCGCTGCCGGGCTTGGCCGCCCGGAAGGGGGCCGGCGTCAGCCAGGCGGCCACGAGCACGAGTGCGAAGGCACCCAGCTCGATGCCGAGGGTGACCGGATCGCCGGACAGCGGATCGCCGAAGACAAGGATCCCGCCGACAATGCCTGAAACGTTGGCCGCGGTGCTGGTGACGGCGATAACCGGGATCGCGTCTCCCTCCTGAAGGCCTTTGGCCGAGCTGTAGAAGGCGGCGACCGAGGCCACGGCGGTGATCGCCGTCCAGGGGCTGATCAGGCCCACGAGCCCGTGGGTGCCGACCATGCCCGAGATGGCTTTGATGGCCACGTCCGAGACACCGAACAGGATCCCCGAGGCCGCGCCGAGCATGAAACCGTGGTGCTGAACCGGGGCACCGATCCGCGGGCCCATGATGAGCAGCGTGCCGACGATCAGGAGCCCAGCCTCGAAGGCGATCATGCCCGGCAGGGAGAAGCGGGAGTGAGCGCCGTGAACCGCGGGGAGGCTGAGTCCGAGCAGCAGCAGGCCGACGGCGGTCAACCCGATCCCCAGCCACTGACGACGCGAGATCTGCAGGCCGAAGGCGCGCTCGGCCATGATGGCCAGCAGGACGACGCCGCCGGCCAGGACCGACTGGACCAGCGAGAGCGGGGCGAAGGACATGGCCAGCACGTGGAAGACCCAGGCGCCGGCGGCGATGAGCATCCCGATGGCGAACAGCCGGGAGGAGAACAGGGCCTTGGCCGAGCGCAGCGGGTGACGCATGTCGACGTCCGCAGCGGCCCGGGCACCACGGTGCTTGAACAGGAAGCCCACGTTCGTGGCCAGGGCGCAGACGAGTGCGAAGAAGATGCCGATGATCGGAGTCATAAAGGGGGGTGATGCGAGGATGGTGCGGGCCGCTCTAGGCGTGTCCACACCTATCTCGGCATCTGCCAGGAAGCCTTGAGTACACGGCTTTTATGTCCAGCGGGGACTGGACACAAACGGGAGCCTGGCCTCCCGGATCAATCACCCTGCCGACTCGACCTAAATTTCAGCTATGGACCCGTCAAGAATGCCCTTGGAACGACCGCTGCTGCTGGTCGATATCGACGGCGTCCTCTCGCTGTTCGGATTCGACCCGGCCTTTCCTCCGGCGGGCCGGTTCATCACGGTGGACGGGATCATCCACTTGCTGTCTGTCGACGCCGGAGAGCGACTCCGGGAACTGGCCACCGAGTTCGAGCTCGTGTGGTGCAGCGGCTGGGAGGAGAAGGCCGACGAGCACCTGCCCTTCGCGCTCGGACTGCCCGCCGGGCTGCCTCACCTGAGCTTCGATCCGCAGCCGAACGCTGGCGGACGACACTGGAAGCTGGCCGCGATCGATCGCTTCGCGGGCCTGGAGCGTCCCCTGGCCTGGATCGATGACGCCCATGACGACAGCTGCCGAGCCTGGGCTGCGGCCCGCCCGGCCCCCACCCTGCTGGTCGAGACCGAGCCGGCAACGGGCCTGACCGGAGATCATGCCGCCAGGCTCAGAGTCTGGGCGACCCAGCTGGCAGCCTCTAGCTGAACTCGCCGTGCCGACCGGCGCCGGCGCGGAAGCGCTCCAGCCCGGCCTGGACATCAGCCAATGACCGGCGGCCGTGCTCGAGCTCCCCAGCCAGGGCCTGGGACTCGCTCAGCCCATCCTGCTCGAGCGCCGAGAGACGGTCCTCGCGCAGACAGCGCTGCGGAAACTGAGCCAGCGACTCGGCCAGTTCGATCGCCGCGGGCAGACTCTGCCCGGGCGCCACCACCCGGTTGACCAGTCCCATGCGCTCCGCCTCTTCAGCGCCGACCGGCCGTCCGGTGAGGATCATGTCCAGGGCCCGGCTGGTCCCGATCAGACGCGGTAGCCGGACCGTTCCGCCGTCGATCAGAGGTACCCCCCAGCGTCGGCAGAACACTCCGAGCACCGCATCGGACTCGGCCACGCGCAGATCGCACCACAGGGCCAACTCGAGACCTCCGGCCACAGCGTGTCCGGCGATGGCGGCGATGACCGGCTTGCCCAGGCGCATGCGGGTCGGGCCCATCGGCCCGTCTCCGTCGCCCTGGACCCGGTTGCCGTCGGCTGTGCCCACCGCCTTCAGGTCCGCGCCCGCGCAGAACACCCCTCCGGTTCCGTGCAGGACGGCCACGCTGGCCCCGTTCTCCGCCTCAAAGGCGCGGAACGCATCGGCCAGGGCCTGAGCCGTGGGGCCGTCCACCGCGTTACGCCGCTCGGGGCGGTTCAGCTCCACGATGAACACCGGCCCCTGGAGGCGAACCGTCACCGGCTCGCCACTCATCCCGCCCCCACCGCCCGTCGGACGAAGGTCCGTATCGCGGCCACGACTTCCTCGCCGGCGGGACCTTGGTGGGCCACCGGGGACAGCGGCCCGACCAGCGCCTCGCCGCAGCCTCCCACCAAGGCGGCCGCGCTCAGGGCGACATTCTGCTCCGGCAGCTCACCAGCCTCGATCCCGTCCTGAAGCGTCTTGCCGATCAGCGCCGCATAGCGCTCGCGGTAGGCCAGCCGTTCGGCGTCGACGCGGGGATCGACGGGCTCGGCCAGCAGCGCCCAGGCCAGACGGGGATTGCGTAGCGCTCGCTGGGCGAACGTCGCCAGGACGGTCTCCAGTCGCCCGGCTGCCGTCTCCTCGCCGGGCACCCGCTCGGCCGCCTGGACCATGGCCTTCTCTTCTCGCGCACACACCGAACGGAAGACCTCTACGAACAGCTCCTCCTTGGAGGCGAAGTGACGGTAGAGGGTGCCCGAGGCCACTCCGGCGCGCTCGGCGATGGCCAGCACCGAGGCGGCGCCGTAGCCGCCCTCCTCGATCAGTGTCTGCGCGGCAGCCAGGAGGCGCTCGCGGGTTCCGGTGGCGGTGGCTGCCATCAGCCCTTGAACGTCGAGGGGCCGCGGTCGCCGAAAGCTTCGTCGCGCGCCTGAACGGCGGCGCGGAAGCCTTCGCGCGCGGCCTGGGCCTGGAAGGCATAGCCCTCCTCGGTGTGACGGGCCGCGCCGTCGAACAGAGTCCCCAGCACCTGTGTCGCCGGTAGTCCCTGGGCCAGCAGCGGCTGGTTGGTCAGCAGCTTCATCATCTGGAGCTGATTGAGTGGCATCCGCGCGATGCGAGCGACCAGGGTCTGCGCGCGCTGGTCGAGCTCCTCAGGCGCCGGCGCCTCGATAGCCAGGCCCCAGTCAACGGCCTCGCTGCCCGACAGGCTGTCGCCGGTGAACAGCAGGCGCTTGGCCCGCTGGGGGCCGAGGCGATGGGTCCACAGCGCGGTCGTCGGAGAGCCCCAGACTCGGGCCGGCGGGTAGCCGATCTTGGCGTCGGCAGCGATCAGCAGCAGATCTGAACACAGGGCCAGATCTGTACCCCCGGCCACACAAAACCCCTGCACCTTGCAAACCACCGGCTTGCTGCAGTGAAACAGGCTCATGAACGCCCGGACGTTGCGGCTCATCATGGCGTAGTCGAGCATTGGATCCCACGGATGCCGGGGATCGTGGTTGGCGGCCATGACCGCGGGGTCCAGCGGCGAACCGGCCGGGGCCGCGGCCGACCCGTCCCCGTCCTGGCCACCGGCCAGCCCCTCAGCGCTGTCCACCAGGTCATAGCCACCGCAGAATCCCTTGCCCCGCCCGGCCAGCAGGAGCACTCGTACCTCCGGGTCGAGATCGGCCCGTTCCACGCAGCGCTCGAGTTCGGAAATGAGCGATCGAGTCAGCCCATTACCTCGTTCCGGTCGGTTCAGGGTCAGCCGGGCGACGCCGCCAGCGGTCTCGTACTCGAGCTCAGTCACGACGCAAGCGCATGGAGGGCGGCGCCGTCACGGTCTGGTACTCGAGCTCAGTCACGACGGAAGCGCGCGGTCCAGAATCGCCTCAGCGTCGACGCCGCGGGGGAGCGTCCCGTAAACCCGCCCACCGTTCCCGTCCAGCCGGCCCGCACAGAAGGCGTCGGCCACGGCCGCAGGGCTGTGCCTGACCAGCAGCGAGGCCTGAAGACCCACCGCGAGCTCTTCGACCAACCGCCGTGCCTCGAACTGACTGTCATGCAGCCGCTGCTCGTCAGTGGCTCCGGGCGCCCCCGCGAACACGGACTGGACGCGGTCGCGGGTCCGGGCCAGATGCGCATCCAGGCGGCGATCGCCGCCGGCGGCGGCCTCGCATTCGGACAAAAAGGCCGGCAGACCCTCGGGCTCGCGCACGACCGCGCGAAGGACGTCGAGTGCGGCCACGTTGCCCGACCCCTCCCAGATGGAGTTAAGCGGCGCGTCGCGGTATAGGAGCGGCATGCCGGACTCCTCGACGAAGCCATTCCCGCCCAGACACTCGAGCGCCTCCGCGGCGTGCGCGGCCGCCCGCTTGGTCACCCAGTACTTCATCACCGCGGTGGCGAAGCGCCGGAACGCGCCCGCGGCCTCGCCGTGCTCGTCGTAGCTGCGGGCCACTCGCAGGGTCGTAGCCGTGGCCGCCTCGGATTCGATGGCCAGGTCGGCGAGGACATTGCGCATGGCCGGCTGATCGGCCAGGACCGCGCCGAAGGCCGACCGGTGCCGCGTGTGATGGATGGCCTCTAGCGTCCCCCGCCGCAGACCGGTGCTCGAGCCGATCAGGCAGTCCAGGCGCGTGTGGTTGACCATCCGGATGATGGCCGGAACTCCGCGTCCCTCCTCACCGACCAGGCGGCCCTCGATCCCCCTGAATTCGACCTCGGAGGAGGGCAGCGACCGGGTGCCGAGCTTGTCCTTGAGACGCTGGAACTCCATTCCCGGGCCCCGCTTGACCAGGAAGCAGGACAGGCCGCGCGGCGCCTGGGCCAGGACCAGGAACACGTCGCAGGGCGGATAGGAGCAGAACCACTTGTGGCCGTGAATCTCATAGACACCGTCGCCGAGCGGGTCGGCTCGGGTGATGTTGGCCCGCACGTCGGAGCCACCCTGGCGCTCGGTCATGGCCATGCCGGCCAGCGCACCATGCTCATAGTCCGGACTGGTCAGCCGGGGCTCCCACTCCGCAGCCAACTCCGGAGCCCCCTCGCGAAGCGCGGGCACGGCCGCGTAGGTCATTGAGACCGGACACATGACGCCGGCGTTGGCGTTGCTCCACAGCGAGAACATGGCCGCCCGAACGACGTGCGCCCCGGCCCTTGCGTCGCGCCAGGGCAGGCTGTGCATGGATCGGCTCACCGCCCCCCCAAGCAGCCAGTGCCAGGAGGGATCGAGCTCGACCTCGTCCACGCGATGGCCGTAGCGGTCGTGCGTGATCAGGCGTGGCTCGTTGGCCTCCGCCCGCCGCCCGTGCTCCAGCGCCTCCACACTGCCGGCCGCCTGGCCGGCCTCGCGAACCATCTCCATTCCCCAGCCGCCGCCCTCGCGCTCGAGGGCTTCCCGCAGAGCCAGGTCGGCTTCCAGCAGGTCGATGGGCTGCAGCCGTGGTGGCTGGTTGAGCACCTGCCGTGCCGGATCCAGCGGGGTCTCGATCGTAGTCATGGTCTCCTCCACGCTAGAGCGCGCCTACGCCGCTCATCGTGCGCTCGGCCACGCGATCGGTGGCGTCGTGGGTTCCGCCCAACAGACGGCGGGACAGCTGGGCCCGGCGGAAGAACAGCGGGGCGTCGTGCTCCCAGGTGGCCCCGATGCCACCGTGTACGTTGATCATTGCCCGGGCGGCGAAGTCCAGGGCGCCACCGGCGGAGCAACGGGCGGCACTGGCCGCCAGCGGGAACTCCTGCGGGGCTGAGGCCCGCGCCCAGCCGGCGTAGTACTGAAGGCCGCGGGCATTCTCGAGGCGGCGCAGGATCTCGGTCAGCTCATGCTTGATCGCCTGGTAGGAGCCGATCGCCCGTCCAAATGTGAACCGCTCCTTGGCGTAAGCCACGCTGGTGTCCAGGCAGGTCTGCACCGCGCCGATGGATTCCCCGGCGATCAGCGCGTGAGCCAGATACCAGGCGTCGGCCAGAACGTCGGCGTCGACATCCAAGCGCCGGCCCCGGGCCCGCGAGAAGGTCACATGGCCCAGCGACCGGGTGGCGTCGTAGCGCATCACCGGCTCGATGCTCACCCCGTCGGCGCCGGCGTCGACCGCGGCGGCAACCGGCTGGCCATCCGGGTCGATCCCCACCGCGACGAGCAGGGCCGCCCCCGGCGCATCGGGTACGAACGCCACAGCGCCCTCGAGGGTGACCTGCTCTCCCTCGACTGTGGCCGAAGGGGCGCTGGCCCTGGTCATGCCCTGGGCCGGCTCGACCGTCCACTGGAGATGATGGTCACCGGGCGGACGCGCCGGGACATAGGCGGGGCGCAGCTCGCCCGAAGCAACGGCCTCAAGTGTCTCGTCACCGGCGGCGTCAAGAATGGCCGACGCGGGCAGCGCGCCCAGAAGCGGGACGGAGGCGAGCACGCGACCGCATTCCTCAGCCACCAGGAGAGCATCGGCGGCCCCCAGCCCGGCTCCACCACGTTCCTCGGCGATCAGCAGCCCCGGCCAGCCCGCCTCCCTGGCCATCGGCCAGAGGTCGGGCAGCGCATCGGGCTGCTCCAGCGCGTTGCGAGCCGCCTCGACGGTCTTGAAGCGACTGAGCGACCCGCGGGCCGCCTCGCGCAGCAGGACCTGCTCATCGGAGAGAGCAAAGTTCATCGGGTCACCGCCTGCTTCTCGATCGTCCGCAGTTCGCTGAACGGGACGCCCTTGTCCAAGCGCGGCTCCGGTGGCAGTCCGAGGACCCGCTCGCCGATCGTGTTGCGCAGGATGGATTCGGTGCCCCCGGCCGACTTCAGGCCGGGCAGGAAGGAGATCAGGTAGCTCCAGTCGCTGTCGGGCTCCAGAGCATCCGGTCCGATCACGTCGGCACCCAGGTCACTGGCGGCGATGGCGGCGTTGACCATTGTCACCTTGGCCAGACCGGCCTCGGGGCCCGGGATCTGTCCCTGGGCGAGTGCAGTCAGCGCCCGGTAGCCGTTGAAGCGAACCGCCAGCAGCTCGGTGATGAGCTCACCCATCCGGTGACGAACATCGGTGTCGGCGCGCGCCGTCTCATCGGCGGCCAGCGTCTCCGCCAGGCGGGTCGGAGAGCCGAACGACTCCGAGCCAAACCCGATCGTGAGCCGCTCGTACATGAGCACGGTCAGCGCGGTTCCCCAGCCGTTGCCCAGGCCACCGACGACGGCGTCGGGCTCAAGACGGACGTCGTCGAAGAAGACCTCGTTGAACTCAGCCTCCCCGGAGATCTGCCGCAGCCCCCGGACCGTGACCCCGTCCGCGTCCATGGGAACGATGAACATGGTCAAGCCCTTGTGCTTGGGCACATTGGAGTCGGTGCGGGCCAGCAGAAGGCCGTGGGCGGCGAACTGGGCATTGGTCGTCCAAACCTTCTGTCCGTTCAGCGTCCAACTCTCGTCCGCGTTCTGCCGTGCCCGCGTCTGCACGGCAGCCAGATCGGAACCGGCCCCGGGCTCGGAGAACAGCTGACACCAGACCTCGTCGCCGTGCAGCATCGGGCCGAGGTAGCGGCCCTTCTGCTCGTCGGACCCGTGGGCGATCAGACAGGGACCGAGCATCCCGATGCCGATCACGTCGAGAATCCCGGGCACCTGCGCGCGGGAGATCTCCTGATTGACCGTCACCTGCTCGATCGGGCCGAGCCCACGCCCGCCCACTTCCACCGGCCAGGTGACCGCCGCCAGCCCGGCTTCGGCCAGCTGACGCTGCCAGGCCCGCCGTGCATCTATGTAACCAGTGTCCTCATAGGATCCCGACCGCGGCGGGGCCTCGGACTTGTGTTGCTCGAGCCACTTGCGCGCTTCAGCGCGGTAGGCGGCCTGTTCGGGCGTGTCGTTCAGGTCCACGGTCGTCTCCCGAGTTTCGCAAGATGTGAATCCAGATTCACGATTCTAACCAGACGCGGAAGCTCGGCCACGATCCGGCGCGCGGATCCATACCCGGGGAGTGCGCCCAGCGGCTGCCTCGCCGGCTGGCGGCTCAGGCGTACGGGTCGTAGGTGCCGAAGGACCAGAGGTTGCCCTCAGGGTCACGGGCGCTGTACTCACGAGACCCGTAGGACATGTCCTCCGGCTCGCGGACAATCGTCGCCCCCGCCTCCCGGGCCCGGGCATGGTGGGCATCGGGGTCGGGGACGACGGCGTAGATAGAGATCGTGCCCGAGAGCGGGTTGGGGGGCTCTGCGCCCGACCCGCCGGCCTCGGAAAGCTGGCCGAGCATGATGATCCCGGCGCCGAGCCGGAGCTCGGCATGGACTATGGAGCCATCCTCGCCCCGGTGGACGTCTTTCTCGACGAAGCCCAAGGCACTGGTCAGGAAGGCCAGGGCGGCGTCCGCATCGGCGTAGCGCAGCGCCGGAAACAGATTGGGGCGTAGCTCGTCAGGCATCTGGGTTCTCCTCTCTCGGGTGCAGGCGCCGGGACCAACGGTAATGGCTTCCGGCCCCGGGGCGGCGGGTAAACCACTCGGCCGCACGACGCGCCGAGGCCCCGGGGACCGGGTCCGTCTACCCGCTCGCAGATCGGGACGGAACGCCCCGCCCCCGGACGTGGGCGGCATTGCTCGTCCAGCACCCCGTCGAAACGAGGCCCGGCGCGGCGACCTGGGCTATCAAGCCGTCAGCGCATGGGTGGCTGCACGGTCAGGGTGAGTTCCGGTTCGGCTTCACCGCCAGGATCCTGATAGGCGAGGGCTGCCTTGAGCTTTGCTCTGGCACGGTGGGCTCGCACACGCACGACGTTGGGTGTCAGCCCCAGAACCGCCGCGACTTCCCGGGGCGCGAGGTCGTCCCAGATCAGCATCGTGATGATCTCCTGGTCGAGCTCCGACAGGTGCCGCATGGCCGCCATCACCGGGTCGGGCCCCGCCAAATCGGGTTTGGCACCAATGGTCCCGGAGCGCTCGACCTCGGCAGCGAGCGCACTGGCGGCGGCGACGGTTCGATCGCGCACCTCGTTGCCGCGTCGCATCACGTTGCGAGCGACGCCGAACAGCCACGGCCGAGTCTCGGCACCGATCGGCATCTGGTCGCGTTTCTTCCAGGCCAGCAGGTAGGTCTCGGCCAGACAGTCGGCGGCGTCCTCTGCGCTTGAGCATCGTCGCAAAAGGAAGGCCAGCAGATCGCCCTGCGTCCGCCTGTACAGCTCACTGAACGTCTCCGAGCCACGGGGATTGCGGCTCATCGGCTGCCGCCCGCGGACTTTAGGGGCAGGCGGTGGCCGCCCGGCAGTCGTGTGATCGAGTCCACGACACCCCGGCTGACGAAGTCGGTGTACTCGACCACGGTTCGGGCAGGCATGCTCGGCCCGCGGGAAGCCGACGATGTGTGCAGCAGGATGGTTTGCGTTTGCAGTAGGTTGCTCGTGGCCGGATCAAACAGCAGCTCCTCTCGGACCCGATCAGGCGCGCCATGGGTGACTGCCACCGCGATTCCGCTGCGTCCGAGACGATCGCGTTGATGGCCGAGCAGCTGAACGCCGGGAAGGTGCGCGAGCACCCGGAACAGCGCAGCTCGCAGCTGCGGCGAGGTCGGGAGGAACAGAAACTGCGAAATCGGCCCAAACAGCCCGGCTGGATCCGCCCGCAGCTGCCGTCGCAGCGGTCCTCGGCCGGATCCGCTGTCGGACGCGAGGATGAGTCGGTCAAGCGCGCCTCGCAGCGCGACGGGCTGGGTAGGCAACCGACCTATCTGCCAATAGGGGAGCAATCCGACGCTCGCCGCCCCTCGCGGTTGAAACGCACCGTCGATTCCGCGTGGGAATGTCACGGTCAGCCCAGCGAGCGTCATCCCATGGGCCCGTGCGATCGCGCGATCGCGAGGCGTCAGAAAGCTGGTCGACGTCCGCACGATGCGTTCGCGACCCGAGCCGCTGGCGCTGTACCAGTCGCTCTTGACCTGCGACAGCCGTACCAAGACGTCCCAACTCGGCGCCTGGGGGCCGACCGCCGACCCCGTGCCGATCACCGTTCCCATCTGGACCTTCACGAAGCCGTACTGACCCCTGCTCGGCACCACGCTCGTGGTTCGTATCGCCGCCTGCGCGGCTCGGTCGAGCACGACAGCGGCCGACGCCGCGGGCACGCTAAACGGCCCGTCGTGACCCCCACCGGTGGTTAGCCCGCCAACCATCGCGAGTCCCCCCACGACCGCAGCGGCCGCGAGCCCGGCGACTGCCGCCATACGTCGTCGGCCCGCGCCGACCCAGCGCCGCCGCCGATGACGCGCAGCCGTCGGCCGGGACGACAGCTCGCCAGCAAGCTCGACGAGCAGTTCGTCGCGGAGGCGACGACTGGCATCCACGATCGCCGCGTCCTGCAGCCGGGCCGGGTCGATCGGGTCTCGGGACGCGACCAGGCGGTCACACGCGTCATCGGAAAGGGGAATGCGAGCCAATGTTGCCTCCTAGCCGGGAATAGTCCTCCACCCCTACATCCGTCTCGCACCCGATTTCATTACACGCGTCCGCGCACATCCCACCTGCTTGCCCGTCCGCCAGACCACAGCAGCGAACCGGCCGCTCTGTCTTGCAGAGACGTTCCAAGTCGCACAGCTCGTCGCTCAGTCGGTTCGCAGCTACCGGACGGACGCTCAAGGCATGCCCGCACCCCACCCCGGAACCCTAGTTACCCCAACCGGAACGGCGACGTCATCCCTGACGGACTTGATCGTCAGCAGCCGACTTCAGATAACGCGCAGGTCGCATCGAAGCCGTTATCCGAAGGTTCGGATAGATGCTTAACCGGCGGAGCGCCAGCGCCGGCCAGAGCCGGCACCAGCAGAAAGATCAGCGGCGCGCGACGATTCACGACGCGCGCCGCTTGGAGCTTGCGGGGCTACTGCTTATCGGAGGAGTCGCCGTTCCCGGACTGGACGTCCAGGTCGGCCAACTCCTCGGCGAAACCGAGCGAGGAACCATCGCCCGAGATGTTCTCGAGGTCGCTGATGTCCGCCTCAATCCCGCCACCGAACCCGGTCAGGCTCTCACCGTCGGTGAGCCCGAGTTCGGCCGCCAGATCGTCATGGTCGAGCAGGCCAACGTCGTCAATGCCGCGAGGCAGTGGCTCGGCGGGCTCGATTTCGATCCGCCGGTAGCGCTTCAGGCCGGTCGCAGCCGGGATCAGCTTGCCGATGATCACGTTCTCCTTGAGACCGTTGAGCCGATCGATCTTGCCCTCGAGGGCGGCATCGGTCAGCACCTTGGTGGTCTCCTGGAACGAGGCCGCCGACAGGAACGAGTCGGTGTTCAGCGAGGCCTTGGTGATGCCGAGGATGATCTCCTCCGCCTGGGCGGCCTCGCCGCCGCCGTCGATCACGGCCTGGTTGATCTTGGCGTACTCGTTGCGGTCGACGAACTGGCCCGGGAGCAGATCCGTGTCGCCCTTCTGATCGACCCGGACCTTCTTCAGCATCTGACGAACGATGAGCTCGATGTGCTTGTCGTTGATGTCAACGCCCTGGGACTTGTAGACCTCCTGCACCTCACGGACGAGGTACAGCTCGGTACTGGTCCGGCGGGCCTCGGGCGTCTTGCCGCCGAAGGCGAGCAGGTCATGGGGATACAGCGAACCCTCATTGAGCTGCTGGCCGACGGTGACCGTCTGGCCGTCCTCGACGTAGAGCAGCGTGCGCCGCGGGAACGTCTCCCGATGCTCGTCGCCACCCTCGTCGGTGACTACCACCGTGATGGCCTTGTCGGACTCCTCGATCGTCACCTTGCCGTCCACGGGAGCCATCTTGGCCAGACCCTTGGGACGCCGGGCCTCGAACAGCTCCACCACGCGGGGTAGACCGTGCGTGATGTCCGCGCCGGCGACGCCGCCGGTGTGGAACGTGCGCATGGTCAGCTGGGTTCCGGGCTCGCCGATCGACTGGGCGGCGATGATGCCGACCGCGTCGCCGATCTGGGCCAGGTTGCCGGTGGCCATCGAGCGGCCGTAGCACGCCTGGCAGACCCCGGTCGGGGCCTCGCACTTCAGCACCGAACGGACCTGGACGGTGACCACGGTGCCCTTCTCGGACTCCTCGCGCCAGGCCTCGACCAGATCGGCCAGCTCGGCACGATCGATCTCCTGGCCCTTCTCGACGATGACCCGACCGCGCTTGGTCTTGAGATCGACAGCGGCGATGCGGCCGACGAGATCAGTGTTGATCTCGTCCGTCGGACGCAGCTTGCGGGTTTCGGGATCGATCTCGAGCTGGAACACCGGGCTCTCGATGTGCTCCTCGGTCCCGCAGTCCTCGCCGCGGATGATCACGTCCTGGGAGACGTCGACCAGGCGGCGGGTCAGGTAACCCGAGTCAGCGGTACGCAGGGCGGTGTCGGCCAGGCCCTTGCGGGCACCGTGGGTCGAGATGAAGTACTCGAGCACGGTCAGGCCCTCCATGAAGTTGGCCTTGATCGGACGCTCGATGATTTCGCCCTTCGGATTGGCCATCAGGCCACGCATACCGGCCAGCTGGCGGATCTGCGAGAACGAGCCACGAGCACCCGAGTTGGCCATCATGAAGATGGGGTTCATCTCGTCGAGGTGGGCGTAGAGTGCCTCCCCGACCTCGTTGGTGGCGCGGTCCCAGAGACCGGTGACCGCCTCGTGACGCTCCTCCTCGGTTATCTCGCCGTCCTCGTACTGGGCCTCGATGACCATCAGCTGCTTCTCATAGCGACCCAGGATCTCCCCCTTGGAGGGCGGCGTCTGGACGTCGTTCTTGGAGATCGTTACACCGGCCCGCGTGGCGTACTCGAAGCCCACGTCCTTGAACGCGTCGAGCACCTGCGAGATCGAGGGCGCGCCGTAGCGCTGCACGAGGTCGTCGACCAGCTTCGTGGTGTCCTTCTTCTTCATCGAGCGGTTGATGAACTCGTAGGCGGTGGCGTCGAACTGGTCGCCCAACGCCTCCTCGAGCGCCCGCTCGATCTTGTCGTTGTAGATGATCCGTCCGACCGTGGTCAGCAGGTGTCCCTCGCCGCCGACCGGCCGGTACTCGGCCAGGTCGTGGAGCTTGACGACGCGGTGCTCGTAGGACCACTCCGCCTCCTGGGCGGTGCGGAACACGTGCGGGCGCGGGTCCTGCGCTGAGGGATCGATGTCCTCCAGGGCCTTGCCCTCCGGACCGTAGGTCAGGTAGTAGGCCCCAAGAACCATGTCCTGAGCGGGCGTGGCCAGCGGTGCGCCATGGGCCGGCGAGAGGATGTTGTTAGCCGACAGCATGAGGATCCGGGCCTCGGCCTGGGCCTCCGCCGACAGCGGCAGGTGGACCGCCATCTGGTCACCGTCGAAGTCGGCGTTGAAGGCATGGCAGACCAGCGGATGAACCTGGATGGCCTTGCCCTCGACCAGCACCGGCTCAAAGGCCTGGATGCCCAGACGGTGCAGCGTCGGCGCGCGGTTGAGCAGGACGGGATGCTCGTGGATGACCTCCTCGAGCACGTCCCACACCTCGGGGATCATCGAGTCGACCATCTTCTTGGCCGCCTTGATGTTCTGAGCTGATTTGCGCTCGACCAGCCGAGCCATGATGAACGGCTTGAACAGCTCCAGCGCCATCAGCTTGGGCAGACCGCACTGGTGCAGGCGTAGCGACGGACCCGACACGATCACCGAGCGACCCGAGTAGTCCACGCGCTTACCGAGCAGGTTCTGGCGGAAGCGGCCCTGCTTGCCCTTGAGCATGTCCGAGAGCGACTTCAGGGGGCGGTTGCCGGGACCCGTCACCGGGCGTCCGCGACGGCCGTTGTCAAACAGCGCGTCGACCGACTCCTGGAGCATGCGCTTCTCGTTGTTGACGATGATCTCCGGCGCGCCAAGGTCGAGCAGCCGCTTGAGGCGGTTGTTGCGGTTGATGACGCGGCGGTAGAGATCGTTGAGGTCCGACGTGGCGAACCGGCCGCCGTCAAGCTGGACCATCGGGCGTAGCTCGGGCGGGATGACCGGCACGGCCTCCAGCACCATCATCTCGGGCTTGTTGCCGGACTGCAGGAAGGCAGAGACAACCTTCAGCCGCTTGACCGCGCGGGCCTGCTTCTGGCCCTTGGCCGTCTTGACCTGCTCCTGCAGGTCCTCGGCCTCGGTCTCGAGGTTGACCTGCTGGAGCAGATCCCGCACTGCCTCGGCGCCCATGCCGCCACGGAAATACTCGCCAAACCCGTAGGGGGAGCCGAACCGATCGCGGAGCTCGCGGAAGGTGGTCTCGTCGTTGACGACGTCCTTGGGCTTCATCGTCTTGAACAGGTCCCACACCTGACGCATGCGCTCGGCCGCGTCCTCGATGTAGGCCTCGGTGTCGTCGATGTCCGCCTGGAAGCTCTTGCGAAGATCCTTGAGCATCTTCTCGCGCTCCTCGTCGGAGAGCTTGGCCACATTGACATCCAGCGTCTCGGCCCACAGGTGGTCCTCGTCGGAGAAGTCACGGCTGGTCTTGGCGCTGTTCAGGTACTCCTCGCGCCGGGCCAGGGACTCCTTGAGCTCGAGCACGCGCTCTTCCTTCTCGGCCGCATAGGCGTCCAGAACCTTGTTCACTTCACCCTCGAGCGACTCGACGTCGCGCTCCCGGGCCTCGTCATCGACCCAGGTGACCATCGAAGCGGCGAAGTAGAGGACCTTCTCGAGCTCCTTGGGAGCCATGTCGAGCAGGTAGCCGATCCGGCTGGGCACGCCCTTGAAGAACCAGATGTGTGAGACGGGGGCAGCCAGGTCGATGTGACCCATGCGCTCGCGGCGAACCTTGGAGCGAGTGACCTCGACTCCGCAGCGCTCGCAGACGATGCCCTTGTAACGGACGCGCTTGTACTTGCCGCAGTAGCACTCCCAGTCCTTGGTGGGACCGAAGATGCGCTCACAGAACAGTCCGTCCTTCTCGGGCTTGAGCGTGCGGTAGTTGATCGTCTCGGGCTTGGTGACCTCGCCCGAACTCCAGGAGCGGATCTGCTTGGAGGAGGCGAGCCCGATCTCGATGGCGTCGAAGTTATTGATGTCGATCAAAGTGAATCCTTACGGTGAAAAATTTCGGGTGCGGGGTCGTGGTGGGGACGGCGCCCTGAGCGGGCGCCACCCAACTCACGCCTCGTCTTCCTCCAGTACGCCTTCGGCGTCGCCGGCGGAAACGTCAGCCGCCAGCATCGGGTCTGCTTCGCCGGCCAGGTCCTCAGCGGCGATTTCCTCGCCCGACTCGAGGTCGGGATCCTCTGACTCGGTCTCCGCCTCGGAGGCCTCGACCGTCTCACCCTCGTGCTCGGTGCTCTCGTCGGCGGCTCCGCCGTCGGCGGCCCGGACGCCGCTCAGGTCAATGCCGAGCTCCTCGGCCGCCCGGAGCAGGTCATCGTCCTCCTCGCGCATCTCGGCGCGCTCGCCCTCTTCGGAGACCACATTGACGTCGAGCGCCAGTGACTGCATCTCCTTGAGCAGGACCTTGAACGACTCCGGGATTGACGGCTCGGCGATGTTCTCGCCCTTGACGATCGCCTCGTAGGCCTTCACGCGGCCGACCGTGTCGTCGGACTTGATGGTCAGCATTTCCTGGAGCGTGTAGGCCGCGCCGTAGGCCTCCAGGGCCCAGACCTCCATCTCGCCGAAGCGCTGACCGCCGAACTGTGCCTTGCCGCCCAGCGGCTGCTGGGTGACCAGCGAGTAGGGGCCGGTCGAGCGGGCGTGGATCTTGTCGTCGACCAGGTGCAGGAGCTTGAGGATGTACATGTAGCCGACGGTGACCTGCTCCTCGAACGGCTCGCCGGTGCGGCCGTTGAACAGCGTGGTCTTGCCGGAGGCCTGCTCACCCTCGCGCCGCGATTTATCGACGTCCATCTTGATCAGGCCCGTGTGCTCGTCCTGCCAGCGCACCAGCGCCTCATCGACGTCGGCCACGGTGGCTCCGTCGAATACGGGAGTGGCGACATAGACCTTGCCGGCCCGGCCATCCGGGCGCGAACCGCCGTTGGTGGCGTGCTTGCGGGCCTCGGAGCCGTCCTCGTACCAGCCGTTGGCGGCCACCCACCCAAGGTGGGTTTCGAGGATCTGGCCGACGTTCATCCGGCTCGGCACGCCCAGCGGGTTGAGGATCACGTCGACCGGAGTGCCGTCCTCCAGGAACGGCATGTCCTGCTCGTCGACGATCTTCGAGATCACGCCCTTGTTGCCGTGGCGGCCGGCAAGCTTGTCGCCCTCGGCGATCTTGCGCTTCTTGGCCACGAACACCCGCACCAGGTCGTTCACGCCCGGCGGCAGGTCGTCGCCCTCGTCACGGCTGAAGGTCTTGACGTCGATCACGACGCCACCCTCACCGTGGGGAACCTTGAGCGAGGTGTCACGGACCTCACGCGCCTTCTCCTTGAAGATCGCGCGGATCAGCTTCTCCTCCGCGGTCAGCTCCGTCTCGCCCTTGGGCGTGACCTTGCCGACCAGCAGGTCACCGGACGCCACCTCGGCGCCGACGCGGACGATGCCGCGGTCGTCGAGGTTGCGCAGCGACTCCTCAGAGCGGTTCGGGATGTCGCGGGTGATCTCCTCATCGCCCAGCTTCGTGGTCCGTGCGTCGATCTCGTATTCCTCGATGTGGATCGAGGTGAGCTCGTCATCGGAGACCAGGCGCTTGGAGAGGATGATCGCGTCCTCGAAGTTGTAACCCTCCCAGGACATGAACGCGACCAGCAGGTTCTTGCCCAGCGCCATCTCCCCCATGTCGGTGGCGGAGCCGTCGGCGAGCACATCACCCGCGGTGACGCTCGCGCCAACGTCGACGATCGGCTTCTGATGGATCAGGGTGCCCTGGTTCGACCGCATGAACTTCTGCAGGGGGTACTCGTGCGGGCCTTCCTTGCCGTCGACCACGATCTGCTCGGCGTCGACGTAGGACACGGTGCCGGCCTCCTCGGCCAGCGCCACGTCGCCGGTGTCGATTGCCGCCCGGCGCTCCATGCCGGTACCGATGACCGGAGCGTCGGTGACCAGCAGCGGAACCGCCTGGGCCTGCATGTTGGAGCCCATCAGGGCGCGGTTGGCGTCGTCGTGCTCGAGGAACGGAATCATCGCCGTCGTCACCGACCAGATCTGCTCCGGCGAGACGTCGATCAGGTCGACCTCCTCAGCGGCGACGGTTACGTACTGGCCGGCCTGGGTGCGACAGATGATCTCGTCGCCGACGAGCTTGCCCTTGTCATCGACCGGCTGGTTGGCCTGGGCGATGATTCGCTCCTCCTCCTGGGTGGCGTCGATCCGGACGATGTCGTCGGTGACCTTGCCGTTCTTGACCACCCGGTATGGAGTGGTCACGAACCCGTGCTCGGAGATCTCCGCATAGGAGGACAGCGAACCGATCAGGCCGATGTTCGGGCCCTCAGGGGTCTCGATCGGGCACATGCGGCCGTAATGGGTGGGGTGCACGTCGCGCACCTCGATCGGCGCGCGCTCGCGGGTCAGCCCGCCGGCGCCGAGGGCCGAAAGCCGGCGACGGTGCCTCAGGCCGGACAGCGAGTTGGTCTGGTCCATGAACTGCGAGAGCTGGCTGGAGCCAAAGAACTCCTTCAGCGCCGCCACGACGGGACGGATGTTGACGATCGTCTGGGGGGTGATCGTGTCGGCGTCCTCGGTGGTGAGGCGCTCGCGCACGACCCGCTCCATCCGGTAGAGGCCGATCCGGAACGCCTCCTGGATCAGCTCGCCGACGGTGCGCAGCCGGCGGTTGCCGAAGTGCTCGTACTCGTCGAGATGATCCTGGATCGGCTCGCGCGGCATCGACGCCGCCTCAGCCGCGTAGTCAGCCTTGGGATCCTCGGGGAGCTCCTCGGACATCCCGAGGATGCGGGGGATGGAAACGAGCTCCCGGACCAGGGCGATGATGTCGTCATGGGTCAGGGTGCGCGTGTCGAGGTCGACGTCCAGGTTCAGGCGCGAGTTGAGCTTGTAACGACCCACGCGCGTCAGGTCGTAACGCTTGGGATCAAAGAACAGCTGGTTCAACAGAGAGCGCGCGGCGTCGATTGACGGCGGCTCGCCGGGGCGCTGCTTCTTGAACAGCTCGATCAGCGCACCCTCCTCGGTCCGGGTGGCCTCGGGGTCGGCGTCGACCGTGTTGCGGATGTAGAGGCTGTTCTCGAACAGGTTGACGATCTCCTCGTCCGAGGCATAGCCCATGGCCCGCAGCAGAACGGTGACCGGCAGCTTGCGCTTACGGTCGATGCGAACGTAGACGCGGCCCTTCTTGTCGATCTCGAGCTCCAGCCAGGAGCCGCGAGCCGGCATCAGGTTGGCGATGAAGACCTGCTTCTCGCGGTCCTTGGGCTCCATCACGTAGGCGCCCGGTGACCGGACCAGCTGCGTGACGACCACGCGCTCGGTGCCGTTGATGATGAACGTGCCCCGGTCGGTCATCCAGGGGAAATCACCCATGAAGACCGACTGCTCGCGGATTTCACCGGTCTCGCGATTGATGAACGCGACGGTGACGGTCAGCGGGCGAGCGTAGGTCAGGTCTTTCTCGCGACACTGTTCAAGACTGGCGACGGGTTCGTCGAAGGTGAACTCGCCGAACTGGACGGCAAGGTTGCCGGTGTAGTCCTCGATCGGCGAGATGTCGTCGATCGTCTCGCGCAGACCCCCACCATTGGGGTCGGTCAGCCACGTAAAGGACTTGCGCTGAATATCAATGAGGTTGGGTACTTCAAGGACCTTGTTCAGGCGCGCGAAACTGCGGCGCGTCCGGGGGGCGTGAGCGGTTGCCAAGACGGCGACTCCTCGAGGCGGTCGAGAGTGAGCGAGCTGAGCGCTGACGCAAGCTGTTCAGGCTTGAAAGAGCGCGACCAGCGAAGATAGCACACGGCAGCGGTGCCCTGTGTAGGACCGTTCAGCTCTCACGGACCCCGCCCTCGGCGACCGCGTATGTGGCGCGGTGCCGCATGGTTTGAGCGGCTACGACTATCGGCTGACCCCGCGCAGTGTAGGGGGAAATCGGGAACGCGGCAAGCCACTAGTGAACGTTGGCCGGCTGACGTCCGGGCCGCCCGGAACCCGGGCCCGGCCGGCCGCCGGACCCGGGAAGCGGACAGGGACTAGCCGAGCACCGCTGCGCCGGGAGCGCGAACGGGTACCGGGATGCGGCGGCGGACCGGCGCGGGCTGGACCTGGGGCGCGACCTCGACGAAGCGCATGACCGCACCGCCGAGCCGCAACACGTCGCCGTCGGCCAGATAGGACACCGTCACGGCGCGGCCGTTCACGAAGGTGCCGTTATGGCTGCGGTCATCCAGCACTCGAATCCGGTCGCCGCGCTGAGCGATGATCGCGTGGCGGCGCGAGACCTTGGGGTCCTCAAACCGGATGTCGGCGGTCAGGCCGCGTCCGATGTGGGTGACGGCTCGCTCGAGAGGAATCAGACGGAAGTCATCTCCGTCCTCGACCGAGAGGTAGCGGCCCGGAGGCGCGTCGCCGAGCGCGACGGTTCGGCCGCGCGTTCGGTGATCCAGGAGGGCGTAGCAGTCAGTGGTGCTGAGATACTGGGACTGCATCCCGTGCGTGTGGGGATCGCCAGGGAATGAGCCCGAAGGGTGGCTGTGGATTTGGGCTTGAATGGTCATGTGTTCATCTCAGCGCTCGATCCGAACACCGACGTTTGATCCGGCGAAGAAGAAACGAAGGAAACGGCGGCGGTCCGTGGCGCAACGCAAACGCGCCCCGCCCCCTGTGGGGACGGAGCGCGCGCACGACTGGGTCTGGCCGGAGCTGGTTACTTCAGCTCGACGGAACCGCCGGCCTCCTCGAGATCGGCCTTCAGCTTGTCGGCCTCGGCCTTCTCGATGCCCTCCTTGACGGGCTTGGGAGCCTCGTCGACCAAAGCCTTGGCCTCCTTGAGGCCAAGTCCGGTGGCCGCGCGGACGACCTTGATGACCTGGATCTTCTTTTCGCCGGCGCCGGTGAGGACGACGTCGAAGCTCGACTGCTCCTCCTCCTCCGCGGCGCCACCGTCGCCAGCGCCTGCGCCCGCCGGAGCCGCCGGAGCGACCGCGGACGCTGAGACCCCGAAGGCCTCCTCGAGCGCCTTGATCCGCTCAGAGAGCTCGAGCACGGAGATCGCCTTGAGCTCGTCGATCCATTCCTGTGTGCTGGTGGCCATGGTTCTTCCTCCTTACGCGTCGGACGCGTCGGCGTCCGCGCTGCTTTGAGTTTCATCAGATTGGGGTGCTGCAGCCTCAGCCTCAGCCTCGGCGGCCGGGGGCTCGGGGGTCTCGGGCTCCGCGGCCGGGGCCTCCGGGGTCTCGGCCTCAGCAGCCTCGGGAGCCTCACCGGCAGCCGGAGCCTCATCGGCAGCGGGAGCCTCATCGGCAGCCGGAGCCTCAATGGCAGCCGGAGCGGCCGGAGCCTCCCCGGAAACCAGACCCTGGTCGGCGATCGCCTTCAGCTGGATCGCGAGGCCGGTGATCAACGCGTTCAGACCACGGGCCAGGCCGGTCAGCGGCGCGGCGACTGTGCCGACCAGCTGGCCGTATAGGACCTCGCGCGAGGGAAGACGGGCAATCGAACGCACGTCCTCGGCGCTCAGTACATCGCCGTTGAGCAGGCCGCCCTTGAACTCGAGCAGGTTGAGCTGACGGGCCAGATCGTTCAGCGCCTTGGCCGCCAGGGCAGCATCGCCGCGGACCAGGGCCAGTGCAGTCGGCCCGGCCAGCATCGGCTTCAGGTCCGACACGCCGGCCTGGTCGGCCGCGCGCTCCGACAGGGAGTTCTTGACCACGCGGAAGCGAGCATCGGCATCCCGAAGCCGCGTGCGCAGCTCGGCCACCTGAGACACGGTTATGCCCCGGTAATCGACGGCGAAAATCGCATCGGCTTCGCCGATCTGCTCGGCGATCTCGTCGATGACGGCGGCTTTTTGGTCTCGGTTCATGGTTGGCTCTCTCTCACGAAAAAACGCCCGGCTCCACAAGGGCGGCGGGCGTCGATCAATCGGCGTGTGGGCTCATTGAGCCAACCGGCGAGTCTCGAGTCTCCGCCTACCCCGGGCTTACGCGCACTGGCGGCCGGAGGTCTGGGGCGTATCTCTGTCGGTGGATGATTCTAGGCGGCGACCGGCTCCTCGATGATGTCGCGGGTCTTCGACGGGTCGATCTTGATGCCGGGACTCATCGTCGAGGCGATCGTGACCGAGCGGAGGTAGCGGCCCTTGGCCGCGGAGGGCTTGGCCCGGATGAGCTCCTCGATGACCGCCGCGTAGTTCTCAAGCAGCAGACGCTCCTCGAAATCGCTCTTACCGATCACCAGGTGGACGATCGCGGTGCGATCGGTCCGGTACTCGATCTTGCCGGACTTGGACTCACTCACGGCCTTGGACACATCCATGGTGACCGTGCCCACCTTGGGGTTGGGCATCTTGCCCGCCGGACCGAGGATCCGGCCCAAGCGTCCAACCACCGGCATCATGTCCGGGGTGGCAATGGCGACGTCGAAGTCGTCGAAGCCGTCCTGGATCCGCTGGGCGAGATCTTCCGCCCCGACCACGTCGGCGCCGGCCTCCTCGGCCTCGCGGGCCTTCTCGCCCTGGGCGAAGACGATGATCTTGACCTCTTTGCCCAGACCATTGGGAAGGGCAATCGTGCCGCGCAGCTGCTCATCGGCGTGACGGACGTTCAGACCCGTCCGGATGTGAACCTCCACCGACTCATTGAACTTTGCGCTGCCCAGCTGCTTGACGAGCGAGATCGCCTCAGCCGGCGCGTACTCGCGGGTGCGGTCGAACCGCTGCTTGGCTTCGACGTAGGCCTTGCCGTGCTTGGCCATCAGGAGTGCCTCCGAAAACTCATTCTCTAGACCACCTCGACGCCCATGGAGCGAGCCGTTCCGGCGATGATGTTCGCCGCGGCCTCGATGTCATTGGCGTTCAGGTCCTTCATCTTCTTCTCGGCTATTTCCTTCAGCTGGTCACGGGTGATCCGGGCCACCTTGTCCCGGTGGGGCTCAGCCGAGCCCTTCTCCAGCGACAGGGCCTGCTTGATCAGAACCGCGGCCGGCGGGCTCTTGGTCACGAACGTGAACGAGCGGTCCTCGTAGACGGTGATGACCACGGGAATGACCGTGCCGGCGTCGGACTGCGTCTGGGCGTTGAACGCCTTGACGAACTCCATGATGTTCACGCCGTGCTGGCCCAGGGCCGGACCGACCGGCGGGGCCGGGCTGGCCTGGCCGCCAACGGCCTGGAGCTTGATCTCGGTGAGGACTTTCTTTGCCATGCGGAGTCTGAGCTTAGCCCGGAAGAGCTAGATCTTCTTGACCTGGTCGAAGGCAACCTCGACCGGGGTCTCGCGACCGAAGATTGAAACGAGCACCTTGAGACGCTGTGCGTCCTCATTGACTTCGCTGATTTCTCCCGAGAAGTCCGACAGGGGGCCAGAAACCACCTTGACCGATTCACCGATCGAGAACTGGGCGCGGCTGCGCGGGCGCTCGGCGGGCTCCTGATGCAGGAGACGGTCCACCTCGGCCTGAGTCAGCGGCACCGGCTCGTTCGAGGCGCCGACGAACCCGGTCACCCCCGGCGTGCCCTTGACCAGCGACCACGAGTCCTCGTTGAGGTCCATTTGCACCAGCACGTAACCGGGCATCGTCCGCTTCTCGACCGTCACCTTTTGGTTGTCCTTCATCTCCGAGACGGACTCGGTCGGGACCACGATCTGCCGGACAGCACGCTTCTGATTAAGCGACACAACGCGGTGTTCAAGGTTGTGCTTGACCTTGTTCTCGTGACCGGAATAGGTATTGACGACGTACCAGCGGAACATGTTCTCTCTCGGACTAAAAGACGGTTATTGAAGGATCAGGTTGACCAGCTTGTTGGCCACCGTGTCGGCGAGGCCGAGGTACAGCCCAGCCACGATGACGAAACCGATCACAACCCCGGTGGCCTGCATCACCTGGCGGCGATCCGGCCACTGTACCCGCTGAAGCTCGCGCCAGCTTCCCTGCAGGAAGGTGATCAGCCGCCGCGCCGTGCCAACGCGCTGGGCCGGAGCCGCGCTGGCCGCCGGGGTGAGGTCGGTGAGCTCATCCTCGCGCTCGGCCTCCTCGGCGTCACCCGCATCAGCCAGCTCGGGACGTCCCAGCGCCAGCTGCGCGTCGGCCAGCTCGGCGTCGGGCGTGGCGTGGTCGAGGGGCGCGGGGGCGTCCTCGTACTCCTCGGCTTCGGCCTCGGGCTCGGCCGGAAACTCGGGTTCGCGACCGATCCGCTCGCTGTCCCGCAGCTCTCGCTCGGCGCGTGCGGTAGCCAACCCAGGCCGAGAGCCCGGGCCGGTCGCCGGACGGCGAGCCCGCCGTTCCTTGGCACGTTTACGGTTGCGAGCCACGAGGAGACCTGTTCTCAGGCCTACCGCGTCTCGCGATGCGCGGTGTGGCGCCGGCACCAGCGGCAGTATTTGCGTAGCTGCAGCCGCTCCGGGTTGTTCCGCTTGCTCTTATTCGTCTGGTAGTTCCGGCGCTTGCACTCTTCGCAAGCGAGAGTGGCGGCGATCCGGACGTCTCCACGGGCCATTGGACGCTCTTGAGAAGAAGGTGATCAGTAGCTGGCGCTCGAGCCGCGGGCGTAGTGACTAACGCCGCCCGGCGCCGTCCGAGAGTGTAGCGGCCCCACTGGGCCAGACGCATGCGTCGACGCCAGGCGCCGGGACCTGGTCGGGCTCGGCAACAATTGGACCATGCTTCGGCTGATTGGACTGGTTATCTCGATCGGCATCGCGGATTCATTGAACCCGACGACGATCGCTCCGGCGCTCTATCTGGCCAGCGGTCCGCGGGCGCGGTCCAAGCTCATTCGGTTCACGGCCGCCGTGTTCGCGGTCTACTTCCTTGGCGGTGTGATCATCGCGCTCGGCCCGGGCGAGCTGTTGCTCTCACTGGTTCCCCACCCCGGGCGACGCCTGAGCTACGTACTCGAGCTCCTGGCCGGGGTGGCCATGCTCACCGCCGCGGCCTTCCTGTGGGGCCATCGAGCGAGCCTGGGGCGACGCGAGGTTCAACCCGAGGTGCGCAACCAGCAGCGGTCCAGCGCCCTGATGGGAGCCGCCATCACCGCGGTCGAGCTGCCCACCGCGTTTCCCTACTTTGCCGCGATCGCCGCCATCGTTGGCTCGGGTCTGGGCATTGTTCGCCAGATCATGCTGCTGGTGCTGTTCAACGTCTGCTTCATCGCTCCGCTGCTGGCGATGCTGGCCACCCTGACCTTCGCTGGTCCGAACGCCCAGCGCATGCTGACCACAGGTCGGGAAAAGCTCGAGGCCAACTGGCCGACCGTCCTGGCCGTGCTGGCGCTCCTGGCCGGATTGTTTGTCACCTTCCTCGGCATCACCGGCCTGGGCAGCATGCGCCGTGATCATCTCGGTGGCTTCGCGCGCCGTCTGCGCCACCTTCTGCACCCCTGAGTGTCATATGGAGCCCGAGCTCGATCTGAAACGCCTACGTGAGCTCCAGACGCTGCTCGACGCTGAGCTGCCGGCCATCGTCCGTACCCTGCTCGACGAGCTCACCCGAGCCATCGACGAGATAGAAGCGGCGATGGCTCGAGGCGACCTGGCGGCCGTCGCTCTGGCCACACATTCCGCCCGGAACAGCGGGCTGATGCTCAACGCGAGCCCTCTGCTCGGCGCACTGGCCGACATCGAAACCAGCGCACGCGACGATGATCGCGATGGCGCCTCCGACGGGCTGGCCCGCCTGCGCTCGGCTTGGCCCCCCTTGCGCCACCGGCTGGAGACCGAGGCCATGACTTCCGAGTGACCGCTGGTTGTCATATCACGGATACCTACGGATTCACCGGTAGGTAGTCGGCCCGGAGTCTGCAAGAAATCTGCTTCACGTTTCTCAGGCGGTGGGTCGTGTGGTCAGATTCCGCCGCGTGTCCCCGGCCTGGAATCTGCTGCTCGGCGGCCTGGCCGCATCGGCGCTGGTCAGCCTCAGCCTGCTGCTGCGACTGCTGGCCCGCAGCGGGCAGTTGCGCCGGGCCAACCGTGCGCTGAGCGAGCGCAACCAAGCTCTCGAGGCGGCGGCCCAGGCCAAGACCCGCTTCGTGGCCAGTCTCGCCCACGAGCTGCGCAATCCGCTCAGCGCCGTGATCGGCTATTCCGAGCTCATGGGAGCCGGACGGTGCGGACCGCTGGGCGAGCGTGCACGGGAGCACGTCTCGATCGTCCGCGACAGCGCTGGGCACATGCTGAACCTGATTGACGAGCTCCTCGACGTGGCGCGAATCGAGGCCGGCCAACTGCGGCTGGAGACGGCTCCGGTCGATCCCGCGGGCATCGCGCGGGGCTGCATCGCCGCGCTGCGGGCGACAGCTGAGCGTCGGGAGATCCAGATCGCGCTTGACGCTCCGGGCCGCGAGTTGGTGCTGCTTGATCCCACGCGCCTACGTCAGGTGGTCCTCAATTACCTTTCAAACGCGATCAAGTTCAGCCCGCCCGGCAGCATGGTCGCCATGCGCCTCTGGCGCGAACCCGACGGGCTGCGGGTCGAGGTAACCGACGCCGGGCCAGGTCTCTCGCCGGCCGACCAGTCGCGGGTGTTCGGAGAGTTCTTTCAGGTTGAGGGCACCGAGCGCAGCGGTACCGGACTTGGCTTGGCAGTCACCAGGGTGATCGTCGAGGCCCAGGGGGGTCACGTCGCGGTCCGGAGCCGACCAGGGCACGGCAGCACGTTCATGGCCTGGATCCCCGCCGCGGAGATCGAGGTCCCGGTCCAGGTCGGAGACCAGGTCGAGCTCCAGGCCGTGGCCGAGCTCGAAGACGCGCTGAGTCGGACGCCGGTCGGTCGGATCACGGTCAACGACCCAGCGCTCGTCGCCTAGACCCGAGCCTCCCGAGCCTCCTAGTCCCCGGCGGGAGGTTCCCCGGCCGCGGCCGCGGTCTCGGCTCGGGCGTGGCGGACGAGGCGTCGCATTCCGTTCAGCCACCGCTCGGGCTGAGAGCCCTTGAGGGCCAGATGGTGGCCCACATCCTCGTGGGGCAAGATGAGGAAGCGCTCGTCGGCCAGGCCGCGGACGACAGCCTCGGCCACCGCCTCCGGCTCGAGCAGGCCGCCGGCGAGCAGCGGCGCGGCCCCGATCGGGTCCTCGAGGGCCGTGTCGAGCATCGGCGTGCGCACGGCCTGGGGGCACAGGCATGAGACCCGGATCCCGGCATCGCCGTACGTGATGGCCAGCCACTCGGCCAGGGCGACCGCCGCGTGCTTGGTGATCGAGTAGGCCAGGGCCGAAACCTGAGTCAGCAGCCCGGCTGCTGAGGCCGTCGAGAGCAGATATCCCTCGCCCCGCTGCACCATCTCCGGCAGGAGCGCGCGCGCCGCCCACACGTGGGCCAGCACGTTTATCTCCCAGGTGGTCTGAAGCTCGGCATCGGGCGCCTCGGGGCCACCGGCCGGGCCGGGCACGCCGGCGTTGGAGAAGAACAGATCGATCGGGCCGCCCACCGCTCTGGCCTGGTCGATCAAGGCGATGATCTCCGCCTCCTGACCGACGTCGGTCTCCACGGCCAGACCATCGATTTCCGCAGCCGTGGCCTGGGCAGCCTCAAGGTTCAGGTCGGCAACCACCACGCGTGCGCCCTCGGCGGCGAAACGGATCGCGCAGGCTCGACCGATGCCGCTGCCCGCGCCGGTCACCACGACGTGCTTTGACCTCAGATCCATGCTCAGCTCCCTTCTTGGTCGGCCCCGGGGATCCGCGTGTTCTACCAGGGAGTCGCGCGGCGGCTGGCCAAGCGCTGCCGAGCCGGACGAGGAAGGCCAGGCGCGGCGGCTGACTAAGCGCTGCCGAGCCCGACGCCGGCGGCGACGATGAGCGCTCCACCCAGAGCGACCTGGAGCAGACTGGTCCGCAGCGAAACCGACAGGAAGCGCTTACGAATCAGGGAGATGGCGGTGAGCTCGATGGCGACCACGATTCCGGCCACGACCAGAGCCGTGTTCACGTCCTTGATCAGGAAGGGCAACGAGTGAAAGACACCGCCGACGGCGGTCATGACACCGGTGACGATGCCGCGAGCCAGGGCCGAACCGCGGCCGGTCTGGCTCCCGTCGTCAGACAGTGCCTCGGAGAAGCCCATGCTGATCCCGGCTCCGACTGCGGTGGCCAGGCCGACGAACAGCGCCGAATGTGAACCGGACAGAAGCGCGGCGGCGAAGATCGGCGCCAGCGTGGACAGGGTGCCATCGATCAGACCAACCAGGCCAGGCTGGATGTACTGCAGGACGAACGCACGCTCGTCGATCTTCTTGAAGGGAAGGGATCGGCTTTCCATCGTGGATTCCACTATAGCAAGTGTGTTAGAATTAGGGCTACCTTATGGGTCCCCAACAAACCGCGATGACGATGAGCCCGACTGAACACATGCACCCAGACCTGACCCGGTTGTTGCACGATCGAGGCCAGCGGGCCACTCCCCAGCGACTGGTGATCCTGCGCGAGCTGCGCCGACGCGGACAGCACGCCACCGCCGAGGAGGTGCGGCGCTCGGTTTGCAACGAGCTACCCGGCACCTCCACGCCGACGGTCTACGCCACCCTCGAGCTGCTGGTCGAGCTGGGCCTGGCCCGCCGGATCGGCACCGGGCTGGGCGCGGCGCTTTACGACGCCCGGACCGAGCCCCACCAGCACATGGTCTGCCGGCGTTGCGGCCGGGTCGACGACATCGACGGAGGGCTGGACACCACCGAGTTGCTGAGCGCCGCCGCCGCCGAAGGGTTCCAGGCCGAGGGGGCCGAGCTGGTCATCTCCGGGCTGTGCGTCGACTGCGCTGAGACCGCGGTCTAACGCGGAGGCCGCTCAGGTCTGGTTGGGCGGGACGGCGCCGTTGGCGCTGGGCTGCTCGGTGGTCGCCGCCTCGGTTTCCTTCGGGGCCGCGGTGGCCGGGCCCGAGGCGGGCACATGCAGACCCTGCTCGCGAGCGCTGGTGGTCACGTGCAGGGCGCGCTCGATTCGCTGGCTAAACCCCATTCGCTCGCCCGGGCGCGTCGTCGGAGTCGGCGCCTTGCCCAGCGGGAGCTTCAGGCGTCGCTCGGCGGCCGGGAGTGGCGGCAGGCGAAGGATGGACTGCGCCACGGCGGCGTCGAGTTCAGCGTTCCAGAGGCTGGCGCGAAGTTCGTCAATCGTGTCCTGAGCGGTCAGATCCAGGCTCTTGCGGATTCCGATCATGGTTGCCGCCAGCGCCCCCAGAGCAGCGATCACGGTGGCGATCCCGGTCTGGTCGACGATCGTCCACAGCAGCAGCACGACCGACAGGACAAGCGCGGCCAGAGCGGGCAGGTAGGCCCCGGTCAGCCCTCGGATCAGAGTGCCCAGCCGGCTGGCATGCCGTACGGAGGCCGCCACCACGGTGTCGGGGTCAAGCATCTGGCGGGCGTCCTTCTCGTCGCACAGCAGGGCGTGCCAGAGGGCCCGCTGCCGTGCCAGGGCCCCGCGGACACCGTCCAGATCCTCGCGGGCGCGCGCGTCGGAAGTCCAATCTCGCCACTGGGCGAGCGTGGCGGCGACGGCCGCGGCGGAATGCGGAGGCAGCCTGGAGCTCAGGTCGGCGAGACCGGCTTCAATGGGCAGCACTCGCGTCGGGTCCAGACGATCCATGAGAACGCCGAGATCGTGTGGGTCACGGGAGGTTTCGGCCAGCGAGCGGCCCACATCATAGGCGCGGTACAGCGCGCCGTCGCGAGCTTCCAACTGAGTGATCAGCTCGACGTGCAAGGCGTAGGCGGCTCGGCGCAGGGCGACGAGGTCTCCGTCGGCCAGGTCCTGCAGTCGGCGCGCCCCGAGCCAGCTCTCACCCGGCCCCGACAGACCGAGCGCCCGGTCCCGTAGCGCGGTTAGCTTGGCCGCCGCCACCCCGATGCGCTCCGCGAAGCTCAGCTCCGAGACCGCGGGGAGATGTTCCGGCGTAGGAGCTCCCGGTGTCGCGGTGATGTCCGGCGTGGCGTAGAGGTCGGCCATCTCCCAGCCCAGGGCGAGGGCAGCCAGAACGGCGGGATCTCCGCCCATTCGGGCACCTTCGAGTGGCCTGCCGGCTTCGTCGAGCACCACCGCCAAGCTACAGCAGTCTCCGGCGCTCATCGCCGGTCCTAGACGTCCGTCAGATACGGCCGCGGGCCAGATCCAGCAGCCGGCCGAGAATCCGGCCGCCGTCGGCACGCAGGCCGTTGTGCTCATACTCGCTGGTCAGCCACGTGCTCATCGCGCCCACGCGGTCCGCCGTCTCCTCCGAGAAGGTCCGCTCGACATACATGTCATTGGCGTAGACAGCCGCGGCCACGGGGACCGTGTTTTCGGCCAGCACCTCAGGATCGTAGAGGCGCGGCCACCGGCGTTCGGCCAGCAGCTCGGCGGCTCCACGCAGCGGCGCCAGCCCGGAGTACTCCTCGAACATCCAGGGGTAGACGTGCTCCCCGGTGAGCAGGATCGAGTCCTCAAAATCGTCGGGCAGCATCCGCTGGGCCGACCAGTCCGAGACACCGCCGTCGCAATAGCAGGCCTCGTGCAGAACGGCATAGATCGGGTTGCGGGAGAACGGGTTGGCGGACACGACATCGTGCCCGAAGGCGGGGGATTCGGGTTCCAGCTCGAGGATGTAGTGCAGGCGATCGGCCCCATCGCTCATGCCCAGCATGGCGCCGAGCTGGCGAAAGCGACGCCAGCTGAGCTGCTCGCCCGTGGGTAGCCGGAGGCCGGCCCCCTGATCGAGGCGTGACTTGAGCCGCGCCAGCCGCGCCTCATCAGCCGGATAGCGCTCCAGGTAGCGGCGGTTGCGCTCCACGACCCGCCGGTAGGTGCAGGTGTAGACGTCGTCCACGGGCCGGCCCAGCGGCGGCACGCCACCGGTGATGAGTGCCTCGCGCAGCCCCTCGGGAGCCTGAGACAAATAAGCCAGGACGCAGAAACCGCCGAAGCTCTGCCCGAGCACGGTCCAGCGCTCGACGCCGAGCTCGCGCCGGATGATCTCCGCATCCCGGACGATCGAGTCGGCGCGGAAGCAGGCCAGGTAGTCCGCCTGTTCCTCCGCGGAGCGCCCGGGAAGCTCCCCGACCGGGGTTGAGCGTCCCGTTCCGCGCTGGTCCAGCAGGAGAACGCGGAAGTCCGCCAGGGCCCGAGCCACCCAAGCCGGCTCGCGGGGTGAAGCCGTCGGCCTCGTGGCCTCGGAGCCGGGGCCGCCTTCGAAATAGACCAGGAAGGGCTTTTCGCGTCCGTCCGGGTCGGCCACCTCCCGGGCGAACACCTCTATCTGCTCCCCGTCCGGTCGGTCGTGACGAAGCGGAACGGTGAACGTGTGCTCGATCGACACCAGGCCGGGCAGGGTGATCTCCTCGCGCATGGGAAGCATGATGCCCAGAAAGGGCCGGTTGCCGTCGCATCGCTGACCGCGGCCGCGACATGGGAAGCTGGGGCGATGACCTCGACCTGGCCCCGGACTCCACCCTCTGAGGAGGATCGCTCGGCCTACGTGGACGCCACGCCGCGCAGCTTCTGGCTCGATGACCTGCCGGCGCGCGACTCGCACCCGTCGCTCGATGGTGACGCCGAGACGGATCTGTGCATCGTGGGAGGCGGCTACACCGGGTTGTGGGCCGCCCTGGCCGCCAAGGCCGAGGATCCGCGCCGCGATGTCGCGCTGCTCGAGGCTGACCGCTGCGGCGGCGGGGCCAGCGGTCGCAACGGCGGCTTCGTTCAGGCCTCGTTGACCCACGGCCTCAGCAACGGCGAGGCCCGCTTCGCCGATGAGATGAACGTCCTGGAGCGGCTGGCCCGAGAGAACTTCGATGGCCTGGCCGCCGATCTGGACCGCTATGGCGTCCAGGCCGATTTTGAGACCTCGGGGGATGTGACCTTCGCCGTCGAGCCCCACGAGCTGGCCTGGCTCGAGGAGGAGGCGGAGCTGGCGCGCCGTTACGGCTACGAGGTGGACATCTGGGACGGCGAGCAGGCCCAGTCCTCGGTTCACTCGCCCACCTATCACGGCGGACTATGGACACACACCGGCTCGGCTCTCGTCCATGCCGGCAAGCTGGCTGACGGGCTGCGGACCGCGGCTGAAGGGGCCGGGGTGCGGATCTTTGAATCGACACCCGTAGATGCGATAGCGCCGGTCGGCCCTGGCCTGCGTGTTCGGACCGCGGGTGGATCTCTCGCCGCTCGCCGGGCGCTGGTGGCCACCAGTGCCTATCCGTCACCGATCGGCGCCATCCGGCGCTACGTCGCCCCGGTCTATGACTACGTGCTGATGTCCGAACCGCTCAGTCCCGAACAGCGCGAGGCGATCGGCTGGCGTGATCGGCAGGGCCTGAGCGACCTTCAGAACCAGTTTCACTACTACCGCCTCAGCGCTGATGACCGGATCCTGTGGGGCGGTTATGACGCCGTCTACCGCTACGGCGGCCCGGTCGATGCCGGGCTCGATGTCCACGAGCCCACCTTCGCCCGGCTCGCCCAGCACTTCTTCATCACCTTCCCGCAACTGCGCGGGCTGCGCTTCAGCCATCGTTGGGGAGGCGCGATCGACACCTGCAGCCGGTTCTCGGTCTTCTTCGGGACGACGCTGGGGGGGCGGGTGGCCTACGCCGCCGGCTATACCGGCCTCGGGGTGGCTGCCTCACGGTTCGGGGCCCGCGTTGCGCTCGACTTGGTTGATGGGCGTGACACCGAGGTGACCCGCCTGCGTTACGTGCGCCGGCATCCCCTCCCCTTCCCGCCCGAGCCGTTGCGCTCGGCGGTCATCCAGCTCACCCGCAACCGTCTCGCCGCCGCCGACCGTCGTCAGGGACGACGCGGCGCGTGGCTGGGGTTACTTGATCGCCTTGGGCTGGGCTTCGACAGCTGAGGGTTGAGCGCCGCTACTCGGACCGGGGAGGCGATCCACAGCGCGACCGGGAAGATCCTGGCCAAGGCCCGGCTGCTGGCCGGAGCGGCACTGGACACCTCCGCCGACACGCTCCAGTGGGGCGATGACTCAGACTGGTGACAGGCGGCCGTCGATGAATACCTCGACCTCGTCGGCAACCTTGAGCGTTCCGAACAGCGCCGAGTACGGCTTCATCCCCCATTGCGTCTGTTTGACCACCGTGGTTGCGGTCACCTGCCCGTCTTCCTGCACGGTCATCTCGAACTCGATCGGGTTGATCCCGCCCGCCAGCTCCAGATCGCCCTTCACGTTCAGCTTTCTGTCGCCGGCCGACTCCACCGAGCGCGAGCGAAAGACGATCTCCAACCCCCTCAGAACCTCGTCTTCGATGGTCTGCTCGATGTTGGCCTTGTCGTCCTCGCGGAGCGACTGCATTCCCCCGCTGCCCTCGCGCACGCGTAACGAGTTGGGATCCGCCGTGAGCTCGAGAACGGTCGCCTGCGGATCGGCCATGAGCTGGACCGTGGCACCCCAGGCACCGACCTCGATCAGAAGGTCATGGCCCGCCTTGGCGGCCGCCCCGCGTCGAGCGGTCCGCACGGAGAGCGTGGCATGCTCCGGTCCCAGCCTGTACGTACCCGGCTCGATTGACATGGGAAGCCCTCCCCTTCTCCTGGCCGACAGCCGTCCCCGCAAAGATACAAGCGAAAGGAGCTCCGAACGTGGTTGAGCTCGACCATCAGTTCACCCTGTCCAAGCCGATTGATGAGAGCTGGAACGCCATCCTCGACCTTGAGCGATTGATCGGCTGCGTGCAGGGCGGCTCGGTCCTGGAGCAGACAGGGCCCGAATCGGTCAAGGCGGAGATCAAGGTCAAGATGGGCGCCATGTCGATGAAGTTCACCGGCACGGTCAAGGTCATCGAGCAGGACCCCGAGAATCACCGCGCGGTCATGCAGGTCAAGTCGCGAGAGGCCGGCGGCCAGGGCCACGCCAATGCCGATGTGGTGTTCACGTTGGCCAACGGTGGCGGCAATCTGCACACCGCCGCGCAGATAACCGGCAAGGCGGCGTCCATGGGCGAGGGCGTGGTCTCGACGGTGCTCGACGCGCTCATCACGGACTTCACCCAGAAGCTGGCCACGATGTGAGGGCAGCGCCATGACCGTGCGGCAGCCTGCTCGCCGCCGGCATGGACCCGCAGTACAGGACCCAGCGAGTCCGAGGCCGGTGCGCGCGCTGCCGGACGATCACCATCTCCGCCGAGCTGCCCGACGAGGCCGCCCGGCGCCCCCGGCGGCGAGCCTGAGTGGCCCGCATCGCGCATCTGCCACGCTATGTACAGGGTGATGTCGACACCTGGAAGGACGACCGATCATTAGTCAGCGCCGGAGCCCCGACTGCGTCACCGCGATGATCGACTCGGCCACCGTCAACGCAACCCAGGAGATCGCCGTCGCCTGGCTCGGTGAGGATCGCCGCTTCGTCCAGGCGCTGCTGGTCGAAGTAGAGGGCTCGGCCCCGCTGCCCGCCGGGGCGATGATGCTTGTCGACCAGCACGGCAACATCGAGGGGTCGATAACCGGCGGCTGCGTGGAGGGAGCGGTTGTCGAAGAGGCCGAGGCAATCCTCGACGGACGCGGTGCTGCCAAGCTGCTCAGCTACGGGATCTCTGACGAGTTGGCCGGGACGGTGGGCCTGATGTGCGGTGGGATCGTGCACATCTTCATCTGCGCGCCCGACGATCGGGCCGGCGAGGTGGAAGGTGCCGCCCTGAGGGCACACGCCCAGGGACACCCGGTGGCCATCGCCACGCTGCTCGATGGCCAGACAGCGGGGGCGCGGCTGGCCATCATCGACGGGGAGCCCGTGGGGGGGCTAAGCCATTCGGCGTTGCTGGATCGCAACGTCACCCGCGAGGCTCAGGGCCTGCTCGAGGAGGGAAAGACCACCGTTCGGCGCTTCGGTTCTGATGGCGCGACGCTCGGCGACGAGCTCCGAGTCCACATCCGCTCCTATGCGCCCCCGCCGCAGATGTTCATCATCGGGGCGATTGATTTCTCGGCGGCGCTGGCGCCGTTTGCCGCCCAGATCGGCTACGAGGTGGCGATCTGTGATGCCCGAGACCGCTTCGCGCGCTCGCCTCGGTTTTCCTCCGCCGCCCGTGTGCTCGTCGGCTGGCCCCAGGATGTGCTGGCCGACGTCGAACTCGGCCCCCGTGATGCGGTGCTGGTCTTCACCCATGACCCCAAGTTCGATGAGCCGGCATTGCTCGCCGCTCTGGGAACCGACGCCGGCTACATCGGCGCGCTGGGCAGCCGCAAAACGGCGGCTGACCGTGAAGCTCGCCTCCGCCGCGCCGGCGCCACCGACTCCGACATTGCCCGCATTCACGCTCCGTGCGGCCTTGACATTGGCAGCCGCACCGCCGAGGAGACAGCCGTCTCCGTCCTGGCCGAGATCATCGCCACGCGGGCTCAGCGGGCGGCGGCTCCGCTGCAGCAGACCACCGGCCCGATTCACGGGCGGTCCGAGTTCAGGTGAGCTCGCCGGCCGCGCTGGCCGTCGGCTCGAGCTGGGCGGTCTCGGCCCTCCAGGCTCCAACGGTGCGTCGGAGCTGAAGATATGCGGCCGCGCCGGGGGCGGTCGGCAGCCAGAACGAGATCAGTCGGTAGGCCAGGACGGCGAGGATGGCCAAGCTGCCGTGGGTGCCGAAGGCGAGAAAGGCGCCGACCATGCCCGCTTCAACGCCGCCCAGGCCGCCCGGTATGGGCAGCGTGTTGGCCAGGGCGCCGATGAAGTACGCCATCACGATCACGGCCAGCGGCGGGGGCGACCCGAAGGCGTGAAAGCACGCCCACAGCGTGGCGATGTCAAGGCCCCAGTAGGCGATCGCCCCGATCAGCCCCGGCCGGCGCTCGCGGATCAGCAAAAAGTTGATCCCCAGTGCGTCATGGACCGCCCACGGGGCGCTGGCCAATCTGGCCAGTAAGCGTCGCCCGCGGCGCGCGTCGGCGAGTGGCTTTATGCGCCGCTCGAAGTCCGAGGGCAGCGCGCGGACGGAGACCAGAAGGAGAATCGCGACGGCGCCCAGGACAGCGGGAGCGAGGGTCAGCGTCCAGGGTGCAGTCCCGGCGAACAGACCGCTGCGCAAGCCAAAGCCGGCGACCACGATGGCACCCACATAGGCTCCATAGAGGAAGAACTCGAAGGCCAGGACGCGTCTGGCCACGCTGCGCGCGCTGAGACCGGCGGCTCGGAGCGCCCAGATCGTCAGGGCCACTCCGCCGGCGCCCGCCGCCGCGAACAGCTTGGTCGCTACAACCCCGGCCATCGTTATCTCATAGCTCGCCTTCCAACCGATGCGCACCCCTTGGCAGGAGAACACGGTGCGGAAGAGGGCCACGTAGCCGGCCAGCGAGAGGGCCTCGAAGATGACGCCAAGTCCGAGCCAGGCCGGATCGGCCGAACGCAGCCGGTGCAGAGTCGGGGCGAGCGAGTTCAGCTGCGGCACGACGAAATGGATGAAGCCGGCAATCGCCGCGACGACGATCGTCGCGACGACCGCGCGCCGATGACGGCCCATGAAGCCATGCCCCCGACCTGCTTGTGACTCGCTCGAGATAGCCCCATTCTTCCTGCTGGGTGTCCCGGCCACACCAACAGTTTCCTCGCCGACCGGTCCGGTCCCGGTTTGGTGGCTTGTTTTCGCCGCGTCGACCGTGGCCGGCTCCCCCCCAGGACCACCTCTGGACATCGGGAAATCTCCTGTCGTGTTTCAGCCGCCGGGTGACGCCACGAGTTGCGCTTGCCCCAGCCAGATTGCGCAGTGGGCGGAGGTCAATCAGATCGGCTAGTCGCGGCGACGCAGGGCAGCTGCAGAAACCGCTGTCGGCTTGGTCAGCGACCGTCCAGTAGTCAGTGTACGCGTTGGACGTGTCGTCTCAATCCGCGCGGCCCCTCGCCGCCGCCCCTCCCGTTGGTATTCCCGCCGCCCCGAGCGTAGACTCGACAGACAAGGCCACTCGCCGCTTTCGCGAATCCGCCGCGCAGGACCACCGTCGGCCCAGCCCCCGGCGACGCCTCCACGAACAGCTTCGTCTCGAGTCTCGAGCGCCAGTCCTCAACCAAAGTCGCCGGAACCCGCCCGCGGGCGCTCCCGAGACACAAGGAGTTTCGCAATATGAAGGCAGCGCGGCGAGTGGGGGCCCTGGCCAATCGCCACCGGCATCCGCTAACGGCGATCGGCACCCTGCTGGCCGTGGGTGTGCTCGTCCACGTGCTCGCCGGACGCTGGGGTCAATTCGCGCACGCGGCCGGCGGGGCGCCGTGGTGGTCGTTGGCCGGCGCCGCGGCGCTGCAGAGCCTTTCGCTGGTGGCCCGCAGCGAGTCATGGAATGTCTGCGTGCACGCTGCCGGTGGGACCGTGGGGCGGCGGCGCCTGTACCGCGCGGCCGGCGTCGGCTATCTCGGCAACATCGTCAATGGCGAGCTCGGGTTCGCCATGCGCATCGCGGCGCTCAGACGCGCCGCCCGCGAGCAGACACCCAAGACGGTCGTTGTGGCCGCAACCGAGATCCCGATCGTGCTCACCGAGGTCGCGCTCGTGGCGCTGTTCTCGTTCACGCTGGTCGCCCCGCTCGGCTGGCCGTGGTGGACACCGATCATCGCTTTCTGTGTGATTCTCGCCGCGGTCGCCGCCTTGGCCCGGCTGGCCCGACGCCATCCAAGCGGATGGTGGAAGGGCCTGAGCGCACTCAACGAGTCGCGCACCCGTATGCGCGTGGCGCTATTCGTCGTGCTCGCGGTCTGCGCCCAGATCGGCCGCAACTTGCTGATGCTCCATGCCAGCGGTATTCACGCGTCCGTGTTCGACGCCACTGCCGTGCTCATCGCCGTCGCCGTGCTCGGGGTACTGCCCGTCGGGCCGGGCGTCGGCCCGGGGGCGATGGTCCTGATCCTGGGGGCCAACGGCGTCGCCGGGGTCAGCGCCGCTGGTGTTCTGCTGACGGCGACGGGCACGCTGGGCGCACTCGTCTACGCCGGCTGGGCCCTGGGTGACCGGCTCTGGACGCAGCGGAGGGCCACCCGCCGGGTTGGCGCCCCGGCAGAGCTTCCGGCGCCCGTGATGACGTAATCACCTACCCGCGCGGCTGCGCGACGCTGGTCACTCACTCACAGGCCGGCCAGCGCTTCCTGGGCGGCCCGCTCGCCCGAGCGGACAGCTCCGTCCATGTACCCGTTCCAGTACGTCGAGGTCTCCGTGCCGGCCCAGTGGATCCGTCCCACCGGCTCTCGGATTTTGGAGCCATAGGCGGTCAGGGTGCCTAGGGTGGGGATGCCCACCGGGCATCCACGGGTCCACTCCTCGGCGGACCAGTTGGTATCGAAGAACGCGGTCGGCTTCAGGGCCGAGGAGCCGAAGAAGTGCGCGTACTGCTTCACCACGGCAGCCTGGCGCGAGGCTGGCGACATCGTGTTGTACACACGGGCCTGATCGCCGCCCACGAACCCGAACAACACTCCGATCGAGCCGTTGGGCGGAGAGTCGTCGAACGTCGCGCTGACCGGCCCTCCGGTGTCCAGCGCGCTGCCGTTTAGTCCCGCGTCGCGCCAGAACGGACGCGGGTAGACGGCCGCGACCTTGGTAAGCGTGCCCTGCGGGTAGCGCTGGGTCAGCTGGTCCCGGCCGAATGGCAGGCCGGGCTCATACCGGATTCGTGCCGCCAGCACCGGCGGGACCGCCACGATGACGCGCTTGGCCCTGATGGTCAGCCGGTCGGAGTGAATCGTGGCGCCGGTCTTGTCCTGGACGATGCGGTGCACCGGCGAGCGGAGCAGGACGCGGTGGCCCAGCTGCGCGGCCATCCGCAGGGCGATCGTCTGTGAGCCGCCGACGAACCGCGACTGCTGGGCCCCGTTGCGGGTGTCGAAGTTACGCTCAAACGTCCCGGGATTTTTCTCGTCTCCCGAGGAGGCGATGTAGAACAGGGTGAACAGCAGCGAGAGCTCCCGCGGCTCGGCCCCGAAGATGGGCCGGGTCGCGGCCGGGATGAGCGCCTTGAAGCGCGGCGTGATGCTGTTCGCGTTGATCCAGCTCTCGAGCGTCTGGCCGTCCCAGGCAGCCGCGTTTGCGGCCGTCCACGGGGCGTCCACCGGGACCGAGGTCGACATCTGGTCGAGCTGTGTGACCACCTTCAGGATCTCGGGGGTGACCAGCGGATCAGGGGGCGCAGTGCCGGTGGGGCCGGTGTCGCTGTAGGTCATCCGAATGCCGCCGTTGATGTACACGTTCTTGCCGGTGTCGTAGGTCGGGAACGTGCCCACGTTGAGTGCGGCGGCCAGAGCCATGAGGTGGCCCTGGGTCGGCCCGACGAACGTCCCGCCTCGCTCCGAGACGTTGCCGCCCCCGAGATCGTGGTTCCACACCCGGCCGCCCACCCGGTCGCGCGCCTCGAGCACCTTGACCGAGTGGCCGGTCGCGGCGATGTTTCGCGCCGCCATCAGTCCGGCGAACCCACCGCCGACCACCACCACGTCGGCTTTGTGCAGGGGTCGCTTGTGCTTTTTCTTGTGCTTGTGCTTGTGCTTGTGCGTGGGCCTGTGCTCAGGGTCCTCGGCGGCGTGGGCGGCTTCCGGGAGGGCCGCGGCGGCGCCGGCGGCCAGCGTTCCGGCGACAAACCGCCGGCGGGTGATCGAGTGCTGTTCGTCCGTCATCCTGAAACCGCCTCCTGGGAATCGTTGTCAAGGGTGCGTCCCGTTGCCGCTAGCGCGTCCGCGCCGGTCAGATCGAAATCTCCGTGGTCAGACCCGAGTCCCTGGGCGACCAGCGCCGCGGCGGCGCAGCCGAGCACCGCCGCGTCACGGGCGCTTCGGCCGAGGGCCAGACCACGAACGAAACCGGCCGAGAAGGCATCTCCGCAGCCGGTCGTGTCGACCACGTCGACCGAAAACGCCGGCACCCGCTCCTCGGTGTCGGGGCCTACGACCAGCGCGCCGTGCGGGCCGCGGGTGGCCGCCACGCACCCGACGCCGTGGCGCAGGAGGGCGCGGCAACCAGCGACGAGGTCATTCTCCTCGCCGGTCAGCGCCAGGACCTGCTCCGCGTTGGGCAGCAGGTAGTCCAGATGTGCAAACGCCGGTGAGATCCAGTCGAGGATCGCCGATGCCTGGTCACCGGGCGCGAGGATGTCGGCCGAGGTGACGACACCGTGCTCGCGGGCGAAGGAGAGGATCTTCGCCGCCTCCTCGCCGCCCATGAACTCGGGCGCGCCGAGGTGCAGGTGGTCGGCCTGCGCAATCTCCTGCCACGGCGCGTCAGCCGCGGAGTACGTGGCGTTCGCACCGACCACGTGGAAGGCCGGCCGCGACCCGTCAGGCCGGATCGGGAGCACGCTGGCGGAGGTCTGGATGCCCTCGCGGCGCACCAGCAGCGAGGTGTCGACGCCCCAGCGCCCGAGCAGGTCGAGAATGACGTCGCCGAGCTCATCATCGCCGATGGCACCGGCGCTGCGGACCTCGGCGCCGAGCTTGGCCAGCGTGACCGCCGTGCCGCCCGCCGGCCCGGCGGGGGTGATGCGAATCTGCTCGACCAGCGCCCCGCCCTGCGCCTCGGGAATCTCGGTCACCGGGCGGACCAGCACGTCGACCACGTGCACGCCGAGCGTGATCACCTTCATGGCTCGCTCCGATGGGTATTCCCGTAGCCGCGCTCGGTGAGAACCTTGACGAACTCGAGCTGCTCGTCCTGACCGAGGACGCGTGGCGTTCCGACGGATGCCGCCCGCCAGTACAAAGAGCAGGCCCACTCGAGCAGCGACGATTGCTGCACAGCCACGTCCAGGTCAGCGCCGTGGACGATCGCGCCGTGGTTGGACATCAGCGCCGCACTGCGTCCCTCGAGCGCGGTCAGGGTCAGCTCCGCCAGTTCCGGGCGTCCCGAACGTGGCGTACGGCGCGACGCGCACGGAGCCGCCCAGCGCGAGCATCTGGTAGTGGACGACCGGCAGCTGATCGAGCACACAGGCCAGGGCGGTGGCGAACGGAGCGTGGGTGTGGACGACCGCGCCCGCCTGGTAACGCTGGTAGATGCCGAGATGCAGCTCGAGCTCGGAGGTCGCCATCAGCTCGCCGGCCACCTGCCGCCCATCAAGGTCGACCACGACGACCTGCTCGGCGCTGAGCGTCTCCAGCGACGCTCCCGTCGGGGTGACCGCGACCAGGTCGCCATCGCGCTCGGAGACGTTCCCCGCCGTCCCGGTGACCAGTCCATCCGCCGCCAGGCGTCGCGCCGCCTGGGCGACACGCTCGCGTTCGCGCTCAAGAGTGGAATCGGGCACCCCGAAAATGCTAACGTGAAAGAAAGCTCACTTTCAACTTTCAACCGTATCCCCATGCCCAGAAACCGCGCCCGGCAGCCCGCCCAGCTTCGTAACACCCCCACCCAGGCGCGTAGCCGCGAGCGGCTCCGCCGCGTGCTGGACGCCGCCGACGAGGTGCTGGCCGATGACGGCGCTGGGGCGTTCACGACGACCCGGATCGCCGCCGTCGCGCAGGTACCGATCGGCTCGATCTACCGCTTCTTTGATGACAAGCAGGCGATCATCGAGGCGCTCGCACTGCGCTACTGGAGTGACTTTGCGGATCTGGTGGCCGCCGCCGCCGAGGCTGACGAGTTAGATCCGCTGCACGATCCGGCAGCCGTGGTGCTTGACGCGCTGGCCGCCGGGTTTCGCGCCCGGCCCGGCTTCCTGGCCCTGTGGTACGGCGGGCTGCGCACTGAACGGGTACGCGACACGACCCGGTCGGCGCGCCAGGCGATCGGCCGTTCGATCGAGCGGATCCTCGCCAACCACTGGCCTCAGGCCCCGGCGCAGTCACGGGCCAGGGCGGCCGAGATGGTGGTGCTCGCCGGCGACGGACTACTGCGCGAGGCGTTTCGCCGCGACCGTGGCGGCGATGCGGCGGTGCTGGTCGAGAGCAAGCTGATGCTCAGCTCCTACGTGGCCTCGCGACTGGGAGAGCCGGCGCGGTGAGGAGTCGCATTCCAGTCCTCCTGGGCTGCTGGGCAGTGCTGCTGCTCGGCCTGGTTCCGACCGCGGCCGGCGCCCGCCCGCGCGGCGACGTGCAGGTGCTGGCGCTGGTCCCCTCCCCGGGCTACCCGGCGTTACCGCACGTCATGGGCGGCGACATCTACGAGGGCACCTACGACAACCCCACGGGCGACCACGTGCCCTCCCGCGTGTTCGCCTACAGCGCCGGCGGAACCCTGTTGCGCTCGTGGACCGTGAGCGGTCAGGATCTGTCTCGACCGCACGGCGTCCAGGTGGCAGCCAACGACAGCCGCGGACGGCTGCTGCTGCTCGACAAGACCAGCGGGCGGATCCTCCGGCTCGACCCGGGGACCGGAGCCCAGACCCTGTATTCACGCGTCCCCGACCTGCCGACCTGCAGTTCGGTGCCGTCCGGGACCCCCTGCTCCCCCGCACTCATCAATCTTCCGCCGATGCCCGACTACGCGGCCTGGGGACCGGACGGAAGCCTGTACGTCACCGACTACCAGCAGGCGGTGATCTGGCGGGTACCGCCCGGCGGTGGTCCGGCCGGGGTGTGGCTGGCCGACCGGCGTCTGGACGGTGGTCCGTTTGGCACCGCGTGCATCACGATGATGCCCGACCACCGCACACTCCTATTCGACCAAGCCTCCAACGCCGGCCTGGGCGCGCTCACACCCAGTACCGGCAAGCTGTTCACGGTGGCGATCGGCCCGCGTGGAGCCCCCGGCCCGCTCACCCAGCTATGGCAGAGCGGTCCCGCCGACGCACCCGACGGCTGCGCCCTCGCCCGGTCGGGCAACATCTACATCGCGGAGGTCGGCGCGTCGAACCAGGTGGTCGAGCTGAACAGCTCCGGTCACGAGCTCGCCCGCTTCGGTCAGCAGTACACCGGCGCGAACAACTCGGCGGTGCCCTTCGATTCCCCCTCGGGGGTCGGGTTCCTCGGCACGCAACTGGTGATCGCCAACCAGTCCTACGCTGCCGGTAACAAGGCCAACCAGGCGCTCCTCTCCCTGGAGACAGGGGAGCCCGGAATGCCGGTGTACGTGCCCGCCGGCGCGGGGTCGACGGGGGGCAGGCCCCACCCGGGCCACAAGCATCATCACAAGAGCCACAAGCGCCACAGACACCGTCGGCACCACAAGCACCACAGACACCGTCGGCACCACAGTCACCACCGGCACCACAAGCCTGACCTTCGAGGCGATGCCTAGGACCTGAGGGCCGGCGCCGGTCAGCGCCCGACGCGGTAATACTCGCGCGTCGCGTGGCCGGTGATGAAGCTCATAGCCCGCGCAGCCGCCGCACTTCGGCCGGGGCCAGCCCGGCCTCGGTGTCGCCCATCACCTCGCCGTGCTTGATCGCCACGGTCTTGAGGAAGCGCTGCTGGCCGAGGGTGAGGGCGATGAAGTGCCCGAGCTCGACCAGCTCGGGCTCTGAGAAGTGCTCGTGCAGCCGGTCCCAGAGATCGTCGGCGGCCAGGCTCGGATCCCAGGTGATGGCCATCGCCCACTCCAGCGCCACGCGTTCGCGAGCGTCGAACCGATCGGAGCGCTCGAAGTCGAGGATCTCGTCAACCTGGGTCTCGGTCGTCCCCTGTTGCTGAGCGAGCACCGACCTCTGGCCGCCGCAGTACTCGCACTCCACCGATTTGGAGATGTACAGGCGGCAGAGCTCCTTGATCGCGTGGTCGCAGACGCCCTGGCGAAAGAACACCTCCCAGGCCTGGTTGAACGCCTTCATGACCTCCGGGTGGTGGAGCCGGATCGCCTGACTCTCGGGTCGCGGCGTCCCGAACGTGCGAGCGCGTTCCATGATCGCCAGCAGGTCGGGGTCGGTGACCGTGGCGGGGTCGACGTAGCTGATGTGCGGTGGCATAGATCTTCCTCTGCCGGGGGCGGCCAGATATCGGTCAGCTGGTGGCCAGACCGGCGCGCTCGCGCACCGTGGCCAGGATCGCGCCGTGTCGGGAATGAACGCGTCCTCGAGCGTGGGGCTGTACGGGATCGGGGTCTCGGCGGTGGTCAGCAGCCACGCGTCGTCGAGGTCGTGGAGTCCGGCCGCGGCCACGGCGCCGACCAGGCCGGCGGCCCAGCCTCCGGTCTGCGGCCCCTCCTCGATCGACCAGCAGGCGGTTGGTGCGGCTCACCGATTCGAGCACGGTGCCGACGTCGAGCGGGCGCAGCGAGCGCAGATCGATGACCTCGGCGCTGACGCCCTCGGCGGCCAGCGTCTCGGCGGCGGCCAGCGCGTCGGAGACCGACTTGCCGATCGTGGCGATGGTCAGGTCAGACCCGGCGCGGGCCATGCCCGCCTGCCCGATCGGGATGCACCTCGTGTTCGGGCTCGTCGCCCTTGACCGAGTAGAGCCGCTTGTGTTCGAGGAATATCGACCGGGTTGTCGTCGCGGATCGACGCCTTGAGCAGGCCCTTGGCCTCGGCCGGCGAGGACGGGAAGACGATCTTCAGGCCGGGGACGCCCTGATACCACGTGGCGTGGGTCTGGGAGTGGATGGCGCCGAAGCGCCCGCCCCCGCCGACGGCCGAGCGCACGACGAGCGGCACGCTGCCCTGCTCGTTGGAGATGTACCAGAACTTCGCCGCCTGGTTGACGAGGCTGTCCATCGGCAGCGCCATGAAGTCGCCGAACATGATCTCGAACACCGGTCGCATGCCCGTCACGGCGGCGCCGTAGGCCATCCCCGCCAGGGCCAGCTCCGAGATCGGGGTGTCGAACACCCGCTCGGGACCGAAGCGCTCGATCAGGCCCGGGGTGGCCTTGAAGACACCGCCGGCCACGGCCACGTCCTCGCCGAAGAAGACCACGTCGTCATCGCGCTCGAGCTCTTCGGCGATGGCGTCGCGGATCGCGGTGCGGAACTCGAGCGTGCTCATGCCCGGAACTCCGTGGCCGCGTCGGTCGACGGGATCGGGGTAGGCCGCGTCGCGGGCGCTCTGGACCGCCTCGGCCATGACGGCGGCGATCTCCTCCTCGGTGGCGGCGATCTGGTCCTCGCTGACCCCGTCCTCGAGCAGGCGCGCGCGGGCGATCTTGAGCGGGTCGCGCTCGAGCCAGCGCTCGACCTCCTCCTTGGGCCGGTACGGGGCCGGGTCGCTCTTGGAGTGACCGTAATGGCGGTAGGTCTGGCACTCGAGCAGGGTGGGGCCGCCGCCGCTGCGGGCCCGAGCCACCGCCTCGGCTGGCCGCGGCGTGCACCGCCCACAGGTCGTTGCCGTCCACCACCGCCGAGGGGATGTCATAGGCCTGGGCGCGGGCGGCGATGTTGGCCCCCGCGGTGGCGTCGGCGAGCGGGGTGAACTCGGCGTAGAAGTTGTTCTCACACACCGCCACCAGCGGCAGAGAGGCCACCTTGGCCATGTTCAGGCACTCGTGGAAATAGCCCTGGTTGATGGCGCCGTCTCCGAAGAAGGCCGCCGCCACGCGGCCCTGGCGGCGGGCCGAGAAGGCGGCGCCGAGGCCGGCGGCGATCGAGCCGCCGACGATCCCGTAACAGCCGACCAGGCCGTGCTCGAGGTCGATCACGTTCATCGAGCCGGCGCGGCCCCCGCACACCCCCGTGGCGCGGCCGAGCATCTCGGCGATCAGCGCGCCCGGCTCGGTGCCCTTGGCCAGCGCGTGGCCATGTCCGCGGTAGGTGCCGGTGGCGTAGTCATCGGGCTCCAGCGCGAGGCAGACACCGACGGCCACCGCCTCCTGGCCGGCGTACAGATGCGTCGTCCCGTGCACCTCGCCTTCCAGGAACAGCCGATGCATCGAGGTCTCGAAGGAGCGGATCAACAGCATCCGGCCGTACGCGTCCAGATAGGAGGTCCGCCGCCCCGGTTTTCTGCTGCGCTCTGAACGTTGGCCACTCGCCGCCTCCTAGATCTCAGCCGTCGTGTTACGATCGTATCGCAAACGTTTGCAGTGATCGTTCTGGAGACCACTTTGGCCCGCGAGATCGTCATGCCCCGCCTGTCGGATTCGATGGAGGAGGGCACCATTCTGAAGTGGCTCGTGGCCGAGGGCGACGAGCTGCGCGAGGGCCAGCCGCTGGTCGAGGTCGAGACCGACAAGGCGGTCGTAACCCACGAGGCCGACGCGCCGCGCCACCGTGCTCGCGCTCCTGGTCGGCGAGGGGGCGAGCGTCGCCGTCGGCGCGCCGATCCTGGTCGTCGGTCAGGCCGGTGAGTCGCTGCCCGAGCAGGGCTCGCCCAGGCTCTGGCCGCCGCCACCGAGCTCGCCGCCCGAGGGACCCGTGCGCTCGCCCGGCGCCGGCCGCCGGCGCGGGCGCAGTCGCGTCGCAGCCCCCGGCCCTGCATCGCCGGCCGCCGTCGTCGTCGTCAGCCGGCCGCGTCAAGGCCTCGCCGCTGGCGCGCCGGATCGCCGCTCGAGCTGCACGTCGACCTCACGCCCTCACCGGCTCCGGCCCCCACGGGCGCGTGATCCGCGCCGACGTCGAGCGCGCGGCCGGCGCTGCCAACGGCAACGGGGGGCGGGCGCGCCGGCGCCGACCCGCCGTCGCGGCGACTCGGCTCGGGAGCGCCAAGGGCGAGGCCACCCGCCACGAGCTGACCACGATCCAGCGGACCGTGGCGCGGCGCATGGCCGAGTCGCGCGCGACCGTCCCCGACATCGAGCTGCGCAGCGAAGTCGACATGACCGCCGCCGTCGCCCTGCGCGAGCAGTTGCGCGCCCTGCCGGACCTGGTCTCTGCCCTCGCTCAATGATCTGATCGTCAAGGCGGCGGCGCTCGCCCTGCGCGAGTTCCCGCGCGTCAACGGCGCCTACCGCGACGCCCAGTTTGAGACCTACGCCCGCGTCAACATCGGGATCGCGGTCGCCGGCGAGGACTCGCTGGTCGTGCCCACCGTGTTCGACGCCGACACCAAGTCCCTGCACGAGATCGCGCAGACCACGCGCGCCCTGGCCGGGCGCGTGCGCGACGGCTCGATCAGCCCCAGCGACCTCGCGGGGGCGACGTTCAGCATCTCCAACCTCGGGATGTTCGGGATTGACAGCTTCTCGGCCGTGATCAACCCGCCCCAGGCGGCGATCCTCGCCGTCGGCGCGCTGCGCCGCCGTCCCGTGGTCCTCGACTCCGGGGAGATCGCCGCGCGCGACACCGTGCAGCTCACCCTCGCCTGCGACCACCGGATCGTCTACGGGGTCGACGGCGCCCGCTTCATGGCCCGGCTGCGCGAGCTGCTCGAGCAGCCGTTCGCCCTGCTGGTCTGAGCGCCCACCCGCCCACCCGCGCCACCCGCCCACCCGCGCTCCCGTCCACCCGCCGCCGCGCCGCGCCGCGCTCCGGGCAGCATGCAGCCGGTGAAAAACCCGGCCCCCGCCCGCAGGTCTTTCGCAAATTTGGGGCTGTGCCTGCGCCTGGTGACAAACCCGAACGCAGGATTCGGGTTTTTCACGTTCTGCCGGTCGGTCTAGGCGGGCAGGCCGTCGGTGACCACCGCTCGAGCGGGGCGAGACCGTCGTCGACCTCCACGTCCTCGGCCACTCGAGCGTCGAGGCCCGAGGCCCGGCCACCAGCTCGATCAGCGCGGCGAAGTCGACCTCGTTGCCCTTGATCCCGACCATGCCCTGCACGATCTGCTCGGTGGTCGCGGCGAGCGGCATCGAGACCTCGAGCTCGCGGGCGGCCTCGAAGCCGAGGTGAAAGTCCTTGAGCAGCAGCGCCGGGGTGAAGGTGGGCTCGAAGTCGAGGTTGACGTAGGCCGGGCTCTTGTAACGGGTGAAGGTCGAGCCCATCACGCTGTCGTTGAGGAACTCGAGGAAGTCCGCCCGCGAGACGCCACCCTTCTCGGCCAGCACCGTGATCTCGGCCATGCACTGGGCAACCACGCCCAGCATCAGGTTGTGGCAGATCTTGACCAGCCGGGCCCGGTCGCCCTCGCCCGACGTAGGTGACGCTGCGCCCGAGCAGCTCCAGGTAGGGCTTGGCCCGCTCCCAGGCCTCCTTGGGCCCTGAGGCGACAGATCGTCAGGCGGCCGCTCTCGACCACCTTTGGGTTGCCGCTGACCGGCGCGGCCAGCATGGCGGTCCCGCGCGCCTGCGCGGCGGCCCGGACCTCGGCGGCGGCGGTCTGGGGCGATCGTGGTCGAGTCGATGATCAGGCCCGGGGCGACGTCGGAGCGCGACAGCAGGCCCTGCGGGACCGGTGACCACCTCGGCGACGTCGGCTGACCCGGCCACCATCGTGAAGACGATGTCGCGATCGGCCAGTTCGGCGGGGCGTATCGGCGATCGCCGCTCCCAGCGCCGCCAGCGGTTCGCACTTGGCACGGGTCCGGTTGTAAACGGTCACATCCTGGCCGGCCTCGAGCAGCCGGGAGGCCAGGGCCTGACCCATCCGCCCGAGACCCACCCAGCCGAGCCGCATTTGTTGCTGACCATCCATGCCACAACTCCTTGCTGCAATCGTTTGCAGCAATCTAGCCGACCCTCTGAGGCACGTCAAGACCGGTATGCTTCGGCGGCTGCAAACGTTTGCAAGAGAGAGGTTAGGATATGGGATTGCACAGCTACGGGACGATGGGCGTCGACTGGGAGGAGCGGGTCCGCTACGACCGCCTGCGCGAGGAGCGCCTGGCCCGCATCACCGAGCTGCTGGCCGCCTCGGAGCTCGGCGCGCTGCTGTGCTTCGACATGACCAACATCCGCTACATCACCGCCACCCACATCGGGACCTGGGCCGCCGACAAGCTCAATCGCTTCTGCCTGCTGCCCCAGGGTGATGAGCCGATCATGTGGGACTTCGGCTCGGCGGCGCGCCACCATCAGCTCTACAACCCCTGGCTGGGCGACGGTCGCTCGCGCGCGGGCATCTCGACCCTGCGCGGCGCCATGTCCCCGCAGTCCGGGCGGGCGGAGGACGTGGCCAAGAAGATCCGGGTCGAGCTCGAGCAGCGCGGACTGCTCGGCGAGCCGGTGGGCATCGACGCGATCGAGCCGGCCGTGCTGTTCGCCCTCCAGAAGGAGGGCATCCAGGTCGCCGACGGCCAGCAGCTGATGCAGGAGGCGCGCGTGATCAAGACCCGCGACGAGATCACCCTGCTCAACATGGCCTGCTCGATGGTCGACGCCGCCTACGAGGAGCTGTATCGCACGATGCGGGCCGGGATCCGCGAGAACGACTGCGTCGCCCTGGTCAACAAGGTCCTCTACGAGATGGGGTCGGAGTTCGTCGAGGGCGTCAACGCCATCTCAGGCGAGCGCTGCAGCCCCCATCCCCATGTGTTCACCGACCGGGCGCTGCGCCCGGGCGACCCGGCCTACTTCGACATCCTGCACAGCTATATGGGCTACCGCACGTGCTACTACCGGACATTCGCGGTGGGCAGCGCGTCGCGCCCGCTCGTCGACGCCTACAAGCGCTGCCGCTACTACCTCGACGCGGCGATCGCCCTGATCCGCCCGGGCGCCACGACCGGCGAGGTGGTTTCGCTCTGGCCCAAGGCCCAGGAGTTCGGCTTCCCCGACGAGGAGGCGGCCTTCGCACTCCAGTTCGGACACGGCGTCGGCCTCTCGATCTGGGAGAAGCCCGTGTTCAGCCGGCTGGTCTCACTCGATCACCCGGAGGAGATCAAGGAGGGGATGGTGTTCGCGCTGGAGACGTTCTGGCCCGCCACTGACGGCTGGTCGGCCGCCCGCATCGAGGAGCAACTGGTCGTGACCGCCACCGGTTGCGAGGTCATCACCCGTTTCCCGGCCGAGGACCTGGTCATCGCCGGCCAGCCCTACTTCACCGCCGGCGGCAGCCTGCCCCTCGAGCGCGACCCCCAGTCCAACCTCAACACCGACCTGAACGCCGAGACCCAGGAGGCCACACCTCGGCAACCGCAGGCCTAGGCTGACGGCGAGGCGACGGACCGGATCGCGGCCACTATCCCGTCGTAGCCCGTGCAGCGGCAGAGGTTGCCGGCCATCGCCTCGCGGATCTCTGACTCGCTCGCGTCGGGGCGCTGGCGCAGCAGGGCATCAGCCGTGATCAAGAAGCCCGAGGTGCAGAACCCGCACTGCAGCGCGTGGTGCGCGGTAAAGGCCCGCTGCAGTTCGCTCAGCTCCCCATCCGGTCCGCCCAGACCCTCGACTGTGGTCAGGGTGCGCCCGTCAGCCTGCACGGCGAGCATCAGGCACGAGCGCACGGGCTCACCGTCGAGTTGCACAGTGCATGCCCCGCAGACGCCGTGCTCGCAACCGACGTGGGTGCCGGTCAGCCCCGCCTGGTGACGGATGAAGTCCGAAAGCAGAGTGCGGCCCTCGACATCGCCCTCGTACTCGGCACCGTTGATCTGAACGGCGATTCTCACGATTGCGCCCGCTCGAGGCCTCGTGTGACCAGGGTCGTGATCAAGGCGCGCTGATAATCGTCGCTGACCACCGCGCCGGCCAGCTCGGCGGCCTCGGCGGCTCCGGCGCCCGCCGCCAGCGCACGCTCGCACCCGGTGGCCCGCACGGGGACCGGCCCAGCTCCGAGCAGTGCAACCGCGGCGTAGCCATCGGGGGCAACGACGATTGCCGCGCCCGCGAGGGCAAAGTCGCCGTGGGTACGGGAGTACTCGACGAACGCCATCCGGGCGCCCGCGGCCGGGGGCGGAAGCTCGATCTCGGTCAGCAGCTCTCCCGGCGCCAAGGCCGTGAACATCGGCCCCAGGATCAGCTCCCCGGCACTCAACGATCGCACCCCCCGGGCGCTGCGGAGATGGAACCGAGCGTCGAGCGCCATCAGGGCCACCGGCAGTTCGGCCTTGGGATCGGCCTGCACGACCGAGCCCCCGATCGTGCCCCGGTTGCGAATCGCCGGGTGCGCTACGTGACCGACTGCCTCGCGCAGGAGCGGCCACCCACGGGCCACGAGTTCCGAGCGCTCGAGCATCGACTGGCGGGTCATCGCGCCGACTCGCAGGCTGCCGCTCGAGCTCCGGATGAAGCTCAGCTCGGAAATCGGGTTGAGGTCAACCAGGACGGAGGGGCGGGCGAAGCGGAAGTTGAGCATGGGTACGAGGCTCTGTCCGCCGGCCAGGGCCAGCGCGTCTTCCTGCTCGAGCCCGGTCAGCGCCTCGGGGATCGAATGGGCCGGCTGGTAGGCGAACGGTGCCGGCTTCATCGCTGCAACGCTCGCCAGAGCTTCTCGGCCGTGTAGGGAGGATCGACGTGAACCCCGCCCAGGGCGTCGCTGACTGCGCTCGCCACGGCGGCCAGGGTCCCCACCGTGCCTCCCTCGCCGGCCCCCTTGGCCCCGAGCGGATTCAGCGGAGACGGGCTGTGCACTTCGCCCGACACGATGGGTGGGATCTCGGCGCGGTGAGCAGGCTGTAGCCGAGCAGCGACGCTGTCGTATTCTGGCCGCTCGAGTCGAACAGCACCTCCTCGGTCAAGCACTCGCCCAGTGCCTGGACGGCGCCGCCGAGCACCTGGCCGTGGATGAGGAGAGGATTGATGACCGTGCCGGAGTCGTCCACCGCCACCAGGCCGGTCACGGTCAGCGCGCCGGTGCCGGGATCGATCGTCACGGTGGCCACGTAGGCCCCGGATGAGAACACGTTGGCCGAGCGAAAGGTTGCCTCGGCGTGCAGAGGGCCGAGCTCGAGACCCTCTGGCCGGGGGCCCGGCCCGAGCGCGGCCCGAGCGAGCTCGGTCCAACCCAGCGTCGCGCCGGCCCCTGTGAACGCCCCCGTCGACCAGGGTGGCGGGGGCACCCAGCAGCTGGCTGGCCCGGGCCTGGGCGCGCTCGATCAGCGCGTCAGCGGCGACGACGATGGCCGAGCCCGCCATCGCGACGCTGCGACTGCCGAACGTACCCACTCCGGGTGGGGCGGTGGCGCTGTCCCCGAAGCGGATCGAAATCGCGTCCAGCCCGACCTGCAGGCGCTCGGCGGCGATCTGGGCGAAGGTCGTCTCGTGACCCTGGCCGTGGGCGTTGGCGCTGGTGAAGACCACGAAATGGCCGCCGGCCTCGAGGGTGATGGTCGCGCTCTCGAAGCCGCCCCCGGCCCGCTCGACGTAGAGCGCGAGATCCCCGTCCCGGACGCGCGGGCCTCGGGGCGGGATGCTGTGGTCAGGTCGGCCTGGGCCTGCGGACCGGCCAGCTCGAGGGCGAGATCGAGGCAGCGGTCATAGTCACCCGAGTCGTACTCGCAGGCCGGTGGCGGTTTGGTAGGGAAACGAGCGGATGAGGTTGCGTCGCCGCATCTGCACCCGGTCGATGCCCGAGTGCCCGCGCCCCGTCGTCGAGCAGTCCTTCGATCATGTACGTCGCGTCAGGTCGGCCCGGCTCCCCGGTAGGGGCCGGTGGGTGCCTTGTGCGTGCGCGTCCCGGTCATGACCACGTCCGCAGCCGGGATCTCGTAGCAACCCGTGATGAGCGTGGCCGCTGTGTGCGGGCGGGATCGGCGTGGTGGTGAGCAGGTAGCCGCCGAGGTCGGCCCACAGGCGAGCGCGGAGACCCAGGATGCGGCCGTCGCCGTCGAGCGCCAGCTCGAGATCGCCTTCGATGCCGCGTCCCTGGTAGCAGGCGACCAGGTTTTCGAAGCGGTCCTCGGTCCACTTGACCGGGACGCCGAGCGCGATCGCCGCCGCGGCCGCCGTCGCCACCTCCGGGGCGATCACCCCCTTGCTGCCAAACGCACCGCCCACGTCGGGGGCGATGACTCGGATCCGGTCCTGGGGACGGTCGAGGATATGGGCGAGCTGGGCCAGAGGCCGGTGGGTGTCCTGTACCGAGGCCCACACGGTCAACTTGTCGCCGGCCTGGTCGTACTCGGCCAGGCAGCCCGCGAGTCTCCATCGGCACGGCGGCCAGCCGGGGCAGGGCGTAGCGTCCCGGTCACCACGTGGCGCGCCCGGACGAAGGCGCTCGTCTACGTCGCCCGTCCGGCGCGCCCAGCGCATCAGGACCAGATCGGATTCGCGGGCACTGACCACGACCGGCAGGGGCTCGTACTCGATGTTGACGCCCTCGGCAGCGTCCTCGGCCAGCTCGCGCGAGCGGGCCATGACGGCGACCACGGGCTGGCCCGACGTAACGCACCTCGCCGTCGGCCAGGATCGGATGGGGCTCATCGGCGATCTCGGCCCCGTCCGGCGTCATGACCGGGAACGGCCGGACGCGTCCGGCCAGGTCGGCGGCGGTGAGCATCGCCGATCAAACCCTCGGTGCTCCCGGCCGCCGGCACTTGCACGTCGGTGATCGCCGCGTGGGCGAACGGGCTGCGGACAAACGCGACATGGGCCAGGCCGGCGCGTTCGAGGTCATCGACGTACTGCGTCTGCCCTCGCAGGACGCGGCCGTCCTCTCGTCGTCGTGACCGACTCGCCGATCATCCCGGTCGGCACTACAGGCGCTCGCGGATCCAGTCGGTGACCAGCGGGCGGTACTTGAACGGGATGTTGTTGCAGACGTGGGTGCCGTCCTCGTAAAGGACCCAGTCGGAGTCGGGCACGGCGTCGGCGATGCGCTTGGTTTCCTGCCAGGCGATCACCCGATCACGCTCGCCGGTCACCACCAGGCACGGTTGGCGCACCCGCTCGGCCACTCCCTCGAGGTCGAGCTCGCCGGCCCGCCGGCGGGCGTCCGCTTCGTCGCGGGCGCCGGTGTGGTGGGCGATCGTCTCCCGGGTCAACTCGGGCATCGCCTCCCAGTTGGCCCCGAACTGAAACGGCCCGCTGATGCCGGCGATCGCTTTCAGGCGGGGCTCGAAGGCGGCGGCGCGGACCACGTAGTAGCCACCCAGGCTGACTCCGACGGCGCCGACGCGGCCGAGGTCGAGCTCCGGGCGGCCGGCCACCGCGTCGAGGATCGCGCTGACCGCGACTTCGTAGTCGGGACGGATGTCGGTGTGAAAGCCGGTCTCGCCCTGCCCGGGGCCGTCGAGCGAGAGCGTGGCCATGCCCGCGCTGCAGGAAAGCGCACTCCCAGCGGTAGAACTCCTCCTTGGTCGAGTCCAGACCCGGGATCAGGATGACCAGTGGCACTGGTCCGGAGTGGCTGGGCCGGCGCAGGTTGGCCACCACGTGGTTCCCGTTCAGGGGCGCCTCGATCCGCTCGGCCGTGGGGTCCAGCAGCTGGTGGGCGGCGTACAGCGCGTGCACGGCCGCCTCGGTGTTGGCCGGTTGCGCGCCGGCGTCGAGCACCCACACGAATTTGGAGAAATGGAAGCTCACCGCGGCGCGCAGGTAGGCCTCCCCGGCGCTACGGTGGTGACCGGATTCGATGGCGCTCTCGGCCAGCGCCATGTGCATCTCGGCGGTGCCGGTCCAGGCATCGAGCCACTGGTCCCAGCTCGAGATCGTGCCCGTCGTGCGTACGAAGTCGTTGTAGTCCACGCCGTTGGCAATGAATCGCCCGGCCCAATGCGTGATCGCGGCCTGAACTCGTGCGTCAGCCATGACCTGACCTACCTCCGTCGTCGGTGTTCAGTTTCAGCTCGCGCGCCACGTTGCCCACCAGTACGGCGCGCTCGTCATCCTCGCTCAGGCCGGCGGCTCGAACCGTCCGCACGGGGTCAGGGTCGGCCATGTCAAATGGATAGTCCGAGCCCAGCAGGACCTGCTCGGCGCCGACGGCGCTGATCAGCGCAGCCAAGAGCACCGGATCGTGGGTGACGGTGTCGAAGCGGAACCGCCTGATCACGGCGTCAGCGGCGCTGGCCGCGTCGGCGGGCAGCGGACCGGCCGCCGCGACCCATTGCTGACCGTGGCGCAGGCGCCCACTCAGCGCCACGATCGCACCCCCGCCGTGGGCCAGCAGGACGCGCAGGCGCGGATGCCGATTCATCGTCCCGCTCAGAACCAGGTGGGCGGCGGCGATCGTGGTCTCCATCGGATTGCCGACCAGGTTCCACAGGTAGTGCTCGGTAAAGGTCGGATCCAGGAAGCCGCGCGTGGTGGGATGCACGAAGACCAGCGCGTCGCGGCTCTCAGCGGCGCTCCAGAAGGGCTCAAAGCGGGGGTCGCCGAGATAGCTGCCGGTCACGCTGGCGGTGACCTCGACCCCGGCAAAATCGCCGCTGTCCATCACTGCCTCGAGCTCGGCGGCAGCCAGCTCGGGGTCCTGGAGCGGCACCGCCCCCAGAACCGCGATCCGCTCGGGTGCTCGCGCCCGCAGCCGGGCCAGTCCCTGGTTCTGAAGCCGGCAACGCTCGAGCCCGATCTCAGGCGCGACGTCATAGAACAGCAGCGGCACCCAGGGACAGAGCACGACGCCGTCGATGCCGACCGCCGCCCGGTCGGCCAGGATCGCGTCGAGGTCGACGAACTCCTTGACCGCGGAGGCGATCCGGCGGCCATCAAACGACACGATCTGCTGCGCCCCTTCATGCTCAACGCTCGGCCGCCACGCCTCCCCGGGGGCACGATCCCGCAGCAGCTCGGGAACGATGACGTGAGCGTGAGCGTCGATTACCGCCATGACCACACCCTACTGCAAACGATTGCAGTCTGGAACGGCCTCATCTGCGGGGCGCCCGGATCATGAGCGGGGCGGCGCCGTCGAGCCCCGGATGACCAGCGACGCCTCGAGCAGGATTTCCTCCGGCGGGGGCGCCGTGTGAGTGAGCTGTTCGAGCAGTAGTCCGGCGGCGACGGTGCCGATCTCGCGCTGCGGGACGCGAACCGAGGTCAGGGGCGGCCGCAGCCGATCGATGAACGGCATGTCGTTGAAGCCCGTGATCGAGACGTCCTCGGGGCAGAGCAGCTCGTGCCCTTCCAGCGCGTCGTAGCAACCCATGGCCAGCCGGTCGTTGGCGGCGACGATCGCCGTCACCTGCGGCGATCGGTCCAGCAGCTCGGCGCACACCCGCGCGCCTTCGGTCTCGATGAACGCCCGGCTGAACGAGATCTGTGCATCGGACGCGTCGAGGCCGTGGCGCGCCATCGCCTCCCGGAAGCCGAGATGACGGCGATGGCCGGTGGAGACGTTCTGCGGGCCGGCCACGTGGCCGACTTGCTTGTGCCCCAGTGCCACCACGTGGTCGACGGCCAGCGCGATTCCCTGGCGGTCGTTGACGGTGACCGCGGGCAGCGAGCCATCCTCGAGGCTCCGATTGACCAGGACCATCGGCGCTCCGCCGGCCGCCGCCTCGGCCAGCAGCTCCGTGTCCAAACGCGCGGTGGCGGCGATGAAGCCGTCCACCTGTCGGGATCGCATGGTCTCCATCTGGAGCCGCTCCCGGTCGGGGTCGTTGTCGGTGTTTACGATCAACGACGTGTAGCCCGCCTCGCCCAAGCGGTCTTCGATCCCGCGCATGATCGGCGGGAACAGGGGGTTGGTCAGGTCGGGGATGAGGACGCCGACCGTGTAGGAGCGGTTGGTCTTCAGTCCCCGCGCGATGGGATTGGGCCGGTAGCCGAGCTCCTCGGCGGCGCGCAGCACCCGCTCGGCGGTCTCGGGGTTGACCAGGGCCCGGGTCTGCTCATTCAGTGCCCGCGAAACCGTGCCCGGATGCACTTCGGCCAGGCGGGCCACATCCCGGATGGTCACGGTGGCGCGCACGCGCGTGATTATGCAGTCAGTCCCGGGCGCTTCATCGAGCCCCGCTGACCCCGGGGGCGGCCCGTCGGGGCGCCATCGCCAGCACCGGGTCCTCGCCCAGGTCAGAGAGCATGACAATCGCGGCGTTGCGTCCTGGCCCTCCGGTCACCGAGCCGCCGGGGTGGGTGGTGCCACCGGTCTGGTAGAGCCCCGGGATCGGCATCCGGTGCTGGGCCCAGCCCGGCGCGGGGCGTAGAGCGCCGCTGTTGGCCAGCCCCCGGTCTCCACCGTGGAAGGTTCCGTGCCACATGTGGGGATTGGCCTGCTCGAGGTCGACCGGCGAGACGATCAACTCGGCCAGGATCTTGTCCTCGTCCAGGTTGGGGGCCGCCCGGCGCAGGTGGTCCAGGTGCACAGCGGCGATCTCCTCGCGCAGCTCCGCCCACTCCTGCGGACCACGGCCCGGGTCATAGGGCTGCATGCCGAGGATCTTGACCGTGTGGTGCCCGTCGGGCGCGCGGCTGGGGTCAGCGACGGTGGGCGTTGGGAACAGCAGCCAGGCGCCATCGGTGACCAGGCGGCCCTCGACTACGTCGCGGCCCATACGCAGGATGTCCTCGGGCCAGCCCGAGACCCCACCCGAGACGCACTCGATGTGGGCCCCGTCGCGGGTCGGGTAGCGCGGCGCCTCAGTGGTCGCGTAATGGGCCGCGAAAGCGCTCACGCCGCCGTCGTAGGTCTCGATCGCATAGCGGAAGTCCTCGCCCCAGGCCGCCGCCGGGGCCATCTTCACCAGGTCCTTGACGTGGATCGTCGAGAGCACTGCCTCGCGGGCCAGGAAGCGCTCCCCGTGCGCGCAGACCACGCCCGTGCAGCGGCCGCCGCTGACGATCAGCTCGGTGACCCGACGGCCACAGACGACCTCGCCGCCGTTGGCCTCGATCACGTCCACCAGGGCTCGCGCGAGTTCGCCCGATCCGCCCCGGGGCAGCGTCCAGCTGCGTCGCTGGCGACCGAAGATGATCGAGTAGGCGAGGGTTCCCGAGCCCGCCGAGCCGACCGGCTGCCCGGTCTGAAAGGCCATCCACAGCATGAAGGCCTGAACGTGCCGGCTCTCGAACTCGTGGCGGACGACGTCCCAGGCGCTCATCGCCGCCCGGCGCCGCCAGCGCGCGGCGCCATCGCGGCCCTCGAGCAACTGCTCGAAGCTGGGGCCCCAGCCCACCGGGTTGAAGCGCTGGCGGCTGAACACGTCCTTGACCGCGTCGTACTCGGCCAGCATGCGCCGGTAGGCCTCCGCGTCTACGGTCGAGAAGCGCTCGATCTCCATGCAGGTCCGTTCGACGTCGAGCCACATGGTCATCGACTCGCCGTCTGGGAACACGACGTGAGCCACCGGATCAGGCTCGATGTACTCGAGTCCGTGCTCAGCGATCAGACCCAGCTCGTCGGCGGCCAGCAGCGGATTGGTCTGGATCAACGTGTGGCCCGTGGAGCAGGAGTCGAGCTTGAAGCCCGGGAGCAGCAGCTCCTCGCTGGCGACGCCCCCGCCGGCCACGGGACGGGCGTCGAGGACCAGGCAGCGGTGGCCGGCTCGGCTCAGATAGGCGGCGGTTATCAGGCTGTTGTGGCCGGCGCCGGCGACGACGACGTCCGCCTGCGCGGCGCTGCCGCCGCGCGTCCTCACGGCGTCGTGGGCGCCGTGACCGCGCCGCCGAGGTACAGCGCCCCGATCTCGGGGTGCTCGAGCACTTCGCGCCCGGACCCCGTGAGGCGGACCATCCCGTTCTCCAACACCACCCCGTGCGAGCTCATCTTCAGACCGGCACGGGCGTTCTGCTCGACGAGCAGGATCGTCTTGCCCTGCTTGTTCATCGACTCGATCATCTGGAACACCATGTTGCGAGTCTGGGGGTCAAGCCCCATCGAGGGTTCGTCGAGCATGATCAGCGTCGGATCGAGCATCAGGCAGCGGGCGAACTCGACCAGCCGCTGCTGCCCGCCGGACAGGCTTCCGGCCTTCTCGTTGGCTCGGTCGCGGACGATCGGATAGAGCTCCTCCACAGCCTTCAGGCGGTCGGCCACGAGCCCGCGATCGTTGACCGTGAAGGCGCCCATCTCGACGTTTTCGCGCACCGTCATCTCGGCGAACAGGCTGTGCGCCTGTGGGATCTGGGAGATCCCTCGGGTCAGGATCTCCTTGGGGGTCAGTCCCGAGACCCGCTCCCCATCGAAGGTGATCTCGCCCTCGCGTGGGTGCAGCAGCCCGCTGATCGTCGCCATCAGCGTGGACTTGCCGGCGCCATTGGGTCCGACCACACAGGTTATATGTCCGCGGGGAATATCCAGCGAGACCTGCTTGAGGATGTCGCCACCGCCGTACCCGGCCGTGATCCCGCGCACACTGAGGAGCGTCGGGGAATCGCCGAGCTTCTCCGGGACGGTGCGGGACGGCGTCACCGAGACGCGACCCCGGTCGGCGTGATGCTCGGCCTCTTCGGCGACCTTTAGCTGCGTCTCGGCGTCGTCGGCCCCGCCCAGGTACGCATCCAGCACCCCCGGGTCGGTGCGCACCTCGTGCGGAGCGCCCGAGACGAGCGCCGTCCCTTGGCTGAGCACAGTCACCCGGTCGGAGATGCTCATCACGAACTCCATGTTGTGCTCAACGATGAGCAGCGTCTTGCCCGCCTTGTTGAGCTCCTTGAGGCGATCCGCCAGGTGGGTGATCAAGGTGGGGTTGATTCCACCGGCAGGCTCATCCAGGAGGAGGACGGCCGGGTCGGAGACGAGCAGCGAGGCCAGCTCGAGCAGCTTTCGCTGACCGTAGGACAGATTCCCCGCCGGCTCGTGCGCGAGCCGGGCGATGCCGACGAAGTCCAACAGCTCCATCGCGCGGCGCTTCTCGGTGGCCGAGCCCGCCAGCCGGGCCACGCCGCGCAGCCAACCCTCTTTGCGCTGCGTGGCGACGAGCATGTTCTCGAGCACGGACAGGCGTACGAACAGGCGCGTGAGCTGGAACGTTCTCCCGATCCCGAGCTTGAACACGCGGTCAGGCGGAGCGTTGGTGATCTCGACACCCTTGAACTGCACGCGTCCCTGCTGGATGCGCTCATACCCGGTGATCACGTTGAACAGCGTCGTCTTGCCCGAGCCGTTGGGTCCGATCAAGCCGTTGATCTCGCCCTCGCGGACCTCGAGATCACACACTGACAGCGCATTGACGCCGCCGTAGGACTTCGACACCTCCGTGACTTCGATCAGGTTGCTCATCGAGCCGCCCCCTGGAGTCCGCCTCGGACCTTCGCCGCCTTCTCTTCCTCGCTGTCTTGCTCCGCGGCTCGTATGCGACGGCGTTGGAGCCGCGCGGCCAGGCTGGGGACGACGCCCCGCGGGAGAAGCAGGATGACGACGAGGAACAGCACTCCGTAGACGATCAGGTACAGGCCGGTGCTGGAGAAGGTGAGCGTGAAGTACTGCTGCAGCGACTCAAGCACCAGCGCGCCGAGCAATGGGCCCAGCAGCGTGCCGAGGCCGCCGAGGAAAGCCATCAGCGCAATCGAGACGTCGAACAGCGCGTCGTAGGCGAACTGCGGATAGATCTGGCCCAGAAAGTAGAAGTACAGACCGCCGACCATCCCGACCGGGAACGCCGAGAACATGAACGCCGTCAGCTTGACCCTGCGGGTTCTCACGCCGAGCCCGAGCGCCCGATCCTCGTCGTCGCGGATCGCCAGCAGCTGCAAACCGAACCGTGACCGGCGCACGGTCCATGACAGCGCGACCGTCAGGATCAGAATCAGCAGAGCCACGTAATAGAACGGCTGGTTGTAGTTGGCGGCCGAGAACGGCGCGATCGGCAGCAGAATCCCGGACGTGCCGCCGGTGAAGTTGAGGTTGAACGCCGCCAGTTGGAAGACGAAGAAGATCGCGATCGTGATGACGACGAAGGTGTGCCGACGGGTCCGTAGTGCGATCAGGCCCACCGGGATGGCGATGGCGACCGCCACCAGGCCGGCGAACGGCAACAGCGCGAAGACCCCCCAGCCTCCGGCGACGTGCCAGTCGCGCGCGGCCAACGCAACCGCATACCCTCCGCTACCAAAGAACACGGCATGGCCCAGAGCCAGGTAGCCGGAATAACCGCTGAATATGTTCCACGCGGTCGCGGCGACCATGAACACGAGCGTGAACACAGCGATCGAGGTGGCCGTAGGGTCAGTGATCAGGAGCGGAAACAGCCCGAGGACGGCGAGCGCGACGACGATCCCCGCGATCACCGGGCCGCGCCGCTGGGCCGCCTCGTCGGGAACCGCGGCGTCGACGTCGGTCCCGATGCCACCCTCCTCGATGGCGCTCACTGGGCTCGCACCGCCGCTTTGCCGAACAGGCCCTGGGGCCGGATCGAGAGCACCACAACCAGCGCGGCAAAGTAGACCAGCGGCGCCCAGGTCGGGGACCACGCGACCGACACGACGTCATTGATGACCAGCAGGAGGACCGCGGCGATCATGGCGCCTCCGACGCTGCCCAGACCGCCGAGGATGACGATCGCCAGCAGCCGCGAGATCAGGTCATAGCCGCTGTTGGAGTTGAACGCGTTCGTGGCTCCGAAGACCACCCCACCCACCGCCGTGAGCGAGATCCCGAGACCGACCGAGATCGTTCGCACACGATTGACGTTGATCCCGATCAGATCGGCGGCGGTGCGGTTCTGCAGCGAAGCTCGTACCGCACGCCCGAACTTCGTGCGGTAGAGCATGTAGTACAGCCCGGCCAGTAGCCCGACCGCCAGCGCAAAGCCAATCAGGTAGATGTAGGGCAGATAGAAGCCGAGCACGTGCAACGACTGATCGACGTAGGAGGCATGCAGCTGCACGTAGTCGATACCGAAGATCGCGCTCAGGGCGCCCTCGATCAGGATCGCCACCGCAAACGTGATCAGAATTGACATCGACGTTCGGTCTGCTTCGCGGAGGCGACGCATGAACAGGAACTCCATGGCGACGCCGAGCGCGAACATGACCGGGACGGTGATGAACAGCCCGAGCAGCAGGTCGATACCGAGGTGGACCGAGAGCACGTAGCTCAGGTAACCCCCCAGGATGACCATCACCCCCTGGGCGATGTTGATGATGTCCATGACGCCGAAGATCAGGCTCAGACCGGCGGCCATCAGCGCATACACGCCGCCGGTCAGGATGCCGTCGACGATGGCCTGGAGCAGGGCGGTTCCCGACATCGGCGCCCTACTTCCAGGCGGGCTTCGGAATCAGCGGAGGGCTGGCGCCCGCCGCCGAGGTGGGCAGCGTCTGCGTCAGGACCCCGTTCTGCCACTGGAAGGTCAGCGGCTTCTGGGCGGTGTTCTCCCCGTCGGAGGCGAACTTCACCGGGCCCTGGACGCTGTCGAAGGTCTTTCCGCTGTGCAGATACGCGGTGATCTTCGCGTTGTCCAGGCTGTGGGTCGCCGCGACCGCCTGCGCCATCACCTGACCAACCGAGTACGCCTCGGCGACATCGGAGTTGACCGTCGACGCAGTGCCGCCGTACTTGGCGATGTACTCCTTGACCATCTGCTGGCTGTCTGCCTTCTTGAAGCCGGGGTACCAGCCATTAGGAACGAAGATCCCATTTTCGTTGCCGGTCCCGACCGCCTTGATGAAGGCGGCGCCCTGGTCGGGTCCGCCGGTGGCGATGAACTCGCGAGGGTTGTAGTGCTGCTGGATGAAGGTGTGGATGAACGCGGACACGGTGGGCACGTCCACCGAGCCCAGCACGACCGCGTCGGGGTTGGCGCTCGCCACCTGGCCCGCGATCGGTGTGTAGTCGGTCACCTCGGCCGGGAACACCTTCGAGACCACCGTCTTGACTCCCGCCGCCGTCATGATCTGCTGGGCGACGGGAAGCTGGGGCTGCGTGAACTGCTCGTTGACTGTCACGAACGCGGCCGTCTTGGGGCGCTTGCTCGCGGGCAGCGAAGCGATCCACTGGGCGAAGGTGACCAGGTTGTTCTTGACCGGCACCGAGACGTCGAAAAGGTTCTTCAGACCGTTGCCGAACACGGCCGGGCCACCGCCGGCGCCTTCCACGAATGCGTAGCCGTAGCGCGCCGCGACCCGCGCCGACGGGATCGTGAGCAGCGTCGAGAACGGGCCGAAGACGAGCTGATCCTTGTTGGAACCGATCAGCTTCTGGTAATTGGTGGTCGCCTGGGCCGGGCTCGACGAGTCGGAGATGACGTCGATCTTGACCTTGCGCCCGAGCAGACCGCCCTTGGCATTCTGATCGGTGGCCCAGAGCTGATAGCCGCGCTGGAAAGCCTGCCCATCGGCGGCAAAGTCACCCGACAGTGAGAGCGAGGTTCCGATCGTGACCGGCCCCTTGCCGCCGCCGGATCCGCTCCCACCCGAATTGGAGCTGCCACAGGCCGCGAGCAGCGCGGCACTCAGCACGGTAAGCCCCGCCAGCACACACCTTCGCAACATGGCCATTCTCTCTCTCCTCTGCTCACCGTTGGACTGGCTAACCAGCACCAGCAGAACGCTGCAATCGTTTGCAGTTCGCCACCATACTGCGCGGGCCACGGCGCTGTCAACACCTCGTCAGCTGGTGACGTCGGTGGTCGGGGCCATACAGCTCACAGTACGTGGCGTGCAGCTCAGGGGCGGTCGCGAACGGAGCTATGCGATAGCCCGCACGCCCGGCTTCAGGAGCCGGCTGTGGCTGGCGCTTGCTGGTGGATGGCGACGCCGGCAATGACAAATGCGACGCCGGCGATCTGGATCGCGGTCGGCAGTTGGGCGAGGACGAGCACTCCGATGATGGTGGCGATCGCCGGTAATAGGGAGACCATCAGGGCATAGGTCGCCCGGCGTAGCCGGGCCAGAGCGAGCTGGTCGGTCACGTATGGGATGACCGAGGATGAAACGCCCACGCCGATCCCGGCGAGGACCAAGAGCGGATCTCCGAACGCCGGTAGGGCCTGCCAGCCGGCGACTGGAGTGACCACCACCGCAGCGATCAACATCGCAGCGGCCAGCCCATCGATGCCGCTGAGTTCGGGGCGCTTGGCGACTTTGTCGGCCAGGATGATGTAAAGCGCGAACAGGATTGCGTTGGCGAACGCAAACGCGACTCCGAGCGGCTGGCCGGCCAGCTGGACGTCGGTGAGTAGGTAGACCCCGGGCACGGCGAGCGCGAGGGCGAGCGCGTTGCGCGCACTGCGTGCGCCGATCGCGGCGAGCGCCACTACCGGCAGAAACTCGATCGCCGCCACCGTCCCCAGGGGAAGGCGGCTGATCGCAGTGTAGAAGCAGCAGTTCATCGCCGCCAGCACCAGCGCCCAGGCGATCAGCAGGCGCCGGCCGTCGCGATCCAGCGCCGCGAACGTCCGCCATGGGCGTCGCCACACGGCGAAGATAACTGCCGCCGACGCGATCCTCATCCAGGCGACGCCAAGTACGTCAACGCGGGCGAACAAGAGCACCGCGAACGATGGGCCGAGGTAGTGGAAGACCGCGCTGACCACGAAGTAGGCCTGCGGTGGCACCTCAGCTCTATCCCGGCTTGCCGACCTGGGCGTCTCGGCGTGGGGTCCGGCGGCGACGTTCTCCATCTGGCAACCAAGTATCAACCCTATTCGGCTGGTGTATATGGCTAACCAACGGTAATCTCGTCGTTATCCCTAAGAATCAAAGGCCATATCGAGTAACTACCGAAGGTGGTCTACTTGACGAGACGAATTGCCAGCTGCTCAGCGAGCTGCAGGTAAATGCCCGCCTGAGCCTGGCCGAGCTCGGACGTCGGGTCGGCTTGTCGTCCCCGGCCGTGGCTGAGCGCCTAACGCGCCTCGAGGCGCTGGGGGTGATCCGCGGCTACCGGGCTGAGCTCGATCCCACCGCCGTCGGATACCCCCTGAGTGTGATCATCCGGATTCGTCCGGCGCCGCGGCAGCTGGCCAAGGTCGCCGAGCTCGCGCGGACCACCCCCGAGGTCGTCGAGTGCCAGCGCATCACCGGGGAGGACTGCTACCTGCTCTGGGCGCACGTTCGCTCCGTCCAGCATCTCGAGGAGATCATCGACCGCTTCGTCATGTACGGGCAGACCACGACCTCGATCATTCAGTCCTCCCCGGTCCCCAACCGCGCTATTGCCTTATCGCCGGCCGAGAGCGAGTCCTCTGGGTGACCAGGACGCAGACTGCGACCAGCACCGCGACGCCCAGGCCGGTCGGGTCGATGTGGTCGCCGAGCAGAGGAATCGACCAGGCGATGGTCAGCAGTGGTTGGCCCAGCTGCAGCTGGCTGGCTTTGGCTACCCCTGCTTCGGCGAGTCCGCGATACCAAGCCAGGAAGCCGACGAACGTCGAGATCGTGCTGACGTAGGCAAACCCGGCGATCGCCGATGCGCTCGGATGCGACGGCGGGTGCTGGAGCAGGGCGGCCAGCGTGATCGGCAGAGAGATGGGCAAGGCAGCCAGAAGGCCCCAGGCGATCACCTGCCAGCCCGGCATCGTCTGGGCGAGGCGGCCACCCTCGGCATAGCCGATCGCAGCCACGATCACCGAGCCGAGCAGGAGCAGATCAGCAGGGTGCAACGCGCCGGCGCCACGCGATAGGGCGTAGCCGGTGACCGCGATCGTGCCCACGAAGCTCGCCACCCAGAACAGCGGCCGCGGCCGATCGCCCATACGGATGACCGCCACCGTGGCCGTAGCCGCGGGCAGCAGTCCGACGACCACAGCCGCGTGGCTGGAACTCGTGTGACGCAGGGCCAGGGCGGACAGCACCCCAAAGCCAATCCCGCAGCCGAGGGCAACCGCGATCAGCCCGGGCCAGTCATCGCGTCTGGGCAGCGACGCGCGCCCAGCCCGCAGGCACACCGCCGCGATCGCCGCGGCAAACACAGAGCGACCGGCGCCGACCAGAAGCGGGTCAAAACCACGCTCGGCCAGCGTCGTGGCCGGAAACGTGAGCGAGAACGCAAGCACGCCCAGCGCCGCCCAGCCCAGGCTGGGGAAGGCGATCCGAGCCCTCGGCGGGACTCGAAGCGACGACCCCTTCCTCGGGTCAAATGCCGGTCGGCTCAATCGTCACCGAACAGGGTCTCGAGGGTCGAGCGCACCTCGGCCCAGCGCTCGGCGCCGACCTGCGCGGCGTAGGCGCGCTCGAGCGCGAGCATCCGCTTGCGAGCGATAGCAACGCCGGCGCGTCCGCGGTCGGTGTATCTGACGATCACGCCGCGCCCGTCGTCCGGGTCTGGGTCGCGGCGCACGAGATCGAGCCGCTCGAGCTCGTCTACGAGCTTGGTGATGGCTTGGCGCGTGACGCCGGCCTGCGCGGCGAGCTCACTGGGGCGAGAACCGTCCTCGCCGAGGTTGCGCAACAGCGCGGAGTGTGCGGGGGCGACATCGCCAAAGCCGTTGCGGGCGAGATCGGCGCGGACGGCGGCCTCGATCGCGGCGCGGGCGTCGCGGAAAAGGATCTGGATGCTCTTCGGCACGTCCCCACGATTGTAGTTCACCTCGCTTGACAAACGTCACCCGCCGTGAGAAGGTTCGCTCAACTTGTCAACCAAGGTGAATGATTAGGAGCCGCTGTGAATACCGCTTCCCTTGAACCTGCAAACCGCCCTACCGTGACTCGGCGCATCGACTTTCGCCCGGGCATGGATATGCGGTGGGAGATCGTGCGCAATGGCGAGGACACCGATGGTGAAGTTCTCGAGGTAAATAGCTGGCTGGGTCCCCACAGCCCCAGCCCCCCTGTGCACGTGCACGACAACGCTGAAGACAGCTTTGAGATCGTCGAGGGCCGACTTGACGTCAAGCTCGACGGCAGCTGGCGTACCTATGGTCCTGGAGAGCACGCCGCAGCGGCTCCCGGCCACCGGCACACCCTGCGAAACACTCACGATGAGCCGGTCAGGTTCATCAATCGCCACCGCCCCGCCGCCGACTACGAGGCGTTCTTTCGCGACATGGCGTCGCTGTCATCGACCGGGAAGATGGGCGCCGGAACACCGCACAGTCCGCGTCAAGCGATCTACGCAGCGATGCTGTTCCAAGCCCACCCGACCGCGATCCGAACCTCGCGCCTCCAGCGATTTGCATTCGCGTCGCTGTCGGGCCTGGGCCGGATGCTGGGGATGAGCCGATGACCGCGGCCACCCGCACCCGCGCGCCTCAATGAGTCAGGCACGCCTGACATCACGTCGACGGCGTCTTTAGGAAACTCATGCTTGCGGTTGTCACGCTGACCAGATGTCTATCGGACTCCGCTCCGGTCCCGATCGCGGACTGGACCCGGGTGAGCACGCGGCCGCGGCGGCGATGGCCTCGGTCTGTGTCGGTCTGGTTGTGCTCGGTTCGGTGGTTCCCCATGCCGGACCGCTGCAGCTCGCGGCGGTCGTCCCGTTCGGGATCGTCGCGCATCGCCATCGTGTTCGGGCGCTGATTGCCTCGCTGGTGGCCGCGGCGTTTATCGCCGCCTTGGTGATCGGCGTCGGCAGCGCAGTCGGGCTGGCCCTCTGCGCCGCGGTGGGCGGCTTGGTTGGCCAGCTGAAGCGGCGTGGCCGGGGGGTCGGCACTGTGTTGTTTGCGGCCGCGGTGCTTGCGCCGCTGGCGGCCGTGGGACTCGATCTGCTCCTGCTCTTGTTCGGCCCGTACCGACGGTTGCTGCTCCAGAGTGTGCAGAGCACCCTTCACGGACTGAGCTCGACGCTGCACCACCTGGGTCCCTTGGGGTCAGTCGGGAGCTGGCTTGAGCAGGCGGGCACAGCGTTTGCGAGCCACTGGGCTGGGTCGGTGGCGGTCGTCGTACTCATCGCCACGCCTGCTGCTCTGCTGGTGAGCTGGCTGCTGATCGGTGAGGTACTGGAGCGGCTGCGGTGGGTCGCTGCCAGCGAGCTCTCGACGCTGGTTCCAGGTCCGGATGAGCTTTCCCGGCTTCCGGCGCCTTTGCCGGTCGAGCTGTGTGGAGTGTCTGTCCGATATGGCGCCGTGGAGGCGCTCAGGGCTGTCGATCTTAGGGTCTCGGTCGGGCAGTTCATCGCGGTTGTCGGCGACAACGGCTCGGGAAAGTCGACGCTGGCCCGGCTGCTGGCGGGCGTGCAGCCGACGGCGGGAGTGGTTAGACGGGATGGCCCGGTCGGGCTGGGCCGGCTTGGCGGCACAGCCCTGATCGGTCAGCGACCCGACGCCCAGGTGCTGGGCCTTCGGGTTGCCGATGATGTGGTGTGGGGACTTCCTACAGATCACGGAGTCGACGTCGAGGATCTGTTGGCCACAGTGGGGCTGGCGGGAATGGGGACGCGTGATACGGCCTCGCTGTCCGGTGGGCAGCTGCAGCGCCTGGCTGTCGCCGCCGCGCTCGCCCGTCATCCTCGACTGCTCATTTCCGATGAGTCCACGGCGATGATCGATCCTGCCGGCCGGCGGGAGCTGACTCGCGTGTTCGCCGAGTTGCCGCGCCGCTGGCCCATGACAGTGGTGCACATCACACATAACGATGACGAGGTCGCAGCCGCCGATCGGATCGTGCGTCTCGAGACTGGCCGGGTGGTTGCGGACTTCGTGGCCACGAGCCAAGCCAGCCCCGTGCCCCAGCCTGGCGCCCGGTCGGCAGCCCAACCGCCCGAGCTCACGTCGGTCCCGATACCGGGGAGGCCGGCGGGCGCAACGGCAACCGAGGGCTTGGAGTTACATGAAGTCGGTCATAGTTACGCGCACGGCACCGTCTGGGAGCACAGGGCACTGGATGCGGTCACGTTGTCGATCCAGCCGGGCGAGGGAGTGCTCGTCGTCGGTGAGAACGGCTCTGGCAAGTCGACGCTGGCCTGGGTTCTCGCCGGCCTGATCCACCCGACGCAAGGAGCATGCCTGGTCGGTGAGTCGCCCAGCCACCGCCGTCGCGGTGTCGTGGGGATTGGGTTCCAGCATGCCCGTCTTCAGCTCCAGCGCCCGACGGTCGCCACCGAGATCGCCGACGCGGCCGGATGGTTGCAGGGCATGAGCCGCCCGCTCCGCCGCCGAGCCGAGCTCAGCGGTGAACTCGAGGGACGTGTTGCCGCGGCCCTGGCTGCGGTCGGACTTGATCCGGCGCTCGCGGGCCGCTCGATCGAGGCGCTCAGCGGCGGCCAGCAGCGGCGGGTCGCGGTCGCGGGACTGTTGGCCCGCCGCACGCGGGTGCTCGTACTGGATGAGCCGCTCGCCGGGCTCGATGCGCCCAGCCGCTCCGCGCTGGTCGCACTGCTGGCCGAGCTGCGTGAGCGGGACGGGCTGACGCTGATCGTCGTCACGCACGACCCTGAGCCCCTGACCCCGGTCTGCCCTCGTACGGTGCGCCTCGACCACGGGCGGGTCATCGGGGACGCGGTGACGCTCTCCTCGCCGCGCGTGCCGCAAAGCGAGGCAGCTTGACTGCGGACCCCGTCGTCTTGCGGCGGCGACGGTCCGCTCGGCGCGGAGGAATCGATGCGGTGCTCCTGCGCAGGCTGCCGCATGAGAGCTGCATGCACCGCATCGCGGCCGGCACAAAGCTGATCTGCCTGACCGCTCTCACGGTCGCCATCGGGCTGAATACGAGCTGGGCGCAGTTGATCGGCGTCGCGACAATCGTCGTGCTGGCCGTCACCGCCGCGCGCGTGCCGTGGCGTGCTGTACCGCGGCTGCCGATCTGGTTTTGGGTCATGATCCTGATTGGCTTCGGGCTGGCGGCTGCCGGTGGCGGCGCCGACCGGTTTCTTCGCCTCATCGGCTTCTCGCTCCTGTTCACCGTCCTGTCGATGGTGATCGCCTGGACCATCGACCTGGGCGATCTGGCGCCCACGCTTCGCAGGGTCGGCACTCCACTGCACCGCCTCGGACTACCGGTCGATGAATGGGCCATGACAGCTGCGTTAGCTGTGCGCTGCCTGCCGCTGATGCTCGACGAGTGTCGCACCGTCCTGGCCGCACGACGACAGCGCCAAATGAGCCTCCGCGACCCCGCTCAGGTGGCCGGGGCGCTCACCGACGTGATCACCGCCAGCATGGCGGCAGCCATCCGCCGCGCGAGCGACCTTGGCGAGGTCATCGCGCTGCGCGGAGGCCCCACAATGCCGGCGCACCCAGCAAACCGGCTTCACGCCCGCGACCTCGCGGCGCTGGTTCTTGTCGCCGCCGCCACCACGATCCCCTCAATAGTTGCCTAACCCAACGTCGACGCCGTGGCCGCTCAGCTGTTGTGGTTGACGACCTCGACGTTGTGGCCGTCCGGATCGAGCACGAAGGCGCCGTAGTAGCCCGGGTGGTAGACGGCGCGCTCTCCGGGGGCGCCGTGATCCTGGTAGCCCGCGGCGAGCGCGGCCGCGTGGAAGGCCCGCACTGTGGCGTCCGCGTCCGCGGTAAAGGCGAGGTGGACGTGCTCGGTAAGCGGGCGCTCGTCGCGCACGAGCGAGAAGGAGAAGTCGGGGCCGGAGAGCTGCACGCGTTCCGGCGCGTCGTGCGTCAGGCCGATCCCGGCGTGCCGCGCGACGGTCGTGTAGAAGCGCCGCGAGGCCTGCGGGTCACGGACGCGGAGCCACAGGTGGTCGATGCGGCCGTCGGGCACGGGACGTTCACGGTCGCCGTGAACCGCCTCGACGCTGTTGCCGTCCGGGTCGAGCAGAAAGCCGCCGTAGTAGTCAGGGCCGTAAACCGCGCGTGGCCCGGGCGCGCCGTCGTCCGGGTGACCGGCGTCAATCCCCGCCTGCCAGAAGGCGTCGACGGCGGCGCGGTCCGGCGCGCGGAACCCGACGTGCAGGCCGCGGGTCACAGGGTGCTCGCCGTCCGTCGGGCCGATCCACCAGTCGTCCCACCCGACCATGTCGGGGCCTGCGTAGCTCGGCTCGATGCCCAGCACGCACAGGACGGTGCGGTAGAAGCGCTCAGACGCGGGGAGGTCAGACACAGCGATCCCCACGTGATCGAACATCAGCCCGAGGCTACCGCCGCCAACGACGGCCCCGGGCAGCGTTTGGTGGAGCGGCCTCCGGCGGCCGATCGGTGGCGAGGAAGCTATTGGGCGAGCGACTTCTGTAGCCAGCGATCGGCGAACGGCTCTTCGTTGAAGGCGTCGACCTCGTTCCATCCGGCGGAGGTGTAGAGCGCGATCGCCTCGGTAAGGGCGCTGTTGGTCTCGATCCGAGCGGTGTGTGCGCCGGCGTCGCGCGCGCAGGATTCAAGCGTCTGCAGAAGGCGTCGCCCGAGTCCAAGACCGCGCGCCTCGGGTGCGATCCACATGCGCTTGATCTCGGCGGGAGCGGCGTCGTGATGCTTGACTGCACCGCAGCCGATCGGCTGGCCGTGCAGATAGGCGACGAAGAACTGGCCCGCGGGCGGCCGGACCTCATCGGGGCGAGCCGTCGCCCCCACTGTCGGATCGAAGGTGCGCTCCGAGCGACGGTTGAGCTCGTGCGTGTACTGATCCAGGCAGAACCGTGCGTCGTCGTGCTCGGGGTCGGTCACGGTGATCTGCACGGCGGCGGCGCTCAGAAGGCGCTCGACCTCACCCATCGCCGTCACCAGCCGTTGTCGCTGTGATGCGCTCAGCGGTCCGAGCAGCGATCCGACGAGCTCATCGGAGCTGGCGTCGAGCTCCGCGTGCTCACGCTCCCCGCTAGTGGTCAGTCTTGCGATCCGCGCCCGCCGGTCACGCGGATCCTCGACGACCTGGACCAACCCATCGGCCTCCAGCGAGCGCAGCACGCGACTGAGATAGCCCGAATCAAGGCCAAGGCGTGCTCGCAACGGTGCGAGCGCTGTGCCGTCAGCCCCGATCTCCCAGAGCACCCGTGCCTCCCCCAACGCTCGATCACGTCCCATGTACCGGTCACTGAGCGCACCGATCCGTTCAGTGACGACCCGGTTGAAACGGCGGACCCTCTCAGTCGTCTCATCGGCCATTACCTGACCTTAGTCAGATAAGCCACCGGAAGTCAACAGCACATTGCCGCCCGTCGCGAGATCGACCAGGAGGGGTAACGTCGTTCCAAGAATTAGGGGCCGACTCAGGAGGAGCCATGATGGCCACGAATTCAGCGACGACCCTCGCTTTGGGATGACGACTCTGATCTTCGTTCACGGTGCCTGCGTGCGCGACGCCCAGTGGTGGTGGGCTCAGATGATCCAGCCCCTCGCCGACCACGGAATCACCAGCGTCGCGGTTCCGCTGTCCAGCTGCGGAGAAACCGGCGATGAGCTCGGCGATCTCTACGCCGACGTCGACGCCTGCCGCGAGGCGGTCAGCGCCGCCGAGGGGCCGGTCGTCTTGTGCGGGCACTCCTATGGCGGGATGGTGATCACCGAGGCCGGCGCCGATGACCGCGTCACCCAGCTGCTGTACGTAACGTCGGTGATGCCGGACGCCGGACAGTCGCAGGCCGACCTCGTCGGCTCTGAGCCCGCGCCATGGCTGCAACCGGGCGAGGACGGCACCGTCGGGGTCGATCCCGAGATGATCCGCGAGTTGTTCCTCCAAGACTGCGACGAGAGCACGACCGAGCAGGCACTCGACCGTCTCACCCGGCAGTCTCTGACTCCATTCACACAGCCACCCCGCCAGATCGCCTGGCAGCAGAAGCCCACCACGTACTTCGTGTGCACCGAAGATCTCGCCATCCCGGCCGACGTCCAGCGCCGACGCGTCAAGGATGAGACGCGACTCGTCGAGTTCGCGGCTGGCCACCACCCGTTCCTGTCGCGCCCCGCCGAGTTCGCGCGAAGCCTGGTCGCCGCGATGGATCACAACTAGTCGCCAGACCGTCGGCTTCTGGTTCGTCGCCCTGCTGGGAAACTCATCGCTTGCCAACGCCAGAAGCCTCGCCGATCCGCGAACTCCCAGCCTGCGACCGTACCGTCGCTACGGGGAGTGATCGATGCTGACGGCCACGCCGGCGCTGAGCGTCTGGTAGACGACGCAGTAGCGCTCGGTCAGCGAGAGCAACTTCTCAAGCTGCTCCTCGCTCGCGTTGCTGTCCAGGTCGAAGATGAGCCGGATGGCGCGGAAACCGACCGGCGCCTCGCCGGTCTTATCAACGCCGAGCGTCCCGCGAAAGTCGAGATCACCCTCGGCCCTGACCGTCCCCGACACCGGAATCTCTAGCGACGTGGCGACCGACCTCAGCGTCACCCCGGCACACGCGACGAGAGCCTGAAGCACCATGTCGCCGGAGCAGGCCAGCCCGCCTGATCCACCCGTTGCCGGATGGAGCCCGGCCTCGACGAGGGCCCTGCCAGTCGCAACGGAGCATGCGATCGCCTGCTCGTCGAGCTGCCCGGTGGCGGTCAGGGTCACAAGCGCGGACGCTGGCTCACTGCGGTAACGCTCCTTGAGCGGGCGCTGAATCATCTGGAGCTCGGCGCGGTCCACGCTGCGACGATATCGCGGAATGCACGAGTCTGGACAGGACTCCCTTGCCTCCCGGGACCGCTGAGTCGCGTGACGGGGTTAGGCGGGGTTCCGCGGTCAGTAATCGTTTTTGAAGGCGAAGTAGGAACCGCGAATGGTTCCGGCCAGCTTTGACTTCTGCCTCGCGAACTTGAACCGAGAGGCGAGCTCCTCGGGGACTTCCATCCCCTCGGAGAGCTTGAACCCGACCGCCCGCTTCTTGCCGTCTTCGAGGGTGTACATGACGTTAATCGACAGACCGCTCTCGTAGAAGACGTAGGCGATTCGGATGTTCTCGACCTGGAAGGCCGTGGCCTCGAGCGGGCGAGACGAGATGACGATGTCGCGTTCTTCCTTGAGGATCCGGTGCACCCAGTCGATCGTCGTCTTGGCGTTGCTCGCAGGCTCCACCGTGAAGACGTGGTCGTACTTGTTCTTGAAGTAACGGGCCTCATGCGCCCGCAGACCAGCGAGCGCGGCCGCGACCGGCGAGGACTCCAGACCAACGGTCGCGACATCGGTGAAATCCACGGCGTAGGGCATGACGCACTCTCCTGTCATCGTGCTTGGATGTTGTCGGTCTACCGACCATGACCCCAGCCCCGGCCGTAATGTGACATATGAGCCAGGCTCAGGACCCGCCGCTTGAGACACCGATCGAGGGTCTGCACGCGACCCCGGGAGCGCCATTGCCGTTCGCGCAGAACCTTCGTGCGCGGTCTTTCTTGCTCGAGCGCCCGCAGGGCAACTTGCTCGTCTACAACTCCCCGGGTCTGACGACCGCCGCAAACGCGATTCGGGCCGCCGGCGGGGCGACGCGACTGTTCATCAACCACGCGCATGAAGCGATGTTCGGCCGTCCGGGCGTTGACGTCCCGGTGTTCGTTCACGAGCGCGATGGGGGCGAAGCCGCCCGTTCACTGCAGATCGCGGGCACGTTCAGCGAACGCCACAGACTTGAGGACGACTTCGAGGTGATCCCCACACCCGGACATACCCCCGGCACGACCAGCTATCTATGGAACAGCGGCGCTCACCGGTTCCTCTTCACCGGCGACATGCTCTGGACGCAGCACGGCCAATGGGTGGTTGTCGTGCTCGGCTCAAGCGATCGCGCCGCCTACCTCAACAGTTTGGCGCTGATACGCGAGCTGGACTTCGACGTGTTAGTGCCGTGGGCAGGCATCGCAGGCGAGCGGTCCATCGACGTCGTCAGCCCAGATCAGGTGCGAGAACGGCTCGATGCGATCATCGCCCGGGTGAACGCCGGCAGCAATCACTGACGTCTGTGAGACGTCCGGCGTCCTGTGCTTGCGGCACTCGCGGGTGCGATCAGCCGGACTCGCTGGCTGTTTAGGGTGTCGGGGGCCAGGCGATGACCAGGCCCTGGCTCCAGTCACCCATCGCCAGCAGCGTTCCGGTCGGCGAGAAGTCCACGTCGCAGGGGTAGGGCAGCGGGGATGAGCGAATCTGCCTCAGGGGGATCAAAGGGCAGTCGGCCGTTCACTCCCCGGACGGCGACTGCCGATTGAGAGCCCTCTGTCGGACTCGAACCGACGACCCCTTCCTTACCATGGAAGTGCTCTACCAGCTGAGCTAAGAGGGCGTTGGCGCCAGCGTAGCGGCTTTAGCCACGCTGGCGCCCTCCCTCCCTCTAGCGACGATGCCGCGTGCTCTGTACGCGAACCCCGGGGAACGGGATGCTCCAGATCCCGCGCCCGTGGGTGGCCGCATAGATGTGACCGGCGGGACCCGGGGTCACGTTATTGACGGACGCGTTGGGCAGGCCGTGACCGAGCCGGAACCAGCTGGTCGAGCTGCCCTGACCCTCCCGGGCGGCGAACATCCCCTGGTCGGTGGCCAGAGCGAGCTTGCCGCCGGCAAGGACCATCGCGTCCGAGGCGATGTCGGGCAGGTTGCCCGAGATGTCCTGCCAACTCTGCCCGCCATCGCGCGTCTCCCACACGTGCCCGACACCGCCTCCGGGGATCCAACGGCGCGAATAGCCGTTGAAGATCGCGTAGGCGTGAGCCGGATTGGTCGGATCAGCCGTCATGCCGGCGATGTACCGGTTGGGCAGCCCAGTGGTGTTCACCTGATGCCACGTACCGCCGTAATTGGTAACGATGCCGCGATCGAAGCTGGGCCCCGGATTTCCTCCTCCGGCGACCCAGCCGGCGTACACGATGCCGCTGTCGTTGGCCGAGGACAGCGCCGTCACCGCGTGTCCGGCCCCGGTATCGAACTGATTGTCCCAGGTGCAGGATGAGGCCGTGCAGCTGGTGTTCCAGCCTGCCTTGGAGACCCACACGTAACGGCCGCCGGCGACCCAGGTGTTGGCGTTCTGCTGGTCCTGGGCCAGCGGCGCACTGAATCGGAACGACGGGTCGCAGTCCGGCCTCGGCGTCATGCCGATCGTCTGCTGGGCCACACACCCCGGGCTGACCGGGTCATAGAACGTGTGACCACCGTCGGTGGAGGAATACATCGTTCCGTCGGTGTACTCACCGACCATCTTGTAGGCATTGCTGGGATTGACGATCACGTAGAAGCCGTCGCCACCGGCCGGTTCTGCCATCTGCGCAGCGCCCGTGTTCAGCACCGAGGTGCCGTTGTCCTGCAGGCCGCCCCAGACGGCCAGGCCACCGCCCTGGGGAAGCCGCCCCGCGCGGCCGTCGTAGTACTGCCAAGACCGCAGCGTGGAGTTGGTGTCGGTCCAGCCGCCGTACTGCTGGGTGTCGGACAGCGGCCGGTGGTACACGCCACCGTCATTGCCGATGACGATCTTTCGGTCCGCGATCATCATCGCGTGCTGATCGGGATGGGTGGTCTTCGGGCACCCCGACGCGCTCTTGTTGCAGGCCAGTCCATAGTTCCAGTACGGGCTGGCTGTGACCCACGAGCTGCCGCCGTTGGTGGACTCGAAGACCTCTTCCAGTCCGGCGTAGATGTGATTGTCGTTGGTGGGGCTGACCGCGAGATCCTGGTTGTACCAGGCCTGCACGCCCACCCCGTAACCGGATCCGACGGCCAGAGCCGACCCCGAGTGGGCCAGTTTGGCCTCATCGGCGATCTTCGTCCATGGCCCGGCCACCTTGGCCGGGCTGCCGCTGGTCGAGTAGATGCCCTGAAGCACCGACTCGGCGCCGGCAGCCATCGCCGAGAGCGATTGCACGATCGCGTACAGCTTCCTTCCGTCCCGCGAGTACGCGAACGTGGTGCGACCGATGTCGCCCGCGTTGATATCGCCCGTGGGCGTGACCTTGGCGAACGTGTGGCCACTGTCGGTCGATTCGTAGAAGCCGTTGTTCTGCGTATTTCCCGGCCCATGCCAGCCGATCGCGGTGATCACGTCTCGACCCCCGGTCCGCGGAACCACGGCCACGGTGGTCGTCTGCTGGTCATAGGGCGGGTTGTCGGTTGGCCCCGCCGGGTCAAGCACCTCGGTCCACTGTCCGCTCGAGGGCGAGTAGCGGAACAGGCCGTTGTTGGTGGCCGCGTAGGCGTCACCGGAACGGTCGAAGACCAGCTGGAAGATGGTCCGCGAAACCAGCGGATTGCCGTCCGGAGAAGAGTCGTTGCCGACGCGAGCAAAGCTCTGGCCGTCGTTGGTCGAGCGGTAGACACCCGTGCCCGAGTAGCTGTCCGAGCTCTGGTTGGCCTCCCCGGTGCCGACCCACAGCGACCCGTCGACGGGGTTGACCGCCACGGCACCAATGGACAGCGACGGCATGCCATCGAACACCGGCGTCCAGGAACCCCCGCGGTTGCTCGAGCGCCAGACTCCGCCGTCGGCGGTACCGGCGAACCAATTCCCGTCAGGCGTCTGGGCCAGCGCGGTGGTCCGGCCGCCAACGAGGCTGAAACCCGAGCCGACGTTGGACCAGAAGGGATCCGTATACCCGGCGGGCTCGCCGTTGTAGGGCTTGGTGGTCGTCTCCTGCCAGTTACCCGGCGTGCTGGGGAGGGCTTGGGCCTGACGGGAGGCGCTGACCAGGGCGGCGCCAGAAACCGACGTGCCCGGCGCTACGCGCTCGTTGTCGTACTGGCCCTGCTGGTCGGCCAGGTCTCCGTCGTCCGGCGTGTGGGTCGGTGACGGCGTCCCACCCACGGCCCGTAGCGCCCGAAGCTGGCTCCGCTGGCGGGCTGCAGCGCCGTGCGGGCGCGCGAAGCCGGTTGGCCGATGGCGGGCGGCGCCCGCCATCGCTGTCAGGCCCAGGAGCACGATGCTCGCCGCTGCCAGGAGAGCCAGAATCCGCCAGCCAGGTCTACTCATCGCGCCTCGTTTCCCCGTGGTATCACCGCCGTCGCGGTGTCAAGTGACCGCGGTGGTACCCATCAGGGCCGAGAGCTAAAACCTGCTCCGGGCTTAGTTCATGAAAGCTGTATGAACCTGCTCAACCGCCATAGGCGGAGTGCAGCAGAGCCGCCATGGCCGGGGCACTGGACGGGCCGGCGGGGGCGCCGCTGGAGTCCGCGAATCCGATCTCCAGGTGGGGACCGCTGGAGATTCCCACGATGCCGGAGCCAACCTCGGAGACCACCTGGCCCTGGCTCACGTGGGCCCCCACCGGGACCCAGTTCCCGGGCCCGGCGTGGCCGTAGTAGACGTAGCTGTAACCGGAGAGGGGGCTGTCGCAATGGATCACGGGCGCCGATGGGCCGAAGCCGCCGATCCCGTGAAGGACGACCGTGCCCGAGCAGACCGCAAACTCGGGAGTGCCGCCCGGAGCGGAGATGTCAACGCCGTCGTCAAGGGACCACGTGCCCGGTGGGGACGCTGAGCCGGTGGGCAGCGGGAAGCTGAAGCCTCCGCTGCTCGACGGTGCCGGAGCGGGAGTGCTGCCCGGGGATCCGCCCGAGGATCCCGATGAACCTGAGGAACCGGAACTGGGTGGCGATGCCTGGGCGGCGGCGCGGGCCGCGCGGGCGGCGGCGGCGGCCTGGGCCGTTTGCAGGCGAACCAGCTCGGTGCGCAGGCCGGCCACCGACCGACGGGCCGAGGCCAGCCGTCCGGCCCGGGCGTTGCGCACGTGGGTGGCCGAGATCTCCGCCGAGACCAGGGTCAAGCGGGTTCGGTCGACGCTGTTGCGCTCGTAGAGGACCTGTGTGGTCAGGCGCTGCTGACGGACCGACAGTGTGCCCAGCTGGGTCGCCTGGGCGGCGACTGCCCGGCGTGCGGTCTTGACCTGCCCGACGATGCGGGCGTCGTGGGTCCGGATCCGCTGTGCGAACGACAGCCGCTCGAGCAGATTCTTGAACCCTGTGGCCTCCAGAACAACGCTGACCAGATCCGGGCGATCGGCGGTATAGGTACCGACCAGCTGCTGGGCGAGAACCGCCTCGTCGTGAGTCTGCGTGGCCTCGAGCTGAGCCAGGCGGGTCCGGGCGGCGGACAGTTCGGCTTGGAGTTTCAGCAGCTCGGCCCGCTTGGCGTTGAGATCGGCCTGGAGGATGTCGACCTGATGCTGGAGCGCGGACACGCTCTGACCGAGGCGGGAGACTTTGCGACTGGCCTCCCCGACCGCACCCGCCAGCGAGGAGACCCGCCCCTGGCCGGCGGCAATCTGCTGCTGGAGTTGACCGGTGGTGGCGGCGCTGGCCCGACGCGATCCAGCCGTCAAGAGCACGGCCAGGAGAGCGGCCGCCAGAACGAGCGCGACCACGCCGGCCGCGCGGTTCAGTGGCGTCTTGGCGGAGGGCATCGGAATGTCCAAACCCAGGGCGGACTGGGGTAGCCGCACGGCTCGGAAGGCGGTGACGCTAACAGGGAGCCCTTTTCACCGGACGCCCCGGGTCACCGCTGCAAGAAAACCTGCACGGGGCAGGAAGTTGCGATCTGGGCGCGAACGCCGGCGGTCCGGCGGGTCGAGCTCGCCCGGCAATCAGCTCTACGAGGCGCGTGAGATCGGCACCACGTGCAGGTCCCGCGGGGCGCCCTCAGCGCGCAAGCGTCTGGCCCGGCCGATGCGCAGATCGTTGGTCTCGATGCGAGCTAGGAGCGCCTCCGAGACGAGCACCTGCTCCCCCTTGGCGGCGGCGCTGACCCGAGCCGCAACGTTGACGTCCACCCCGAGGTAGTCGCCACCGAGCTTGCGGGGACGGCCCCAGTGAAGCCCGGCGCGCATGCGCGGCGTGTGACCGTCGAGATCGATCGTCGGCCACTGCGGACTGGGCGTCGAGTGCGGCGTCGACGGCGGGGCGCGCTTCCAGGAAGGTGGCCATGATTCCGTCGCCCAGCCGCTTGACGATCCTTCCCTCATGGGCGGTCACAGCATCCTCCAGTGCGGTACCCACCGCCCGTAGGAGCTCGATCGTGGCCGCGTCACCGGCCCGCAGGGCCCAGGCCGAGAACCCGACCAGATCGGTGAACAGGACGGCCAGCTCTTGGTCGCCCCGGCCCCGGCCCGTTGCCTCCGATAGCGACTGCCAGACCTGGAGACCGGCCAGGCCCAGCTCCTGGGCGACGCTCCGGCGGCCGGGCTGAAACGCCGAGACCCCGCGGGCCACGACCTCGGCCGGGTGCGAGCCGGCCGTGGACAGCGAGTCCCCGAAGCGGTCGTCACCGGGAAGCCGCCGCCGCAGAGCGCCGGCGGCGGTCAGCAGCGACGGTTGCGTGTCCACCCTCAGGGCAAACCGCCGCAGCCGACGTCCACGGCGCTCCTGATCCTCGGAATCGGGAGGGCGTCCGGGGGCGGGCGAGTCCGCCTGGGGCTCGAGTTCGCCGGCTGTCATAGCGTGCGTTTCGGGTCATCTCCGACCCGAAGTGGCGGGACCAGGATTCGAACCTGGGAAGGCAGAGCCATGTGGTTTACAGCCACACCCCTTTGACCGCTCGGGAATCCCGCCGGGCGGGCGGTGAGTCTAGCGATGCGACCCAGGCCGACAGCGGCTCACCGGGCTCGATCTCGAAGGCAGCGTGACTTGCCGGCGAGCCCTCATCGGGGTCGAGGTCGTTTTTGTGTCAATAGCGCAGAACAACGACCTCGACCCTGTATGCGGTGCCGTCCGATGCGGCAGCAGCGAGCGAATGTGGACAGTCAGGCGTCGGCCACGAAGCCGTCAGGAAGCGTCGCGAAGCCGCTGGGCCTCGGGCAGCGCCTCGAGCTTCTTCAGTGTGTGGTTCTCGATCTGCCGGATCCGCTCGCGCGTGACGTTGAAGGCCCGCCCGACTTCCTCGAGCGTGAACGGCCGCTCACCGCTCAGTCCGAAGCGCATCTCGATCACCTCGCGTTCGCGCTCGGGCAGCGCGGCCAGAGCCCGGCGCAGGTTCTCCCGCCGCAGGTGCTCGGAGGCCAGCTCGAACGGCGACTCGGCGGTCTGGTCCTCGACGAAGTCGCCGAGGGCGGAATCGTCCTCCTCGCCGATGGGCTTCTCCAGTGAAATGGGCTGCTGGGCCATGCGCAGGATGTCGCGGACCTCGCGCACGGTCGTCTCGAGCTCGTTGGCGATCTCCAGCGGCGTCGGCTCGCGACCGAGCTGCTGGACGAGCTGGCGCTCGACGTGGACGACCTTGTTGAGCTTCTCGACCATGTGCACGGGGATGCGGATCGTGCGACCCTTGTCGGCGATCGCGCGGGTGACCGCCTGGCGGATCCACCAGGTGGCGTAGGTGGAGAACTTGTAGCCGCGGCGGTAGTCGAACTTCTCCACGGCGCGGATGAGACCCATCGAGCCTTCCTGGATCAGATCCAGGAAGGTGAGTCCGCGGCCCAGATAGGACTTGGCGATCGACACGACCAGCCGCAGGTTGGCCTCGATCATCTGCTGCTTGGCGGTCATATCACCGCGCTCGATCCGCCGGGCCAGAAGGACCTCCTGCTCGGCGGTGAGAAGGTTCACCCGCCCGATGGAGCGCAGATAGAGCCGCAGTGAGTCGAGGCTCGGCTCCACGGTTAGGTCGACCTCGACCTTCTTGCGCTGCTCAGGATCGGGCGCCGCGGCCCGCTGTGCCCCCGCCTCGATGCTGCCGGCCTCCGAGCGCGCCGGACGGCCGTCGGCCTCGACTACATCGATCCCGTGCTCGTCCAGATACGCATGTAGCTCCTGCACCTGCTCCTTGGTGACCTCCACCTCTTCGAGGCAAGCCTCGATCTGGGTGAAAGTCAAGAAGCCTCGCTCCTGCCCCTCGGCGATCAACGCGCGCAGCTCATCCATCTCCGCGATCCGCGCGTCATCGCTCAACAGAACGATTTCATCAACGCTCACAGCCCCTGAGCTCCTCCTCTTGCGTTCTCGAGCACCCCCGATATCCACCGGGAGCCTCCCTCGTGACTCCTGATACGACCGCTCGATTGATACCACAATCCGGGCCGCCCGCGAAAGCCCGCCCCCCAGCCGGGGAGTCGACCGCTCTACTCTGTATCGAGCCGGGCGCTCCGAGCGACCGGGGAAGCGGAACCGAAGGCGGACCAAGATGACCGACAGCCCCTCATCCCCCTCGACGCTCATCGACGTGCAGGCGCGCACCCCGGCGCTGGCCCTGAGTCTGTCCCGGGTTGGCGTGAGCAGCGTCGAAAAGGTGATCCGCCTGCGCCGCAGCGGAAATGGAAGCACGAGCGCGGGCAACGGAACGATTTCCGACCCCACCGGAGACCAGCAGCTGTTCTCGGCTCGCTTCGAGTGTGTGGTTGACCTGGGTCCGAACCAGAAGGGCGCGCACATGTCGCGCTTCGAGGAGGTCGTCAACGAGGCCATCGGCGAAGTCGTGCTCGGCGAATCCACCTTCAAGGTCGAGACGCTGGCCCAGCACATCGCCCAGCTGGTCCGCGACCGCCAGGGCGCCCGCCGGGCGGAGGTGAGCGTCGAGGCGCGCTTCCCCGAGCACAAGCCGGCGCCTGTCTCCGGGGTCATCACCCAGGAGCTCTACACCCTGCACGGCTGCGCCGTGGCCACCGAGCGCGGCACCCGGCGCCTGGTCGGCGTCACCGCCCAGGGCATGACCGCCTGCCCGTGCGCGCAGGAGCTGATCGCCGGCTCAGCCCGCGAGCGGCTGCAGGAGGAGGGCTTCGACAAGGACGAGATCGAGCGCATCCTCGAGGCCGTGCCGGTGGCGACCCATAACCAGCGCGGGCTGGGCACGCTGCACATCGGCTGCCCCGAGGACTGTGACGACGAACTCGACGCGGCGGTACTGCTGGAGATCGTCGAGCAGTCCATGTCATCTGAGATCTACGAGCTCATGAAGCGCACCGACGAGGCCCACGTGGTCGAGAAGGCCCATCGCCGCCCCCGCTTCGTTGAGGATTGCGTGCGGGAGATGGTCCGCGGCGTGATCGAGCGGCTACCCCAGCTCGACGACCGCTCGTTCGTCTCCGCTCGCCAGGTCAACCTGGAGACGATCCACCAGCACAACGTGGTCGCCGAGCGCTTCGGCACGCTGGGTGAGATCCGCGAGGAGCTCCGCAGCGGCACTCCGCCTCTCACCCACACTGCGCTGAGCGCCTGGCTGCAGGCCGCAGACTAGTTCCCCGCCCTTCTCGGAGCGAGACAACTCGGCGCTCAGGGCTCCGCCGGCGGAGCGGAAGCCTCGGCCGACGAGCGGGCGGCCGCGGACTCGGCCACCCGGCGACGCAGGCCGAAGAAGTAATCCAGGCCCGAGAGCACAGTCACGACCACGGTCACGTACACGAGCGCGGTGACCCACACGAGACGCTCGTCGAAGGCGATCAGGGCCATGACCATCAGCACCTGCGCCACGGTCTTGACCTTCCCGAACGAGCTGGCCGGGATGACCAGGCCCTGCTGCGCCCCCGCCGCGGCGCGCAGGACGGTGACCGCGAACTCCCGGGCGATGATCACCATCGCCACCCAGGCCTCCAGCCGCCCCAGGGAGACCAGGGCCACCAGCGCGGCGACGATCAGCAGCTTGTCGGCGATCGGATCCATCAACTTGCCGAAGGTGGTCACCGAGTTGCGCGACCGGGCCAGCCGGCCGTCGACGGCATCGGTCACCGAAGCCGCTCGCGAACACGATCGCGGCCAGCAGGTCGCCATTGCCGGTCTTGGCCAGCAGGGCCACCACCAGCACCGGCACGAGCAGGATCCGGATGACAGTGAGGACGTTGGGGACGTTGAGCGGAACCATCGGACCAGCTGAACGCTAACGGGTCCCGACGCAGCCCCGGCAAGCTCCTGCCCAGCGGCGTCGGTCATCATTGGGCGATGCGCGCGGTCCTCCTCGAGCGCCCGAAGCGGCCCCTGCGTGCGGCCGAGGTACCCGATCCCGAGCCCGGCCCCGGGCAGCTGCGCCTGCGGGTCCGGGCGTGTGCGGTCTGCCGGACCGACCTGCATCTGCGCGACGGCGAGATCGAGGCGCCCAAGCTGCCGGTCATCCTCGGCCATCAGATCGTCGCGGACACCGACGATGGCCGGCGGGTCGGCGTGCCCTGGTTGGGCTGGACCGACGGTGACTGTCGTTACTGCCGCAGCGGCCGGGAGAACCTATGCCTGCACGCCCGCTTCACCGGACGCGACATCGATGGAGGCTATGCCGAGCTCACAGTCGCCGACGAGCGCTTCTGCCTTCCCCTCCCCGACGGATTGACCGATGAGCAGGCCGCCCCGCTGCTCTGTGGCGGCCTGATCGGCTACCGGGCGCTTCGGATGACTGACGACGCCGTCCGCCTCGGGCTCTACGGCTTCGGCTCGGCGGCTCACATGATCTGCCAGGTCGCCGTCCACCAGGGTCGCGAGGTGTACGCCTTCACCCGCGGAGGCGATACCCGGGGCCAGGCCTTCGCCCGCTCGCTGGGAGCGGTCTGGGCGGGGGGCAGCGACGAGCATCCCCCCGAGGAGCTCGATGCGGCGATCATCTTCGCCTCGGCGGGTCCACTGGTGCCGGCGGCTCTAAGGGTGCTGGCTCCCGGCGGCAGCGTGATCTGCGCCGGGATCCATATGTGCGACATCCCCTCCTTTCCCTACGACGAGTTGTGGCACGAGCGGAGCATCCGCTCGGTGGCCAACCTGACCCGGGCAGACGGCCAGGAATTTCTTGAGCTGGCCCCCAGGGTCCCGGTCCGCACCACGGTCACCACCTACCCGCTCGCAGGATGCCGAGCAGTGCCCTGAGCGACCTGCGTGCCGGGGCGTTCGAGCGGCACCGCGGTGCTCCTGCCCTGAAGGAAGCGCCGAGCCGCCCCGAGTCGGCATGTTCTAGGGTGAAGGCCATGCCCCTGGTTCCCATGGTCATCGAGCGCACCGCCCGCGGCGAGCGCGAGTTCGACATCTACAGCCGGCTGCTCAATGAGCGCATCATCTTTCTCGGCTCGCCGATCGACGACAAGGTGGCCAACCTGGTCGTCGCCCAGCTGCTCCACCTCGAGTCCTCGGACCCCGACAAGGACATCTCGATCTACATCAACTGCCCGGGCGGATCGGTCTACTCCGGCCTGGCCATCTACGACACGATGCAGTTCATCAAGCCGCAGATCCAGACCATCTGCATCGGCATCGCGATGTCCATGGGCTCGCTGCTGCTGGCCGCCGGCGCCAAGGGCAAGCGCTTCTCGCTGCCCAACAGCCGGCTCCTCATCCACCAGCCCTCGGCCGGCTTCGAGGGCCAGTCCACCGACATCGAGATCCACGCGCGCGAGATCCTCAACATCCGCAAGCGCACCGACGAGATCTACGCCCACCACACCGGGCAGCCCGTGGAACAGGTGCACAAGGACATGGAGCGCGATCGGTTCTTCAAGGCCGATGAGGCTGTCGAGTACGGCCTCATCGACCGCGTGATCGAACACCACTGACGAGACGAGAAGGAGCCGAAATGGCCATTGCGGAGAGATCGGCAACGACGGTCTGGGAGGGCAACCTGGCCCACGGCAAGGCACTGTCAACGGTGCCAGCGGAGCGCTTCGGACCTGGGCGTCACCTGGGCGTCACGCACCGAGCGCTCGAACGGACAGACCAGCCCGGAGGAGTTGATCGCCGCGGCCCATGCCTCGTGTTTCTCGATGGCGCTCTCCAACGAACTGGCCAAGGCGGGAACGACCCCGAGCAGCTCGAGGTGACCGCCAAGGTAACCCTGGACCAGAAGGACGGCGCGCCCACCGTCACCACCTCGGAGCTCACGGTCACCGGCAGGGTTCCCGGCATCGATCAGAGCGCCTTTGCCCAGGCCGCTGAGACCGCGGCCCAGAACTGCCCGATCTCCCGGGCTCTGGCCGGCGTCGAGATCAGCGTCGACGCGACGCTGGCCAGCTAAGGCACGGCGCCCGCACGCCGCGGAAGGAACTAGCCCGGCGCGCGGCGGATGCGACCCGAGCCCTCGCCTCGGGTCTCCGGCGGCTCGGGCATGGTCGGGCGCGAGAGCGCCCAGAAGACCATCAGCGCGCCGAATACCAGCATGCCGATTCCGGTCCACAGATCGATGTTGATTCCGGCCGCCTTGTTCTTGACCGCGTGTGAGCCGAACAGCCCGAGACGAGCAGGATCAGCCCGTAGAGCAGGAACACGCCGCCGATCAACCGGCGGATGTCGAAGCGGTTGGCGGCCCTGGCGGCCTGGATCTCGTCCTCGTCGCTGGCTCCGGTCGAGGCATCGGCTCCTCGCCGGTGTACCGGGCACTCCGAATGGTCTGTCGCTGATGACATCGCTGCTGCTCCTAGGTGAAGATGATGTTCAGGACGATGACCAGGACTATCGCCACGCCGCCGAGCAGAGCCGGCGAGCGCCACCACAGCTTGTCACGCGGGTCGCTCGTTCACTTCGGGCTCCTCGCGCGCGGGTCAAACCCCAGACCAGCCCGCGCAGTTCCTCGGCCGGCTTCGGCTTGGTGACCAGCGAGACGACGACCAGTACGACAGCGTCGACCAGGAAGGCAATGATGGCCTGCCAGAAGCTGGCGCTGAGCGGCGAGCCGAAGTGGAAGATCATGTTGTAGGCGTTCAGCCGGTTGACGATATAGGCGGCCGCGGTGCCGGCCACGAGGCTGAAGAAGCCTCCCCAGGCCGTCGCCCGGCGCCAGAACATGGCAATGATGAACGTGGCGAACAGGGGCGCGTTGAAGATCGAGAACAGGGTCTGGATGTAGTTCATGATGTTCGAGTAGCCCTTGGCGATGAGCGCCGTGAGCACCGAAACCAGAATTCCGGCGATGGTCACCAGCCGCCCGGCCCGGATGTAGAAGGCCGCGTCCCGATCCTTGGCGAAGTAGGACTGGATCAGGTCGTAGGTGACCACTGTGTTGAAGGCGGTCACGTTCGCGGCCACCCCGGCCATGAACGCGGCCAGCATGCCGGTGACGGCCAGACCGAGCATTCCCTCGGGCAGATAGTTGCCGATCAGATGCGGGATGGCGGTGTTGTACTGCACGCCGAGGCTCTTGCCCACGCCCAGTCCCTTGACCGTCACGACGGCGATCAGGCCCGGGCAGGATGATGATGGCCGGCAGGAAGATCTTGGGGAAGGCGCCGATCAGCGGCGTGCGCCGCGAGGCCGGACATGTTGCGGGCCGACAGGGCACGCTGGACCTCGGCGAAGTTGGTCGTCCAGTAGCCGAAGCCGAGCACGAACCCGAGGCCGAACACGATGCCCGACCCAGTCGGATTGCAGCGGGTTGGTGACGTGATGGATTCCCACCCCTCGCCAGGCGTGCAGGCCCGGCCTCACCGAGGGGCTTGAAGTGCTTGACCTTGTTGATCGAGCCCGTCGACCCCGCCAACCGCGTGCAGGGCGACCAGGGTCAGTGGCAGCAGCGCGGCCACGATCACGAAGAACTGAAGAACCTCGTTGTAGATGGCCGAGGTCAGACCGCCGAGCGTGATGTAGATCAGCACCAGCGCGGCCGCGATGAGGATCGCCACGATGATCGACCACCCCAGCATCAGGTGGATGATCAGCGCCAGCGCGTACAGGTTGACGCCCGAGATCAGAACGGTGGCGATGGCGAACGTGGCCGCGTTGAAGGCGTGCGTGGCCTCGTTGAAGCGCAGCCGCAGGTATTCGGGGACCGAGCGGACCTTGGCCCCGTAGTAGAAGGGCATCATCACCAGCCCCAGGAAGACCATCGCCGGGACCGCGCCCACCCAGTAGTAGTGCACTGCGGGCGACGCCGTACTGGGCGCCGTTTGCCGCCTGGCCGAGGATCTCCAGCGCGCCTAGGTTCGCGGCGATGAAGGCCAGACCGGTGATCCAGGCCGGTAGCGAGCGGCCGGAGAGGAAGAAGTCCAGATCGGTCTTGATCGACAGGCGGGCGACGAACCCGATGCCCAAGACGACGATGAAGTAGATCCGCCAGGATTACGTAGTCGACGGTGCTCGGATGGAGCCTCAGCATCCGGTTCTCTCCCTGTCCGCGAGCGGGCGTCTAGGCGACGCTGTGCTCGATCTCTCCCAACCCTTCGATGGCGATCCTTACCGAATCGCCCGGCTTTCAAAAACCTGGGTGGGTCGAACCCCATGCCCACCCCACTCGGCGTCCCGGTGAGGATCAGGTCCCCGGGCTGCAAGGTGCAGGTCTGGGCGATGAAATCGACCAGCGTCTGGCAGTCGAAGACCAGGTCCGAGGTGCGGCTGTCCTGGCGCAGCTCGCCGTTCACCCAGGTGCGCAGAGCGAGGTCGCCCGCATTCGGGACCTCATCGGCGGTGCGTCACCCACGGCCCGAAGGGGCAGAACGTGTCCGCCCCCTTGGCCCGGGTCCACTGCGGCTCCCGGCCCTGAAGGTCACGGGCCGTGACGTCGTCGGCGACGCAGTAGCCGCCGATTTCGCCCCCGGCGCCGATGACGATCGTCAGCTCGCCCTCGTAGTCGAGCCGGCGCACGACCTCGGGACAGCGGATCGGGCCGCCGGGCGGGGCGACCGAACCACGCACCTTGACGAACACGATCGGCTGCTCGGGCTTCTGCGCGCCGGTCTCCTCGACGTGGGCGGCGTAGTTGAGTCCGATCGCGTAGATCGTTCCCGGGTCGGGGATCGGGGCCAACAGCTGCACGTCGGCCAGCGGCCAGCGATTCGTCGCTGCGCTCGGCGGCGGCCCCGCCCAGCACGTCAGCCACACCGACCCCGTCCGCGAAGGCGTACACCCGATCATCGGCGACTTCCCCGGCGCGGTGGCCGTCTTGGCCCGGGGCGGGGAACGTGGCCAGCTTCATCGTCAGGGTGCGTATACCCCGAGCGCCCACCTCCAAGTCATGATCCGCGCCGGTGTGGCTCCCGGGTCAACCAACCCCTGACGGCTCGTGCGTATCGGCGCCCTCGACATGCGTGACCGGGAGCCCCAGCGCCCGGGTCTTTGAGACCAGATCGAGCTTCAGCCACCGCGAGATCCGCGGCGGGAGCGTCGAGATGATGATCTCGTCGTAGGAGCCCAGGTTGACGGCGTCCTGGATCGCCGACAGGGGCTCGGCGTCGCCGACGGCCCCCGGTCACCGCGGTTCCCGCCGCCTCGCGACAATTTCGGCAGCGCGGCCGCCGAGGACCTGCGTGGCCTCGTCCTCACCCGCATCCTGGGGATCGACGACCCGGTGCATGCCGTGAGCCTGGCGAGGAACGACGAGATGGAAGCTCGCTGGACCGCGGCCGGCGCGCATTCGCACCGCCTCCAGGAGAGCGGGGGTCGCGGCCGTCTGGTTCGCGACGACGAGGACTTGGGCCGGCTCTGACACAGTCATCACCTCCGGCGGGTGAACGATGAAGGGTGCCCGAGTATCCCACCCGGATCCGGGGCGCGACAACCCCAACACAACCCGCGACTCCGCGGCGCCCCTAAGCCAACCGGGCGGCAATGCCCCCGGCGCTCATGTGGGCGATGGCCTGGATCGAGATCTGGGGGTTCACGCCGGAGGCGGTGGGGAACGAGGAGCCGTCCAGCACGTAGAGGTCACGCACCTCCCAGGTCTGAGCCGCCGGATCACAGGCCGACATCGCCGGGGAGCCGCCCATGCGGGCGGAGCCCATGATGTGGAAGGAATTCAGCGTCACCTGCCCCGAGCCGTAGCCGGCCGCGTCGGCGTCAGCCATGAACTGGGCCCGAGAGCCCGAGCGGCCCGGGTCATAGCTCACCCACTTGGCGTGCGAGGAGAAGATCCGCCGCGCTCCCGCTGGCCTCGAGCAGCTGAGCGGCGCCGTCCATGCCCGTGCGCAGGTGATCGGCGTCGAAGTCCGAGAGCCGGTAGCGGACGATCGGCTCTCCGTCGCGACCAACGCGTACCTCGCCCCCGTCCCGGTCGCGGAGCAGGACACCGATCGGCACGGTGTTGGACAAGCCCTCGAGCAATTCGAGGTGCTGGCGGGCGCCCCGCCACGGGCTGAAGGGGACAAGCAGATGGGGATGCGAGGCCGCGGTCTCGAACTTCAGGCCGTAGCCATCGTGCGAGATCACGGAACTGGTCGGAGTAGAGCGCCTGCATGACGCCCTCCCACGGCTTGAGCTCCTCGTCGTAGACGCCGAACACCGCAGCCGCCGGGTGGAGTTTCAGGTGCTTGCCGATGTTCTCGTTCTGGAGGCCGGATCGCCGCAGCAGCGCCGGCGTGTGGATCGCGCCACAGCTGGCGATGACGGCGCGCGCCTTGACCGTCAGCCGATGCCCGTCGCCCGTCCGCCCGACGATTCCGCGCGCCCGACCACCCTCGACAAGCACCCGCGAGACCTTCGTGTCGACGATCAGCTTCGTGCCCTGCGCGTGAGCGTCAGACAGCCAGGTCTTGACCACCGACTGCTTGGCCCCGACCCGGCAGCCCAACCCGCAGTACCCGCACTCCCGGCCCTGCGCACAGTGCCGTACGCCGCGTGGCATGGCGTCCACGTGCCAACCGAGCTTGACGCAGCCCTCTTGGAGCTTCTGCTCCCGCGTCGACGGCTCGTTGTATTCCTGGTTGACCCCCAGGCGCTCGCACACCGCGTCCAGGCTGGCCGTGTACTGCGTCCGAGGTGAAGGCGGGCACTCCCAACCCGGCCCATTCCGCTCGCACCTCATCGGGAGTGCGGAACGAGGTCGAGTAGTTGACCACCGTGCCTCCGCCCAGGCAGGAACCGGCGATCAGGCCAACGCTCTGGTCGTCCGTCGCTGAAGGCGCGCCCATGTAGAAGTTGCTGATCGCCTTGTACTCGCCGCCGTCAAAATCCTCGTCGTCGTAGTAGCGGCCGGACTCGATCACGATCACCTCGAGCCCCGCCGCGGCCAGCACCCCCGCGGCCGCTGCCCCCCCGGCGCCCGAACCGACGATCACCACATCGCACTCGAGCGTCGTGTCGGCGTCGATCGGGGTCAGGCCCAGGGCCTTGCTGGGCGCCTCGGGCAGCGGGCCCAGGGGGCCGTCGTAGCCGATCACGTCCCAGGCCGGATTCCGGCCTCCATCCCGGGCCGGAACGATGTAGTAGAACAGCAGCGCCGCCTTGCGCAGGGCTTGGAACACCGCCCGCCGCTCGGGGACCCGCGACTCGCCCCAGGACAGGAGAACCCGCTCCCGCTGCTCCCGGGTCATGGCACTGAAGCGGCTCCATCCCGCCCCGCCGACCGCGCCCATGAGCGGTGAATCCCACAGCGACAGCAGCGCCGAGAGCTGGAGCTGCTCGGCGGCCGCGCATGCCGTCGATCGCGGCCAGAATTGCGTCCACCGCCCCGAGCTCAGCCGGCGTGGGCAGCCCGTTCCCCCGGGGCAGAAGGTCGCGCAGATCTCCTCCAAAGCCTGGCGGGAGCGGGGCGAGATTCGCATTCGCCGGACCCTAACGGTCTCGGCGCTCAGTCGAGCCGGTATTCCCCGCGGGCGACGATCACCGCGCTGCCGCCGACCAGCACACGGTTGATCCGGTCCGCCGAGCCCTCGGCCATGGCCTCGCAGCCGGGAGGGCCGGCCGATCTCCTCGCCCTGGCAGATCTCGATCCGCTGCGCCGAACGCGGTCCATCCGTGGCGGGCCAGATGGACCGCCAGCGGGCCCGCCGCTGATCCGGTGGCGGGATCCTCGGGCACGCCCATCCTGGGAGCGAACATGCGGGTCTTGACCCGGCCCGAAGGGCCGAGCGCAAAGCAGCTCACGCCCACCTCCCCCAGGTCGGCAAGTGCCCCCAGGTCGGGACGGAGCCCCGCCACCAGCCCCTCGTCACCGAGGGCCACCAAGGTGTGCCGGGGGCCGTTGTCGTAGACCTCAACGGGGAGCTCCGAGCTGGTCACGCCGAGCGCGCGCGAGCAGTTCCGGGGCGCGGTCAAACGGCGCCCAGGTCGGGATGGGCTGCTCCATCTCGCCATGGCGGACCTGTGCCCCGTCGCGCCGAAGCTTGACCTTGACCAGCCCGGAGCCGGTCAGGAGACCGATCAGGTCGCCTCCGTCACGCTCACCGAGCACAAACGCGGTGCCGAGCACGGGGTGACCGGCGAACGGGAGCTCGGTGGCGGGTGTGAAAATTCGCACGCGGGCGTCAACCCCGTCCTGCGGTCCGAGCACGAACACGGTCTCGGACAGGTTGAGCTCGCGCGCGGTGCGCTGCATGGTCTGCGCGCTCAGCCCCGTGGCATCGGTGAACACGGCGACCGGGTTGCCCTCCAGCGCGACCTCGGTGAACACGTCGGCGATCACGTACTCGCGCATCATCCGGCCATCTCCATGAGCGTGCACACGGTCGTCCAGTTCCGCGCCGTGGCGGTCGACGCCGAGGCTGCCGCCGGCCAGCTTGTTCCACAGCTTCGAGCGCGCCACACCCTCAGGATGCCAGGCATAGATCTCCCTCCCGCCGAAGGCGACCGCCTCGGTCTCGGCGACCAGCTCCTCGAGTGCCGCGGCCACCGCCGGCTCGGGCGCCTTGTCCAGGAAGCTCACCTGGTAGCGCTTGGGCTCAGTGACGAGGTCGCCGAGCGGGTTGTGCTCGACGACGGCGGCCAGCTCCGGGCCGTGCGGCTGACCACCGGGACAGAGAAACCAAACTTCGCCGAGATGAGCCTCGCCGGTGTCGGATTCGAGCTCGCTGGCGCTGGCGTCGCTGTCAAGCACCACATTTCCCGACTGCACGTATGTCTGCACGTTCTCGTAGCCGGACTCGCCGAGCAGCGCGCGGAGATCAGCCATCGGCACCCGCCGGTTCGGGCCGAGGTTGATGCCCCGCAGGAGGAGGATCTGGCGCATTGGGGCCGAGTCTAATCACGCGCCGCGAACGCCCGCGGCGTGTCATTTCGGTTGTCTGCGGCTTTCATTCGGGTGCGCCGGTGAGTAAAAATAGACATGTGGAGTCTGGACATGCTCCGAACGGGGGCACGGGGACGATTGTCAGCGCAGCTGGCCTGACCCGACGCTACGGCGAGGGCGAGACGGCTGTGACCGCACTGCGGGATGTCTCGGTCGATGTCGCCTCCGGGCGTCTCACCGCCGTCATGGGCCCTTCAGGGTCCGGGAAGTCGACCCTGATGCACATCCTGGCCGGCCTGGACCGGCCCACCGAGGGAACGGTCACCGTGCAGGGGCGCGAGATCACCACCATGAACGACGACAAGCTCACTCAGCTGCGCCGTGACCACATCGGGTTCGTGTTCCAGTTCTTCAACCTCCTGCCCATGCTTGACGCCCGGGAGAACATGCTGCTTCCGCTGTCCATCGCGGGCCGTGAACCCGACCCGGAGTGGCTCGAGACGGTGATCGACGAGACCGGCCTGCGTGACCGCCTGCACCATCGCCCGGCCGAACTCTCCGGCGGCCAGCAGCAGCGGGTGGCGATCGCCCGGGCGCTTCTCGGTCGCCCCGATGTGCTGTTTGCCGATGAGCCGACCGGCAACCTCGACTCCCGCTCCGGCGATGAGATCCTGTCGCTCTTGCGGCGTTCGGTCGACTCCGTCGGCCAGACGGTGGTGATGGTCACGCACGAGCCCCGCGCCGCCGCCATCGCCGACCGGATCCTGTTCCTGGACGACGGACGGATCGTCAAGGACATCGGTGGCACCAGTGAGGAGGAGATCGTCGACGCCATGAAGGAACTCGCCGGGCGCGCGGTAGTGCTCCGCGTGGCGCTCAGGGGACTGGCCACCCGGCGGCTTCGTGCAGCGTTGACTGCGCTGGCCATCGTCCTCGGCGTGGCCCTGGTGACCGGCACCTACGTCCTGACCGATTCGATCACCGGCGCGTTTAATTCCATCTTCCAGACCGTCTACCGCGGGACCGATGCCACGGTCACCGGCCGCAGCGCGATTTCGGCAAGTTCGAGTACGGCCACCGGCGGCTCGGTGCCCTCCTTCCCGGAGTCGCTCCTGGCTCGAGTGCGCCGGCTGCCCGACGTACGGGACGCGATCGGCGGGGTGGCCGGGAGCCCACAGCTGATCCAGCACGGCAAGGCGATTTCCTTCGGCGGGGCGCCAAACCTCGGCTTCAGCGTGGACCCGTCCAGACCCCAGTTCAACTCCCTGACCCTGGTCAGCGGTAACTGGCCGGGGCCTTCTCAGGTCGTCGTGGACACCAACACGGCGTCCAAGAAGAACCTGCATGCCGGGCAGGTGATCGGGGTGCAGGCGACCGGCCCGGTGCGGATGATGCGGATCTCCGGTCTGGTCAGGTTCGGATCGGCGAACTCGATCGGCGGCGCCACCCTGGCCGGCTTTCAGCTGGCCACCGCCCAGCAGCTGTTCGGCAAGCGGGGCAAGCTCGATGACATCCGGGTCAGTGGCCGCAGCGGCGTCAGCCCCCGGCAGCTCGTGGCTCAGATACGGCCGATTCTGCCGGCCGCGACCCAGGTTCGCACGGGCTCTGAGCAGGCGGCACAGGACTCGTCCTCGACCAAGAGCTTCCTCACCTTCCTGAAGACCTTCCTGCTCGTCTTTGCCGGCGTAGCTCTGTTCGTGGGCAGCTTCGTGATCGCCAACTCGCTGTCGATCACGATCGCCCAGCGAACCCGGGAGTTTGCCGTCCTGAGAACGCTCGGCGCCTCGCGCCGGCAGGTGCTGCGCTCGATCCTGACCGAGTCGGTGGTCATCGGGATCATCGCTTCGGTGGTCGGCTTGGGGGTCGGTCTGCTCCTCGCCCAGGGACTGTTTGCCCTGTTCAACGCCGCCGGCCTGACGCTTCCCACCAGCGGCACCGTAGTCAAGTCGCGGACGATCATCGTGGGGTTCCTGGTCGGCGTCGTGGTCACGATGCTGGCCAGCCTTCGTCCGGCCCTGCGGGCCACCCGGGTCGAGCCGATCGCCGCCGTGCGAGAGGGGGCGACGCTGCCCGAAGGACGTTTCGCCCGCTACCGCGTGGTCACCTCGACAGCCACCACCGCGCTCGGTTTCGTGGCTGTTCTGCTGGGGCTCTTCGTGGCCAGCGGCACCGGAGCTGTGCTCGGCCTGATGGGGGCGGGCGCGGTGCTGGTCTTCATCGGGGTGTCGCTCCTCTCGGCCCGCATCGTGCCCGTCCTGGCCTCCTGGCTGGGCTGGCCGGCCACGCGGATCGCCGGCGCCGCGGGCCGGCTGGCCCGAGAGAACGCCAGGCGCAATCCGCAGCGGACCGCTTCGACCGCCGCCGCGCTGATGATCGGACTCGCCCTGGTGACCCTCGTGGCGATGCTCTCGGCCGGGATCATCGCCAACTTCAAGGACTCGGTGAACCAGCTGTTCACCGGGACCTACGCGATCACGGCCCAGAACAACTTCTCGCCCATTCCCATCGCCGCCAGCCAGACCGCAGCGCGCATTCCCGGCGTTTTGGCCGTCGGCGATGTACGAGCCGGCCAAGGACGTACCTTCGGCCACAACCAGCAGCTCACCGCCGTCGATCCGGGCACAGCGTCGGTCATCAGGCTGCATTGGACGCACGGATCGCAGGCGGTGTTCAGCCAACTCGGCGTCGCCGGAGCGTTTGTCACCGACAGCTACGCCAGCACCCATCACCTGAAGCTCGGCTCGCCCGTGACGGTGACGGTGCCCAGCGGCGCCCGGGTGACGCTCTCGGTCCGAGGGATCTTCAAGCCACCCAACGGGGGCTCTCCGTTTGGTCCGCTGACCATGTCGACCACGACCTGGGACCATCTCGTGGCTCAACCGCAGAACCTGTATTCGTTCGTGAAGATGTCCGGCGGCACCACTCGGGCCAACCGGGCCGCGCTGATCCGGGCGCTGGCGGCCTACCCCAACGCCAAGGTGCAGAGTCGCGCCAGCTTCATCAACAACCAGATCTCCGGCCTGTCCAGCGTCCTGAACATCCTCTACGTACTGCTGGCCCTGTCCATCGTGGTCAGCCTGTTCGGCATCGTCAACACGCTGGTCCTGTCCGTGTTCGAGCGCACGCGCGAGATCGGCATGCTGCGCGCCATCGGCACCAGCCGGCGGCAGATCCGGCGCATGGTGCGCCACGAGAGCGTGATCACCGCGATGATCGGATCGGCGGTCGGCATTCCTCTGGGCATCGCCTTCGGGGCGCTGCTGTCCGCTCGGGTCAGTTCGATCGCCTTCACGATCCCGGTCGGGTCGCTGATCATCTTCGTCGTGGCGGCCTGGCTGGTGGGCCTGCTGGCGGCGATCTTCCCGGCCCGCCGCGCAGCTCGTCTTCAGCCCCTCCAGGCGTTGGCCTACGAATAGAACAGAGGCTCCTGGCCGGGGACGCCGGACGCGTTCTCCCCTGCCCGCCCGCGGGGCGTCTGCTGGCCCAGGGCAACCGCCAGGTCACGGGCCAGGGCCACCTCGGACCGGGAGGCGATCAGTGGTTCTTCGATGCCCTCCACGTGGACCAGCGTGCGCCGTCCATCACCGCGGTCCGGACCTTCGAGGGGGACCAGCGCGTAGACGCGGTCCGCTCGCACGAACTTCCCGTACCCCAACGCGACAAGCGGCATGATCCGTGCCATGACGCCGGATCGTAGCCCTCTCGACCTACGGGCTACGCGTCGAGGATCAGGCCGAGCCGGCGCTCAAGTGCGTCGCGGAGCACCTCACGGACCGAGCCCGCCTCGAAGCGCTCGACCAGCGCGGAGAGGAAGCCTTCGATGACCAGCCGCTTGGCCGCCGGCTCGGGCAGGCCATGGGAGCGCAGGTAGAACAGCTGCTCGGGATCGACCTGGGCCACGGCTGCCGCGTGGGTGCAGCGGACATCGTTGGCCTGGATCTCCAGACCGGGGATGGCGTCAGCGTGGGCGCGCTTGGAGAGCAGCAGGTTGCGGGACTCCTGGAAGGCGTCGGTCTTCTGGGCCCCGGGATCAACGATGATGTTGCCCTTCCAGACCGCACTCGAGCGACCCTGAAGCACCCCCCGGAAGGCCAGGTCGGAGGTCGTATGGGGCGCCGCATGCTCCTGCGTGGTGTCGAAGTCGATGTGCTGGCGGCCATGGCTGGCGTAGGCCCCGGTGACCCGGGCATCGGCGCCCTCGCCGGCCAGACGGGTCTCCATGCGCACGTGACCGCGGGCCGAGCCGAAGCCCAGCGCCACCCAGTCGAGGTGGGCGTCGCGTCCGACCTCGGCGCGCTGAGCGCCGAAGATCCAGCTGCGCTCCGAAAGATCCTGGCCGCAGATGTAACGAAGGTTGGCGGCGTCTCCAACCACCAGCTCGCTGACCACGTTGAGGACCGCGTCCAGATCGTCGGACCCGGAGACGTACTGCTCCCAGACCTCGGCCTGCGCACCCTCCTCGAGCACGATCAGCGTGCGACGGTGAAGCTCAGAGCCGGCCTGGGTCTGGACCCCGGTCAACACGATCGGCGCCTCGACCACCACGCCGGGTGGAACGTAGACCAACGCGCCGCCGGTGAAGCCGGCCTCGTTGCGGGCCACGAACACGTCGTCCTCGCCGCCGATCACGCTGCCCAGGAGGCGCTCGACGAGCTCGGGATGCTCGTCAGCCGCGCGTTCCAGGGTGGTGACGATCACGCCGTCGGGGAGGCCCTGGCCAAGAGTCGGGCTCTGGACCGCATCGCGCTGTTCAAGCCAGCACGCGCTATCGGTGGGGGAAATGCCGAACGGGAGGGCGACCGCCTGGGTCTGCTCGGCCGTCGCGCCGTCAGCGGGCCGCCCGTCGGCGGGCCGGTAGTTGGCCAGCTCGAGCCCCGAGAGATCGGTGAACTCCCAGCCCGGGCGGCCCTTGAACTGGGGCAGCTCGAGCGTCTGCGCCCGGGCTGCCGCCCGCTCGCGGCGCTCCAGAAGAGCGCTAGCCAATGGAACCCTCCATCTGGAGCTCGATCAGCCGGTTCATCTCCACGGCGTACTCCATCGGGAGTTCCTTGGTGATCGGCTCGATGAACCCGTTGACGATGAGCTTGGAGGCTTCCTCCTCCGAGATGCCATGGGACATCAGGTAGAAGAGCTGGTCATCGCCGACCTTCGAGACGGTGGCCTCATGGCCGACGTTGACATCGTCCTCGGAGATCCGAATCGTCGGGTAGGTGTCCGAGCGCGAGTCCTCGTCGAGCAGCAGCGCGTCGCAGACCACCTTGGACCGGGACCCGTGGGCGCCCTTGGCGATCTCCAGCAGGCCGCGGTAGGAGCCGCGTCCGCCATCCTTGGAAATCGACTTGGCAAAGATGTTCGAGGTCGTATTCGGCGCGGCGTGGATGATCTTGCCGCCCGCGTCCTGATGCTGACCGGCGCCGGCGAAGGCGATCGAGAGTATTTCCCCGTGAGCCCTCTCGCCCATCAGGTACACGCTCGGGTACTTCATGGTCAGCTTGGAGCCCAGGTTGCAGTCCACCCATTCGACGGTGGCGTCGGTCTCGGCCACCGCCCGCTTGGTCACCAGGTTGAACACGTTGGTGGACCAGTTCTGGACCGTCGTGTAGCGGATCCGCGCGCCCGGCTTGGCGATCAGCTCGACCACGGCGGAGTGCAGTGACGACGAGCTGTAGGTCGGCGCCGTGCAGCCCTCTACGTAGTGCACGTAGGAGCCCTCGTCGGCGATGATCAGTGTGCGCTCGAACTGTCCCATTGACTCGGTGTTGATCCGGAAATAGGCCTGCAGGGGCATCTCGACGTGGACGCCCGGAGGGACATAGACAAACGAGCCACCTGACCAGACCGCCGAGTTCAGCGCGGCGAGCTTGTTGTCATTGGGCGGAATGATGGTGGCGAAGTACTCGCGCACGAGCTCCTCGTGGTCGCGCAGCGCCGAATCCATGTCCAGGAAGATGACGCCCTGCTTCTCCAGGTCCTCGTGAACCTGGTGATAGACGACCTCGCTCTCGTACTGCGCGCCGACTCCGGACAGGAACTTCCGCTCAGCCTCCGGGATACCGAGGCGGTCGAAGGTCTTCTTCACGTCCGCGGGGACGTCGTCCCAGGAGCGCTCAGCGCGCTCGCTGGCCCGCACGAAGTAATGGATGTCGTCGAAGTCGACGTCGGCCAGCATCGGGGAGCCCCAGGTCGGCATCGGGCGGGCCAGGAAGTGCTCCAGCGCCTTGAGACGGAAGTCGCGCATCCACTGCGGCTCTGACTTGAACTCCGAGATCTTGGCCACCAACTCGTGCGTCAGGCCCTTGGGTGCCTTGTAAAGGTAGTTCTCAGCGTCGTGGAATCCGAACCGCTCGGTGTAATCGGAGTTGATCCGCGAGAGCCGCTCGTTTTCGGTTACGACCGGGGTTCCAGTCGTCACGGTGTCGGGAGTAGCCACTACTCCACCTCCAGCTTGATCGTGTCGCCCTCGATGATCACGGGGAAGGTCTCCACCGGGATGTAGGCGGGCAGGGTCTTGGGCTTGCCGGTCGCCAGGTCAAACAGCGAACCGTGTCGGGGACATTCCACGGTGCACGTGGCCTGGTCAAACTCGCCCTCGGCGAGGGGCCCGTCATCGTGGGAACAACGGTCCTCAATCGCATACAGGCTGCCGGCGCAATTGAACACCCCGATCTCGACATCCTCCCATTCGACCAGGCGTCGCTCGCCGGGAGGAAGGTCATTCACGGGGCATACGTCGATGACTGGGGACACGTTGATGAGAATACCTAGTGTGGGGATCGGATTTCTCCGTGAAGTCTAGCGAGAGCCCGTGCCCGCGCGGGCTGGACGGCCGCTTTTTCCGGTCAGGCCGCGGCGCCGCTCTCGGGCGTCTCAGGCTCCCACGACGCCGCATCACCCAGCGAGGCGCTCTTGAGCACCTTGAGCGACAGGAGCGCGCACTTCATCCGGGTGGCCGAGATGTCTATCCCCAGCAGGTCGAGCACGAAGCTGCGGTCCAGGCCCAGCAGCTCTGAGACCGGCATCCCCTTGACCTCCTCGGAGGCCATCGACGCCGCCGCCTGCGAGATGGCGCAGCCGTGGCCCTCGAAACGGACGTCCTCGATCTTGCCGTCCGCGTCGACGGCAAGCTTGACCGTCAGCTCATCGCCACACAGCGGATTCAGGTCGTGGAACTGGAGATCGACGCGCTCCAGCTCGGGTGCCGGGGGCTCCAGTTGTGGGGCCGCTTGTAGTGCTCGAGGATGTTCTCGCGATACAGGTCGTCCATCCCCCATGACGTTAGCGAGGCTCGCCGGGCGGACGGAGGGTGTTGGTATGCTCGCGCCGGCCAACAGCGATGTCATCGAGGGGTGAGGGCGTGGACGACTGGCGCGACCGGCGGCTTCACTTCGTCGGCGTGGGCGGCTGCGGCATGAGCGGCCTCGCGCTGGTGGCCAGGTCCCTGGGCGCGACGGTATCGGGCTCAGACTGCGCCGATCAGCCGGTTCTGGCCCGCCTGGAAGCGGCGGGAGTGAGCACTTCTGTCGGCCATGCCGCCGACCAGGTGCCGGCGGATGCCGAGGTGATCTATTCGACGGCGATCCTCCCGGATAACCCCGAGCGCCGGCGAGCCGAGGAGCTGGGGCTTCCGGTCCGCCGTCGCGGCGCACTGCTGGCCGAGCTGGCCGGCCTGCGGCGCACGATCGCCGTGGCCGGATCGCATGGCAAGACGACGACGGCGGCCATGACGCTCACCGCCCTGCGCGGAGCGGGCATCCCGGCCGGCTACATCATCGGCGCCGATCTGCTCGACACCGGCGTGAACGCCGACTGGGGCTCGGGAGATTGGCTGGTGGTCGAGGCCGACGAGTCCGACCGCTCCCTGCTCGCCCTCTCGCCCGAGGTGGCCGTGCTAACCAACGTCGAGCTCGAGCACGTGCGGATCTACCGGAGCTGGGAAGACGTCGCCGAGGTGTTCCGCGCGTTTCTGGCCTCGGCCGAGCACCACGTCATCTGGGATCGGCCCGAGCTCCTGGCCCTTTCCGGGCGCCCGGATACGCACCGCTTCGATGCGCCCGGCCCCCGACTGACTCCGCAGGGCTCGCGGTTCAACTGGCGCGGGCACGAGGTCAGCCTGCGCATCCCCGGGGAGCACAACGCCCGGAACGCGGCGGCGGCCCTGGAGGCCAGCCAACTGGCCGGCGCGGCCCCGAGCCGGGCCGTGTCCGCTCTGGCCGGCTTCGGGGGCACAGCCCGGCGCCTGGAACGCCTGGGTCGCACGGCGTCGGGCGCGGAGGTCTATGACGACTATGCCCATCATCCGACCGAGGTGAGCGCCACCCTGGCCGCGGCGCGCACGCTGCGGCCCAGCCGGCTGGTGGCCGTGTTCGAACCCCATTCCTTCCAGCGCACCCGGCTGATGGCCGAGGCGTTCGGGCAGGCACTGACGCTGGCCGACGAGAGCCTGGTCCTCGATGTGCTGCGGGCCGGGCCGCTCGATGTCGAGCCCGTGTCCTCGGAGGTGGTCGTGCAGGCGGCGCGGTCCGCCGGCGCGAATGCGGTCAGGGCTGTCTCCGGCCACCTCGAGGCCGAGCAGTGGCTGCGCTCCCGGCTGCGCCCCGGGGATCTGTGCGTGACGATGGGCAACCTGCACGTCGACGAGCTGGCCCACCGGCTATGCGTACCGCCCGCTAGCTAGAGCTGCAGCACGCGGGCGACGGTGCCAAGCCGTCGATCAGCCGGTCGGTATCGGCCGTCGTGTTGTGCGCTGCGAACGAGGCGCGTGTTGTCGCGGCCACGCCCAGACGACGCATGAGCGGCTGGGTGCAGTGGTGCCCGGTGCGTACGCAGACCCCTTCGCGACCGAGGATTTCGCCCACGTCGTGGGGATGGGCACCATCGAGGACGAAGGAGATCAGCGCCCCGCGCTCCTCAGCGTCGGCCGGACCGTGGATGTGCAGACCGGGAACCTCCGCCATGCGGGCCAGCGCGTCGGCGACCAGCGCGGTCTCATGGGCGCGGATCCGATCGATCCCGAGCGCCTGGATCCAATCGACGGCGGCGCCCAGTCCGATGGCCTCCGCGACCTGTGAGGTCCCAGCCTCGAACTTGTGCGGCAGGTCAGTCCAGGTTGACTCAGTGAGGCCGACGGTGCGGATCATGTGACCGCCGCCAATGAACGGCGGCATGCTCTCGAGCAGCTCCCGGCGACCGTGCAGCACGCCGATCCCGGTCGGCCCATAGGCCTTGTGTCCGGTCCAGGCGTAGAAGTCGGCGTCGATGGCTCTGAGGTCGACGGCCAGCTGCGGGATCGCCTGGCTGCCGTCGACGAGCACCGTGGTGCCGCCCTGGTGAGCGCGGGCGACGATCGACTGCACATCGTTGATCGTTCCGAGCACGTTGGAGATGTGTGCGACTGCGAGCAGCTTGGGGGCCCGGTCCAGCAGGCTCTCGAGACTCTGGGGGTCGAGCCGACCGTCCTCGAGGAGGCCCACGTAGGCCAGCTCGGCGCCCTTCTCCTGGGCCAGGATCTGCCACGGGACGATGTTGGAGTGGTGCTCCATCTCGGTCAGGACGATGAGGTCACCGGGGCCGACGTTCTGGCGTCCCCAGGTGTAGGCGACCAGGTTGATGGCCGCGGTCGCGTTGGCGGTGAAGATCGTCTCCTCGACGGTGCTGTGGAGCCAAGCGGCGATTCGCTGGCGGGCGCCCTCGAACAGGTCGGTGGCCTCCACGGCCAGCGGATACACGCCGCGATGCACCGAGGCGCGGGACTGCGTGTAGTAGGCAGTCATCGCGTCGATGACCGCCTGCGGGGTCTGCGAGGTGGCGGCGGAGTCCAGGTAGCAGACCGGCTCACCGTCGAACTCCCGGCGCAGAATCGGGAACTCAGGGGCGAGGTCAGGCAGGGTGCTCTCGATCGTGCTCATGGCGTGCGGCGCTTAGACCGTGGCTTCCTCGAGCTCGTCGGTGATCCATCCGTAGCCCTTGGCCTCCAGTTCGGTGACCAGCTCCGGGCCGCCCTCACGAACGATCCGGCCCTGGTACATGACGTGCACGTGGCTGGGCTCGACGAGGTGAAGGATGCGCTGGTAGTGGGTGATGATGAGGACGCCGAGGTCGGGCCCGGCGACCGAGTTGACCCCGTTGGCGACCACGCGCAGGGCGTCGATGTCGAGCCCGGAGTCGGTCTCGTCAAGCACGGCCAGGCTGGGCTTCTGGAGGGCCAGCTGAAGGATCTCCATGCGCTTTTTCTCGCCGCCGGAGAAGCCCTCATTGAGGTAGCGGCTGGAGAATTCGCGTGGCACCTTGACCAGCGCCATGGCCGCCTCAACCGTCTCGCGGAATTCCTTGAGCGGGACCGGCTCCTCACCGCGCGCGTCGCGGTGTGCGTTCATCACCGTACGCAGGTACTTGGTCACCGTGACGCCGGGGACCGAGACCGGGTACTGGAAAGCCATGAACAAGCCCATCCGAGCGCGCTCGTCGGTGCTGGCCTCGGTGATGTCCTGGCCGCCGAAGACGATCTGACCCTCGGTCACCTCGAGCCCCGGATGGCCCATGATGGCGTTGGCCAGGGTCGACTTACCGGAGCCGTTCGGGCCCATGAGGGCATGGATCTCCCCCGAGCCAACGCTCAGCTCGAGACCGCGCAGGATCTCTTTCTCACCGGCGCGGACGTGAAGGTTTCGGATCTCGAGATCGGGCATGTTCAGCTTTCCTTGGGTCTCTAGGCGGCCGGAACGGGGATCACGTCCACCGTCGGCGCAGCAGTCACTGGTTCGGGCTCGCGGCCGCCGGAGAACTCCACCAGCTCCGCCAGCGTGGTCGTCTGCAGCGAGCGGATGATTCCGCCCTGGACACGGGTCCACAGCAGCTTGGTAGCGCAGCCGCGGCCGGCGTCGGGCTGATGGGAGCACAGCACCCGCTCGGTGTGGTCGTGGACGAAGCACTCCATGGGGGCGATCGAGCCCTCCAGCGCTTGAACCACCTCATCCATGGCGATCTCCTCCGCCGGACGCGAAAGCCAGTAGCCCCCGTGGGCGCCACGGGCGCTCATGACCAGACCCGCCTTGCGCAACCTGGCCACTACCTGCTCGAGGTAGGCCAAGGGCAGTCCCTCGGCATCGGCGATTGCCTTCAGGCTGGTGGGCTGCTCGGCCGACTGGCGGCCGAGCTCGATCATCAGCCGCACTCCGTACTCGGCTTTTGAGGAGAAGATCACCGTCTAAATCCTACCAGGGAGGTCGGTTTAGGCTGGCGCGCTGACTGTCGCTCGCGGTAGGGTCCGCCTATGGATGATGGGGGGCTGGCTACCGCACAGGATGTGGCGGATGCGGCACGGGCCGCACGCGCCGCTGGACGACTCGGAATCGACACCGAGTTCATGTCCGAGGGGCGCTACCGGGCGCTGCTCTGCCTGGTCCAGATCTCGGTCGACAATCCCGAGCCCGGCGGCGACCCCCGCGTCTATCTGATCGATGGTCTCGGCGATGTCGATGTGCGCCCCCTGGCCGAGCTTCTGGCCGACCCGGCGGTGGAGATCGTCCTGCACGCCGGGCGCCAGGATGCGGCCATCCTGCGCCGGGCGTGGAACACCGAGCTGAACCACATCTTCGATACCCAGATCGCCGCCGGATTCAGTGGCGGCGGCGCCCAGACCGGCTACGGCAATCTGATCAGCGCGATGCTGGGCCGCAACGTGGGCAAGACGGCCAGCTACACCCGCTGGGACGCCCGTCCCCTGACCGCCGAGCAGCTCGCCTATGCCGCCGAGGACGTGGCCCACCTGCTCGAGCTCTCCGACGAGATCCAGAGGCGCCTGGCCAAGAGCGGGCGTCTGGAATGGGCGCGCGAGGAGTGCCGCCGGCTGGAGAGCGCCACCGACGAGCGCGACCCGGACACGGCCTGGGAGCGGCTGCCCCGCGTCGGCCAGCTCGATCCCCGCGCGCGCGCCGTGGCCCGCGAACTCGCCGCCTGGCGCGAGCGCACCGCCTCCTCGCAGGATCGTCCCGTGGGCTCGATCCTGGCCGACCCCCCGCTGGTCGAGCTGGCCAAACGCCATCCGTCCACGATGGGCGGGCTCGAGCAGATCCGCGGGCTGCACCCACCGATCCTCAAGCGCCGTGGCGCGGCCATCCTGGAGGCGATCAGCCGCGGACGGGAGGCCGAGCCGATCCCGCGCGATGAGGGCCGGGCCCGCTCCGAGGCCAGTGATTCCCCCCTCATCGCGCTGGCCGAGGCTCTGTTGCGAGCCCGCGCCCTGGAGGCCGGCCTGGCCTACGAGCTGCTCGCCTCGCGAGCCGAGCTCGAAGTGATCGTGGGCGCCGCGCGCCGGGGCGATCCGGAGCCAGACGTGCGCACCCTGACCGGCTGGCGGCGCGAGCTGGTGGGCGGCGACCTGCGGGATCTGCTCGCCGGGAACAGCTGCCTGGGCGTCGGCGCAAACCGGCGGCTGCAACTGCGCAGCCACGAATAGTGGGTCTCGCCGGAACGTTGCGCCGGGAAGGGCGAGCTCCGGGAGTCGTCAGGCCGCGCCTGACTCCAGCATCAGGGAGAGGGCGGATTGGCGGTTGATCATCGTCTGTGAGAGCACGTGGGCGATCGCCGGCGAGCGCGTGACCCAGCCGAGGTCCACACCCTTGAGGTCCAGCGCGGCGGTGGCAAAGACCAGGTGGAATCTGTGTCCCGGCGACTCGGCGGCGTGCTCAACCCCGGTGGGCGCGTTGACCAGGCCCCAGCCCAGTGACTGAAGGTTCTGGCGCTCGATCCGCAGCAGGGCGTCCGAGCTGCGGTAGCGGCCGACCACCACCAGCTGCACGGCGCAGTACCGGTTGGCCCCGGGGTCACAGCGGGTCACATGGGCCAGGACGTGCACTCGCGCGGGCAGGGGCACGGCGGCCACCGAGGGCGTGCGGTTGTGCGCCGATCGCCCGCACCCGGCCAGGCTGAGCACGAGCCCCAGCGCCACCGGCGCCAGCCTTGTGCATGGACGCGGGCGCATCCTCATCATCCAGCGTCGAATGGCGAGAGGAGGGCCGCGGTCCCCTCGCGGTCAAGCCCCGAGCCCAGGCAGCACAGGAGCGCCATGCGGGCCGCTGGGGGCGACAGGAACGGCACGCACACGGCGCCGCTGTCACGCAGGTCGGGCTCGGATCCCTCGAAGCCGTAGGTGCTGAACAGCATCGAAGATCGCTCTGGGCGGCAGGTGATCAGCACGGGCTTGACGGCGGCGGCACGGCGCAGCTCGCGGAGCATCCCGGGGGGGAGATGACCGGCCCCGAAGGCGACTACGACCAGGCCGTCGGCGCGTTGTGCGGCACTGGCCAGCTGGGCTCCGTCGTCGCCCAGTGACGCGGTCAGGATCTCGACCCGATGGGCGATCGTCTCGGGGTCCAGCGGCCCGATGAGGCCAGCGGGGCGGGCGTGAAGCCAGACGTGGCCCTCCACCACGCGGCCCAGCGGCCCGGCGACGGTAGAGCCGAACGCGGCCGGGCCGGTGCTGTCGATCTTGCGCGCGCTGGTGGCGGCATGGATCTCTCCCCCGAAGACGACCAGCGTCCCCAGGCCGGCGGCCCGCTCGGCACCGGCCACAGCCACCGCATCGAGCAGGTTGGCCGGACCGTCGGCGCCGGGACGGCTGGCCGGTCGGTTGGCCCCGGTGAGCACAATCGGCGCGTCGGAGTCGTGGATCATGGCGGCGAGGAGCGCCACCTCCTCCAGCGTGTCGGTGCCGGTGGTGATGACCACACCCTCCCCGTCGCGCGCGGCCGCCCGAGCCCGACGGGCCAGGAGGAGCGCGTCATCAAGGCCGATGTGGGGACCGGGTAGGGACAACACGTTCTCGGCCGCGAGCTGGCGCACCTGGCCGAGCTCCGGGAGGGCGTCTATCAGCTGACCGGCATCGAGGGCCGGGACGGCCCGCTCCCCGCTCATGGCGATCGTGCCACCGGCGGCGAGCAGGCGAACGGGACGAGTCAGGGATGCGTAGGCGGTTTGCATGCGGTTCGCGCAGGCTAATGTCTCGGGCGTCCTTATGGCCAGCGCGACCGAACTTCTCTCCGATCCCGAGCTGCTCGAGACCGAGTGGGACCTGGGTGCGCTGGTCGATGGGCAGGCCTCCGCCGGTGCCGAGCAGCTCCTGACCGAGGCCGTCGCGCGGTCCGAGCAGTTCGCGCAGCGGTTCGCCGAACGGCTGGCCGAGCTCGACAGCGCCGGCCTGGCCGAGGCAATGCACGAGCTGGGCGCGATCCATGAGCTGGTGGGCAAGGCCGGGTCCTACGCCTCGCTGCGCTTTGCCACCGATACCGCCGATCACGAGCGCGGTGCTCTGCTCCAGCTGGTCCAGGAGCGGGCCACGGAGATGGAGACCAAGCTGCTCTTCTTCGAGATCGAGTGGGCCGCACTGCCCGACGACCGGGTGCAGGAGCTCCTGGCCGATGCCGCGCTGGACTTCTGCCGCCACTACCTGCGCAGCGCCCGCCGATATCGCCCGCACCTGCTCACCGAGCCCGAGGAGAAGATCCTGGCCGAGAAGGCGATCGCCAGCTCGAGTGCCTGGAGTCGGCTGTTCGGCGAGCAGGTGGCGGCCATCCGCGTGCATCTGGCCGCTGAGGACGAGCTCTCCCTCGACGTTGCTCTGAGCCGGCTTCAGTCCCCCGACCGCGAGGTCCGCCGCACCGTGGCCGAGGCGGTCTCGGAGTCCCTGGCCCCGGGCCTGCGAACGCGCGCCTTCATCTTCAACACGCTGCTCCATGACAAGGCGGTGGATGACCGGCTGCGCTCCTACCCGCACTGGTTGGCCAGCCGCAACCTGGCCAACGAGGCCTCCGACGAGTCGGTGATGGCCCTGATCGAGGCCGTCCGCGGCCGGTTCGACATCCCCCAGCGCTGGTACGCGCTCAAGGCGCGGCTGCTCGGGGTGGAGCGGATCGCCGACTACGACCGCGGTGCTCCGGTCCTTCCCGAGGACGTCACCTTCTCGTTCGGCGCGGCTCGTGACCTGGTGCTCGACACCTACGCCGATTTTTCCGCCGACGCCGGGCAGATCACACGCCGCTTCTTTGCCGAGCGGTGGATCGACGCTCCGGTCCGGCCGCACAAGCGGGGGGGCGCCTTCTGCTCCTACACGGTGCCCAGCGTGCATCCGTACGTGATGCTCAACTTCACCGCCCGCCGCCGCGATGTCCTGACCATGGCTCACGAGCTCGGGCACGGCCTTCATGCCGCGCTGGCTCAGCCCCAGGGCGTCTTTCATCAGTCGACCCCCCTGACCCTGGCCGAGACCGCGTCGGTGTTCGGCGAGTCACTGGTCTTCGGGCGCCTGCTGGACGCCAGCTCGGGCGACGAGGATCGACTCGGTCTCCTGGCCGAGCGGCTCGACGGCGCCGTCGCCACCGTGTTTCGCCAGATGGCCATGAACCGCTTCGAGCACCTGGTTCACACCCGGCGCCGCACCGAGGGCGAGCTCTCGGTCGAGCGGTTCAACGAGTCCTGGGTCGAGTCACAGGCCGAGCTGTTCGGCGACTCGGTGCGGATCACCCCCGGCTATCACACCTGGTGGTCCTACATCCCCCACTTCATCAACACCCCGGGCTACGTCTACGCCTATGCCTACGGCCTGCTCCTGGCCACCTCGATCTACAGCCGCTACGTGGAGGAGGGGCCGGCCTTCGCACCGCGCTACCTCGAGCTGCTGGCCGCCGGAGGCTCGCGCAGCCCCGAGGCCCTGGCCGAGATCGTCGGCTTCGACCTGACCGACCCGGGGTTCTGGGATTCCGGCCTGGGGCTGATCGACGATCTGCTCACCCAGGCCGAGACGCTGGCCGCGCGCCGCTGATCGCCGGTCAGTGCCGGTTGGTCAGTGCCGGGCCCGGCGGGTGCGGGAGCGCTCCTGCTGGCGCGCCACCACGTTGGCGATCAGCTTGAGCACCTGCTCGATCCCGGTGGCCTTGGCCTCGCCCTTGGCGAAGGCCAGCTCCCAGTCGGCGATGTGGCCCTTGGTCGCCAGCTCGTTGAACGCCGCGCGCTGCACCTCGACCCGGACCTTGGCATCGGAGGCGATGTCCTTGGTCACCTTGGGCCCGGGCAGCTCCACTCGGTAGAGCTGGACGTCGCCCCGGCCCCGGAGCTCAAGCCCGGCGACCAGCTTCAAGGGCTGCAGGGCCGGCACTTCCTCCAGAAACCGATTGACCGCAGTCTCGATCAGAGTCCGCGTGTCCTGGGGCGTGGTCACGGCTCCGCGTCCCTCGCCGGCCTAGATCTTGTGGCGCTGGAGCAGCTTGCGGCCGATGACCATGCGCTGGATCTCGGAGGTGCCTTCGCCGATCAGCAGCAGCGGGGCGTCGCGGTACAGGCGCTCGATCTCGTATTCCTTGGAGTAGCCGTAGCCACCGTGGATACGCAGGCACTCCTCGACACAGAAGCGCCCGGCCTCCGAGGCGAACAGCTTGGCCATCCCGGCCTCGATGTCGCTGCGCTCGCCGGCGTCCTTCAGCCGAGCGGCGCGCTGGGTGAGCAGCCGGGCAGCATCGACCTGGGTGGCCATGTCGGCGAGCTTGAACTGGATCACCTGGTGCTGGGCGATCGGCTTGCCGAACGTCCGGCGCTCCTGGCTGTACTTGAGGGCCAGCTCCAGCGCGCGCTGGGCGATGCCGACGCCGCGGGCGGCCACGTTGACCCGGCCCAGCTCGAGGGCGTCCATCATCTGGCCAAAGCCCTTGTTCAAGCCGGCCTCCTCACCACCGAGGATGCTGTCGGCCGGCGTCCGGTAGCCGTTGAAAACCAGCTCGGTGGATTCGACGCCCTTGTAACCCATCTTCTTGATCTGGGGCGGAACGTCCAGGCCCTTGTGATCGCCGGTGTTCTCGCTGACCCCAGGCTCCTTCTCGCAGATGAAGCAGGTCATGCCCTTGTACTTGGGGTCGGCGTCGGGGTCGGTCTTGACCAGCGTGAAGACCAGTGTCGAGCGCAGGCCGTTGGTCACCCACATCTTCTGGCCGTTGATCTCGTAGCTGCCGTCGTCGACCTTCTTGGCGCTGGTCTTGATGGCCTGCACGTCAGAGCCGAGCTCGGGCTCGGACAGCGAGAACGCGGCCCGGATCTCCCCCGTGGCCATCTTGGGCAGATACTTCTGCTTCTGCTCCTCGGAGCCGAACTTCATCAGCAGGTAGGAGCCGATGAAGTGAGTGTTGACGATCCCGGAGATCGAGATCCAGCCCCGGCTGAGCTCCTCCACGATCATCGCGTAGGTGCTCAGGTCCAGCCCCATTCCGCCGTACTCCTCGGGGATCGTCACCCCGAACAGCCCGAGCTCCTTCATCTGATCCACTATCGGGTCGGGAAAGCTGTCCTCGTGGTCGTAGCGCTCGGCATTGGGGAGGATCTGCTCGTCCGCGAACTGGTGAACCATCTCGCAGATCGCCTTCTGCTCGTCAGTGCGGTCCTGGTACGGGGTGGCAACGGCCATGAGGTAATCGGGCTCCTGAGCGACGGTTTCTCTGGGCACCCGAGAATACCGTCACAACTCTGTGCCGCTTTGCCCGGGTGGCGGGGGTCCGGTGGGAACCTCCGTCCCAAACATGCGATATCTGCGAGTTTGGGACGGAGACACTGACGAGGCCGCGCTCGTCGACCTAGCCCGCCACGGCAACGTGACCGTCGAGCAACTGCATGCCTGCGGGCTCACGGCGTCGGCGATCGGCTACCGGTGCCGCCAGAAGCGGCTGTACCGAGTCCACCACGGCGTCTACGCCCTCGGCCGCCCCCCTTCGCTGCCCCTGGAACGCGCGGCCGCCGCCGTCCTGGCCTGCGGTCCCGGCGCCGCCCTCAGCCATCAATCCGCATTCACCCTCTGGGGGTTCAGCGACACATGGAGCTTCCCGCTGCACGTGACGTCAGCCACGAGACGCAAGCGCCCCGGAATCACCACCCACGAGGCCCCGGGCCTGCAACCTGTGGATGTGCGCACCCAGCTGGGAATCCGGGCCACCAGCCCGGCCCGGACGCTGCTGGACTGCGCGCCCGACCTAGCCGAGCGCCGCCTGCACCGCACCGCCGCGGATGCTCGTCGCGCCGGCCTCCTGCACCCGGCGGCCATCATCGACATGACCGACCGGTTCCCCAAGCACCCCGGGGCCAGCCGACTCCGCACCGTTCTCGGCGAGCTCAAAAACCCGACCCGTTCGGAGTTCGAACAAGCCTTCCTGGTCTTCTGCCGCGCCCACCAGCTACCTACCCCACTGGTCAACACCCACGTCGCCGGGCATGAGGTCGATGCCTTCTTTCCCGAGCACGGGCTGATCGTCGAGCTTGACGGGTGGGAGTTCCACCGCGACCGTCACGCCTTCGAGGCGGATCGTAATCGGGATGCCGATGCGCTGGCGCTCGGACTCCGCACCGTGCGGATCACCTGGGAGCGCATGACTGGCCGCGCCGGCCAGGAGGCCCAGCGCCTCCACCGGATCCTGGCAGCGCTGCGCTAGCTAGCCGCGGGTCTCGGCCGGCGCGGCGTTTTGCGCGCCCGGCTCGGACTTGACGCCGTGGCTCCACGGCGAATCCGGGCGTTCCTGGAGCTCGCCGTCGAGCTCGATGTCCACCCGCTCGTTGAAGAAGCAGACCAGGTCCTTGATCCGCGCCACCTCCGGGAGCGGATCCGCGTAGAACCACACCACGTCCTTGCCCCCCTCGAGATCGATCGAGTAGTAGCCCGCGGTTCCCTTGTAGGGACAGCGGGTGACGGTGTCGGAGGGCTCGAGCTCGACCCGGACGTCGTCAAGCGGGAGGTACCAGCGAGGGGGAAGGTTTGACTCGAACAGGGCCATCGCCCGCTCGCTCTCGGCGAGCAGCTTGCCGTCCAGTGAGACCCGGATGTGGCGGTCGGTGGCGAGCACGTCAACTCGGTGATAGGGATCGCGGGGGTGCACGCCGATCTCCTCGCCCTCCTCCCGCCAGCGGCCCATGCGATTGAAGTAGAAGGCGATCAGGCCCTTCAGCGCCGCTGGTGCGTCCGGTAGCGGGTCGGGGTAGTACCAGGCGCCGGCCTCGACCGTCTCACCCCCGGCCGTGATCGTGTAGTAGGAGGCGTCGCCCTTCTTCGGACAGTGGGTATGGCGATCACTGTCCTGGAGGAACTCAGACCGGACGTCCTCGGGCGGGAAGTAGTAGATCGGCTGGGTGCCGGACTCGTGGAGCATGAACGCCCGCCGACTGTCGGCGATGAGCTCGCCGCCGACCTCGACCCGTATGCGCTTCGGGGCCGGCTCCAGGTAGACCGCCCAGCCGGGCTCCGGTGCCTTGAAGTTGAACTGGCCCGCCGGCTTCCGTCCCAGTGGTCCGCTACCGGTCATCCATCCCATGCTGAAAAGGCTACACAGGCCCGACCCCCGGCTCTCCCTGCCAGACTCCCCGGCCGTGAACTTTGCCCGTGACGTCGTGGACGCCGCGCCGCCCGGCCACCGCGCCCTGGTCGAGCTGACTCGCGAGGGCGAGCGCCGGGAGTGGAGCTTTGGCGAAATAGCCGACCGCGCCGCCCGCCTGGCCGGAACGCTTCAGGGCCACGGCGTGGACCGGGGCGACGTGGTCATGACCCTGATCGGCAACCGTCCCGAGTGGGTGCTGAGCATGGTGGCCTGCTTTCGCATCGGCGCGGTGGCGCTGCCCGGCAACGAGCAGCTTCGGGCCAAGGACCTGCGCCAGCGCCTCGACGCAGCGCGCCCGCGGCTGATCGTGGCCGACGAGCGCAACGCCGCCGAGCTGAGCCGCGCAAAGCCCGAATGTGACGTGCTGCTCATTCCCGACGAGTCCCTCCTCGCCGCCGAGCCCGCCCCCGCGGTTGACCTCGCGCCCACCGACCCGGCGCTGATCACGTTCACCAGTGGGACCACCGGAGAGGCCAAGGGGGTGGTTCACGGCCAGCGCTACCTGCCGGGTCAGCGGTTGCAGGCCGAGCACTGGCTCGACGCCCGGCCGGGCGACCTGGTCTGGTGCACAGCGGCCAGCGGCTGGTCCAAGTCGGCACGCAACGTGTTCATCGCCCCGTGGCTGCGCGGGGCGGCTGCGCTCGTGCACGACGCCCGCTTCGATCCCCAGCAGCGCCTGGAGATCCTCGCCGGCGAGAGCGTCAACGTTCTCTGTATGGCCCCCACCGAGTACCGCGTGATCGCCAAACGCGCGGAACTGAGCCCGGCCCCGGCGCTGCGGGGCCTGGTGGCGGCGGGCGAGGCGCTCAACCCCGAGGTGCTGCGCGCCTTCCGGGAGGGAACCGGGCTGGAGATCCGCGACGGCTACGGGCAGACCGAGACCGGCCAGTTGACCGGTGTCCCGGCCGGTGCCGAGGTCCGACCGGGATCGATGGGGCCCGCACTGCCCGGCGTGGCCCTCGAGGTCCGCGACGGCGAGCTCATCCTGGCCGACGCGCACACCGACCCGACCTTCTTCGTCGCCTACCTGGACGGGACCCCGGCCCCCGAACACGAGCCCTGGGCGACCGGGGATCGAGTAACCGTCGACGAGGACGGCTACCTGTACTTCGAGGGCCGCACCGACGACGTGATCATCTCCGCCGGCTACCGGATCGGCCCGTTCGAGGTCGAGTCAGCGCTCGTCTCCCACCCCGCGGTGGCCGAGGCGGCGGTCATCGCCGCCCCCGACACCGAGCGCGGGGCGGTCGTGCGCGCCGTGGTCGTGCTGCGCGAGGGGCACGCCCCCAGCGAGGGCCTGGCCACCGAGCTCCAGAACCACGTCAAGGGCGAGACCGCCCCGTACAAGTACCCGCGCATCGTCGAGTTCGCCTCCGAACTGCCCAAGACGGCCAGCGGGAAGGTGCGGCGGGCGCTGCTCAGAGACCAGGGCGCTCGGCACTAACCTCAAAGCCATGACCGAGAACCGCCCGATGATCGGGGTAACGATGGCCCGCACGGAGGCCACCTGGGGGGTCTGGAATCAGGCCGCCGCCGTCTTGCCCTTCGCCTACGTGACCGCCATCCAAAAGGCCGGGGGCAGCGCACTGCTGATCCCCCCGGACCCCGCAGTGGCCGACGAGCCGGACACCATCCTCGAGCGCATCGATGCCCTGATCATCTCCGGCGGACACGACATCGATCCCGCCACCTACGGCGCCGATGCCCACGCGGCCACCAACGGGACCGTGCCCGAGCGAGACCAGACGGAGGTCGGCCTGGCCCGCCGGGCAGTCGAGCTCGACATGCCCGTGTTGGGGATCTGCCGCGGCATGCAGCTGCTCAACGTCGCCTTCGGCGGGACCCTTCACCAACATCTCCCCGAGCTCTACGGACACGAGGAACACCGCCGCGTGCCGGGCAGCTTCGTCGGCTCAGACCACGACGTGACGCTCGAGCCCGGATCCCTGGCCGCCCAGGCCGCCGGCGAAGAGGTTCACGGCACCAAGTCCCATCACCACCAGGGGGTCGACACGATCGGCGAGGGCCTGATTGTCAGCGGGTACTCATCCGTGGACGACCTGGTGGAGGCCATCGAAAGCCCGGAGTGCCGGTTCGTGCTCGGGGTTCAGTGGCATCCCGAGGCCGATGAGGGCAGTCGGCTGATCGCCGCCCTGGTCGAGCAGGCCCGGGACTACCGCACCGTTCGCGGCTCGGCGTAGCCGGCCTCGCGCACCGCTCGGGCGACCAGTTCGGCGTGCTCGGGTCCCCGTGTCTCCAGGACCAGCTGCACCGCGGTCTCGCGGACGTGGAGATCGAAGCCTTCCCGGATGTGCTCGACGTCGAGCAGATTTGCCCCGTGACGCCCGACCAGGTCCAGCAGCAGGGCCAGCGACCCAGGCCGGTCGGGCAACCGGGCCAGGAGAACCAACCGGCGGCCGGCCTGGCTCTCATGGCGCCGGGCGATCTGAGCCAGCAGCCCGGCGTCGACGTTGCCGCCCGAGAGCACGATGGCCGTGGTTCCGGGACCGGCCTGAACCTGACCGCCGAGCATGGCCGCCACACCGACCGCGCCCGCCCCTTCCACCACCAGCTTGGCCCGCTCGAGCAGGAACACCATCGCCTCGGCCACCTCGTCCTCGCCCACCACGACCATCCGGTCGACCCAGCGGCGGATCAGGCTGAGCGTGAGCTCGCCCGGGCGCTTGACGGCAATGCCGTCGGCGATGGTCAGGGCCGAATCCACGGCGACCGGCTCGCCGGCCTCGATCGAGGCCGGGAACGGGGCGCAGTTCGAGACCTGGACGCCGATCACCTCGACCTCGGGGCGGGCGGCCTTGATGGCGATGGCCACGCCACTGATCAGGCCGCCCCCGCCCACCGGCACGATCACCCGGCTCATGTGCGGAACCTGGTCCAGAAGCTCGAGGCCCAGGCCACCCTGACCGGCGATCACGTCCGGGTCATCGAAGGGATGCACAAAGGCCAGCCCCCCGGCCGCCGCCCGCTCGCGGGCCGCGCTCAGGCTCTCGTCGACGCTCGCGCCGACCATCCGCACCGAGGCCCCTAGAGAAATTGCCCCCTCGACCTTGGCGATCGGGGCGGTCTCGGGCATGAACACCTCGCAGGGCACGTGGCGGGCCCGGGCGGCGTAGGCGACGGCCTGGGCATGGTTCCCGGCGCTTCCGGCGACCACCCCCCGCTGGCAGGCCTCGTCGCCGAGCGCGGCGATCTTGGCCAGCGCGCCGCGGATCTTGAACGAACCGGTGCGCTGCAGGTTCTCGGCCTTCAGGGCCACGCTGCCGCCGACTCGCTCGGCCAACGTCTGGGAGCTGAGGACCGGCGTCTCGCGGATGATCCCGGCCCCGGCGCCGGCGGCCCGCCGCACGTCTTCGACACCCAGGTCATCGGCGAGCCCAGGCTGCGCGGCGGGAGCTTCCCGGTCAATCGCCAAGCGCGATCACCGCGTCCATCTCGACCTGGGCGCCCTTGGGCAGTGAGGAGACGCCCACGGCGACGCGGGCGGGAGGATGGACTCAAAGAACGACGCGTAGACCTCGTTCACGGCGGTGAAGGCCGACATGTCGGTCAGGTAGATGGTCATCTTGACCGCATCACCGAGGCTGGCCCCGGCCGCGTTACAGACCGCCGCCAGGTTCTCCAGGCAGCGGCCGGCCTGATCGGCGGCGGAGCTGCCCACCAGCTCGTTGGTACGCGGATCAAGCGGGATCTGGCCCGAGCAGAAAAGCAGTCCACCGACACGCACGGCGTGCACGTAGGGCCCGACCGCCGCCGGGGCGTCGGGCGCGTTCACCGTCTCGCGATTCTCTGGCAATTCGACTCCTTCCGGGCTGGGCGCACTGGCCGCAAGCCTATTGCCAGCCTGCTCCCGAGGCCAGTCCCTCGCCAGCCCGGCCGCGCGGTTCCTCCCAGTCCTCCTGCCGGCCCAGGGCGGTCATGTCCAGGTAGTAGTGCGTGCCCCCCACCTGTTCGGTTCCCCGCCCGTAGGTCGAGTAGGTGTGGAACACACGATCTCCGTCACGCAGAAACACGCTCGTCCCGTGAACCTCTCCGAGCAGGTCGGTGAGCCCCCGCTGGGCCCACTCCTCCGCGCTGCGGTAGTTGTATTGCACCGGGGCCACCGCCGGGTCCAACGTGACGTGGAAGTCGTAGTTGAAGTCATTGCCATAGGAGGAGTACCAGGGGAACGTCCAGCCCTTGCGCGCCTTGAAGTCCTCGATCTTCTCCAGCGGCGCCCGGGAGACGACGGCCATCGTGGTCTGCTTCGCGTGGAGGTAGTCGAGATTTCCGTACTGCTCGACCCGGCCCGTACAGCTGGAGCAGCCGTCCTCCCAGTCGGGGTCGAACATGAAGTGGTCGACGATCAGCTGGCGGCGCCCCTCGAACAAGTCGAGCAGTCGGGCCGGTCCGGACGGTCCCGCGAATACGTACGGCTTCTCGATCTCCACCATCGGCAACCGGCGGCGCTGGGCGCTCAGCTCGTCTCGCGCCTCGGTGATCCGCTTCTCCTCGATCAGCAGCGCTCGACGCGCGGCCAGCCATTGCTCTCGCGATACGACGTCGGGCAGGCTCATTGACTCTCCTTCTTCGCGGTACTCCCTGTCAACGGTAGCTAGCGTCAGGGCCATGCCGAACCGCCTGTCCGCCGAGACCTCCCCGTATCTGCTTCAGCATCAGAACAATCCCGTCGACTGGTACGCCTGGGGTGAGGAACCCCTGGCCCGAGCCCGCCAGGAGCAGCGCCCGCTCCTGGTCTCGATTGGCTACTCGGCCTGCCATTGGTGCCACGTGATGGAACGCGAGTCGTTTGAGGACCCGGAGATCGCCGCGCTCATGAACGAGCGCTTCGTCTGCATCAAGGTCGATCGCGAGGAACGCCCCGACGTCGACGCCGTCTGCATGGAGGCCTGTCAGGCCATGACCGGACAGGGCGGCTGGCCGCTGAACGCCTTCCTCACTCCCGACCAGGCCCCGTTTTACGTCGGCACCTACTTCCCCCCCGAGTCCCGTCATGGCCTGCCCGAGCTGGCGGACCGTGCTTGAGGCGGTGGCCGCGGCCTGGGACGAGCGCCGCGACGAGGTCCTCACCTCCGGCCGGCAGGTGCTGGAGGCGATCGGCGCCAGCGCGCGCGTCCGGGCCTCGGACCAGGAACTGACCGAACAGATCCTGGCCGATGCCGTGGACGGGCTCCGGGGCAGCTTCGACGCTCGACAGGGCGGCTTCGCCCGGGCACCGAAGTTCCCCATGGCCTCGGTGATCGAGCTGCTGCTCATGCGGGGCGAGCGCGAGATGTCGTTGGGCACGCTGCGGGCGATGGCCCAGGGCGGGATCTACGACCAGGTCGGGGGCGGCTTCTCGCGCTACTCGGTCGACGCCACGTGGACGGTGCCGCACTTCGAGAAGATGCTCTACGACAACGCGCTGCTGGCTCGCGCCTACCTCCACGGCTGGCAGGTGTCGGGCGATCCCCTGCTGCGCCGCGTGTGCGAGGAGACGCTCGACTGGGCACTGGCCGAGATGCGCGGCCCCGAGGGCGGTTTCTGCTCCGCTCTGGATGCCGATTCCGAGGGCGTGGAAGGCAAGTTCTACGTCTGGACTCTCGATCAGCTGCGCGCCGGCCTTGGCCAGCTGTTCGACGACGCGATGGCCTACTTCCGGCCCCGGGAGTTCGAGCACGCGTACATCCTCGAGGCCCGCGGGCCCGAACCGGCCACGCGTGCGGAGATCCGCGCCCGCCTGTACGAGCTCCGCGCCCAGCGGGTCCGCCCGGGCCTCGACGACAAGCGCCTGACCACCTGGAACGCCTTGATGATCTCCGCCCTGGCCGAGGCGGGCGCGGCGCTGGAGCGCGAGGACTACCTGACCGCGGCCACGGAATGCGCCGCAGTTCCTGCTCGCCGAGCGCCGCGACGCCGACGGCTGTGCGCCTGTTGCGCACGCGCCAAGATCGAGGCCTATCTCGACGACCACGCGCATCTGCTGCAGGCGCTGACCACGCTCTATGAGGCGACCTTCGATCCCCGCTGGTACACCGAGGCCGTCCAGCTCGCCGACACGCTGATCGAGCGCTTCGCCGACCGCGAGCACGGTGGCTTCTTCACCACCGCGGGCGAGGCCTCGGGCTGGGCGCGGCGCAAGGACTTCGAGGACTCGCCGGTCCCGTCGGGGAGCTCGGCCGCCGCCTACGGGCTGCTCCGGCTGGCGCGGCTCTCCGGCCGCGGCGACTACGAGGAACAGGCGCTGGCCGGGCTGCGTCTGCTGGCTCCGATCGCCGGGCGCCATCCGCTGGCCTTCGCCCATGCCCTACAGGCGATCGATTTCCACCTGGCCCGCGTGCGCGAGGTGGCCATCGCCGGCCCGGACGCCGAGGCGCTGGTCCGCGTGGTGCGCGGCGCCTACCGGCCGCACCTGGTCCTGGCCGGAGGCGCCGGCGTGCCCCTGCTGGAGGGCCGCTCGCTGATCGACGGTCGCGCCGCGGCCTACGTGTGTGAGCACTTCACCTGCCAGGCGCCGGTCACCGAGCCCGAGGAGCTGGCCGCGCTGCTCTAGATGTTGTTCGGGTGGGTGCATGCACCCACCCGCCCGGGCCGCATGCGGCCCGGGGCCTGGCGCGCATGCGCGCCAGGCTTCCCTACAGCACCGGCAGGTAGCGCTGCAGCTCCCAGGGCGTGACCTGGACGCGGTAGTCGTCCCACTCCTGGCGCTTGATCTCGATGTAGCGATTGAACATGTGCTCGCCCAGGGTGCGCAGGACCAGCTCTGACTGGGCGGTGAGCTCGATCGCCTCGCCCAGCGTCTCGGGCAGCTGGTCGATGCCCAGCCGCCGGCGCTCGTCGGGCGACAGGTGGTAGAGGTTCTTCTCCATCGGATCGGGCAGCTCGTAGCCATGCTCGATGCCCTCCAGGCCGGCCTGGAGCAGCACGGCGAAGGTCAGGTACGGATTGCAGGCCGGGTCGGGGCAGCGCAGCTCCATCCGCGTGGTGCGCTCCTTGCCCGGGTGATACAGGGGGACGCGGACCAGCGCCGAGCGGTTGCGTCGCGACCAGGCCACGTACACCGGCGCCTCGTAGCCCGGCACCAGCCGCTTGTAGGAGTTGACCCACTGGGCGAAGATCGAGCAGATCTCGCGCGCGTGGCGGAGCTGGCCGGCGATGAACGCCTTGCCCACGTCTGACAGGTAGTACGGATCGTCGGCGTCGTAGAAGGCGTTCTCCTCACCCCGGAACAGCGACTGGTGGGTGTGCATCCCCGAGCCGTTCTTGCCGAACAGCGGCTTGGGCATGAAGGTCGCGTGGAGCCCGTACTTCATCGCGTATTCCTTGACCGTGATGCGGTAGGTCATGCAGTCGTCGGCCATCTTCATCGCATCGGCGTAGCGCATGTCGATCTCGTGCTGGCTGGGACCGACCTCGTGATGGGTGTACTCGGTGTGGATGCCCAGCTGCTCGAGGGCGAGCACCGTCTCGCGGCGCAGGTCCGAGCCGGCGTCGAGCGTGGTCAGATCGAAGTAGCCGCCCTCGTCGAGCACCTCGGTCGACTTGGAGTCGCGGAAGTAGAAGTACTCGAGCTCGGGTCCGACGTAGAAGTGGTCGAAGCCCATCCGCTCGGCCCGCTGCACGGCGCGGCGCAGGACGTGGCGCGGATCGCCCTCGTAGGGCGTGCGCTCGGGCGTCTGGATGTCGCAGAACATCCGCGCCACGCCCGGCCTCGCCGGGGCGCCAGGGCAGCGCCACGAAACGTGCTCGGGTCGGGCATGGCGATCATGTCCGACTCCTCGATGGCGTTGAAGCCGGTGATCGAGGAGCCGTCGAAGCCCATCCCGCCCTCGAAGGCGTCCGGCGAGCTCGGTGACGTTGATCGAGAACGCCTTGAGCTGACCGAGCACGTCGGTGAACCACATCCGGATGAAGCGGATGTCGTGCTCGGCGACGAGCGCGATCACGTCCTCGGCGGTCAGCGGGCGGCTCGGCCATGGCTGCGGAACGTTACTTGTCCGCGGAACCGGGGGGCTGACGGTGCATTACTGTGGCCCGTGGCCCGGATCGTGCTGCTCCTGATCACCGTGGCGCGCTGGCCGCGTGCGGGTCATCGTCTGCCTCCTCGTCGGGGACAGCCTCCTCGACGCGCCGCGCGCAGCCGGCGCCCGGCTGCGGGCCGGCGAGCGCCCGCACGCTTGCTCGCGGCAGCCGGCGCCCGGGTCTACGTCCAGACGGGGATCGGTCTACGGCTGCGCTGAGCGGATCCGCATCGCCGTCCCGTGACCCTCGGCGCGAGCGGGAGCTGCCTGCGGGCCAGCACGATCGAACGCGGTCGCCGTGGCGGGCCGACTGGTCGCGGTCGCGCTCACTCGTTGCGGCGTGGACACCGGCACGGCCGCCGATCGCGGTCATCCGCCTGTCCGACGGCCACAGCTGTTCAGCCACGCCGGCGATCGACGAATCCTGGCCCCGAGTCGCTTGCGACCGGTCGACCGCTCTGGTCTCGGACTCGAGCGGCACCGTGGCCTGGATCGCCAGCGCGCAGCTCGATCGCCACCCATCGCACTCGGACCGAGGTCCGTGGCCGGGCGCGGGCGGCCACGGCGCGGGTGCTCGACTCCGGCGCGAGCATCGCGGCGCGGCTCGCTGCGGCTCATCCGGGCGCACGGTGAGCTGGCGCGACGGCTCGGCGGCGCAGCGCGCACGCGGCTGAGCTGGGCTGGCGGGGCTTGGTCGCCGGCTCGCGGCGGTCAGTGCGAGACGGGCTGGTCGCCCAGCCAGCGCCGCGCCCAGGTCTGGAGCTCGGCCAGCGCCGGCTCGAGCTCGCGGCCCATCTCCGAGAGCTCGTAGCGGACCTGCAGCGGCGGCCCGGAGATCACCGTGCGCTCGCACCATGCCCCGCGCCTCGAGCTCCTTCATCCGCTCGGAGAGCAGCCGGTCCGAGAGCTCGGGGATCGAGGCGGCGATCTCCGAGAAGCGCAGCGGACCGTCCATCAGCACGCGCAGGATCGCGCCGGTCCAGCGCCGACCGACCAGCTCGACCGCCTCGTGGTAGAGGGGGCAGCAGTTGGCTCGCGTCCCGTCCTCCGTGCCGGTCTGCTCGCGCGCGGCCATGACCGCTCCTAGCTTAACGATGCTCAGGCCGCTTCCAGCGCTCGGGACGCCTCGCTCGATCCGTCGACCGGCACCTCGCCGGCCACGTTGACCATCGCCGTGAAGCCCTCCAGGGTCACCGCGGCGATCGCCTCGAGGATCTCCTCGTCGTCACCAACCGGCCTCGCGCGCCTCCTCGTGGAGATACATGGGCGCCCGACCGCGATCCACCGAGCAGCGCCTGCAGGTAGCGCAGCAGCGCCGCCTCGCGCTCGTCCTGGGAGTCGAACTGACGCGCGAGCGCGACCTCGTCGAGGGCCAGGCCCGACGCCGCGCGCGGCCCGCGAGTGCATGGCGATCCCGGGCGCTGACTGGTAGTACTCGGCCACGGCGAGCGCGATCCGCTCCAGCGTCGGCAGCGTCAGCTGGCCGTGCCGGAGCTCGGAGCGAAAGCGGGCGTAGGCGCGCAGTGCGGCCGGGGAGCCGGCCAGCACGCCGAGGAAGTTGGGCAGCTGCCCGCCCGCGGACAGCGCGCCGCGCAGAACGGTGGCCGAGCCTTCCGGCGCGGTCAGGTCATCGTGGATTTGGAATCGGCTCATCGGAGTCTTCATGGCTGACCCCCGCGTGGTCTCAGGCACTGGGCAGCGGATGGCGCTGCCCTTTAGTTTTCACACCTGCTTACGAGTGATAAGTGTACCCGGATCACCGGGCTAATCACAAGCGCCCATGGACGCGTATATCCCCTTATACGACGGGGGATAAAGACAGGATCACTCGGCAGCCAGAAGCGCCTAATGAACGCCTGGCCGTCGGCTGCGGCGAGCTGCGCGGCCGCAGGCGGCGGGCGCGAACGCGCCGGTCAGCCGCTCAGTGCACGTGGTGCGCGATGAGGCCGCGGCGTGCGGCGCTGGCCGCCGCGGCCAGCACCATGATCACGCCCGAGCAGCACGGCCCACATGGCCACCCGATCGGGCCGAAAGCCCGAGCGCTCGTGGCGGGGGACTGGCGTGGCGCTCCGCGGACGAGGCGCGGGTCCCGTTGCGGATCGCGTAGCCCTCGGCGCCCGGCCGGTGATCGTCACCGTCGCGCCGGCCGGATCCGTCCGGCCGTTTGAGCTCCTCGGCGGTCTCGCGCGCCCAGCTGTGAAGCATCTCGCGGTACGGATCGTCCGAGTCTGGCCGCCGTCGCCAGTCCGCTCCGGCGGGGCCGCGGAGGCCCAGGGGTCGGCGCTCAAGGCGGTCGGGCCGGTGCGCTCGCGGCGTGGACGCGTCGCGGCCCTGAGCGCGTGCTGCCGGGCGCGTCGCGCCCGGGACGCGTCGCGGCCCTGGGCGCCTCGCCGCTGAACCGCCGGACGCGGCGAGCCTGCCGAGCCTCGGCCTGCGACGCGCCGCGAAGCGGTCCGCTTCCAGTAGCGCTCGACCTCGACGCGATAGCGCTCCGAGGCGAGCTCCTCGTCGACCGAATGCGTCGAACACCGCTCCTCGCCGGAGTAGTGCTCAGCTGGCCTCTCGTCGTAGCGACCCCTGTCAGCCCGGGGCACGCGTGCGCGTGATCGCGGCATCTCACGTCCTCTTTCTCGGTGCTTGCGGGGTTAGCTGACGGGCTCGCGTCGAAAGAGCGACGCTACGCGCAGAGCGCGATTAGCCCCAACAACCTGGGTCCCCCACTTCCCTCCCACATACGTGGCGGCGGTGGGTGTATGGGAATTCAGCTTTACGGGTCGGCGACTCTACCAGCGGTTCCGGATGACCCGGCAGTCGCGCCGTCAGACGTCTCGGAGACGTCTCCTCGCGCGCGGGCAGCGCGGACCACCGTGAACGGCGTGCCGCGGGCACCGACGCACGGCTCAGATCCCGCAGTTCGCGCCGAGCGGAGACCCGCGCCCGGCAGGCCGCTACTCCTTGCCGGCGACCCGGGCGACGAACTCGGCCACGTTCCGGCGTCGCGTCCCTGGACGATCTCGGCCGGCATGACGCCCTGGCCGAGGCACTGCTCGCTGGCGGTGGCGCCGGAGGCGTTGGGCAGGCAGCCGTTCTTGATCGTGTGCAGCACCAGCGAGGCCGGCGGCTTGAGCATGTCCAGGTTCGGACCGACCTTGCCGATCGCGTTGGCGGCGGCCAGCGTGTGGCAGACGGCGCAGTGCTCGCCGAACAGCTCGCGGCCCGACCTTCTCGCTGGCGGTCAGCTTCATCCGGCCACCTGGCCGCTGGCGTTGGCGTGGTTGCCGATCAGCAGCGCGACCGGCAGCGCGATGCCGAACCCGAGCAGGACGACCACGAAGCTCAGCCCGGCCAGGCGGTTGGCGCTGCGGGACTGGCGCTGCACCGTGGCCCGGGCGCCGCCCAGCCCGCCGCGGGCGGCGACGAAGAACAGGCCGAACGCGAGCACGACCCAGAAGGCGACGAACAGGGCGACACCAAGCACATGCGAGCGGCACCATATCGTGCCCGCCGGGAGGATGAGCCGCTCGGCGGTCGTGGCCGCCAGTGGCCGCTGAGCCGCCGGTGCGAGCGCGGAGCAGCGCCAGCTAGCGGCGCCGCCCGGAGGCGAAGCTCATCACCGGCGGCGCCACCGCCCGGAAGTCCTCGGCCTCGCCGGCGCTCCGCCGGCAGCCGGCTGCCGCCGCGGCGCGCCCGCTGCTCGGCCAGACCGCGGCGGACCTGCTCGTCGAGCATCGAGAAGTCCTTGACCTCGGCCAGGATCTGATCGGGCGCGTCGATCGGCGCCGACCCGGTCGACGAGCACGTTGATCGCCCCGCCGGCGGCGGCGAAGCGCTCGAGCTTGCCCGCGATCAGCATCAGCGGCTCGGTCCGCACCAGCAGCCGGTGGCGCTCGTAGATCTTGGGCGGGACGATCAGGTTGATCGTCCCGTGCTCGTCCTCGAGCAGGATGAACACCACCCCCCCGGCCGTCCCCGGCCGCTGGCGGGCCACGACCATGCCCCCCACCCGGACCCGGCCGCCGTGCTCGAGGGTCTCCAGGTCGCGGCTGGTCACGCCGCCGCCGGGCAGCCGAGCGCGCAGCAGGGCCAGCGGGATGAGTGCCCGCGGTCAGGCCGGTGCGAGCTGTAGTCGGCCAGCATGCGCCTCCCACTCCGTCAGCGCGCGCAGCTCGGGGGCGCGGGCAGGTCGAGCGGGCAGGGCGAGCTGGGTGCCCCCGGGCACCCGCCGGCCGGGGGACGTCACCCCCAGCTGCCAGAGGGCGATCCGCCGCGCTCGAGCCGACCACCCGTCCGTGCGCCGCCCGCGGCCGAGCGAGCGTCACAGGCTCCCGACCAGGCCAGCAGCTCCAGAGCCGGCGCGCCCGCTCCCGCCCGCGAGGCCAGGTCGGAGAGGCTGCGAAAGCGCCCGCCCCGCTCCCGGGCCGCGACCAGCCCCTGCACCTCCTCTCCCGCGCACCCCGCGGACATAGCCCAGCCCGATGCGGACCTGCAGGCGCCTGCGGCCCGCTCCGCTTCCAGCGAGCTCGACATCGCACTCGACGACCGCTCTGTTGACATCCGGGGCCAGCACCTCGATACCCCGCCGCTGAGCCTCGTGGACCAGCGCGTCGGGCGGGTAGAAGCCCATCGGCTGCTCGTTCAGCAGCGAGCACAGGAGTTCCGGGGTGTAGTGGACCCGCAGCCATGTCGACTGGTAGGCCAGCAGCCCGAACGCAGCCCCGTGAGCCTTGGGGAAGCCGAAGCCGGAGAAGCCCTTGACCATGGCGAAGACGCGCTCGGCGGTCTCGTCGTCGACACCGTGCTTGTCCTGGGCGCCCTGCACGAAGCGCTCGTGGTAGGCCTGGATGGCCGCCTCCGAGCGCTTGCGGCTCATGGCCCGGCGCAGCCCCTCCGCCTCACCGGGGCTGAAGCCGGCGAAGGCGATCGCCACCTCGAGCACCTGGTCCTGGAAGATGATCGTGCCCAGCGTCTCGCCCAGCACTGCCTCCAGCGACGGGATGCTCATAGGGGACCTGGTAATCAGGATCGGCTCGCAGCCGCTGACGACGCTCGATGTACGGGTTGACCGCCCCGCCCTGGATCGGCCCCGGGCCGCACGATCGCCACCTGGATGGTGATGTCCTGCAGGGTCTCGGGCCGGGTGCGGCGCAGCGAGGCCATCTGAGCCCGGCTCTCGATCTGAAAGACGCCGGTGGTATCGGCGTTCTGGATGCACTCGTAGGTGGCGGGATCGTCGTAGGGGATCCGGCTGAGATCAATGCGCTCTCCGCGGGTGCGCCAAATCAGTTCCACACACCGCTCGACCGCCGAGAGCATCCCCAGCCCGAGCAGGTCGATCTTCAGAAAGCCGGCGTCGGCACAGGAGTCCTTGTCCCATTGGACGATCTGCCGCCCCTCCATGGCCGCGGGCACGATCGGGCAGCAATCGATCAGCGGACGGGTGGCGATGATCATCCCGCCCGAGTGCTGGCTTAGATGACGTGGCAAGCCGTGGGCTTGGGCCGCGAGCTTGGCCAGCCAGGCCCAGCGCCCACTCAATCTCCGGCGCCCCGTGGTCTCGATGTCATGGCCCACCTCGCGGGCGTCCCAGCCCTCGCTGCCGCGGGCCAAGCGCTCAATTTCGCCGGCCGGCAGGCCCAGCACCTTGCCCAACTCGCGGATCGCACCCCGGGCCCGGTAGGTGGGAAAGGCGGCGACCAGCGCCGAGCGCTCCCGGCCGTAGCGCTCGTGCACGCGGGGGATGAGCTTCTCCCGGATGTCGCGAGGGAAGTCGAGGTCGATGTCGGGCAGCGAGGTCAGCTCGTCGTTGAGGAACCGACCGATCAGCAGCTCGTTGGCGATCGGATCCACGTGCGAGAGCCCGGTCAGGTAACAGACGATCGAGGAGACGCTGGAACCCCGCCCTCGGCCGGGCGGGAGCAGCGCCCGGGCACTGTCGGGTCCCCGCACCTCGACTGCCACCTCGCGGGCGAGCTCGAGCATGTCGTGGTGGAGGAGGAAGAAGCCGGCCAGACCGAGCGTGTCGATGATCCGCATCTCCTCCTCCAGGCGCGCCTGCGCACCGGACAGCGCGGTCTTCCCGCCGGCGCCGTAGCGATCCTCGAGCCGGATGGCGCAGAGCTCGGTCAGTTTGCGCATCGCCGCCTCGTCCTCAGCCCCCGGATAGCGGTAGCCGAGATCGCTGCGCAGATCGAAGCGCAGGCGCTCAGCCAGCCGAGCGGTCTCGGCCACGGCCTCGGGATACTCGGCGAAGCGGGCCTGCATGGCCTGGGGCGAGGCCAGCACGTGGCTGAAGTTTCCGCGCCGCTCCGGCTCTGAGCCGTCCAGCGTGGAATGCAGACGCACGGCCACGAACGCATCCTGGAGTGGAGCCCGGCTGCGGGCATGGGCGTGCACGTCTCCAGTGGCCACGCAGGCCACCCCCAGGCGCCGGGCCAGGGCCTCCAGGCGCCGGTTGCGCGCCCGGTCATCGCGCAGCAGCGGGCGCTGGAGCTCAACCCGCAGCCGCTCGACACCGAAGGCCTCCAGGAGCCGGCGCAGCGTGGGCTCGTCATGAACCCCGCGCAGCGCGCAGCCACTCAGGCACACCAGGCCCTCAGCGTGCTCGAGCACGGTCTCGAGCGGCGTCTGCGGATCTGTGGGCGGCGCCCCCGGCCGTCCGTCCCGCGTATGGGCGTGCGCGCGGGTCAGGATGCGGCACAGATTCGACCACCCGCGGGCATCGGCCACGAGCAAAACGATGTGACGGCCGTCGTCCAAGTCCAGTTCGGCGCCATGAATGGGTCGCAGGCCCAAGGCCCGAGCCGAGACCGCGAACTCCATCGACCCCGAAACCGTGTTGTGGTCGGTCAGGGCCAGGGTGCGATGACCGAGCACCAAAGCGGTCGCGACCAGCTCGTCGGGCAGCGAGACCCCATCCAGGAACGAAAAGGCCGAGTGGCAGTGAAGCTCGGTATACATCGAACATATGTTCGCATCAATGGAGGACGCCCACACGCCCCTTGACAAATTATTAGCGGCTGCTAATTTACTCACCTAGTTAGCAGTCACTAATCACCTGGAGGATCGTATGACCGCTTCTCACCGCCGGGGCTGGACCCTCGCCATCGTCTCCGTTGGTTTGTTCATGGTTGTCCTCGACAACCTGGTCGTGAGCGTCGCGCTGCCGAGCATTCACCGCGATCTCGGCGCCTCCATCCAGGCGCTCGAATGGACCGTCAACGCCTACACCCTGGCCTATGCCGTCCTCCTGCTCACCGGAGCCGCGCTCGGCGACCGCTGGGGCCGCCGGCGGATGTTCATGATCGGTATTGGCCTGTTCACCGCCTCCTCCGCGGCCGCGGCGCTGGCTCCTACCACCAGCCTGCTGATCGCCGCCCGGGCCCTCCAGGGCGTCGGGGCCGCGATCGCCACTCCCCTGACCCTGACTCTCCTGGCCGACGCCTTCCCGCCCTCCCAGCGCGGGGTCGCGCTCGGTGTGTGGTCGGGCATCAGCGGAATTGCCGTCGCCCTCGGCCCGCTGGTCGGCGGGGCGGTCGTCCAGGCCGCTTCCTGGCACTGGATCTTCTGGATCAACGTCCCTATCGGCGTCCTCCTGGTGCCGCTGGCCGGTGTCCGCCTGAGCGAGAGCCACGGCTCGAACTCATCGCTTGATCTGGGCGGGTTGGCCCTGGGCTCCACCGGCCTGTTCGGGATCGTCTTCGGGCTGGTCCGCTCGCAGTCGCTGGGCTGGACGGCGCCCGAGGTCCTGATCGCCTTGGCGGCCGGCATCCTGCTCGTCCTCGCCTTCGTTGTCTACGAGCGCCGCACGGCCGAGCCGATGCTGCCGATGGGCTTCTTCGCCCGGCGCGCCTTCGCCGTCACCAACGTCGTCTCGCTGGCCATGTATTTCGGGATGTTCGGCTCGATCTTCTTCCTGAGTCAGTTCCTCCAGAACGTGCTCGGCAACTCGCCCCTGCAGGCCGGCGTCAAGCTGCTGGTCTGGACCGGCGCCACGATGATCGTCGCGCCATTGGCCGGCTATTTCTCCGAGCGCTACGGCAGCCGCCCCTTCCTGGTCGCCGGACTCGCACTGCAGGCGGTGGCCCTGGCCTGGATGGCGGGCATCGCCAGCGTCAGCGAGAGCTACTCCAGCCTGATCGGCCCGTTCATCCTGGGCGGCGCCGGCATGGCGCTGGTCTTTGCGCCGTCGGCCAATGCGGTGCTCTCGTCGGTCCGCACCGACCAGGCCGGCCAGGCCTCCGGGGCCACCAACGCGATCAGGGAGCTCGGAGGCGTGCTCGGCGTCTCCGTGCTGGCCACCGTGTTCACCAGCCACGGCGGCTACAGCTCACCGCAGGCGTTCGTGAGCGGGCTGACCCCCGCCCTGTGGGTCGGAGCGGCGGTGCTGGCGGCGGGCGCGCTGATCGCCGTCGCGCTGCCGTTCAGCAGCCGGGACGATGCCCGGGCGCAGGCCGAGGCCGAAGCCCAGACCCGGCTTGAGCGCGCTCCGGCACCCGGAGAGCCGGCCTCGTCTCCGTTCGCACCGGCGGCCGCATGAGCCGTCGGAGCGAGGGCTAGGATCAGACCGGCGAGCAGCATGGCCGCCAACACCGACATCAACCAGCCGGCCCCGCGTCAGCGCGTGCCCGCCGCCGAGCGGCGGGAGGCGCTGATCCAGGCCGCCGTCCACGAGTTTGCTCACGGCGGATTTCACGGCACGCCGGTGGACAAGGTGGCCCGCCGCGTGGGCGTGGCACAGCCCTACGTGTTCAGCCTGTTCGGCAGCAAGCGGGAGCTCTTCCTGGCCGCGGTGGAGCGTGGCTTCGATGTCGTCAGACAGCGGCTGGCCACCGCCGCGGCGAAGTTCGACCCGGCCACCGCTCCACCCACCGACCCAGACATGCTGCCCGCGCTGGGCAAGGCGTACGTCGAGTTACTGGAGTCCGATCGCGACTACCTGATGCTCCAGCTGCACTCCTACGCGGCCTGTGATGACGAGGTGATCCGAGACCGCGTCCGGAGCCATTACGCGCAGCTCGTCGCCCACGTCCAAGCGATCTCGGGGGCCGAGCAGGAGCGGATCGACGACTTCTTCCGCCACGGAATGTGGCTGAACGTCGCCGCGGCCATGGGTGTCCCGGATCTGTCGGTCGGCTGCGAATGGGTGCAGGCCGAACTGGCCGACATCGCCTGAGCGGCCCACCGCCAGAGCGGGCCACCCCGGAGCAGCGAACCGCGACGTCGGTCAGGAGCTGGCCGGGCGGGCCTCGGGATAGCGTGTCAGGCCATCGTCGGGAATCGGCTCCCAGGCGGCGGCGTAGTTGAGGTACTGACGGTAGGTGGGGCGGATACCCGGGTCAGCGTCAAGTGCACCGAAGCGGACGCCGACCTGCTCGAAGTCGTTGCCCGGAGCGCTGAACAGGGCCGAGCCGCAGTCGCCGCAGAAGTACTTGTGCATGCCGGTCTCGGGACGCCAGGCCCGCAGCCGGTCCTCTCCTTCGAGGATCCGGAATGTCCCGGGCGCGGTGCGCACATTAGGGGCTGCCGCCGTCCCGGTCCGCCGCTGGCAGCGCGTGCAGTGGCAATAGCTGGCCGACTCGAATGGGGCGCTGACCTCGAAGCGGACCGCGCCGCAGTTGCATCCGCCGGTAATCGGAAAGCTCATGCCACCACCCGCTGAGCGAGGTCTCGGTCAGGCTCGATCGCCCAGCGCCGGGCAACTTCCTCCAGGCGGGCATCGAGGCCCCAGCGATCGGGCTGCTCAGCACCGCTATGGGCTGGACTGGCGCCCTTGAGGGCCATCGATCCGGTGTTGTCGCCGATGGCGCGGAGCTCGGCCAGATCGTCGGGGGAGAGCCTCAGCTCAGCCGGCAGGGCCGCCAGCTCCGCCCGCTTGGACTCGATCGACCGGGCCTCGGGTCCCACCTCCTGGATCAGGGTCGGAGCCACGCAGGCCACCGGTGCCTGAGCCAGGTTCCACTGGCAGGCCAGCTGGATCATGGTCAGGCCGGCGCGGACGGCAATCGGCCGCATCGCCTCGAGGCGCTCACGGCCGGCCTGGATCCAGCCCGCGGGACGAAAGCCGCGATGGTCGCGGGGAGCGAGCTCCTGCCCCGGATGGAGATCGTCGAAGAACAGGCCGCCGTAATCGACCACGCGAGTGATCAGCTGGACGTCGTGTCGGGCGGCGGCGTCCAGTACCAGCTCCCCGGGCCACGGCTCCAGCGGGTTGAGGATGATCATCGCCCAATCGATCTCGGCGCCGAAGCGCTCCAGGCAATCGATCACGTCGAGGGTGAAGCCGTTGGCGGGGCCGGGGGCGACGCCGATCCTGCGGGTCAACCCAGCCTCCCGCAGGGCCGCCATCCCCTGCCAAACCGCCTCGCTCCGGTAGCCGACCCGGTCGGGGTTGTGCAGCAGGAGCAGGTCGAACTGGTCCACCCCGCAGCGCTCCAGGCTGCGCTCGGTGGCCATCCGCAGATAGCCGGCGTACCCATCGGGCCCGCGCAGAGCGGCATCGGTAAAGCGAGGGAAGCCCTTGGCGCCGTTTCGCTCGCCGGAGTAGAAGTCATGGCCCACGGCACCGACCAGGCACATCTGCTCGCGGTCCAGCCCGGAGATCGCCCGACCGAGCATCGTGTCCGCCTCGCCCGCTCCGTAGACGTCGGCGGTGATCACCGTGCGGATGGCATCGTCGGGCCGGATCAGCGCCAGGAAGCGCTCGTCGTCCAGTGCGGCACCGAAGTGCATGAAGCGCCCGCCGCTCCAGGTTCCGACGGCGGTAGGACCGGGATCGATTGGGGTTGGCACGGGAATCGAGTTTAGTGTCAGCGCTGCCGCCACCATCGGCCACTGAACAGGTCGGCAAAGACCACCTCGTTGCGCCCGCAGGTGGTGACGATCTCCCAGTAGTGCCGGCGCAGTGGCCGCTCCGTCCACCAGCGATCCTCGATCAGCCACGACTCGCGCACGGCGTCGACAGCTCGCCCGTCGACGACTTGCGGGCGCCCGTTCTCATCGGCCTCGACTGCCACACGGCGCGGGACGGCCAAGCGCCGGGGACCGCTCATCCTTCGTAGGGCGCCAGCACGGCGCGCCGCTCGGGGAAGCGGGAGTCGGGGTCGACGGTGAGCACACGCAGGGCCGCGTCGGGTCCGGCAGCCACCCGGGCCTGGCGGATCGCCTCGCGCAACCGAGCGGCGCGCGCTGCGGCGGGCGCCTCGAGCAGCCCCCGCTGATCGCTGGCCGGGGGCCCGAAACGCTCGACGGCCAGCCTCAACGTCTCCGCCGGCGCGGGCAGCAGAGCGAGCCGGGGGATCAAAGCCAGGCGCATGCGGACCGGATCCGACAGGGCCTCGCGGAACACGACCTGCTCACGCCAGGTCCCCCCTTGCTCAACCAAGGCGGCGGAGATGACCACCGCCCGCAGCGTCCGCCCTCGTCGCTCGCGCCGGGCCAGCAGACGATCGATGAGCAGGCCGAGAGCGCGCTCCAGCTGTACTCCTGACCCGGCTTCGGGAAGCTCAAGCGCCTCACGCAGGAACTCCCCGGGCGGTCGGGGTGTGAGGACGCTGTCCCCTCCGCTGGCCAGCTCATGGGCGAGCAGCCCCAACCGCCCAAAGCGATCGGCCAGGGCCGCGGCGGGCAGCGCGGCCAGCTCACCGAGCGTCTCCACCCCCAGGCGCTCAAGCGCCTCGGGCAGCTCGGCCAGGGCGGGGCGGGCGCGCAGAAGCGCCACCGGCAAGGGGGCGAGGTAGGCCCGGGCCAGAGTCCGACCGTCCTCCCGGCTATCGGCGGCCTGGACTCCGTCGCGGATGCCGGCCCCGACTGGGCCCTCTCCCGCTCGGGCACTCCCCACTCCCCCACGGCTCCAGACGATCTCCGGCCGCCGGGTACGCGCCCTGGTGGCAGCGGCCACAGCGGCGAAGCGCGACGGAGCCACTCCGAAGCGCGCCGGTACACGCAGAGCGCGTCGAGCCGCCGCCAACACACCATCGATCCCGCCGTGCAGGCGCAGCAGGCCCTGGGCGTCAAAGCAGGCCAGTCCCGGGCGCTCGGGTTCCACAGCCGCACCCATCGACTCCAGCCTGACCAGCAGCCGCTCCCAGCGATCCGCCACGCCCGCCGGATCGGGGGGCACGAGGGTCAGCTCGGGGCAGCGCGCCAGGGACTCCCCGAGCCGGAGGCCAGGGTGGACACCGAACGCCTCGGCGGCAGGCGAGACCTCCCCCACCTTCTGGACTCCCCCCGGCTCGGGGGCCAGCGCCGAAGGTGACTGGAGAAGCTCGCTACGGTCGCCGACGGCGGTGGCGAGGGCAAAGCGGGGGAGCAGGACGCAGGCGATCATGAACGAACATATGTTCGCACGTAGGACGGACGGCCCGCTCCGCTTGGGACGGCTCGTTTCGTCCGGCGCGTCGGGCACGATGGCTCGCCCCGTGCCCCCTCTGCGTACCCACACCAACCGCTCCGGCCTCCGCGCATGGCAGCACCGCGCGATGGCGGCGATGGCCGCCTGGCGCGAAGGTCCGTTCCTGCTCTCAGCCGCGCCGGGGGCGGGCAAGACCCGCCCCGCACTGGAGTTCGCCCGGGAGCAATTGGGCAGCGGGGCGGTGAGCGCTGTCGTCGTAGCCTGCCCGACGGCGCCGCTGACTCGCCAGTGGGCCCTGGCCGCCAATGGGATCGGTCTGGATCTGGCTCCCGACACCGACAGCCCGCGCCCGCCCAGCGGCTTCCACGGGGTCTCGGTCACCTACGCGCGGATCGCCAAGGCGCCCCTGCGCTGGGCCCGGGCGCTGCCCCGCCGCAGCCTGGTCATCGCCGACGAGGCACACCACCTGGGCGAGGATCTCAGCTGGGGGGTGGGCTTCACCAAGGCCTTCGGTTCTGAGGCGCGCTGGCTGCTGCTGTCCGGGACACCGTTCCGCTCCGACGCAACTCCCATCCCGGGCGTCAGCTATGACAGCGAGGGCCTGGCCGAGCCCGATGTGACCTACAACTATGCCGAGGCGGTGGCTGACCGGATCTGCCGTCCGGTGTGCTTCGTGGCTTACGACGGGACCCTGTCCTGGCGCAGCGGTGATGACGTGATCGAGTCGAGCTTCGAAACGGTGCTGAGCACCCGCGAGGCGAGCCGCCGCTACCGCACGGCCATCTCCACCGAGTTGCCCGACGGCCTGCCCCGCATCCTGCGCGAGGCGGACGACAAGCTGCGGGCGATCCGTCGCCAGGGCCACCGCAACGCCGGGGGCCTGGTCATCGCTGCCGACTCAGAACACGCGCGGCGGGTGGCCAAGCTACTGCGCGAGGTCACCGGCCGGGTCCCGCTGGTCGTCCTGCACGCCGAGCCGCGGGCAGCGTCCAAGCTGGCGGCGTTCAGACACTCCACTGATCCCTGGATCGTGGCCGTGAACATGGTCTCCGAGGGAGTCGACATCCCCCGTTTGCGAGTCGGCGTCTACGCCACCGCAGCCAAGACGCCGCTCATCTTCCGGCAGATCGTCGGCCGCTTTGTGCGGACGGTGCCCGGGGCGGCGGTTGAGCCAAGCTGGCTCTACGTCCCCGCCGACCCGGTGCTGCGCGACCACGCCAGCACGATCGAGCAGGAGGTCCGGCGCGCTCTGCGTGCCCCGAGTGACCCGAACGAGGAGCAGGAGATCGAGCGGGCCGCGCGCCGGGAAACCGAACGCGGTCCGACACCTGAATTCGTCCCCCTGAGCGCCGACGTGGCTCCCCAGCTGTCGCTCTTCGGTGCCCCCGCGGCGCCTTCGCTTCCGGCGGCGGCTGCGCACTGGGCCCGCCACGCCCCAGCCCCCCTGGGGGAGCCCAGAGGCGCGCAGACTGGGCAGACGGGCGAGCAGACCGAGGAGAACGGCGCGCGGCCAAGAACAGAATTGCCGGCCTTCGAGCGCCGGGCGATGCTGCGCGACGAACGCCATCGGCTGGTCTCGGAGGTACGGCGCCGAGAAGGAACCAGCCATCGCGAGATCAACGCGTGGCTGAACCGCAAGCTGGGCATCGTCAGCGTTGAGCAGGCCACCCTGGCCGAGCTCGAGCGCTCGGTGCAATTGCTGGTGAGCAAATTGTCGGCCCGGCGCTGAGTGCAATCGCGGTCGCCTCATAACCCGGCGCTGAGTGCAACCGCGGTCGCCTCAGTAAACCGGCGCTGAGTGCAACCGGTCGCCTCGGTAAACCGGCGCTGAGTGCAACCGGTCGCCTCGGTAGCCCGCGGACGCCAGGGCGAGCCGAGTTATATGCTCGCGCCGAGTGACGAGAGGCGGAGCGACAGTGTCGGGCGCCGTGGCCATCGGTATCGGTGGCCTGCTGGCGGCGCTGTCTCTGCTCGTCTTCGCGCCGGGAGCCGCCGCCGCCATCGGCCCGTACGTTTCTCTGGGCGACTCCTACACGGCTGGCCCGCTCATCCCGACGCCGACCGGCAAGCCGATCCTGTGTGGACGCTCCACTCACAACTACCCCTCCGATGTGAGCCGGGTCCTCGCGCCCTCACGGTTCACCGATGCGAGTTGCAGCGGGGCCACGACGGTCAACATGACCCACGCCCAGCACCTGGGGGGCCGGCAGAGCAACCCGCCGCAGTTCAATGCCCTGAGCGGGGATGATGCGCTCGTCACCCTGGGCATCGGTGGCAATGACGCCGGGCTCATCTCGGTGGCCGAGGAGTGCGCTCGGCTCGACCTGGCCTGGCCGTTTGGGGACCGCTGCAAGCAGCATTACGAATCGGGCGGCACCGACCCCAACGTCGCCGCCATCAGGGCCACCGGGCCAAAGGTCGCCGCGGTCATCCGGGGTATCCGTGCCCGCGCTCCGGTGGCCAGAATCGAGGTCGTCGGCTACCCCGACGGCCTACCGGTCACCGGACGGGGGTGCTGGCCGGTGGTGCCGTTCTCCAACCGCGACGTGGCCTACGTCAACCGGCTGGAGCAACGCCTGAACTCGGTCCTGGAGCGGGTAGCCCGGACCCACGGCGTCACATATGTGGATACCTTCACCTCGAGCATCGGTCATGACGCCTGCAAGCCGCCGGGCACGGCCTGGGTGAACAGCGTCATTCCCACTTCGCCGGGTTTCCCGCTGCATCCCAATCAGACCGGAGAACAGAACATGGCCAATCAAGTACTGGCGGATTACTAAACCATGCCCCCAGATCTGACTGAGCTCGCCGTCGGCGGACTGCGCACGCTGCGCACCTTCGGCCAACGCATTCCTCAGGCGGGCGGGCTCCTGGCCGGCTCCCTGTCAAGCGCCGTTGAGGGCCGAGTGGTGATGATCACCGGTGCTTCGTCGGGAATCGGCGAGGCGGCGGCCCGCGAGGTCGCCGGCGCCGGCGGCGTCGCGCTCCTGGTCGCGCGGACTCGGGAGAAGCTCGAGGCGCTGGCCGACGAGGTGCGCGACGCGGGCGGCGACGCGTACGCCCACCCCTGTGATTTGACCGATCCGGACGATGTCGACCGGATGGCGGAGGAGGTTCTCGCCGAGTACGGGCGGGTGGACGTGCTCGTCAACAACGCCGGCAAGTCGATCCGGCGCTCTGTCGACCGCTCCTACGATCGTTTCCACGACTACCAGCGCACGATGCAGCTGAACTACTTCGCGCCGGTGAAGTTGATTCTCGATCTCCTACCGGTCATGCGCAGCCAGGGTTCGGGCCACATCATCAACGTCTCGACCATCGGCCTCCAGATCAACACCCCGCGCTTCGCCGCCTACCTGGCCTCCAAAGCGGCGCTGGATGCATTCTCGCGTTCCATCGGGCCGGAGATCATCGGCGATGGCGTGCACATCACCACCGTGTACATGCCGCTGGTCCGCACACCCATGATCGCCCCGACCAAGATGTACGACCGCCTGCCCACGCTCAGCCCCGAGCAGGCCTCCGGGATGATCTGCGAGGCGATGCGCAAGCGCCCCAAGAAGGTCGGCACGGTACTGGGGAATCTCGGCCAGCTGACCTATGCCATCGCCCCCGGCGCCCAGGATCTGGTGGTAAACCGGGCCTACCAGCTCTTCCCCGAGGGCGGCGAGAGCCAGGACCGGCGGACTCAGGCCGAGCAGCGGGCCTTCGCCCAGGCCACACGCGGCGTGCACTGGTAGCTCGCCCAGGCCACGCGCAGCGTGCACTGGTAGCTGGGCCCAGGCGACGCGCGGCGTCCACTGGTAGCTCGCCCAGGCCACGCGCCAGCAGTCACCGCGCGGCTCGCGTAACTCAGGCCATCAAAGCGGCAAACGCCGCCGCCCCGATGTTGCCCCCGGAGATGATCACCCCGACCCGCTGGCCGGCCAGATCAAGGCCGCCGGCCAGAACGGCGGCCAGGGCACAGGCGCCGCTGGGCTCGGAAACCAGTTTTGCCCGCTCGAAGAGCAGCCGCATCGCCGCCACGATCTGCGCGTCGGAGACCGTCACCACGTCATCGACGAGACGCTGGATGATGGGCCAGGTCCGCTCTCCCGGGGATGGCGTCTGCTGCCCGTCAGCGATCGTCGGCCCCACGGTGACTCGCTCGCGCCGGCCGCTGCGCAGGGAACGCACGACATCATCGCTGGCCTCGGGCTCAACGCCGATCACGCGAGTCCGCGGGGCGAGCGCCTTGACTGCGGTGGCAGTTCCGGCGATCAGGCCCCCGCCACCGACTGGCACCACGATGGCGTCGAGACCATCCGGCACCTGTTCCAGGAACTCCAGCGCCACCGTGCCCTGCCCGGCGATGACGCGCTCATCGTCGAAAGGGTGGATCAACTCGAGTCCGCGATCGGCGGCCAGTGCGCGGACAAGCTGCTCGCGGTCATCGCGGTAGCGGTCGAACTCGATCACCTCGGCCCCGTAGCCCTCGGTGGCAGTCCGCTTGAGCTCCGGCGCATCGGATGGCATCAGGATCACCGCGCGGGTTGAGCACAGATCGCAGGCCAGCGCGACGGCCTGCGCGTGGTTGCCCGAGGAAACCGCGCACACCCCTTTCTCCCGGGCTGCCTGACCAAGACCGGAGATCGCGTTGTAGGCGCCCCGGAACTTGAACGCTCCGCCCCGCTGGAAGGCCTCAACTTTGAGGCTGAGCTCGGTGTCGCTCAGCGCACTCAGCGCGCGCGAGCTGAGCACCGGGGTGCGATGCGCGACGCCGCGGAGCCGGGCCGCCGCGCCCCGGATGTCGATCAGCTCGGGCGTCAGTCCGTGCTGCGGGCGTCGTACATCAGCCGACCCACGGAGACGGCGGAGAGATGATCCGACCGCAGCCCGAGGACCAGCTTGCCCAGCAGTGCCTGCAGCTGCGCCGGACTCCCGATCGTCACCTGCACCACTTCCCCGGGATGGAGACGGCCCAACGGGTCATCGCGGTCCCGGATGTGGATCGCTCCGGCCACCAGGCGCCCCCCGGCACCGTGGGCGAACAGCCATTGCCCGAGGCTGGGGCCGCTGGAGGCGTAGAGGAACGTGTGGCCGTGACCCATCGGCCCGACCAGCTTGTGCAACTGTCCTCGGGTGCCCAGCCAGCGGACCAGTCCGCCACCGGACAGCTGAGGAAGGGCTTGGTCGCCGTTGATGATGACCGTCGTCTCGAGCGGGTTGGAGGGATGACGGACCGCGAAGGAGGCGTGGATGCCGTAGCTCGAGAGCAGCCCGGCCAGGACGGGCACCTGGCCGACGGGCGCATCGATGAGGACACCGACCTCACGGTGATCGGTTTCCACCCCGGTCACCGGGCGGATGTGGGCGAAGTGCGCGACAAGCGAATAGCTGGCACCCGTGGTGAGGGTCCAGGCCGCCAGGATCACCGCGACGCCGGTGGCCATCGCCGCCCGGGCAGTACGCACGCGCCAGACGGGCAGCGACCGGGCTCGGCGCTCGTCGGCCAGGATCAGCGAAGCGGTCGAGGGGCGGCGGGCAAAGCGAGGATCGGGCTCGGTGCGCAGATCCAGCGCGCGCCCGATCTTCGGACCCAGCTCCCGTTTGTTGCGGGCCACCTGGGCCAGCTCGAAACGCTCCAAGGCCGTATTCGAAGCCCGCACGTGACCGACACCGAAGCCATAGGAGACGACCGGGCAGCCGCGGATGATCGCCTCGAGCACGGTCAGGCCGGCGCTGGAATGGACGAGCACGTCGGCGGCAGCCAGCACATCGCCCATGCGATCGGTGAAGCCCATGATGCGCAGTCGCGGCTCGCCGGCAAAGCGCCGGGCCACCTTGGCCCGCAGCTTGTCGTTGCGCCCGCACAGGCACATGACCGTCGCGTCCTCAAACTCGAGCGCGGCGCGCGTGGCGCCGGCCAGGTCCCCGACCCCCCAGCCGCCGCCGGAGACGGCGATCACGCGACCGCTGGCGGGAAGCCCAAGCGCCCGCCGGGCCTCGCCCCGCGAGCGAGTGGCCAGGAAGGCCGCCGAGGTGGGCGGCTTGGCCCAGCGAACGCTGCCCGGGCCGGCGATCTTCTCGACCTCGTCGGCAGATTCGGGGTGGGTGATGAAGTGCAGGTCGATGCCCGGGTGGGCCCAGAACTGAAGCCCGGCCAGATCAGTGATCGACGAGTAGCAGGGCACCTTGAGCTTGCCGGTGCGCCGCAGCTCGCCCAGAATCGCCGTCACACCTGGGTATGTGGAGACGATCTGATCGGGATCGTGAGCGCGAATCAGCCGCATCAGGCCCCGGCGACCGAAGAAGGTCAGCAACTTGCGCGCCAGCCAGCGCGTGGGCGCGAAGTACATGAACAGCCAGTACTGGAAATCGAACAACCACGGCAGGTACTGGAACATGAAGGCCGAGTTCTCGCGCAGGACCTTGGTCAGGATCGGCCCCATGGCCGGCAGGCCGTTGACGATCGAGACGTTGGCGTCGGGGTCCTCGTCGCGGAACTCGCGGGCCACGGCGCGCGCGGGCAGGTCATGTCCCTCGCCGATGTCGGCCGAGATGATCAGCACCTCGCGCGGCTTGGCTTCCTGGTCGGGCTCGCCGGCCGGGATCACGGCGGCCTCGGTCTCGTTGGCCTTGGCCTTGGCCTGCTCGTGGCGCCAATCGATGTAGCGGCGGACCCCCTCGGAGAACGGCGTCGCTGCCGTCCAGCCCAGCTCGCGCTCGGCCCGGTCGCTGGAGACGATCTTGCCGCCGAAGTCGCCCGGGCGAGCCGGAGTGTGGACGATCTCGACGTCCCCCATCAGCTCCTTGATCGTCTCGGCGATCTGCTTGATGGTCACCGTCTCGTCACTGGCCAGGTTGTAGACGCGGTTCACGGCCACGTCGTCAAGACCCCGCGCGACGCCGTCGGCGAGGTCCTCCACGTAGACGAATTTGCGCGACTGGCTCCCGTCCCCGGCCAGCGTCAGCGGATCTCCGGCCAACGCCTTGTTGACGAACGCGGGAATCACGGCCGCTTCGCGAGCCCGCGGGCCATACGGGATGCCGAAGCGGAGGATCGTGTAGTCGATCCCGTAGAGCTCCTGGTAGGCCTTGCAGTACAGCTCGCCGGCCAGCTTGGTGCTCGTGTAGAGATGGCTGGGCGGAGGTAGCAGCGTGTCCTCGTCAACCTCCTCCGGCTCACAGTCCGAGTAGACCCAGATGGTCGAGGCGTAGACGATCCGCTTGACGCCGGCGCGACGGGCCGCCTCGAGCACGGCGACGGTGCCACGCGCGTTGACCCGCTCCGCGTCCTCCGGCTCGGCGTGAACGTCGTTGACGTCGGCTACGGCGGCCAGATGGGCGACAGCGTCACAGCTGTGCAATGCGCGCTCGAGCGCTTCGCGGTCGGTGATCGAGCCCAGCACGGTGTCCACTGAGCCACGCTCGTGCCAGGGCGAGGGCCGCAGGTCGTAGATGACCGGCTCATGCCCCCGGGCGCGAAGCTTGTCCACCACATGGCTGCCGATGAACCCGGATCCGCCGGTGACGAGGACCCTCATGAGGGCGTAGCGCTGATCTTCGGACTGGGCACTAGTTCTCCGGCCGGTAATAGAGCGGAACGCACGAATGGTTACGGGCCACCCAATCGGAATTGGGCAGCTCGACGGCGTGCCCCATGATCCGATGGCACGGTTCATCGTAGACGCGTCCGGTCGAGCGTTCGAGCCAGTCGAAGACGATGTACTTGTAGAGACCGGACTCCATGCCCTCGGGAAGCTCGAGACGATTGGGATACTGCGGGTTCAACTCGTTGCGCGCGACCTCGTTCTTCCAAGCCACGATCTCGGGCAGGCGCTCGATCTGGATCAGGCCAAGCGCGGCCGTGAACTCGCTCATGCGGAAGTTGAGTCCGGCCACCGCGTAGTCCGGCTTGCCGTAGTTACGAAAGTCCCGGGCGTGCTCGAGAACCTCCGGCCGCTGGGAGACCAGGACGCCGCCCTCGCCGGTCGAGATCGTCTTGGTGGCATACATCGAGTACACCCCGGCATCGCCATAGGAACCGGGCTTGCGGCCGTTCCAATGGGCGCCGTGGGCATGCGCACAGTCCTCGATGAGGAAGATCCCGTGCTCACGGCAGTACGCGGCGATGCGCTCGGAGTCGAAGGCGATATGGCCACCGATGTGGACCAGGAAGGCTGCCCGGGGCTGGTGCTGCTCGGCCTTGGCCTCGAAGTCGGCGAATGACATGCAGAGGTCCTCGCGGTTGCAGTCCACGAACTCGACCTCGGCGCCGGCCCGAATCGCCGCCAGCGGGGTGGCCATGAAGGTGTTGGAAGGGCAGAGCACCGTCTCGCCCTGGACGCCGGCGAAATGCAGAGCGGCCAGAGCCCCACCGGCCCAGCTCGAGACCGCGACGGCCGGCAACTCGTTCCAGGCCTCCCAGCCCGCCTCGAAGCGAGCCGTCATGTCGGCCTCCGACCAGCGGTTGGAGTCCAGTACCGCGTCGATCAGGTCATGCAGGCGAGCGCGATCGCGCTGATCGAACCCGATCGCGAACCGGGTGTAGTCAGGGGCACTCGAAGACGAGGCGGAAGCGGATGCTGTGGTCATGTGTTGAGTTGGTGCGCCAAGGCGTGCTAGCTGATGCCCTGTCCGGCCGACCGTTGACGTCAAGCACGCTGTGAACGCCAATCGTGCCAGTGAGTGTGCGCTCTGACAAGGCTGTCAGACAGGCAGGACGGTAGCGATTTTCCGCCTTTCCAGCTCGCCGGCAATCTGCGCCAGGGCCCGGGCAGTTCTCCAATGAGAGCCGCGGGCGCTGTAGAAATCAGCATCGTGCAGCAGGATCACATCTCCCGGCAACACCCCGGCCAGCACCCGGCCGGCGATACGACCGGGGGTGGTGAACTTGCGCCAGTCCTTGCCCCAGCGCGACCACAGCAGCGGACGCAGGCCGGCGGAGCGCGCGGCGGCGAGACCGGCCGGGCTGTAGATGCCGTAGGGCGGCCGGTGCCAGACCGCGGCCTGGCCGAGGACATCCTCGATCGCCGCACGCCCCCGGAGGAGGTCCTCGCGCAGGGCGGCCCGGCTGAGGCGCAGCTGGAGGCGGTGCCGGTCGCCGTGGAGGCCGACGAGGTGACCCGCGGCCACGATCTCGGTCAGGAGCCCCGGGCGGCGGCGGACCTGCTCGCCGACCACGAAAAAGGTGGCTCGCGCGCCCGCGCCCGCGAGGACATCGAGGATCGCCGGCGTGCCCTCCGGGTGAGGGCCATCGTCGAAGGTCAGCGCCACCCCGGTGGCCCCGGGCAGCGTGCGCGGGATGGCCAGCCGGTGAGCAGCGCTGGGCGCAACCGGAGCCATGACATGCGCAATCACGCCGCAATGATCCCCGACCCGGGACTGCGGTAGAACGACGGCATTGAGACCCGACCTCGACAACTGGTTGCCCGAAGCCGGTCTCAGCGTGGGCTACGCCCGGGAGAGCACGGTCTCACCGGCCCGCCTGTGGGAGATGGCCCGCCGGCTCTCGCTGAGCGACACCGGCCTGCTCGGCCGGCTCGTGCGCTGGCGAATCCCGGGCCTACCCGCCGACCCGACCGCTGAGGAACTGTTCCGGGAGCCCCCGTTCACGGTCCTGGCCGAGGATGAGCTCTCGCTCGTCTCCGGGTTGGTGGGACGGATCTGGACGCTGCGCCGCGACTATCCCGCAGCTCGAGAGCCCGGACGAGTTCCGGGCGTGGGACCGTCACGGAACGGCGAAGGTGGTGTTTGCCAATTGGGTTGAGCCCAGTGGGAAGGGCGCGCTGCTGAGCAGCCAGGTCCGCATCCAGCCGCTGGGCAGGCGGGGGCGCGTCGGGTTGGCGGCCGTGCGGCCGATCGTTCGCCGATTCGGGCCGCTGGTGGGCAGCGAGGGGATCGCCGCCGCGGTCAGGAGCGCCGAACGCGAGCCCTGATCCGGCCGGGAGTGTGACGGCGCTGTCACGATTGCCGACGCCCAGGCGGCAGCGACTCTAACGTCAGCGCCATGCCAGAGAGCTTCGACGCCGAGCTCACCGTGCGCCGAGTGCGCTTCGCCAACCCGGGCTCGGGCTGGGCGGTCCTCGACGCCGCGGCCGCCGACGGCACGCCGGTCACCCTGGTCGGTCCCCTGGTGCACCTCGAGGAGCGCGAGCGGGTGCAGGTCAGCGGGGAGTGGGTCATCGACAGTCGCTACGGAGCTCAGGTCAAGGTCTCACAAGCTCGTCCGCTACCTCCCGATGACCCGCAGGCACTGATCAGTTACCTCAAGCGGATCCGTCACGTCGGCGCCAAGCGAGCGGCCCAGCTGGTAGATCGCCACGGCCCGGCGGGCGCGTTCGAGGCGATCGACGCCGACCCCCTGCGCGCGTTCGCCGCGGTCGGCCTGCGTCACCTGCGGGCCGAGGAGGCCGCGGAGTCCTGGCGCGAGCTGCGCATCACCCGGCGCCTGCATCTTATGCTCGCGCCCCACGGTCTGGCCTACCTGGCCGGGCGAATCCACGAGCACTACGGCAGCTCGGCCCACGAGACGCTGGAGCGCAATCCCTACGAGCTGACCAGCGTGTTCGGGGTCGGCTTCGCGATCGCCGACCGAATCGCTCACGCCACCGGATCGCCGGACGACGGGTCCGAGCGTGAACGCGCCGCGGTCATGCACGTCCTGGCCGAAGCCGAACGCAGCGGGAGCACCTGCCTGCCCGAACCCGAGTGCAGCGAGGCGGCGCGGAGCCTGCTCGGCGAGCCGGCCAACCCCGAGGTGCTCGAAGCCCTAGTGGCTGGAGGTCAAATCGTTCGCGAAGGCAGCTTCCTCTACCGGACGGCCACCGCCGAGCTCGAGGCTGAACTCGCCACCCGCGTGGATGCCCTGATCAGCGCTGAACCGGTGGCGCGGATGCGGGTACCCGAGGCGGATGCACCCATGGCCACGGCCCTGACCGGCGAGCAGCGCACGGCGCTGGAGGGAGCGTTTAGCCATCGCCTCTCGGTGATCACCGGTGGCCCGGGCACGGGCAAGACCGCCTCGATCAAATCGATCGCCGGGGCGGCTTCAGGCCAGGGTCTCCGGGTCATGCTCATCGCGCCGACGGGCCGGGCCGCGGTGCGGATGACCGAGGCCAGCGGACTTCGGGCTCGAACCGTCCACTCGGCCTTGGGCTGGATCCCCGGGGAGGGCCCGACCCATGACGAGCAGGATCCACTGGCCTGCGAGCTGCTGATCGTGGACGAGACCTCGATGGCCAACCTCGAGCTGCTGGTCACCCTGCTCCGTGCGGTGGGGGACGGGACGCACGTCGTCCTGGTCGGAGATGCGGACCAGCTCGCCCCGGTCGGGGCGGGCAAGCCGTTCGCCGAGCTGGTCGCCTCGGCGCGGGTGCCCAGCGTGCGCCTGAACCACATCTTCCGCCAGGCCGCCGGGAGCATGATCGTCCAGGCGGCCCACGCCATCCGGCGCGGCGAGCCGCCCACCTTCACCGCTGCACCGGAGATGCGCCGCGACCTGTTTCTGATCGAGCGGAGCTCCCCGGTGGCGGCGCGGGAGGAGATCGTGTCGCTGGTCGCCGAGCGACTCCCCGCTCACTACGGTGTCGACCCGACCCGCGATATCCAGGTCTTCGCTCCCGTGTACCGCGGTGAGCTGGGGATCGACGCGCTCAACCAGGCGCTCCGCTCGGCTCTGAACCCGGACGGCCGTCCGGTCCGCGGTGGTCGGCTGCGGGTTGGCGACAAGCTGATGATGACCGGGCGAAACCTGCACGAGCTCGGTCTGATGAACGGGACGCTCCTGCGCCTGCTGGACGAGGTCGAGGGTGGTGGGGGCGAGGATGGCGAGGAACCCGCAGCGCTGCTCCTGGCCGCCGACGAGGCGGTCTTCCGACTCCCCCCGGAGGACGCGGATCGTCTGCGTCTGGCCTATGCCTGCTCGGTACACCGCGGTCAGGGCATCGAACTCCCAGTCGCGGTGATCGTCGCCCATCCGGCGGCCGGAGCGTTCTTCCTGCGCCGGGAGATGCTCTACACGGCGATCACGCGAGCGCGCCTGGCCACGGTCATCGTGGGCACCCCCGGAGTCATCGCCCGTGCCGTGGCCACGCCTGACACCGCCCGCCGGCACGGCCGTCTGGCCGAGCGCCTGGGTTCCGGGCCCTCCGAACTCGACGCGCTCAGCCCGTCCGCTCGTACATGATCGTGCTGCCGTCCCGGCGGGACACGCTGAAGTCGGGCATCCGGGCCATCAGGGTCTGAGTGGGCGTCCCGCGCCCGACCAGGACAACGCGCACCGCCGGAATCACGGCGCTGGCTCCGGAGCGGGAACCGGACAACCAGTCGAGGTAGGCGGCCTGGACCGGGTGTGAAAAGGCATCGATCGGGTTACCGGCCCATATCCGGCCGCCGGCCAGCGCGACCTGTTCGTCGATTGAGCCGTCGGCCAGCACGGGAGAGCCATGGGCCACGGCGATCGCTCCGTTGACCAGTGAGCGGCTGGCGCCGGTGGGCACCGGTCCACGAACGACGGAGAAGACAATCAGCGCTACCGCAGCCACCCCGGCCAGCGGCGCCAGCGCCCGCAGCGAACGGGTCGGAGCCAGCCGGCGCGCGGCGGGCACGGCCAAGAAGAAGAGCAGCCAGACGCCATCGCGATCGGCCTTCACGGTGAGCAGTACGAGAACGACGATCATCGCCTTCTCCCACAGCGCGGGACGGGCTCGCCAGCCTCGGTAGGCCAGGAGCAGCCCGGCCAGGAGCATGACCACGTCCAGGGGCGCACTCAGCGACAGTGGGCCCCACATTCCCTCGCCGCGCTGAGCAGCCAGGTTGGTGAGCACGCCGCCGTAATAGACCACGGTGTGTGGGCCGGCCGGGGTCAGACACAGCGCCGCCAGCCCGGCCAGGCCAACGCCGAGAGCCAGTGCCGGCTCACGCCGTCCGCGCTCGAGCACCAGGTAGACCAGCAGCATGCCCGCGCCGAGCAGGGCAGCACCGTGGAGATTCGACCACAGCGCCAGCAACGGCACGGCGAGCCAGATCCTCCGCGTCGGGGCCCGCGTCTGAGCTCGCAGCAGGGCGGCCATAACCGGGAACAGCACCAACGAGAACATCTGGACCCGAGCAATGGCCAGGGTGGGCAGCACGCCCACGGCGGCCAGGAGCAGCGCGCCGGCGATGCCGATCGGCTCGGCGCCAGACCGCCCCGCATCACGGGCCAGGATGAACATTCCGGCGCCCACGGTGGCCAACTGGGCGAGCATCAGCCCGCGGTCGCCGAGAGTGTGTTCCAGGCCGGCGAAGATCAGCTCGGCCAGCACGAGGGCGTTGGGCCAGTGGCCGGTGGGGGCGAATGCGAACGGCACGCCGGAGGGGATCGCGTGGCGAACGGCGATCACATGCCCCAGCGCGGCCAGCCAGCCGGCGTCGGACCCGACCCGGGCCAACAGCGCGGAGAGGGCGACGATAAGCGCCAGACAGGCCATGAGGACAACCTGGGGGCGCAGGCGGGAGAGGTCGAGGGTTTGCGACACTTTGATCCGTATCGCCTGGTGGGAAAAGGGCCGCCCTAGACCTTCGTGCAGGTTGACCTACCGGTTAGTCGCATGAACTATCGGCAGGGCGCCGACGATCCATGAGCAATGTCGTCATTGGCCCTACCGCGCGAGGCTGTTCAAAGGCGCTCCTGGGGACGCGGCCTCATCGCCCTGGTCGCCGACCATGGCTACGAGATCGTCCTGTCCACGCCCCTCGCCGTGCTGGCCGCGGTTCTGCTCGTCGAGCTTCCCCAGGCCTTCAGCGTCGATAGCTGGCTGGCCCTGGTCGCGGGTCGCAGTGTCTGGCAGTCCGGTCTCCCTCACTACGAGACCCTGACCGTGCTCGCCCACGGCGCGAGCTGGATCGATCAGCAGTGGCTCTCGCAGCTGGCCACCTATGGCCTGTATGCGGCTGGCGGCCTGGCCCTGCTGGGGATCGTCAACGTGGGTCTGCTGGCCGGTGGCGTGGCCTTCGCCACCTTCGCCTCCCGGCGCCTCGGGGCTCCCTTCCTGTCTGCGTTGGTGGCACTGCCCGTGTGCCTGGCGATGGTCGCTCCCTCGCGCGAGGTCCGCACACAGCAGTTCGTCATTCCGCTCTTCATGCTCGTGGCCTATCTCCTGGCGCGGGACTCTCGGGCCCCGTCGCGCCGCGTGTTCTGGTGCCTGCCCATCCTCGTGCTGTGGGCCAACCTGCATGGGACGGTCACCCTGGGCGCCGGCCTCGTCGCCCTGCGCGGCCTCGTCGTGCTCGGTCGAGCGGCGAGCACTCCTGCTCCGCGAGCCCCAGGCCTGGGTACGCCCCTGCTGCTCATCCTCGGCGCCGGCGCAGCCATCCTGCTCACGCCGTACGGCCTGAGCATGGTCGGCTACTACCGCGAGACCATGCTCAGCAGCACGCTGCGCCAGACGGTGACCGAGTGGCAGCCCGTGTTCAGCGAGCCCATCACCGCGATCGGCGTGTTCGCCGCTCTGGGTCTCGGCCTGTGGTCAACCTGGCGCGCTCGTCACCTGAGCACCACATGGGAGAAGTTGGCCTTCCTCGTGCTGGCCCTCGGCGCGGTATCGGTGGTGCGCAATGCGGTCTTCTTCGGGCTCTTCGCGCTGATGGTCCTGCCCGTCTCACTGCGCTGGGGCTCCCGGCGCGCGGCCCCCGGGAGCGCCGGGGCTACCGCACCCGCCGGGACCGCCAGGACCAGCCGCGCCCGCCCGGACCGCCGCCGGCGGCAGCCGGACGCGATTCAACGGAGCCATCCTGGCCGTCGGTGTCGGCGCGCTCATCCTCGGCCTGGGTGTCGCGGCGGCCCGGCCCGACGCACGGGTCGAGTACGCCTTCCAGCGCCCCGGCGTCCTCACCGCCGTCCAGCGGGCCGTGGCGCCAGATCCCTCACTGCGGATCATGCCCGACGAGCGCTTCACTGACTGGCTGCTCTGGCGCGACCCCGCTCTGGCCGGGCGGGTCGCCTATGACGTCCGCTTCGAACTGCTGAGCCCGGCTCGGCTATTCGCCCTCACCTCCCTGTTCAGCCACCGCGGCCCGGACTGGAAGCAGGCCGCCCATGGCTTCCGCCTGATGGTTCTCAGCCGTCGCTATGACCCGCTGTCCTTCGCCGCCTTCCGCGCGGAGCCCGGGGCGCGCATCCTCTACAACGACGGCCAGCGGATGGTGCTGCTGCGCAGCGCTGCCCAGGCGGCCCGCTGATGTCGCGGCTGCACCCAAAGCGCCGCCACCACGAGGAATCTGGAGTCGTGCTCGTGCTCGTGGCCGGGATGCTGCTGGCCTTCCTGGGCATGGCCGCCCTGGCCATCGACATCGGCTCCTTCTACAAGGCCCAGCGCCAGGCGCAGACTGCTGCCGACGCCGGGGCCCTCGCCGCCAGCCAGGACCTCCCCACCGGCACCGCCGCCGCCGCGCAGGACGGCACCACCTACGCGCTGAAGAATTATCCCGGCGCCACCGTCAACGTCACCACCAACTACAACCACACGGCGTCGAAGGTGCAGGTCAAGGTCACCGCCAGCACGCCGAGCTTCTTCGGCCAGATCTTCGGGATTACCCACGCCAACGTGAGCGCCAGCGCGGTTGCCGGTGGCAACGGCAGCGCCGCCCCGGCAGCGATCTTTGGCTACGACAGCAACTGCTCAGACCCCGGCGTCGCGCTGAACGGCAACGCCCTGACCGTCAATGGCTCGGTGGTCAGCAACGGCAGCCTGTCGATGAACGACAACCCATCGAGCTCGGTCACGACCGGTACCTACGGCGGGCCGAACAACTGCACGTTCACCAACCTGGGCAAGGGCTCATTCACCTACGGCCCGACGTTCACCCCGAATCTGACGACGTTTCCCACCGACTACCGGACCAACCCCCCGGCCTGCACGGCAACGCCCACGCCTCCAGCCACCACCTTCTCCTGGTCGAAGAGCAACCAGACGATCCCCGCCGGGGTGTATTGCGCCGACGAGATCGACCTCACCGGTAACCACCTGAGCAACGACCCGGCCGGGGTGACCTTCATCGCCAACACGTTTGTCATCAGCGGCAACAACCCGACCTTCACCGCCCCGAGCAGCACTGGGCTGCTGTTCTGGGATACGGGCACCACCCCGTTTGACGTAACCAGCAACAGCATCACCTACTCCGGAACGATCTTCTCCCCGTCGGCGACCGTGCAGATCGACGGTAACGCGGCCGGGACCGGCTTCATCGAGGCCAACAATGTGGTCATCAACGGCAATAGCTTCGACATCACCGGTACGGGACCGGTGATGGGCGGCAACGGGAACTCCCTGGTCCAATGAGCACTCGGGCGAAATGGATCAGCCGCACGACCGGCCGCGTGCTGGCCGTCCTGGCCCTGGTTCTCTGCGGGCCGGCCCTGCTCATCTCGACGGTCCATCGGGTGGGTTACAACCTGCTCTACGACTTCAAGGGCGGCCTGTACAACGCCGGCGTGGCCATCGTCCACGGCCACTCTCCCTATCAGCCGCGTTTCCTGGCTCACCAGGCCGCCCTGATGCACGCTGGGCATGTGGCCATCGGCGAGACGGCCACCAAGTCTTTCTCGATCCCCGTCTACCCGGCGATCGCCAACCTTCTGGTGACACCGCTCAGCGTGCTGCCCTTCTGGGCGGCCGGGCTCATCTACACGATGCTCTCGGCGGCGGCGATGCTGGGCGGCATCTGGCTCCTCGGGGTGCGGGATCGCCGCTGCTTCGCCGTGGTGCTCGTCTCCTGGCCGTTTCTGTTCGGCATGTTCCTGGGCGCGATCGGACCGTTCCTGGTGCTTGGCGCCGGGATCGCCTGGCGCTGGCGTGAGAAGATCTGGCCCCCGGCCGTGGGTCTGGCCACCATTGTCGCCGTGAAGATCTTCCCCTGGACCCTGGCCGTCTGGCTGCTGATGACGCGCCGCTACCGGGCCCTAGCGGCCACGGTCGTCGCCGGCCTCGTCCTCACCTTCGGCGCGTGGGCGGTGATCGGCTTCCACGGGCTGCTCCAGTACCCGCAGATGCTCTCCGACATGTCCTTCATCCAGGACGGTCGCGCGGTCTCGATCGTCGGCGTGCTGGTCATCGCCGGCGTTCCTTCGGCGCTGGCCACCGCGGCAGCGATCGCCGCCGGCGTCGGGATCCTCTTCTACGCATGGCGCATCGCCCAGGGACCGGACGGCGATCGCCGGGCCTTCGGCCTGGCCGTCCTGGCCGCGCTCAGCGCCACTCCGATTGTCTGGGAGCACTACATGGTGCTGCTGTTCATCCCGGTCGCGCTGGCCTCCCCGCACTTCTCCCGCGCCTGGCTCATCCCGCTGTTCATCCCGATCATGGAGGTCCTGTCCTTCATCATCCCGGCGGGCCGGGCCGACCAGCCCTTCTCTCCCAACCTGCTGCGGGCCGCGGGTCCGTGGCTGGCCACCGAGCTGCTGATCGGCATCGTGCTCTGCACGACCCCGGAGCAGCGCGCAGCCGTCTGGGCGCGCCTGAACCGGCGCCGGCTGACCGGGGTGCCCGGGGTGACCGCGGTGACCGGCCCCGAACCGGCGGTCGCGGTCAAACCCGCCTGAACCGGTAGCCGACTCGCAGCGCGGGTTGCGCGACGGACCGCTGGCCCGCTGAGCGCGCGTGGCGCACCTCTACGCTGGCCCGCATGCAACACGAGACGCGGCTGGCCCGAGGCGGACTCCCGCCGCTTGCGCGGGCCACGATCGAGCCCTACACGGACGCGAAACCGGGCCACAGCTACTACCAGCGCGCCGCCCATCCGGTGGGGATCGAAGCCGAGCAGCTCCTGGGCGAGCTCGACGGCGGTCACAGCCTTCTCTTCCCGTCGGGCATGGCGGCCACGACAGTGCTCATGCTGGCCGTGCTCGGGCCGGGAGCAACCGTGGCCGTGGCGCAGGGTGGCTACTGGGGCACCGAGGGAATGCTGCGCGGCGAGCTCACGCGCTGGGGCCTTGAAGTGGTGAGCTTCGATCAGACTCGGCATCCTCCTCGGGCCGATCTCGTTTGGCTCGAGCCGTGCTCGAACCCGATGCTCAGCTTCCCGGATCTGGATCAGACGATCGCCAACGCCCACTCGACCGGCGCGCGCGTGGTGGTCGACAACACCGTGCTCAGCCCAGTGCTGCTGCGTCCGCTCGAGCATGGTGCCGACTTCGTCATGCACAGCGCGACCAAGATCCTGGCCGGCCACCACGACGCGCTGCTCGGGGTTATCGGCTGCGCGCAGCGCCGATGACGCCAAGCGTGTGCGGGACTTCCGCTCAGCCTCGGGCATCGTGGCCGCTCCGGACCCGGCTTGGCTGCTCCTGCGAGGGCTGAAGACGCTGGCCCTGAGGGTCGCGCGTCAGTCACAGACGGCGCTGACCCTCGCCGGTCGTCTGGCTGAGCACCCGGCCGTCACGCGAGTGCGTTATCCGGGGCTCGGGGATCCGGTTGCCGCGCGCTACGTGAAGGCCTTCGGGCCGCTGCTCTCCTTCGATGTGGCCGACGGCGAACACGCCGAGCGCGTTGAGCGTTCCCTGCGCCTGATCGAGAACGCGACCAGTCTGGGCGGAGTCGCTTCGACGCTCGAGGCGCGGGCCCGCTGGGAGGGGGACCGGTGCCCGCCGGGGCTCTTGCGCCTCAGCGTCGGGCTCGAGGACCCCGACGATCTCTGGGCCGATCTGGCTCAGGCCCTCGAGATCTGAGACACCCGGCCTCGGGGCCCGGGGGCACCGACGCGAGGAACCGACGCCCGAACCGGCCCTCCGGCCTAATGCCCGCCGCCGCCAACCCCCGAGAGGTTGTGCATCACCGAGTAGGCCGCCGGATACATGAGGACGATCATCAGCGCCGGGAAAATCAGGAACATCAGCGGGAAGATCATCTTGATCGGCGCCTTCTGCATCTTCTCGCGCGCGGCCTGACGGCGCCGGCGACGCTGGTCGGCCGACAGCTCGCGCAGGACCGGGCCGATCGAGACGCCGAGGGTCTCGCCGCGGGAGGCGGTGCGCACGAAGGCGCGGACGGAGGGGGTGTCGCAGCGCTCGACCATTTCGTCGAGGGCGCGCGAGATCGACATGCCCAGGCTCTGCTGCTTCATGGTCAGCCGCAGCTCATCGCCCAGCGGGCCGGTCATTTTCTCGGCCACCAGAGCGAGCGAGGCCGAGAACCCCATCCCCGCCTCGACGGTGGCGATCAGCAGGTCGATCAGCTCGGGCAGCTGACGTTCGACGTCATCCAGGCGGGCGGTGCCGCGCTTGCGGATCATGAAGGCCGGAAGCTGCCAGCCGCCCAGGGCCAGAGAGACCGAGCATCAGCAGCTCCATGCCGCTGACTGCCGCCGCCGGCCATCATCAGCAGCAGGAAGCCAAGGGGCAGCCCGACGGCGGCCATGATGCGATAGCCGTGCACGGTCTCGGGCTGGATGTCGTAGAAGCCCGCGGCGGTCAGCTCCGACCCGCTCAGACCCTGGATGGTCGGGAACCGGTTCATCAGGCCGCGGCCCAGCCGGTCCGCGATGCGACGCAGGGTCCGCTTGAAGCGTTCGGCGGTGGTCATGTCCTGCTCGACGTAGACCGGCTCGAAGCCGTAGTCGCGAATCTCGCGCAGATGCGCCTTGAGCTGCAGCCGGTTGGCGACCACCGCGCGGGCCACGCAGCCGGCCGCTGACGCCGACCAGGCCGATACCAAGTGCAAATAGGAAAGGAATCATGGCCTCACACCTTGACGTTCGTGATTTTTCCCATGGCCTTCCAGCCGGCGAAGCACATGCACGGCTCCGACGCCCAGCAGAAGGACACCGATGGTTGTATGGAACAGGGGGTGCGCGTACAGGGGCGAGATCAGCATGAGGCCGACCAGCAGCACTCCGGGAAGCGCGGTCAGGACCATGCTCGACATCTTGGCCTGGGCGGTCAGGGCCCGGACCTCGCGCCTGAGGTCGGCGCGCTCGCGCGCTCCCTCGGCGACCCGGTCCAGCGCCTCGGCGACATTGGATCCCGAGCGACGGTTCAGCGCCGGCGATCAGCGCGACCTGCCCGAGATCGGGGGCCTCGCATCCGCTCCGCCACCGCGTCCAGCGCCTCGTCCACGGGACGGCCGAAGGCCTCGTCGGTGATCGACGCGCCCCAGCTCGCTCTTGGTCGGCTCCTCGGCGCTGTCGACCACCACGGTCATCGCGCCGACGAAGCTGCGCCCGACGCGCATCGCGCTGGCCAGGTCCTGGAGGTAGCCAGGAAGGGTCTCGCGGAACTTCTCGCGCTGCTTTTCGGCGGTGCGGTTCATGGCCTTCTTCAGCGCGAACGGCCAGCCGAGCAGGGGGACGAGGGCGATGAACGGCGAGCCCGCCACGACCACGGCCACGACGGCCAGGACCACGGCGATCGCCGCCGCACGCTTGACCAGGTAGATCGGAGTCCGCGGACTGTGCGCGATCTCGACCGTGAGGACGAACGGCGCCCAGAATCGTCTGGCGCTCGAGCAGCCGCTCGGCGCGGAGTCGGCAGCGCGGCACCAGCGAATCAGTCGTCGCTCTCCATCGTGGAGGGGATGAAGCTCCCCACCCGAAGTCGCACCGCGCGGTGGGAGGGCCGGTAGAGGAGCAGCGCCACGGCGACGGCGACGAGCAGCCCGACCAGCCCAGCGACGAGCGGAACGGCCGTCGAGGAGGACCAGAACGAGCTGGGAGCGGCCTGGGCGGGAGCGGCCGGGCCGGCTGCCGCCGCCGGGGACGGCACCGGGGCAAAGCTCGGGCGTCTGCGAAAGATGACTGGTCGGTCGGTGAGCCGCCTGAGCCGCCCCAGGAGCCGGCGCGCCGGTGAGTGGCGTGGCCGGGGTGCCGGAAGCGTGGTAGCTGGCGGCGATCGTTCCCGGTGCCCCGTCGATCTGGGCGGCGACGTTCACGGGCTGGCCCGGCTGGGCCGTGGAGCGCCAGCGGACCACGTAGCCGCGGGTGACGATTCCCTGAATCGCTTTAAGGACAGCGGAAAGGCGGGCTGGCGGCGTCTGGATGAACTGGCCCGGTGCGACCTTGGCCAGCGCGGCGAGTGAACTCGCCGTGGCCGCCTTGTCCTGGAGACCGACGGTGAAGATCGGCACCGAGGCGGATGCGGCCTGCGCTCTGAACCGCGGCAGCGGTGGGCGACCCCGGGCGTGAGCGCTCCGACGCCATCGGAGACGAGGACGATCGCGCCCAGAGCCACCCGAGCCTGGGTGAGCGTGGACAGCGCCAGCTGATCCCCGCAGGGGCGTTGGCGCCGCTGCCCGTGGTCGGTGTGGACCGACAGAGCGGTGTTGATCGCGGCGCTGTCGGTGCTGAGCGGCGCCAGCAGCGTTCGCCTGCCTGTCGAACGTGACCACCCCCAGTTGCTGTTGGCCCGTGCGCAGGGCGGCGAGGGCCCGCGTGGCCGAGATGGCCGCGCCGAGGCCGGCTCCCTTCATGCTGGTGTTTTGGTCCAGGACCACGACCAGCCCGAAGTCCCCGGGACCGGCCTGCGCCGTCGGCGTCACGGTCAGTGGACCGGCCGCCTTGCCGTTCTCGGTCACATGGACCGTGGACGGGGTCACCTTGCTCCCCGACGGCGGCAGCACGACGAGCGCGCGCGCTGGGAACGTCGCCCCGGCGCCGAGCCAGCCGGTCAGACGGGGTGCGTCTTGGCCGCGGCCAGCGCCGGCGCTGAGCTGGCGAGCGAGCGAGCACGGCTAGGCAGACGGCCGACCAGCCGCCCAGAGCCGCCACCCCGAAGTACGGATCCGGCTCAGCCACGGCCATGACCAGCCAGCGCCATCGGACGACGCGCGCCGGCCAGCGCGCGGGGTAGCTCGATGCCACGGTGGGCGAACTTGTCGATGAAGCCCGGGCGCAGGCCGGTGGGCTTCAGCGATCCGACGATGTGGTTGGTCTGCGACACAGCGTCGATCTGGAAGGTGTAGAGGTCCTGGAGGGTGATCACGTCGGCCTCCATCCGCTGGATCTCGGTGATCGCGACCACGCGCCGGGTGCCGTCGGCCATGCGCTCGATCTGGATCATGAGGTCCACCGCCGAGGCGATCTGCTCGCGGATGGCCCGCAGCGGCAGGTCGTAGCCGGCCATCAGGACCATCGTCTCGAGACGGGCCAGGGCGTCGCGCGGGGTGTTGGCGTGCAGTGTCGACAGCGACCCGTCGTGGCCGGTGTTCATGGCCTGAAGCATGTCCAGCGCTTCCGGACCACGGCACTCGCCGATGACGATCCGGTCGGGGCGCATACGCAGGGAGTTCTTGACCAGGTCGCGAATGGCGATCTCGCCCTCGCCCTCGATGTTCTTGGGCCGCGACTCGAGCCGGAGCACGTGGCGCTGGTTGAGGTTGAGCTCGGCCGCGTCCTCGATCGTGATGATCCGCTCGCGAGTCCGGGATGAACGAGGACAGCGCGTTGAGCATCGTCGTCTTACCGGAGCCGGTACCGCCGGAGATGAGGATGTTGAGCCGGGCGAGAACGCACTTGGAGAGCAAATCTGCGGTTTCGTCGGTCAGGGCGCCCTTCTTGATCAGCCCGTCCATGTTCAGCTTGTGCTTGCCGAACTTACGGATGGTCAGCAGCGGGCCGGTCAGCGACAGCGGCGGGATGGTGGCGTTCACACGGCTGCCGTCGGGCAGACGAGCATCGACCATCGGCGAGGACTCGTCGATGCGGCGTCCTACCTGGGCCACCATCTTGCTGATGATGCGCATGCAGGTGTCCGTCGTCGGAGAATCGCACGGGCGTCTTGTGCAGGCGGCCGGCGCGTTCCACCCAGATGTCGTAGGGCCCGTTGCACATGATTTCCGAGACGGTGTCGTCATCGAGCAAGCGCTCGAGCGGGCCGTGACCGAGGATGTCGGCAGCCAGCTCCAGGGCGATCCGCTCGCGATCCTCGCGAGAGACGCCCGGCTCCTTGGACAGACGCTCACGCAACTCGTCCTCGACCCGCGCACGCAGTGTGGCCGGGTCGATCTGGGTATTGAACAGCTGGCGGCCCAGATCCTCGATGAGGGTCATGTGGATCCGGGTCTTCATCTCCGAGAAGGGAACGGCGAAGCGATTCTGCTTCTCCTCCTCCTGGCCGTGGGACAGCCGTTCATGCAGTTGCATCAGGCACTCCGCTTACGGCGGAAGATGGATTGGCGGCCCTGCGGAGCCGCCGGTTCCGCGTTCGCCGTGGGGAGCTCGATGACCGAGGCCATGCCCTCGCCGGCTGAACGCTGCGCCGCCTCCTCGATGTACAGCTCAGCCAGCGCACGAAACGCCTTGGCCGCCTCCGTGTTGCGCTGCAGCGCGATCGGCGAGCCCTGGTTGACCGACTTGGTGATGTCTCGATTGCTGGGGACGAGAATGTCGACGTCCCGGCCGAGGATGGCCAGTACGTCTTCACGCTCGATGCCCACATTGGTGTTGGCTCGGTTGAGCAGGATCTTGACCCGGCGGCGGTCGTACTCCATCCGCTCCAGGGTCTCCAATCCGAGCTTGGTGTTCTTGAGCGACAGGGTGTCCCGCATGGCCACCACCAGGACATCGGTGGAGGCGTCGATGAGGCTGATCACCTCGGGGCCGAAGCTGGGTGAGGTGTCGATGATCACGAACTCGAACATCTCGCCAAGCAGGCGCTGGACCTCGGACAGGAACGGGACGGTGATCATGGCCGCCTGATCGGGGCGGACCGGAGCCAGCAGGGCCCGGGCCCCGGACGGGTGCTCCATGAGGAAGTCCTCGAGCTTGTCCGCGTCGAGTGACCCACCGGAACGGACCAGGTCGTAGATGGTGCGCATCGGCGTCAGGCCCATGGCCAGAGCCACGTCCCCGAACTGCAGGTCGAGATCGAGGATGGCCACGCTGTGGCCGGCGTCGGCCAGGGAGACGGCCAGATTGACCGAGGTCAAGGTCTTACCGCTACCGCCCTTCAGGCCCAGCACGCAGATCACGTTGCGCACAGCCTCGGTCTTGGTGGCTGACGTTCCCCGCCGGCGGATGATCGCCTTCTCGAGGGCGAAGGCCAGCTGACGCGAGAGAGCCGGATCCACAGAGACGCCCGGGTCGGTCGGCAACGACACAATGTCGTCAACGCCGTTGGAGAACACCTCGTGCAGGTAGCCACCCGTGCCACTTGGGCAGAGCAGGACGATCGGCCGGTTGCTGTGCTGACGGTGAGCCTTGACCACGAAGTCACGGGCCTCGGCCGTGTAGTCGGCGACGGCGACAATCAGCGCGTCACCAGGCCCGAGGCCACTGGCCGTGGGACCTTCGAGCTCGAGATAATCGAGCACGTGGACGTTGGGGTCGCGGGCAACGAGAGTTTCGACCAGACCGCGGTCAACCTCCCCGTCGAGGGCTACCAGTACCTGCAGTTCGGAGCTCATTAGTGCCCTCCGTTTAGGCTTGGGTTGGAAGTGGCCAGGGCGTCCGCGACCACAGAGGCCGCGTTGGTCACGATGCGAGAGCTGCCGGTTGCATTCGGCGGGCGCACAGTCAGGTAGAGGGTCGCGCTTTCAGCGGCCCAAACGAAGTCTGCGGCCTGCTTGTCCGAGACGGCCAGGACCATCGAGGACCCGGCGACCGTCGAGGCGGTCGCCGCGCCTGCGGCGCTCGCCGCCGAGGACCCTGTGCTCGTGGAGCTAGCCGAGCCCCCGGTGCCACTGGCGGCCGGAGCCGGAGCAGCCGAGGCAGAGCCGGGAGTGCCGGCGGAAATCGTCCCCCCGACTGCTTGACCACCTGGACGTTCTGGGCCATGAGGACGAGCGGCGTAATCCCGGGTTTCGTGGTCTCGTAGACGTCGACCCGGTCGCCGGGCTGGAGCAAGTCGGTGGCTCCGGGCGACTCAGAGATAGAGATCGCGACCGCCCGCTGGCTAGGTGTCAGCAGACCCGCCACCCCGGTCACGCCGGAGAAGTCAGCCGCGGTCAGCTGCTGGCCGGGAAGGATGTTGACCGAGGCGACCTTGCCGGTCAGCAGCGATGCGTCGCTGAGGGCGCCGGGGGTCAGCTGTGAGGCCACCACCGGGGTCGACTTGTAAAGGTTGCGTGACGCGACAACGTCGCCGGAGGTCCCCTTGGGGATCGGGGCCGTGGCCACCAGAGCCGTCGCCTGGACCGTGGGGGTGCTCAGGCCGGTCTTGTACTGGCCGAGCGCGAACACGAGGATGCCGGCGGCGCACGCGGCGCAGATCAGCGCGAGCACCAGGGCACCCTGTCGCGTGGCCAGCATTCCGCCCAGACTGGGGCGGGCCATCCTTCTCTGGGTCATTTTCATCAGATCGCTCCTTCGGGGGTCAAGACGTCAGACATTGCGACGGCATGGTCCCCGTGGGATTGCCGCTGGTCCATGGGTTCGTGCCCGAGACGGGCACCTGCTCGATGCGCATCGTCGCCATCTGGGCGATCGTTGTGCTCGGTTGGCCGATCGGTGAGGGGAAGATCACGGTGGCGATCACGCATACGCGGATCGGTTGTCCGACTGGCGTAGCCGGTCGCACTGGTGGGCTGGTAGATCCAGACCTTGGCCGGGGAGGTCACATCGGTGCTGCCGTTGCCCAGCTCCGCGCGAAGCCTGGGAGACGATGTACTGCTGAAGCGTCTGGCCGCTGGTCGACGGGTTGTTGTTGACCGCCGCCCAGCGCACACCCTCCTCGGCCAGCTGAGTCTCCTGGTTGGCGTAGTCCTCGTAGCGCCCGAAGTACAGGATCCCGAGAATGATCAGGATCAGCACCGGTAGCACCACGGCGAATTCGACCAGCGACTGACCACGCTCCTGACGGAGCCGGCCGCTGAGCTTCAGCGCGGTGTTCTTTGCGGTGTGGCATATCGGCATTTCATTCCTGAGTTTTCGGGGACGGCACTTGCCGCCTGCTCTCGTATCGATTCACCAGGTATGGGTCTGGACTGAGAGAACCGCTAGTTGGACCTAGACCAACGTCTAGTGGCGTCACCCAAACCGTTCGCTACCGCGCGCGGCGGGATAAGATCCGGCGACGACGAGGTCGCGGTGGCGCCGGCGGTTGAGGAGCGGCGACGCACTCTGCGAGGTGGTTTAACGACGAAAGCGCTCGCCCCAGCCTGTGGTGCAGGCTGCGGACGAGCGCTCGTCGCTCACTTAAAGCACCGACGGCTTAAAGCTTGCCGGAAGTGCTGCCGAAGAGGCTGGAGATGCTACTGCCGAGAGTGATCGCGGCAAGGACGACGACGAGCGCGATGACCGCGATCAGGATGCCGTACTCAGCCATCGTCTGACCATCCTCACGCCGCAGGCGGGCCGTGAAAATCGTGACGAGATCGAAAAGGTTGTTCAACATATCTGTTCACCTCCTCCCCTTCGTGATGCCGGTTGCCCGGGTTTACATGTAAAGAGCGGACTGTTGGGCCACCGGCATTCACCGGTGTTGGTTGAGGAGTAGTCCGCCATGGCAAGAAGATCGGAATCCGGCTGGGGTGCGCACCAGAGACAAATGGCTAGTTACCACCTAGACGAAGGTGGTGGTCCCGGCCCCAAGCCCCGCCGTCACTACGAATCGGTAGCGGGAGCTAGACGTTGGTGGGGTCGTTACCCCGCGCGTGTGAGGCGACATATTCACTATGCGCGAGAACGAAGCAACCAGCCGCCCCCGAGTCCTTCTGGTCGCCGACGACCGCCGCTTCCGCGCTCTGGCCTGCACGCTTCTGACCCGCCGCGGGTACACCGTCGCGGTCTGTCCACGTGGCGAGGACCTGGCCCTAGCCGCCGTCCGCGAGGCTGCCGATGTGGTGGTCATCGACGCCAGCGCGTCGCTGACCGCCGCCGCGCGTGAAGCTGCGCGCCTCGGTGCGCTGAGCCGGCCGGTGGGCATCGTCGCGGTCAGCGCCGACACTCACTGCGGTCTGGCTGCGCTGCCCGTGCTCCCGAAGTGGAGTCCGTTCGAGGCCCTCTTCGCAGCCATCGACCGGGCCTGCGCCGACATCAGCCCGGATGAGGTGCCCGGTGTCGCTGTCTGATACCCCCGTCGCGGGCGAGCGCGAGGGCGCGCTCCGCCTGGGCCTGGAAAGCTTTGACTATGCGCGCGTGGGAGACCAGGTCGCCGTCCTGCAGGTGCTGGCGGCCGTAGCTGCTGATGGCGGCACTCCCGCCAACGCCGAACTGATCCTCTACACGGGCGCCGAAGCCCCCCTGCTGGCTCCCGCTCGAGCGTGTCGCTGCGAGCGCCGGCTGTTGTCCGGTGGGAAGACCGAGCTGCTGTGGCGTGTGTTGTTCACGGTTCCACTGGCGCTCGTGGAGCGCGGGAGCATCCTGTTCGAGCTGAGCTCGGGCACGCCCGGCGCCGACACACTTATGCTCCCCGTCCCGGTCGAGCGGCAGGCCGGCCCGCCGGCTTTGCAGCTGCTCCCCTCCGCGGCGCTGGCGCGATCCGGCGCGCGTCCCCTCCGCCAGGCCGTGGCCGTCGCCACCGCTGTGGCCATGACGGCCGGCTCGACTTCGAGCTTGGCTCTCGCCGCCTCGGGCTCCTCACCGGTGAGCCACCCCGGACCCGCTGCCTCGGGCTCCTCGCCGGTCAGCCACAGCGCACGCGCAGCGACGGCCAGCCATGCCCCGCTGGCCAGCCCCGCACCGCTGGCCAGTGACGCCCATGTGGCCCGGCACGCCTGGGGCTCGCAGGAGCGCATCTCCGAGCTCGCCCATCTTGCCCACCGCCAGCTACACCAGCAGAGCGCCAAGCGGGTCACGGTAAAGCTTCGGTCGGCAACCCACCGCTCCGCCACGCATCGACCCCGGGCCACGACCAGCCCGCTGGCCATCGGCGCACCAAACTGCGCCCCCGGCAGCGGGACCGCCCCCCGCCCGGACCCTCGAGCTGCACACTGCCCACCCGGAGCCGCACCGCCACCCATCATCTAAAGGGTCAAGTGGGTCTGGGGACTCAGAGCAGCGCGCAAACGGCCCCGAGTTCCCATCGGTCCCACAGGGCGCCGGCCGGCCAGACCCGGCACCCGGCTCCCACCTCCACGGGCCCAAGCACCTCCACAGGCCCAAGCACGTCCACGGGCGGCACCGGCCTGGCCACGCAGCCCACCACCCCGACGGCGCCGACCGCGACCCAGCCCGCCCCGACGGTGCCGACCACCACCCAGCCGACCACCACCCAGCCGACAACGCCGCAGCCCGGGACGGGAACCGGGAGCACCGCACCCACCCCGACCCGTTCTCATCCGGAGCCAGTCTCGCGTCCGAAGCCCCCGGTCACCATCCACCACCGCGACTCGGGCGGAGCCTCACTGGGCGGATTGAGCGCGCGGCCGCCGGTGAAGCTCGGCGAGGGCTCCAGCTCGACCTCGGGCGCGCCCACACTGAGCCCGACTCCCGGCTACCTGGGTCCCAACTCGTGGACCGGCACCGTGACCAACAATCCGTCCCTGGTCGGTGCGCTCGGGAACCTGAACAACCTCCTGACCAACGGTGACAGTCCGCCCGCCTTCCTCGTCCCGATTTACATGGAGGCGGGCCACCGCTACAACGTTCCGTGGGAGGTCCTGGCGGCGATCAACGCGGTCGAGAGCGACTACGGACGCAACCTCAACACGTCCTCCGCGGGCGCGATCGGGTGGATGCAGTTCGAGCCCTCGACCTGGCGCCAGTACGGCCTGGCCGTCGACGGGCACAGCGTCCCCAACCCGTATGACCCGCGGGACGCGATCTTCTCCGCCGCTCGTTACCTGGCTGCGGCCGGCGCGGGCAAGGACATCTGGGGCGCCGTCTACGCCTACAACCACGCCAGTTGGTACGTGGACATGGTCCTGACTCGCGCGCGGGCCATCGCCGCCAACGTCAGGCCCGCTCGCCAGACCGTTCGTCGGGGTGTGGTCTCCGTCTACTTCGTAACCAACCAGGCTCGTCATCCGACGATCCGGTTCCGGGGCGGCACTCTGTCTCATTACGTTCGGCTGGTCGCGTCGGCCAACATGGTCAGCGCGGCCAACTTTCCGTACGTGTGGGGAGGCGGACACGAGCAGCCGGCCAGCTTCACTCCGTTCGACTGCTCGGGTTCGGTCTCCTACGTGATCCAGCAGGCCGGCTACAAGGTGCCGACCTCGGTGTCGGGCAACATCGGCAGCTGGGGCTTTCCCGCCGGGCCCGGCCGAGTGACGATCTTCTACAACCCGACCCACACCTTCATGCGCATCGGCAACCGCTACTTCGGGACCAGCGGCTTCGCCCGCCCGGGAGGCGGCGCCGGCTGGTTCAGTACCGACAAGCTGCCGGCCAGCTACCTGGCTGGGTTCTCCGAGGTCCACGTCCCCGAGCTGGGCGCCAACTCATTCAGCAAGCGCCTGCGCCTGAAGCTCCGCAGCGCGCGCCATCATCACCTTGGCATCACCCGATTCAGCTCGAGCGCACCTACCTCGCTCTCCCAGCTGAGGCCATTCCCGGCGTTCAGCCATAGCTTCAAAGCTGCGCGCTGACGCCGGCGGCCTTGGTGCCGCATCCCGGCCTGCACCCGCGCAAAGCGACGCGGTTGGGCTAAACCGCCCAAAGGCAAAGGCCTCCTCGGGCAGAATGAGCAGTCATGGCCAGCATCTCCACCTCCGACGCGGATCAGTCGCGGGAGCTCGAGCGGACACTGGATAGCGTCGACGACGCCGTTGCCGGCGCCGGTCTACCCGGCGCGGCGCGACGGGTGGTCCGCGCCCGGGCTGAGGCTCTGTATCGCCTCATCGGGCCAGGGGCCGGCGACGCTGCCGGTGGCCAAGGTCAGTTACGCGGGAGAGCTTCTGTCGCTGATTGCCGTTGACCTGGCGGCCGACCCCCGGGAGGCCCGGCGACTGATCGGACTCCTGGACGAGCGCGCCGCGATCCCTCGTGTCCTTTTGGGCCGCGAGATGCTGCAGAGCGGGCGGCTGCTCGGACTGCCCGTGGGGGTGGCCATCGAGGTCCGTCTGGCCCTGCTCATGGCCTTCACGGCCAGCCGATCGGTCACGCTCTGGACTCTGGCCGGCAGTCAGCCCAAGCTGGTCTCCCAGGCGGGCGGCAACGGCGCCGAGGGCGATCACGCCCGCGAGCTGGCCGAACTTCTACTCCGGGGCGGTCGGCCTCCAGCCTCGAGCACTCAGGGACGCGCGATGGCCGGGCTCGTGCTGGAGCGATTGCGACCACCACCGGCGGCGCTCGTCGCCGATGCCATGGAGGCCACGCAGGACCAGGGCGACGTTTTGCTCGCTGCCGCCGCCCCCGCCCTGTCAGCGCTGCTCGACCGCCAAGCGCTGATGGTCCGCGAACCGCCCAGCCAGGAATCGGTTCTGGGGTCGGTCGAGCGGCGACTCGCCCGGCTGCGCTTCGACCTCCACGACGGCCCACAGCAGGAGGTGCATTTGCTGGCCCAGGATCTCGCTCTGTTTCGAGAGCAGCTGCGGCCCATGATCAGCTCCGACCCCAACGCCGAGCGGGCGCTGGGGCGCCTCGACGATCTCCAGGCCCAGCTGGTGGCGCTCGATGGAGATCTGCGCCGGCTCTCCTCCTCCGTCCAGTCACCGCTGCTGATCCCGGGATCACTGCGCGACGCGCTGCGCTCCGTTACCGACGGGTTCACCGCGCGTACGACTGTCGTTCCCGAGGTGCGCCTCGAGGAGCCACTGCCAGAGCTAACCGACTCGCAGCAGATCGCGCTGCTCTCGCTGGTCCGCGAGGCGCTGAGCAACATCCGCAAGCACAGTGAGGCCAGCCACGTGGGGGTGAGGATCTCGTCCGAGGCGGCCGGGCTGCGGGTGGTGATCAGAGACGATGGGAAGGGGTTTGACCCCGAGGAGAGCCTGGTGCTCGCTGCCCGGGCGGGGCGGCTGGGACTGGTTGGCATGCACGAGCGGGTGCGCATGCTCGGAGGGATCACTCATATCGACAGCCGCCCGGGAGGGCCAACTGTCATCTCGGCCACGTTGCCGCCGTGGCCCGACGATCAAACCGCCTCCCCTTAGATAAGGGCGGACTTCGGCGCGCTCAGGCGATCCCGTTCTCCATCGCGTAGCGGACCGCACCGGCGCGGTTGACCACGCCGAGCTTGCGGTAGATGTTGGTGAGATGGAACTTGATCGTGTGCTCGCTGATCCACAGATCGCGGCTGATGGCGGCGGTGGTCATGCCCGAGGCGACGGCCGACAGGATCGAGCGCTCCCGGTCGGTGAGCACCGGCAGGGCGGGACCCTGCGCAGATCCGTTGCGGGCCGGAGCCGTGGCCGGCGCGTGAAAGACGGCGCCGCTGGAGGCCTGGCGCAGAACGGAGGCGATGTCCACGGTGTGGGCACTCTTGAGCACATAGGCGCTGGCTCCGGCATGCAGGGCGGCATCGATGATCGGCCGGTCATCACAGGCCGACAGCACGACAACCTTGACCTCGGGCCAGTTGACCCGGATCCGTTCGATCATCTCGACGCCGTGAAGGCCCGGCATCCTGAAGTCCATGAGCACGATGTCAGGGCTGCGGCGCTCGATCAGCTGCAGCAGCTCCTCGCCAGTCCGAGCTTCGCCCACGACCTCCATGTCATCCACGTGGTCGATCGTCCGGCGGATGCCGGCAATGATCAGCGGGTGATCGTCGGCCAGGAGGATCTTGATACCGGTGGGTGCGGAGATTCGGTCGCTCAACTGGGTGTCGATCAGGGCTTGCATTTACGTTGGTCTCCTTCAGAGGCGCCGGCAGAGGCGTTCGCGTCTACCTGGACACAACACTTTTCGACCGTTTGGACCAGATGCTTTAGCCCTGAGGCCTGCGCGACGGGTAGCTGAGCTTGCGCGGAGGGTTCGTTATCCAGCAGCACGACGCCACGACGCTGCACTATGACCTCCGCCTCGAGGTCGACGGAGTGCTGCGTTCCTGGGCAGTGCCCAAGGGCCCTTCGGACGATCCGGCCGACAAGCGATTGGCGGTCGAGGTCGATGATCACGAGCTCGCCTACGCCGACTTCGAGGGTGTCACCGGTGGCGGAGCTGGGACCGGGGCGGTGATCATCTGGGACGCCGGCAAGTATCAGAATCTCGATCCCGAGCGTTCGATGGCGCAGAGCATTGACGCCGGACATGTCAAGGTGTGGCTCGAGGGCGAGAAGCTCCAGGGTGGTTGGACGCTCCAGCGCACGGGGGGTGGACGACGCGCTGACTGGCTGCTCATCAAGCGCGGAGACGACCCGGTGGATCGCCGCCCACGCCCGCGGTCCGCACCCGCGCGGCGGCGAACCGACGAGCGTTCAGTCCGCAGCGGGCGTACGCTCGCCGACGTGGCCGGCTCTCAACCCAACAACGCCACGCTCCGGGTGGGTCGCCGGGCGGTGTCAATCTCACACCCCGAGAAGGCCTTGTTCACCGACCCGGAGGTGACCAAGCTCGAGCTGGCCCGCTACTACGAGCGGATGGCCGGCCCGATGCTTCCGCATCTCCGTGGGCGGCCGCTGGCTCTGCAAGCCTTTCCGGACGGGATCGGGAGCCAGGGGTTCTTCCTCAAGTCGGTTCCGAAGCACTTTCCCGCCTGGATCCACACCGCCGAGGTTCCCAAGCGCGGAGGCACGCTGACCCAGGTTCTGGGCGACGAAGCCGCAACGCTCGTCTATCTCGCCGGACAGAACGTCATCACTCCCCACATCTGGCTCTCTCGCGCTGATCGCCCTGCCACCCCCGACCGCCTGATCTTCGACTTTGATCCGTCCCCCGGGGCCCGCTTCGCCGACGTGCGCGCGGCCGCCCGGGAGGCGGGCGCGCGGCTGCGCGATGCCGGCCTGGCCACCTACGCCATGCTCACCGGATCGCGGGGTGTCCACGTCGTTTGCCCCCTGCGTCGGGGGCCCGACTTTTCCACCGTCCACCGCTTCGCGCGTGCGCTGGCGCAGCAAATGGTGGCGGCAGATCCTCAGCACCTGACGCTCGAATGGCGGCGGGCGGACCGAGGCGCGCGGATCTACGTCGACGTCAACCGCAACGCCTACGCCCAGCACGTGGTGGCGCCTTACGGGGTTCGGCCCCGACCGCGGGCTCCGGTGGCCATGCCGATCGAGTGGGACGAGCTGTCCGAAACCCGATTGAAGCCTGACCGCTACACGGTGGCCACGGCCGGGCGGCGCGTTGAGTCACAGGGAGATGCCTGGCGGAACATCAACCGTCACGCCCGGTCAGTGCCCCAAGCAGAGTCAGACGGCTGACAAGGCAAGACCTTCTTATGCTCGGCTGAAATGCTCTTTAGCCGGAATTCGCAAACTCTTGCCGTGACACTGCCGCAACCCTCACTCGGGACAGACCAGCGCGCGCAAATTGCCGCGGGCGCAGCTGAACGATCGTATGTAAGGCGCTGGCTCCGAGGTGGACCGGACGGAAACGAGCAGCTCACCGCGCTTACCGGCGTGGTGCTGATCGTCCTCCTGGCCGCGCTAGGGGTGACAATCGTGCAGATCGGCCAGCTGATCTCCGAACATCTGTTCATCGGCCTGCTCCTCCTCGGCCCGGTGGCCTTGAAAATGGCCAGCACCGGCTATCGCTTCGCCCGGTACTACACCCACAACCACGAGTACGTTCGCCGGGGACCGCCGAAGATGTGGCTGCGCCTGCTGGCGCCCGCCGTGGTGCTGAGCACGCTGGCTGTCTTCGCCACGGGTGTGGTGCTCCTGTTCGTCGGCCCGGACCATCGTGACCCCTGGCTGCTGCTGCACAAGGTGACCTTCTTCGTCTGGGGGGCCGCCACCGGGTTGCATGTGCTCGGTCATCTGGCCGAGATGCCGAGTGCCGTGCGGGCGCGAGGACTTGATGACACCGCACTCGGCGGGCGCCAGGCCGGCGGGGCCGGGCGCGCCCTAGCCGTGGCGGGAGCGATCGTGGCCGGTGTGGTGCTGGCCATCGCCTTGATCCCGGACTTCAGCTCCTGGACGTCGGGGGTCGCCTTGCCGCACCACCACCCCGGCTGAGCCGTCGCACCGGTCTCTCAGCGCGCGACGATGGTGAAGAAGTCCCGGCTGTAGGGGGCCAGGAACTGACCGGGAACTCCGATTTGCCCAGGCACGATCGGCACCGGGACGGGCGGACGGTGCCCATGGCGGTGGCTGTACAGATAAGCGGCCACCCATTCCGGGTTGATATCGAGCTCCACCGCCCGTTGCACCCCCGCGCCCTGCAGGGCTTCCACCAGCGCGCTGGTGGTCAGATTCTCGCCACCGGCCCAGATGAGCCGGTGCTCAGCGGTGATGCCCAACGCCGAGCGGGCGGGCGACGCCGTGCCGCCGAGCGTGGCGCCCCAGCACGACAGGCAGGCCAGGTTGGCTGCCGGGTGTCCGGCAGAAATGAGCAGCTGCAGGTTCTGGCGCACCGAGACGACGGGCTGACCCGCGGCCGGCAGACCTTGGTGCCAGGCACCGATGTCAGTCTGGCCGTCTGAGTAGGTGACGATCGAGCCAAGTCCGCCACCGAGCGGCACCGCGACCCGACCGCCGGCCTCAAACCCGCCCGCGCCAACGTTGAGCTTGAAGCCGCCGTTGAACGCCGCCACCAGCCGACGGCGCTCGCGCCCGGCAATCGCCGGGCCGTATCGCCAGCCACTCGAGCCGGCGTCGACCGTGCCGGAATGAAGGTGCAGCGTGAGGAGGCGCTGATTGAACGAGAGCAGCGTCACTCCGGAGCGCTCGGCGACCGATACCGCTGTGTGCGATTGCCAGCTGACCGCGGGGACGAAGTGGGTTGGGGCGGGGGCGGTGGCCGCCGGCAGTAGCCGCGGGTATTGCGCAACCGGTCGCGGCCGAGGCTTGGCGGCGCTCGTCGTCGCGCTGGCAGCGCTCGCCGCGGAGGAGTGGCTCGTATGGCCGGTGCGGCTCGCGCCGCCGCCGCAGCCGGCCAGCAGCACCGCGGTCGCGGCGACGAGCGCTCCCCGGCGCACTGTCAACGCTGATGTCTCGGTCCAGGCCGGTGACGGCGGCGGCGGCGGATGCGCGGAATCACCACCGAGGCGGCGAGGATCCCCGCCATCGGTAACTCGAGCAAGGCGATCACGCCGAGGCCTGCGGTCATCACGAGCAGGCTAACGCTCAGCAGCAGAGCGATCCCGACATCTTCGAGGAGGTCGCGGCGGCGGCGGGCGAAGTGACGCTGACGCCGGCGGCGTTCCGCGTTGGCTCGCGCCCGGGCCTGGGCGCGAGCGCTGGGCCGGTCCGGGCGTGGGCGGAGGCCGCGCTCGGAGTCACGATCGTGGAAATGCCGTGCCGACGCTGCCCTCATCACAGACCGAGCATGAAGGTCACGAGCCAACCCAGCCCGGCGAATTGCATGAACCGGTCAGAGAGCATGATCTCCTCCGGCGCGCCGCCCCGGCCGGCTGTGACCAGCAGTCCATAACGCAATAGGGCGAGGGTGAAGGGAAGGATCGTCGCCGCCCGCCACGCCGCCGCGCCGGGATGTCCGGGACCGAACGCCCACAGGCAGTAGGCACCGAGGGCCACGGCGCTCGAAGCGCCGATGACCAGGCGCAGGAACTCGGCGTTGTACTCGTCCAGCACCTTGCGCGAACCGCGCGCGCTCGGATCCACGAAGTCGGCGTAGCGCTTGCCGGCAGCCACGAACAGCGCGGCGAAGGAAACCACGACAAAGAACCAGCGTGAGATCGGCACGCCGGCGGCCACGCCACCGGCCGCCGCGCGCAGAACGAAGGCGCCGGCGATGGCGGCTATGTCGGCCACGGCCACACGCCGCAGCCAGGTGGTGTAAGCGAGGTTGAGTCCGACGTAGGCAGCGGCCACGGCCAGGGTGCCGGCGCTCAGGCTGGCGGCCAGACCCATCCCGGCGCTCAGCGCCACCACAGCGCCCAGCAGCGCGGCCCGGGGGGCAATGGCCCGGGAGGCGATCGGCCGATGGCGCTTTAGCGGGTGACGTCGGTCCTCGGCGGCATCGTGCAGGTCGTTGAACAGGTAGGCCCCGCTCGACAGCAGGCAGAAGGCGACTGCCGCCAGCCCGGCGCGGGTGAGCACGCCCGATTGGCCGAGCGCCCCGGCGGCGGCGGGCGCCCCAAACACGAGCAGGTTCTTGGGCCATTGACGCACGCGGACCGCCCGGATCCACGACCTTCTGGCGCCCATGGCCGGCGGCATGGGTCGCACCGCGCCGCGAGGCCGGCGAGATGCAGCCGGGTTATCTGGTGCGGCCACCCGCAGGCGCGCCGCCGCGTTTGCGTTCGTCACTCCGGTGACGTTCTGCGGCGAGACCCGTTCGCCTGCTGACCGGAATGAGAAGTCTCTTCACACGTCATTTCAGGCAGGACGTCGCCGGTGACCCGCGAAACGCTGAATAGCACTCTGTGCCGTTATGTCCGTCCATGCCCACACCCGGCCGTCCCACCGACGGCACCCGCTCCCGCCCCGTCTGCGTCCGGCACAACGCGCCCAGCGGGTTCTCACCATCGCCTTGATCATGTGCACGCTGCCTGTGCTGAGCTCGTTTCTGGCTACGGTCAGCGGCCCGTCCAATTCGAGCTTCACCATCAACGCCATCGAATGGCTGCGCGACCACGGCGCGGCCGGGTTCGCCTCCTCGGTGGAGAGCGTCTATTACAGCTTCAACGCCCCGCCCACTGGCGGCCCAGGGCTCAAGCGCCTGCGGCTTCACAGTCACGCGGTGGCCACCACGCATCCCCCTGACATCGCTCCGGTGATCCACCCGGCTCTGTCTGGCGAGGGCGTCTGGACCGCGACCGAGACCTGGACCGGGGCCAGTCCCCCGGTGCAGATCACGCAGTTCCGCAGTGATCCCACCTACCCCCAGATGGTCGCCGGGGTGGCGTGGATCGATCCGCGGCGAACGTCGATCGTCCTGTACCCGGGGCGCCTGGAACCATCCGTCAGCCTGCCCAGAGGACCGATGGAGGTCCCTCCAGCGCTCCGCTCCCGACTGCTGGCCACCTTCAACTCCGGCTTCAAGCTTCAGGATTCCCACGGCGGCTTCGCGCTCGGGGGGATCACCTATGCCCCGCTGCAGAACGGCGTGGGGACATTCGTTCACTACAGCGACGGGCGGGTGAACATCGAGACATGGAGCGGTGGGCCCCGGGTACCAACCGGCGTCGACTACGCGCGCCAGAACCTGCCCCTGATCGTGATGAACGGAGCGCCGAATCCCAATCTCAGCGACGGCCCCCAATGGGGCGCCACCCTGGGCAACGCGGTCCGAGTGTGGCGCTCGGGCATCGGCATCGACGCTCGCGGTGACCTCATCTACGCCGCGGCCAACGATCAGACGGTGGGATCCCTGGCTCAGATCCTGATTCGAGCCGGCGCGATTCGGGCGATGCAGCTGGACATCAACTCCTATTGGGACACGTTCAACTCCTACGCCCAGCCTGGCGCCGGAGCGCCGAGTGCCCTGCTGGCCGGCATGACCCGTCCGGTGACCCGCTATCTGTCGCCGGACGACCGCGACTTCTTCGCCGTCTACGCGCGCTGAGAGCCGGCGAGGCGCCGAACCTGCGATATTTGCGCCCGTGCAGCGCGTCTCGGTGAGCCAGGAGTTTCCCCAGCCGGTGCAGGACGTGTTCGCTTACCTCAGCGAGCAGGAGAACCTTGAGCCGCTGTTCGGGGCCAAGATCAAGCGGCTGTCCGACGGATCGGACGGGACACGCAACGGGACCGGCGCGTCCCGCGAGTTGCGGGTTGGACCGCTGCCCGGCTTCGTGGAAACCAACATCGAGGTGGTCCCGAACGAGTTGATTCGCTATCGCATCACGCGGGGTGGGATCCTCAAGGACCACGAGGGCGTGATGCGCTTCTCCGCGCAGGGCAGCGGGTCGCGACTGGACTACACGATCGACTTCGACGGCAAGCTGCCGGGGCTGGGCGCGGTGGTCAAGCGCATGCTCACGCGCAACATCACCCGCGCGCTCCAGAAGTACGCTGCCTCGGGATCGCCGTCCCGGGCCACCAGCCAATAGCCGGGCGCGGCGGTGCTCATCGCGGTGACGGACCACGCGGCCGAGCGATTTCGCCAGCGCGTGCAGGGAACACTTGAGGCCAAGCTCGACGTAGCCGCCCGCGTGGCCCGAGCCCGCGCCGCCGGCCGGACCGAGCCAGGGTCCCGGGGGGCGCTGCTGGTCCGTGACCTGGAGCGACGCGATCTGGTCTACGTGTGCCGGCCCGAGGACGATGAGCTGGTGGTCGTCACGTTGTATGAGGTGGGCGAGGACGCCGCGGTGCCGAAGCGGTTCACCGACGCGTTGCGCCGGGATGATCACCGTATCTGAGGAGGCCGGGGAGCCGAGCGCGCGGTCCGGCTCCCCGGGTCCTCCGGCGACGTTCTAGGAGGGCTGGGGGACGATCCGGATGTACGGCTTGGGGGACTCCCAGCCGTCCGGGTAGGTCTCCTTGGCCTGGTCGTCCGATACTGAACCGGCGATGATCACCTTCTCGCCCTCATGCCAGTTGACCGGAGTCGCCACCTTGTGGTTGGCGGTCAGCTGCAGTGAGTCGATGACCCGGAGGACCTCGTCGAAGTTCCGCCCGGTGGTCATCGGATAGACCAGGATCAGCTTGATCTTCTTATCGGGGCCGATCACGAAAACGTTGCGTACGGTCTGGTTATCGGCCGGCGTGCGACCGTGCGGATCGCCGTCGACTTCCTCCCCGAGCATTCCGTAGAGCTTGGAGACGTTGAAGTCGCTGTCGCCGATGATCGGGTAGTTGGGGGCCGTGCCCTGGGTCTCGGCGATGTCGTCGGCCCACTTCTCGGTGTCGCTCACGGGGTCAACCGAGAGGCCGATGATCTTGACGCCGCGGCGGTCGAACTCCGGCTTGATCTTGGCCATGTAGCCCAGCTCGGTAGTGCATACCGGGGTGAAACTCTTCGGATGCGAGAACAGCACCGCCCACGAGTCGCCGATCCAGTCGTGAAACTTGATCTTGCCTTCAGTTGTCTCGGCCTCGAAGTCCGGGGCCGTCGATCCAATTTTGAGGCTCATCTCTGCTTCTCCTTCTTCATCTGTGGCCTGAGACACTGGCTGCCGACGCCTTTTGCCATGCGGCTAGGCAGCCGTTCGCTCTAAACATAGGCACGCCAGTGCATGGACTTGAAGATCTTATCTTCACTTGATTGGTGCTATTTAGCAGAGCGGCTCCCCCCTCAGCGGGCCCGGCTGGCCAGAACGGCGGCAAACCGGTCTGCGGCGGGCGCAGACGAGTCCAGAAACAGAAACGGCTCGATCAGCTCGGCCTCCATCAGAAGGGGGCCGGCCGGCCCCCGCACGAAGTCGATCCGAGCGTAGGCCGGCGCGCCCGGCACGGTGGCCAGCACGGACTGGGCGGCGGCGAGCTCCTCAGGCCCGGCGGTGTGGGCGAGCACGGTGCCGCCGTACTGAGGCTGGACCCGAAAGTCGCCGGCGGCGGGAACCTTGCGTACGGCATGGCTGAGGATCCCGTCGAAGTAGATCAGCGACACCTCGCCGTCCTCGGCCACGGTGGTGATGAGGGGCTGGACCAGCGCGTCACCTTCCCCGGTCAGGCTCGACAGATGTGCCGCCAGCACCGGGTCATCGGCGCGACCCCGCCGCAGTCCCAGAGCGCCCCCGCCAATCGCCGGCTTGACCACCAGCGCATCGCTGCCGATCAGTGCCGCGGCTTGCTCGGCTTCCCCAGCGCCGTGGGACACGAGCGTGGTCGGAACGACGGGAATTCCGGCGCCGGCCAGCTCGACCAGGTAGGACTTGTGCGCGTTCCAGCGCACCAGCGAGGCCGAGTTCTCGAGCCGAGCCGCGCCCGCCACCGCATCCGCCCAATCGAGGAACTCACGCGCCCGGCCGAAGTAATCCCACGGGGACCGGCAAACCACCAGGGCGGGCGCGCTCCAGTCGTGAGGTTCCCGCCAGATCCACACCTCGGCCTGGAGGCCGAGCCTGGCCAGTGCCTGTACCAGTAGAGGTGATTCCGTGTCCGGGACCGGCATCTCGGCCCCGGTCACCAGCACCACGTCGGGACCGATCATCGGCTGACCGGCTCAGGCAGTGAGAACAGCCTGGCCAGGACACGGGCCACGCCGTCCTCGTCGTTTCCCGGCGCCACCTCTTCGGCGGCCGCCAGCACGTCGGGGTGCGCCCCCGCCACCGCCACCCCGTGCCCGGCCCAGCGCAGCATGCTCAGATCGTTGGGCATGTCCCCGAACGCGACTACCGCCTCGGCGCCTATACCCAGTTCGGAGCAGATGCGGGCCAGCGCGGTGGCCTTGCTCACGCCCGGAGCACTGATCTCGAGCAGGTCGCCGGCGGAGTTCGAATGGGTCACTTCGGCTCGCGCGCCGGCGGCCCGCCGTGCCGGGCCGAGCATCTCATCGGCCTTGTAGGCGACGTGACGGAACATGAGCTTGACCACCGGCTGGGCGAGCAGTGCCGGCACGTGATCGACGACCGTCCCGTCCGGCGGCGGCCAGTGAGGCTCATAACCGGGCTCGTGCCCGAAGCCATTGATTCGCTCAACCGCCCACGCGCCCCCCGGGAGCGCCGCACTCACTGCCGAGACGACGATCTCCGCTTGCTCGGACTCCAGCGCCCGGGTCCCCAGCAGCCGGTCGCCGGCCAGGTCCCAGAGCAGCGCACCGTTATCGCAGACCGCCAGCGTCCGGCCGCCGATCTGCACCCCGAGCGGTCGCATCCAGCGCAGCGGGCGGGCGGTGCAGAGCACCAACAGTGCCCCCGCGCGTTGGCAGCTGTCCAGCACCGCGCGGGTCTGGACACCGAGCGTGCCGTCGGTGCGCAGCAGGGTGCCATCCAGATCTGTGGCGATGAGCTTGGGGCGCACGGCGGCCGATGCTCGCAGACCGCGAGCAAGCGGGCCGGTACGCTGAGGCCGCGTATGAGCGCCACCGCCCCGCACCGCTCCCTGCCCTGGCTTTTGCAGGCTCCCGACGTCCCGGACGTCCACGCGCCCCGCTGGTTTAATCGTCTGCCCGTCTGGCTGAGCACGGCAGCGATCCTGTTGCTCCTCCTGGGGATTTCCGCTGCGGTGCGCTCGCGCTACATCGGCGGACAGTTCTGGGGCGATGAGGCGATTTCGGTCGGTATCGCCTCCCACCCGCTGAGCGCGATCCCGGGAATCCTTCGCCAGGACGGCTCGGCACCGCTCTACTACCTGGTGCTGCACATATGGATGAGCCTGTTCGGCTCCGGGGAGGTGGCCACGCATCTCCTCTCCCTGATCCTCGGCCTGCTCACTATTCCGGTGGCGATGTGGAGCGGCTGGAGCCTCTTCGGCCGGCGGACCGGGATGGCGGCCGCGGTTCTGTTCGCCTTCGGCCCGTTTCTGACCCAGTACTCCGAGGAGGTGGCGCCCTACGAGCTGCTGGCCCTGCTCGGCCTGATTGCCACGGCGAGCTTCCTGCACGCCTTCGTCCAGCGTCGACGCGCGTTCCTGATCCCGCTGAGCGTCAGTCTGGCGCTGATGCTCTACACGAGCTTCTGGGCCATCTTCTTCTGGGGCGGCGCCGCGGTGGCGTTGCTGGTCCTGCTGCGCTCGAGCCCGGAGCGGCCCGCGCTACGGCGCGACGCCGGGCTGAGCTTTGGAATCTCCCTGCTGACCTTCCTGCCCTGGGTCCCAAATCTGCTCTACCAGATGGCCAATACGACCAGCCCCTGGCGCTACGGCGACCGGTCTGGCTTCGGTTTTCCCAGCACGCTCTTGGGCAGTGATCGTGTCACCGTCGCCCTGGCCGTAGCTGTGGCCGTAGCCGTGCTGCCCTTGGCCGCCCGGGAGAACCGGCGCAGCCAGATCGCCCGGATGACCTGGGCACTTATGACCACGGCCGTGACCGCGGCGTTCCTGGCGCGGATCGCGTCGATCGTGGCTCCAGCGTGGGAGACGCGCTATCTCGCGTCGATCCTGGCCGCCCTGCTGTTGCTCGGGGCCATGGCCTGCGCCCGCTCAGGGATCCTGGGCGTGGTGGTGCTGGTCCTGACCCTGGCCTTCGCCGCCAACTCGGCTTCCTTTACCCCGGAGTTCAAGAGCGACATGCGCGACGTCGCCGGCGAGCTCGCCCCCTACCTGCACCCGGGCGACCTCGTGCTGGTTGGCGCGCCCGATCAGTCCGCGCTGGCCTACTACTACCTCCCCGCGGGCTTGCGTTATGCGAGCCCAATGGGCCCGATCGCCCACCCCAGTTACATGAACTGGGTGAACGCCTACAGTCGGTTGCGGGACGCAAACCAGCGGCAGACCCTGGCCGGGCTGCTGGCCACTCTGCGGCCCGGACAGCATCTGCTCTACACCCGCCCCCTGACCGAGGGCGTCAAGCCTTGGTCACAGCAGTGGGCGATCCTGGTCCGGCGTCGAGCCGCGCAATGGGGCGAGCTGCTCGCCACCGACCCGCAGCTGCGACGGCTCGCCGGAGCGACCGCACCCCATGACTACACCGCCGCATGGGGCGTGGGCGACAGTGCGATCGTCTACACGAAGCTGCCGTAGCGACCGGGGGGCGCCGAGCCTCAGGACTGCTCCGGCCCCGACTCCGGACGCAGCAGCGCGGCGAGGTCCGCGCGCTCGAACATCGCCGCGGTGGCCAGCGCCGTCGGCTGGCCGGCCTCGGGATCGGCGCCGGCGGCGATCAGCGCCCGGATCACCTCCGGCTCGGCCTTGAACACAGCGCCGGCCAGAGGCGTCTGACCGCGATCGTTGGCCCGGTCCGGGTCTCCCCCTCGCTCAAGCAGAGCCCGCACCGTCTCGACGTGCCCGTGGTAAGCGGCCAGCATCAGCAGCGTGTCTCCGTTCTGGTTGGTCAGATTGACGTTCACGCCCGCGTCCAGGAACGCGGCAAGCTCATCCGTGGCGCCGCTGCGGGCCAGTCCAAACACTCGCGTGGCCAGTTCGCGGATATCGGCGCCGGGCTCCGACATGGCCTGAGTTTGTCATCAGCCGGACGGTGTCCTTGCCTGTGACGTTGGTCACACCTACACTGCCGGCAGCGCCGAGGAGTAGAGAGAGGAACACCCGGGCGGCGGGGCGAGTGCGGAAGGTTGCTGGCTTGCACTCGTCGTCCGGCGGTTTCTCTGCCCGCGCTCAGGACGAAGAACCCGATTTCACCCGCTCAGCGGGCGTGGCCCGCCTGAGTGGGGCCACCAGCCAGCGGCGCAGATCCTCCAGCGGACTCATCGAACGCTCGGCCACCGCCGCGCGAGCCGGCTCCACCAACGTCTCCTGGAGGCGCCGGACGGAATCCAGATGATCACCGGTCCAGACCACCCGGACTCCGGTCGCGGTCTCCTGACCGCCGGAGCGGCAGAGGTCCTCGCCCACGGCTTCGATCAGCCGCCCGTCGGCCACCTGGTCGGGCGCCAGGGGGTCTGGAACCGGCTCCCGCAGAGTCAGACTGGCGGCGAAGTGGCCATACCAGCTGGTCATGTACTCCGCGGCGCTGAGCAACTCGCGCCGGGCCGCGGAGCGGGCACCTTCAGGTGCCCCGTCTCCGTCCCACAGGTCCAGAACCGCATCGGCGGCCAGCCGCACGCCGGCCACGCCGGTGACCAGACCGGTGACGTCGGCCAGGGGGATCGGCTTGGAGCCCCGCTCGGCGAGGTAGCTACGAAAGGTGTCGTCGAGCCGGCGGGCGGCGGCGGCCGCCTGGACCGCTTCGGCCGCAGGGGCCGGGGAGGCGGGGACGGAGCCGGCGCCACGGCTGGCGCCGTAGGCCACGGCCTGGGCCAGGTACCGGGCGCTGCCGACATAGGCCTCGGCGAGCGCGCGGCCCAGGGCAGCACCGGCGCCGCGGGGCCAGAACACGAGCCCCACAATCAGACTGACCGCCCCGCCCAGGGCTATGTCCTCGACCCGCACCAGCCCGATCCGCCAACCCGCAGGAGCCAGGATGTTGAACAGGATCAGCAGCGTGAGGGTGAAACCGGCCTGCCCGGCGGCAAAGGAGATCGCGGCTGGGGCCAGTCCGGCCAGGAGGACCGCGATCGGCAGCAGTACCCACAGGACCGTCGTATTGGTGCCGACCAGGTAGACGATGACTCCACCGATAATGAATCCGGCCGTGGTCCCGAGCAGGGCTCGAAGCGTGCTCTGCCCCGTGCTCAGTGCGTTGGAGCGCAGCACCGAAAGGGTGGCGAACGCGACCCAGAAGCCGTGCTGGACGCTGCTCAGGTCGGCCACCAGGACGGCCAGCCCCAGGGCCGCCGCGGCGCGGACGCTGTTGTGCAGCCACAGGGAGTGCCAGTCCACCCGCGAGCCGGCGCGTTCCTGAACCGCGGTGAGCCGCCCGGGCAGCCCCTCGGGCTGGCGCCCGAGCAGCCTCTCCAGCCAGGATCGACGCTCGGCGGCGGCGGCGAAATCCGTGTTGGTGGCGATCTGACCGACCACGAAGCTGAGCTCCTGCGCCCGGAAGCTGGGGTCCAGCGCGGAGACAACCTGGCGTGCCTCGTCGTCCGCGCGCGCCTCCTGCGCCCGGGCGGGCAGGAGCGTTGTCGTGGCCTGCTCGAGTGCCTCCAGCGCCGACCTCATTTCCGCCAGCGCGGCGCTCAGAGACTCGCTTCCGGCGCGCGGCTCATCGAGCAATGCGGCTGAGCACTCGAGGACCTCCGCGGCCGCGCTCTTCACGCGGCAGACGTGACGGTCCGGGCGTGCTGGGTGCTGCACGGGGGAGGAGCGCAAGACGATCGTGTTCAGCCAGCGCAGCTCGTCGACCAGCCTGACCACCGCACGCGCATCGGTGGTCAGCCCAGTCGGACGGTAGGGCGCGGCGAAGAAGACCGTATGCAGCCGCTCGACGGTCTCCTCCGCCCGGGCCACCGCGGCATCGTGAGCCTGCTTGGCCAGCGGTGAGCCGTCCCCCAAGCGGTAGCTGACCTCGGCCCGAAGCCGGTCGGCCAGGGCGCGACAGGCATCGATGGCCGCCCCTCGAACCGGGTTGCGGACCGGCGCGGGCCAGAGCAGGGTGATGGCCAACAGCGAAGCGGCCGCGGCCAGGCTCCAGCCCGCGACGCGGTCGGGGATCGAGGAGACCGGGCCGGGCAGCGAGACCGGGAGGATGAAGGCCAGCAACAGCGAGGTGGTCGCGCCGGCCAGCACGCTGCTGACCACCCCCGAGAAGACAACCGCGAAGGCCACCACCGCCATGCCGGCCACCGCCAGCCAGGTGATCCGGCCGGCCAGCGTGCCCAGACAGATGAGCCCTGCGCAGGTGATTCCCAGCGCCGCCTGGGCCAGGACCCGGTCGCGAATCGTCCCCGAGTAGTCGACCAGCAGCAGCATGGCAAACGACCCGAAGGCGGCGAACGTGGCCAGGACCGGATTACCGATGACCACGTCGCCGAGCGCGAACATGGCCGGCATGACCAGGGCCGTCCGGGTGGCCCGGCGCAGCGCGGCGTAGTCCGGATCGTGTTCACGCAACCACGCCGCCACCCCGGCCAGCGGACCTGGCGGACGCACCGGAACGCTCAACGATCTCCCCTCAAGAGCCTCGCTCATCCTCGAACTGGGATCTTCTCAGTGCTGTCTACCGCCCATCAAGCACCAACGAGAGGCCCGAAACATGCCCGATCTAAGTGGAAGCACCCTGTTCATCTCCGGCGCCAGCCGCGGAATCGGCCTGGCCATCGCCCTCCGGGCCGCGCAGGATGGCGCGAATGTGGCGCTCGTGGCCAAGACCGCCCAACCGCACCCCAAGCTCGAGGGCACCGTCTACACGGCAGCGGAGGCGATCGAGCAGGCGGGCGGGACGGCGTTGCCCATCGTGGGAGACATCCGCGACGACGACTCGGTCCAGGCTGCGGTCGCGGTCACCGTGGAGCGCTTCGGCGGGATCGACATCTGTGTCAACAATGCGAGCGCAATCAATCTTCAGGGCATCGAGGCGCTGGAGATGAAGCGCTACGACCTGATGCAGGACATCAACACGCGGGGCGCCTTCGTCGTCTCCAAGGCCTGCATCCCGCATCTGAAGAACGGCCAGAACCCGCACATCCTCACCCTCTCGCCGCCGATTTCGTTGGAGCCGCGCTGGCTGGCCCCGCACACCGCCTACACGATCGCCAAGTACGGCATGACCCTCGTCGCCCTCGGCCTTGCCCAGGAGCTGCGGGATGCCGGTGTGGCCTCCAACGCGCTGTGGCCCCGGACCCTCGTCGCCACGGCCGCGGTCCAGAATCTGCTCGGGGGCGATGAAGCCATGCGGCGGGCGCGGACTCCGGAGATCTACGCCGACGCCGCCTACCAGATCCTGACCCGTCCCAGCCGGGAGTGCACCGGCAACGCCTTCCTGTGCGAGGACGTGCTGGTGGAGTCGGGCGTCGAGGACCTCAGCGCCTACAGTGCCGCGGGCGTGGATGCTGAGCTGGCCGTGGATCTGTTCGTGGACGCGATCGACCCTCCCCGAGCCACCTGAGCCCGACGCTTGGCGCTTAGGCGTAGGACGCGGCGTTGCCGAGGGTGCTCGACACGTTGCCGCCGAGAAGGACGGCAGCCAGGATCACCACGATGGCGATCACGGCAATCAGCAGCGCGTACTCGGCCATCGTCTGGCCTTCGCTGCCCCTGAGTCGATCCATGACTGTGCTTGGTAGGCGCATGTGGACGCGTCGGCAGGAAAGCGAGCCGCCTTTAGCGCTCAGTGCCTTTGACCGCAAAAGAGTTAGGTACTGCCGGGCTCTCTGTCGACCGCCGCCGGGTCTTATGACTTTCACAGGATTGGCACGCGCGCGGCTTAGGACGCGGGTTGATCCTGTCCAACATGACCGCGAGCGCACATAGAGCCACCGCCTTCGAACTGCGCCGGGGTCATGGCGGGCTCATCCCTGCGGCCGCGGCTCAGCGGGTTTCGCTTCGGGCCACGGAGGACGGCTGGTCCTTGCTGAACCCTCGCGGCGAGGTGATCTTCCGCGGGCTCGGCCGAGCCTCCCGCCGAGAATGCCTGGAGCGCGCCCGGAACCTCGGCGTGCTGGCGGTGCTCAGCGGCTAAAGGCGCGGACCGCGCCTCAGGGTGATCGCTAGTTGTCGGGGTGGCTCATCCGAGCAAGCCGCCCCCGGTGCCTGCCACCACTGGTCCGTCGCCGACGATTTGGAAGTTGTTGAAGAAAATGTGGACGTTGTTGGCCTCGATGAAGCCCGTGGAGGAGTTGTTGTTATTGATATTCACGGTGGCGCAGGGGGCGAAGATCGTGCCGTTCAGGGTTTCGCCGTTGCCGCTGATCTGCAGCGGCCCCGGACCCGGGTTGGCGTCGCAGCCGGTCTGGTAGAGGAGCAGGCCGTAGGCGCCGTTTACCGTCGGTCCGGTCAGCGTGGCGCCGCCGGTCGCCCCGATCTTGTTGGCCACAAAGGTGACCCCACTACCGGTCGCGCCGGAGAAGTCGATTGACCCGTTGGTGTTGCAGTACACCCCTGGTGCGACCGTTCCGGTGAACACATAGGTGCCCGTGACGTAGGTGGTGCAGGTGGGAGGGAAGTTGCGGTAGTCCAGCGGGTACGGAGTTGGAGGAGCGGCGAACGGCGTCGTCGTGTAATGGCCCGAGTTGCCGGTGAAGCTGCACCCAGTTCCGGTTCCGTAGACCGCGGTGCCAATCCCGGTATTACCCCCGCCCGAATCGGTCACGTTGCCGTTGCTCTGCAGCGCCCCGGTGATCTGCGCGTTGTTCTTGTCGATCACGATGCCGATATCACTGCTGCAATTACCGCCGTCGGCGTAGGCGAAGATCGCTGCCTGCATGCTCTTGCCGTGCTCCCCGCCGACCGCGCTGGCACTGACGGCGGCGCTGTTGAAGCCAAAGACCTTGGCGAAGAACGTCGGCGCGGTCACGTTGACCGTCACCTTGACCCGGTTCGAGTTGCCGGCGTACGGCGTGGAGACGGTCACCGAGGACCCCGGATCGTTCTTTTGTGCGTAGGTCGTGCCGTCATTGGCAGCGCCGATGGCGTTGCTGGGCAGATCTTGGGTGGCCGCAAGCGCACCGGCATCGGCGGCGGTCTGGGCCTGTTTCTGGGCCTGGTAGAGCGAGGACAGGTCAATGGCCAGGGCGGCCATACCCAGGAGCACGACGATGCTGACCGCGACCAGGGCCACCACCGTGCCGCTTTCGTCGGCAGCGCGGCGCCGAAACCGTGCCAACCTTCCCGCCTCGCGAGGGACACGCCGCGATCCGCGTCCAGGCCAGCCACCGCCCACAACGGAGCGGCTCTGCTCTGGACAGCGCTGTGTGAAGGGTCGCCAACCGACCATGGCGGTCCTATCGTCTGGGTCCCGCGTCCGGAGCATCCGACGATTCGGTAGGTCGCGCTAGACCAAGGTCGAGCGGGCAGTGGCGTTCCGGTTATTCGTGGGCAGCCAGGTTAGGCGCGAGGACCTGCTCAGGCTGGGCGTTCGGCGGTGCGGCGGATCATCTGCGCCAGCGCCTCGCCTGAGCATCCTTTGACCAGCAGCCCTGACGCCCCAGCCTTGAGCATCTCGAGGTACGTGTTGGGACTGGCGGACGCAGTGAGGGCGATGACACGAGTGCCCGGGCATCGCACGACGATCTGGCGTGCCGCCTCCGGTCCGCCGCCGCCGGGCATCATCCAGTCCAGTAGGACCGTGTCGGGGCGCTTGTTTACGGCGAGTTCGACGATTTCCTTGACACTGCTGGCGGCGCCGACGAGCTGGAGCCCGTCGGAGCGTTCGATCATCCCGCCGATGATGCGCCGGGCCAGCGGATCATCATCTGCCATGGCGATTCGCAGCGTCGGATGCTCACCTGGCGCCGTTCGCGCGGCATCTCCGTTCGTGGCCGCGCTCGCGGGTGCGTCGCTGGACTCCGGGTTCTGGAGCCGGGATTCGATCGCGTCTGCGGTTTCGGCCAGCGCCTGACGGAGGCGCGGCTCAAGACTCGTCGCCACGTTGGTTTTGCCATGGTTGGCGGCGGTGACCATCTGGTCACAGAGGTCGGCAACGCGTGCCGCGCCGACGTTTGCTGCCGGCTCTTTCAGCTGGAGCGCGATTCGACCCAGCGAGCCGACGTCACGTGCGTTGGCGGCGCGCCACAGGGCGGGCAGCTGCACTAACGCAAGCGCAAAGAAGGTTTCGGCGCGCGTCGCAGTCGAGACCGCGCTCCTGCGTTCGCTCATTCCGGGGGGCGCCATCAGTAAGGGGGTTTCGCTCGCCGGGACGGCGGCTGGAGGACTTGCCTGCCCGTCGGTCCGCGGGAGTAGCCCGAGTTTCGTGCACTCCGCCGCCAGCAGGTCGAGTCGTAGGGGCTTGGGAATGTGGTGGTCCATACCGGCGGCCAGGCAGATCTGGCGGGAGTGCGTGGTCACCGCTATCACCAGCGCACCGGTGCCATCGCGATCTTGGAAGCGGATCTTTCGCGCGGCCTGGTAGCCATCGACATTGGGCATGGCGCAGTCCATGAAGATCGCCACATACGGCCATCCGGCACTCAGGTTCAGGGCTTCCTGTCCGTCGCGGGCGACGTCGACGGCGAAGCCAAGCTGTTCCAACAACCGCTGTGCGGCAATCCGGCATATGTCGTCGTCGTCGACGACGAGCACGCGGGGGTTCCAGTCCGATGCAACAGACCGGCTGGCACCGGTGGTGGCAGCCCGTCCGGTGACAGGTGGAGCGGCTAGCGTCGCGGCTGTGGTCGCCGCGAACGCGGTGCCCGGAGACTCGCCCGGAGAATCGAAGCTGGAGCTGGTGGTCATAGGGTCTCTGGTCATTTATCGGCTCGGGCGAGATTGTCTTGACCGAGACGGGTGTTCTCGATTGTGGCCGCGGCCTCGGTGAGGGCCACCTCGGTGCTGCCCAGGAGCTCCTGTAGCTCGGGTTGCAGGATCACCGCTCTACGCAGCAACGCTGTCCCCTGGGCGCCATCCAGCCGGGCGAGAGCGTTGGCCAGTCTGACCGCGCCGAACGTGGCGCAGCTGCCCTAGGGCACGTCCGGATCGACTGAAACCGCCAGCTCGACGCCCTTCTCGTTGGCTCTCCGGCCCAGGATCTCGCACACGTCATCCGCGGCGTCCTCGATCGAGAAGTCCCCCTGAAGGATGTCGAGCTTGCCGGCTTCGATCTTGGAGAAATCAAGAATGTCGTTGATCACCAGCATCAGCGCTTCGGCGGACGTCAGTGCGACGTTCGCGTACTCGCGCTGCTCCTCGGTGAGGTTGGTGTCGAGTAGCAGCTCGGTCATGCACACCACGCCGTTCAGCGGAGTGCGGATCTCGTGGCTCAATGTTGGCCACGAACTCAGACTTCAGACGCGATGCCGCGAGCGCCTGCTCACGGCTGGTGCGCAGCTCGGCGTCGCCATGCCCCACGATCTGGTCCGCGCCCAGCCCGAGAATGCGCTCGAACGCCGGGGTGACGCGCACGAAGTTCCCGTCGGCATCAATGATCGCCATCACGTCTGGCGAGACCGCAAAGAACTGATCGATGGCGGCCCGCACCGACGCCAGTTCGCGTTCCGTCCCCCTATCGTCACTGAGGATCGGGCCGGCGATCGCGATCACGCCCCGCACGTCGAGGACAACGATCGCGTCCGGGTCGACTTCAGCAGAGCCACCACGCGGTCAGGGATCCGGTGCGCAACGGGAGGCGGCGTCGCCAGACGGCGATCATCAGGCCCAGCCCAGTCGTTGTGTCATCTACCCCAGTTCATCGGCACCTCAGCCGGACGACTTGAGGCCGGCGGGCCCGTCGCCACTTGCTCCCAACGGGATCTCGTCGCGTTGTGATCCCGGCAACGAGCCCGAACGTCCTGATCTCGGAGGCGGTTTGGAAGTTTCCCGCTGTACAGGCGGGCGGTTTTCATCCAACGCCGCACGGGTTAGGGGGCAGCTGTTCCATGTCCGCGTTGACCACGACGCACGATGCGAAACACTCCCGGCGTGGACAACGGTCAGATCGCCGACCGGCTGGATGCCTTCGCGATGCTGCTCGAGCTCAGCGACGCCAACCCGTACACGACGCGGGCCTATCGCCGCGCCGCCGATGGCATCCGGGCGACGGCCGTCCCGATCGCCGAGCTGGTGCGTGCCGGGCGCGTGCGCGAGCTGCGGGGCGTCGGCGCCGGGATCGAGTCCCGCCTGCGCGAGCTGCTTGAGACCGGCGAGATCGCCGAGCTGGCCGAGCTCGAGCGCCAGCTCTCACCCGACCTCGTGGGCCTCGGGCGCTACCTCGGCCTGAGCGCCAACCGCGCCGTCGAGCTGGCGCGCGCGCTGGACGTGCGAACCGCCGATCAGTTCCGCGAGGCGGCGGCCGCCGGTCGCCTGCGCGACGTCCCCGGGATCGGCGCCAAGACCGAGGCCAGACTGCTGGAGGCGCTCGGCCGAGAGCCGGAGCGCCAGCCCCGGCAGGGCCTGCTGCTCGACCGCGCGACCGATCTGGTGGAGGGCATCGCCTCGGCGCTCGGGGGACAGGCGGCCGGGGATGTGCGCCGGCGGCGCGAGCTGTGCGAGCAGCTGCGCGTCGTCTGCGGGGCCAAGGAGGCCGCCGCCCTGCTGGATCGGTTCGCCGAGCTGCCACAGATCGTGGCGATGATCGAGCGGGAGGACCGGCGCGCTCTCGGCGTGACCGTCGAGGGGGTCCCGGTCGAGGTGATCGTCGCCCCGCCGGCCCGGTTCGGCACCGAGCTGCTGCGGGCCACCGGCGCGCCCGCGTATGTCAGCGCGCTCGAGCCACTACCCCAACGGGCCGACGAAGCAGCCGTCTACGCCACGCTCGGCATCCCCTGGTGCCCCCCGGAGCTGCGCGAGCACCCGTTTCATGGTGAGCCGCCTCCACTGGTCGGGCTCCCGGACATCCGCGGGGATCTGCACTGCCACTCGACGTGGTCCGATGGGCGAGCGAGCATCGAGGAGATGGGTCGCGCGGCGCGCGAGCGTGGCTATGGGTACCTGGCCATCTGCGATCACACGCCCGCCGTGGGCGCGGTTCAGGGCCTCGACCCCGATGCCGTTCGCCGGCAGGGTGAGGAGATCACGGCGGCCAACGAGATCCTGGCGCCGTTCGTCATCCTGCGCGGGATCGAGTGCGACATCCTCCCCGACGGCCGGCTTGATCTTCCCGACGATGTCCTCTCAGAGCTCGACTGGGTCCAGGCCAGCGTGCACGGCGGCCAACGGATGCCGACCCGCGAGATGACCGACCGGGTCTGCCACGCTCTGCGCAACCCGCACGTCAGCTGCCTCAGCCACCCGACGGGGCGGTTGCTCACCCGCCGCCCGGAGAACGCCGTCGATCTGGAGCGCGTCTATCAGGTGGCGGTCGAGGAAGGGGTGGCGCTAGAGATCAACGGGCTGGCACCGCGTCTGGACCTGAGCGGCGAGCATGTGCGCGACGCCCTGCAGTCGGGCGCGCGGGTCGTCTGCTCGACCGATGCGCACTCGGTCGCCGGGCTGGGCAACATGGCCCTGTCCGTAGCCACGGCACGACGGGGGTGGGCGACCGCCGCCGACGTGGTCAACACGGGATCGCTCGCGGACCTGCTCTCGTGGCGCTCCCGGTGATGCCGGGGCCAGCCGTTTGAACAACCGCGTGTTCACGGCTCGGTGTGCACGACGACATCTTGCATGTGCGGCTGGCCTGCGCGGATGTCGTCTTCGAGGCGGCTGGCCAATTCGTGTGCGGCGAGGAGTCTCATCTGCGATGACACCACCACCGAGACGAAGACAACGAGCCCGGCGTCGGCATGTAGGAGGCGAAGCTCACGGGGCGGCTGTCCGGTCCTTTCAACGACCAGCTGTTGGATGCGCTGGCGCTGAGCGTCGTCCCTCTGGTCGCCGTCGGCCTCCGGGCGTGCGGCGACTGGCTGCTCGAGCGGCTCCAAGTGGGTATGGACCTCATCGACCTCGGGTTCATTGCGCAGAGCCGCCTCGACGCGCTCGGCGACATCATGTGCTTCACCGATGCTCACATCGGCCGCCATCTTGAGATGCAGGGACACACTCACCCGCCGGCCAGTCTCGTAAATCGTGATGTCGTGCGCCTCCCGGACCAGCGGCTCGGCGAGCGCGACGGCAAGCACGCGGTCACGCAAGTCCAATCCCTCGCGGCGCGGCTCGTAGTGGACGATGACGTCTGAATCCGGTAGTGCATCGCGTACCGCCGCCTCGACTGCGTCGGCCGTGACATGGCCTTCCACCACGGCCTGGCCGGGCGGCACCGCGATGACGGCGTCGGCGAAGTAGCGGCCGCCGGACTCGCGCAAGCGCAGCCGGCTCAGTTCGACGTCCGCCCCGAGCTCATCGATGGCCCGCTCGGCCCGAGCCTGGATCCCCGGTGGAGCAGTGTCCATCAACACACGCGCGTTCTCGAAGATCAGTCGCCCGGCAGCCATGAAGACGATAACCGCGACGAGCACCGCGGCGATCGCGTCTCCCTGCGGGAAGCCGAGGGCGACAGCGGTAAGTCCGGCGAGGACGGCCAGCGAGCCCGCCATGTCACCGGCAAAGTGAAAGGCGTTTGAGCGCAGCGCGGCGGACTTGTACGCGCGTGCGCTGCGAACCGAGACAGCGATGCGGCTGCAGTCGACCAGCAGCGCGACGCCAATAACGGCAAACACATACCAGTGTGTCCCCAGCGTCGGCGACTCGCCCGTCAGGCGCCCGACCGCCTGAACCGCGATGAACACACCGCCGCCGAGCAGGATGGCCGCCTCGCCAAGGGCACCGAGGTTCTCCGCCCGGCGGTGCCCGTAATGATGGTCAGTGTCAGCCGGGCGCCCCGCCAGACGAATAGCCAGGAAGGTCAAGACCGCGGCGACAACGTCGCCACTGGACTCAACGCCGGCCGAGATCAGGGCCAGGCTGCCGGTCGCGATACCCGTTCCGAGCTTAAGCGCGACCAGCAGCGCCGCGGCGACCACGGAGACCAACGCTGTCCGCGACTGACCTTCGCTGCCAGAAGATGAGCCTCTGGCGGGAGAGGTCAACGTCACGGAATCCATGCCGTCAGCGTACGTCGGGCGCGCCGTCTAGGCGATGCGGGCGACGTCTCAGAGGCGGTCGGGCATCATCCCTACCGGTGCTACCTACCGACCGGAGCCAACCATGAACAGCTGGGACATCAGAGCCCTCACCGTCCAACCCCATGCGCCCGAGATCCTGAGCTCGAGTGACGATGCGCGCGCCGTCGTGCTGGAGATCCCAGCTGGGGAAAGGCTGAGCGATCATCAGGTCCATGAACGCGCGTGGGTCATCGTCATCGACGGAGAGGTGGAGATCACCACCGACGCAGGCGAGCAAACCGTAGGTGGCCGCGGTCTGATGGTGGCGTTCGAGCCGAACGAGCGTCACGCGGTGCTTGCCCGTTCAAACACCCGCCTCCTCCTGCTGCTCACCCCCTGGCCCGGGCCCGGGCATCCCGGCGCGCTGGCTGATCAGGACCGGGCCCACGTCCGGGAGCGTGCCGCGGCGCTCAGGACCGACTCCAGATAGAGCCGGCGCCCGGAATCGAGTCTGGACCCGTCATTGCCAGCCGGGCCAGGGTGGCGGGTTTCTGTCCTGGGTTTCAGATTCTGACAAAACGGAAACCTAAATCTCGTGAGCACGACACCCATTCGGACCCACGTTCGCGGACCGCTACGAGCACGAACCGACCGTAGCTCCGCTGTTTCAGTGACCACGGCTGCCACGTGGCTTGTGTGGGCGATTGCCCTCACATGGTGCCTCGGCTGCTGGTGGGCCGTCGCTGCGCTGCTCGGCTGAAATCGAGCCAGCCGGTCCTGATCCGCTCGAAGGCCGAGCGACGTCTGAGGAGATGCCGCTCGTACACAGCTTCGGCGTGTAGCGCGTCTAGCGTCGCGGGGTGGTGTGACAAATGTCACCGTTGACCTCGGAATGGGGTTGAGACGATGTGACGAAGCCGTCACCTGACCACCGGCCCATTCGGCGGGCCATTCCTCCGGGGGGGACAAAAATGTTCGTGTACCTGACCCTTAATGTCGTGCTGGCCGGTCTCGTATTCGTGGGCGTAGTCGGTTTGCTCGTCGGGAGCGTCGCGACCCAGCACCATGATCCGGGTTGGGAGCATGGCCGGCTCGCGCGGGGCCGGTCCGTATATGACACGACTCGAATCGCAACCGCGGCCGACGCGGAGCAGGGGCAGCCTTCGCCGTCGGAAGCGTCACCATCGATCGCTTTGCGCGATCAGCGACTCGTCTCATCGAAACCGACCTAAGCCCGAGGGCTGCCGAGCGGCCGTGCCTGTGGGGGCGAGATCCGGGGCTTCCAGACGCTGGTCAGAAAAGCGTCCGTATGGTTCGTTTTTCTACCCGCCCGAGGACACGGGCGCACACTCAGACTTGGCCGGCGCCGCAGCGCTCCCGGAGCGCTGCGGTATCCAACACGGTGATCGTCTTGTGATCGGTCGCCACCCAGCCGAGCTGCCGCATCAGGCGTAGCGCACGTGAGACCGTCTCGCGGGTGGCACCGGTCCAACGGGCGAGCTCGTCCTGGCTGAGCGATAGCTCGATCCGGGTTCCGCCGGCGGCCACGACGCCGTGTTCCGAGGACAGCTCCACCAGGCGCCTGGCCAGGCGCCCGACGCTGTCACGGGTAGCGAGGTCGACCACGTCACGGGTCGTCTCGGCCAGTCGCCGCACGAGTGTCCGAATCAGGACGATCGCAGCGTCCGGGTGGTCGCGGAGGAAGCTCGCCAGTTCATGCGCATGCAGGAACCCGGCTTCGACCTCGTCGACGGCCACGACAGTCGCGGTTCGTCGCGCGGCTCCGAGAGCGGCCATCTCACCCATCAACTCCCCCGGCCCTCGCACCGCCAGCACAACCTCCCGACGATCGGCACCAATGGCAACCAGCCTGACCCGGCCGCTGAGAACGAGGACGACATCGTCACCGGCCGCGCCAGCGCGAAGAATTTCCGTGCCAGGCTTGATCGACTTGCGGCGGACAGTTCCCAGAAGGGCGTCCGCGTCTTCGGGCGCAAGTTGTCGCAGAAACGGAATCTGGCTTTCGGTCACGTGTCGATTCTGGCTCGGGCCGCGGCTTCCCGCCAGGTTGACCGGGGCGAGCTCACGGTGGCTATCGGCGGCGCCTCGCACTGGCACACGAACTGATATCCGAACATCGTCGGCCACACGGCGACCGACAGTCGATCGAGGGTGCGCAAGAGCGCGATCCCAGCGCCGCGTCTCTGAGTCAACACCTCGAGCGGAAGGCCCGTGGCGACCTGACGCCCGATGCTGAATCCGGCGTCGCGCAGCAGCCTGAGGAAGCTGCGCCTGGTGAAGAACCTGACGTGACCACGATCGAGGACACCGCGCTGGTCGTAGTCGAACACGCCCAGGGCGGTTCGTCCGCGCGCGTACCAATGGCCAAAATTTGGCACTGACGCGATCAGCACGCCGCGGTCGCCGAGCACGCCACGTACCGCCGCGAGCAGGCTCGCTGGGTCGCGGACATGCTCGAGCACGTCAGCGGCCAGGACGACGTCGAATGGTCCTGCGTCCGCGATCTCCTCGGGCAGGCCCCGGTCGAGATCGGCCCGGACGAAGCGATCGAGGCGAGCGGCCACGCCCGGCAGTTCCTCCATATCGACGCCGGTGACTTCGTGGCCGAGTGAGCGCACTCGACTACCGAGCAGGCCACTCGAGCAACCCAGATCCAGGACCCGACCGGGCGACAGCTGCTCGAGCCAGCGCAGAATCACGCCATGCGAGCTCTCCTGCTCATCCTTGACCTGATACTCGCCGCCAACGCCGCCGAGTTGGTCCGACATGAAGCCGACCTTGGCGAGTCGGTAACGGACGACATCAGTGGTCACATCCACGGCGTACTTCATTCCGTTGACGTAGCAAATCTCGTCGCCGTAATAGGTCGGGATCGGCACCTCGACGATCCGCTTATCGCCATCGACCAGCTGGATGATGATTTGGGTGTCGAAGTCGAATCCATCCGAGTTCCGCTCGAATGGAATCGATGCCAGTGCCTGCACGCTGTATGCGCGGTAACCGGAATGAAACTCAGACAGGCTCGTTCCGAGCGCCGCATTCTCGAACCGTGTCAGGATCCGGTTGCCCACGTACTTGTACAGCGGCATCCCGCCCCTTCGGGCAGCCCCCTTAACCAGCATCCGCGAGCCCAGAACCGCATCGCATTCGCCGCGCTCGAGCGGAGCGACGATCTCCTCGAGGGACTCCGGTGCGTACTGCCCATCGCCATGCAGCAAAACGACGATGTCGAGGCCGTGTTCGATCGCGAGGCGATACCCGGCTTTCTGATTTCCGCCGTAGCCGAGGTTCGCGGGATTGCGGATGATGGTCAGGGGCAGGTCATCGGCGATCTGCTTGTAGCCGAGGCCGACCAGGTAGGTCGAGTCGTCACTGGCATCGTCGCAGACGAACACCTGGGCGATCCGGGACCGAAATGCCTTGGGAATCCGGTCGAGCACGCCCGCCAGCGTCGATGCCGCGTTGTAGGCAACGACCAGAACGCCGATCCTCGGAGGGGCAGCACCGGATCGCTCAGGGCGCTGGTGCTGCTCGTGCTCGACGGCGCGTTCCATGAGCGACTGGAGCATAGAGTCAAGGCCATGCGCCAGGTCGGTGCGCGAGCCGCCATGCGGTTGGCACCCGTGAGTGCGCCGACGGTACGCAGTTAGGATCTCCCGCCGCATGCCTCCATTCCCCTCAGCTCTGCGCTCGCCGCGTGGCGAGCGCGACTACGCCGAGCTCGGGATCTTTCTGGCCCTCGCGCTCCTGTCCGTGTGGACGCTCGGCCTCCTGCTCCACCGGGTGCTGGTCAACGGCAACACCTGGACCGGGAGCGACGGATTGCACGTCTCAGACCAGATGCAGTACCTCGCGTGGATTCGGGAGGCTAGCCGACATCTGCTGATCGCCAACCCATATGAGCTCACGCCCACACCGGCCACGTTCCTGCATCCCGGCTTCCTGCTTTCAGGCGCCCTAACGGCGTTGGGCCTGGCACCCTCGCTCGCGTACCTGCTGTGGGCCCCAGTTGCGCTGGTGTCACTGTTCCTGGCCGTGCGGGCGTACGTGGGCCGGACGGTTCACGGGGTGGCCGCCAGACGCGCGGCATTGGTCTTGGCTCTGTTCTTCGTTTCCACTGCGGCCTACGTCAGCGGCACGCTGGGGGTCCACCCGAATGACCGGCTGTATCTGCTCGCCTTGGGGTACGACATGTGGCCCGGGAGCTGGCTGTGGGGGTACTCGTTCACGGTTCTTGCCGTGGCAGCGGTCCCCGCCGCCCTACTGCTCTACCAACGCGACCGTGAAGCGCGCCGCGTCGGACTCGCAGTCCCGGCTATCGGCGCCCTGTGCTCATGGTTTCAGCCGTGGCAGGGAGCGACACTGCTTGGCATCTTGGTGGTCACCGAAGGCCTGCTGCTCGTGTCGAGGCGCGTGGACATCCGGGGCCGGCTCCCGTGGAGCGGCACATCCGGGGCACAGCGCCCGGCCCCCGTGGGGCTGCTTGCAGTAATCGGCGGGGCGACAGCTGCACCGCTGATCTACTACGCGCTGCTGGGTCAGTTGGACCCTTCTTGGGCGCTTGCGAACATGGCGAACAAGCTTCCGGCATGGCCGCTGTGGACGATTCTCGCCACGATCGCGCCACTCGCACTTCCCGCAGCCCTCGCCTACCGTCTTCCGCCAGCCACGTTTCAGGACCTCGCAGTGCGGTCCTGGCCCGTCGTCGCGCTAGCGCTGTACTGGCTCAGCGCGTATGCGCAGCTCGGCACGTTTCCGATCCATTTCTTTCAGGGCCTCACGATTCCGCTGGCCATCCTTGCGGTGACCGGGGTCCAAGCACACGTACGGCTTCGCCGGCCGTTTGCGACAGTTGCAGCAGTCGGCATCGTCGCCGTGCTCACCGTGCCGGCCGTGGCCTGGCAAATGAACGCTGCGCGTCAGTCAATCGACGCGCCCGCCGTCTCCTCGATCGGTCCACCGAACCCGTATTTCCTGACGCACGGCGAAGCCCAGGCGCTGCAATATGTGAAGGACGACAAGCGCGAGGGCGGGGTGCTCACGCCGTTGTACCTGGGCCAGCTGATCCCCGCGGAAACCGGCAAGCCCACGTGGGTGGGGGCCGTATCGTGGACGCCCCACTTCGCCGACCGTGTCGCGCTGGCGGAGCGCCTGTTCAACGGCGTGATGACCCGCGCCCAGTCGATCGCGTTCGTCAGATCCACCGCCGCCCGGTACGTAGTCGTGGACTGCCAGCATCATGCAAACGTGGCCAGCCTGTTGGCGCCGATCGTGCAGGACGAGCGGCGGTTCGGCTGCGCCTCCGTCCTGAGCGTAGCGGCCGGTTAGACACGCAGAGCCGATCGCCAGGCCGAGTCGACCTTTGCGTCGAGCGTGCGAAATGCTCGCGGCGGGCGAGGTCCCGGCCGGGCGGCTAGATTGGCCATATGCCGGTCAACGGATGGACAACCTGGTTTTGGGCGAGACGCAGCGATTCAGAGGCGACACATACGGAGAGGAGTTCGAGATGGCCGCCCACTACTTGGAGATCGTCACCGACGACGTAGACGCACTGGTGGCTCTCTACCAGCACGTGCACGGCCTGTCCTTCGGCCCCCCGGATCCAGATCTGGGGCAGGCCCGCGTGGCGACTCGCTCAGACGGAACCGTGGTCGGCATCCGGAAGCCGCTGGCTGCGCATGAGCAGCCGATAATGCGTACGTACCTCGAGGTCAAAGACATCCAACAGGCAACGAAGATTGCCGAGGAGTCGGGCGCGACCATTGCCTACCCTCCAACCCGGCAGGGCGACCACGGCACCTTTGCCATCTTGATCCAGGGCGACGTGGAACACGGACTTTGGCAACGCTAGCCCTCCGGGCAGTCCCGCCTCAAGATCCTCCGCTCGGTCTAGCCACCGGCGGCGACCCGCTCATAGATGTCCTCGAGCTTCGGGAGGGCGTCGCTCTCCAGGCAGGCCCGCGGAAATTCAAAATCCTGAGTGTCGAGGGCTTGACCGATAGCCTCGGCAAGCGCCTGGGGAACGCGGCTTCGGGCCACGAATACGCCCTGTCCGGCCAAATCAGCGATCCCGAGCTCGGGCGCGCACGCCAGGGGTACGCCCGCCGCAAGGGCCTCGAGACCGGCGTAGCTGAACTCCTCCCAGCGGCTGGGGATCACGCAGCAGCCGAAGCCGGGGAGCATTTCGAGCAGATGGCCGCGCTCAACAAAACCGCGTACGTCGCAGAACGCAGGCAGTTTGGTCGCGCGATCCGGAGTTGACCATCTCCCCACCAGAGTGAGGCTGATCTCGGGCCGCGTCGTCTGGAGATCAGCCACCGCCTGCACCGCAAGCTCGAGGCCCTTGCGCTCTGAGTCGATCCCGTTGGCGATGAGCAGAACGCTCTGCCCCTTCCCGGCGGCGGGACGCCGCACTACCGCATCGGGCAAAAACGGCGGGATCCAATGCACAGGACGTCTGAATACGCCTGCGGCAGCGGCCACCCGGGAGGTGACGGCGATGATGGCCGCTGCCCGTCGGCAGGCGACGGCGTCCGAGACTGCGTACGCGGCCTCGGCCCGCGGCTTCTCACCACGCTCCGGCGCCGCCCGGTAGCGCGCCCAGGGACTCATCAGGGGGTCCCATGCAGTGACCACGACGCGTCCGAACCCTGGCGTGAGCGACAGGTCAGTGACGTGGACGACGTCGACCTGTCGTTGCTGAGCCACCTGCCGGACCTGATCGAGGAAGGCCCACCCGTGAAAGACCTCGGACCGGGCCAGCCGCGCTCGCTTGGGCGAGCCGGTCTCGAGCGGCACACGTTCGACGCTCGCGGCCGGCATATCGGCGGCGCCATCGGTCTCATCCAGAAGCAGGACCTCATGCGACCGTGCGGCCAGCCCGGCGGCCAGCGAGTCGGTGTAGGTCCGAATCCCGCCCAACCCTGGGCGCCGGCTGGCAATGAGCACGCGGATCCGGAAATCTGTACCAGACCCCGTCTCCAGGCGGCACGCCGTGACCTCGACGGGTGCCGTTGCGCTAACCCACCAGCTCCTTGAACGCGGGATCGTTGCGGGTCGGATCAAAGTCGGAGTCCTCGGTGGCAAACGAACGGAACCGATCGGCACGCTCGATCGCGAGTCGGAGGTGCTCAATCGCCTCGGCACTTCGTCCGGCGAGGCTCTCGCAACAGGCGACGTTGTAGAGCAGCCCGGGGTACTCCGGGTGATCTCTGATCAGCTCCTTGCCTCGATCGGCGGCCTCGGCGTACTCGCCTGCCGCGTAAAGGGGAGCGAGCGGCGCCCAGATCTCAAAGCCAGTGGGCTCGTATGCCTTCCCGGGCGTGCCGCCGAGGGCAATGATCGTCGTGCCTGCTTCCTCCGCGAATGCCGTGCGCTTGGCGCCGGGACGGACGAAGACCAATGTGTCGGCTGGCGCGTCGATCGACTCGCCGTCAAGCTCGAACCTCGCGCGGCCGCGTTGCACGAGGTAGAGCTCCTCCTCCCCATCCTCGACCTCGTCATGCTCGTTGATGATCCGGTCGCCCGCCTCGTGACCCGTCCACGCGTTGATACCGAATGACGTGATGCCGAAGTGGTACCGGATAGGCCGCTGCGGACAGCGGCCGTCGCTGATCTCGTCAATCTGGTCGAGGTGCGCCATTGCGTAACGACTCATGAACCCTCCTGCGTCGTCGTATTGAGGAGCCTGGGAACGGAGCCGAGGCTAGCGATTAGGCCGCCCTCCTCAGACGAGAGCACGGTCGCCGTTCACCGTCCGGCCGCGGTCAGCGGCTATGCCGACACCCAGGCCTTGGCCGCTTCGAGGCACAGTGCACCCGGCTCCAAGTGCAGGCCGGGACCGATCGCGTACAGGACACGCAGCCTCTCACCGGCCTCGACCGCCCGGCGCAGCGGCGGGACGAGCACCTGCACATAGTCCTCTCGGACCAGCCGGCCCGATACCCGGAACCCGAGGGTGCCGGGCGGCATGTCGGGAATCTGTTCGACCATTGAGCTACGACCTCTCGCCCGTTGACCATCCGAGCTGATACGACAATAGCCCCCCTCCCTCCGATTACGGAGGTCCTGCTCCGCCGTTGCTACAACGTGCTGCGGCGGTAGCTGGGCTATGGCCCAAACGTGATGTGGTCGACAGGAGCCGCGGCGAGCACATGGCCGCGTACGTCGAGTGCTTCCAGGTGAAGGTAGGGGATTTTGTCGTGCCGGCCAGGAACCATGAGCACGAAGTCGACACCATCCACGACCGCCGCGGTCGCGCCGCTTGGCAGATCCCGTACCCGCGCCGTTGGGGCGGTCGTGCGTACGGTGCCGTAGACGATCCCGTACGGCCGGCGGTTGAGGCCCAGCCATATGGCGTCATAGTGAAAGTTGGGTCCCTCCCAGGTGATCCATGGTCCGTGGCAGCTTGGAACCGGACCGCCGAACCCGTAGCGGATGCTGCCCCTGGAGGCGGTGCCGGCCCACTCACCGTCTGGCAGTTTGAACGCCGCGCAGGCCCAGCCATTGACCGTCCGCGCTGTCCAGAACTGCACCTTCCCGACCCTGGGGACCGAAACGGTCTCGACACGCCGTACGGTTGAAGGGACGACTGCTGGCTGTGTACGGCGGTCATACCCAGGGGCGGCCTGAAATAGCTTCAGCGGCCTGTCGTGCGCCAGCCATGAGAACGGATCGATGACGCCGGTTACCTTTGCCACCGCGGCACTCCCGCACACCGCGAGCAGCACACCGCAGGCGAGCAACGCGCCGCGGCGAACACGAGCGCGCTGACGCCAGTGGCGGCCCCGGCGCAGGCTTGGCGAACTGCACTCGAGCCGCGGGTCCCCGGGCGCGGAGACGATTGAGAGCCACAACTCGGGGGCCTCGACGGGCGTGGTGCGCGCGGGATTGGCGTTGCGCAAGCGTTCCATCACGGATGTCTCAGACGTCATGTTTCCTCCAACGGGCACGCAGGGTGAGAGCGCGTGGCGTGTTCGCACCGACCCAGCTCGCTCGTGAGCCGTCGTCGGGCACGGTGGAGGCGGACGCGAAACGCCGTCTGAGAGATCCCCAGACTTACGGCTGCCGCCGACGGGGTCAGATCCTCCCAGGCGACCAACAACAACGCCTCGCGCTCAGGCCCGGTCAGCCGGCGGAGCGCCACCTCGAGGCGAGGATCGAGATCGATCAGCGGCGAGCTGTCCTCGACCGCGATCTCGACGCCACCAACCGTCGCGCGGGCGCGCCCCTGCTTGCGCCGCTCTGCGAACAGAAGGTTGCGAGCGGTCGCAATCAGCCACGGACGCGCGTCATCGACCGGAACGTCGCCAAGACGCCGCCACGCGATCGTCATCGTTTCAGCAGCGACCGCCTCGGGATCGGCGGCTCCTCGACGCCGGCAGTACGCCACCAGCAGCCCAAGATGGTCGAACACCCGCGAGAACCGCTCCTGCGCGGCATCGCCGAGCTCGAGCTCCGGGGTGATCTTGCGTTCGCTGTCCACACCTACAACTGTCGCTGGCGCCCGAAATCGTTACACGAAATCCGTTCACGTCGCCCGCGGGGACCCACAAGCCCGTGGCCACGTAAACGAGCCACACTTCGACGGTTGGCTACGGTTCCGCGCGTGGAATTGCACGAGCGAATCGCCGATCGGAGGGGTGAGTTCTTGATCTTCGCGGTGACTCCGCCACGGCTGAGCACGGGACCGGAGCAGACCAGGCAGATCGCTGAGCTCACACTCGCGCGACTGCGATCGGTAGGGATAGACGGCCTCGTTCTTTACGACATCGATGACGAGAGCGACCGTAATCCCAACGAACGGCCGTTCCCATTCCTGCCTACGATGGACCCGGCGGACTACCTCGCTCGTGATCTCGTGGGCTTGGACGTGCCTGCCATCGTTTACCGCGCGGTCAGCAAGCACGCCGAGGACGGCCTGCGTCTATGGCTCCGCGACCAGGATCCGGCCCAAGCGCTGTCGGTCTTCGTCGGGGCCTCATCCCGCGAGAAGACGGTCGCAACCACGCTCTCGCGGGCATACGAGCTGCGGACCGAAGTCCGACCAGACCTGCCGCTAGGCGGAGTCGCGATCCCCGAGCGGCACGCGCGCACGGGCAATGAGCACGTCCGGCTCATCGAAAAACAGGCTGCAGGCTGCTCGTTCTTTGTCACCCAGGTCGTCTACGACGTCAACGCTGCGAAGGACTTGGTCTCCGACTACCGCTATGAGTGCGCCGCCCAGAACCTGGCGCCGGTGCCGATCATCTTCACGTTCTCAGTCTGCGGCTCAATGAGGACTTTGGAGTTCCTCCGGTGGCTCGGTGTCGACGTGCCGCGCTGGATCGCTAACGAGCTGCGCCATGCTGATGACACCCTCGACGCTTCCTACGATCAGGCGGTTGCCACGGCGATCGAGCTGATCACCTTTTGCCGCCGCATCGGCGTTCCCTTCGGACTGAACGTCGAGAGTGTCTCGATACGCCGAGTCGAGATCGAGGCCTCGGTGCGGCTCGCTGCCCGGCTAAGGGCCGAGCTCCGCCGCTAGAGCGGAGCATCCTCGAGCTCGGCTGGGACGGAGGCCATCCGTCGGCGCTTTCCTTCAGGTCGCGAGCTGGGTCAAGAAGCGGGTTGAGCCGATTCGCAGTCCGTCGGCGCCACGCTCCGGAACGGTGCTCATGACGCGCTCGAAGAGCGCGTGAACCATGGTCCAGAGAATGTCTGACAGCAGCTGCTCCCGATCTCCGGGTCCACCGGTAGAGAGTCGCGCGCGAGTGCAAGCTCGTGCAGCGCGCGCTCCGCCGGGTGCGGAGCGCGCTCTGGCGTTGGGTTAGCGAGGTCGGCTGCGGTTAGCCCTTCGAGCGCCTCCGGGCTGGCAAGTGCCCCTCGGTCCGACCGAGCGTTGCGACCAGGCTTAGTTCGCGGCAACCCCGATTCGGTGTCCGTGAGCGTCGGCCAGGACGCCGAAACTCACACCCGGTACCTGCTGCTCGGACTGGACGATCGAGCCGCCCAGCTCCTCAGCGCGGCTCAGGGTGGCGGCCACATCGTCGACCGCGACGAAGAAAAGCACCTCGTCCTCGGCGCCTTGACGCGGACTGATCGCCACCGCTGGACCTTCCTCCACCCCGGTGTCCATGAATGTGTAGCCAGGGAACCCACCCTCGGAGGCCACCTTCCAATCAAACAGCTGAGCAAAGAACTCACGGGTCGTGTCGGGATCCTGAGAACGGATCTCGGCATGGATCACTGGATGAGGCATCGACACTCCTTTGTTGTGATGCGAAGACCCGGGTGGTCCTCACGCGGATATAGACGATCGAGCCACGCCGACGGGGACAGCGTCTCCGCATTCACGCAACGCTCGCTATCGGTGTCCGGATCAAAGCCGCGCGACGACTTCGACTGGTGCGTCGCGGTGCTCTCCCAGCCGCCCGGGCCTCCGGGAGGTCGCGGGTTTGGCTTCTAGAGGATGGCGTGGGCCAAGGCCGCCACCGCGGCCGAACCGACGACGACCACCGTCAGCGGGGCCTTCCGGGCCAGCGCCACGATCGCGAAAAGGGCACCGAGCGCCCGGTCGTCGAGCGTCAGCGACCGTCCCTGTCCGAACGTCTCGACGACGACCAGCGCGGCCAACAGCGCGGAGGCAAGCAACCCGACCACGCCCATCACCCCTTCCGGCAGGACCCGGCCTCCGAGCAGCAGCGGTCCCGCGAGCTTGAGTGCCGTCGTGCCCAGCGCCAGGGCTCCGATCGTGATCCAGACGCCGGTCACGCCCGCACTCTCGCGATCGCGACGGCTGCGAGCACCGCGGCCAAAATCGGTAGTCCCGCCGGCACCAGCGGCGTCAGCACCAGCGCGATCGCCGCTCCGCCCAGCGCAGCGGCAGCGCGCCGCCGGTCGTGCACCTCCTCGAACAGCAGCGCGATGAAGAAGGCTGGAAACAGCGCATTCAGGCCGTAGTCATTGGGATTGCCCAGCGAGCCGCCGATGAGCACGCCGATGACGGTCCCCAGGATCCATCCAACGTACTGGGGAATGCTCGCGCCGACCATGAACCACGGGTCGAAGGTCCCGTCACCGGTGCTGGCGGCCGCCCACGAGGCGTCCACCGTCGCCATGGCAAACGCCGCCCGGGCCAGCGGCCGCCCGCGCAACGACGGAGCCAGCGCCACGCCCATGGCCAGGTATCGCGCGTTGAGCAACAGGGCGGCGGCAATCGCCGCGCCCGTTCCACCGCCCGCCTTCAGCACAGCCAGCGCCCCAAACTGCGCCGCCCCGGAGAAGACCACCACCGACATGACTATCGGAGCCACCGAGCCCATCACCGGCCTGGCCAGCACACCGAACGAGATCGCGATGGCGAATACGGCGATCCCGAACGGCACCCCACGCCGCATCCCAGCCCGGCGCCTGCCCCGGCGGTCACCAGCACGATCGGACGAGGGGCCTGCAGTCACCACGCGACCGCACCCTAGACGGTTGATTCCGCGGGAGTCTGGACAGATGTGCCTGGCACCTGAGGACTGGGGCGTCCCGAAACCGACGCCCGGATTCGAACCGGGGCCCCTTCATTACCAGTGCCTCATGTGCAGGACAATTGCCGTAGCTAGGGGCGCTTCAGGGTTCTGATTCCAGTTGGCACAGGTCAGGATTGCCGACTTCGGGACACAATTGCGTTGCGCGAGACACGGCTCCGCCTCAGATAGTCTTCGCTCGGGTGGAGCAGCGGAGCTGGGCTGGAGCCGACTGGGCGAGGCGTGCCACGCCCAAGGGATGTTGCGCGGTTCAGCTCGCCGCGGCGCTCGCCTTGGTCCTCATCACCGTGCTGGTGTTCGGTCCCGTACCGGTGGTCGCCCGCGCTCGGCTGGCTCGGTCCACTGTTGACTTTGGCTCGAGTCAAATTGTCGTGACGGCGCCCAGCGGCGCAAAGGCTTTCATTGACCGTAACCCCTTTGGGCTGACCATCGTCGACGCGACCGGCCGGACGGTGCTGCGCGAGGTGGCTGGTGCTGCGACCCCGGTGGCGGGTACGACTTTGGGCGGGCGCCTTGATCCACCGACCGCGGTTCCGCCGTCCTCGCAGGCTGAGTTCGGAACCATCGGACCGCCGCCGCCGACGCGATACGCCCCGCTTAGCTTCTTAGTTGGAAGCCAGTCGGTGTCCCAGACTCCGGCGGGCCAGTGGGAGGGAACGCTGAGCTCAGTGACTGAGTCAGGGGTCGAGTACTCGGCGGAATCCGTGCTCAGCGCCGCCCAGCAGGGGGACGGAGTCGCGCTTGTCCTGTCGACCAACGATCCGAGCGGACGCCGGCTAGCGGTCAGCATTGCGCCCGGGGCGGCCGACGCGCTCAGTCTCAGCGCTCGGCCAACCCCGGCCACCGGGGTGGCGGCCATGGCAGACTCCTTTAAGTCTGGTCCTGGGGAGGAGTTCCACGGTTTTGGCGGCCGTCACAACAGCCTCGACCAGCACGGCAACGAGTTCTACAACTGGCTCAACCAGGAGAACATCAGCTCAGGAAGCGCCAACGGTCTCACGACGGCAACGTCCCCAGGCCAGGATCGATACATGTTCCCCAACGGACCCGAGGCCGCCTATTACGTTCAGTCGTCTCTCGTGTCTTCGCACGGTTACGGCTTTCTGCTCAACCGCAACGAAATCTCCCACTGGCGGATGGACTCAGACCGCCCGGATGCCTGGCAGGTTGAGGCCGGCGGACCGGGTCTGGACTACACCGTGGTCGCGGCCGCCGCCCCACAGGCGATCAGGCAACTGACGGCCATCACCGGACGCCAACCCGTCCCACCCGAATGGGCGCTCGGTTCCCTGCTCGATCGCGAGGTCAAGTACCCGTCTGATCCGGCCGCGCACTATCAACAGGAGGTCCAGAGCGACCTGGCCAATATCGACCGCTACCACCTGCATTTAGACGCCTACCGGATCGAGGGCTGGGCCGAGCTCCCCCAAGCGCAGCTCGCGGAGGACATCGCGGCGCTCAGGGCCCGGGGGATCCATCCACTCGTGTACTTCCGGGCCTTCGTGGGCAGCGACAGCACCGGCACCGACAACCCGGCCGATTACAAGTACGCGATTTCCCATGGCTACGTGGCCACGCAGGCCAACGGGTCGCCGTACACGTTTATCTCCAACTTCAATGCCCCTGCCGCGGTGATCGACTTCAGCAACCCGGCAGCTGTGCGCTGGTGGCAGCAGCGAATCGAGACGGCACTCGAGCGTGGGGCCGATGGCTTTATGCAGGACTTCGGCGAGCAGGTCCTGACCGGGATGCATTTCCATAACGGCATGACCGGTGTGCCGATGCACAACCTCCTCCCTGTCCTCTTTGACCGTGCCACACGTGAGGCCATCGACGCCTTCCAGGCCACCCATCCCAGACGGCGCATTTTCTTCTTCACCCGCGCTGGATACAGCGGCACTCCTGGTGACGCGGCCGACGAGAACGCCAACTTCCCCGGCGACGAGACGACCGACTGGACGCGCTCGTCGGGGCTGGCCTCACAGACGCCGGACATGCTCAACCGGGCGATCGGCGGCGCCTACGGGTTCAGCACCGACATCGGCGGCTACTTCGACGTCGGCCCCTACCAGCCGACGACTAAGGAGCTCTTTCTCCGCTGGGCAGAATGGGCGGCCCTCTCGCCGCTGTTTCGCCTCCACGGATCGCTTGCCGCCGGCACCCACACCCCCTGGAGCTATGACGCCCAAACCGTCAGGGTCTACAAGCAGCTCGTCGCTCTGCACCTCGCCGCCCGGCCACTGATCCTAAAGCTCTGGCAACAGGCCGACGCGACCAGCATCCCAGTCACCCGGCCGCTATGGCTCGCCTACCCCAACTACCCCCAAGCCGCCGGCCAGGACCAGGAGTGGCTGCTCGGCCCCGATGTCCTGGTGGCGCCAATCGTCACGCAAGGAGCCACGTCGCGCTCGGTATACGTTCCGCCCGGATGCTGGGTGCGTCCGGACACCGGAGCCCGGTACACGGGCCCGATCTCGGTAACGATCCCCGCCGCGCTTGATCAGCTGCCCTACTTCTTTCATTGCGGCACGCGACCGTTCGCTGTCCCATCTGGGTCGGTATCGGCGAGGTGTCCCGCCGCCACCGGCCGGCTCTCAGGCGCAACCATCGGCCGGCTGCACCTCGGCGAGACTCGAGGCTCGGTCCGCAGAGTGTTCAGACGGGTACGAACGCGGCATCTGCGTTACATGGATTTCTTCTGCCTGGCCGGCAACGGGATCCGCGCCGGGTACCCCTCACCAAAGCTGTCAAGGAAGCTCTCCGCCCGCCAGCGCCGACGGGTCAGAAACCGCGTGATTCTTCTCCTTACCGCGAACCCTCACTACGCGCTGAACGGCATCCGCCCCGGAACACACACACGCTCGATTCAGCGCCGGTTGCAGCACGCCCAGCGCTATCGCGTGGGCAAGAACACCTGGTATGTGCTGAGACGGCGAACCGCCCCCGGCGTGCTCAAGGTCACCCGCGGGCGAATCCAAGAGGTCGGCATCGCCGACCCCCGCCTTACGATCACCGGCCGGAACAGGCGACGCCTGCTGGCCAGCTTCGCCTAAGCGCCGAAAGTCTCGCCAAGGATGCTGTGAGGAGCGCAGGTCTGCGCCAGCGGCGTGAGTTGGAACTACCTAGCCCGTGGTGTTTGGCAGCAGGCTGTCGTCGAAGGGGGGGAGTGGTTTGATGTGGGGCTCGAGCAGCGCCGCGGCCTGCTCGGTGGTTAGGACGTCGTCGGGGGCGAGCTTGATGAGGTCGTGTTCGGTCTCGTCGTACTCCCAGACGTTCTCGCCGATGAGGCGGCAGCGTTCGTCGTAGGGCCAGATCATCGCGACCCGTCCTCGGAGCAGGTACATGGCGTCCTCATCGATGTCGATTCCCGCGCCGGCGAGTGTTGAGCCGAGCGTCTGTTGGTAGCCGATCATGGTGCTCACGACCATGAAGTCGCCGACCGCCACGGTTTCGCTCTCGTTGTAGAAGATCGACTGGTTGGTCTCGGCCCAGAGCCGATAGAGCGGTTCGACCTGCTCGCGCCCTTCGAGCTTCATCGCCGGCTGGCCGGTCATGTTGAAGCGATACACGGGGTGCTCGACGGTCATCTCGGGCGCGAAGATCTCTTCGAAGCGTCCCGCGTGCTCGAGGTTGCGGTGGCGGTCGTAGGTCTGGAGGAGGTAGCGGTGGCGCGGGTTCTCGGTGACCTCGATCAATTCCTGCACCGCTTTGTTTGTCCGTGTGATGTCGAGCTGCTTGATGTCGGTGCTTCCCATGGCTGACTCCGCGTTCGGTGTGGTGGGTGGTGCTTTCCGTGTTAGTGCGAGGGCGGCTGGCCCGGCTCAGCGGCGTGGCTGTGCGGATCGATGAGGATCTTGGCGTGCTGGTCTGGCTCGGCCAGGGCGTCGAATGCGGCCGCAACCCCGTCGAGTCCGACCAGGCCGGTGAGGAGCGGTGTGGCGTCGAGCTTGCCGTCGGCCAGCATGTGCAGCGTGTCTCGGAACTCGAGCGGCGTGTAGCCGACCACGAAGCGCAGGTCGATCTCCTTGTTGATCGCCATCGACGGGCGAATGCGATCCTCACCCATGCACACCCCGACGCCGATTACGCGTGAGAACAGCGGTGCGGAGGCGATCACGCCGTCGAGCACCCCCGGCATCCCGACGCATTCGAAGATCACAGGGTGCTTGGGCTTGATGCCCAGCGCGTCGATCGTGCGCCACACGTGCTGCCACGGAACGGGCAGCCGCTGCAGCTTCTCCATCGTCGAGATCAGCAGGTCGACTGCCGCGGGCAGCGCGTTGACGTGACCGCGATCGCCGACGTCATAGGGCGACTCGTGCGCCGGGTCGACGATGATCTCGGCGCCGCAGCGCGACGCGAGCTCCCGTCGCGCCGCGGAGAAGTCGCTAGCCACGACCGTCCGTACGCCGCGGGCCTTTAGCGCGCAGATGACGGCGAGTCCGATTGGTCCGCAGCCGATGACGAGCGCCAGGTCCCGCTTGCCGATATCGCTGCGCTGCACGGCGTGCCAGCCGATCGCCATCGGCTCGGTCAGGGCGCTCACGTCAGGCGCGAGGTTGTTCGGGACCGGCAGCATCAGCGACTCCTCCACTACGACCTGTTCGGCGTAGGCGCCGGGCGCCTTGGCCGACAGGCCGATGGCGTGCGGCTCGCTATCCCGCCTGATCATCGGAAGCGCCACCACGTGCGAGCCAATCGCGGTGCGCTTGCGGCAGCCCGGGCCGTAATCAGCGACCTCGCCACAGAACTCGTGGCCGAACACGACGCGCTGATCGGAGCGCATGAAGTCCCCGTAGCCGATTTCGCTCAGCACATCGGCGAGCTCGTCGCAGTGGTGTCGAGCGTGGAGGTCCGATCCGCAGATCCCGCAACGCAGTACGCGTAGCAGAACATGGCCATGACCCGGCCGGGGGGCGGGGAGGTCCGCCACCTCCAGCTGTGCCTCCTCGCAAACGACCGCCCTCATTCTTCGGCCGGCTTTCTCACGTCGCTCATGCCTCCCGACTCATCGCAGTCCTCGTGCTCGACACGTAACTGACGCGACCGTAACTTACATGAGCGTCAGTTTCAACTGCCATCATTTCCGGCATGGTTAGGCAATCCGGAAGACCGGGCCGCTTGAGCGCGCCGGCGCGGCGGGAGCAACTGCTCGACGTGACCGCGCGGCTGGCCGCTGAGCGCGGCTTCCACGCAATTTCGATCGAGGCCATCTCAGCCCGGGCCGGGGTCACCCGGCCGCTGGTCTACAACCACTTCCGCGACCTCCACGAACTCCTGGAGGCCGTGATCGACCGCGAGACCTCCCGTGCCCTGGCCCAGGTCTCGGAGACCACCCTCACGAACCTGAACGAAGGCGATCCCCGCGAGCTCATGCTCGACGCGCTTGACGCCTACCTCAACGCGGTTCGCAGCTCACCCACCACCTGGCGCCTCGTACTGATGGCCCCCGAGGGCGCGCCACCCGCGCTGCACACAAAGATCGCCGACGGACGAGCCGCCGTACTCGATCGACTCTCCCGCGCCGTCCAAACCCTCAACGACCGCAGCACCGAGCCACGCGACGCCGACCTAACCGCCCGCGTCCTCTCGGCCATCTCAGACGAATATGCCCGCCTTCTCCTCACCGACCCTGACCGCTTTCCACCCCAACGGCTCCTGCAACACGCACGCTGGTTGCTCGCGCGTCCGCCCGCAGCGCACCCGGCGACCGGGCAGCCAGCCACGACAACCAGCGGAACCGAGCCACCGCTCCGGGGTGGCCGCTCAGGCATAACCGGTGAGGCCAACCAGGCATGACGATAAGTGGGCGCGCGGTGGTCCGAGGCCTGCCCTACGGATCCCACGAGCATCTCCGGCGTGACACCGCCGCAAGCCGCTTCGCGCGGAAAGCGAGCGCCGCGAGACTGCCGGTCTGTCGCCGTCTGGGAACTGAGCGGGAGACTGCCGCGTCGCTGACGCAATCGCGAGCTAACGGCTGTCGGTTGACGGAAAGCAGAGTCTTGAGGCGATGCGGCGCGCCGGGCGCGTCAGGTGTCGGGATCGTGATGTGACCTGCTTCACCAGCGTCTGCCCGCGATCGACCATCCGCTCGAATTCGAGTTCGTGCGAGCCCGTGAAGTGCTCCTCGAGGATCGCCCCCAGCGGCCCGCGCAGATCCTCGGGGACCCACCGCACGAAGTCCTGGACGAACCCGGGGTCGGGAGGGACATCGAGATCGACGGCCTGCTGGCGGAGCGCGTCGTAGCTGGCGAGGGCCGCCGTCAATTCGCGATCTCGACCGCGTGGCGAATCCTGGCTCAGGATCTCGGTGACGCGTTCGGTGGGCAATGCCTTCAAGGCGCGGATGATCTTGTGGCGCGAGGTTCGCGTCGGATGAAGCCGGGGCCCGTGATGCGGCGGTGGGGCGTCGAGCTGCCAGTCACCGAATCCTTGGAGCACCTTGATTGGGTCGATCCCGATGCGGCTGGGCGAGAACCCCTCGGCGAGCGTGATAAGCGAGATCTGACGACATTTCTCGCACGCGCCGCACCCGCGCACGGCCTCAGGTGCCTGCCAGCACGAGAACTGCAGATCGGTTACGTGCGGATAGCGACGCCACAGAAGCGCTTGTACGAGCGGCATGTGCAGCGGACATAGGAGCGACGCCTGACGCATTCCGAACGGCGTGAGCAGCGCATCGATCAGCTCCTGCGTCGTGGCGCAGGAGGTGAATTCGGGATGCAGGACTAGCGATCCGCCGACGATGGCGTTGTATTGCAGCTCGGCCTCCGAGGCCATGAACGCGCGGGAGATGCCGTGGGCGGCCGCAGCAGCGATCGTCACTGCCTGAAACAGCGGCTGGTCGCTGACCTCGTGCGTGCCGAGCCTGCACCCGTCGTGGCCCGCATAGCCCACCTCCCAACACGTGCGCCAGTCGGAGTGAACCTCCACGGTCTCGACAGGAAGGCGGGTGCCGATCTCCTCCAGCGTCTGCCGACGGGCGCCGCCAACATGGTCGCGCGCCCACGTGACCGGCGAGGTGGTGGTCACGAGCAGAGGCGAGCGGGTGAGCTCGGAGAGCAGAGCCGCAACGGCCAGGCTGTCCTTGCCGCCGCTGAACGACACGGCCGCACGGTCCGGATCGAGTTCGAGTCGCACCGGATCGAGCCGCGGCCCGTCGTCGAGCAGGTCGACGCTGCCTCTCAGTCCGGGCCGTCCGCCGCGCGCCTCGAGCTGGACGATGACGTTATCGACTATTCCAAGCCAGAGCTGTCGCTCCCGAGCCGGGAGTCCGATCGGAAGCTCAACGTCGCAGGGGCGCAGGAGTGCCCAGTGCGTGTGCAGGCAGAGCAGCGCGAGCCGCCACCAGAGCGCCCGGGGAACGCGCTCGATCGGTGTTGACGGCGGAAACGACAACCGAAACTCGGTGCGCGAGTACAGCGGGGTCGGCGGCGTGACGTCCCAGCTGAAGACCACCTGCCCGCCGTCGACTGCCGGCTCGTGGATGCGCATTCGAACGCGCTCGCGGGCGTCGTTGCGAGAACGCTTGAACATGGCCCGACGATCTTGACAGAGGTTGACCGCCGTCGCGGCTCTCCAATAGCATCCCCGACCAGACTGATCCGAGCGAGGAGGAGACATGCACACGCGGAACGCTGAACTGCTGGCCGACAAGCTTGAGCCCGAGACCGAGCACCCGCAGTCGGTCAAGGATCAGCTGGGCGACGCGATCGAGCGCGAACTCGAGGAGAGCCTTGGCGACCCGGGTGACGCTGACGGCGCGCCGATGTTCAGCGACTGACCCCGGCCCCGTCGGCCGCGCCCCGTTCTCAATACCCGTCTCAACTACATCCTCAAGGTTGCATCCCGGTGCAACCTGAACTGCACGTACTGCTACGTCTATAACCAGGCCGACAGCACTTGGCGCGAGCGGCCGGCGCTGATTTCGGACGCTACGTTCGACGCAACGCTCGAGCGGATCAGGCGCCATTGCGAGTTGAGCGGACAGGAAACGGTGACGATCCGCTTTCACGGCGGTGAGCCGACGCTGATCGGTGCGGCCAGGTTCTCGTCGATGTGCGAGCGAGCACGGCTCCGGCTGGAGGACCTCGTCACGGTGGCGTTCTCGATCCAGACCAACGGGACGAGGCTTAGCCCCGAATGGACCTCCGTCCTGCGCGAGCACGAGGTGCATGTCGGCATCAGCCTCGACGGCCCGGAGGCGGTCAACGATGCCGCACGTGTGGACCGGAAGGGTCGAGGCACACACCACCGCGTGCTCGCCGGCATTGCCCTGTTGAGGGAAAGCGGGATCCCGTTTCAGATCCTGTCGGTCGTCGCACCCGGCGAAGACCCGCTCCGGATCCACCGGCACTTTGTCGAGCTCGGGGCGAGATCGATCGGCTATCACCTGCCCGCGTACACCCACGACACGGTCGGCCCGATTCACGAGCGGTTCGGCCGCACCCCATGTGCGGATTTCTTGATTCCGATCTTCGACGAATGGTGGTTCAACGGCACGGTCGATCTCTCGATTCGCGAGTTCTGGAACCTCGGCAGGGTGATCATGGGCGGCTCGAGCAGGTCCGAGTGGATCGGAAACCCGCCGCTGCGTTTCGTCTCGGTAGAGACCGACGGCACGATGCAGGGCCTCGACAAGCTCCGCGTGTGCGAAGACGCAATGACGTCGATCGGGCTCGACGTCCATACATCTGATTTCAGCGAAATTGACGAGGCAAGCCCGTTTCATGCCCAAGTTATGCGTGGCATGCCCCTGCCCAGCGGCTGTCGAGGCTGCGTCGAGCAGGACACCTGCGCCGGGGGCCATTTGCCAAACCGCTACTCGAAGGCGCGCGGGTTAGACAACCCGAGCGTCTGGTGCGCGGACATGCTCGCGCTGTTCGCCCACGTCAGGATGCGGATGGAAATTTCCGTCGCCGAGACGTCTGGCCGGCAGTTGGAGCTTGCGCGACAACGAGAGCGGGCGCTTGCCGGCGACGGGTAGCGAGCGACGCGCGGCCCGAGCCCCCGTCTAACCGGGGCATTCAGAATGCCGACGCCCGGAATCGAACCGGGGCCCCTTCATTACGAGTTGCCCAAGCGACGATCAATGTCCAGAGAACTGGCGCCGCGTGAGGATCCGGGACGGTTCGGCTCACCGACCGCCGTCGGGTACATGCTCCATCCTCGGCTGGGACGCCGCGCCGGCTGTCAAGGATCAACGGTCCCGCTGATGACCGTGCGTGTCTCGCCGCCGACCCAGATTGTGCCGGCCGCGTCCTGGGAAATATGGATCCGGCCGCGGCGCCCGAGTGCCGTGCCCTGGCGCGCGGTATATGGAGCTGCCAGGGTGCCCGTACCGAGCAGCCACTCCGCGACGCCTGCGTTGAGGCTACCGGTGACGGGATCCTCGAACGCGCCCACATCCGTGACGAACGCCCGTAATTCCGGCGTCCCGTCGGGGTGAAGACCAACGACGCCGATGTCGAGGGCGGGGCGCGGTTCCGGCGTGAGCGCGAGTACTCGCTCGGCGCTGGTGAGCAGCACGCTGGCCCATCCGGGGCCGTTGTCGGTCCAGGCGTGGTCAAGCACCTCGTCGTGTTCGATCCCGAGTGTGTTCACGACATGTCCGAGCGTCACCTCGTCCAGCGGACCCGACCGGATGAGCGGTGGAGCGGCGAAGGCCAGGCGGCCTTCGATCTGACGTAGTTCGACGAGACCCGCGCCGCACTCCTGCATGAGACGATCACTGTTCGAGCTGCCGGTCGCCTCGAGCCAGGCGTGGGCCGACCCAAGCGTCGGATGGCCCGCGAACGGGAGCTCGCGTGATGTCGTAAAGATACGCACGCGGTAGTCAGCTTCCGGGTGGCTCGGCGGCAGCAGAAACGTAGTCTCGGAAAGGTTCGTCCAGTTTGCGAACCGCTGCAGCGCGGCGTCATCGAGCTCCTCAGCATCGACGACGACGGCCACCGGGTTGCCGTGCCCGGCGCCATCTCCAAACACGTCGATCTGAGAAAAGCGGCGCATCACCTGAGATTAGGGGCAGCCAACGCGCAGGAGAGCCAGCCCAGCAACGGCCCAGACCAAGGCCGTGCTCGGGAACCGCAGCCGTTAGTCGGAGCGACGTAAAGGGGTGTGCAGCTATCGCCTAAGTAGACGGGCGCTTCCGTGTTTGCTCAGCGCGGACTCGTTCCGAGATCGGCTTGGGAGCGGCGCTCGCCGGTCTTTCCGGCGAGCGCGTTCGCCGGGCACTACCTGCGACCAGATGTGAGAACGTCGCCCTGTCAGTTCGTCATAGACTATGTACGCGACGGGGCTGTACACGACCACGAACAGCAGAATGCCGATTGCGGTGTTGCTCATCTGCTCCTCCTGACTGCTTGGCGGAACCGCACGCCAGCGCGGTTCCCTTGCTCAGGGGCCACCCGTGAGTCGGTGGTCAGCGGCCTCTTGTGGTCGCTCGAGTGAACGCTAACCGCGCCGGTCGGCGGCGGTGTGTGACATTTGCCACTGCGAACTCGGCCCACCCGTTTTCGCGAAGTAACGAGACTGCTGCAACGGCTAGGAGCAGAAGCATTGCGTCCCGGACATTCACCGCCGGTTGCGACTTTGATCGGCCCGAAAAGTAAGCGGCCGCGGCGGGACGTCTTCTGCCTGCGTCTGAGCGCCTTAATAGGGCAGGCTCCGGAAACCGGGCCTGACCGGGGCTTTCTAAAGCCGACGCCCGGAATCGAACCGGGGACCCCTTCATTACGAGTGAAGTGCTCTACCAGCTGAGCTACGTCGGCGCTGCAGGGACTTCCAGGATTTGCCGCGCTCCGCCGCGATTTCGTGCAGCACGGAGGCAGCAAAATCGTGGTCGGCCGCTGCTGGGGGCAAGCGTAGCCGACGCTCGCGCCGGCTGACAGGGCTTGGGGTTGTCTCGAAAGCCAGAGCGGCCGAGGCTCCGCGTTGCCCGGCCGGGCGCTGCTGGTCAGAGCTAGGTCTGCCCGTTCGCTGTAAACGGTGAGCGTGTCGTTCATCAGTTTGAATCCCCCTTTGGATGTTTCCCGCCAGATGAGCGGGAAACGTCCGACCGCCTCGACCGATGGCGGCATTGCCTGGTCGCGGTCAGCGTCACGGAGTGAGACCCCTCAGTAATTCGACCCGTCAACTACAGCCTCGACCGGTCCTCCAAATCAGTCCCGATCCGCTCCGATCTCGGATCGAAGCTGCACGCCCTCCTCCGAGCCACAAAGGCCGCGTTCGAAATCGACGGCACCGACCCGAGCTGCCGCGTCGGGCGGACCGTGATCGTCAACGGAATCAGACGGAATCAGGCGATGGTCTCGCCGCCGAGCCGGCTCTCGCTCCGGGTCCGCCATTCCTCAGCCAGGATGGCCCAGCGCTCGTGGTCGCGCCAGCGGCCGCCGATCTTCAGATAACGGGGCGAGAAGCCCTCGCGCCGGAAGCCGCCGCCTCGCGCCAGGGCGATCGAGTTGGCATTGGAGGGCTGGATGTTGACCTCCACTCGGTGCAGGCGCAGGGTGGTGAAGGCATGACGCAGGACGAGCTCGAGTCCCTCCCGCATGTAGCCCTGAGCCGCGAACGGCTTACCCACTGCGTAGCCCAGGTAGGCACTCTGGAAGCCTCGCCGGACGATCTGGGACAGATTGAAGAAGCCGATGATGGTCCCATCCGCTACCCGGCACAGGAGCATGGCCTCGAAATCGGCCCGCCGGGCGTCGGCCAGGTAGGCGGCGAAGCGCTCATCGTCGGTGGGGGCCGTCGCCCACGGACTGTGGAAGGCTCGGCTGGCCCGCATGAGGGTGATGAACTCCTCGCGGTCGGCGCGGGTCGGCGAGCGCAAGAAGACGCGCGACTTTGGGCTCATGAGTGCAACGCCAGCTCGAGCTGATAGGCCAACGCCTCGCAGGCGAGCTCCTCGGTGACGTTGAGCTCAAAGCGTTGCCGCGTGTCCTCGACGAGCTCGATGGCCATCCGTAGCCGGCGCGGATCAGCGCCGCCGGGGGCGCTCGCATCCTCGGCCAGCTGGGCCAGACGGTCGCGATGGCGGACCAGCTCGTTGGCGTCCCAGGCCAGACTGGCCAGATCGGCGAACCACAGCGCGACAAGCTGCAGCTCCAGGTCCAGGGCTCCGGTCTGAGCCCGGCGGCGCGAACGGCGGCCGCGCTCATTCCAGTCGTTTTGCACGCGGGTGCGCTCCTTGCGTGAGCTGAGCTCGAGCTCGGCTTGGGCGCTTGCATCGGCCTCCGCCGCAGCGGCGTCACCTCGCCTGCGGGCCGCGGCGACCAGGTCCGTCCAGGGCCGTGCCGTGCCCGACCTGCCCGCCATCACCGCGCGGGCGTAGGCCTCGGCCGCCACCCGCAGCTCAGCTCCCTCCTCCCCGGCCAGCTCATGGGCGCGGTCGGCATCCTGCAGGCTGAGCTGGACGCAGGCCAGCGCGGTCTCGGGACTGACTCCCTCGGCCTCGAGCCCGGCAGCCAGCTCCCCGGGACCGGTGGCCTCAAAGCGCACCACCTGGCAGCGCGAGCGGATCGTGGGCAGGATCTCCGCCACACGATCGGTGAGGAGGATCAGGTGGACGAAGCTGGGCGGCTCCTCGAGCGTCTTGAGCATCCGGTTGGCGGCTTCGTCCCCGAGCTCATCGACGCGCTCAAGCACAAACACCCGTCGCTGGGACTCGAACGGCGTCCGGCTGGCGGCGGCGATCACGGGCTCGGCGATGTCGCTGACCAGAATCTCGTGGGCGCCGCTGGGCACGATCCAGGTCAGGTCGGGGTGGGCCCCGCTCTGTACCCGGGCCCGGGCGCTCTCTGGGTCCGCCGAGCCCTCGGCGAGAAGCTCGGCGGCCAGCGCCCGAGCCGCCGCACGCTTTCCCGAACCCCCGGGACCGTGAAACAGGTAGGCATGCGAGGGCTGCCCGGCGGCCAGAGCCGGAGCGAGCACAGCTCGGGCGTGGGGATGGCGTTCGAGCTCAGCGAGCATGGGTTGCGATCGTAGCCACCGGTAACGTCGGCGCCGAGGCGATGGACCGCGGGAAGCTCATAACCATCGAAGGGCTCGACGGAGCCGGCAAGACCACGCTGGCCACGGGCCTGCTCGGGACCCTGCGGGAGCGCGCCATCCCGGTCCAGCTCCTGCGGGAGCCGGGTGGCGTCAAGGCGGCCGAGACCATCCGCGCGCTGGTCAAGGATCCGGCGGCTCACATCTCGCCCCGAGCTGAAGCTCTGCTCTACGCCGCCGCCCGCGCCCAGCTGGTGCAGGAGGCGCTCGAACCGCTGCTGGAGCGCGGTACCTGGATCGTGCTCGATCGCTTCGTCGACTCCTCCCTCGCCTACCAGGGCGCCGGGCGTGGGCTGGGCATCGCGCCTGTACGGGCAATCAACGAGTTCGCCACCGGCGGCCTGGCCCCTGACCTCACCCTCCTGGTGCGGGTCGACCCCCGCCTGGGCCGAGAGCGCTCCCGCGACCGCGGGGCCCTGGACCGCCTGGAGCTTGAGCCTGACGGGTTCTTTGATCGCATCGCCCGCGCCTACGACGAGCTGGCCAGGGCCGAACCTCAGCGGATCGTCACCATCGACGGACACCAGCCTCCGCCGACCGTGCTGGCCGAGGCGGTTGCCGCCCTGGAGCGCTTAGTCTGAGTAGCCGTCGGGCCGAGCCCGCATGAAGGCCCAGGCGTCGGCGACCATGGTCTCGAGCTCGGGCTTCTGCGCCTTCCAGCCCAGCGCTTGCTGAATCGGCCCGCTGGCCGCGACCAGCATCGGGGGGTCCCCGGGCCGGCGCGGAGCCTCGCGGACCGGGATCTCGGCGCCGGTCACCCGCCGGGCGGCTTCAATCACCTCGCGCACGGAGAACCCGTTTCCGTTACCGAGGTTGAAGATTCCGTGCCGGCCGGGCTGGATGCCCTCGAGCGCGAGCAGATGGGCGTGAGACAGGTCTTCGATGTGGATGTAGTCCCGGATCGCCGTGCCGTCCGGTGTGTCGTAGTCGGTGCCGAACACCTCTACGTACGGTTTGCGCCCGTTTGCCGCCCGGAGGATGTTGGGGATCAGGTGCGTCTCGGGGTCGTGATCCTCGCCGGCTTCTCCGCTGGCTCCGGCGACGTTGAAGTAGCGCAGGCTGATCGCGCCCAGCCCGTGGGCGAGGCAGAAGTCACCGATCATCCCGTCCACCGCGAGCTTGGAGGCGCCGTAGGCATTGGCCGGCCGAGGCGGCGCGTCCTCCCGGATCGGGACCTCGTCGGGCTGCCCGTAGACGGCGCAGGTTGAGGAGAAGACCAGGCGCGAGACGTCCGCGGCCAGCATCGCCTCGAGCAGGTTGAGCGTCCCCCCCACATTCGTGCGGTAGTAGCGCTCGGGATAACTGACCGATTCACCCACGAGCGCGAGCGCGGCGAAGTGCAGAACACCATCAAAGCCCTCTCGCAGCGCCGGTCCGACCTGATCGGGATCGCGCAGATCGGCCACCACGAGCGATGCCTCAGCCGGCACGGCCGAACGATGCCCGCGCTCGAGATTGTCCAGCACCGTGACCTGATGACCGGCGCCCAGCAGCTGCCGGGCCACGATCGAGCCGATATACCCGGCGCCGCCGGTGACCAGGAGCTTCATCGGAGTGGCGGGGGGCTCGACATCGGGACAGAACATATAAACAGAGACCTACAATCGCCGGTTACGTGTCCGACGCATGGCCAGCGATCAAGATCAGAGAGTTCGAGCACGTCGTCACCGGCCCGTCGAGTGCACTACTGAGGATCACCGGTCAGGGTCCCCGGCGGCGTGAGCCGGGACGCCGGCCAGCGCTGGTCATCGACGACGGGACAAAGCAGCGGCGCTTTGCGCCCCTTCACGCCCCGGCGGACAGCGGACGAACGCTGCGTGCCGCCTATGCCGTCCCGCCAGGCCTGGTGCGGAACGCTCGCGCTTACTGGCTAGAGCACGAGGCTGGCGGGCGCACCAAGTTGTCGGCGCCGGAGCCCGGGGTCGCGCGTCTCGTCGATGGCGGCGGCGAGATCCCCAGCTCCGATGCCGACATTCCCGATGCCTACGACGAGGTCCGCCGCCTCGAGCAGCGGATCCTCGAACTCGAGGAATTGCATGCCCGAGACCTCCGGGAGGCCATCAGCAAGACCAATGAGGCGGGGGCTCGCGTGGCCGCCGCGGAAGAGCGGGCGGCGGCCGCCGAACACCGGGAACGGCTGGCGGCCAACCGGCAGGCGACCGCCGAAGGCCAGGCCGAGACCCTGACCCAACAGATGGCCGAGCAGGCGCGAATGAGTCAGTCGCTCCAAGCACGTCTGGCCTCGGTGGAGCGGGAACTGGCCCAGACCAACGCATCCATCGAGCCACTCAAGCGCGAGGCCGTCGAGCTGAGGGCCGCCCGCCGGAGCCTCGATCGCGAGGTCGACACCGCCCGCGATCGAGTCCGACTGCTGACCAGCGAGCGGGATGAGCTCAGCCGACAGGCGAGCGCCTTTGACGCCGTTGCCGTCAAGGCTCGCGAGCGCGCCGCTCACGCCGAGTCGGCGCATCAGAAGTCCTCGGCCGCTCTGCAGGAGCTCGAGGTCTGGCGGGGTGAGCTCGAGCGCCGGCTGGCGGCCACGACCAGCGAGCTCGGCGCCCTGCGCGCCGCCCGGGAAGCCGATCAGCGCGAACTCGCCCGTCTGCGAGGTGCGCAGCCGGTTGGCGAGCTGCAGGTGGGACCCTCTGCCGCTGAGTTGCCGGAGCACGATGACCAGGCACAGACGTTGGCCGCGCAGGCCGCCGAGATAGAGCGGCTGGCGGCCGAGCTGGCCTGGATGCGGACCCGCAACGCCACCGGCGATTAGCCCCGTCTACGCCGCTATTTGGGCGCTCTGCCGTGGTCGGTTAGTGCCCAGAGCGCAGTAAAATAGAAGACCTCCCCGAGCCGCTTCTCGAGCCGCCGCGGTCGACATCTTTCCGTCCGCCCGCTGCGGAATCATTCGCTGTTCACCCCTCGACCGGACAGAGCGTCGAGTGGGGGCACGAGATCGGTGGAAAATCGAGAGGAGCAGGTAGGAAATGTCGCAAGCACCGCACACGCAAATTACCCCCACGCACACGGTTGGCGAGGGCCTCTCGATCCGGCGATACCTGACCACGGCCGGCCAGCATCCGTTCGACGCCATCGAGTGGGAGACCCGCGACGCGCGCATCGGCCACGGGGACAAGGTGTCCTTCGAACAGCGCGACGTCGAGTTCCCCAAGTCGTGGTCGCAGAACGCCACCAACATCGTCGCCCAGAAGTACTTCCGGGGCCAGATGGGCTCGCCCGCGCGGGAGCATTCCGTGCGCCAGATGATCGGTCGCGTGTCGGGCACGATCGCCGAATGGGGTCGCGAGCGTGGCTACTTCGCCACCGCCGCCGACGCCGACACCTTCGAGGCCGAGCTGACGCACATCCTGCTGCACCAGCTGGCCGCCTTCAATTCCCCGGTCTGGTTCAACGTTGGCTTCGAAGAGAGCCCCCAGTGCTCGGCCTGCTTCATCCTCAGCGTCGAGGATGAGATGGAGTCGATCCTGGCCTGGAACACCAAGGAGGGCAAGATCTTCCGGGGCGGCTCGGGATCAGGGATCAACTTGTCCAAGATCCGCGGCTCCACTGAGCCGCTCTCCAAGGGCGGGACGGCCTCCGGTCCGGTCAGCTTCATGCGTGGCGCTGACGCCTGGGCCGGGACGATCAAATCGGGGGGCAAGACCCGGCGCGCGGCCAAGATGGTCGTGCTCGATGTCGACCACCCCGACATCGTCGACTTCATCCAGTGCAAGGCCAAGGAAGAGGAGAAGGCCGCGGCGCTGCGCGATGCCGGCTTCGACATGTCGATCGACGGTGACGGCTTTCACTCGATCCAGTACCAGAACGCCAACAACTCGGTGCGGGTCAGCGACGAGTTCATGCACGCGGTCGAGAACGATGAGGATTGGCGCCTGATCGCCCGGGTGACCGGCGAGCAGGTCGGTGAGCCGATCCCAGCTCGGCAGCTCATGAAGGACATCGCCGATGCGGCCTGGCGGTGCGCCGATCCGGGTGTGCAGTACGACACGATCATCAACGAGTGGCACACCTGCCCGGTGTCGGGGCGAATCAATGCTTCGAATCCGTGCAGCGAGTACATGCACGTCGATGACTCGGCCTGCAACCTGGCCTCGCTGAACCTGATGAAGTTCCGCCGGCCCGACGGCACCTTTGACGTGGAGACGTTCCAGCACGTCGTCGACATCGTTTTCCTGGCTCAGGAGATAGTCGTCTCTCCTTCCAGCTACCCGACTGAGGAGATCGGCGCCAACGCGCGCGCCTTCCGCCAGCTTGGATTGGGTTACGCCAACCTCGGCGCCTACCTGATGGCCGACGGCGTCCCCTACGACTCGGACGCGGGTCGGGGCACGGCGGCCGCGATCACCGCCCTCATGACCGGCCGCGGCTACCTGGGCTCGGCCCGCATCGCCGCGGAGATGGGGCCGTATGACCGCTACCCGGAGAACCGGGAGGCCCACAACGCGGTCATGAGGATGCACCGCGACGCCTCCTACGTCGATCCCCGACGAGAGTTGCCTGGACGCCGGGCTGCTGAGCGCGGCCCGGGCGGCCTGGGACGAGGCGGTCGTGGCCGGAGAGCGCCACGGATACCGCAACGCGCAGGCCACCGTGCTGGCCCCCACGGGCACGATCAGCTTCCTCATGGACTGCGATACGACGGGCGTCGAGCCTGATTTCTCGCTGGTCAAGTTCAAGGAACTGGTCGGCGGTGGACAGATGACGATCGTCAACCGCACCGTCCCGCTGGCCCTGCAGACCCTGGGCTACACCGATGAGCAGGTCGAGCAGATCGTGGCCTACATCAACGAGCGCGGCACGATCGTCGGCGCGCCGGGGCTGGCGTCCGAGGACCTACCGGTGTTCGATGTGGCCGTTGGTGAGCGCGCGATCTCCCACATGGGCCACATCAAGATGATGGGCGCGGTGCAGCCGTTCCTCAGCGGAGCCATCTCGAAGACGGTGAACATGCCCCAGACGGCCACCGTCGAGGACATCGCCGATGCCTATCTGCAGGCCTGGCACCTCGGCATCAAGGCGCTGGCCATTTACCGCGACGGCTCCAAGACCGCGCAGGCGCTGCGCACCGACGCGCAGCAGGGTGTGCCGGTGGCGGTCGACACGCAGGCGGAGATCGAGAAGGCAGTGGCCGTGGCTTTGGCCGAGGCACCGCCCAAGCGCCGCCGGATGCCCCGCGAGCGTCAGTCGATCACGCACAAGTTCTCGATCGGTGGCCATGAGGGCTACATCACCGCCGGCATGTATGAGGACGGCACCGTCGGCGAGATCTTCCTCACCGATATCGGCAAGGAGGGTTCGACGCTGCGCGGGATGATGAACTCGTTCGCCACCGCGATCTCGATTTCGCTCCAGTACGGAGTGCCTCTGGAGACGTTGGTGCGCAAGTTCAGCTACATGCGCTTCGAGCCCGAGGGGATGACCGGTAACCCGGAGATCCCGTTCGCCAAGTCGATGCCCGACTACATCATGCGCTGGCTCGCCTCGCGCTTCCTGGACGTCGACCTCCAGGAGGAGCTCGGCATCCTCACCAAAGAGGTCCGGGCACGCAAGGCGGCGGAGGACGCGGCCAGCTCGCACATCGGCGACACGGCCGGTCCGGCTCCGGCGGCCAACCCCGAGGCATCAGGCGCTGCCCGTCCCGCCACCTCGGCTCTGACCGACGATCCGCCCGTTCTGCCCGTGGTGCGCCGCGGCCTGGACCTCGGCCCGGCCTGCCAGCAGTGCGGGGGCATGATGCAGCGCACCGGCAGCTGTTACACGTGCTCCAGCTGCGGCTTCAACACCGGCTGCGGTTAGACGCCTAGGACCGGGACCGGGCATCTGCCGCCCGGTCCCGGCGTCGCGTCAGTCCGGCGAGTATCGCCTCGCTCTGCATCCCTACGCCCTTTCTGTCGCAGCGTCGAGTTCCGTCACCATGGCTTGCACCCGGCGCGCGATGTCATCACGGATGGCCCGGACCTCGTCGAGCGGCTGCCCCTGCGGGTCCGGCAGATCCCAGTCGATGTAGCGCTTACCGGGGATGAATGGGCACTCGTCCCCGCAGCCCATTGTCACCACGACGTCGGCCTGCTCGGCCAGCTCCGTGGTAAGTAGGCGTGGAGTGCGGTCGGAGAGGTCCATCTCGAAGCCTGGCTCGCGCATGACCTCGATGACCTCGGGGTGTACTCGTTGCGCGGGGGTGGTGCCGGCGGACAGGGCGTGATGCCGGCCCCCAGCTGCGCGCTCGAACAGGGCCGCGCTCATCTGCGAGCGCCCCGCGTTATGCAGGCAGACGAACAGCGCGGTGGCCATCGGGCTCCTGGCGGGAGTCAGGTGTGAGGATGGGGCGCTGTGGTGGCTCGCCGCGCACGTACTGGTAGGCCAGAGCGCCGAGCGGAGCCCCGAGAAGCGGTCCGACAAGGTAGACCCAGAAGTCGTGCCACTGTCCGGAGGCCAGCGCGGGCCCGAACGAGCGGGCGGTGTTCAGCGACGCTCCGGTCAGCGGCCCGAAAGCGATCGCGGCGAGACCGACCGCTGCGGCGATGGCCAGCGCGGCCGGGGCGCCGACCGCACGCGTGTCGGTAGCGACGCTCATGATGACCAGCATCAGCAGCGCGGTGAGGACCACCTCGAGTATGAGCGCCCGGCCGGCAGCGATGCTCGGCGCGGTGGCGCCCAGGTTGGCCGGGTGACCGGGCCAGACAGCCAGGAGCACCAGGGCCGCGAGGGCGGCACCGAGGAGTTGCGCGACCCAGTAGGCGAGGAGGTCGCGGGCGGGAAGATGCCGGGTAAGGAAGAAGCTGAGGCTGACCCCGGGGTTGAAGTGAGCGCCCGAGATGTGGCCGAGGCTCGCGATGGCGGCGAGCAGCACCAGGAAGAACACCAGCCCGATACCGACAACGCCCAACGCGTCATGGCGCTGGGCGTTGGTGACAACGGCCCCGCATCCCGCGAAGACCAGGGCAAAGGTGCCGATCGCCTCCGCGGTCGCGCGCCGACCGAGAGTCGGTTGATTTTCGGTCATCGCGTCAGCAGGCGCTCGACGCAGCGTCAGCCTTGCGAGCGCGGATGATGGCTGAACTGGCGTGCTCATGGACACGGTGAGTCGGACGCACCTCGACGTCAGTCAGACCAGCGCGCGTGAGCGCGGCCCGGAACTCCGCCTCGGTCAACGCGCCGGCGATGCAACCGGTCCACTGCTCCATGTCCGCTTTGGTGACCTCATCCATGTCCTCGTCGGCGATGACGTCCGAGACCGCCAGACGTCCGCCCGGTCGGAGCACGCGCGCGGCCTCGGCCAAGACCTGGCGCTTGTCGGCGGCGAGATTGATGACGCAGTTGGAGATGACGACATCGACACTGGCCTCCGGCAGCGGGATGTCCTCGATGTAGCCCTTGATGAAGCGCACGTTGTGCACCCCGGCGGCGGCCGCGTTGGTCCGTGCGAGGTCGAGCATCTCATCGGTCATGTCCAACCCGATGGCCGCGCCGCTGCGCCCGACCCGACGAGCACTTATGAGGACGTCGGCGCCGGCGCCCGACCCGAGGTCGAGCACGGTCTCCCCTTCGTTCAGGTCCGCGACCGCGGTGGGGACGCCACAGCCCAGAGACGCCTGTACAGCGCTCGCGGTCGCGCCCTCGGTCTGTGCGGCGTCATAGAGCGTCGCGCCGAACACCTCCGTGCCGTCCCGATCAGTCGTGGTCACGGTCCCGGTGGCGCCGGATCCGGGTTCGGCGGCGCCGACCGCGCGGGCCGCCTCGGCGTAGCGCTCACGCACGGTCTCGCGAATGTCGGTCGGCTCGGGTGTGTCGGCCTTCTGGGCTGCGGAGCAGCCGCAACCGCCGCCGGAGGCTGCTTCCGCGCCACAGCAGGAGGCCTTGTCTGAGTCCTCGCAGCACGTGGCCTGGATCTCCGGGGGGCAACAGGAGGAGGTAACGGGGGGCGTCGTTAGCTCAGCCATGAGGTCAACTCCTTCGCGGCGGCCGGAGAGGGGGAGTAGTAGGCCCACTTATGGCGACGCTCGACCGACACCAGGCCCGACTCGACGAGCTTGCGCAAGTGGTGGGAGAGCAGGGACTGTTTGATGTCGAACAGCGCGATCAGCTCGCACTGACAGACGGGCTCCTCGCTGCGACGAAGCACGTCGAGAATCTGCACGCGGAGCGGCTCGCCGAGAGCCTTGGCCACAGCGGCGATGCGCTCCGCATCGAGCGCCATGTCAACGCCGACCGACGGCGCGCAGCACGCCTCGGAGCCGGGGCCGGCAGGAAGAGTGGGAAGCGGAGAGGTCATATCAATCTTTGTTGTTGGGACTCGGGGACAGGACCGTAGCATGCGCGCCCGGTCGTATCAACGTTTTTCGTTGCGAGAGTCCCGAACCCGAAGTGCAGCCAGCGCGGGCCCCTCCGGGGCGCGCTTAGTTTTTCGGCAGGCTGGTGGTCGCAGCCCGCGGCGCCGCGCGGGTCTCGATGATCGAGCGGGCAGCGAGCCGGCCGGTGAACACGCAACCACCGAGGAAGGTTCCCTCGAGCGAGCGCTTGCCGTGCATGCCGCCCCCCCCGAAACCCGCGGACTCGCCGACTGCGTACAGGCCGTCGATTGGCTCACCGTCGGGGCGCAGCACTCGGGACTGGAGATCCGTCTGGATCCCGCCCAGGCTCTTGCGGGCCATCACCGTCATCCGGATCGCGATCAGCGGCATCGCGCCCTCATCGACGATTCGCTGGAACTTGCAGGTACGAAGCCGGTCCCCGCGCCAGTTCCGGAGCTGGGCGATGCGGCGTAGCTGATCGTCGTTGAATAGGGGCTTGCCCCGCTCGATCGTCGCGTCGTACCGGTTCACCTCGCTCTCCATCAGCGCTACATCGAGCGCCGCATCGCCCGTCACCTCGTTCATCCGCTCCCCCAGTTCGCGCAGCGAACCCGCGGTCACGAAGTCCGGACAGTGGTCGATGAAATGCTTGACCAGGGTCGGCTTGCCGAGCAGGATCGAAAGCAGGAAGCGCACAAGCCGCTTCTCGCGGAGATTCGGGTTGTGCTGAGAGCCCGAGATGTCGAGCTCGCGGCGGGCGATCTTCCAATTGCAGATCATCCAGTAGTAACCGCGTTCGTCCTCGCACATCCGCTCCAGCGCGTAGTAGGCATCGAACGTTGGGATCAGCGCAGTCGGGCCGTAGCGGCGTCCCGTTGGGTCGAGAACGAGCCCTGAACGCGGAGGTATCAGCTTCAACCCATGAAGCGGGCGCCTCGGCTGCGGATGGTGGACGGCATCGGCGTAGTTCCACATCCGCGAGAGGTGCGTCACGTTGCCGCCGATCCGGCTGACCTCGTCATGCATCGCGCCATCGGCGTAGTAGTGCGACCCCATCAGGATCTCGGCCGGCGGACGGCCCAGCTCCGAGGGCCACTCACGCCGCACGATGTCCAGGTTGCCGCCCACCCCGCCGGCCGCGATCACGACCTGGTCGGCCGAGACCTCAGTCGCTGCGCCGCCGTTCTCAGTCGCTCCTCCGCCCTCCTCAGACACCATCCGGCAGCCCCGAACGGCACCGTCCTCCTGCAGCACCTCGGTGACCCGCACACCAAAGCGCACCTCGAGCCGGGAGCGCCCCGGGTGGCGCTGGATGGCGCCCCACACCGCATCGACCAGCGCCTGGCCGCAGCCCCAGGTCAGGTGAAACCGGGGAACCGAGTTCCCGTCGCCGTACACGCCCCGCTCGGCCCAGTTGACGACCGGGAAGAACCGGACCCCGTGAGACTTCAGCCAGCCGCCCACCTCGTCGCGTGCGCGGGCGACGTACTCCACCGCCCAGCGTTCCGGCCAGTGGTCGGCTTCCTCGAACTCAGCCACGCGCCGCCAGTCCTCAGTGGCCAGCTCAACGCTGTCGCGGATCCCCGAGAACTTCTGCTCGCGCGTGTCGACCATGAACATCCCGCCGAAAGCCTCCCGGGCCAGGCCGCCGACCTCGTGCGGCGCACACCGATCCACCAGCAGGATGCGGCGGTCTCCGGCTTCGAGCAGCTCGAGCGTGGTGACAAGCCCGGCCAGGCCGGCCCCGACCACAACAACGTCTGCACTCCCGGTGTCGCGCATGAGCGCACGTTATCGCGAGCGAGGACTGACGCTCTCACCGGGCGGAGCGCTGACGCTCTCCACCCGACGGACGCCGGTGCCGGCCGGGCTAGCGCTTATGCGCTCCCATCCCGATGAGTCATCGCCTGGAGCGCCCAGCCATTGCCGTCAGGGTCTGCGAAGAAGACGAAAATTCCCCAAGGGAATACCTGGACATCGCTTACCTCCACGCCTCGCTCAGCGAGCTCACGGCGGCTGGCTTCGGCGTCCTGCACCACCAGCTGGAGGCCCGCGACCGACCCCGGTTTCATCTGGTGGGCGCCCGAGGTGAGCGCGATCGAGCACGCAGAGCCGGGAGGGGTGAGCTGAACGAAGCGAAGCTCGTCGGTGACCTGGTGGTCTGCGTCTGGCGTAAACCCAACCTTCTCGACGTAGAACGCCTTAGCTGCGTCGATGTCCGACACCGGGACCTGGATCAGCTCAAGTCGCATCTCGCTCGCCATCTGGATCTCCTTTCGGTCAGCGCGGACGGCTAACCTTTATGCGGTAAGAACTATAGTGCGTAAGTATCTTAGCAGCTAAAGGATAGGTATGACAGCGAGAAAACCAAAGAGCGACCTAGTCGATGAGCTGATCCGGGAGTTCAGGGTGAGCGGCAACCAGGACAACGCGTTCGACAAGCTGGCCGCCGAGCGCCTGGGCGTAAACGAGACCGACCTCCATTGCCTCAACGTCATCGAGAACAGCGGCGGGCTGAGCGCGGGGGAGCTGGCCGTGCAGTCCGGGCTCACCAGCGGCGCGGTGACCGGGGTGATCGATCGGCTGGAGCGAGCCGGGTACGCGCGCCGCGCATCCGACCCCTCGGACCGCCGGCGGGTGAGAGTCGCGGTGACCCCCGCGTTCTATGAGCAGGCCGAGCGTATCTGGGGGGCGGTGGCGGCCGACTGGCAGTCCACGTTGTCACAGCGCTTTACCGCTGAGGAGCTCCAGCGGATCATGAACTTTCTTCGCCTTACGAACCAGCTCGGCCGCCGCCACCTGGAACGGCTCCGCGAACTGCGATGACCCGCCCGACAGCCCGCGCGCGGCGCAGGTCTCATCCGTTGGGATGAGAGGCGACCGAAATCACCGTCTGCCGACGGGCGCCTGATCTGCCTCAAGGCCGATGTGCACCGGCCTCCGTGTCCTTAGCGTGCTGGGAGCAGTACGAAACCGCGACACGGAGCACCACAATGATCGAAGCCAACAGCCTGACCAAACGCTACGGCGAGAAGACCGCCGTTGACAATCTCACCTTCTCGGTGAAGCCCGGCATGGTCACCGGCTTCCTGGGCCCGAATGGGTCCGGCAAGTCCACGACGATGCGCCTCATCCTGGGCCTGGACGCCCCCAGCGGCGGCGAGGTGACCGTCGACGGGAAGGCCTACCGGGACTTCGCCGCCCCGCTGCACGAGGTCGGCGTGCTCCTGGAGGCACGCTCGGTGCATACCGGCCGCTCGGCCTACCACCATCTCCTCGCCCTCGCCCAGACCCACGGGATCCCGCGCTCCCGGGTCGACGAGCTCATCTCGCTCGTGGGTCTCGACGATGTCGCCCGCAAGCGGGTCGGCCAGTTCTCGCTCGGGATGGGGCAGCGCCTGGGCATCGCGGCCGCCCTGCTCGGCGACCCGGAGGTCCTGATTCTCGACGAGCCGATCAACGGTCTCGATCCGGAGGGGATCCGCTGGATCCGCGACCTGCTCAAAGGACTCGCGGCCGAAGGACGGACCGTCCTGTTGTCATCCCATCTCATGAGCGAGATGTCGCTCACCGCCGACCACCTCATCATCATCGGACGAGGACGTCTGATCCGGGATGTGGGCCTCCAGGAGTTCGTCGACGAGTGGTCGACGAACGTCGTGCGGGTCCGCGCCCCCGACGCCAGTCGGCTGCGCGAGGCGATCCTCGGCCCGAACATTCGCGTCAGTAGTGGAGAGCCGGGCTCGCTTGAGGTCGAGGGCCTGACTGCCGAGCAGATCGGCAACGCCGCAGCTGAACACGGGTTGGTGCTCTACGAGCTCACCCCGGAGAAAACCTCGCTCGAGGCGGCGTTCATGGAGCTCACCCATGAGGCCACCGAGTACCGCGCGGTTGCCCCCGCCCCTGACACCCACATCGACACCGATCAGCCGGAAAGGATCGCCGCATGAGCGCTTCAGCCCCCAGCCTTGACCGCCCCTCTCCCCTTCCCCGTACCCGCACCGCGCAGACCGGCGGCCGGGTGACACAGCTCGGCGCGCTGCGCTCGGAGTGGACGAAGCTCTACTCGCTTCGCTCCACCCGGTACTCGCTGCTCGCCACCCTCGTCATGACCATCGGCTTCGGCATCATCGCCAGCGCCGTGACCGTCTCGAAGTGGGCGACGATGAGCGCCGCCGATAAGGCGAGCTTTGATCCGCTGTCCACGAGCCTGCTTGGAGTCCGCTTCGGCGTGCTTGCCCTCGGCGTGCTCGGCGTCATGCTCATCTCCGGCGAGTACAGCACTGGGATGATCCGCTCGACGATGGCCGCGGTTCCCAAGCGCCTGCCGGTGTTGTGGGGCAAGACGGGCATCTACGCAGCCGTGGCCCTGGCCATCACCGTTCCGGCCGCGTTCATTGCCTTCTTCGCTGGTCAGGCGATTCTCTCCGGCCAGCACGTCCAGATCGCCTTCTCGCACGCCGGTGTGCCCGGGGCGATCCTGGGGGCCGCGGGCTACCTGACGCTCGTCGGACTGTTCGCGATGGGCATCGGGGCGATCGTTCGCAACACCGGAGGCGGTATCGCCACCTTCGCCGGGATCATGTTCGTGACCCCGCCGCTCATCTCGATCCTGCCCTCGAGCGTGGCCAACTCGATCGATCCCTACCTGCCCAGCAACGCGGGAGAGGCCATGATGCGCATCGGCCATCACGCCAACACCCTGTCGCCCGGGGCCGGCGCGGCCGTCCTGGCCGGATACGTGGCGCTCGTCATCGCCATCGCGGCGACTCTGCTCGTCCGGCGTGACGTCTAGCCGATCTCCGGCGAGACACGACCGAGCATGCCGACGGCGGGCCAGGGATAGTTTGACCATGTCCCTGGCTCGCCGTTTTCGCATTCGGCCCCTCCTGAGCACCCGTCGGGATGTGGTGTTCGCGCTTGCGCTGGGCCTGCTGGTCCTGGCCTCGCTGATCTCGGTCGCCGCCGGCGAGGACCGGCCGATCGTCCTGCTGTTGATCGCCCCCGCTGTCGCGGCGATCGTCCTGTGCCGCGTACATCCGATGGCCGCGCTGCCGATTGCCGCCGCCGTCGCCGCAGCGTCTCCGGGCAACCGAATCCTGGTTCTCCCGGTCATGGTGACCCTGTACACGATCGCCGGGCGAGCGCCGTGGAGGGTTTCTGCGGCCGCCGGGGCCGGCGCCGCTGCCGTGTCGATCCTGGCGGCGGCGACCTGGGGCGCCGGAAGCGCGACTGACCACGGTGGCCTGCTCGGCTATGCGATCGGGGCCATCGCCCTGTACGCCGCGGCGGTGGCCGTCGGCCTCTACGTGGCCGCCCAGCGCCGTGTCCGCGACGGCTTCCGGGAGCGCGCCGAGCGCCTGGATCGTGAGCGCGAGCTGCTGGCCGACCGGGCCGTGGCCGAAGAGCGGGTGCGAATCGCCCAGGAGTTGCACGACATCGTCGCTCACAACGTGAGCCTCATGGTCGTCGAGGCGCAGGCGCTCGGGGCCACCGTCCCCGACCAGCGGGTCACTCAGCACAGCCAGGCCATCGCCGACCTCGGGCGCCAGGCCATGACCGAGATGCACACGACACTGAGGTTGCTGCGCGCCGACGGCGAGACCCCTGAGCTCTCACCGCAACCGGGATTGGCCCAGCTCGAGCGTCTGATCGAGCAGCTGCACCGCGCCGGACAGGCGGTCGAGCTCACAATCGAGGGGCAGCCCTGCCCCCTCCCACAGGGCGTCGACCTGTCCGCGTACCGGATCGTCCAGGAGGCGCTGACCAACGTCGTCAAGCACGCCTCCGGCGCCCGCACCCAGGTGACGGTCGCCTACCGGGCAGAGGGGATCGAGCTGACAATCGTCGACACCGAGGGTGAGTCCCGCACCACCCGGCTGTCGCAGCCCACTGACGGCCACGGGGTCATCGGGATGCGCGAGCGCGCCGCGCTGTTCGGTGGCCGGTTGAGCGCAGAGTCGCTCGTGGATGGCTTCAAGGTCACGGCCAGCCTCCCCTACGCGCCGACGAAGTCATGAGCCCGCTGCGCGTGGTCATCGCCGACGATCAGCCCATGATGAGAGCCGGCTTCAAGGCCGTGCTCGAGGCGGCCGGCGACATCCAGGTCGTCGCCGAGGCGGCGGACGGCGAGGAGGCGGTCCGCGCCGCCACCGAGCACAGTCCCGACGTTGTCCTCATGGACATCCGCATGCCCGGCGTCGATGGGATCGAGGCCACGCGGCGCCTGCCCCGCCAGCGCGTGCTCATCCTGACCACCTTCGGGCTCGACCAGTACATCCTCGAGGCCCTGCGGGCCGGGGCCAGCGGATTCTTGCTCAAGGACGCCCCGACCGCTGAGGTGGTGGCCGCCGTGCGGGCCGTGGCCGCCGGAGACGCGGTCCTGTCAGCGGCGGTCACGCGTCAGCTGCTCGACCAAGTGGCGCGCCGGCTCCCGGCCGCCGTCTCCCGTCAGGGTGACGAGCTCGATTCCCTCACCGAGCGCGAGCGCGAGGTGCTTCGAATGCTCGCCAACGGCCTGTCCAACGCCGAGATCGCCTCCGCCCTCGTCGTATCCGAGGCCACGGTCAAGTCCCACGTCTCCCACCTGCTGGGAAAGCTCGGACTGCGGGACCGTGTCCAGGCCGTCATCTACGCCTACGAGACCCGGCTCATCGCCCCTTCGGACTGAACGTCCGCGGGCCTGGGTCGGTCGAGGTGGCGTCTGGGGTCGTTCTGTGTGTTATTGGCACGCCCAGCTCAATCCCCACCTAGGATCCGAGCATGCCCGCCAAGACTGTTGATGAGCTCCTGGCTGCCGCCCGAGCGCGCCTGCACCGCCTCGATCCCGCGGCGGCAGTCGAGGCGCAGAACGCGGGCGCCAGTCTGATCGACATCCGGTCCGAGACCCAGATCGCCACCGATGGCACCATCCCCGGCGCTCTGGTCATCCCCCGCAACGTCCTGGAGTGGCGGCTTGACCCCACAGGTGCACACCGTCACCCACAGGCCCCGGGCGCCGAGGGGCAGGTGATCGTGTTCTGCGACGCGGGCTACCAGTCGAGCCTGGCCGCGGCCACGCTTCAGGAGCTGGGCTTCGACCGCGCCACCGACCTCGACGGCGGCTTTCAGGCCTGGCGCGAGGCGGGTCTGCCCATTGACCCTCCCGTCGGCGCTCCCCCGGACTGAACGCGGGTGAGCCGCGCCGGCGACTGAACGCCGACGCGGCCCCGTCGCCGCAGTCCTCAGACCCCGGCAGCCACCGGCTCGACCACCGGCGAATAACGCGATGCGTCCCCCTTGCGGACAGCGCTACTCCGTCCGTCCAGACCGGCCGGGGCATCTCCGGCCAGGGTGATCCGATGCAGGAGCCCGATGTAGTCGTACAGGTTCGAATGCACCGCACGCAGACCATCGGCCAGCGACTTCAGGCTGTCGGGCAGGACGCAGGCCGTCGCAGAGGTGCTCGGTAGCCTGAAAACCGGGACTGATCAACCGCACGGGAACACGGCAAGGGAGTCGGCTCGAATGGATCGCAAGTGGTGGACCCTGGTGGCGGTGTGCGTGGGCACGTTCATGCTGCTGCTCGACGTCACGATCGTGAACGTTGCCCTGCCGGCCATCCAGGTCTCGCTGAAATCAAGCTTCAGCGATCTCCAGTGGGTGGTGGACGCCTACGCGCTGATGCTGGCTGCCCTGCTGCTGACCACCGGCTCGCTGGCCGACCTGTTCGGCCGACGGCTGGTGTTCATGGCCGGTCTGGTCATCTTCAGCATCAGCTCCCTGGCCTGCGGGCTGGCCGCTGACCCGTTCTTGCTCAACCTGGCCCGAGGCGCCCAGGGCATCGGTGGAGCGGCGATGTTCTCGACCTCGCTGGCCTTGCTCGGAACCGCTTTTCAGGGTCGCGAACGGGGCACGGCGTTCGGGGTCTGGGGCGCGGTCACCGGCTTGGCCGTGGCCATCGGCCCGGTGGTCGGAGGAGCACTGACCACCGGCTTGTCCTGGCGCTGGATCTTTCTGGTCAACGTGCCCATCGGCGTGATCGCCATGGTGATCTGCCTGCTGCGGGTCGACGAGTCGCGCCAGCGTGGGGCACGGAGACCGGATCCGATCGGTGTGGTGACGTTCAGCGGGGCCCTCGGCGCTCTGGTCTATGCGCTGATCAAGGGCAACAGCTCTGGGTGGGGGTCAACGGTCATCGAGTCCTGCCTGATCGGCTCCGCCGTCCTGATCGTGCTGTTCGTGATCGCCGAGCGGGTGCAGCGCGATAACGCCATGTTCGATCTCGGCCTGTTCCGCAAGCCCACCTTCACAGGAGGCTCAATCGCGGCGTTTTCCCTGTCGGCCGGGCTGTTCGCACTTCTCCTCTACCTCACCCTGTACCTGCAGGACGTACTGCGCTTCTCGGCTCTGCAGACCGGTTTGCGAATGCTCTTCCTTTCCGGCGGGATTCTGCTCACCTCGACCCTGGCCGGCCGGCTCACCGCCCATGTCCCGATCCGCTTTCTGATCGCCCCGGGCCTGGCCCTGGTCGGCGTCGGTCTGCTGCTCATGCGCGGACTGACGCCCGACTCGCAGTGGACACACCTGATCCCGGGCTTCATCGTCGCCGGCGCCGGCACCGGTCTCATCAACCCACCCCTGGCCTCGACGGCGATCGGCGTGGTCGGTCCCGAGCGGGCCGGTATGGCGTCGGGCATCAACTCCACCTTTCGCCAGGTCGGCATTGCCACCGGAATCGCCGGTCTGGGCTCGCTCTTCTCCCACAAGGTGCGCACGACGATCGAGTCGCTCCTCGCGCACGCTCCGCACATCAACGCCCACACGGCCCACCAGCTCGCTCAGCGCGTCTCGGAGGGCAACGGGGCGGGGACAGGACTGAGCAGGCTTCCGGCCGCCGCGCGCCCGGCGGCCATTCACGCCGTGCGCTCGGGCTTTGTCGCCGGGCTCAACCAGATATTTCTGATTGGAGCGGCGCTGACCCTGGTCTCGGCGCTGCTGACCCTGGTGCTCATCCGTAGCCGCGACTTCGAGGCGGGCGCGGCGCGCGGCCCGAACACCGGGACGCCCAGCCCGGAGGGCCGCCTCCCCGAGCCATCGCCCGCGGCCGCCGGGCCACCCGCCCCGTAGTCCCGCAGGTATGGTCGGGGCCGGCCGCCCCGCTGCCTGTGCCTTCACACAAATCCCGCCGGGCCTTTAGTTTTGATTGAGGCCTGACGGGGAGCTTCCCGGGGGCCGCGAAATGCAACTGGGGCACGGACACACTCAACGGGGAGTTTCTCTCCCCATTCACCGCCGGCTATGGGCCGTCGTGCTGGCCACGCTGGTGGCCTTCGTGGTCCTGGCCGTCTCCGGGCTGGCCGGGCCGGCTGACTCCGACCAGCAGCGCGTGCCGCGGGCCACCCTGACCTTGACGCCCGGCGCCGCCCCAATCGGGCTCCCGCCCTCCTACTTGGGCTTATCCACTGAGTACTGGGCACTTCCCGTCTACGCTCGCCATCTCTCCACCTTCGAACGTGTCCTGGGCCTGATTCACGTTCCCGGGGACGGGCCGATGATCCTGCGCGTCGGCGGCGATTCGGCCGACCACGCGTTCTGGAATCCGCGTCTGCGCCGGCTGCCGTCGTGGGCGTTCACGCTGTCTCCCAACTGGACGCAGCTGACTACGGGCATCGTCCAAAAGCTCGGCGTCCGGCTGATCATCGACCTCAATCTGATCACCAACTCACCAGCCACCGCGGTGGCCTGGGCCCAGGCCGCTGTGACCCGGCTCCCGCAAAAAAGCATCATTGGCTTCGAGATCGGCAACGAGCCCGACATCTACAGCCACTCAAGCTGGCTGCGGGTCACCGCGGGCGATCTCATCGCTGGGCGGGCACTGCCCGCGGCGATGACGCTGAACCGTTACCTGAGCGATTTCCGCCTCTACGCGAGCACGCTGCGCGCGGTCGACTCCCAACTGCCGCTGATCGGGCCCGCGCTCGCGGAGCCGCGCAGTCACTGGCGGTGGGTGCGAGCCCTGCTCGCCACTCGTGTTCCGGGCCTGAGCACGATCAGCGTGCACCGCTACCCGTACTCAGCTTGCTCACGACGGCGGCGGTCGCCCAGCTTCCCCACCATCGCCCGGATCCTCGGTTCCAAGGCCAGCACGGTCCTCGCCGCTGATCTCGCCCCCATGATCGCCGCCACCCACCGCGCCGGCCTCCGCTTCCGTCTGACCGAATTGAACTCGGTCACCTGCGGCGGGCGCCCCCGCGTGAGCGACACGTTCGCCACCGCGCTGTGGGCACCCGACACGCTGTTCGCGCTGCTCCGCGCCCGAGCTGACGGAGTGAACCTGCACGTGCGGGCGAACACGATCAACGCCCCGTTCGCCTTCACCCGGCGCGGGTTGTTCGCCCGTCCCCTGCTCTACGGATTGATCATGTTCTCCCGCGCCCTGGCTGACGGGAGCGCCCTGGTGCGCGCCCATTTGCGAGCGGCCCCTTCGCTCAATCTGCACTCCTGGGTGATCCGCACTCGCAGCGGGGGCTTGCACATTCTCGCCATTGACAAGGGGCACCACCCCGTACGGCTGCTGCTGCGGCTGCCCGGCCACGCCCCGGCCACCGTGGAGCGCCTGCGCGCGGCCCACCCCAGTTCGCGCTTTGGCGTCACCCTGGCCGGTCAACGACTGAGCCCGCGGGGCACCTGGACCGGCGTGCGCCGGAGCGAGATCGTGCGCCGGACCCGGCGCGGCTACGTGATCGACATTCCGCGCTTCAGCGCGGCCCTGATCAGCCTCCCGGCCCCGAGCCCTCCCGTCCCGGTCACGCTGGCCGGACTTGAGCCGATCAGCTAACCGGTCCCCAGCGCAACTCGTACTCCTGCGCGGTGTTGAAACGGCGCGGCTCTGAACCAACCTCATGGAGGATCGATGTCCCGAATTCGAATGCTCGTCGCCCTGACCGTCATGGCGGCCTTCGCGCTGGCCGGCGCCTCGCTGGCCGCCACTACGGCCAAGCGGGTAACCGGGGGCACGGCCACCCTCACGCTCACCCCCGCGGCGTCGACTGCGCTGAACAACCACCACATGACCATCACTTCCCTCGCACCGGCCGCGGCCAGCGGCTCGACGCTGAGCTTCCCGATCTCCGGCGGACGGGTGAACGCCAAGCTGCACGGCCACCTGACGCTCAGCGGCGGGTTTGCCATCTCCAACGGCACGCAGACTGTCCAGCTACGTCATCTGCGGGTCGTGTCGAACGCATCCGGCGTGTCCCTTCGCGCCCGTGTGGCGAAGCGTGCTCACAACCACAAGGGCAAGTTTCACGTCGAATACTTCGACGCGCTGATCGCCCGTGTGACCGGCGTTCACGTCAGCCACGGCACGGGCACCGGCACCGTGCGCCTGACCTCGGCCTCGGCGTCGGTGATCAACAAGCTGGCCGGCGCGAAGATCGCCTCGCGCGGGACTCCGGTCGCCACCGGGTCGGTCAGTCCGACCACCACCTAGACAACCGCCCGAGCGTCCAGCGTCCGTCCGGATCCCCCGGGCGGACGCCTCGGGTGAAGAAGCTCACAGGGTGCCGGCCAGCAGGCCGCCGATGAGCCCGATGATCGTGCTCCACACGATGATCGTGGCGATCAGACGCTGATCGAGCCCGTAGGCATGGCCCACGATGAGGGAATTGATTCCCGAGGGCATCGCGGCCTGGAGCAGATACGCCGTGGGGACACGGATCACCGCCAGGGACAGCAGCCCCAGAACGGCGGGGGCCACGATCATGCGCAGGACCACGGCCAGCGCAACGCGCCGGTCCGGTCGCTCGAGAAGCGGCGCCGAGTCCTCCCGCCGCTCGGAGGCCAGGTAGATGCCCACGGTGAAGAAACCGAGCACCAGCAGCCCGTCGACCACGAGATGTGAGATTGCGGGCAGCGGCGCCGGGGCCAGCGCCGGGCCGGCCAGCAGACCGGCCCCGGCGGCGAGGAGCGGAGGGTTACGCGTGAAGAAGGTGCGGGCCCGGGCCGTCCCCCCCGCCTCGGCGTGTGTGCCGAGGGTGGCCCCCACACCAAAGCCCACGATGAACAGGGCGGGTCCGTTCACAAGCTGGTCGTAGGCCACGGCGGCCCCGAGAGCGTGCGTGCCGAGCAGAGCCACGGCCATTGGCAGCCCCAGATAGCCGGTGTTGACCACCGCCACGCTGCAGATGACGGCGCCGAGCTCGGCGTTGCGCAGCGTGAGGGCTCTGCGGCCGATCGTGTAGGCCAGGCCGCAGACCACCGCCATAGTGCCCCAGGCCAAGGCGATCCCCACCCCGGTGCCGACCGTCATGTGCAGATGGGCGATGTTGACGTAGGCGACGAACGGGACCAGCACGTAAAGCATGATCCGCAGGATCAGCGCCGCCGCCTGGGGCGCCCCCGCGAAGCGACGCTCGCAGACGAGCCCGGCCGTGGCGGCCAGGATCACGGCGACGGCGACCAGGATCACCGGGAGACCATCCCGGAGACCGCGGCGGTAGATGCGCCCGAGGCTCCTGCCGCGGCCGTGCCGTCAGGGCCTGCGCCAGGCGGCGAGGAGCGCCCCGCGGTAAGCAGGGCGGTCAGGACCAGCGCCACCCCGACGAGTTGCAGCGCGCTCGGGGATTCGCCGAAGATCAGCGCGGCCAGTGCGACCGAGCCCAGCGGCTGCACGGTCAGCAACACCGAGGTCAATGCGGCGGGTAGCCGCGGGAGCGACGTGCCGATCAACAGCCAACCCAGGACCTGCGAGGTGAGGGCCAGGGTGATCAGCCACCCGGCGCTCGGCCAGCTGGGCACGAGGCGTGCGTCGCCGATGAGTGCGCCAGCCAGCACGCAGACGACAGCGGAGACGGCGGTGGCGTCACAGAGCGGGCCGGCGGGGCGGCGCAGATCCGAGCCGCCCCGCCGCAGGAGGAGGATGAAGCCCACGTAGGCGATTCCTGCGCCGAGGCCGAACAACGTTCCCCGGGTGGGGTGGTGACCGTAAGCGCCATGCTCGAGCGCGCCCGAGATCAGCAGCACCCCGACCAGCGACAGCGGGAGGGCCATGAGAATGGTGCGCCCCGGCGGCTCGGACAGCAGCGTCCAGGCCACCAGCGGCAATAGCACCACCTGGATGTTGGCCAGCACAGTGGACAACCCGGCGCCGACGTCGGCGATGGAGTGATGCCAGAGGAGCAGATCGGCAGCGAAGAACACCCCGGCGATCAGCCCGTCTCGGCGCTCGTGCCAGGTCCGCGGCCCGAGGCGGCGATCCTCGAGCGCAGCCAGCAGCACGAGCACCGGCAGGGCATACAGACAGCGGAAGATTGCCGCCGTTGAGGGCGACGCATGGCTAAGGCGGACCAGGATGCTCGAAAAGGCGATCGTGACCGCGCCTAGAAGTGCGCACAGGCGCTCACGGCCCTGCACCCAACCGAGCAGAACAGGGTCATCCGGGCGTGCGTTCTTGCTCAAACCATTACCTCCGGCCGTGACGTGACATCCCGGCTGGTGGCAGGATGGCCGCCCGATGTTTGCAGAGTCACAGCTGGATCTGATTCGAGAGCGCTGCCGGAAGGTGCTGGCCGCCAATTGGCGCCAGGGACGCCGGAGCATCGACGGGCTGCCCTTCGCCTACACCTGCCCCAGCCCTGGTCATTACCCGTGGCAGTGGTATTGGGACTCCTGCTTCAGCGCCATCAGCTGGCGTCGGTTCGACCCCGGACGGTCGCGGCGTGAGCTCGAATCCCTGTTGGCTGCCGAGCACGAGGACGGCTTTATCGGGCACACGATCTTCTGGAACGAGCCGCTCACCGGTAGTCGCCGGTTTACCTACAACGTGGTTAACGCTGACGCGACCATGACGGCCAGCATTCAGCCGCCCGCGCTGGCCTGGGCGTGGCAGATCGCCGTCGGCGACCCGACGGAGGTGCCGGCGATTCAGCGTCACCACGATTGGCTGTCCGAGCACCGCGACCTCGACGGCGACGGGCTGCTGTGGATCGTGCAGCCGGATGAGTCGGGACTCGATGCATCGAGCCAGTTCGATCCCATTTGGCGCCGCCGGGGCCACGGGCGCCTCGGATTCCTGTTTCTGGTCCGGCGCAACCGTCGGCTCGGCTACGACCTGCGTCGTATCGCCGCCGGCGGCGGCCCAGTGTGCCTGGAGGTGGTGACCAACGTGCTCTACAACCTGTCCCGTCTTGCCATGGGACAGCCCTCGCTGACGCCGGCGCTGATCGAGCGCACGCTGGGATGAGCGGGCCGGCCTGTTCCTCCCCGCCGCCCGGCCCGCCCCGCGTGGCCGCATACCGGTGACGATCGCCGCCTTGGCACCGCTCGCCCTCCCGGACCTACCGGAGGCCATCGGCCGGCGGCTGGTCGAGGAGCACCTGCTCAACCCCAGCGAGTTCCTCGCGCCGGTCCCGCCGCCGTCCGTCTCCTTGGCCGAGCCCAGCTTCACCCTGCGCGACTCCGGACATATCGGGCAACGCCTCTACTGGCGCGGACCGACCTGGATCAACGCGGCCTGGCTGGTCTGGATCGGCCTGACCCGTCTCGGCTACCGCGAGCCTGCCGCCCGGCTGGCCAAGCAGCTGGGCGCCACGGTTGAGCGCTTTGGCCTGCGCGAGTACTACAACCCGTTCACCGGCGCGGGGATGGGCGCGATCAACTTCGCCTGGTCCACCCTGGTGCTTGAGCTGCTCGAGCCCGACGAGCGGGCGAAGTCGAGCTACCTGCTGCCCGCGGGGGACGCGGTTGGCTAGCGGGCTGCGGCGGGCGGCGCCGCGTCCGGACGGGGGGTATTGAACAAAGCGTCGAAAATCGACGGTTATCTCAATACCCCCCGGGCGCACACAGCGACGCTGGTCGGCCCACGGCGGCGCGCGCATAGACTGGCGGAATGTCCACCTCAGCGCAAGACTTCAACGCCCAGATCATCGACGAGTTCCGGGCCAACGACGGCCGTGTGGGCGGGGTGCTCGAGGGTTCGCCCCTGCTGCTGCTGCACCACACCGGCGCCAAGTCGGGGCGCAGCTACGTTACCCCGCTCGTCTATCTTTCCGACGGCGATCGTTACGTCATCTACGCCTCCAAGGCCGGCGCGCCGACCAACCCCGGCTGGTATCACAATCTCAAGTCGCAGCCGGAGGTGACGATCGAGATCGGTACCGAGACGCTGCCCGCCGTCGCCACCGAGGCCACCGGCGAGGAGCGCGAGCGCCTGTTCCAGGCCCAAAAGCAGAGCGCTCCGCAGTTCGCCGAGTACGAACGGAAGACCGACCGGGTCATCCCGGTGATGGTGATCACACCGACCCAGTGAGGCCTCCGCCGGGCCCGAGGCAGGCCCTGAGCGCGTGCCTCCGCCAGGCGCGAGACCGCGCCCTGAGCCCGAGAAACCCCCCCGCTAACGTGAGGGCTATGCAAACTGATCGCGATGTGAATCTGACCGACGCCGAGTGGCGCGAGCGCCTCACCCCCGAGCAGTACCAGGTACTGCGGGACCAGGGCACCGAGCGTCCGTTCACCGGTCGCTACGTCGACGTCAAGGACGACGGGACCTACCGCTGCGCCGGTTGCGGCGCTGAGCTGTTCAGCTCGGACACGAAGTTCGAGTCGGGCACCGGCTGGCCCAGTTTCTACGAGCCGGCGGCGGCGGCCAACGTCGAGCTGCTCGAGGACCGCAGTCTGGGCATGATCCGCACCGAGGTGCGGTGCAAGCGCTGCGGCGGCCATCTCGGCCACCTGTTCCCGGATGGGCCCGAGCCCACCGGACAGCGCTACTGCATCAACTCCTGCGCGCTCGAGCTGGATCCGCAGCAGCCGTAGCCGTAGCTGCTGGGCCCGGCGGCGTCGGTACACCGCCCGGCCCGGGGGCGTTCGCGACTACTCGGCCCGGCGGCGTTCGCGCAGCTTGACGACCACAAAGCCGAGGACCACCAGGACGGCAAGCCCGACCGCGGCGTAGACGCCAAAGGTGGTGATCGCCGTGGCGGCGGCATTCCCGGCGTAGTAGCCGACCAGCCCGACGGTCACCCCCCAGGTGATCCCGCCCAGGGCGTTCCAGACGAAGAATTCCGCGAAGCGCATCTCGTTGATGCCGGCCAGCCAGGCGGCGGCGAAGCGGACCAGCGCAATCCAACGCGCGAGGAAGACCGCCTTCGGGCCGTGCTTGTCAAAGAACCGGTCCCCGGCAGCGATCATGCGTCGCCGCCGCCCCTGAAACGGACCTGGAGCCTCCAGCACGTCACGGCCGAAGCGACGGCCCAGGAAGTATCCGAGGTTGTCGCCGATGATGGCCGAGGAAACTCCGATCAGGATCACCAGCCAGATTTGCAGCTTG